>NZ_PIZU01000053.1 GCF_002838065.1 Mycobacterium hubeiense | reverse complement strand
AGTTGGTTGCGCTCAGCGCAACCAACTACGCCAAAATCACCCGGGGGACGCGAACGTCGGGTAATCGTCGACGACGGCTGGGTCCACGTCACCGAATGGGGTTCGCCCGAAGCGGATGTCACAGTGGTGCTCACACTCGGCTGGACGCTGTCCGGCCGTATCTGGGAAACCGTTGCCGCGTCGATGGTCGAAGCCGACCCATCCCTTAGAGTGCTCGCGTATGACCATCGGGGGCACGGGAATTCGTTCCGCCCTTTAGTGGCGTCGATCGAGCACCTCGCCGATGACCTGGCCGCGGTGATCGGTGATGTGGTGCCGCGGGGCCGGATCGTGTTCGGCGGCCACTCTCTCGGCGGTATGACGCTGATGGCGCTGGCTCAGCGTCATCCGCAGATGGTCGCGGAGCGCACAACGGGTGTGGCGTTCGTGGCAACCAGCGCGGGCCATCTCCTGGGTGCGCTGCGCCGGGTCCGGGGGATGGAGGCTCTGCTGGGAATGGCGCTGATGCTTGCGGGGCGGCTCAGGACGCCGAGCAAACCGCTGTTCCTTGTCCGGCAGGGCGCCCGAGGCGGCTTCGGGAAGAGTCCGCGGCGGTACGACCTGAATCGGGCCGTGCTGCAATCGGCGCAGGCCGACCCGCGGACGGTCGCGGCACTCGGCCGATCGATCCTGCAGCACAACCGATATGACGCGTTGGCCGCGTTCCATGATCTGGACGCGATCGTCATGGCGGGCACCAGGGACTTTCTGACGTCGCCCGCACATGCCTATCGGATCGCCGACTATCTGCCGAACAGCCGCGTGGTCGTCTTCCAGGACGCGGGGCATTTCTTGCCGTACGAACGGCATCGCGAGGTGGCGGCGCAGCTGCTGGCCTTGACGGCCAATGCGCGGCGGGTCGAGGCGAGCCGCATCGAGGTGGCAGGTTGAAGTCGCTCTATGTCGAGTTCGAGGGCCGGGCTTACGATTTCGACTGGCCGGCCGATACGCCGCTGCTCGATGTCCTGCTCGACAACGGCCTCGAAGTGCCGTACGTGTGCCGCGAATCGGCCTGCGCCACATGTGTATGCACGGTCAAGAGCGGCCGTACCCCAGTGCCCCACGTCGTGATGAACCGCGGCCCCGAAGAGGCGGAAGCGGTCGTCACCTACACACTGCCCGCGGATCGCGCGGTCCGAGACGACGCGCCGGCGGTGTGTCCGTGACCCGTGAAGTGCCGCTACTTGCACGGCGGCGGCACTCTCGAGACTGTAGTTATCGTGGCCGCTACTCGTACCTTTCCACGACAACTGCAGTCTCGCGAGGATGGGGAAAGTTCCCAATCACATTGGGTGCGAAGTGGTCTTACCCGTCGCGGTAGAGCGGATGCGACGCTGATTGCGGCGATGCACACTTCGAAGGTGGATTGCAGCATTTCGCACAGCGGCCTGCCCGGATGCCGGCAGTCGGCAAGGACTGCGACTCCATAGGAGGTCTGCACCCTGTTGCGGAGATGGTCGGCGACGATCTGTTTGGCGAGCGTCAGACTTTCACCGGGATGGGTCCATGTGAACCCCGTGGTCTCGACGGCCATGTCCAACCGGTGATCCATCGGCATGTCGCGGGCCGCCGGATATCGTCGATGCACAATCATGGCCGCCGAGGCGGCCATGTGTTGGCAGAGGTCGTCGCAGAATCCTGACGCCAGCATCGCTGACCACGTTTCGTTGTCGGCGATGTCTACCAAACCGACTGGGTGGCCTGACATGTCGTACCGCTCGAATACTTCGGTGATGCGGTCGAAAATTTTGGTGAAATCCACCATCAGGGTGTTGTCGCCGGCGTCGACGGAAACAGTGATGCTGTACGGGTCGAAGAAGTCAGCCCAAGCATCACCGTCGGCATCGCCTCTATCGACGTGCTGTGGTGCAGCGTCCGAATCATGCCTTGCAGCAGCGACCTTGCGCTTCCACCGAAACATCGTCTTCCCCCGTATAGGCGAATTGGCAAACCCCTACCCGTCCCATTGTGTTCGTTCGTGTTTGCTAGCGCAAGGGGCAAAGCGCAGTCGTGACGTCGGGATGCGCTGGCACCAGGCGTTTCAACGGGTATGCAGGTGGAAGACACCAATTTGCGGGTCTGTCAGTAGCGACCAATTGCAGTTCGGCCATACTGCGACGTATGCCCGGCTGGTAAGAACCGCGAGGTGATTTCGGCGCGTCTAGTTTCGCTCACCACATTGCTCTCACCGCAACCAACTCGCCGAAATCCCGCAAGCGGACTGGCATCGACGATCACCCAATCTCGATGACGCCGATCGGGTATCCGCCGCTCGCGTCGCGACCCTCCTGCGCGAGATTCATCGGTGCCATGCTGACGGCATTGGTGCCAGCCGGTTTGTGCTCGTCCCACATCACCTTCGCCGCGACCGAATACGTGCCGGCCGTTAGGCCCGCCGTGGGCAGGGTGACGGAGTCGTCGACCGATTGCGGCGCCGGTTCCTGCGAGGTTGCGGTGTAGTTTTGATTGGCGGCCAGCTCCCGCAACGACAATGAGGATTCGACCGCCTGCCGCACAGTTCCTGCTACGTCGCGGATCTCGTAGGTGACTTTCCACTTGTCGTAGCTGGGTGCGCTCCCGAAGTTCGTCCACCGCACCGACAGCGGTACCGCACTTCCGGCCGTCGCGCTGGCAGGCAGTGTGGCCGCGGTCATTGCGTAGCGGTAGCCGCCGAACTTGTTTGCCTTCGCCCACAGGGCATAGATATCGGCGGGCATCGTGGTCGAACCCTCATACGTCGGAACCGTGCTGGAGAGCAACGATACGTGGTAGTTGACGGTGTCCTTGACGGCCTTGTCGAACAGCGCCTGGTTACCGTTGGGCGCGAAGTTGCACCACTCGGTGACCACGGGCGCGGTGCGCCATCTACTGAGCAGCACCGGGATGATCGGGTCGTTGTTCTGTACGTAATACGACCACTGGTTGACGGCCCAGGTCTGCGCCGGTTCGTAGACTCCGAGGCAGTCGGCGCGCACGCCGACCGGTCTGGCCAGCCCGGACAGTTCAGGGCTGTCGCGCATCGCCTGTTTGACGATTTCGGCGTTCTGTGCGGTGGTCAGAATCTGGGTGTCGGGAAAAGCCCGTAGCGTCGCATTGACCAGTCGGGCGATCGAGGCCTTCGTGATGTACTGGTCCTGGTACTGGCTGTAGTAGCCAAGCGACGCCACGCTATTCGACGGTGATGGGCCCGGGATGCCCAGCGTGTCACGCATGAATGCGTTGTGGTTCTCGCTGAAATCGCTGTAGCCGGAGAATTCGAACCACTCGACGCGTTCGTCCTTGTTGTAGCGGTTGCCCAGTGCGGCAATCAGGTTCTCGGCGGCCGTCAGATACGCCCCGCTGTCCCAGTTCGGGATGACGTGGGTGATCCCGTTCTTGACGTAATCCTTGGTCGCACCCGCCGTAGCACGCAGCCATGAGGGAACCGAGACGTTGGTGTTGTTGGGATAGGACGTCTCACAGCATGACGCAAACGACATGACGCGAAAATGGAACCGCTTGCCCTGCGCGGCTGTCGCAGCGATCGCGTTGTCGATCGGGGTGAAGTTGAACGTTCGCGAATCGGCCGGTTGTAGATCCTTCCACTCGAAACGGCCGCCGGCGTCAAATGCCTTGGGCCAGGCGGGATATGAACTTTGCGCGGGTTGGCTCTGCGGGAACAGGCCAACGCCGAGGTTCTCGTACTGACCGCGCTTGGGATTGTTGACATCAGCTGCGGCGAACGGGATAACCGCGCCGAGCGACGCGGAACCTCCCGGCGGTGTCGTGGTCGGTGTTGTCGTGGGTGACGACGTTGCCTGAGCGCTTGCTACCACTGTCACCGTGTCCAGCAGGAGATTTCGATCGCAGACCAGTGATCGGTAGTCGTTCGTGTACGCGACGCTGATGGTATGGAGACCGGCCGGGATGTTGGCCGATGCCGTGTAGTCGGCCCACGACGTGGCATTGACGCTTGTCGATCCAATCGTCGTGCCATCGACGGTGATACGCATGCTCGGCGCGCCGCGGCACTTCTGTCCTTTCGCGCGCACCAGCACCCGAGCCGAATCGGGCAATGAGACGGTGGCCGAGGCGGTCGAATTCGACCATAACCCCAAGGCCTGCCCGCCCGACGCGCTGGTATCGGCGTAGCTGGAGCCCCCTCCAGCAGGCGCGACACTCATCGCCTCGCTCTCCAGCGCCGTCGAATCCGCGGCGAGCGCGAAAGGTGTCGTGTCGACACCGACAGTTGCGGCCGCCACCACAGCTGCCGCCGCCGCGGACGCGAGGGTCGGACGCAGGCGCAACATGACGGCTCCCTCGGGGGTTAAGCGCGATGTTGCTGTCGAGCTTTCCCGATCGTCACTTATTTCACAAAGAAATCATCTATCACTTTGGTAACAAGCCTTTCTCGGGCTTCTCTGGGTGCACCGAGGCAAGCAACCGCGACGTGCCGAGCGATGCGATTCAGCAATGTCGCGCCACCATCGGTCGCGTGGAACTATAGCTAAATCAACCAAGTTTGCTATTGTCTGTTAACCTACCGCCCAGAGTTGGGCGCTGCGGTGTCGCGGGGTTGCCATTCGTGCGTCGACTCTACGGAAATGCTGGTTGCAGTATCTCGAAAGAGAGCGAAGGCCTAGGTATGCTTTGTCGGCTGTGTGGAACTGATCGCCTGCTGAGTGTGCTTGATCTCGGCGCGACGCCGCCCTGCGAGAGGTTCCTGACCGCCGATGAGCTTGACCAGCCTGAACCCACATATCCGCTGCATCTTAGGCTGTGCGAGAACTGCCTGCTATTGCAGATTCCGGCGCTGATCACGCCAGAGGAAACCTTCACCGAATACGCCTATTTTTCGTCGTATTCGCAGAGCTGGGTGGAACATGCCCGCCAATTCGCGGGCCGGGCGATCGAGCGGCTTGGCCTGGGCCGCAACTCGCTTGTCGTCGAGGTCGCCAGCAACGACGGCTACCTGTTGGGTCACGTGGTGGACGCGGGGGTGCCGTGTCTCGGGGTCGAGCCGTCGGTGAACGTCGGCGCCGCGGCGGCCGCGCGGGGCGTGCCTACCGTGACTGCGTTTCTCAATGAGCGCACAGCAACAGATATCGTCGCCGAACACGGCCCGGCCGACCTCGTCGTGGCGAACAATGTGTACGCCCATATTCCGGATCTGCTCGGCTTCACTCGCGCGTTGCGCATCCTGCTCGGCGACGACGGCTGGCTGTCGATCGAAGTGCATCACGCGCTCAACCTGGTCGAGTTCGCTCAGTTCGACACCATCTATCACGAGCACTTCCAGTACTACACCGTGGCGTCGGCGGCCCACGCCCTGGCGACCGCTGGACTGACCGTCGTCGACGTGGAGACCATCGAAACTCACGGCGGGTCCATCAGGCTGTGGGCCAGGCCGGAAGGGGCGGCGGGCCAGCCCACCCGCCGGGTCGCCGCGGTGCTGGCCGCCGAAGAGCACGCCGGTCTGCACGACGTCACCGGTTACGTCGCGCTGGCCCGCCGAGTTGAGCGGGTGCGCCATGAACTGCTGCGGTTCCTGCTGGATGCGCGGGCCCAAGGCCAGCGCGTCGTTGGCTATGGCGCGCCGGGCAAGGGCAACACACTGCTCAACTACTGCGGCATCCGGCCGGATCTTATCGAATACACCGTGGACCGAAACCCGTACAAGCACGGCAAATTCACGCCGGGAACCCGCATCCCGATCCATCCGGTCGAGCGGATCGACAAAGACCGTCCCGACATGATCGTGGTGCTGCCCTGGAATCTGGAAACCGAAATCACGGACCAGTTGGCATATACCGCCGAGTGGGGCGCCCGACTGGTCTACCCGTTGCCCAATCTGCACATCGTCGAACCAACGAGAGGTATTGCGCCATGAAGGTAGTGCTCTTCTGCGGTGGGTACGGAATGCGGATGCGCAACGGCTCCGACGACATGATTCCCAAGCCGATGCAGATGATCGGGCCACGACCGCTGATATGGCACGTCATGCGCTATTACGCGCACTTCGGTCACAAGGACTTCATCCTGTGCCTCGGCTTCGGCGCGGCGCATATCAAGAACTACTTCCTGACCTATCAGGAGGCGGTGTCCAACGACTTCGTCATCCGGGACGGAGAGGTGGAGCTGCTGACGTCCGACATCAGCGACTGGACAATCACATTCGTCGACACCGGACCGGAATCACCCATCGGTGAACGACTCCGGCGGGTGAGTCATTTCGTGGCCGACGACGACTACTTCCTGGCCAACTACGCTGACGTCCTCACCGACGCCCCGATGGACACGATCATCGAGAAGGTAAAGGAGTCGGGGGCGGCCGCCTCCATGTTGGTGGTGCCACCGCAATCATCGTTTCACTGCGTGGATCTCGCGGATTCGGGAACCGTCACCGGCATCACCCCCGTGTCGCAGCTACCCATCTGGGAGAACGGTGGGTTCTTCGTACTGTCCCGTGACGTGCTCGACCTACTGACCGAAGACTGCGATCTGGTCGAGGACGTCTGCGGCAAGCTCGCCGCCGACGGCCGGCTCTACGGGTACCGGCATGTCGGGTTCTGGAAGCCGGCCGACACCTTCAAGGAACGGGCCGAACTCGACGCCGGATACCGGCGGGGCGAACGGCCATGGATGTTGTGGGAGAGCGTCGCGTCGTGATCGCATTGCAGGCCGGTGTCAGCGAGATCGCAGTGCTCGGAGCACATTGTGACGACATCGCCATCGGAATGGGGGGCACGTTGCTGACGCTGAGCCGGTCCAATCCGGGGCTTCGGGTGCACGCGCTGGTCCTGTCGGGTGCCGGTACCCCCCGTGAATCCGAGGAGCGAGATGCGTTGTCCGCGTTTTGCCCGCAGGCAACGGTGGCTCTGACCATCCTCGACGTGCCCGACGGTCGAGCACCCGCATATTGGGACCGAATCAAGAACGCACTCAGCCTATTTCGTCAGTCCTGCGAACCGGATCTGGTATTCGCGACCCAACGCCACGACGCCCATCAAGACCACCGCACTCTCGCCGAGCTCGTCCCCACCGAGTTCCGCGATCACCTAACGCTGGGCTACGAGATCGTCAAGTGGGAGACCGACAGCCCGACGCCGAACCTGTTTCATCCCCTGGATACCAGCACCATTGAGGAAAAGGTGCGGTTGTTGCACAAGCACTACCCGTCGCAGGCTGCCCGGGAGTGGTTCGATGACGCAACGTTTTCCGGGTTGTCGCGACTGCGCGGAGTGCAGTGCCGCAGCCAACACGCAGAGGCGTTCGTCGTCGAGAAGGCGACGGTTCGGTTCGTGGAAGGGCATACCGCGTGAAGGTTCTGGTGACCGGCCACCAAGGCTATCTGGGCACGGTTATGGTGCCGGTGCTGCAGGGCTCCGGCCATGAGGTCGTCGGGTTGGACAACGGCTACTTCGATGCCTGCGTTCTCGGCGGACCGCCGCCCGAGGTGCCCAATCTGGCGGTCGACCTTCGCGACGTGTCACTCGTGCAGCTCGAGGGTTTCGACGCGGTCGTTCACCTCGCGGCGCTGTCCAACGACCCCTTGGGCGCGTTGGATCCGGAGGTCACGTTCGACATCAACCATCGGGCATCGGTACGGCTGGCGCGCCTGGCCCGGGAGGCCGGCGTGCGCCGGTTTCTCTATGCGTCCACCTGCTCGGTGTACGGGGCGGCCGGCGACGATCTTGTCGACGAGGAGGCGCCGCTGCGCCCGCTTACGCCTTACGCCATTAGTAAAGTGCGTGTCGAGGACGACGTCGCGAGGCTCGCCGATAGCGGGTTTGCGCCGGTATTTCTGCGTAATGCGACTGCTTTCGGCTATTCTGCGCGTCCTCGCGCCGACATCGTACTGAACAATCTGGTCGGCCATGCCGTGCTGACCGGGGTGGTGCGGGTGCTCTCCGACGGCACCCCGTGGCGTCCTCTGGTGCACGCCGTCGACATCGCCCGTGCCTTTACCGCTTGTTTGGATGCTCCGGTCGCGTCGATCTCATGCCGGGCGTTCAACATCGGCGCGGAGTCCAACAACGTGACGGTGGCCCAGATCGCGCACGAGGTGGTCGACGCCGTCCCGGAGTCAATTCTGATGATCACTGGCGAAACCGGACCCGACCCGCGGTCCTATCGGGTGGACTTCAGCCGGGCCCGCAAGGAACTGGGCTTCCAGGCCCACCTGTCGATCGCCGACGGCGCCGCCGAGCTCTACCACGCCTATACCGAATATGGATTGACGCGAAGCGACTTCGAGCAGAAGTTCACCCGGCTGGCGCGGCTGCAGTATCTGCGCGATGCCGCACGAATCGACGAGACGATGCGCCGTGTCAGCGCAGCCTGCTGACAAACTGCGGCCAGCTGCCCGCCGCGGCATCCCGGTCCGAGACCACCGTGACCGGCAGGGGCCAGTCGATGGCCAGGTCCGGGTCGTCGTATGCGACGGCCACGTCATCGCTCGGGTCGTGCGCGCGGTCGATGCGATAGCACACGTCCGCGGTTTCGGTAAGCGCCTGGAATCCGTGCAGCAGCCCCGGCGGCACGTACAAGTGGCGGAAGTCGTTGTCGTCCAGGACGAACGCCTCATGTCGGCCGAACGTCGGCGATTCCGGCCGGGCGTCCACCAACACGTCATAGACCGCGCCGTGGGCGCAGCGGACAAGCTTGGCCTCGCCGCGGCCTCGCCGGCCGTGCAAACCCCGGACCACCCCGCGCCTCGAGCGGGACGGCGAGTCCTGGATGAACGATGCCGAGGCACCCGCCACACCGAGCCAGGCATCGAAGAGTTCGGCGTCGAAGGTACGGGTGAACAGACCGCGGTTGTCACGGCGGGGCTGTGGCACAAACACAGCGACACCGCTCAGGCCGGCCTGTTCGATGTGCATGGAGCCATGCTGCCATGACTCGACCCGAAACCCGATGCCGGGCATGCGGAGACGGGCAGTTGACGCAGGTACTGGACCTCGGCGCGGTGCCGGCCGCTGACTGCTTCCCGCCGGCGGATCAGCCCGTACGGCCCGATGAGGCCTCGCATCCCCTGGCGATGCTGCTATGCGCCGGTTGCGGTTTGGCGCAGCTCGCGCAGGACGACACCGCCAGCTCTGAGCCCCGCGGAGTAGAACCGCAGGCGCTCAAGGATCAGGCCGTCGAGGCAGTGAACTGCGTGCAGCAATGGCTGTCCGGTTCGACCGTCCGTGAATTTGGCAGTCCGCACGGCGGCAGCTGGCTGCCGTTGCTTGCGCAGCAAGGATTCACGGCGACAACTGACCCGGCCGATGTGGTTGTGGATTGTTTCGGCATCATGCATGAACCCGATCAGCGCGCCGCGATCAGAGAGCGGGCGGCCGCGACGGCGCCCACCGGCGTGCTACTGCTGCAGTACCACGCGCTGTCGACGATCGTCGCGCAGCAGCAGTGGAATGCCTTACGGCACGGTCACTTCGCGTACTACTCGATGCCGGCATTGGTGCGCCTGCTCACCGCTGTGGGCATGTCGGTAGCGACGTCGTGGTCGTTCGATCTGTACGGCGGCACCGTGCTGTTGGCTGCGGTGCATGGCCACATCGAACCGGACGCGGCAGTGCGCCAAATCTTGACGGCCGACGCGCCGGTGCTGCGCCCCGAATTTGTGGGATCCCTGCAACATGCTGCGGACGCACACACGCGGTTGCTGCGGTCGTGGCTCGAGGCACAGCGTTGTGCCGGCCGCCGGGTCTACGCGTACGGGGCGGCATCGCGGGCGGTTGCGCTGTTCGCGCGCGCAGGGTTGGACAGCGCACTGGTGGCACGCATTGCTGACGCATCGCCGGCCAAGCATGGCCGCAGAATGCCGGGCACTGACATCCCGATCATCTCACCTGACGCGCTGGTCGACGCCGAGCCGGACGTGGTACTGCTGACGGTACCGGATCTGTTGCCGGAGGTGACATCTCGGCTTCCAACGCTGGCGGGCCGCTGGGTCGACGTCGATCGATTGCCGCAGCAATGAGTTGGGCGCCGACGTCGCGGGCGCAGCGCATTCTGGGTGCGGCACCGACTCTTTGTGGCGTGACGCGCTGCGGTACGACCGTGACTTTGCGGACGCCTCGCTTCGCCGACGCCGGCGAGTGGCGCCGGATCCGGCTGGCCGACCAGGAACTGATCGAACCGTTCTGGGATCACTCCGAACTCAGCTGGCCCGACCGTCATACCCGCGGCGCCTGGTTGCGCGAGTGCGTTTCCGCGCGGCGGCGTATGCGTAACCGCAGCGGCCTGCATACCGTGATCGAGGTCGACGGTCGGCTTGCCGGCCAGTGCGACGCATGGATCGACTTGTTCCACTGCAGAAGTGAACTCGGGCTTTGGGTTGCTTCGCGGCACGCGGGCGATGGTGTCGGGACCGTCGCCGTACAACTCGTCATCGCCTACCTGTTCGAGGACCTCGGGGTGGAACGCATTACGGCGCCCATCGCGAAGGGAAACACGGCGACGGCGCGCATAGCGCAGCGGTTGGGATTCGTCTGTGAAGGCGTGATGCGCAGCTATATGAGCGTGGGCGGTCAGCGGCGTGACCACGCGCTGTGGAGCCTCATCCGCGCGGACTGGCCGCGCACGTCGACGTCGCGGCTCACTGCACGGTGAACGCCGCGACCGGGTAGCCGCCGTCACCGTCGCGTCCATATTGCGCCAGCTGCATGGGCGGAAAGTCCACCGTGTTGGAGGCGTTTGGCTTGTGCTCGTGCCATACGACGCGCGCCCGCACCGTGTAACGGCCTGGGGGAAGCCCTTTCTCGACGGTGACGACGTCGACTACCGACTTGGCTGCCGGCACGTCGGCGATGTCCTGAAAGTGTTGATCTGCGACCAGGCTGCGCAGATCGACACCGGCCGGCAGGGTCCGTATCACCTGGCCCGATGCTGACACGACCTCGTATTCGGGTTGCCATCGTTCGTAGGCCGGCGCCGAGCCGAAGTTCGTCCAGCGGAAATTGAGCGTGACAGGACTCGACGACGGCACCGCCTCGGGCCCCCCGATGCCGACGACGGCGTAGCGATAGCCGCTGAACTTGTTGGCCCTCGACCACATATCGAACTGATCCCGCGGCATCGGGTCGTCGTTGAGTTGATGTGGAAAACCGGTGCTGGCGGTCATCGACACGTGGTCGTTCACCACGTCGCGCAGGCCCCTAAGGTAATAATCGGTGTTGGTGGTCGGCGGCGGATTCGGGATCCATTCCGTGACGATCGGGGCGGTGCGGAATCTGTTGGCCACGACATCCACGATCGGGTCGCGCATCTGCACATACCGCGAATCCCGGTGTGCCGCCCAGGTCGGAATGGGGCGAAACGCGCCGAGACCGTCGGCGCGGATGCCCACAGGTTTGGCGCGTCCACGCAGCAATGCGCTGTCGCGGAACAACTGCTTGGTGATCTCCGGGTTGCCGATCGCGCCGATCATCTGGGTGTTGGGGAAGGCAGCCAGGTTCGCATTGACCAGGAAAGCGATCGAGTCCTTGGTGATGTACTGATCACGGTACTGACTGAAGTAGCCGAGTTCACGTTCGCTGAGTTCCGGTGCCGGCCCGGGGATTCCGAGCGTGTCGCGCATGAACGCGTTGTGGTTTTCGCTGAAATCGCCGTAGCCGGACATCTCCACCAGGGCGAGGCGTTCGTTGCGGTCGTACCGTCGGCCCAAGGCCGCCAACAGATCCGCGAAATATAGCAGGTACGCCTTGTTGTTCCAATCGGGTATGACGTAGCTGACGCCGGCGTGCCGATACGTGTGCGTCGCCCCCGGGATGGTGCGAAGCCAGTCCGGCACGGAGATGTCAAACCCGTTGGGATAGTTCGAGTCACAGCATGAATTGAACGCCGTCACCCGCAGCCCGATCCGGCGGCCACTGCTCGCCGCAGTCGCCAGGGCGCGGTCGATCACGCTGAAGTCGAACTTGATGGCGTCTGAGACATCACGCGGGAGGTTGCGCGGATCGTGCGGCTGCAGCGTGCGCCAGTCGATCCGGAGACTCATGTCGGTTGTGCCGGGCCAGGGCGCAAGCGCGTCCTGCGCCGGATTACCCTGTGGGAAAAGCGGAGTCGCCAAGTTCTCATACTGGCCTCGCAGTGGGTTGACCAGATCCGGGGCGGTGAACGGCATGATGCCCGTTGCGGCCGGCTCGGGGTCGGGCGATCCGCAACCGACCACCGCCAACGCAACGACCAGCGCCGTCGCTGCGGCCTGCACTCGTCTCAGGAGTGGGCCTCCTCGTGCTGGCCGTCGCGGTGCAGCCGCCACACCACAGCTGACAGTGCGATGAGTATCCAGGTGACAGTCCAAATCTGAACGAAGCCACTGACATCAAGGATCGTGCTGATGACGGCCAGCGCGGCCAGCGACCCGCTGATGCCGCCGGCGAGCTCGGCGATGCCCTGGTCGGTCGCCGCCGAGGCCCGAAGCGCCAGCACGAGCGCTACCGCGATCAACACCACGAAGCTGACCAGCCCGAGCACGCCCGTCTCCATCAGCCTGGAGAGATATTGGTTGTCGAGCACCGGTTGGCGATACGCCGGGTACATGCCGGCGCCTTGCCCCACCCAGAAGTGATCCCGGTAATGCGTTGCGACATAGGCCGCCCCCAATGCCCGCGATGCGATCGACGAGTCCGTGGAGGTGTTCGCAAACGATTGCATGATCGCCGAAACGATGTGGACTTGCAGCAGTAGTCCAAGTCCGACCGCCGCTCCACCCGCAAGTAGCGTCGCAGCGAACCGTCCAATCGACCAACGCCACGCCATGACCAGGACGGCTACGGCCAGGCCGACCACCACCGACCGCGAAACCGTCCCGACCGCACCACATATCAGCACTGCGGTGCATATGGTCCAGGGCCAGGTGCGCTGTCCTCTTGCCCGCGCGCTCGCGATGATGCCCAGGCCAAGGGGGATCACTACGGTGAGCACACCGGCGAGTTCGAGGGGGTGCCCTGCGCTGCCCTGCGCCCGCTCGATGCCTTCCCTGGCAAGGTCGGTGACGAGAAGGAAATCACTCGCCTTCAGGCCGGGCAGGATGAACAGTGGCGCCAGGTCGACCCCAGCGACAAGGCGGACGATCGCAAAGGCGGCCGACAGGGCTCCACCGAGCACCAGACCCTTCAGCACCAACGCAATGTGAGCCGTAGTGGTGACCATCGCGATAATCGCGATCGCCATTGCGGTAAGGGCGAGGTCGGCGAAGATGTAGCGACCGCCGAAGGTAAAGCCCAGCGGTACAGTACCGCGGGCCATCGCGGCCCCATAGGACAGCAACGACGTCGTCAGGTAGCCAAGTATGGCGATGACCAGGCATCGGTTGACGATCCCGGACTTCTCCACGTCCGTGCCGATCAGTGCCCAGATGGCAGCACCGACGTAGAGCAGCAACTGGCCAAGGCTGAGCCCGAATGTCAGTGGGACCGTAAATGTTTGGCGCATGCCGAGCAAGAAGAATCCGCCGACCGCGAGGATCAATGGTCCGATTCTTCGAGTGTCGATACCCGGCTTGATCGGACCGCAGGCGTTGCTCACGTCAGCAGTGGGCATCACTCCGCGATGCTCCGTCCAGATCGGTGGCTTCAGCGTCGGAGGCACCTTCATCGTCGTCGTCGGCTGCGGGCCACTGATTTTCCGCCGCGTGTGCACCGTGTCGGCGCCACCGTCGACTGAGCTCCCGGGCCGCGTCGAACAGCAGTAGGAGCGCAACGCCGCCCAGTAAAGCGCCCAGAGCGTAGGCCGCCGCAGCCCGCACCGCGCTGGTCGGCAGCGTCACCGCTTGGCTGGGTTCTACGGACGGAATGAGCAGGGCATTGTTCTCGACGGGCACAGCCGAGTCGAGCTGAATCTTGTTGAGGCAGCTGCGTGCGTATTCGACCAATGCCGCCGCCGCGCTACGGGCAGAGTCCGGCGTGGTCCCGTCGGCGACGATCACCAATTGGGAGGTGAGTTGCGCGAACACTGCTTGGTCGCCGAACGTGGTGTTGACGGTGAAGTTGCCAGTCCCGCCGGCTTCCTTGGCCGCCCGGTGTCCACCGTCACTTTGCAGAGCAGTTGCCACAACAGCGGTGAGCTGGGCCATGTTGGTGTTCAAGTTGATCAGCGGATTCAGGCCCGCATCCAGCGAGCCGCTGCCGGGCGGGATGACCACCGCGACCGCTGTTGATTGATACACCGACGAGGTGGATGACCACCCGACATATCCGGCAATCATCGTGATAATTGCTAGAAAGGCCAGTGCGGCGGGTCGCCGTAACAGCGACCGCAGGAACTGGGCGACGTTCAAGTCGGGACCCCCTGCATTACTGGTCATGAGTGAAAGGCGCGCAATCTCGTGGATAGTATCTGTTGAAGTGCGATAGCGAAAATTGGGGACCGGCCCACACCCAACTGTGCAGTCTGACGTTTGCGAGAAGATCGGCTAGCGAGCAAGATGTCGAAGGTGCGCGCAGTCGACTGGCTACTAGGGCCGGGTTGGGTGGCATCTCGCACGTCGGGGTCGAGATATGTGTCCCACGATGATCTCGGCCACCTCAGCCCGTTTACCCGTCTGCCTCTGCGGTTCGGTGTTGAGTTTGCCATGATGTTGTGACCAAGCTGTCTCCGACCGCCGTGACGAAAGGCTGCTGACGTTGCTGACGTATCCCGTACACATGCGGATCGGTGACGTCCAGGTGGTGAGCCATACCGCCGATCAGGTACTCAGTCACGTCGTGCGGCGGCTCGAGGTGCCGCATCCGGCGCCGCTCGCGGTCGGCTCGGTCAACCTTGATCACCTGCACCATTTCCGCCCGGGTCGGGCGCGGATCGGGAGTCAACCGGACTGGCTGTGGCTGGCCGACGGTGCACCCGTGGCATTCCGCGGCACCCGTCTAGTGGGCCGGCCGTGGCCACGAGTCACCGGTGCCGATCTCCTCGAACCCATTCTGGACCTGGCTGCCGCCCGGGATGCCCGGGTCGGCTTCTTCGGTGGAGTTCCCGAGATGCACACCCGCCTCAGCAGGGTGCTGAAGATGCGCCATCCCCAGGCGCCGCCGGCGCGGTTCTGGTCGCCCACCCGGGAAGAGGTCGAGTGCGCTCATTCGTCGGCCGCGCTGGCGGACCAGATTCGGGCGGCCGGCGTTCAGATCCTCGTTGTCGGGCTCGGCAAGCCACGTCAGGAGCTGTGGATCCAGCGGCATGCGGCCGAAACCGGCGCGGCGGTGTTGCTCGCATTCGGCGCGGCCGCGGATTTCCTTGCCGGAGTGGTGGAAAGGGCACCACTGTTCTACCAACGCCACGGACTGGAATGGCTCTACCGGTTACGCAAGGAGCCGCGTCGGTTGGTGCGTCGATACCTGGTGCAGGGTCCGCCGGCGTTGTTCCGATTGCGGCACGCAACGATTGAGGCGACAGTCAAGTCGACTTCGCCAGTGCGGCCAGGTCAGCAGCCATGACGTCGGAGGTGAATCGCTCGCGGGCTCGAATCGCAGCGGCCGCACCCATTTCCGCGCGTCGATGCGGATCGGCGATGAGTTGGCCGATCGCGGCGGCGAAAGCGTCGACGTCGTTGGGGGGCACCAGGAGGCCGGTGACGCCGTGGTCGACGTAATCGGCGATGCCCGGGTTGTCGGTTATCACCACCGGTCTCCCGCTGGCCATCGCCTCCAGCACGACCGTCAACCCCGAACCGCTGATGGTGGGTTTCAGCGCTATCGCCACTACGGCGGCCCGGCGGTACAGCTCGCGCATTCGTCCGTCCATCCGGCCGCGGTACAACGTGCCAAGCTCTTCGGGCAACACCACCGGCAGACCGGTGGCCAGCTCGAGCCGGATACCCGGATGCTTCGGTCGCAGCCGCGACACCGCTTCGACCAACAACGCATGGTCGCGGTAACGGTCTTCGCCCGCGCTGGCGATGACGCCGTCGTCCTCTGGTTCGGGTTGCACCTCGTAGAAGTCGGTGTCGATACCGACCCGCACGAAATGCAGTCGCGAACGGGGCACGCCCCAGTCGCGTTGCAGCACAGGCAATACGGGCGCGCATTGGGCAAAGACGGCGGCAGCACGCGGCAGTGCCCGACCGGCGAGTGCGGCAAGAACTCGCGGTGTCGCGGCTCGGTGGGTCAGCCATCCGACGCCGAGCACCACCGGTGCTTGTCCGCGGGTGCGCAACAGTTCGGCAGGCATGCCGGTGCGCTCGTCGTACGCCAGCACCACGTCGGCGGCGCGACGGGCCCGGGTTTCGGCGAGCCCCTCGAGCAGTTCGATGCCCGACGTCCGATACCGCACCGACGCAGCCACGCGTTCGGCGATGTGGCCGAACGTCGCCTCACCGAACATCACGTCGATGCCGTGTTCACCCAGCTTGTGGAGTCCGTAGGGTGAGGCGTCCGGCACCTCGCCGCGGTCGTACCTGGCTGCCCACACGGTTGCGGAAAGACCGTGGGGCAAAGGTATATACGCGCGCATCGGTCTCCACGGATCAGTTTGCTGACCATTCGGAGGGTAACAGCGTTCACAAGGCGGATTCGACACCACCTGCGCTGGCGTCGAACCGCGCCATGGCTCACGCGTTCAGTCAGCAGCTGATCTTCCGCGCGGTGGGGATGGTGGCGTCGGTACTCACGGTGGCCGCCACCACCCGGCATCTGGGGCCGACCGAATACGGCGAGCTGACGACTGCGGTGGTGTTCGTCGGACTGTGGACAAGCCTGACCGAGTTAGGCGTCGGAGCGGTGCTGGTGCGCCGGGTGATGTCCGGGAACGGCGATCTTCAGCGGCTGGTTCGGGTCAACGCCGGCTTGTCGTTGGTGTACTGCCTGCCGTTGTTCGCGCTCGCCGCGACCTCCGGCGTGCTGGTATACCGGGATCGGACCGAGGTGGTCCAGATGGTGCTGATCGTGTCCGGCGGCCTGATTCTCACCACCATCACGAGCTGCTTCGAGCCGATATTTCTCGCCAAGGTGCGGTTCACCGCGGTCGCCTGGTCCGATTTCGTCAGCAGGGTTGCTTCACTCGGCGCGACAATGCTCCTGATCAGTTTGCACGCGAACACAGTCGCGTTTGCGCTCGTGCAGTTGGTACCACCCGTCGTCGTGCTGGTCATACAGGGGGCAGCGGCTGCGCGCATAACCGACTGGCGCCCGGTGTTCTCACTCGCCGAAAGCTGGCACTTGCTGCGGGAAAGCCTGCCGCAGACCGGCGTGCTGATTATCGCGGTGCTGTACTGGCGTGCCGACGGGGTGATCCTGAGCCTGCGCAGCACCGCCGACCAGGTCGGCGTGTACGGTCTGGCATACACGCTGGCCTTCACGGTGTCGGTGCTCTCCACGTTCTTCCAGTCTTCAACGCTGTCGGCAGCCACCGGATCGTTCGCGCGCGACCGCGATGAATTCACCAGGTTCGTCACGCGCTCCGTCGAGTCCATGCTGTTCCTGGGCGCACCGATCGCCGTCGTCGGCGTGTTGCTGGCCCGCCCGATCGTGGAGTTGATCGGCTCCGCGGAATTCGTGCTGCACGGCGGCCGGACGCTGGCGCTTCTACTTGTCGCTGTCGCATTGACTTTCCTGACCGCCGCCATCAGCCAGGCCTTGTTCGCGGCGCATGACCAGGTGTTCTTGTTCCGGCTGAACCTGATCAACCTGATCGGCAATATCGTGCTCAACATCGTGCTGGCGCCTCGATACGGGGCAGTGGGCGCCGGTGCCGCACTGGTGCTGACCGAAACGATCGGGCTGGTGGTGGTGACGTGGCGGTTGGGCCACCTTGCCGGTTACCGCACGCCGTGGATGTTCGCGCTGCGGTTGCTTGTTCCACTGGGAGCGGCTGTGGCGCTGGCGATTTCAATGCGGCAGTACCCGGTGTTGGTGACGCTTCCGCTTGCCGCGGCGGTTTACCTGGCCGTGAACCTGACTGTGGGACCGGTGACACCGCGAGTGGTCAGAGCGGTGCTGGCTGACAATGGAGATGGCCGATGAGCCGCGAACTCGACCGGGCGTACCTGCCGGAGCGTTTCCGCACTGCTCGCCCGCCGTCGAGCCGGGCGACGCTCCGCGACGCGGCGATTCTGATCGTCGCCTACCGAAACCCCGGGCTGCTCGCCGATTGCCTGGCCGCCGCGGCCAAGTACCTGCCGAAGTTGCCAATCCTGGTGTGGGACAACTCAGGTCCGGGATTTCCCGGGATGGACACCCTCGTCGAGCAGCACCCACACGTGCGGTGGTTCCTCGGCTCGGAAAACGTGGGATTCGCCGCGGCGATCAACGCATTGGCGCGCGAGGTGCCAGACCACAACCTGCTACTGCTCAACCCCGACGCGGTACTGCAGGGGCCGTTGACGGGGACGTTCGCGGCACTGGCCCGGCCGGGGGTCGCGGCCGCCGCACCACTGGTGCTCGACGACACCGCCGATCCGGCGCACTGCCGCGACTGGGACGTCGCCCACCGGGAGCACAGCCTGGCTCGCGCGCTCGTGTCTCGGGCCGGATATGCCGGCCGATTGCGGGGCACCCCATTTTCGGAGCTGTATCGGGGGCAGCCGACTTCGGTCGAGGGCTATCTCACCGGTGCGTGTCTGGCAGTCAGTCGCGAGGCGTGGGACGCCGTCGGCTGCTTCGACGAGGAGTTCTTCCTGTACGGCGAGGAGGCGGACTGGCAGCGCCGGGCGCGGTCCGCGGGCTGGTCACTCGAGCTCGTTGACGAACCCGGCGTCGTGCACACCGGCCACGGCACCGTCGCCGGCGATCTGGTGGCCGGCCTGCGGTCACGAGACCTGTTGCGCGCCAACATCGCTCTCAACCTCGAGCTCGACAAGGGCAGCGTACAAGCCGACCTGTACCTGGCCGGCACCTCGGTGTTGGACCGGGTGCAGCGATCGGCGCGCCGGCAACGTGCGGCCCGTCGCCGTCCCGCCGGACCACGGCCGTCGGTCATCATCACCACGAACCGGTTGGTGTTCGGCGGCGCCGAACGTCAACATGTGCTGTTGGCAACGGAACTCGATCGCCGCGGCTACGAGGTGACGATCGTCTGCATGCAGCGGTTCGGTCCGCTGGTCGCCGAGATCCCGGCGTCGGTGCGGGTCGTACGCCAGCCGTGGTGGGCACCCGCGATCGATGTGGGGTCGGGCCGCTCCGTCGTCATCAGCGGTGACACCAACACCGAAACCGGCTTTGCAACGCTGTGGCGGACAGTCGGCCATGATCGCCGTTGGCTCGTCGCGGCGCACATCCCGCCGAAGCCGGACGGCCCCACCTACTCCCGTGGATTGGCGGCGGCGATGCGCCGAGCCGACGGTTTCATCGCGCTCTCACCGCGCCATTGGGCGGAGGCGACAGCGCATCAACGGCTCGGAAGCCGCAGTTTTTTCGCGCCCAACGGGGTGTCATCGGCCGGGGAGGCGGCCGCGCCCAGTCGGCCCCCTGTCCCCGCAGTCCCGCATCTGGTGATGCTATCGCGTATCGCGACGCACAAGAACCCGCATCTGCTCGTCGAGGCACTGGACGGGCTCCGCGAATTACCTTGGCGGCTTTCGATTTACGGCGACGGTCCGGACCGCGAGAAGCTGCAGGCGTTGACCTCCTCCGACCTCGCCGACCGGGTGGCGTGGCGCGGCTGGTCACCCGGTCCGGACCATGCTCTCGCCGACTGCGACCTGCTGTGTGTGCCCAGCCGATCGGAGGCTTTCCCGTTGGTGATTCTCGAGGCGATGGCCCGCCGCATCCCGGTCGCTGCATCGGCGGTGTGCTCGGTCGCCGACATGCTGGACGACGGGCGTGCCGGTTTCCTCGTGGACGACATATCGGTGGCGGGTTGGCGGGCGGTGCTCGACCGCGCGCTGCGCTCCACCGATAACTGGAATGCGTTGGGTGAAAAAGGCTTTCAACGCATGCAGCAACGCTACACGGTCGAAGCGATGGCCGACGCCTACGAGGCGGCGATCGAAGCGGTATCCGAGTGACGGGGCTGAGGGTGCTTTGGCTGTCGCCGTGGATGCGGCCGCTGGCACGGGTTTACGCCGAAGCGCTGCGCTCTGCCGGTGCTGAGCTGCTGTTGGTGACGTCTGACCAGCATCCGTCCTCTGACGCTGCCCGACCCTACGAGCTGGTGCTGGACCCACGGCCCAAGACCGCACGAACGTGGCCGTCTACCGCCCGGGCTTTGCGGCGGGTGCGTGGTTTTGCGCCGGATGTCGTGGTCGCCGAACTGGTGCGAGATCCCCGTTGGCTGGCGTTCGCGCCGGGCGTGCCGCGGGTGGAACTCATTCATGACGACCGGCCGCACGACGCGGGAGAGATGCGACCACGTTGGGAGCGCGGACTCTTCGGTCGCTGGGCGGCGTCGGCGCACCGGGTCGCGTTCAGCCGCTACGTTTCGCAGGCGGTCGGTGCGTCATCCGTGGTGCCGCTGACCAGCGATCTGGACGACGCCGAGGTGCCGGATTTTGCGCCGGCCGGTGAGCGGCGTGATTTCGTGCTGCTGGGCCGGCTCAACGGTTACAAGAACATCGACACATGCCTGCAGGCGTGGCAGCGGCACACCGCAGGTCCCGGTTGGGCCGGTGACGATCTGGTGTTGGTGGGTGACGGTGACTGGCGCGGCGCTCTGCCTAAACACGTGGTGTGGCATCGAGATTCGTTCCGCTATGCCGATGTGCTGCCGGTGTTGGCGCGGGCCAAGGGCTCGATTGTGCATTACCGACGCGCGTCGCAGAGCGGCGTGCAGGTGTTGTCCATGCAATTGGGCGTCACCCCGATGGTGTCGAGCGTGGGCGCGCTGCCGGAGTTCCAGCCGCCGGGTGAGCCGCCGATCGACGTGGACGACGTCAACGGCCTCGCCCGTGCATTCGACTCACTGGCCGATCCCGATCGTGCAGCGGCGAGAGGCGCTGCGGCGCTCGACCATTACCGTCGCACATACTCGGCGCCCGTATCCGCGCGGGCACTGCTCGACGTGCTCAGCAAGACCGCGGCCCAGCCAGGCTGAGCCATAGCTCGGCTAGCTCTTGGCGCCAACCGGCGATGTCGAACGCCTCCGCCCGCTGGCGGGTGGCAACGGCCAGGCGGGCGCGGAGGTCGTCACACTCCACCAGCCGGCGCAGTGCGTCGGCGAGCTGCGCGGGGTTGCCCGGGGGAACCAACAATCCGTCGACGCCATCGGTGATGGCCTCGGGTATGCCACCCACGGGGGTGGAAAGCGGAACCACGCCGTGCGCCATGGCTTCGAGGATGGCCATGGGTAGCCCCTCGTCATGGCTGGGCAGCACGAAGATGTCTGCGCGACAGAGCAACTCGTTGCGTCCGTCGGCGTCTACCCAGCCGACCACGTCGATGACGTCGTCGAGTCCCCGTGCTGTGATCACCTGCCGCACCTTGTCGACCTCGCCATCACCGGCGAGTACGACAGCCAGTTGAGTGCGGATGTCGGGGGGCAGCAATTCGATTGCCTGCACCAAGTCGTAGGTGCCCTTGCGTTGGCCGAGCCGCCCCAGAGACAGGACCATCAGCGGCCGTCGCTCACATACGCCACGCGGCGGCACCGCTGGCAATGCCACCGGGTTGTAGAGCACCTCCACCTGGTCGTCGCCAAGGCCGAGACTGCGGCAGTATTCCGCCGAAAGTGTCTGTCCCAGCACCAACCAGCGGTCGGCCCGCAGAACCGCGCGGACCAGGCGGCGGGCCGGTCCCGGCAGCGGGTCCATCCAGCCAGAGAAATTGAAGCTGTGCCCGTGCACAATCGTCGGAACACCCCGCGCACGCGCCGCCATCAGCGGCAGCGATTTGCGCACCACGCTGCCGCCGTGTGAGAGATGGACATGAACGACGTCAGCCCGGCCGAACAGGATCAGAGCGCTGGCGGCAAACATTCCTCCGATGCCGACCAACAGCCGTGCGATCACACCGGTATCGACGAATGTCGGCACCGCCCGGACGGCGAACCGAGGGTCGGCGTCCTCGAGCATCAACCGCATGACCGACGCCATGCCACCCCGGCTATGCGGACCCGCCGCGGCGGGCCCGATGGTGAGTACCCGGATCGGCCTGTGCATTGGTACATAGTAACGATGGCAAACGGATCAATTGACGCGCCCTTAGGATTTTCTAAAGATCAAAAAATTTGCCACTTCACGCCGATGCTTGCGCACTGTCTCGCGGTGGGTTACCGGTTATGTGTCGGTAACCGCATCGTTCCGACGTCACACGTTCAGCGGTATTGAGGCTGACCGTGTTACAAACACTCGGCGTCAGCTATTCGCCACAGCCGTAAATTACCAAGATAACCGGATGTACAGCGTTGCCGAACAAGTCGCGAAGGCTGCTCAAGAGACGGCGTCGCGAGTGTGATGCTCGCCACAAATGCGACCTTTCAGTTCCTAGTCCAAGATAGTCTGCTCCAGACTGAGCTGGCCTTAGCTGAAACTGCAGAGGGGGTGATAGCAGGCGTGAGTATTGCCGATCTGAGCAAGTCTTCTGCGGAGCAGTTGTCAGCGCCTGAACTTGTGGTGCAATCCCCCCGATCCGCCGTGCGGTCGGCTGCCCCGTTGCGGTCGTGGCAGCGTCGCTACGCGCGGTGGCTGCTGTGCTCCGATGTGGTAGCGGCGACCGCGGTCGTGGCTGCCGCGCAGGGATTGCGTTTTGGCGCAATCACTGGCGACAGCCTGGCCCACTACTCCGACATCGATTACGCCTTCGTGTCGACGGTGATTCTGGCTGCGTGGATTGCCGCCCTGTCCATCCACCGGACGCGTTCACCGCAGGTGCTCGGTCATGGCCTCGAGGAATACCGGCGGGTGTGGACCGCGACGTTGTCGGTGTTCGCGACCATCGCGATGATCTCGGCGCTGGCGAATCTGGACATTGCCCGCGGCTACCTGGCCCTGGCCTTGCCCCTGGGATTGATCGCCTTGACGACGAACCGCATGCTAGCACGGCGGTACATCGAGGCGCGGCGGCGCAGCGGGCAGTTCACCAATTCCGTTCTGGCCGTTGGTCATCTCAGCTCGGTGCGGGCTCTCACCGAATCCCTCGCACGTCATCCCGAGGAAGGCTATCGGGTTGTCGGCGTATGTGTGCCGGGCGGCGACGGTGTGCAAATTCCGTCCGTCAACGGCATCCCGACGCTTCCGCATCATGGTGACATCACCGAGGCGGTACTCGCGGCTGATGCCGACACTGTGGCGCTGACTTCGGGACACCTTCAGCCCGAAGAGATCCGGGACCTCTCGTGGCAGCTGGAGAGGCTGGACGTCGACCTAGTGGTATCACCTGGGATTGTCGACGTCGCAGGCCCACGCCTCATGGTTCGCCCGGTCGGCGGACAGCCGCTGATCCATGTCGACAAACCCCAATACGAAGGCGCCAAGCGTTTTCAGAAGCGGGCATTCGACGTGTGTTTCTCGGTGCTCGTGTTGGTTGCGGCCGCGCCGGTCATGTTGGCGGCGGCATTGGCCATCAAGCTCACCAGTCGCGGACCGGTGTTCTACCTATCTGAGCGAATAGGCCTGGACGGACAGCCGTTTGCGATGATCAAGTTTCGCAGCATGGTGATCGACGCCGATCAGCGCCTGCACGAGATCGCGGCTCAGAACGACGGCAACGGTGTTCTGTTCAAGATGCGTCGGGATCCGCGCGTCACTCCTGTCGGCCGGTTCCTACGTCGGTACAGCATCGACGAGCTCCCGCAGTTCATCAACGTGCTGCGCAGGGACATGAGTGTCGTCGGCCCTCGCCCCCCGTTGCCGACCGAAGTTGATCGCTACGACCACCAGGTCAGTCGCCGGATGTTGGTGCCACCGGGGATCACCGGGCTGTGGCAGGTCAGCGGACGGTCGGACCTGTCGTGGGAAGATTCGGTGCGGCTGGACCTGTCCTACGTTGAGAACTGGTCCATGGTAAGCGATCTCGTCATCGTCGCAAGCACGCTGAAGGCCGTCGTGTTGGGTTCCGGTGCATACTGAGCACGGCATGACTTCGCACATGTCATTCGTGCAGTCCAACTGGCTGCAGACTCGGCTGCACGACCTCGTCCCCGGTGGCGCACACACCTATGCGCGGGGTTCAGACCAGTACCCGGAGTTCATGGCGCCGATTTTGGTACGTGGCAATGGGTGCCGCGTGTGGGACGCGGATGGCAATGAGTTCATCGAATACGGAATGGGTTTGCGCGCAGTGACCTTGGGCCACGCATATCCGCCGGTGGTCGAGGCGGTCCGCGCGGCAATCGCCAACGGGGTCAGCTTCAGCAGGCCCACCGTCCACGAGCTCGACGCCGCGGAGGACTTCCTGCGCCTGGTGCCCGGTGCCGACATGGTCAAATTTGCCAAGAACGGATCCGACGTCACGACGGCTGCCGTGAAGCTGGCGCGCGCTGCGACCGGTAGGACGAAAATCGCGATCTGTGATCAACCATTCTTCTCGACCGATGACTGGTTCATCGGCCACACGCCGATGGCGAGCGGAATCCCTGAGGCGGTTACCCGCGACACGGTTCGGTTCGCCTACAACGATCTGCCATCGCTGGCCGAAGTCTTGGCGGACAACGATATCGCCTGTGTCGTGATGGAGGCTGCGACGGCCAGCGCCGAACCGCAACCGGGATACCTCGAGGGAGTCCGCGAACTGTGCGACCGCACGGGGACGCTGCTGGTGTTCGATGAGATGATCACCGGCTTCCGGTGGTCGGCAGGCGGTGCGCAAGAGGTGTATGGAGTGACGCCCGACCTGTCCTGCTGGGGCAAGGCGATGGGCAACGGATTTCCGTTGTCGGCGTTGGCCGGTCGACGAGCATTCATGGAGCTGGGGGGCCTGCGCACCGACGGCGATCGGGTTTTCCTGCTGTCAACGACACACGGGCCCGAGACCGCGTCGCTGGCGGCCTTTCGTGCCGTAGCGCAGGCATACACGTCCGAGGATCCGATCGGACGGATGGAGCGCGCCGGCGAGCTGTTGGCGGACGGCGTCACGACGGCCGCAGCGGAACTGGGGCTGTCCGCGCATGTGCAGGTGGTGGGACGACCGTCGTGTCTGGTGTTCGTGACCCGCGATGCGCAATTGGTTCCGTCCCAGGCATTTCGAGCGTTATTCCTTCAGGAGCTGCTGCGTGGCGGTGTCCTCGGCCAATCGTTCGTCACCTCGGCCGCCCACAGCGACTCCGACGTCGAGAAGACAGTTGACGCGGCGTCGGCTGCGCTACATGTGTACCGGCAGGCAATCGATCGTGAATCCGTGGACGGCCTACTGGAAGGCAGGCCGGTGGCGCCGGCGATCAGAGGGTCGGCTTATCCCCGCAGACTGCGCAGACGCGGGTGAGTTGCGGTTCGCAGGCACTAGGGGAGGAGTGCATTCGATGGGAGTCGATTCCGATGGCCACTGTTCAAACCGGTTCCGCTGGTTGCTCAGCTTGGGTCCGGCCGGATGTAGTCTTCTCCCTTCACAACTCGTCCTCCATACCGGAGGTTGTCCCGGTCTTCGTGGAATTTGAGGTGGC
>NZ_PIZU01000052.1 GCF_002838065.1 Mycobacterium hubeiense | reverse complement strand
GCCGCTGCGGGCGGCGCAGCGGCGGGCGGTGCAAGAAGCCGCCGAGGCCTACCACGATGGCGTCGACGTGACGATCGTTGAGTAGCCGCGCTTCTCGACGCGGCGCGCGCTGGATCCTGCGCAGTGTCACAACGGTATTCGTCATCGCCGTCAGCTGGATCGCTGGAATTCTCGCGGCCGGTGTGACCGCGGTGTGGCTGGCCAACATTGGGGTCCTGCTGGCCGTCGCGCTGGGTGCGTGCGCGATCGTGGCAGGCGGCGCAGCATGGGTCGCGGGCGAACCGTTTCACGGCCTGACCCGGCTCGGCGACGACGCGTACCTCTACGACCAGATCGGAGCGGGCCTGTCGGCCTTCTTGGACATGATCCGACCGGCGACTGTTTGCGACCCAGCGAAACTGCCGGATGCCTACGAAGTGGGTAATGGCCTCTACACCAACATGTTCACCGTTCGTGACGCGGCGGCAGGCGCGCAATCGGCAGTGCCACAACGGCTTCGGTCCGTTCGCACACCGACGCTGATCATCACCGGCGACTGCAATTACGTGCCATGGGCACCGACCGCCGAACACGGGGTCACCTTGCCCCGATCAACTCTGGTGTGCGTCGGCGATGCCGGACACTCCGTGGAACTCGATCAACCCGACCTCTACCGACGGCTGGTGGAGAGTTTCGTTCGCGACGAACCGCTGCCGATACCCGCCACCGCGCCGACCCGACCGTGCCATCCCTGATATCGCCGCGTCAGGCTTGCACCCGCGGGCCTTCCGGCACATCGGCCCCGATTGGCGTCTCGGTCTCGTTGATCCGCCCCGCGCCCCAGGTCAGCGCGGCCACCAGAATGAGCGTGCACACCAGCACCACCAGGCATCCCGCGGTCCATAGCCAGGCCGGGTGGTCGAAGGAGCGTTCCCGTTGCAGCAGTTTGATTTCCGGGACAAACTCACGCGTCATCGTTGCTTCCGCGGGCATTTCGGCGGCCCCGATCGCGGGGTCGGCCGCCAGGTAGATCGGCACCCCCGTCATCGTCGTCCCGTCCTGGACCCGCAGCACCGTCTTCCACGATCCATACACCGGGATCGGTTCGGTGGACCGATAGTGACCCGGCCCCACGCGATCGAGCCTGTCGATCACCAAGCCGCGATCGTTCGCCAAGCCGCCCTGCCAACCGAGGATCGACACCCACTCGGGATCGTCGCTCACCAAGCCGGCTGGGTTGATGCGCACGTCGGCCGCCACCATCCGTTTGCCGGCCCCACTCGTTAGATCTGTCAGATTTATTGTGGCGGTGGCGTTTTCGGGCACCTGGTAGCGTAGTCCGTTGGCGACGGCGCCGCCGATCACCACCACGGTCAGCGCGACAAGGCCGATCCCAATGGCGCGACCTGGGAGGCGCTCGCCGGTGAGCACCATGCCGACCATCGCACCGCAGACGCCGGTGAGCGCGGCCACCGGCACCGCCATCGCCAGCGCTTCTGGCCACATGCCGACCGGCCACGGGTAGGGGTACACCGCGGCGATCCAGAACGACTCCAGCCACAAGCCGATGGTGGCGATCCCCATACCGCTGACGAGCCCGAACAGCACGCGCCGCTTGAGAAGTGGTGTCAGCGCCAGCAACTCGACAACGATCGCCGGGCCGAGATACAGCGGGAACCAGCTGACCGGCGCGCCCAGGATCGGCCCGACGACCACCGCCACCGCACCACGCAATGCGATGGCCATCAACGCCGCCGCGATCGCCGCCCCCGGCCCCATCGCGATGCGGGCGGCCACCAATGCCAACGCCGCCGCGGCGGCGATCAGCATCGGCTGGAACGCCAGCCGAAACTGCGATACGCCGAAGTCGAACTCGATCTGAAACACCGACAGCCCGATAACCAGGCCACCGAAACCCAAGTAGCGCAACAACTTCAAGCCCGGGCCGTCGGGCGGGGTGTCCGGGCCCATCGCCCGGCGCCCTTCGCGTTCGAGATACAGCATTGCCAGCGTCGACAGTCCTGCGCCGCCGATCATCATCAGATGCGTTGGGCCCCACAGTGGCACGTCCTGCCCGAACAGCCGGTGCCACATGTCGTCGAGCGGAAAGCCGATCAAGGCATAGAGGCCACACCCGGCGATCAGCAGCGCACCGACAGGTGCGTACCACTTGGGGGTGATCCGCACGGCCGCCGCGCCGGGCTTCTCGTACGGCAGCACCGCGGCCGTCATGCCCGCGACAAACAGCAGGAAGAGGCCAACGAGGATGAAGTAGTGCGCTGGATTGGCCAGCGGACCCGCGTCGCGTCCCTTGCCGATGTGCAGGCTGACATCCCAGATGAAGCCGAACAACGCACAGATCAGCGTGGCGGTGAAGAATGCGACGGGCAGCGCGACCCAAGGCGGCCGCTTACCGCGACCGCCGACCGGGATCACCGGCAGCTGGGTGGCAAATCTGTCAGCGAGTGTTGCCAACCAGGTGATCCGGTGCGTGCGATGCAGATAGCCGATCCACACCAGCGCCACCGTGATCACTGCTGTCGCGATGGTCAGACCGATCACCTGGTCCAGGGCCGCCCCGCCGCCCTCGGACCCTTGCGCGTAGAGCTGCGACGTCTGTGGAGATGTCACTGCCAAGCCTCCCGTTCTCGGCGTCACGTGACCACGTCGGACACGAACTTACTCTCAAGTAGGTTCGACATCCATACCCCGGCCCGGGCCGGTTCAAACGCGCACATCCGGCATCGCGAGTTGACATGTGCGGGCGTCATGTCAAAGGATCGGCGCAGGGGGAACGTCCGACACAACCAGCGGTCTCGCGCGGTTACTGACACGGGGGCTGCTGATGGCTCATAACACCGAACCTGCTCGCGAAGAGGTCGGCTCCGGCGTCGAACCGCCGATCGAGCCGAGAGTCCGGCGAGCATTCGGGTTGCTGGAACGGTTCGCGCCTGGGCTGGGCGCACGCTGGGCGATCGAGTTGTGGTGCACTCCCCCGGCGGTGGAGATGAGTCTGCGGATGCCGCCGGGTGTGCCGCCGAGCCAGCCGTTCCAGACGGCATGGGACGGACACCGGATCGCCGGCGAGATGTGGGGCGACGGGGCGCCGGTGTATCTGGTGCACGGCTGGGGCGGTTGTCGGGCGCACCTGGGCGTGTTCGTCAAGCCGCTCGTCGAGGCGGGACACCGTGTCATCGCGTTCGACCTGCCGAGCCACAACGACTCCGATCCCGGCGCACTCGCGCCAGGACGCACCACGATCGTGGAATGCGCCGAAGCCCTCCGCGCCGTCGTTCGTGAGCACGGTCCCGCGACGGCGATGATCGCGCACTCGCTCGGCGCCAAGGCTGCCGCGCTTGCGGTGTCGCAGGGCACGCCGGCCGAACGTCTGGTGTTCTTGGCGCCGATGGGCGACTTCTCGTGGTATCTGGACGTTTTCGCCGACCGTCACGGTTTCGGTCCCCGTATCCGCACCCGGCTGCACCGTCGTCTCGACCGGCGGATCGGGATGCCGCTGTTGGACACCGACATCTCCGCGGTGGCCGGTCGGGCCGACAATCCCCCACTACTGCTCGTGCACGATCCTGACGATCCGGACAGCCCGTATGAGATGAGCCAGCGAATCGTCGACGTGTGGCCCGGGGCGACCTTGGTGACCACGCGCGGGCTCGGCCGCCTGGCGCACTACCGCATCTTGCGGCATCGCCCCGCGATCAGCGCCGCACTCGACTTCATCGCCGACGCGCCCGAACCCGACGCGACAGCTTTCAGCGCCCGACGTAGCCCTGCGGGTCCCGCCACAAGGCCTTGATGATCTTCGCGATGTCGTCGGCCTGCGCCAGGATCGGCGCCACGCTGCGGCACCAGTCGGATGCGTGGGCGGCGAGCGTCAGCCCGACGTGGCCGCCCCACGCGTTACCCACCAAGTCGACAGGCTTCGGCACACGAAGTGCGTCGAGTATCTGGATGGCTGCCTCGACGCAGTGGTCAGATTGAAATCTGTTGAGGGGAAAGCGCTTTTCCCGTGCCCGGGTCCATCGATCAGGATCAGGCGCCGCTCGTCGCGGAGCTTCTCCCGCAACCGCCGCCACGAGCCGGAGTCGACGAACAAACTGTGCCACAGGACCGCGGCGGGGCCATCGCCGTCGACCCCGACGTGCAGGCAGCCCAGCTTGGTGTCGATCTTATGCAACTTAAAGCCTTGCGAAGCAAGGGTTCTCGTCCTCTTTGGGAATCGACGCGTTCTGGCTGGAGAACTTGCCGACGACGCCGCTGCCAGTCACCTCGACGCTGTCGGCGTGGATGCCCAACGGGTAGCTGTCATTGAGTTTCTTGGTGAGGTCGTTGAGCGCGGTCTGCACCGCGTCCTTCGGCAGCGGGCCCGTGACCTCGAGCACTTCCAGATTGAGGTCACCATTCGACACCACGGGCTTGGCCGTGACGCTGTTCTCACCCGCGTCGACGATGATCGTGCCCGCCGCGGCGTCCGTCCTGACGCCGGTGATCAGGTTCCCGACCGCCGGAAGGTTGGCCGCCAAAGTGTCTTTCATGCCCGCGGCTTTCCAGCTCAGTGTCGCGTCCAACGAACCGATGGTGCCCTTGGCGTCCGCGGAATCCTGCAACCGCACGTCTTTCAAAGTTACGTCGGCCGTCATGCCGTCGGCGCCCTGAACCCGTTCTCCCGCAGTCGAAACCGAGATGTTCGTATAGTGGCCGGTGACGTGCTGCCACAGAAACGGCGGATTCACGCCGAACGAGATGGTGGCGTCGTCCTCGACGACGCATTCGGCGACTTCGGTCAGGATGCCGTCTGCGCGGTGGCGCGCGTAGAGCTCGGCGCCGGCCAGCCCGCCGGCCAGCAGCGCGACGATGATGATCGCGATCAGGATGATCGACTGCCGATTCAAGCCGCGCTTCTTGGGAGGAGGCGCGGGCGGCACTGGCCGGCCGATCTCCTGCGTCGGCCTCGCATCAGCAGGCGACGGCGGGCGTCGGATCCGTTGGGTCGGCGGCTCTGGCCTGCGCGGGATCCGTCGTGTCGCAGGGTCCGGCGGCGGTCGACCGCGATCGCGCCAACCAGGTGGCCCGGGGCGGTGCGGCGGCTGCGTCACCCGCGCGATTCTGCTCTCATTGGCGCGACGAGTCGAGTCTTTGGCGCAGGGTGGCGGCGCGAAGCGTGAGATGGTTGCGCTCTGCGAGGTTCTGCGCCTCGGCCGCTGCCTTGACGTAAAGCTCTGCGGCCGTGGCGATGTCGCCCGCTCTCTCGTGCAGGTAGGCGGCCGACGCGGTGTAGCGCGGCAACGTCGGGTCGAGTTCGGCGAGCGCGGCGAGTCCCGCCTGCGGTCCGTCCGCTTCACCGACGGCGACGGCGCGGTTGAGCCGCACGATCGGGCTGTCGGTGAGCCGGACGAGCTCGTCGTACCACTCGACGATCTGCACCCAGTCGGTCTCCTCGGCGGTCTGCGCGTCGGCGTGCAGCGCCGCTATCGCGGCTTGGGCCTGGTACTCCCCCAGCCGGTCGCGGGCCAGCGCGGCCTGGAGAGTCGCCACGCCTTCTGCGATGAGGTCGCGTCGCCAGACGCTGCGGTCCTGCTCGGCCAGCGGCACGAGGCTGCCGTCGGCGCGGGTGCGAGCCGGGCGACGGGCGTGGTGCAGCAGGAACAACGCGAGCAGACCCGCGACCTCCGGATCGTCGGTCATGGCTTTCAGTTGGCGGGCGAGCCGGATCGCCTCCTCGGCGAGGTCGACATCTCCGCTATAGCCCTCGTTGAACACGAGGTACAGCACCTTGAGCACGGTGCGCAGGTCTCCGGGCTGATCCAGCCGCACATTGCTCACCGTGCGTTTGGCGCGGCTGATCCGTTGCGCCATGGTCGATTCCGGGACGAGGTAGGCCTGTGCGATCTGGCGGGTGGTCAGGCCGCCGACGGCGCGCAATGTCAGGGCGACGGCCGACGCGGGCGACAGGCTCGGGTGCGCGCACAGAAAGTACAGCTGCAGCGTGTCGTCTGCAGACACGGCCGGGCCGGGCGGTGGTTCGTCGGCGACCCGGGACTCACGCGCGCGGCGGGCGACGTCGGATCGGGTCAGGTCGAGGAAGCGGCGCCACGCCGTGGTGATCAGCCAGCCCTTGGGATCGTCCGGCGGCTGATCCGGCCAAGACTCGACGGCCCGGATCAGCGCCTCCTGCACCGCATCCTCTGCGGTCGCGAAGTCCGCCCCGCGGTGGACGAGGGCCGCCAGCACTCCCGGGATCAGGTCCCGCAGCTGGGCCTCGTCCACCACGTCGGCGGCCATCTACTCGGTGACGGTCGGCGCGGCGGTCAGAAACGGCCGAACCTCGAGCCACTCGTGGATCGGCTTGCCTCCCGCGCCGGGTGCCGCGGACAATTCGCCGGCCAGCTCGACGGCGCGCTCATAGGAGTCGACGTCGACGATCATCCAGCCCGCGATCAGATCCTTTGTCTCCGCGAACGGGCCGTCGGTCACGGGCGGCTTACCCTCGCCGTCATAGCGCACCCACGCGCCCTCCGGCGCCAAGGCTTGGCTGTCGACGTACTCACCGCTGTCCTTCAAGCGGTCGGCGAAGTCGTTCATGTACTGGATGTGCGCCTGAATCTCCTCCGGCGTCCACTGATCCATCGGCACGTCGTTGACGGCCGCAGGTGCGCCCCGGTAGTGCTTGAGGAACAGGTACTTGGCCATGATGTTCTCCCTCCAGATTCGCGACCCTAGTTGGTCGTTCACCCCTAGGACGGAGCCGCCACGGCGATCTCGACATCGGGGTCCGATCAATCCACGAACCGATACTCGACACCAAGGGAGCGGTACGTACGCTCCGCCCGCCGGTCACGAGTCAGCAGAGTTCGGTGATTGGTGACGGCGGCCTGACCGACGAGAGCGTCATAAACCGATCCGCCGACGATGTCGAGACTGGCAAGTCGCTCACGGAGGCGGCGAGTCTCAGCGGCGTTGAGCCAACAGTCTCCCGGAAAGGCCGCAGCCAGGACTGCGGAGGCTTGGCTCGCACTCAGGCGTAAAGGGAGTGGTAAACGGGTCAACACCGAATAGGTCTCGAACACGGCATGGCCTGCCAGCGCGGGGCGAAGTTTGACCAGGGCTCGACGACAAGCCGGGTGGGCTTCGTGAGCCGGATCAAGAGCGGCGACGGCGACGCTGGTGTCGCACGCCCAACTCTCGCGTTTGGAGGTCACCGTTGCAGGTCATCGCGAAGGCGGCGCACGTCGTCATCCGTCAACACCGCGCCCTCGACGTTGCCGAGTATCGGCAGCCCATCGCTGGTGTCGACCGAACGTTCGTGCCGACGAACGGGCTCGATCCGCAGACCGGTTCCGTCAGCAATTACCTCAAGCGGCGTATCCGGCGTGATACCGAGCGCGACGCGCAGTGCTTTCGGGATAACCACCCGTCCCACACGGTCAATCCTGACGTGCATGGCATCACGATACCAATTGTTTGGCATCGAAACGGCAACAGATTACCAATGAACGATGCGCTAGGCGGTGGTCAGGACATCAGCCCGTGCTGCAGCGCGTACATGCTGGCGCCGACGCGATTCGAGACGCCGATTTTGGCGTAGGTCCGCTCGACGTGATTACGCGCCGTCTTGTCGCTGATCACCAAGGACTTGGCGATCTCCTTGTGCGACGCCCCGCGGGCCACCAAGCGGAGCACTTCGATCTCCCGGGGTGTCAGCCCGCCCGGGCGCACCTGCAGCCGTTGAGCGTGGTGGCCTGCGGCCTGCATGACGGCCTCGACGGCGTTCGGGTCGAGTTCTCCGCGGCGCGCGCGGTCCCGCAGTCGCTTGGCTGCGCCGTCGGGCCCCAGATCATCGCGATACGGCCTTGGCTCACAGGCAGATTGGTAGGCGACGGCCGCGGCAAGCATTCGATCGGACACTGTCAGCGCGGAGTCGGCAAGGCCCCGCGGATACCCCGAGCCGTCGACGCACTCATGATGGTTGCCGGCCAGTTTGGCCACGTCTTCGAGGCCGCGCACATTGCACAGAATCCGTGTCGTGAGATACGGATGCAGTCGCACCCGCTCGAACTCGGCCGCCGTCAACTGTGCCGGCTTCGACCAGATTTGATTGGAAATGCCGATGCGGCCCAGATCATGCACATAGCCGGCGCGCCGCAGCAGCGTCGTCGCTTGCAACCCCAGTCCGGCGACATCCCCGGCGGCCGCCGCAAGTGAGGCGACCGAGCGTGAATGCCCCAGCGTGAACGGACATTTGAGATCGACGAAGTCGCCCAGCGCGGCGAGCATGCGATCCAGTGCGTCCTCGTCGAGGCGGTGATCACGGTCGGGCGCCTGCGCCAGCGCCGCCGCCCACGCGTCTCCGGCCGGCGGGCCCGCAAGCACCGCCCCGGCATGGTCCGCGAACACGTCGACGATGTGCGGGTCGAATTGGCCGCCCCTGCGGCTGCGCGCCATCGTGACGGCACCGTCCACGCCGTAATTGCGGTGGTGAACCTCCACCATGTCGGCGAGCTGGGCGACGCGCATCTCGATCGGAATCGCATCACCGGACAAACCGGCAGGCAGGCCGCCGCCGTCGTAACGCTCAAAACCGGACGTCAGCGCTGCCTGGACATCGGGGCCCAGGCCGATGTGGTCGGCCAGCAGCCCCGCCGAGGTGCAGTGGGAGTAGATCATCTGCGACAGGTGGCTGCGCGCGTTCGCGAGCAACACCGCCGTCAACGCCAGCCGCTGCATCACCGACTCGCCGCGGGCGGCGCGGCTCAGCAGGAAACGCATGTAGGGCAGCCCGGACCAGTCGACCAGATACGCACCTTTGCGGAAGCTGAGGTCGTCACCGAACCAGCGGGACACCTCGTGTGAGTCGGCGTGACAGCCGACCCACATGATCAACGTCGTGTAATAGATGCAGTCGCGTTGCTGCTTGTTCAGGCCGAGCAGATCCGATAGCCGGGTGGCGATCAGCGCGGAACGCAGCATGTGTTCGGCCGGCTGGCCCAGACCCAGGTCGATGGCGACTGATAGCGCGGCGAGCAACTCGGCCCGCCGCGGCGTCTCCCGCGGCTGCTGCGATGCCTCCAGGCTCATCTAGGGATTCTCGCCGCGTCGGCGCGGTGCTGTGGCGCAGATCAGCAATCTTTTTGAGGCAAATGCCTCATGCGCGCGGGCCCGCCGGTTCACCACCATATGCATGTCATTCGAGAGGCAGGACACGACATGACACGGCGCATCCCTATCCGATTGCTTCTGCCCGCCGCGCTTATTGCCGCGACGGCCACGCTCGGCGGCGTGGGCGACCCCGCCACCGCCTGTGCGGCGCCGGACCGGGAATGGGACATCGGCAAATACGACCAGTGTGTCCAGGACGGCATCGGTAAGGGCTACAACGACGAGGAGTGGGAGAACCACCTGGCCCTGTGCTGTTGGGCCAGCGGCGGAGATTGGAGCTTAAAGTCCAACCAATGCGTAGCTCCGCCCTGCGGGCCTGACTGCGAGTCCGCCGAACGTCCAGGCTGGACCCCGCCCGGCGGGATGCCGGACACGATTCCCACGCACACCTTCGAGCCGGCGCAACCAGCACCGCCCGCGGACGTGCCACCGACTCTCGCGCCCGTGGGCTGACCCGCCGACGACGAAAGGGGACGAAATCATGGCGCTCTTCCGCAGACTCCAGCCGGCGATACTCGTTGCGGCGACCGGGGTTGTGCTGGTGTCGCTGTTCGGAAATCTCGCGACCGCCTCCGGCGGGCCGCGGGAGTGGGATATCGAGTGGTTCGACACATGCATCAAGACATACGTCAAGTCGGACGATCCCTCGGAACGGACTGCCCAGATCCGAAAATGCTGTCTCGACTCCGGTGGCGATTGGAACGACAGTCTGGGCCAGTGCGTGGCTCCGCCCTGCGGGTCTGACTGCGGGTCCGCCGAAGGCTCAGGCTGGGCGCCGCCCGGTGGTTGGCCGGACAAGCTTCCCACGCACACGTTCCAGCCGGCCGAACCAGCACCGCCGGTGAACGTGCCGCCGACACTCGCCCCGGCCAACCCGGGCTGAGTCGCATGAAACCTCGTTGATTACAAGCTATCCCACCAGCGGAGGTCGGTCATGACACGGAGCGCTTCTACACACAAGGGTCGGCACCGGAAGAGTGGTACCTGCCAACATGTTTCGGCGACGCCTGGCCGAACATTAACCGCAGCATTGGCTATCGGCGTACTCGCTGCGAGCAGCGGCGTCGCTGGCAGTGTCGACTTGGGCCGACGCGACGCCGGCACAGCCGGTGCATCTTTTCGAGTCGAGTCCGCTGCCGCCGCCCCTGCGTACACGCACACCGCGGTAACGACACCGCTGGCTCACGGCTATGCCGGCGACAGCACACGCACGGCGTTGACGCTGCTCGGGCTGATTCCACCGAACCCCGATGCGACCCGCAACCCGGTGCAGTCAACTGCTGCCAGTTTGCGCGTCGTTGGACCGAACACGTTCGCGCCCACAATATTTGCCAACTGGTGGATGGTGACGGGACACGGCGGCGCGCCAGAATCATCGAGCAGGTCGCTGGCGGCCGTGACGGCCTTCAGTGGCAGCGGGCAGGCCTTTCTCGGCCTTATCGGTCCCGGCGGTCTGCTCATCGGCAACGGTCTCGACGGCGATGAGCCCGGCGAGGACGGTGGCAACGGCGGCGGCGGCGGGGCTGGCGGTACCGACGGCGGCGCGGGCGGTCCCGGTGGCAACGGCGGCGCCGGCGGCAGCGGCGGCTTCGGCACTGGATCCGGCGGCAACGGCGGCGCCGGCGGCGCGGGCCAACTCGGCGGCAGCGGAGGTCCCGGAGGTGCCGGCGGCACGGGTCTGTTAGGCCGAGGAGGCAACGGCGGTAACGGTGGTGACGGTGGGAACGGAGCGTCTGGCACCGACGGTGATCCTGGCGGCGCCGGAGGCAAGGGCGGCAACGCCGGCCTGGTCGGCAACGGCGGACGCGGCGGTGACGGCGGTACCGGTGGCGCAGGAGGCAGAGGCGACGACGGCGGTACCGGTGGCGCAGGAGGCAGCGGCGACGACGGCGGCGCCGGTGGCGCGGGCGGGGCCGGCGGCACCTCCGTCAGCGGCAGTCCCGGCAGTCCCGGCAGTCCCGGCGGTAATGGCGGTGCCGGTGGAAACGGCGGCAACGGTGGCGACGGCGGAGACGGCGGAGCCGGAGGCACAGCAGGCGCCGGTGGCTCAGGCGGGCTGTTCGGCAGCCCAGGCGGCTCCGGCCAAGCCGGTCATACCGGCGCCGGCGGTCGCGGCGGCAGCGGCGGCGAAGGTGGCGCCGGCGGCGCGGCCGGCAATCCAGGAGGTGCTGGCGGCGAAGCTGGTGACAACGGCAGCGACGGCAACGACGGCGCCGGCGGAACCGAGACCTGAAACGGCGGCCGGCTGCGGCGGGCTACCTAGTTGTTGGCTGGTGGCTTTGGTTCGAAGGGGTCGTACCACCACCAGTCGGCGCGTTCGCCGGTGGGCCCGGGGCACGGTGGCACCGCGGGCGGCGGGTGGTTCGGTGGGCGGGCCAGCGAGGCATCGCTGAGTACGCGTCCGGCGCTGTCGGTGACGGTGACGTTGGGGGCGGGTCCGGTGATGGTGATGATCCCGCGATGGTGCAGCCGGTGATGATACGGGCACAGCAGCACCAGGTTGTCCAGCTCGGTGGCCCCGCCGTCTTCCCAATGGCGCAGGTGATGAGCGTGCAGACCGCGGGTGGCCCCGCAACCGGGCACCGCGCACGTGGGGTGGCGGAACTCCAGCGCCCGGCGCAGCCGCCGATTGATCACCCGGGTGGAGCGCCCGGCGCCGATGGGCTGGCCGTCGCGTTCGAACCACACCTCACAGGTGGCATCACAGGACAGGTATCGGCGGTCTGCGTCCGGCAGCACCGGGCCCAGGTGCAGCGCGGCGATGCGGTCCTTGACATCCAGGTGCATCACCACCGTGGTGTGCTGGCCGTGCGGGCGGCGCGCCACCTCGGCATCCCACCCGGTCTCGATCAGCCGCATGAACGCATCCCCGGTGGTGGGAAACGGCGGCCGCTGCTCCGACGGCGTGGTGCCGTGCTCGGTCTTGTACTCGCCGATCAGGGCATCGCGATGCGACGCCACCGCCGCGTCGAACGTGGCCGCGTCGTCGTGGGGTAGCCGGATGCGATACCAGGCGCCCTGCTCGTCGCTGGTCTTGGAGATCGAGCGCTGCGGTTGCGGGCGCGGCTCGGGGTCCGGGCGCGGTTCGAGCTTGACCGCGGTGCGCAACTGGTTGACCGTGGCCACACTGGCCAACTGCGCATAGTGCGCGTCCGAGCCGTCGGCGGCCTTCTCGGCGATCACCCCGACCTGATCCAGCGACAGCCGACCCTCCCGCAACCCCTGCACGCATAGTGGGAACTCCTGCGCCCGCGACGCCACCGTGGCTATGGTCCTGGCGTTGGTCGAGGACGTGCCCAGCTTCCAGCCCACCAACGCCGGTATCGACCGCGCCCCGGTCATACCACCCAACTCATCGCGCTCGATCTCGGCGACGATGTCGACAATGCGCCCATCAATGGCGTTGCGCTGACCGGCCAACTCCGCCAACTCCTCGAACAGCACATCAAGACGCTCGGCAGGACTCAGCACCGAGGTCGAAGCGCCCGACGAGGACATAACCGCATCATCGCACCAGGGTCCGACAAGTCCCGGCTGCGCGATCCGCGGTCAGACAGTGAGGCCGTCGGCCACGCGGGGCGCCTTGTCGACGGTGGCGCCGTCGAGCACCATCGCCGCGACCCGATCCCGGTGCTGCTCCGCGGTGCCGAGCAGCGCCGCGTCGGTGGCCGCGCGCTTGTAGTACAAGTGCGCCTGGTGCTCCCACGTGAAGCCGATGCCGCCGTGCACCTGAATGGTGTCGTTGGCGACATGGCTGAACGCGGCCGAGCAGACAGCTTGCGCAATGCTCGTCGCCAACGCGGGGTCATCGGACCCGTCGGTGAGTGCCCAGACTGCATGGTAGGCAGTCGATCTGGCGTGCTCCACATCAACCAGCAGATCCGCAAGCCGGTGCTTGACCGCCTGGAACGACCCGATCGGCCGGCCGAACTGCAGCCGCGACTTCGCGTACTCGACAGACAGGTCGAGTAGATGCTGTGCGGCGCCGACTTGCTCGACCGCCAGCAATGCAGCACCCACCTGCAACGCATGCTGGAGAACGCGCGGGGCTTCGTCGGGTCCGGCGATCACGCGTGCGGGCGCGTCGGCGAACGTGACGTTCGCTTCCGATCGGGTGAGATCGAGCGTGGCCAGCGGTGTGCGCTCAACGCCACCCGCCACCGCGTCGACGGCATACAAAGCGACACCGTCGGATCCCCGGGCGGCGACCAGCAGCACATCGGCAATGCCACCGTCAACAACCTGAGTTACCGTGCCCGACAACTCTTCTCCGCTGGCTGTCACAGTGACCGCGTCCGGGTCGAAGGCACCGGCCCGGTCTCCTACAGCGACGGCTGCGGTGCGTCGTCCCTCGACGAGGTCGGCGAGCAACTCGTCGCGCGCAGCCCCGGACGGGGCGGCCACCAACGCGGGGATCGCGAGGTACACCGTGCCGAACAGCGGCCCACACGCCAACCGTGCGCCGAGTTCCTCGATGGCCACGGCTTGATCGACCAACGTGCCGCCCACGCCGCCGTCGGCTTCGGGCACCGAGAGACCGAGCACGCCGAGTTCGGAGCCGAGTCGCGCCCACACCTTCGGATCGAATGGCGGATCGGATTCCATCAGCTCGCGAACCTTCTCCTCCGAGAAATGCTCGGCGCTGAATTTGCCCACCGCGTCACGCAATTGGACTTGCTCGTCAGTAAACCTGTACTCAGCCACGCGGGATCTCCTTCCACGGCATGCCCGCGTCGGCGCGCAGGTCACCGGGCAGTCCGAGAATGCGTTCGCCGAGGATGTTGCGCATCACCTCGGACGTGCCGCCTTCGATGGTGTTGGCGCGGCTGCGCAGGAACCGCTGCTGGATCGGACCCTGCCAGTCACGACCCCCGTCTTGGTCATAGCTGTGGTACAGAAGTCCTTCTGGTCCAAGGAAATCCATGCACCACTGGTAGATGTGCTGATTGAGCTCCGCGCCGACCAGCTTGCCGATCGAGCCCTCCGGGCCCGGGCCACCCACGCCGGCGGACGCCCGCGAGCGTTCCGCGGTGAGCCGCTGGGCCTCCGAACGCAGCCACAACTGCGTCAGCCGGTCCCGCAACACCGGCGTCCGGCGCTCCGGCCGCGACGCCCAAAGCCCGACGGCGTCGGCGATGGTGCCCGCGCCGCGCCGGCTGCCGCTGCCACCGAGGGCGGTGCGTTCGTTCATCAGCGTGGTCATAGCGACGTTCCAGCCGTTGCCGACCTCGCCGAGCCGGTGCTTGTCCGGGATGCGCGCGTCGGTGAAGTAGACCTCGTTGAACTCCGCTTGCCCGGTCATCTGGCGCAGCGGCCGGGTTTCGACGCCGGGGCCGTGCATGTCGATGACGAAGTAGGTCAGGCCCTTGTGTTTGGGCACGTCGGGGTTGCTGCGGGCCAGCAGCAGTCCCCAGCGCGCCCGATGCGCGAGGCTCGTCCACACCTTCTGGCCGTTGATCACCCAGTCGTCCCCGTCGCGTACTGCCGAGGTGGCCAACCCGGCCAAATCGGACCCGGCGCCCGGCTCGGAGAACAGCTGACACCACAGCTCTTCGGTGGTGGCCAAGGGCCGCAACCACTTTCGCATCACCTCCTCGCTCAAGGCGTGTTCACGAATGGTCGGCGCGGCCATGCCGTAGCCCATCGGATTCAACCCGAGCGGTACCGGCCCGCCGGCGCCCTGCAGGATGCGGTCGGCGACGGCCTGCAGACCACGGGACACCCCGAGCCCGCCGAGGCCTTCGGGGAAGTGCACCCAGGACAGGCCGGCGTCGTAGCAGGCGCCGAGGAACTCGGGGATCGGCACCTTCTTCGGGTCATGCTCGGCGACGACCTTGTGCGCCAGTTCGGCGACCCGGTCGGCATCAGCGTCATTGCTCATGCCAGTCACCCTAGAAACTCGACACGCGTCGAGACGCAGGGGGATGCCTACCCGCGATAAGCCGCGACCTTTTCGGCGTACTCGTCGAGCAGCCGCAGCGATTTGTCGAGCGGCTTCGTCGGCAGGAGCAGATTCACCTGCCCGTACCCGAGGTCTTCGTGGGCGCGCCAGTAGTCCGGATCAATCGGCGTGCCGAACGTCGTCAGCGGGATGTCGTGGCTCGCGCCCTCACGCATCTGGTCGATGCGCTTGGTCAGCCTCTCGATCGGCAGCGGGTTCGACATCCAGCCGGCCTGATGACGGATCACCCGCTTGACGGTGGCATCGGAGTCGCCGCCGATAAGGATGGTCGGGTGCGGCTTCTGCACCGGCTTGGGCCGCAGGTACGACGAGTCGAAATCGACGTATTTGCCGTGGTATTCGGCGGGTTCGTCGGTCCACAACGCTTTGACGGCTTCGATGCGCTCGTCGAGCAGCGCACCGCGCGTCTTGGGATCCGTTCCGTGATGGCGCATCTCCTCGAGGTTCCATCCTGCGCCCACACCGAACACGAACCGTCCGCCCGAGATCAGGTCGATGCTCGCGGCTTCCTTCGCGGTGATGATGGGGTCGCGCTGGATGAGCAGCGCGATACCAGTGATCAGCTCGATGCTGGAGGTGACGGCCGCCGCGGCGGCGAGCGTGACGAACGGGTCCAGTGTGCGGTAGTAGATCGACGGCAATTCGCCGCCCATCGGATAAGCGGACTCGCGGCTTGCGGGAATGTGGGTGTGCTCGGCGACCGCAAGCGCGTCGAAACCTCGTTCCTCGATCGCACGGGCCAGCGACACCGTGTCGATGGTGTCGTCGTTGACGAATGTGGAAATCCCGAACTTCATGTGCGCACCTCACTGCCGTCGTCACGCGCTGCCAACGCCCGTCGGAACGACGCTATTCCCGGGGCTTGGACGCCTTGCGGCGGCCACCCTGGCTCGCTCCCTCATCGACGCGATCACGCCGCCGTCGTTGAGGATGTCGGTGCCGGTCAGGTAACCGGCCTTGTCGCTGGCGCAGAACGCGAACAACTCCGCCATCTCTTCGGGCGTGCCCCATCGCGGGACCGCGGCGTCAGCGACCATCGCGCCGGCCCCGGCCTGCTCCTCGAGCCTGCCCATCTCGGTGTCGATGGATCCGGGCGACACCGAGACTATGCGCAGGCCGCGACCATTGAACCGTTCGGCCTGCGACGTGCTGTACCAGCGGACAAAGCTCTTGCTCACGGCGTAGGCGATGCCCGATCGCGCCTCCTCGGGCGCGATCTCGCAGGCGGTCAGCATGGCGGTCATGAAGATGTCTTCGTCCTGCAGCGCCACCGGGAACTGGTTTGTCGGGATGATCTCCTCCGGCAGCATGTGCGCCGCCATCGACGCCACGTTGACGATCGCTGCGCCCTCAGCAGCGGTGTCGTAGAAGACTTCGTTGACGTTGACCGTGCCGACGGCGTTGGTCCGCATGACGTACTCGGCGTCGCCCATGCTGGGGCTCACCCCGGCGGCGTGGATGACCGATTTGACCGGGCCGAGGCTCGATGCGATCTCGAACAGCCCGGTGACGGCTTGGCGATCCCTGACGTCGGAATTGACTACGGTGTGCGCGATTCCGACGTCGGTCAGCGCCGCCGTCGCAGCATCAAGGCGGTCCTGCCTGACATCGCACAGCACGACCGTGTGGTCGCGGCCGACGACTTTCGCCGTGGCCAGGCCCATGCCACCGGCGCCGCCCGTAATCACCGAGACTCGAGTCATCCTCGGACCGTATCTGGAGAGTGTTACCGAACGCGCAACGGGGCCAGGCTTAGGTGGGTTCGCGGATCAGCTTCTGGATCGTGTGGATCTCGCTCTCCCGATAGGGCCGCCCATCGGGGTACAGCAAGTCGCTGAACCACACCTTCGGAGGCGACTTGTACGGTTGTTTCCACGAGTCCCAGGGCAGATACGTTTGCGTCTTGCCCGCTACGAAGCCCCAGTTGTAGGCACCGACGTTGTGCCGCTTGGCAATTGGCAGGATCCCTTCAACCGTGCTACCCAGCGATCGGGCCAGGTACTCGGTACACAGGATCGGCCGTCCCTGTGAGGACAGTTCGGCAATGCGGTTCTCGAATTCGGCCGGCTTGGCGTAACTGTGAAAGGTGATCACGTCCGAGTGGGCCAATTGGATGTCGCTGATGGCGTTGCGGCGCATTGGATCTCCCCACACGCCGCTGGTCAACGGTTGGGCAGGGTTGACAGCACGTGCACATTCGAACACTCGGGGCAGTATCGCCGCGACCAGCTCTTGCTTGTCCTCCCGCTCAACCTTGCGGTACTCGCGCGAGGGATTGTCGGGCTCATTCCACAGATCCCAGCCCAGAACGCGTTCGTCGTTACGGAATTGGCTCAACACCCCGGTGACATAGTCATACAGCACTGTGCCGTAACGACGGTCATCGATGAGGTCGGCGCCAGGGCTCTGCACCCAACCGGAGTTGTGTACCCCAGGGACGGGGGCACGCTGACGGCCCAGCCTTGGGTACGGGTCCCAGCAGGAGTCGAACAAGACAAAGAGCGGCCTGATGCGGTGTTTCGCCGCGATGCCGACGAACTGCGCCAGTCGGCTTTGAAAGCCTCGCCGATCCTGAGCCCACAACTGGTCGTGGAGGAACACCCTCATGGTGTTGAACCCGAGCTTCGAAGCCAACGCCAGTTCACGATCGATGCGGCCGGGATCGTATGTCCCAGGCTGAAACATCTCGATCTGGTTGATGGCAGTCGAGGGAACGTAGTTCGCACCGACGAGCCACCCTTGCGCTTTGTACCAGTCATTCGCGCGCTCAACCGACCACCGTACGGGCTCGGCAGAGGCGCGCGGCAGCTGGGCTAATGCCGCGCCGGCCGCTACGAGTAGCGGGAGCTTGAGGGCTGTTCGACGCTGCACGAAGTAACCCTAATTATCCGCGGCGATGTGCCCAGGGTTGCAATCAAGCTGCAACCCTTAAGGTTTCGAATTGTTACCGGGTGTTACTGGCGCGGCAGCGTCGTGCGTTCACCGATTTCTGCAGCAGGGCTGCGGTTTTCGCGAAGTTACAACCCTCACGCAGAAATCGGCGCACACGTCAGGACGCAACCAGTTCGTCGATCCTGATGATCGCCGTAGGTGCTCACGTAGATCGCCTGGGTGCCACCGTCATGCTCGGTGAAGGTGTATGCGTTCTGCGACACCGGCATTGCGGAGTTCGGGCTGAAGTCGAGGTCGGCGAATCCGTCGACGAAGGAAAGGCTCCTCGGCTCATCGACAGCGGTGACGTCGGAGTATCCGGCAGGCTTATCGCCTGCTGGGTCGGTCATGAAATACGTGACGCGGCCGCCACGCTGCAGGTCGTGGTCGCGGCCCATGATGTCACGCCGGGTCCGGTCGGCAAGCGCGTGGCACAGGGCGTCTGCACGATCCTCGTCGACTGCGGTCACGCCCCCTGCCTGATCAGGGTTGGATCCGAAGCGCGGCGGTCGGGCACGACCGAACTGCGGCGGAGTCTGCGGCGGGCGCTGGCCAGGCGCGCGTTAGTGTGCTTTGGTCGGCCTCAGCAACAAGCCGACAGAACGGTTGAGCAATTCATGACCGCAGCAGCACAAGCATCGACGCTCGAAGCGCGGGTCGGCCACTGGTATCAGGCCGACGGCGCGTACCTCGTCGGCCGCGAGAAGGTCCGCGAGTATGCGCGTGCCGTGCAGGACTATCACCCCGCACACTGGGATGTGGCCGCGGCCGCGGAGCTGGGCTACTCGGGGCTGGTCGCCCCCCTGACGTTCACCTCGACCCCGGCCATGGCCTGCAATCGCCGCATGTTCGAAGAGATCGTCGTCGGTTACGACACGTATCTGCAGACCGAAGAGGTCTTCGAGCAGCACCGCCCGATCGTCGCAGGCGACGAATTGCACGTCGACGTCGAACTGACGTCGGTGCGCAGGATCGCCGGCAGAGACATGATCACGGTGACCAACACGTTCACCGACACCGCAGGCGAGCGAGTGCACACGCTGCACACCACCGTCGTCGGCGTGACGGCCGAGGACCTCGATCCGACGATCAAGACGGCCGTGCAGAACGCCATGATGCACGACGTCGACTTCTCCGGAATCGGCTCCGGCGAGTACAAGAAGACGGTGCGCCCCGACGGCGAGATCCGCGTCGCCGAGGCTGGCATGACCCGCACGCCTGGAACGCCGTCATTCGACGACGTGAAGGTCGGCGACGAGCTACCGGTGCACCACACCCGGCTGTCGCGCGGCGATCTGGTGAATTACGCGGGCGTGGCCGGCGACGCCAACCCGATCCACTGGGACGAAGACATTGCGAAGCTGGCCGGGCTGCCGGACGTGATCGCGCACGGCATGCTGACCATGGGGTTGGGCGCCGGTTTCGTCTCCGCGTGGTCGGGCGACCCGGGTGCGGTGACGCGTTACGCGGTGCGCCTGTCTGCGCCCGCGATCGTGTCGGCGAAGGAGGGTGCGGACATCGAGTTCAGCGGACGCATCAAATCCCTTGACCCCGAAACCCGTTCTGGCGTCGTCATCGTCGGCGCGAAATCCGGTGACCGGAAGATCTTCGGGCTGGCGACGATGAACATCCGGTTCCGCTGAGCTGCTGGTGCAGCGGGTTAGCTGGTGGCTTACTCGCACCTGGCGCGGGCAAGCAACCAGTTAGAGAACGCGTTGCGTTGCTGCTGGCCGGCGGCTACGCCTGAATAGCCCCTAGCGCCACTTCGACGTTTTGTGGCTACAATGTATTGCACTGAAATAGCCACTTTTGAGGGGCTGTAGTGGAGGTCGGTATTCGGGAGCTGCGCGACCAGTTGAGCCGCCACTTGGCGGAGGTACGCGAAGGCCGAACCGTGACCGTGACGGATCACGGAAGCCCGATCGCGCGCATCGTGCCGGTAGAACGGCCGACGAAATTGGAGCAGCTCCGCGAGGAGGGCCGGATCCAACGCGCCCGAAGCCGTAAGCAGCCCGCACCCGCCCCTGTCGCTACCAGCGGCACGGTCAGCGACCTGCTCGACGAGCAGCGTCGGTGATCGGCTACTTGGATACTTCGGCGTTCGTTCCGTTACTGATTCGCGAGCCGACGAGTGAGGCATGCCGACGGATCTGGGACGACGCAGATGTGATCGTGTCTTCGCGGCTGCTTTATATCGAAACCGCAGCAGCCCTCGCACAGGCAGAGCGCATGGGGCGCCTCACCGAAGGCGAACATCTCCAGGCCCGTCGACGTCTTAACCAACTGTGGTCCGAAATGGATGTCATCGAGGTCGACGAGCAGGTCGTGACGAAGGCGGCCGATCTGGCGTATCGCCTTGCGCTGCGTGGCTACGACGCTGTGCACGCCGCATCGGCCGAGCAGCTCGAGGACGAAGACGTGGTGTCCGCATCCGGAGATGAACGGCTGCTGGCCGCATGGCTGGAGCTAGGCATGGCAACCTACAACACCAACCAGGATCCGACACCCAGGACGAAGTAGCGCGCGGCAGGTCCTTCTTCAATAACAGAGCGTGTGCTCTGTTACTCTCGAGCCATGCCTCGCCCCCGCGTGCACGACCTCGACAACGTGCTTGACGTCGCCGAACGACTCGCGGTGACGGCGGGGCCCGCCGCGTTGACCATCCGTGCACTGTCCGAGGCGACATCGATGTCGAATGGCGCGCTCTATCACGCGTTCGGGACACGGGCGGGCCTACTCGGCCGCGCATGGATTCGTGCCGCACAGAGGTTCCTGCAGCTTCAGCGCGAGGCCGTCGAGCAGGTTCTTGAGGACGACGACGGTGTCGTCGACGAAGCCAGGGCCGTGGACGCAGTCGTCGCGGCGGCGCTGTGTCCGGTGTCATTCGCCGAGCAGAACCCGGTCTCGGCGCAGTTTCTGCTCACCGTGCGTCGCGATGAGTTGCTGCGATCATCAGAGATCCCTACCGATGTCGCCGAGGAACTGCATCAACTCGACGAGGCATTAGGCGCGATCTTTGTGCGGTTGTCCCGCAGCCTCTGGGACCGCAAGGATCGGCAAGCCCTCGCACTGATCCGCGACTGTGTCGTCGAACTGCCCACCGCACTTCTGTTGCGCGGCAACCGCACCCACGACACTGCTGCGCGCGCCCGACTGGCGGCAGCCGTCCGTGCCCTGTTGACGATTCCGCCGGCCAAACCCTGAGCCGCCCACGACGACCCGGAAGGACACCACGATGCCCTCAACACTGCAGTACCGCAACAACATTGCCGTGCTGAACCTCGGCGACGACGAAAACCGTTTCTCTCCAGACTTCCTCGACACCGTCGACGCTCAGCTCAACGAGGTCGCCGACAAGGCGCAAGCCCTGATCACGACCGGGACAAGCAAGTTCTACACCAACGGCCTCGACCTCGAATGGCTGTCGGCCAACCGCGATCGCCTGGCCTGGTATGTCGGGCGGGTGCAAGAACTGTTCTGCCGCATCCTGACCTTCCCGCTGCCGACCGTCGCCGCCATCAACGGACACGCGTTCGGAGCCGGGTCCATGCTTGCCATCGCCCACGACTACCGCGTCATGCGCGAAGACCGCGGCTACTTCTGTTTCCCCGAAGTGGACATAAAAATCCCCTTCACCCCGGGGATGGCCGCGCTGATCCAAGCCAAGGTCCCGCCGCAGACTGCCGTCACCGCCATGACCACCGGACGACGCTACGGCGGCCCAGAAGCCCTCGATGCAGCCCTCGTCGATGACATCGCCCCCGAAGCCGGCGTCGTCGACACCGCACTCGATCGAGTCCAGCCGATCGTGGGTAAAGACCCCGGAACGCTCGGCGCGATCAAGACCACGATGTACACCGCGGTCCTCGAGGCGCTGCGTGAAACACACTGACGGCACGAAGACGCGTCGGCTAAAGGCGTGGTGTCGTGGTGATGTGCACGTGGTCGTAGTGGCCGTAACCCGATCCTGCCGGACCGGCCGGCGTGTAGTACGTGCCGCGCCAGATCACATCCTGTAACCCGAATCGGGCCGCATTGGCCAAGGCGAACGCGAGAATCTCGTCGCCAAGCGCGATGCCCTCTGGGCTGTCGGGGTTGGGAATCATGATGTCGATAGCCAGGCCGCTCGGATGCCATGGCTTCGAGTCCGGCCGGACACCGTCGATGTCGGAGATCTGGGGGAACCTTTGGCTGACGGCACGGGCAGCCACGATGGTGTTGGGTTGGAGCCCGGCTTCAGACGCGACGCCGACGGGCAAAGCCTCCGGAATGTCTGCGGCAGCGGCAGGGAGAGGTTGGCCGGGCATCGCGTTGAGTGCGGGGTCGGCCGGAGCGGGCACAGCCTGCGGAGGCGGCGGTGCGGAAGCGCTATCGACCACCGCCTGCTGAGCGGGTGTCAACGCCGCGTATTGAGCCTCCGCAGCAGCGATCTGACGCAGCAGCTCATTCAGTTTCGCCCGCAACTCTTTGCGCACCGCAGCAGACCGCTCGGCCGCGACGCGGGCGTAAGCGGCCGATGTCTCTGAGGCCTTGGCGGCGGCGGCTGCGCGCTCACGGGCTACGCGAAAGGCTTTCAACTGCTCGGCTGTTACAGCGGCGACCGTCCGCTGGAGAGATAGCTGGTCGATCAGCTGTTGCGGGGAGCTTGCGGTCAGCAACACTGCCGCCTGGCCGCTGCGTCCACTGACGTACGTCATCGCCGCCACGCGGTCGGCCGCGGCTTGATGGGGAGCGAGCTGGGCATTCGCAGCGTCGAGGGCTGCCAGGTCTGCGCGGTGCCGGTCTTCGGCCGCGGTTTGGGCGGCCAGTTTTGCGTCGGCATCGCGCTGAGCGGCGGTGACAGCTTCGCGACTCTCCAGCGCCTGACGGGATAACTCGTTGAGCCTGGCCAGTGCGTCGGCCGCGGGATCCGCGTTCCCGTTGGCCACCAACGACATGGCCAACATAAAGACCGCGGCAACTAGAACGCGCACTGTTCGCCGAAGGGAGTGGCGCACCCGACTCATTCGGATTGTCACGGTCCTTCGCTGCAGGGACAGGCTTTTGGTTCTACGTGCCTCGGACAGGCTACGAACTGGCACCGACGATGTCTACTCGTCCGTCAATGTGATGGCGCCGCGCCCAGAATCATGTTGGAGGTGTACGACAAGCCAGCGAGAGCTTGCGCAGGGCGGCCATCGCGGATGGCGATGAGGAGTGGCTTGTCGCCCCGTTTAGCAGCGTTGAGTTCGTCTGTGAGTTGCTCGGCATCGCGGATCGCGGCTCCGGCCCCCATGCCGGCGGTAGGTGGCGTGGCATGGTGCGGGTGCGTTCGGGTGTCGGCGATGACTAGAGCGGCCCGTCCGGAGGCTAGGAACGAAGGGGTTCCGCCATCGGTCCGCCACCCGCTGTGAGAACCGCCAAGTTGGATGTCGAGATGCAGCGAAGATTGACAGGAATCGCCGGGCTACTTTGACAAGACTTCGGCGTGTCGCAGGAGCTTGTTAATCTTCGCTGCAAAACAGCTGATCAGGGCCTGTCTGGTCCGTCGTGCTGGGCGGTTGTGTGACGCGCCGTCCCAGCGACGACAAGTGGTTGAGCGCCATTAAGCAGCCGTGTCGGATGGCGGCTCACCAAAGCAGGGAACGGGAATGCGGCAACGCGACCCGCGGCGGAGCAGCGGAGTGCTGGCGTACCCGCGGCCTACCGTTACCCCATGAGTTCTCTGAACACGGGTGGGCTGACCGCTGAACAAGCCGAGGCGCTGTTCAACCTCGCCAACAACGGCGTCCTCACCCGCATAGACGAACGCGGCAGACGCTGTGAGGATCTGTACCAGTGGGGGCTGCACCCGCACACCGCCGAGCGCGGGAGCGCCCTAGCCGCCGATGACGACGCGTTCACCGCGACGTACCCGCTTACGCTCGCGGGACCGCAGGCCGTCACAGAGCACGCACTGTTCCCCGCGATGAGCGCCGCGGAGAGTCTGCACACCGCCGGAATACTTATCTCCCGTCGCCGTTCGCACCGGCAGCCGCACATCGCTGAGGTCCTTCAGCTGTGCAGGGTGGCGATGGAGTGCGCGGCCCTGACCATCTGGTTGCTTAACGACCCAGACCGCGAGGTGCGCCGGGACCGGTGCATGTCTGAGGAGATGGAGCAGCTTGAGCAGCGCCGCCGGTACCTTGTGATCGGGGAGCAGGACGAGACCGCGCGCCCCGCCCGTTATCCGAGGCAGTTGCTGATCGAGAACGCCGAGCACCGAAGCAAGTACAAGAAGATGCTCGACGACGCCAAGGAGGCGTACACCTTCGACAAGACGCCGTCGTTCACCAAGATGATCCGGGAGTCCGCGCATTGGGTCGATACCCACGTGCCGGCACACGACACCGGGGAGATCGCGAAGAATGGTCTGGAGAGCGGTGCCCGATCGTTCTACTCCTACGGCTCCAGCTTCATTCACGGCTACAAGTGGATGACGGAGTACGCCCGCGGCGGCACGGTGTTTACGCTGATCGCCGACGCCCTTGCGGTGACGCTCAACATGGCCGAGTGCGCAGTGTGCCTGTTCGAGGCGGCGTCGCGTGCGCCGGGTGGCGGGCGCCCGGACAACTCCTTCGTGCCCGAGCGGTTCGAGCCGACGATCGCGGCATGGTCCACGGAACTTTTCGGCGCGTAGCTGGCGCCGAATTAAACCGTCGTGTCCCCGCTCTCGGCGGCCTCACGTCTGTCAAGCAGGACGATTTCGTCGACGTCGACACCGCGCAGCGCGTCGTCGTGCCCAATTGGTCAGCATAACATTGCTTCTCCGTGGCGTTAATCCTGAATAGGCTGTGCCACAAGAGATTTAAGGGCGCACCTCGTGGATACTCGTCATTATCCATGAAATACTACACTCGACTGCGGTAGAAGCGATCGAGGGTCCCGACTCTAGTCATTGCCTCGCGGTACCGATGCGCAATGGAACGACGTTTGAGAAGCCGGCGCATTACGGCGCGTGGGAAGCCGAATTCGTAGGCATCACAAAGAACTTGAGAGCAGACGACGAGTCAGTCAATCCGTCAACGGAGCTACGTGAGATGCGAAACAAGTGAACAAAGATCTTGACAATCAGGGTGCAGATGCCGCGTCGGCCTCGTCAACATCGAGATCCAGCTCAGAGGGAAGGAAGAGCGCTTCTACATCGCCAGTTTCGCGAACCCGTCTGAATCGCTCGGTGTGATCTTCTCGGTATTCTTTGATGTGAGTTGGTATCTCGCTTCCGATAAGTACCCCTCGAATCGCCTCATTGAGGCAGACATGCCCTAGGGTACTGGCGAAAGACGCCACTGATTGGCAAGCGGTTTCGGACACCGGGCCACCGTGAATCGCCGAGTTGCGCAGTCGTTTGAGACGGCCGAGCTGGCGATCGAAACGCCGGCATTGCTCTTCTAGGCCGCCGTGCATGGCTGCCGGGGTGGCCAACATGGCCTCGACTTCACCGAGACCTCTTGATATCCAATGCCCCGCATAGATTCGCTTGAAGTCAATTACGTGGTCGACGAGTGCCCGCACATTGATCACTTGGCCGGGCCAGACGGAAACTTTTACCTTGGAACGTATTTCGAACAACTCCCGTTCCGCGTCAACCCTCTCTGCCAACCTGGGTTGAGGCACCCGCCCCC
>NZ_PIZU01000051.1 GCF_002838065.1 Mycobacterium hubeiense | reverse complement strand
AGTTTTGCACTTGGACGCTGATTGTGGCTGGCGTATCGGGTGGTATGAATCCGGTGTTCGGGTCTGCGGTCGACACGGTGATGAGCGGTGATGCCCAGAACATGGTGCCGTTGGGCAGTGGCCGTGTGCCGGTGTCGGCGTAGGTGTATCCGACCACCAGTAGGGGTCCGGAGCCAGAGGAACCGCCGGGCTCGTGTTTGTCGTCGCGCGGATGCATGTGGCGGCCTCTTTCACAGTTCGGGGATGACTTGGCCGGGCGCTGAGGCAGGGGCAGGCCAAGCCCATGTGGGCCAGCCCAATCCGCGGTCGCCGTCGAGGTCCCAATCGAGGTATGGCGTCGTAGTGGTGTCGGCGTTGAGTAAGGCCTGGGCGACGTCGACGGCATTGCCGAATGCCCTGACGTCGAGACCGTGGCCGTCTGCGACGGTGGCCATCCGTTCGTTGAACTCTTGATCGCTGAGCACCATGGGTGTTGCGTCGCGCATTGCCAGCGGGTTGTTTTGCGTCGCCGTGAATGGCGGGATGGCGCCCGGAAGGCTTGGGGCGAAGGTGAATCCGTCGACGAAGTCCAGCGGCCAGACATCGGCGGTCCGGTACGACATTTGGCGCGGCGTCTCGCGAGGTTCGCTCGGGTACAGGGTCCAGTTGCTGGTGGTCGCCGCCCATACCGAGCGCGGGTAGTTCTGGTCGGCGACGGGTCGGCAGGTGGTCAGCGCCGCGGTGGGGGGTACCACCTGTCCTCCGCCCAGTGGGCTGAACTGAATTTCGTTGTGGGCCAGCTGTGTGGTGTAGGGAGAAGCCAGCCCGGCGGTGACCAGCAGATCGCGCACGGTGTTCTCGAAGTTGGCCAGGTAGACGGCTACCCATTCGCTATGGCAGCGCAGTGCATTCCAGTCGGGTGGTGTGGCGTCATCGAGCAGCGCGATCGCGCCGGCGATCAGTGCTGCGCCGGCGGCGACGTTGCCGATGGCGTAGTTCATGATGCCCAGTAATGCCGCGGCGATCGCGCTGGCGATCTCGGCCACCGACGGGCTGCCGGTCGGGGCCGCTGGTGGCGGGACGACGCCGCCGCCGCCGGGCAGCAACACCGAGCCGTCGACGCCTACCCAGTCGGGGGTGGGGCCACAGGCGTCGGGGAGGTTGATCTGGTCGGGTGGGTTGCAGCCGAGGAACTCCGCCGACGTCGCCATCCACAGCGTCAGCCACGTCAGCGAGAACGCGCTCTGCACGCCGGCGGCGTCGACACCGGCGGTAGGTGGCGGCGGTCCGTAGGCCGCGTTGTAGGAGGCCAGCCACAGGTCGACCAGCTTGGTGGGTAGGTGCGGCGCGAGCGGTGTTGCTGCTGCGATGGAGCCGAAGACCACCGGCGCGGCGATCCCCCCGAATTCGATGCGTCGCTGCAGTTCGGCGGCGCACACGTTGTCCCAGGTGCGCAGCAGTGGATTGGGCACGCGGCCGCCCGCGGTGAATACGATCTCGGCGCCGCCGGCCCGGACCTTGCGCCGCTTTTCGACGTATCCCCAGACCCAGGTGTCGACATAGTTGGAGATCCAGCGGTGCCGCCACCAGTGATTGCGGTGCGGGCCGCCGACGATGCCGTTGATGAACGGGTTGCCGCACACCGCCGAGGCGTAGGCGATGGTGGCGCCGTCGGCGTAGGCCCTGAGCTGGCTGTCGCCGCTGTCGTTGGCGCGTGTGCGCAGTTGTTGCAAGAACCGGCCAGTGTGGCTGTCGTGCAATGTGTCTCGTGGTCGCCACTCCGAGGGCAGCCGGAACTTCCACCGCTGGTTGGAGTTGAAAACCACCCCGGAGGCGTTCGCTGAAGGGCCCGCTGTGAACACGTCGCCGGCGAACGCTGCGAACAGCCCTGACACGGTGGCGAGCTGGGTGGTCAGCGCGGTGATGATGCCCGGTATTTCTTCGGCCTTGGCCTTGTTGTTGATCAGCTCAAGCTTGGCGGCGAGGTCGGCTTGGTTGGCTAGGCCGCGGATCCAGTTGAGCCGTTCACGCACCGTCGAGAGGTTCTCGTAAAGGCCGGGCGTTCCCGGGGTTCCGGCCAACAACCGCAGGATCGGCAGCCATGCCGCGAACACCCGGCTGTTGGGCTCGGCGGTGCCGAGTTCGGTGCGTGCCGGCAGAAAATCGCCCAGCTGCTGGCCCACCGCGCCGAGATAGAAGAACGGCAAGTCGGCATCGGCGGGCACGGGGTCCCCCGCGGCGCGGCGCGCCTCGAGGACTAGGTCGGCGATCGCGAACTGTGTCGGAATTCCGGTCATGCCATCCCCCAGGTGTTGTTCGTGGTTCCGACGCGACCTGGTCGGCGTGGATGAGGGCGCGTTGGAGGACTCATTTTGGGATTGTGGTCGGTGGTGGGGCGGGTGGCATGAGTAGTGCCCTACTCGTTTTCACCGCGGCGGTGCGCGTGTTCGAAGGTCGGCGGTTGAGTGGTCGGTGACCGGTTGCTGGTGGCGGTGCGCGCCGGATGGGTGTGAGAATTCGCGGGTGGGCAAGATGATCGCGCCGTTAGTTGATTCGCAGCGGTTTGCGCTGGTCGGCAATGTGCTGCGTCCGGCGTTGAGGGAGTTGCTGATGGCCAGCGCTGCCGCGGCGGGTGAGCGCGCAGCCTTCGTGCAAGCCGCGGCGTTCGTCGACTGGTTGATCTCGCGGGCCGAGGACAGCAGCGTGGTCTTCGAGAAGCTCGACGAGCAAGTGGCCGCGCGCATCTTGGATCAGCCGGTGCCGGACATGTCGGAGGCTGATCGTGCGGAACGGTCGATGCTGGAGTCACCGCGTCCGCCGATGCCGACCGGTTTTCGTCAGTCTCATGAGTTGCCGGTGACTCGCGCGGCGCTGGATGAGGCCGAGCAGATTCTGCGGTGGTCGGGGTGTACGGCGCTGCTCGCCGCGGCTGACCGCATTGCCGAGTTCCGTGTCTGCCTACCGGTGCGGTAGCGAAACACCGAAACGCCCCGGACTTACCTGGCTCTTGGCCAGGACAGCGCCTAGCGTGATGGCTGATGTTAATGGTGGAGCAGCCGTCAGCAGCTCAAACGTACCGTGGCCGGACGCGCGGTAGGTTTGCTGGTATGCGGCAACGTGTGGGGCGGGTGGCGCGGCCGGCGGGGATGGTCGGCGCGGTCGCCCTGGCGGTGGCTGTGCTGGTTTGCCCGTGCACCAGTGTGGTTGACGGTTCGCCGGTGGCCGGAGACGAGGCGGCCGCGGCAGCGGTCCCCGCGCTCGAGGTGGGCAACTATCCGACCAAGCCGGCCCCGCCGCTGGGTATGGCGGGAAACCCCGACATCGGCGCGATCGTCGAGGGTCAGCGGATGGCCAACAACGTGATCGGGCCCTGGGAGGTCGATCCCGCGCTGGTGACGGGATATGCCACCAGCGCGTTGGTGCTCAAGAACACCAAGTCGCTGCAGTTCATGATGCCCGAGAGTGTCGCGGCGGCTGGCGCGCCGCACACGCTCGTCAACGGGTTTTTCTCCTCGCGTGAGGAGCCTGGGCAGAAGATCTTGCAGAATGCGGTGCCGCGGTTTCCCGATCCGGATGCGGCGCGGGCCGCGGCCAAAGACATGGGCGATGCGGCGTTGCGGCAAGAGGTGATCACGCCGCCGGTGACGTCGGTGTCGATCCCGGGGCATCCGGAGGCGATCGCGACCAGCCATATCCTCAAGCAGCCCGAGGTGGAGTGGACGGTCGTGCGGTCCTTTCTGGCGCATGGGCCGTATGTGTTGACTCAGCTCGTTCAGGGTGCGGTGGGGGAGGTGGATCCGGTGCCGATGGTCGCCAAAACGCTTGATGTGCAGGTGCCGTTGATCGACGAGTTCAAGGCGACCGATCCGGCCAAGTTCGCTGAGCTGGAGCTCGATCCGACGGGGCTGCTGGAGCGGACGTTGCCGGTGCCGGTCACCGCGGCCTCGGTCAACCAGCGAGCGGTCTATGAGCGTCGGGGCGCGCTGCATTTTCAGATCGATCCGGTGCGTTCGTCGAAGGTGTTCGACGAGGCGGGGGTGGATCTGGTGGCGATGGGGAAGTCCACGGTGTATCAGGCCCGCGACGCTGGTGGTGCTCGGGTGGTGGCGGATGCTTTTTTTGCCGAGCAGCGGGTGGGGACGACGCCGGCTGAAGGGGTCAAGGAGTTGCCGGGCAGTCGGTGTGTGCAGCAGTCGGGAGATCGCGGTGTTTACTGTTTGGGCACTGCGGATCGGTATGTGTTCGAGGTGGGGTCGGGGCAGTTGCGTGATGCTCACCAGCAGCTGGCCGCGCAGTACACGATCTTGATGGCCGAGTAGGCACGGATAGCGCGGGACGCTATTAGCGCTGGACGCCATGAGCGCGTCGCGTTATGGTTCGCGCGTGGCTGAACCCGCACCGACTGGTCTGCTGCCGACGCGGCATCAACATCCCGGTCATGTGTTGCGCACCGAATTTCTTGAGCCGCTGGGGATTTCGCAGTATCGGCTTGCTCAGACCATGGGTGTGCACCCGCGTCGCATCAACCAGATCGTGCACGGCAAGCGCAGCATCTCTGCCGATACCGGGCTGCGACTGGCGCGGGCGTTCGGCCTGGTCGACACGTACTGGATCGACCTTCAAGCCCACTATGACGCCGCGTTGGCGCGTGAGGTGATCGGCGGGGCGGCGTTGGACGAGATCGAGCCGGTGTGCAGTCCTCCGAAGTGGATCGATAAGCGGTGGTGGAGGTGATCGGCCCGGCACTGCCGGGCAGCCCGCGACACGACCAGCATGACCAGCGACGAGAGCCGGAGACTTCGGGATGGAATTAGCGGTAGGGACCGTCGTCGCGGGCTACACGATCGAGGGCGTGCTGGGCGCGGGCGGCATGGGCACCGTCTACCGAGCCAAGCATCCGTCGCTGCCCCGCAGCGACGCTCTGAAGATCCTCAGCGCTGAACTTTCGCGCGACAAGGAGTTTCGGGAGCGGTTCGCACGCGAGGCCGACATCGCCGGCTCGCTCGATCATCCCAACATCGTGACCATCCACGACCGCGGCGAGACCGAAGATGGCCGGCTGTGGATCGCGATGCAATACGTGCAAGGTTCAGACGCCGACAAGGAAGCTCTGGCCGGGCGCATGCCGGCGCGGCGCGCGGTCCACATCATCACCGAGGTCGCCAAGGCGTTGGACTATGCGCATCGGCGCCGGGTGCTGCACCGAGACATCAAGCCGGCGAACTTTCTTCTCGCACCCAATGACGAGCGGATCCTGTTGGGCGACTTCGGTATCGCGCGGCTGTTCGACGACACCGGGCTCACCCAAACCAATGCGGTGATGGCCAGCGTGGCCTATGCCGCGCCCGAGGCGTTCGGCGACGGTCCGGTGGATCATCGCGCCGACATCTACTCGCTGGGCTGTGCCCTGTTTCGGATGCTCACCAAAAAGGCACCGTTTTCGCAGCCCGACAAGGGCATAGCCGCCACCATCACCGGGCACCTGTCTCACCCGGTGCCCAGGGTCAGCACACTCGTCACCGGCATCCCGCCGGCCTTCGACGAGGTGATCGGCAAGGCGATGGCCAAGGAGCCCGACGCGCGGTATCAGTCTGCCGGCGAGATGGCGGCCGCGGCGGCGCGCGCGCTTGAACAGCGCGGGCCCGAGGAGGCGGGCCTGGCCGGTCAGACCTTGGAATGGACCGCAACGCCACCTCAACCGCAGCCACCGCTGCCGACGACGCCGCCGCAGTTCAATGGTCCCGCACCGGTGATCGACGACAGCGTGATCACCTATCCCAGCGGACATTTCAGCGGGCCCCGTCCCTTCACGTTGCCGGGCGGCGCGACGCCACCGCAATTCCCGCCCGCTCCGCCGGACAGCTCGACTGGTCCGCAGGTGCGGGGGCCGCGGCGGCGCCGGCGGGCGATGATGGTGGCCGCGATCGCGATGACGGTGGTGCTCGCTGCCGGCGCCGGCCTGTGGTTGTGGCGCAGCGCGAACGGCGAGGCGTATCAGGCCCAGTCGTTGACACACATGCACGGCACCACCGAGTTGACCAGCGCGCCGCACGCTGTGGCCGCGCTGGGGCCCGACGACGGGGATGCGGTGCGGTCGCGGGGCGTTCAGCCGGTGGCGTTGACTGCGCCGCGCGGCGAGCTACCCGGGTGGGCGCGCAGCGCGTTGACGGGCACGCCGACAGTGATGTCGAGCATCGACACGACGGCCGTGGCTGCCGCCGAGCCGGATCTCATCATCGCCACCGGCGATATCGACCCGGTGACCTATGAGCGGTTGCGGGCCATCGCGCCGACGATCACCCGGCCGCAGAACAGTGGTTCGGGGTGGACGTGGCAGAGCCAGCAGACCTGGGATGGGCGCATCCTGGGGCGAGAGACCAAAGCCAGTGAGCTGCTGGGCACATTGCAGTCGGTGCAAGCCGATCTGCGCAACCAGCATCCGCAGTTCGCCGGGAAATCGATTGGTGCGGTGAGCATTAGCGATGACGAGGTGTCGGAAATACTGACGCCGTCGTTTACCGCTGAGTATCTGGAAAGCCTGGGTTTTCGCTACAGTCAACGGCTGCAACGCAATCCCGTCGACGGGCAGTCGACGACTCGCCCGATCGCAGATCCCAACGAGCTCTACCGGATCGAAAGCGACGCTTTGGTGGTTGTGCGGACTGATCAGGGTGCCGGCTGGGGCGGATATGACGGGTTGCCCAAGCAGCTGACGGCCTACACCGGTGCGATGGTGATCGTCGACCAGCCCGACGTGATCGCCGCGTTGGGCCAGCCCGGCGGATATCTGGCGGCCCGCTACCTCGACGACAACTTCGTGGCAGCGCTCGCCCGCGACATCAAGTAACCCACGCAACGGCTGGTGCACCGGCAGTGGGTGTCGCATGGTTTAGTCGGGCAGCAGAAGCGTCGCGGGGACGCCGAAGTGGTCGGCGAGGCGGTAAAGCGTGCCGACGGTGATGTTTTCGCGGCCAGCTTCGATGGCCGAAAGGTGAGTGCGGTGTATGCCCACCGCTTCGGCGACGTCGGCCTGGGTGTCGCCACGGTTGATGCGGGCGGCGCGAATTCGCACGCCCAGCTCGTGAAGGCGTGTATCGACCGTCGTCACAGTGTTGACTATAACCCACACAAATGTAGACTAAAACAAACATTCCTGGGGCTGGAGGAGGCGTTGATGGCCGGGGCGAAGACCAGTGTTGTTGTTACCCACCCGGACAGGGGGGACGTTGGGCGCGTGGTCGATACCGCGCGGCCGGCCTGGACGCCGAACGAGCTGACGGTGCAAGCGCCCGCCGCCGGCATGGTGAAGGTGTGTTGGTCCGACAGTGCCGATCGCACCCAGCTGTATTGGGAGTACTCCGCCGAGCTGCGAGAAGCATCCACAGTCCATTCGGCCCGATGGTTGGCCAACACGAGGCGATAGGCGACTGCCATGATCGAAGACACCGCGACGATGACGAAGATGTGAGGCTGGCCCCGTGAACCCTGAATACGCTCAGATCGCAGTGGCTTCGACGCGTGGAGGCATCCACAAGTTCCTCATCGCAGACCCGTCAACCAGCGCCATCGCCGTCGATACGACGCCGCGCCCGAAATGGCTGATAACGCAACACAATTAACCGTGGCAGGAGCGGCACGTGATCGATGTATATCTGACGGTGGACAGCGCGGACCACGCTGCCTTTCGCCGACCCAATCGGGTCGCAGAAGCATTGGCAGACAAGTTCGACGACCAGGTTCGCAGCGTCACCATCGTGGAAAGCAGCACCGGACTCACGGCTTCATGCCGGTACGGCGATGGCTGAACCGGCACCGATCATCCACGGCGAAGCGAGGAGAAACATGGCGACTGACCAGCCGGGAAAGAAGTTCGGCGTTCAGTTCATCGGCGACTCGAAACGGGTGTACGTCGGTCGGATCGATGAGGCTCGCGACGGCTTGGTCGGGGAGACCGAAGACGCCACCGACAATGCCGTTCACGCGGTGGCCGAGTACATCATCAACGCCTTCGGCGGTGCGTTGGAAGTCGACTACGACGACGGCACCACCTATCAGATCCAGGTGGTCAAGATCGGCCGGCCCCAGCCCGACGGAAGCCGATACGGGTTGCATCCCGGCGGCATGATCGTCGGATACGAATAGCGTCGCCGCTGGCCTCACCGACACTGCAGTTCTGCGCGTGAGGATGGGCAGCGACTGACCGGATCGGTGCTTGGCCCGGGCATATACCTCGGGGCATGATCATTCGACCCGGCTCCGATGTGGGCACCACGTCGCTCGTCCAGCCACCGCTGCATCCTGAGGCCGCCGACACGGCGGGTGCCATCGCCGACTACGACCGCCTCACCGTGGACCTCGCCGCCGACGACGATGGCGAGATGCAACGCTGGCGCCCGGCGACTGTGCCGGCACTGGCGATTGTCGGCGAGTGCGGCAGCGGCAAGACGGTCACCGCACAGAACGCCGCCGCCCAGTTCGCCCGCGCTCACTGGGCAGTCCACATCGCTGCCTGCTACGACGAGTACGGGCAGTTCGCCGACTGGCCCAACGTGCGTGCCGTGGCCGTGCGGCCCACCGAACAGTTCGGCCTGGTCAACTACCTGGCGGATCTGCTGTGGCAGCGGCTGCGGGTCAATGCCCGGCACGCGCCCGCCGTCTTGGTCGTCGACAGCCTCTGCGAGGTGGTCAAGAACGTGGACGTCGCGGGCCTGGACGAGCTGCTGCGACTGGGAATGCGAGCTCGCATCCATGTGCTCGCCACCAGCTACGACGACCGGCTTGTCAGTGCTGAGATCCGCGACAAACTGGCCACGCTGCTGCTGCGTCGCCGCGATTACGGCAGCATGGCCCACTTCGAGGCGGACAAGCGTCGATTCGCGCAGCGTGATCTTGCGGTGTTGCGGCCGGCGCGGTCGAGCTACGGGCCGGTGGCCGTCAACTGAAGGGGCCGTATTTCATATACACCGGATTGGGTGTATTGTGGTGGGTGGATCGACCCACAGGAGGCGGGAAATGGCAACCACGATCGAAACTTTCGCGGGAGCGGTCAAACACAATTACTGCACGCTGCCGACGATCGATGTCGAGATCCTGCCCGACATCCGCCACTGCGAAACGTGCGGCGAACCGGTTACCCATCAACCGGACCGCAAGCACGGACTGCTGGGCGGCTGGGTGCACACCTCATCGGAGGTACCGGACCACGGGCGCGTGTCACCGCGGACTCGGTGCCGCTACTGCAACAGCGACGAGCACGCCCGATACGTCCAACACGCGTGGTTCGACGCGATCGAATGCTCGCGCTGCGGCGGCGTCGACGGATTCGCCATCGGCGACTGACCGAAACCAGCGCGGACGAACACCTCGGGAGGGGCGACATGGCAGAACAGGCGGTGATCATCTTGCGGGGGTTGCCGGCGGCGGGAAAGACCACGTGGGCCAAGGCCTGGCGCGACGTCGATCCGCGCCGGCGCGTGATCGTCAACCGCGACCAGATCAGGCTTGAGCTGTTCGGCCGGTACCGCCTCCTCGACGACCAGCAGGAAGGTGCGGTGACCGATCTGGAAGTCGGCCTGGCTGAGCGCGCGCTTCGCGACGGGAAATCCGTCGTGGTCGATGACACCAATCTCGAACCGCAGCACCTTGCTGTATGGACATCTCTCGCCGACGGACACCGGGTGCCCTACCGGATCCACACGATCGAGACTCCGCTCGCCGAATGCTTGCGGCGCAACCGTCGCCGGGCCGCTGCCGGTGGCCGGTTCGTTCCTGAGGACGTCATCGAGAACATGAGCCAGATCGCCGAAATGCCGACCGATGAGGGCGAGCTGGCGGCCGCCGAATCGGCTGTCTTCTGTCGGGGGCGAAGGGGATTATCAGGCCATGACCGCACGACGGGGGCCGGGGCCGACCTGGAAGACCCTGCCGCTGTGCACCGTGGAATGGAATCGACGTGACAAACACTGACCATCAGGACATCTGGGCTTACGAGTCCGCTGGCTGTGCGCCCACCGAGTGGGAGCGCTGGATAGATCAGGTCGAGTCGCGGCTCGGCCACGACGTCGACGGTGACCAGGCCGAGGACGGATACTCCCTCGACGGTTTCCATGACATGTGGAAGCAAGGTGTTGCGCCCCACGACGCCGCGGCGTCGGTGCGGCCGGCGCGGACGTGCCGCAGCTGCGGCTGCACCGACTACGCGGCGTGCGACACGATCGTGGGCCCAGGCGCCTGGCGGGTCACCTTCGACGACGGCCCCGGTATCTGCACCGCATGTCCGGCGCCGAGCTGACGTAAACACCGGTACATGAAGGGGATTCGGACATGATCAGTGAAACGCTACACCTGACACCGGATGTCGCTGGGGTGGTCGCGTGGGCGCGGAAGGTGCGCGCGGAATCCCCGTTGGGAAGCAACGACGCTGCGGGGGCGCAACAGGTCCTGGCCGACTGCGGCATCGACGTGGAGCAGCGATGAGCAAGCTGTCGGCACGTCAACGCGAGGCGCTGGCACTCGTGGGTGAAGGCCGGGTTGAATACGGCGCCGAGCATCAGAACATGGCGCGCCGTGGGCGCGTGACATGGCCGGTGTTTCTCATCGACGGGCACGCTGCCTACGGTCAGCAAGGACGGACGTTCGCCTCGCGGGAAGAGCGCGGCCTGATCGTTGTGCGCCACGACCTGGTGGAGCACAAACGTGTGCCCGCGCAAGTGAAGACCTACAGCACCATCTCGGGCGCCACGCACACTCGAGTGCTTCCCGCCCACGATGCGCCCGTCGATCCGGGCTGGCGCGCCCGCGTGGAGGTGGTCCAGCCCAACAGTGAGCCACCCGAGATCGCGGCCGAATCAACAACAAGTTCGTGAGGGACGACCGTGACGATCCAGTATGACCTCTTCGGTGAGGTCGAAGCCGCGCACATGGCCGCCGAGGCAGCCAGCCGAGCGAGATCGGCTGCAGCAGCGGCATTTCTGGCATCCACGCCATGGCCGCCGCTGCTTGGCTGGTGGCTGCATTCCGAGGCGATCGAGGCGATGCTCGACCACGGCGAGGCTCGCGCCAGCTTCCGGCGAAGTCAGCACGACCGGCCGGGATGGGCGTGGGCGATCTGGCGGGACGGACTGCGATTCGAAGCCGAAGAAACCTGGCTGGGGTGGGGGCATCGACCGCAATGGTGCATCCCGTGGCAGGAACTGCACCGGCTGCGCGACGCGCATCCCGCGGTCACCGAGCGTCTGGCCGGCCTCGCCGACGGGCGCGGGCATCCGAGATCAGCGGGCTGGCGATGGTGGACCGACCCGCACTGCTTGACCGACGGCTGGCATCCAGACAGCCTGACCGCTGAGCAGCAACCGGACTGGTATGTCGGCTGCGCCCGGCCGGCCACGGCGTGGAACGACCGGCTCGAAGCGTGGCGCCTGGTCCTCGACGTGGTGGCCACCGCCACCCTCGACGTCACGATCCCACGAGCGAGGTGAACCGCGATGGCGGCGACTGACCGATGCCCGACCTGTGATGTCGATCTGGAAGACACCGCAACGGCGGTGCGCTGCTGGCGTTGCGGATGGGAAGTGCGCGACGTCGACGACAGTCGCAACTACTACGACATCAGCGAGGCGATCGCTGAACGCGAAGCCTGGATTACCAACCGGCGAAGGGGGACTCGATGACCACCACCAGCGCGAAGGAATTGGTGGACCTGGTGCTCAAAGAGCCCGCCCGCGATTTGGGTGAGTTCGCGGCCCGCCTCGTCGACTACATCACCGATCAGGCGATGCTGGTCGCAGCGGAGTCGTCTCTCAACGATCCGTCGATCGTGTTGGGTTCGATGTTCACTCAAACATTCGATGCGCTACTGCGTCATGCACTGGAAGGCCTCGACAGGATCAACCCGACCGGTGCGGCATACCTTCGCGCCGGAATCCGCGCACTCGCCGCCGATGCGCTCGCCGGTGAAGCCCCATCCGGGGCCGACCGCGGCAATCTGCTGCTGAAGGCGACCATGACAGGTGACTGGAGTGACCCCGATGGCTAACACCTACACCGAGCGCGACATGCTCGACCTGTTGCTCAAGCGATACACCGCGATCCGCCCCGGCTCGATCGCGGACCGGTGGGTGCGCGCCGAGCATGTCCAGGTGAGTCTGCTGACCGGTCAGCGCAAGCGTGTCGCGGATTTCGTTGCAGCAGATAAGTATCCGGTCGATGCAGTTGGTAGCGGCTTGGCTTTTCATGGACACGAGGTCAAGGTGTCGCGTTCCGATTGGCTGAGCGAGCTCGCAGACCCCTCCAAGGCCGACGCGATGAAGCTCTACATGCATCATTGGTGGCTGGTCGTCCCCGACGCCGGCATCGTGAAGCCAGGAGAACTGCCGCACGACTGGGGACTGCTGGTCAGGTCGGGAGACAAGCTGCGCGCCAAGGTGAGCGCACCGCGGCTCACGCCCGAACCGATGCCGACTGACTTGGCCATGTCACTGATGTCGGCGGCGGCACGAACCGCCTACCGCGATCCGCTGCGCCGCGACGCGCCGGTCGCCTACCGATCAGGGGATACCACGTGGAAGCCCTACTGCGGCTTCTGCTACGAACCGAGCCCATGCTCGATCCACCAGCCCCGCAAACTTACACAAGCCGCGACAGCCTGACGGAAGGACAAGCCATGAAACGACATCCAGCAGAGGTCACCGCCGATCGCCTCGGCGATGCCTACGAGAAATGGCACGACAAGTTCGATGGCGCCGAGCTGGACATGATCAGCCAGCTCAAGCACGCATTCGACCAGATCGCAGCGGGCGAGCGCTGAAGCGAGGCGGGAACCGAACGCGCACAGTCGAGCCGCCCACTGCTGCAACGAGATTTGTGAAGGAGAACGCGATGAAGAATCTAATCCAACGCCACTGGTGGGCGTTGCTGGCGGGGTGGGATGAATACCGTTCACAGGTGCGATTCATCAAGAATGTCGTCCAGTTCAGGAGCGATCCGGAGATCTGGTCACACACCTCCGACCGACACGGACAAGCCTGACGCATATGCGCGAAACCCTCGGCGCGAAAGGACATCACCACCAATGAGCCCCAGCCAACGATGGAAGCCGCCGTCGTCTCAGCGACGTATGAGCGACCGAACCGAACCCGCAGTCATCACTGTGCGAACCGACTTCTTGTACTCAGAGCCGCGCCCAGGGGAACGCACCGACGTTGCACCGCACTGCTTCTCCTACCGGTCCTATGTCACCGACCACGGCGACTTCCAAGACCGAAACCCCGACGACAACGGAGTTGATTCCACGGTACGTCGGATGATCGCGGCGTTCGGCGACGACTCTGACCTAGAGATCATCGTCCGGCGCAAAGACGTCGCGGCATGGCATGCGCAGCGCCGCCAGAACGACAACGAGGTTCACCCGAGCTACTACAGCGGACCTAGTGTGCACCCCGGCCCACGCGAGGAGTGCCGGATCTGCCCACCACTAACCGGCCCTGACGTACGGAGTTGACATGAGCGCACAGCTGTGGAGCCCGGTGATGGTCAATCTCAACCACAGCAAGCCGCTGTGGGGCGTTCGGCGATCATTGGGCCCCTACCTTCGCAAACCGCCTACACCGCGGCATCCCAGCGGGGAGTTGGTCACCACTAGCGATTCTGGCGAAGCCCAGCAGTGGGCCGACGGCCTCAATGCAAAGCCGACATAGGCAGACATAGGCAATAGCGTTCCGGCGCAACGCAACGTGGTGATTTTTGGCGTGAGGAGATAGGAATGCCGTTCATATCCGAGACAGCATGTACCTGTCCGTACGCGGGCACCTGGGGGCACTCGTCAGGGTGTCCGGTGCTGGTCGAGGCGAGGGAGGCGATGCAACTGACGCCAGAGCAGCGCGACCGGGCGCAAAACGCCTACCGTGCCGCCGTGCACCGCCATTACGGCGACAGCCTGACATGAGCACGCGAGATTTGCAGCGCGAGAGGAGCAACACCGTGGAGTTGACCTACAACCAAGCCGTGTTCCTCGACAGCGTGCAGCGCGCCGGGTTCAACGTGGGCGAGTGGTTTCGACCAATGGACATCGGCGGTCGCAACGGCTCCGGCCACAGCTCGCTGCTGGCGCAACTGGAACGCAAAGGCCTGGTCGAAAGTCGACAGCGGTCAGGTGGTGTGCGGGGCTCCAAGCTCTACCGGCTCACCGATGCGGGGCGCGCGTTCAAGCCCGACTACGAAGACCCGCGTTGCGGCATGTGGACCGAGACCGGAACCTGACATGGGACAACGATGCGGACCAAAGAGTGCTACCTGTGTCATCGGATCGGCTACAGCGCGTATGGGCCGTACGGCGATTGGGCGTGGCGGCGCTCACGAGATGACCTGTGGCGCAAGCGCGCCCGCTCCCGTCGATGCTGACGGCCAAGGGTGTTGATAGGTAAGGGGATTGGGGATATGGCTGAGTTGCGGGTCAACGTTGTCATCGACACCGATCAGCTGTTGTGGTGGGCAGCTAAGCACCGGGAGTTGGAGCACCCGAGCGTGGCAACAGCACTGAGCGTGGCGGCCGAGCACTACGCGGCCATTGATCCGCCGGACACCGAGAACCCGCCGGCCCCGGGCTACCCCGCCGGCCTGGACTGCGACGAGCTGCGCCGCTGGGCGGATTGGCACGCCGACCGCGCGCCGGCGGGAGTGGCCCACATCTTGTACGAAGCGGCCGCGGCCGGCGTTGAGGAGTCGAGCATTGCGGGAAGTGAACCGGCAGAAGGAAGGGGATCGTGGTGAGTGAACCGCAGGGCATTGAGGCCGGCGAGATTGATCGCCGCGGTCTTCGCGCCGTGGGTGTGGCGGGGCCGCTGATGGTGCCGACGTTGGCGGAGGTGCACGCCAGGTTCGTGACGTTGTGGCCGCAGCGTTCGGTGAGCGTTGATCCACGCGCGGACAGCGAGCCGGCCCGCCGCGGACCGAATCCCGCGGCGGGCGACCGGCATGCTCTCGGGACAACGGTGTGAAGGAGGGCGGGACGTGAGGGAAGGGCACAAGACCTACGCTGTCGTCTACCAGGCGGCGCGCGATCTCGGTTACAGCGAGCTGGAGGCGATGGCATACGCCAGCGAGCCGGATCTGTTTGCCGCCGATCACCCGGAGATTTCCGTTGAGATCTGATCTCGCTCGGTCCCGAACACGATCGGGAATCGGGTGAGCATGAGCGATGCGGGGATGGATGAGATCCGGGCGGGCTTCGAGCGGTTTGCGCTGCGTGTGCTTTCTGAGCACCAGGCGCTGGGCGGCCCCGACGGTGACGACAGATGCGTGTGTACGGCGCGAGGATGCGCGTGGGCGGGCCCGCGGTCGGGACCCGATGGTCACGGTGCGCATGTCGTGTCTGTGCTCACCGCGGACAAGACGTACACGATGCCCCTGGTTGCCTTGGTCGCGATCGCCAACAAGACGTTGGACATCGCCGACGAGCTCGGTGTTGATACCGCGGCGGCGGGTGGTGTTGTGGGTGAATTCGTCGAGCGGGTCGGCCACCTCCGGTCGATCGCGGCGAAGTGTCAGTGTGGCGCGGCTGATGCCACGATCCTCGGTGGGGAGTTTGGGCGGCCGAGAGCCGATACATAGCCGAGCAAGAATGCGAAACACGCATGGAGACAGGGGAAGTGAGGATCTGGAGTGGCGACTGATCTGGGTGGCGGCGAAGTGACCATCGGGGGCGAGACTCACCGCTGGGACAGCATCACATTGCTCGACAACGGCGTTCTCCGCCTGGCGCGATTGGAGACGTGGGCCGATGAGAAAACGGGGCTGAGGTGCGCTGCGGACAAGACTGTCGAATATCACGCCCCTGGTGTCTGGACGAGCATCGCTGCGGATGTCCCCACGACGGGGACTTTGATCGTCGACAGCGATATCTACGGCGTTGAAGTCCTGGGTACCAGTCTGACTGAGCAGCAAGCCATACAGCATGCGATCCGACACCTGACCAACAACTACCAAGCAGACGACTGGCATGCCGACCACGTCCACGAGTTCTTTCGAGAAAACCACAGCCACCAGCTGATGACCGGCAACTACACCGATAGGCCGCGGTTTCGCTGGGCCATTCGCTGATGTCAGAGGACCCGGGGGCAGAGGCCGAGTTCGCTGCGGGTGTGTTGCGGAAACTGTTGCACCGCATCAACGATGAGAACGCCAAGGGGCGCGACCTGTTTCTGGTCTCCCACGCCTGGACTGACGGGCCGATCATGTGCCTGGTGTACACGGCGCCGCCGTCGCACATCACCTGGGGGCTGGTCCGCGACACGAGGAACTCGATCATCAACCCCGGGCCTTGGCAACACACCGACGATCCGGCGCTCTACTACTATCTCCTCGATCTCGAGGAGGGCAGGGTGAGCGCATCCTTTCCTCATCCGGGAAACACGGAAACCATTCTGTGGCACGGGGTCTCGGGTATCGCTGTGCCGGAGCGCCCCGCCGATATTCCCGCCGGCTATCGCTACACACCACCGATAGCCGAATCGCCCGACCACCGTCGCCAGCATCACGAGTCCGTAGTCAACGAGCCGCGCCGGTACGCAGATCCACTGTGACCCGTGGTCGATTGAGCGCCACGTTTCAGTGCAAAGGCTCGATGCGGAAACCGAATTGGGTCAGTGGTTCGATCGTCGTTGTGCCGGAGTCTCCGAGCGAGGCGAACACGATGACGCCGTCGTCGAGTTCGGCCCACGCGGAATAACGAATCATGGTGTAGTGGTCGAGGTCTTGACGCATAGTCGACATGTCTGGCCACTCTCCGATGATGATCGGCACCACTCCGCCTCCCGAGCCGGGCACCGCCGACATACACGAGGCGAAATTTTCGACATGAGGGAACCTGATCTGCCCTGTTGAAAGGGTCGAGACGGTGCCGTCTTCGCAAACGGCCGCCGACCACACGTCACGATCTGCAGACATCTGATCAGTGGCGGCGGCCGGCTGCCCGCTGATGACCCTGCCTGGGCCGGTGCAACCCATCACAGTCGCGGTGACGGTGGACACGAGGATCGCGCCCACCAGCAGCGTCGCCGTCCGGGTACGGTGCGCGCGCGACGCTTCTGCGCGCGAGCTCGGAACCGCGTCGCTGCGGTGGCCGCCCGGAGCCGGGCCGGGCCCCGGATCCGGTGGGGGCGGCGACGGGTCACTCATGCCGATCACCGTATCGCCACGGTGATCCACCTCGGGGCGCCCGCGGACGACCCGACACAATGCAGGCGGCACGTAATAGATCTGGAGGGTACCGATGGGTGTTGAGAATGCGGCCACCGCCGAGGAGCGATCGGCGCGCGGCCGTATCGCGGCTGCCGCGGCCGATCACGGCTGGAAGGAAATGTTCGGCGATGTCGCATCGAATATGCGGATCTACGAACGGGCGGGGCGCATGATCCTGGTCGGGTATCGGCCCGCGGGGGCGGTCACGAGTGCGACGCGGGTGTATGCGACGGCGTCGACACCGCCCCGCACCGACTTGCCGATGGAGGAACTCACTCACCTCGACCGCGACAAGACAGCGCAGATTCTGGCCTGGATCAACGAGGAGCCTGGCGCGCACTAGTTGTGCTGTCGCACAGGCGTTGTCAGATGGTGTCGCGCTGTTGCGCCAGTTGGTCTGCCCACCAAGAGATGCCCGGGTTCAGTCGGGCCGCGACCTCATATACGTGCCGCTTGTCGCCTTCGTAAAAGCCCGGGACTCGGCCATCACCGACTGGTAGCGCACCAGAGGTCAACCACTCGGTGAAGGTGTCGAACATCGCGGCCAGGTTCGAAAACATGGGGACGGGGATCTCGCCCAAGAAGTCGTGGATCACCCGGTGGTTGCCGTTCTCGTCGGCCCGGGTCTCCACCAGGAAACCGTTGGCGTCCTCTTGGAGAAAGGGAAACACGTCTTGCCACGGTGGTTCCGCGTACTCGTTCGATCGCCGGTAGTCTCACGCTTCGAGCGCATCGTCGAAGCTCAACAGGCAGTAAATGCCGTAGAACGACGGCTGGTCGAGCTCGTACTGGTATCCCGGCACCAGGTTGAACGCCCCGTAGAACTCGAGAACGTCCGACGGTGGCTGGGGCAGACCGGCCTGGTCGAGCAGATCGTTCATCCGTTCTGTCGAAAGGCCCGGACGAAGGTAGCGGGTGAACTGGTCACCGACTGTCGACAACCGCTCGAACAGCCGGGCCGCCGACTCCACTCCTCGCACCGATCTAGGCATTGTCGACACGTTCGACGATCTTGTTGGCTACCTCCGGCGCCGCCCAGCTGCTGGCCCAGTCGCAGGTGCGGACGTCGATGACGATGTTGCGGCGTGCGGCGATCGCGCGTTGACAGCCCCTTCCGGTGCCGCCGAGTTTGAGCCAGGAAGTGGTGAGCACTCCGTCGATCGGCTTGGGATCGAAGGGGCGGATGGATATTTCGGGTGTGATATGGACGGCGATGCTGTCCTTTTCGGCGCAGTTGCGCCACTGCGTCGACTGCTGATCGACGTAGCCTTTGGCTTGTGCGGCGTCAGGGAAGGCCACGACGGCTTGGATCGTCTGGTTGACCAGTTTGTTGCTTTCCTCAGGGTTTTCGAGCACCTGGGCGGCAACGCCTTGCGGGCTGGAACCTTCGTAGGCCTGTTTCAACACGGGTGAGTAGACACTGGCGCATTCGGCCGGGTCGGTGGTTTCGCCGAACATGTCGGTGGTGTCCTGTACGGGGGCGAGTCCACCGCTGAAAATGTGGTGTATGTCGTTGAGCATGCCTGTGCTGAGCAGCATCTCGCGAAGCAGCGCCTTGTTGACGTTGGGTGCCGGTGGGATGGCCTCGGTGAAAGGCGGTGCGGATTCGGCGGCCGGCTGACCGGGTGATGCCGGTGGGGCGGCGGCCGGCGCGGGCGGGGCGGCGGGCCCGCGCATCTTGGCCACGACCAGCACGACGGCGACGACGACGAGGACCGCCACCGCGGCGGAGAACACCCAGAAGGCCGGGTTGGTGCGCGATGGTGGCGCGGGCTGGCCAGGGTAGGGCGGGCCCCACGGTGGCGGTGGGCCCTGCCCCTGGCTTGGGTTGTGCCCGGGGTGGTGCGGGTAGTTCAGCTGCGGGTCGCCGGGGGGCTGGGTCATCGTGAGAACCTCGATGTGCGGCCGGTTCGGTGTATACGCGAAATGTGTTGGTGGGCGGCGATCATCAGCGTTTTCCGGTGATGAGTTGGCTGATGTCGCGGGCAAATGTGTAGCCGGGGCTGCCGAGCTGCGGTGAGCAGCCGCGCACGTCGATGATCACGTTCGCGCGTGCGGCCAGACCGCGCTGGCAGGCCATGTAGGGCGCGTCGGGTACGCCCTTGACGCTGATGTGGGCGATGAGGACCTCGTCGCCGGTGGCTGTTGCACCGATGGTGGCGGTCTCGGTCTTGTCGGGGGATTGCGCGGTCACTGCGGTGAAGCGGCACTCGCTCCACTCGGCGGGCTGCTTGTCGTAGAAGTTCTTGGCCGAGGCGGCGTCGGGGAAGGACACGACCGCCTGGATCACCTGATGCAGTGGCCGGGGTTCTTCTTTGACCACCTGGGCTGCCATGCCGGTGAAGCCGGCGCCGGCATAGGTGGCGTTGTCGGCCGGCGCCCACGCGCCGGCACAGTTCGGTGGGGCGATCACCGCATCGGTGGACGGGGCGGTGAAGATCTCACCGGCGACCATCCCGGGGCTTTTCATCCCTTGGCGGATCTTGTCGGCCGGCAGCAGCAGTTTGGGCAGCGCGGCCGGGTCGACGATGCCGGCGCTGTCGGCGACGGCGGTCGGCGGGGCGGCTTGGGTGGGCGGTTGCGGTGAATCCGCCGCGGTGGGCTGCGGTGCGGGGCCCGACGGGGGTGTGGCGGTCGGCGGGGCGTCAGATCCGGAGGTGGCCAGCACCACCACGATGGCCACCACGGCCAGCAGCGCCATACCGCCGAGCAGCCACCAGCGCAGATCGCGGCGCTGCTGTGGCGGTGCCCAACCGGGTGGAGGTGGTGTCCAACCCGGCGCCGGCCCGAACGGCTGTTGCGGCGGGGGTGGAGCTGGGGGACCCGCCGGCGGTGGAGGGCTGTAGTGCGCTGCGGGCGGCGGAGTGTGCGGTCGCGGCGGCGGGGGCGGGGTGTAGTGAATCTTGGCGGTCCGCGGGTCATCGGGGCCCGGTCCGCCGGACTGGGGCGGCGGGTTGGGCGCAGCGTCGCCGTCGTGTGGCTCGTGGGAAGTCATCGCCGAGAGGCCTTTCTGCTCAGAATCGTTGCGTCGGTGGCGGTCTGTGGTCACGCAGCCGGGATGCGCGCAGCGATCTGGCGGGCCAGATCGGGAGCTTGGGCACTGCCTGTCCATGAGCAGACCCGCACGTCGATGACCACGTTGCGTTTGGAAGTCAGCGTGCGTTGACAGCCCCACGGTCGTGGTTCGCCTTGTGTGGAGGCGGTGAGCTCTCCGTTGGTGAATCGCGGAGCCAGGATTCTCCAGGGTTCGTCGGGAGCTCCTTGCTCGGTGAGGGTGATGGATTTGTATTTGCACTTGTCCCACTTGGTGCTTTCGACGCGCACGAAGTCTTGGGCTTTCTGGGTGGTGGGAAAGGACGCTACGGCTTGGTCGACCAGGTAGTCGAAGGCGGTGGAGGGTGGCGGTGCGTTGGTGAAGGTTTGGACCTCTATCGCGCGGAATCCGGATCCGTCGTAGGCGGCGCGCATCGCGGGCATTGGTGCGCCGCCGCAGTCGTCGCGATCGGTGCCGACGCCGAACAGGCCCGCGTATTCACGGGTCATTGCCATGTTGTCTGCGACCAGGAGGGTGTTGAGGTCGGCGGGGCTGACCAGAAACCCTTTCAAAGCGTTTGGTGCTACGCCGTTTTCGGCTGCGACCGGTGTCGATGAGGGGGTGGGTGTGGTGGAGGGGCCGCTGGTCGTCGGCGCCGTCGGCGGTGTGTCGGTGGTGGCGGGCGCAGAGTCGTCGTTGTCGCCGTTGACGCGCACGATCACCACGACGGCGACGACGGCGATGATGATGACCGCGGCTGCTGCCGCGAGCCATCCCAGGATGGGGCGGCGCGGCGGGGGTGGCGGTGCCCACCCGTAGGGCGGCTGGCCGGGAGGCGGGGGTGGGTAGTTCTGGTGGCCGAATGGTGGAAGGTGGTGTGGCCCTGAGGGTCCCGGGATGGTCACTGGTGGGACGCCTCGATTCTGTCGTTGATCTCGTCGATGAGTGCCGGGATGACGGTCGGGGCCATGTTGTGGCCGCATGTCTGGATGTCGATGACGATGTTGTTGCGGGGAGCTTTGGCGTGCAAGCAGGTCCAGCCGTCACCGCTGCTGGAGGTACGTGACACCGTGACGATGCCGTCGGTGTCGGTCAGCTCCCCGACATCGAAGACTTGGCCGGCGTCGGGGTTGTCGGCGGGGGAGAAGTCGACGGTGCGGTTGGTGCAGCGCTGCCATGCGTCTTTCGCCCCGGCGACATAGTTGGCGGCGTCGCGGGCGTCGGCGTAGCCGATGACTGCCTGGATGTAGGTCTTGTCGCCGGCCGGGGTCGCGAGGGTTTGGCGGGCAAGGTCTTCGAATCCGGTGCCGTCATAGGCGGATTGTTCGGCCGGGGCCGACAACCCGATGCAGTCCTGGTCGGCGATCGGTGGGGTGGCAGTCAGCGTGGTGAACACTTTGTCCTTCTCCCACTCCTTGTCGGCGTCGGGCGGTCCGGCTGCCCCGACCAGCAGTGTGGCGCGGATGGTGTGTGCGGCGCCGTCGGGTGGAAGCAGCAGTGCCGGCAGTACGCGCATCGACACGGCCGGTGGCGGTGGCGGGCCGGCGGTGGTCGTCGGTTGTGCCGCTGATGACTTGGGTCGGTCGTCGCCGGTGCCGCGGGTGGCGATGAAGACCGCGGCCGCGGCCACGACAAGCGCCACCGCGGGGATGGCGATCAGCAGCCACCGGCGAGGTGGCCGCTGTGGGGCCGGCGGCGGCCAACTGCCCCCCGGCCCCTGCGGCCACCCCGGCCCGCCGGTCAATGCGCCGCCTCGATCTTTTCGTTGATCGGGTTGATGACGGCGGCTTCGACGTCTGCGGGAAGGTTGTTGCCGCACACCCGCATCTCGATGATGAGGTTGTTGTTGGCTTTGAGTGCGCGGCGGCACGCGTACCCTTCGCCACCCTCCTGGGTGAGGGTGATCTTGATGATTCCGTCGTCCTCGGACACCGGGCCGACATTGAAGAACGAGTCGACATCGTTGAGGTCGTCGGTGTTGCGGAAGTTCAGCGAGCGGTTGGAGCAGCGTTCCCAGTGAGCTTTGGTGGCGTCGAGGAACTTCTGGGCCGCTGCGCCGTTGCGGAAATAGACGCCCGCCTGATCGAACAGAGTGGTCGATTGCCCTTCAACCCGTGGGGTGGACAGGAACTGGAGGCGCACATCATTCCAGCCGCTGCCTTCGTAGCTGGGATCGCCGGCCGCGGCGAGGATCGAGCAATCTTGATCGACGATGGGCGACACACTGGCCAATTTTTGGTAGATCTTGTCTCCCGCGGCGGCGCTTCCGACCAGTGTCGGAACGCCGATCGCCTTGGCAGCGTCGGGCATGCTGAGCAGAAGGCCATCAGCCATCACCGAACGGGGGATCGGCTCGGCCGCCGGTTCAGAGCTGGCGGTATCGGTCGGCGCGGACTCCGCGGTAGTCCCCGCATCGGCCTGTTGGCTGCTGTCGCCGCCGCTGAAGACGAACACCCCGAGCGCGGCGACGATGACGACGGCGGCCACCGAGGTGATGACGACCGGCCACAGCCAGGGCGGCCGCGGCCGGCGCGGCGGCGCTGTCGGCAGCGGAGGGAGGTGCCCCATGCCGGGAGGCGGTAGGTGCGGGCCAGCGTGCCGGGGTCCCGTCTGCGGCGGGTATGGCCCGGGCGGCGGTGCGGCCGGGCCGATCGGCTGTGGCGGTGGTGGCGGCGGGCGGGGTGGGCGTTTGGGCAGTCGGACGGTGCGGCCGTCGGGCTCCTGGCCGCCGGCGTCGTTTCCGGGCGTGTTCATCGCGTTCTCCTGGTGAGGCGAGTCTGAGGGTTGTGTGTCGCGCTGACGCGGGCGGTGCTACTGGTGTGCGTCGATCTTTTCTGCGGCCGCGTTGACGATGTTGGGCACGACGGTGTCGGGCACATCGGTTCCGCACACCCAAAAGTCGATGACGATGTTGTTGCGGGCAGCCAGACCGCGCTGACACACCCAGCCGCCGGCGCCTTCCTGGTACGAGAAGGTTTGCAGCGTGCCGTCGGTGTTGGTCATCGGCCCGAATTCCCAGAACTTGTTGACGTCGCCGGGTTCATCGCCGGTCGCGCGCAAGTTGACGGTGCGGTTGGAGCACTTTTCCCACGTGGGGATTTGGTCGGCAACGTATTTGGCGGCAGCGGCTGCGTCGCTGAACGACACGACGCTCTGAGAGAGCTTCGGGTCCTGGGTGGGGCTGTCGAGGCGTTGGCGTCGCGCGGCGACGTACCCGGTGCTGCCGTAGGACGATTGCTGCAGTACATAGGCGACGCTGACGCATTCCTGGTCGACGACCTCGTCGACGTACATGCCGTCTTGGATCTCGGTGACGGCGTCCATCTTGTCCTGGCCGAGGGCGGTGGCCGCTTCCTGGTCGGTGAGCAGCAGATCGGGGAGCGCGGAGGTCGGCACCGGCGGACCGGCCGGTTCCGCGGCCCGCGTACCGGCGTCGGGGGCGGCCGGGTGAGTGGTTTGCCCGTCGCCGGCGGTGGCCTCGTCATCGTCGCGAACGACGAACACGACGATGACGGCAGCAGCGACGAGGATGATCACGGTGGCCAGGGCCGAAAACAGCCACAGTCGTCGGGTGTTGCGTTGGGGGCCAGTCGAATTCCATGGCCGCCGGTAGGGGAAACCGGTGGATCCCGGTGCGCCCGGCGGGGGCGGCTGCATCGCGTAGGACTGTTGCAGTGGCGGCTGCGGGCCCGGGTAAGGCTGGGGCCCGGGGTGAGGCTGCGGCCCCTGGTGAGGCTGCTGGCTGGGGGGAGGTGGTTGCGAACTCGGGTGCGGCTGCGGCTGTTGGACAGGCCGCGGCGGCGGGGTGGGGCTGTGCCCGCCACCGGCCGGCGTCTGGGTGGAGCCGCGGCCGGCGGCGACGTCCTTGGTCAAGCGCACGGTGCGGCCCTCGTCGGCGGGCGGGTTGACCGCCGGCGACGCCGGCGACACCTGCGGCTGGGCCGGCTGAGCCTGAGGGGCCGGATCTGGGGTGTCAGGTTGGCTCGTGGTCGTCGCCGCGGGCGGTTCCGATTTTGCTAGCGCTGTGTCGGGCAACACATCAGCGCGGTTCTCTTCGGGGGTACGGTCGAGATCATCGCTCCCAGACGCGCTCATTGTGTCCCTCTCTGGCAAAAGCTCGAACTCTGGCCGAGCGTCCATGTTTTCCTCCGTGGCAAACGTCAAATTACAGGTAGTGGGTGTGCGGTGCTCGAGGTCCTGGTGGTATTGGTGCTGGTGAGCAACACCGGCGCCGGTTGTTAGTCGCCGCGGCCGCTGATCGAGTCGGTGATTGCTTTGGCGATCGCTGCGGCCTGGCCGTCGACGGCGCCTCCGCTGAAGGCGCATGCCATGACATCGACGACGATGCTGTCGTGGCCGGCCATGGCGCGCTCGCATGTGCCGTGCTTGCCCGTGTGGGTGAGCACCAGCCCCGAGCCGTCACCGAGTGCGGTGGGGTGGCCCAAGGTGAATTCGTAATCGCCTGTGTCGGTGGTCATCGTCACCGCGGTGCCCCCGCAGCTCTTCCACGTCCGCGCCGAGCGGGTGAGTTGTGTGGCGGCTGCGGTGTCGTCGTCGAACCGGATGACGCTCTGGTTGACCATGTGGGTCGTCGAGCCGGGCTTGCCGTCGGCGACGATCTGGGTGTGCACGGAGTTCCAGCCACGGCCGTAGGCGGTGACCTGGGCGGGCTCGAAAGCTCCTATGCACTGGGCCGGGCGCACGGTGTCGGAGAGATCGTTGAGCGTCGTGGCGGTGTCGGCCACCCTCATCTGGCGGGCGCCGGTGATGGCCGCGATGTCGTCGGCGGGGACCATCAGCGCCTCCAGGTTCACGACGAACTCGTAGAGCGGTGGGGGAACCGCCGGCGCGCCGGCTGCTGTCGGGGCGGTGGCCACGCTCACCGCAAGGGTGCCCAGCGCTGCAGCTGTGACCGCGACACTTGTGCGAATCATGATGGAACCCTTTCCTTTTCGGTGGTCGGGCAGAGCGTGGTGGGTCCGGTGGTGTGCTCGGGGCTGGTCAGCCGCGGCAGTTGAGCGGCCCTCGGGCCGGTACGCCGTGGGCGTGGAGCTCCAGTAGCGCTGTCCAGGCGGACTCGTCGGACGGATCGTCGAAGAGGTCTTCGCACGCGATCCGGACCTGGCGGACATAGTCCTCGGCTGTCATGCGACCGAGGTGGGGTGCGGCGCCGGCCGTATCGGCGGTGTCGGTCTGGGTTGAGCGGGTCCTTGCCCACGCGGACATCGCCGCTTTGAAGGGGCGGGCTGCTGCCATCACTGCCGGGCCTTTCTGTGGAGTGGTGCTCGGAGAGCTCGAATGTATCCACAAACCTACCGCAGTGCAAGCACCAAAATGGTGCAAAGCTGGCGCAGTCGATCTAAACACGCAAAACAGCAGGACAGAACATATTTATCAACCCCTTGGCCCGCGTTCCCCACGATCGAACGGTGCAAACTGGTGCATGCGACCCGTCACCGGCGCGGTTGTGCCGGGAAAAAGTGGTGCAACGTGATAGCCAATCCGGTGCATGATGAGCTACGATTTCGTTCGATCAGTGCTGCAGAACGTGCATCCACGCAGCCCATCCATCTCCCGGGAGGTTCGCCGACCTTGACCGATCAGTCCGTACGGCCAGCGCCGCCGATCCCCAACCTGGTCGTGCGCTGCGCCAGCACCGCCGTGCTCGCCCGACCCACCGAAGGGCCCGTAGTGATCGGTCGCGAACGATCAGAGGCCACCGAAGGCGTCGAGCACTGGATCCCGGTCGACGACCGCCGGATATCCCGCACCCACGTCCGGATCGACCCGACCAGCAACGGGTGGACGGCCACCGACCCCGGCAGCCGCAACGGCATGTTCCTCAACGGTGAGCGGGTCAGCGTCCTTGCCATCACCGATGGGATGGTCATCCACCTCGGAAACCCCGACGGCAGCACGGTCAGCTTCGGCTTCGACAGCCCTACCTCCGCAGCGCTGTCCACGGCCATCAGCGGCGCCGGGACCGACCAACACGCGCCCGCCCACGACGAGTCCGACGACGTCGAGCTCGACGAAGGCGAGGCCCAAGACACCTCCGGTGACGACGCCACCAACACCGGCGAACAGACCGACCCAGATGTCGCCCGTGCCGGCGCCGTCGCCCGTGCCCGCCGCCTCAGCCGCGGGAAATCCCAGCGCGATTTCGAAAAGGCCGGCATCATCAGCCAGACCACTCTGGTCAACTTCGAACGCGGCCGGCACTGGCCACGTGCCCGCACCCGCGCCAAGCTCGAATCTGTTCTCGGCCTACCTCAAGGTGGGCTGGCGGCGATCAAACGCGGTGAACCCATTCCCGACGACGATCCCACCGAAGTCGTCTCCGTCAGCGCCGAATTCCAGGCCATGCGTCGCTTGGCCGAAGTGGCGCTCAATGCGATCACCGCACGGATCGACCTTCTGCCGGCGCCGTCTGAGCCCGCGTTCAGCCCCTCCGCCACTGCACTGCTCGCCGAGCTACGCACGCTGCTGGACGCGGCTGCTGAGGCTGCCCGTTCCTCCGAAGGTGTCGCGGCGGCCAAGATGCTTATTAATATCCGACGCACGTACCACGACCTGATGATGCGGGCAGCCGGGTCCCCCGGCGCCACCCTCGGACAGCGGCTCTACGCGGCGCGCCGCAACGCCGATCTCACGGAGGAGGAAACCGCGGCCGCTGCCGGCGTTCCCGTCGACGCCGTGCGTGCCGTCGAGGCAGAGCAGCCCCTGGCCGGCGGCGCCGCCATGGCCTTGGAGAACGTGATCTCCACGCTCACTCACTTCTGACCCG
>NZ_PIZU01000050.1 GCF_002838065.1 Mycobacterium hubeiense | reverse complement strand
CCCAACGCGCGGTAGCCGGATTCCATCGCCGCAATCGCGGGCCGCCGTTGCCCGAGTAGACCACCTGGCCCAGGCGGTCCCCGGTTGACGACAGATAGGTGTAGGTCTTGGAGGTCGCATCGGCGATTGTCGGTGCTGCTGGAGATGCGTTGTCGGCCAACGGTTGTGGTGCCGAATCGACTGCGAGATCGGCGGAAGTGAGGCCGAGTGCGGCGAGGATGTCTGACTGCGGGCAGCCCACTGCACAGTGCACATCTACAACGCCTGAACCGGTGTTGTAGCAAACGCTCAGGGTGGGGACGTCATCGCCATGAACAGGGCACGGAAACATGGTTCGAGCGCCCGCTGGGCGGCCCGAACCGACGCCAGCAGTGATAGCGGCAAGCACCCGCGTCACGCTTGACGGGTCATCAGGGTAGCCGTTACCCTGAGACGCAGTTTCCAACGACGTCCCTTTCTGGGATACCGGAAGCCGAAGCGCCTACTTCGCCTTCCACTTCTTCGCAGTCGCCTCCTTCGCCTAAAGGAGGTCGATTGCTGTCCTCAGGTGGTTTTCACCCGCTGGGCGGTGTCCCGGTCCCCCTTCCACGTCGTTGCCGTTTCGTTTCTTACCCGTTGCACTTCCGAGGCAGTGCATCATGCAGTCACTCAAGTAGCAATCTAACACGCCGCAGTGCTCAGGATAAGACTATTCGTCTACGATAGGGAACATCACGGACCCGCGGCAAGGAACTCGCTCCCCACGGCCGCGCGACCAGCAACGATTGGCTGAAATCCGCCAAAGAAAACCCGATCACCGTCACGAATCCAGGTATATGCCCGGCGTGTCGCGAACCCGGTCGCAGAGAGCAAAAAAACTCAACCCACCACATTCCGGCTGTTCACCGAAGAATTTTTGGCAGGTTGAGCGTCGAACAGTGAAGGTGGCTGGCGCAGCCTGTTAGGCCGACGCGGCGGCCGGCTGCTGCGCCTCCAACTCAACGAGACGCTGACGAAGCCAACGACGCGCACCGCGGCGGTATGCGTCATGGAGCTCGGCGACATCGACATCGAGCGCGGCGGCCAAGGTGGTCGCACGCTTGTCGTCCATATCGATCAGACCCTGCTCCAGCTTGGCCACCGCTTTGAACGGAATGCCAAGGTGGCGAGCCAACGACCGCTGGCTGAAGCCGGCGAGACTGCGAAGGTCGGCCAGCGTCATGTCCTCGGCCGGCGTGTCAACAAATTCGGTGGTCGAAACGCCCATCGCATCGGCAACCCGGCGCAACAACTCAGGCGTCGGACTGGCCTGACCACTCTCCCACCGAGACAACACCGAAGCGGCGATGTCAGCACGTACGCCCAGCTCAGCGATCGAAAGGTTCTCAGCTTGGCGCCGGCGCGAAAGAGCGCTGCGATTGAAGCCCCGAACTGGCGGCTGCAGCATCACCCACACCTCCTTCGCATCGAACCACGACAAAGCCCTGACCTGATGATACGCGAGACCCTGCATCCAGCGGGATAACTTGCTGTCCTCACCGAGGGGGTGTCACGATCAATACCAAATGAACGCTTCCCAACGCTCCGCCCAACGGCTCGAAAAGCCCCTAGCGAATAGTGTTTTGCGCGGATTTGACCGCCAGGAATTTGCGCGCGCTCGGAAAATGGCGAATCTAACTGTGCAAGAACTGGGCAAGCAATCCGGTGTCGATCGCGCCGCGATTCATCGCTGGGAAAGCGGGGAATGTCTACCACTGGTCGACTCCCTGAGCTTGGCCGCAGCAGCGCTCGGGGCCACCGTAGACCGATTTCTGACCGTGCCCGAGGCCGAAAGAACCCTCGCTGATCTGCGAATAGTGGCCGGACTGACGCAAGCCAAGCTCGCCGAGCGAACCGGCATCTCGCGCCGCGTACTCGGCAACTTCGAACGCGGCCGCGGACACCTCGACAACGCGCGCGCCGCCGCCCTGGCCGATGCGTTGAAGGTGTCCGAAACCGCGATCTTTGAGGCCCATTCGCGATCAAATACCCTCAAGTAAAGCCGCACGCAAAGTTTCGGCTGGATAACGCTCCATATATTCCACCAGCGCCGACTCAACAATGTCAGATTGAGTGACACCAGTTTTAGCCAAAGCGTGCTGATATTCCTCCAATTGAGCTTTAACTGACGGCCTGACCCGCGGGCCGATCTGAACCCGCTGCAGCGGCACCCGCGACGGCGTCAAGCTGGTGGGCACCGCGGGCCGACGCCCTCTCCCCCGACCTGTACCGCCAGGCACCGGCTGTGGGGCCTCCGCAGCAGCAGCAACCGGAGTCTCCTCAGGACCCGAGTCGACCGGTTCATAGGATTCGTCGGGCAGCTCGGCACCAGCCGAAGGCGCAGTCGGCACTGCACGAGGCGGCGGCGTGGGCAGTACGTCATCGGGACCGATACGGCCGGCCGCCTCGCGCGCTTCCTCACGGGTACGCGTGCTGACAGCGCCCAACCCGGCCCTTCTGCTACTAGACATGGACGGGCATCCTCTCGTTGAGCTCTTTCGCGATGCGCCGGTAGTCCTTGGCCGCCTCTGTTTCAGGCGCATAGAGCACCAGCGGAACCCGCGCATGCTTGGCTTCCTTAACGCGCACGGTCTTCGATACCTCGCCGAGGTATTCCGACGTCCACTCGGATTTCAGACTCGAACGAACGTCCTTGGCGACCAACGTTCCGCCTTCGTAGATCGTTGCGATGACGAAGTCGATACTGACGCGGGAGTTGAGGCCTTCTTGGGTTTCGCGTACCGAGCGCTGCAGCTCCAAGAGGGCATCGATCTCGTCGGTGCCGGGAAGAACCGTGGCCAACACCGAATCGGCGGCCGCCAACGCGGCAACCGTAAGTTCCCCCAAGTTGGGCGGGCAATCCATCACCACGACATCCACATCGAGCTCTAGCACCTGGCGCGAGAACCGCGCATAGCCACTTGGTCCAAGTCCGTACCGTTCGAGACGACGCATCGCGCGGTGCGCGGCACCGACGAGGACGCCGTACTTGCTCTTGACCAGAGCGTCGGCAAGCGGCACACGGTCCTCTTCGACGTCAATGAGAACCTCAAACATTGAGACGTCATCGGGGCCCATGTCGACGCCGAGACCCTTCGTCGAGTTGGCCTGGGGATCCAGATCCAGCAACGCCACCCGGAGGCCGAGCTCCGCGAGGGAAACCGCCACGTTAATGGCCGTTGTGGTCTTGCCAACCCCACCCTTTTGCATCGCGACAGCAAGCACTCGGGGACGCTTCGTTGTTGGGTTAGCAAGCATACCCGTGATGGTACGTGCTATCACACACGCTGTCTATCTAATTGGCTAAACGACACGCCAGTTCAACACTATTTGTGCGCACCCATGAGTGAGACCGTGCACACAAGCCCATGCGCACAGTTGCACTCACTCGCGTGTTTGCGAGTGTACGGACTCATTCGTGCACACACCTGACCACACACCTAACCACATGGCTCTTCACAAGTGGGTTCGTGTATGAGTGCGTCTTCGAAACCGCATACATGTTTGTGGACATGCCCACTAGACGAACGGTGTGCGCACGAACGCACAAATGAGTGACCACAGTAGTTACGAAGATGGTTCATAAGTGTGGTGACCAGACTGTTATAGAGGGAGTTAGTGAGGTCGCTACTAAGACTGTTAACAAGTGTGGTCCTACGTTAGCTCCGCTGGTAGCAGCAACGGTGAACTCATGTGCGCACAGAACCAACCACACACGAGACAGCACTACCAACCACAAAAGTGTTAACACCAACGCTAACCGGAACGGCGCTCGGATTCGCTGCGCCCGGGGCCCAGACGCCACGTCGGAGTGGCATCCCGGCCCGAGCGGCCGGACGCCAAGGTCGGACTCGACCCTCAGAAAAATTTGGCCCGAACACCGATCGGGCCCGCCGGCCCAGATTTTCGGATCCCGTGCGCCAGGGTGGGCCACGCTGGCGGGCGGCATGGCGCACGCCAGCCTTCACGCCGCAGCGGCCGGGTTGATCAGCCGCGCTGGCGACTCTGACCATTCGCCGCCCAGAGCTGCAGTGGCGTACGCGGTGGCGCCCGCACCACCGACAAGACCCGACAACTTCGCTGCCGGCTGAGACATGGCGACCAAAGGAGACGCGGGTGGCGCACGCACCGGCAGCGGCCTCGCGACACCGGACCGTCGGCCCATCCGGTCGCGGGGGACATGAACGGGCCTGTACGCCGCGGAACGCCCGGTACGCCAGAGTTGGCGTGGCTGGTCATGCACCGAGGTATATGCCGGACGCCAGCCTGTTCCGGTCAACGCCAAGCACCACGCCCTGGCGGGCCGACGATTCAACGTGGTGCACCGGTAGCGCCGGCCGGCACGCCAGGCCGTCGACGCCGTCGTGTTCGGAGGTCGAGCCTCGAGTTCCCCTGTACCAAGCTCGGCGGGCTGCGCGCCAACACCTGGAGACGGGCTGCGTGCGGCGCGCAGTCAAGCGAGGGGAGGCCAGCCAGGTGAGCCGGGGTCGTCGCCGCCGCGCGAGGCGCGGGCCTCAGAGGCATGCATCCGCACCGCCCGCCGGCACGATGTCCGCCACAAGGCGACCCACTCATCCTTCTTGCTGGCGTCCCAATAGCTCAGCGTGGTGCGCCGCATCCGCCAGACGGGCGGCACGGCTGGGTACTTGACTCACCGCTGGCGTCCTGCCCGTCTCTCGTTGCGCTCAGTGCACCACAACGGTTTGACACCTATCCGGCCTGGTGTCGCGATGGCCGGCCCTTTCGCCCGGGCCGCGCACGGGTAGGCTCATCCGCTTCGCGCTGCCCTCAATGCAGAAGTACCCACCGGCCGTGGTGTCTCCGTCGCGCCCGGGCGAAGTTGCGGTTAGGAGCTCACCCTACGGGCGACGGGATTAGGTCGGTGACGTCGGTGATCTGAACCTGCTGCGCGATTTCCGCGCCGCACGGGCGCAACGTCATCGCGCGGGGTGCGGTTGCGGTTGGATCTGGTGCGCCGGAAAGCCGAAATCCCCCATGCGTGCTGAGGAGCCGTTGCGCTGCGCGGGTTTCCTGGTCGTGCAGCGCGATGATGATGTGCACGCCGTTCGACGGGCCGTCCGCGATGAGTTGTTGAAGTGCAGTCAGTAGTCGATCTGCGTCTCCGTCGGTGCCGAAGGCGTCGTCGCCGAGTCCCCAGTCACCGAGGTCGTCGATCAGGATCGCTCGGTGGTGCAGAACATCTGATGTCGTGTGCTCGTGGTGGATGGCGGTGAGTCGCTGAATTACCTCGTCGGTGAAGGCCCCGGTGGAGATCGTAGACACGTCCGGGCCCCAGAGGGTCTGGGCGTACGCGCCGTACATGCCGTCGATTCTGGGATTGCGTGACAGGAAGCCGAGCCCGCCGCTGGGGCTGATGACGAGCAGCTGGAGCTCGTCGAAGCTGTATCGGTTAGCCAGGTCGGTGGCGAACGCCAGTAGCGCGCAAGTCTTTCCGGTGGCGCCGGTGATGATTCCGTGCGGCGGAACGATTGCGGCGCCGACAGGGATTCCGGGGCCTGTGTGCACAGGGACGAGCAGGTGTGGGCTCTGAGTGTTCATGGTTCAGTCTTCCGGGTTCGGTCGATCATGTTGGCTCGACGATAGCTTCGGCAGACGGTGAAGGGTCTGCGCGCGAGGTGGGCAGCGTCATGCCGGTTCGCGGTGTTCTCAACACTCCGCACGTCCTGGCGGGTTGTTCGCTCATCCGCTGTGCTGGTAGGTGGGTCGGTTCGTTCGACCGTGCCGACGACGCGTGATCTAAGTGTGATGTCCCGCTACGTTGGTTACACGGGTTTCCTGAAGCAGAGTGGACTTGAGAAATCCGTCGCTTCCGCAAGTGCGTGGATGCTCAGCCGCGGACTCCATCTGAGTGTTGGTCGATCGACGACAGAATCGCCTCGTTTAGACCGTCGTCGACCCAACCTCCTTCGGCCCGCTCCTTGTTTTCATCCGCAAGCAAGTCCAGCACAAGGGCCGTCAAACCGTCGCGATCGCCATGGCATACCAGCTGGTTAATCAGGGCAGACAGAACCCTGTAAGCGGCGTCCGTCTTATGCAGCTCACCGACGACGTCACGATGGCTCCGGCACCATTCAGCGAGCGAGTCGTCCAGCCCCCTGTAGATCAGCACCGACGCCGAGTGGTGGGGGCTCACCATCGGGTCCCGATATGGCTCCACAACTTCATCCTCCACCTTCAGTACGACATCGGCGTGCTTGAACCCTCTCTCGGGAGTTCGCCGCCGCCGCGACGGAACCAATCTCACGAGACAGCACATCTAAGCCGCTGCCAGAATTGACGGTTGACCATGGCGGGACATCCCCTCCTTCCGAACAGTGGCGGAACCAACGTGGTGAGACACCCCTAAAAGGCGGCGGGCTCTTCCAGTTCGGTCTCACCTAGGCGTCGTCTGGCTGCCGTCTTGATTCGCCCGACGGCTTCGTGCTTGAGTTCGACCTCGCGGCCGATCTCCCGCAGACTCAGCTCGCGGGGATCGCGGTAGATGAGTTCGAGGGCGTGACGAACCTTGGGCAGTTCCTGGGTCGTCTCGCCGGCCTCTTTGATCTCGACGGCGATGGCGTCCAGCTGGTCGGGCGTAGGCCCTTGGCCGGCGTCATCGGTGGCCAAGGTGAGCGTCGCGTCGTGTTCGTGGTCTTGACGCCACGGCGAAGACTGGTCGTATGAGGTCAGCTCGTGAGCGTGACGTAGAACGGTCAGCCGGGCCAGCATCTTCTCGCGCATGTAGGGGTCGTCGGCGACGTTGGCGGCCATGAGGGCTCGTTGGAGGCGGGCTTCGCGCGACCACCGCCAACGGCGGGGCAGGGAGAGCTGGGCGGCTCGGAACGCGGCGCGGTCACGGGTGCGTTGGAGGGCATCGCGTTCGTCGTTGGCCAGCCCGAGGCGCGACAGTAGCCGCTCGCGCAGTTCGGAGGCGACGCGGGCGAGGGTTCCCGTGCGGTGGTGGTGGGTGCGCAGCTCGAGTCCCAGCGCCAGGTGCAGCATGATCGTGCCGAGCACCGGCCCCAAGATGACGCGGCCGAGTCCCTCTTCGAAGTTGGACATCTTCCAGGCCATGTAGGCGCTGACGGCGCACATTCCCCACACGACCAGCCGGAACGGGCCGGGTTTTCCGGTGCGTCGCACGTTGACCGCCATGCCGGCGCCGGCGACGACCAACGCCATCTCCGCGACAGCGAACATGATGTAGCGCTCGCCGTAGGCGGTGGGGATGTGGAGCACCTCGTCGAAGAACCGCCAGGACGTGTTGAGGCTGACTGTCATGGTGGCCAGGGCCACGAAGTAGCACCCGAACGTAATCCAGGGTGCGCGCTCAGTGCTCTGCTGTGCTGCGGCCGGCGCAGCAGTGGGCGGCGACCGATGAGAGCCGTGGGTGCTGAGCTCGGGATCGGGCTGGGTCTCGGCGGGCAGCGGTGTTGGCTCAGCGAGAAGGGTCATCGTGCTCTCCGGTGATCGAGGGCAGTGGATTGTGGCGCGGGCCCGATGGGACCGGCGAGCCACACACCGGCACTATACCTGGTTTAGTGGTCGTTGTCAGTCGTGTCGGTGCGCGCCAACGCTTTACTGAGGCCGGCAGCGGTAAGACCGGCCTCGCGCTGAAGCTCGGCCCATGTCGCCCCGGCGGAAATGGCCTGGCGGATCGCCTTATCGCGCAACGCAAGATGACGCTTGCGGTCCGCGGCGATGCGCTCAAGTTCTTCGGCCTCGGCGCGCACGCGCCGCAACGCGGCCGATTTCTGGACTGCCATAACGCCCGACACTCTACCCGGTTAAGTGCATGTGGGGCCACCGATCGGCGCGCCGCGCCGAACACATCGCCAGCGGCGATGTCAACCAGCGGCGGCACGCGCGTTGAGATAGTCGGGAAACGACAGCGAGGTCACCCGCTGCTGCCGCTCACGCAGCCACAGCCGGTGACACTGCAGCCGGTGGGCCGCATCAAACGGCGCGATCCGCCCCAGATAATCCAGGAAGCTCAACGAATGCGTGTCATCTGAACTCCAAACATGATGCCACTGCAATCGGAACGTGGAGTCGAACTCGACGAGCCCCGCCAGAAACTCCGGGTAGGACAATCCGTACCGGGTGTCGTTGAGCCACACCACATACCAGTCGCTGCACGTGCTGGCGTCATGGCCGGCGAGCTCGGCCAAATAGTCGGGATAGCACAACGTCGTGGCACGGTCACGCGTCCACGGTTCATACCAGCTCACCAGCTGGTCCATCGGGTACTCATCGAGCCGAGCCAGATAATCCGGGTAGGACTGCGTCGCCGCGGAGTCCTCATCCCACACCTGATACCAGCTCGCACACAACGATGGATAACCGGCAAGGCGCTCAAGATAATCGGGCAGCGACAACGAATTCGCCCCATCTCGCCGCCACGCCACATACCAGTTGGCGGCGAAGACGGGGTCGAACTGCGAGATCCTGGCCACATAGCTGCCCAAGGGCAACGAGTTGAATGTGTCTTCGCGCCACACCGTCTCCCAATTCACCGCGCCACCTACCGATCAGGGTGGGGGAGGTGGGCGGCCGGCACCATCGAATGTTGTGTGGGCGCAATCGATGTCATCGATACAGCACCCTTCTAGTCGAGTCGGCCGAGGTAGCGGGTCTCTTCCTTGGTGGCGTCGAGCGTGATCGGCCGCGGCGGCTGACCGTCAATAGCCACCGTGACCTGTCCACGACGGTCCATGCGCACCACCACATCGGCGTCGATGTCGTGTTGAGGATTGGCGCCCACCACCAGAAGCGTCTCAGCGCCACTGGGATAGCTGATCGGCGCATGATCGCACACCTGAATCGTGCCGACACGGGTGCTGTCGGACTGAGACAGCCACAACCGGCGAGGCTCAGCCAACCGCCGGATCATCGGCCACCACGCCTCGGGACGCCCCGAGGTCACCCGCGCGCTGGCACCGCCGGCCAGGGCGCGAAGCACCAGCTGCTGGGCCACCCACAGCGGCGCATGAACATACACCCGTGTCAGCGTGCCGCGTTCGGACAGCGGCAGCAGCAGCGGATGCCCAGTGGGGGTGTAGCCGATCAACTGACCGCTCGGCCCGACCGGCATCCGCAACCCCGACAGCTCGGCGACCGCGACCGTCGACTGCGGGCTAGACACAATTCGCCGCTGCGCTTTCCAGCTGAGCGCACCCAGCGGCAACGTCGCGGTCAACGCCTCAGCCTGATCGCAATACTGCCGGATCAGACCCGGCAGCCGATCGGCGCGGCTGGGCCGAGTCGAAGACACATGACGCACCCACGTACGGACCTGGACCTCACCGCGCTTGCCGGCCGGGGTGATCCGCATGATGACTGCCGCCGACACGCAGCGGTAGGCCCACCACGCTCCCATGTTGACGTTGGTCAGATCGTCGGGGTGCAACCGGTAGGTGGTGACGAAACCACTGGGAGTAGCCAGGGTTCCGCGCTCAATCTGGGTGTCGGAAGGGGTCAGCCCGGCCGCCAGCGCCGCATGCGCGCTGCACAGACTGGCCGCATCAGCGACCACCGCCAAGCAGTTGTGTTCACGCATCCGCCGAGTCAGCCGTCGTGTCGCGGCCAACGCGGCCTGGACCGCGCCCTCGACGCCGCCGCCGCGGTTGCGGATCCCCGGATCGTCCGGATCGAACCGGCTACGCACGATCAGCCAGGTGCGCCGCGCAGTCACACCGGGCTTGACCCCGATGAGCTGATCGTAGGAACCGGCGTAGGCGGTGCCTGGGGCGACGCGCCGCCCGGTGGAGGCCACATCGATCCCCACGAGATTGGTGTCGTACTGCCACAAGCAATCTGCGACCACGTCGAGCGGAACGACGTCGGTGGTGACTGCGATCCCGTCGGCCAACACGGTGGGGGTGTGTGGCCGTGCGGTCAACTCGACGGCGGTGATCAGGATGTCGCCATCCCAACGCACACCAGCCATGCCTTCCTCATTGGGCAAGGCGACCTCGACGACCTCAGGCGGATCGGCCCACGCCGCGGCGGCGGCTTTGGATTTACGGCCACGCCACCACCGCCACCACAGGACCACCCAGTGGGTCAGGCTGGCGTCTTTGAACGCCACGAAAGCGATGAGAAACACCGCAGCCGCCGCGCCGGCACGCCATGGCCACGACAGCCCGCGCCACACCAGCACCCCGGCGATGACACCGGCAACGACCTCGGCGGTGAGGATGGTCAATAACGGCGCATGGGGCCGCAGCGGAAACCGCCGCGAGTTCTCATCGGTTGTCCGCCCGGTCGCACCGCTGAACCTGGTCCCACCCGTCGCGGCGGGTCGTCTGCCCGCCGGCGCCGGCGCTGCGGTGTTGGCATGTCGTGTACTCATCGTTGCGGCCGCCTCAACTTCGACAATCCGAGAACCCCGCCGACGACGACCACGCACGCCGCCAACCCGATCAGCGCGGTATACATGGGCCGTCGATCCGGCGGGGGAGCAACCACCGGCGCGGGAATCGGCTTACCCCACGCATCCTTGGGAAGCGGATCACCGGGATCGACGGCATAGGTCAACGCCGCGACCGGGTCGACGACACCGGCTCCCACCAGGTTGTCGTTGCCGCGCGCCGGGTTGTGCGCAGTCTCAGTGATACGCCGAATCACCTGGTGCGCGGTCAAATTCGGAAACCGTGACCGCACCAGAGCACCCAGGCCAGCCACCACCGGAGCCGAGAAGCTGGTGCCGTTGACGGCATCTAGGCCACCGTTTTTGGCCGGAAACGCGTTGACCAGCCCCGGCCCATTGGGATCCAGCGAGACGATGTTGACGCCGATCGCGGCCGCATCCACCCACGGACCGGCCAACGTCAAAGGAGACCCACCCTGCGCCGACAACGCCGGCTGGCCGTCTTGGCTCAACGCCCCCACCGACAACACGAAGTCGGCGAACCACGACGGCGTGGAGATGGTTCGCACCCCGCCCCAGTCCCGCGGGTCAGCCGGATCGTGCGGGTTGTACAGCGGGTTTTGCTGGCACTCGCCCTGGGTGTTGCCCGCCGCGGCGACAATGACCACGTCCTTGACCACCGCGGCGTACCACACCGCCGCGCCCAGCGACGTCTGATCGACCGGGCGCAGCGCCGAAATGCACGAAACCCCACTGATATTGATCACCGTGGCACCCATGTTGGCCGCATGCACGATCGCCCGCGCCAACGTGCGCACATCACCGGCGGTGGGGGTGCTGTTGGGGTCGTCGGGATCGACCGGCTTGGCATCCACCGGCCCGAACAACTCCGACTCCTGGCGGATCGACAAGATCGCCGCATCAGGCGCGACACCGGAGAAAGAGTCCTCAGGGATGGGCTGGGCGGCGATGATGCCGGCCACCAGCGTGCCGTGGGCATCGCAGTCGTCGAAGCCGTCCCCGCCGGCCATCACGTAGTCACCGCCGGGCCGCAGATTGGGCAGCCTCGGATGGGGACGCCCCCCGGTGTCGATGACGGCCACCGTCTGGCCGGCCCCGCGGCTATAGCGCCATGCCTCACCGAGATTGAGGCTGGCCACCGCCGGGTTGACCGCCTTGAAATCGGCGCCGGGAAACACCGTGGCCACACGGCAGTCGTAGTTCTTCTTGTTCGGCGCCTCCGGCCCGGGATTGCCGTCGGGCGGCACCGCGTCACGGTTGCTCGTGGGCGGCTCGACGGCCCACGCCGGGACCGCCGCCCCGGTCGCCACAGTCGCCACCGCCATCACCGCCGCGGTCATCGCCACCGCCGCCCGCCGGCACTGCCTGGCCGCGTTCACCGCAGCCCCCGCAGCGCGCCGTAGATGTCCATGATCCATACCGCCAAGAACGGCAACACCCCGATGATGAACACTTCGAGAAGCTCACCGAGACGGCTCTGCACGGGGTTGAACGCCATCCCCGGCAACACCACGCCGGCGACCAGCGCCGCCCCGCCACCCAACAGCCGCCCCGCCGCCACGAGCAGCACCACCCACAGCCGCCCGTCGAACAAAGCCAACCGCACCATCACCGCGGCCACGATGACCGCACCCGTGCCCAGCAGCACCGCCGAATTGATCCGATCGGCGCCGATACGGGCGCGGCGCAAGATCACCACGGCGACCAGCAACACGAACCCAAACGCCATCCAGTACCGGCGATGACCGGGCTGGGCCGACAGCGCGGTCCCGGCGATCGCACACAGCGCCGCCCCGATGGTGATGCCCCTCAGGTAACGGTTCGCCGCCTCAGTGCGCTGTTGGAACACCTCCGCGGCCGGCGCCTTGTACTGCTGGGCGTGACTGGCACCGGCGACGATGAACCGCGGGGAGCGGTCCGGCTCGTTGAACGCCATCCCCAACGTCGGCACCGGCGGCAGCGGAACCCGCGCGGTCATCAGCGCGAGCTTGGGAGCGGCGAACAAGGCGATGACTGCCGCCAACGTCAAACCGGTACCCAGCGCCACGTATGGGACCGACCACACCCCGCGCACCAGCCCCGCACCCAGCACCAACACCCCGATGGTGAGCACCGCGGCCGCCAGGGTCACCGCCCGCGCCAGCACCGCCGCCGACACCACTGCCAGCGTGAGCAATGTCCCCGCACACAACACGACGTGATAGGCACCCCATCCGCCTGGCACGATCGCTGCCGCACCCACACCGGCCAACGGGTAGGCACACAGCACCAGCGCAGTCGACACGATCGGGTTGGCGAACCGCCCCCCGGCCACCCACGCGCCCAGCACCGCCACCGCGGCCACGGCAAGCGCGGCGGCCGGGGCCGCCCACACCGCCCGTTCGCTCATCGAATACAACCCGATCAACACCGCGACAGCCACGCATCCGGTGACCGCGATCGCCGCACCGACCCGCCGCGACATCGAAGGATCCCACGCCTTGAACCGGCTGTTGCTGATCATCGCCGTCGCATCGGTGACGTCGTCGACCAACGGTTGGTATTCCTCGCTGCTCAACGCGCGCTGCATCACCAACCGGTCACCGTCTTCGATGCCGAGCTCGCTTAGCGTCTTGTCCGCCGGCATCGGCGGGGCACCCACGTGCCCCAATGTCCATCGCCCGGGCGCTTGCCTGGTGCGGAACATGCTGACGTCTTTGCCTTGCGCATAGAGCGTGTCGCCGAGCACCTTGATGAGATCGAACATCAGCGACCCGATCGCGATGTCGGCCGGCAACACCACCTCGATCTGGGTGGCGCCCACCAGGACCGCGCCCCGACACATCCGGATCTCGGTGTCACTGCTTACCGCTGGCGCAGCGGCCCCGTTGCCATTCACCTCAACGCTCATCGCACGCTGTCCTCACCCCGACCAATACCGATCGTGAAAAGCCCCTCCAGAAACCCCGGGGCATCTGTCTCATATCCGGAAATCTATCCAGCACCCAGCCGCAGAGTCGAGGCGATTCGGGCCGCCCCGCCAAACAGATTCGAACCCCAACCAGCCCGCGCGCAGCGACCCGCGCTGCCGGTGACAACGCATCGGCAGCAAACAGATCCATGTCAGGGAGCGGTGGGTCGCGCTTGAACCTCGGGTCGCGCTTGTGCCTCGGCGGTGTGTTTTCCTGTCGCGTTGGGGAAGTCCGTGGCGATCAACTCGGCCAACTCCTCAAACGCCCGCAGTGTCTTCTTCGACAGCAGACCCAGGTTCACCGCGCCGCCCTCGGCCAGGTGCTCGTCGAACGGAATCACATGCACCGCACGCACATGCGGGCTGAAGTGCTCCTTGAGCTGGTCGATGTTGGCGCTGGTCTTGCCTTGCTTGTTCTGGTTGAGGATCACCACCGCACGCTGCACCAGGTGATGGTGGCCGTGGATGAGCAGCCATTCGATGTTGGCCGAGGCTGCTCGCGCACCGTCGACGGTCACTGACGACACCAGGATCAAAGCGTTGGCGGTGTCGAGCACCCCGGCCATCGCCTCGTTGATCAGCCCGGTCCCGCAGTCGGTGAAGATCAGACTGTAGTGGCTCTGCAGTACAGCCATCACCCGCTCGTATTCAGACTTGGAGAAGCGTTCTGATTGGGCTAGATCCCGTTCTCCGGCAACAACTTCCAAGCCATGAATGTTCTGTGAGGTGTGGTGGCGCACGTCGCCGTAGCGACTCAGGTCCGCATCGGCCAGCAAGTCCTTGACAGTGGTGTTGGTCTGGCGCGGCACCCGGCTGATCAGGTTCCCGAAGTCGGGGTTGCCATCGAGGGCAACGACGCGATCGCCCTTGCGGTGTTGGGCGAAAACCGAGCCCAACGTGACAGTGGAGGTGGTCTTGCCGACACCACCCTTCAGCGAGACCACACCGATCTTGTAGTCGCCGCGGATGGGCTGGCGGATGGTCTCCACCATCTCGGCATAGGCCACCTCGGCCGGCGACAGCCCAAGGTTGATCGAATGGAAACTCAACCGGTACAACCACTTCCGCCAGCCCCGCCCGGGCGGAAGCTTGCGCTTGCCGACCAGGTCGAGCCGATCGGCGCTAAACGTCAACGACTTTTCGTCGTCTCCGACGCGCTGATCGACGTAGCGCGCATCGTAGGGTTCGCTCATCCATTCCGGCTGCTCCGACTGCGGGGGCGGCTGGTAGGTGGGCTGCTGCGGTTGGCGAGCCACCCACCCCCGAGGCACGACCGTGGTCGCTTCATCGACCCAGGGCTGCTGCTGGACCGGCGCATGAGCACGGCCGGCCTCATCGGGCCATACGGGCGCGGCCGGCCGGGCAGCCTCGTCGCCTCGCGCAGCCGGCGCGGCGCGGTTGGCCGCATCCGGCCAGGCCTGTTGGGGCGCGGGCCGCCCCGAAGACTGGTCGTTGGTGGCGGTCCAGAACTGTTCGCGCGGATTGGCCGGCGCCTCGCCCGCCGCGGGCTGCTCGCTCGGCTGGGCGGGCTCGGCTACCGGTGGTGTCGGCGCGGCGGCGGGTTGACTATAGGACCGTTCACCGGGTGGCGGCGGGAGAGGTGGGGAGTTGTACGGCCCGGCCGGCGGCGGCAGCCGATGCAGCTGACGCTGATCAGCGGCGCGAGGGTCGCCGCCGTAGCCGCCCGTCTCGCCGGAACGCTGGCGCTGATCGACGGCGGGCTGCCCGCCGGTGGGGGGCTGCTGGTTGCCGCCGCCCGGGTCGGCGCCGTGGCGCGGCCAGGTGTGCCCCTTGGGGCCGACTGCCGGCTGCCCGCCGGTGTTGTCTTGGGCCGGCGGGAAAAACCGGTCGTAGGAATCCTGGGAGTCATGATTGATGCTCATGCAGCTAACCCGCCCGTCGTTCGCTGAAGTGCTCTACTTTCTGCGAGCGTATAGAGGGTCTGCGCCAGAAAGCCAGGCGAGTTGCTCAGTGCCGCACCGCGGCAAACCACGACGCCGAGGGCAACGTCTCGATGATCAATTCGGCCGAGGTCACCAGCCTCCCGTTGGTGCCGGGAGCAAACGTCGACCACATGGTGCCGTCGAGGGCGTGGCTGGGCGCGGCGACGATACGGCCGAGCGGGGTGTCAAACACTCCCACCGCGGCCTTGGACTGGATCTGCTTGCCCGGAACGTACTCGATCGCCACGATCTCTGACCGCCACACCTCGGTGCGCTCGCGCAGCGCGTCGGTGAGGAACCGCGCCGAAGGCTCGGCCACCCCAGCTTGCAGCAGCTCGGTGTAGTAGCTGCTGCCGGCGGCGACGCGCTCGTCGATGGTTTTGCCTTGGGCCACGGGCAGATTGATTGCTTCGAAGTTGGCCGGCACCGCCTCACCGAGAGCGCTGATCACCGGCGCCAGCACCTGGGCGACACTGGTGATCTCGGCGTGGTTGCTCAGCGGCTGGATGGTGATCAGATCGTTGTAGCGCATCGCCACCACATGCAACGCACCGCGCCGGCACACCGTCAGGCCGAGTTGGGCGCCTTCCCGCCAGATCCGGGCGGCCAGCTCGATGTCGGGCCTCTGCAGCACCCGCAGCCATTGGGCGACGGTCGCTTCGGTGACCTCGCCGCCGGTCACCACTTGCTTGTCGATCAGCGAGTCCATCGCTTCGTTCTGTGCCCGCGACCGCACCGCGTCGTCGAAATAGTCGCGGGGCGCAAGGATTTCAAGAACGATGGGAAACGCGGTGATCTTCAGCAGATTCTGCAGCAGCAGCATTTCGTCGAGGTTGAACTCTGCAGAGATGACCGGCGCGTCGACAGTGTCCACAGCTGCCTCTTTCTGGATATGCGATGTGTGTTCAATGGCGCGGCCCCGACCGGCAAAAGGGGATCGGGGGAGATCCTTTGCCGGGTCGGGGCCGGTTCATGCACCCCGCGCGACGAGCGCGGGGGCGGGGTGATGCAAGGGTTATCCGAGGGCGAAGCGTGCGGCGTTGGCCCGGTTGGTGTGGCTCATGCCTTCACCGGCGCCGGCCGTTGCCGCACCGAGCTGGGCCAGAGCCTGGCGCACCTCGAGTGCGGCGTTGTTCCACCGCATCGCGATCTGCTGGTAGCTTTCGCCGCCTTCGCCTTGCCAGGCTTCCTGCAGCCGGGTGCGCACGGAGGCATCCATGTCAGACAGCAGCGTCTCCAACTTGCCACCGTTGGCGGTGATGTTGGAGGCCGCAGCGGCGATCGCCGGGAAGTTGTATTTAATCGATTCGGCCATGAAAGTGGTTTCCCTTCAGAAGGAGGATTGGGGCGAGTCCGCCGGTCAGAGCGGCGAGATGCCGAAGGTCGTGTGCCCGGCCCGCGTCAGGTCCTGGACGTTGGCGTCTTCCTGGGTGTCATGGGAGACACGGGACATGTGCACGCCGTCGTGAATGTCCTGCAGAACTCGGTCCATCTTGACCGCGGCGTCACGCCATTGCGTCATCGCGTTCTGGAACGCGATGTTGGCCTCGCCGCCCCAGGCCGATCCGCTCACGCCGGTGACCTCGCCGTCGATCGCGCCCATCACCGAGCGGATCTGGGAGGAGGTGCTGTCCATGTGCGCGACAGAAACCGCCAACTGGGGATTGTCGGCGTGGAGCAGTCCGCCGCCGCCACCAAAGCTATCTGACATGTTCTAGGTGTCCTTTCGGGTGTGTGACTGGTGCTGTGTACCGGGGGGAGAGGGTGTGGGTCATGTCCCCCTTTCACCCGAGGCGCTCAACGTCATCGGAAGATCGTCGTCCTCCTCGGCGCCGAACGGGTCTTCTTCCCACGACAGTGGTGCACTGTCGCGGAAGTTTGAGCGTCGCCCGCCCGCCATCGGCGACATCGGCGCCATCATCGGGCCCATACCGCCGCCGGCCGCCGAGGTGCGAAGGTCGGCCCCGCCGGCCACCGCCCGGCCGCTGCCGATCCCGGAAGCCGGTGCGGCGCCGATACCGAGAGTGTCGGCACTGGTTCGCCATCCGCCCGGCATGGCGAAACCGCCGCTGCCGCCGCCGATTCCGGCTGACCGGGTCAGCCCGGCGGACTTGGATGGAGAGCGGCCTCCGGCGTCGTTGGCGGCGCTGGCCAGCGATCCCGGATACATGCCCGATAGGCCACTGACGCCGGTTCCCGCCGGTGCGCCCATCCCGGATCCGCCGGCGGTCATCAAGCTTTGCAGCGGCCCCATGACGGCCTGTCCGGGTCCGCTGAAGGCCTGGGTGGCCGCAGAAGGCGCCGACCCGAGCGCTTGAGGTAGCTGGCCGGCGGCCTGAGGGAGCTGGCCGAGCAGCGAGGTGAGCTGTTGGCCTTCGGCTCCGCTCTTGGCGGTTGCTGCGGGAGGCTGCCCGCCAGTGCCCATCGGCCCGCCCGTGGCCGGAGTGCCCGCCGCTTGGGCCGCGGCCGGCGCCGCCGAGGCGGCAGTGGTACCCGCCCCGGTCAGGGTGCTCAAACCACTGGTGGCAGCGTTCATCGCGCCCTGGGCCAGGCCCACGCCGAGCTGGGCACCGGTGCTAGCCCCAGCGGTAATCATGCCGACGCCCCTGCTGGTGATCGGCGTCGGCGGTTCGACCGGGATCGGGGTGGACTCGGCCATCCCGACAGCCTCGTAGGTGTTCATCGCGGTGCCCGCGGCCGTCCACATCCCGGCGTAGGCAGTGCGGTTGGCGGCGATCGCGCCGCCGTTGATGCCCAAGAAGTTCGTGGCTTGAAGAACCCCGTGCTCGGTCTGGTTCTCGGCGACCACCGGCACCTTCGGAATCATCACGTTGGCAGCTCGATAGGCCTCGGCGAAGGCGATCTGCGTGGCGCCGATCGCCGCCATCTTGGCGGCCTGTGCCGACATCCAGCCGACGTTGGGGGCAAACGACGCCGCGGTCGAAGCGCCGGACGGCCCGGTCCAACCCGCTGCGGCCAACGTCGACACCGCACCGCTGACTGCGCCGGCGGTCGCGGCCATCGCCGCGCCCAACGCGTTCATCGCCGCCCCGCTGGCGAGCATGGAGCCCTCACCGGGACCTTCGATACGCGCGGCGTTGATATCAGGCGGCAACGCCATATATTGCGCTGGCATCTACGCGCACCCCCCGTGACGGTTAAACAAGAAGAAGGCCCTTGCCGACGAGGTCTTGCACCTCGAATGCCACCGCCGCGCCGCCGACCTCGGTGGCCGCCGACACCAGGTTTGCGACCTGGGTCTGTGCCATGGCCAGCGCTTCGGCGTTGTTGGCGGTAAACATCGCCGCGCCCGTCGCCGACACTTCTTCGGCGCCGGGCGGCACGATAGCCGTCGTTGCTGGGGTGGCCGCGATGATCGCCGACTGCAGTGTCACGGCCTGCGCCAGCAGATTCGCCGCCACGCCCGTCACGACCGGGGTCTCAACTCCGACAATGTCCATGTGCCGCCTCCGAGAGGGAACAGAAACTCCGAATTGATGTCTCCGTACGAAGACATAGTGGAAGTATACGCAGACACCAGCGGGGTGCCAACGCTAATCCAGCGAAGAAAACGCAGACCGCCAACCCCCGGCGAACCCGCACTACAAATGGTGTGGTGGCTAATGATCAGAGCCATCTGACGGCAGAAAATGCCGAGCCCGGATCGCGGCCGCCTCCTCGAGTACGACCTGGCCTGTGGCCAGCACCGTTTCGGTGATCACCGCCGCCAACTTGTCCGGCCGATAGCGCCGCTGAATCCCCGGCTCCAAATACAGCTCTGTCAGCCGCTGCAAACCATCCACCTCAGCAACCACTGACTCATCTTCCGATGCCACTCGGCAACGAAGATTTTCCACATCGTTAAAAGCCGCGCCCACCCGTTGTGCCACCGCGGCATTGCGGTCCAAGATCGCCTGAACAGCATCACTGCCCGCCACATAACGCTCAGAGCCAGCGACTGAAACCTCATCGGCCATGACCCAGACCCTACTGCGGCACGACTGAACAGCAACCCATGTTTACGCGGCCCAGCAGGCAAGTGTTGTTACGCTGAATCGGGTTCTAGGGGGCGCGACGAACAAGGGAGAGATGGGTACACACGTGGCGGACCCAAGAGAAGTCACCCCCACCGGACGCCGATTCGGCGCCCGGCTTCGAGCGCTCATGGAAGGCCTGGGGTCCACCGAGACCGGCCGGCCCATCACCGTCGACGGCCTCTACCGGCTCATCGAAAACGAAGGAGGCCTGGCCATGAGCCGCGGTCACCTCTACCGGCTCGTCGAAGGCAGCGCCATTCCCCGCCTCGACCTGATCGAAGCCCTCGCACGCTTCTTCAAAGTCCCCGCAAGCTACTTCGTCGACGACCACACCTACCTCGACGAAACCGTCACCAAAGTCGACTCCGCTGTCGACGAGATCGACGCGATGGTGACACGCCTACGCGAGCTGCGCGTGGCACTGGTACGCGATCGCGACGCCGCCAACGCCGCCGCCGAGCAGCACAAAATCAGCTCACACACGGCGTAGGCCCGCCGCGTTGCACCTGGTCGTTGATCGATAACCACGATTTGACAGGCCGAGTCATGCCGCCAAACCCTAGACCTCAGCAACGCAGATAGAGATCCGGCCCGCTCCCAGCTGCCTGGTGCGGGCCGAACGATTGATACCAGCATACACCAGTCCCGGGCGGGCGAAAAAGCACGAGGCGCTGAGCATTTGGAGATGACCGCGGCCCCAGGGCATGCCTGGTATCTGACGGTGGCGACCGACGAGCTGCCGCTGGCAGCAGCGCTGCGCGCCGTCGTACGCGGGCCTGATCCGCGCTGTCACTGTGGTCGTCACGCACACCCTGGTCAGCGGTAAGCGGTCGCCGGGCCACCGACACAACCGGCCAGCGCTCACCGCCGCCCCACACGCCCCGTCTTCACTCGGGAACAAGACGTCTACACACGGAGATTTGTGTGATACGGTGTACTCCTGGGCCGCCAGACCTTGGCGGGAAACAGCGGCCCAGGAAGCGAACACCACCGAACAGGAGATGTCGTGGCAGATTCTAACATCGAACCCCTTTTCGGCCCGAGCGCTCCGTGCGCGCGAAACCCCAAGGCGTGGTTCGAACTAGAGAAGAACCTTGAAGCGGTCATATCCAACCGCGCATCGGTAAAACGCAAGCAAGAAGCAGCCTCCCCGATCGTGCACGACTTCTGCGCACACTGCCCGATTACCGCCGAATGCTACGAAACGGCCCCCAGCGGAGACGGCCGCGGCGAAAAGACCGAATTCACCGGTATCGCCGGCGGAGCACTCTTCAAAGACGGCGAAGAATCAGTGCCCTCATTCGTCCTGGCCGACGACACCCACACCTGGCGCCACACCCGCGGCCGCTGGGTATCCCAACCCAAGCCCGCCCGACCGGCAACGCAAGCGCGTTCTGCCTAGTCCCGACCTAGAATCCCCCTGTGACAGACACCGAACTGGCCGAACGCGCATTCCGCATCGGAGTGGCCAACCTCGGCATCCCGACCGGGGGCTCCGAGGTGAGATCGGTCAACCTCGCCGAGGCACGCCGCGCCTTCCAGAAGGCCGTCGAGATCGACGACGCCATGTGCGACGCCTGGCTGGGCCTGGCGATGGTCACCGTCCAAGAACGCCAAGGCACCGCCGCAGTCATCGACCGCTACGTCATCAACCAGTGCTACCGCACCCGCTCCAGACTGGGCATCGACCAACGCCGACTCGGCCTGGCGCCCAACACGTTGCACGGCCTCTACCCAGCCGGAATGCTCAACCTCCGCATGTGCAGCCGCGACGACGTCTCACTGGCCCGCGCCGCACTACTGGCCGAAGACCGCAGCTACGACGACGCCGTGGCACTGATCAACCAGGTCAAAACCGACATCGTCAAGACCCACACCTCCCACCAGATACCCGATTACCTCCTCGGCACCATCTACATGCGCACCGCACGCTGGCCCGACGTGCTGGCCGCCCTCAACGCCCACGACTGGAGCGAAGGCGTCCTGATGGACTGCGTCAACTACATGGCCGGAGCCGCATGCGCGCACCTGGGCATGTTCACCGAGGCCTCACGCCGGCTCGACGCCGTGACGACCACCATGGGCGCCGTCTACAACAAGGCCCTGCTCGCACGTGCCTACGTCTACCGCGAACTCGGCGAGGAAAACCAAGCACGCGCCCTGTTCGAAGCGCTGCACGCCCACATGGGTGACCCCGAACTCAGCGCCGCCGCCTCACGCGCCCTCACCGACCCGACCATCCGGCTCACCGTCACCACCGAAGACCTCATCAACTCCCGCAGCGACATCTGGGACCCGGCCACCACCCCCACCCTGGGCGCCGGAATCACCGAAGACCGCCGCGCCGCGCTGCTCAAAGAAGCCGCCGACGACCTCACCCAGCTGATCGGCCTGGAATCGGTCAAAGACAGCATCGAAGACGTCAAAGCCAACGTCCTCATCGCCAGCAAGCTCCGCGAAAAAGGCCTGCCCACCGGCGAACAGACCGAAAACATCCTCCTGTCAGGCCCGTCAGGAACCGGCAAAACCGAAGTCGCCCGCATCCTCCGAAAGATCTACGCCGGCCACGGCGTCATCGAAACCGACAAATTCGTCGAAGTCACCGAAGAAGACCTCGTCAGCAAGTACGTCGCCGAAACCCGAGAAAAGACATCGAAAAAAATCGACGAAGCACTCGGCGGCGTCCTCTTCATCGACGAGGTCTACACCCTGGTCAAAGAGAACCGCGAACACAACCACGGCCGAGAAGCCATCGAAGGGCTACTGCACCGCCTCGAAAACGACCGCGAGAACTTCGTGTGCATCGTGGCCGGCTACGAAGAAGACATCGACAAATTCCTGGCCACCAACTCCGGCCTGCCCTCACGCTTCACTCAACGCATCCGCTTCCGCTCCTACGACGCCGACCAGCTCGTCGCCATCGCCGATGTGCTAGCCCCCAAGGCCGGCGCCCCACTCACCGACGAAGCCCGAGACGCACTGCGCGCCAGCTTCACCAAGATCTACGACGACGTCGACCCCACCGGCAAGCGCCGCATTGACACCCTGGGCAACGCCCGCTTCGTCCGCCAAGTCATCAAGCACTCGGCCACCGCCCGCAACCGTCGCCTGGTCCGCGCCGGCATCGACCTCGACGAAATCGAAGAGCACACCGAACTCACCGGCGAAGACGTCAACCGAGGCCTTCAAAAAGCCGTCGAAGCCGAAGCTGAAGCAGCCAAAATCACTGCACGATAAGCCATTACAGCCCACCAATTTCGCAGCCTCGTAGGCGTTACCGTTGGCGTCGTCGAATGCGGTGTGTGCCTGGCCAAGTGCCTCAAACGCGAAAACCGATGTGGTGACGGCGTCGACCAGCACCGGGGTAGCACCGGGCGCGACCTTGAGCGCGACGCCCGCCTGGGGGTAGAGCGCTCCAGCTGCACCGCGCTCATCCAAACGGGATCGGCGCGCACCGCCGGAACCAAAATGGTCACATCCCAGCAGCGCTGACACACCCGTCGCGCCGCGAGCCTCACCTTTTGCAACCACGTTTAGGACACCGTCTTGCACGCCCAATACACTGTGCTGGCTAGGTACCTGGCCGATTGCGACATGAAATTATCGTTCTGCGTGTACTTCGGAATCGCAATCACATAGGCCCGTGTGTACTGTGCCGCCAACGTCGCAATATCTTCCAAAATCGGATTGCCACTCGCTATACCGAGGCGCTCCATGTCGTTTGCATGATCGGTCATTACAGGACCAACTGCGTCGTAAACGCTCCTCTGTTCGGGCTTCCAGTCGGTCGCGGGTATGGCTGCATCGATACTCTGCCAAGCGTCGGTGTCGTCGCTGTATTTTGAGCTTGCGGCCATCCAGTCGCCGCATATCGAATTACTTCCTTCAAGGAACCTCTTGGGCTCATCGACTGCCGGGGCCGACTGCGTTGGGTCGCTCGGCGCTGGAATGACGGGAGCCACGGGCTGGACAGCTTTATAGTCGACAGCGGAGCACATATTCGAGATGCCCGACATTAACGCACCTGTGACGTTAGCCAAGGCGTCTGATGCGGGCTCGTACGCAGGGATGCTGTCCACGAACGCCCGTGCATATGCGACAAATTGGGCGTAGAGGTGTCGCATCACTCGATGCGGCGTCCGCTTTGACAAGTTAACAGCGAGGTCAGCTGAGTCGGACATTGCCTTGCCCATCGCTTCGTACGTTGCACGTTGCTCCGGTGTCCACTCTGACGCTGGAAGGCTTGGATCACGTTCAGCCCAATCGGCTTCCTTCGCTTGAGCGACATAGTCTCGCCCTATCCGCCCCCACGCCTCACACGTCGGGTCCTCGGTGATGATGTTCGCCGGCCCTGTGTCGTTCGCGCTCGCGACCTCCGAATCCGCGGTGGCGGTCGGGGTCTCGTCGCGGTTGCTGCCGGCTGAATCGGGCCGTAGGACAAGGACAGTGGCGACGACGCTGACGGCGATCACGGCGATGAGCGCGAGGCCAGTAAGAATCCATTTGCCCTTGCCACCTTTGTTTGGTGGTGGGGGCGGGCCGCCCGCCCACTGGCGCTGCGGTCCCCACTGCTGTGGCCCACTTGGTTGACCGTGATACGGCTGGCCGTGTGGCCCACCGGGGTACGGCGGTGGACCGCCAGGCCCCCGCGGAGGCTGCCCACTCCACGGCGACACCCCACTATTCGGCGGCTGGGAACCATATGAATCCGGCGGGGGAGGCAAAGTCATCGGCGCACCGCCTTACACGCCCAGTGAACGGTGCCAACGAGGTATCGCGCAGAGTCGGACAAAAAGTTGTCGTTCGACGTGTACTTCGGAATGGTGAGTACATAAGCACGAAGGTACTGCGCCGCAATAACTGCAAAATCCTCAATCACTGCGTTGTTACTCTCGCGGCCCATTCTCTCGATAGCATCTGCGCGGGCAGTCATTATCGACGCAGCCGAGTTGTAAACGGCTTTCTGCTCAGCCGTCCACTCGGATGCTGGAATATTCGCGTCGATTGCCAACCAGGCTTGGGTGTCTTTGTCGTACTGGTCGGTTGACGAGATCCATTCCTCGCATACCGTCCTCGACGAGTTATCAATAAACTGCTTCGGCTCAGCTGAAGGAGGAGATACCTGGGCGGGAGAAGCCGGTGCAGCGAGCTGCAGCGCCACAGGTTGAGCGGATTTGTAATCGATAGCAGAGCAGATCGCTGACAACGCCGACAATGCCCCGCCTGGCACATTTGCCAAACTGTCGGCATTTTCGAATGTATATGTAGGGATCGCATCAGCAAAAGCTTCCGCGTATGCCATGAACTGCCCATACAGTTCCCTCATCACACGATGAGGCGTCTGTTTCTGGAGGGTGACCGCTAAGTCCGCAGCATCTGTCATGGCTCTACCGACAGTTTCGTACATGACTCGTTGCTGGTCTGTCCAGTCGGATGCCGGTACTTGGGAATCGCGATCGGCCCAGTTCACTGACTGCACTTCGGATACGTAATCCCGTGCTATTCCTCCCCATGCATCACACGTGGGGTCCTCGGTGATGATGTTCGCCGGCCCTGTGTCGTTCGCGCTCGCGACCTCCGAATCCTCGGTAGCGGTCGGGATCTCGTCGCGGCCGCTGGCCGCTGAATCGGGCCGCAGCACAAGAACAGTCGCGACGACGCTGACCGCGATCACCGCGATCAGCGCGAGGCCAACAAGAATCCACTTACCCTTACCACCCTTGTTCGGTGGTGGTGGCGGTCCCGCCCACTGGTGCTGCGATCCCCACTGCTGTGGCTGTGGCCCACCTGGCTGACCGTACGGCTGGCCGTGTGACACACCGGGATACGGCGGTTGACCGCCAGGCCCCCGCGGAGGCTGCCCACCCCGCAGCGGCTGGGAACCATACGAATCCGGCGGGGGAGGCAAGGTCATCGGCGCACCTTCACATCAACACATTGATCGGATCGTTGGCAACCATCACGTGGCGGCCGCACGCTATTCGTCGTCCGGAGCGGGCAGATTCGGCACTTGCACCAACTCGGTGAAGTCACGAGTTACCAGCATGCCGCGACCCGGCGGCTGCGCACTCGCCCGCACCGTGTCGATAAGGGGCCCTTCGTCTTTGGGCCCGCTCATCACAATTCCCGGCGTATTCAGGTTCTTGAGCTCACCGAGCAACCCTGGACCGTAGAGGTACCTCGACACACCGCCGCTGCGGTAAGCCGCGACCATGTGGAACCCGAGATCACGCCCACGCGCCAAGAATGGCATCAACGGCTGCAGCTGGTCGAGACGCCCCCCACCGCCGGCGAGCTCGTGAGCGTTGTCGACGATGACGAAGATGTCAGGCTGGCCCTGCCACCAGTCACGACGCCGCAGCTGCGCGGGAGTGATCTTGCTGGGTGGCATGCGCGCCGGCAGCGACGCTGCCAACACCTCGACGTGCTGCCGCAGTTCCTCGGGGTTGGTGGCGGTAACCCCGTAATCATCGCTGGGCAGCACACCGAGCAGTCCACGGTGGAAGTCGACGATCAGGAACCGCACACCGTTGGGATCGTTCTGCTCGATGAGCGTGGTCACGATGTGACGCAGCACCGTTGTCTTCCCGGATACTCGATCGGCGATCACGACGAAATGTGTCTGGGTGTCATCGTTGAAGTCGATGTACTTCGGCTCGAGTTCGACCTCACCCACACCCAGTGGCACCAACAGCTGAGCCCGGTTCGGCGGCGGCGGCGCCAACTCGGGCACCATCGACATGAACTCCTCACGCGGCTGTTCATTGGGCAGCAACCGAACCCGCGGCGCTGCACCCGGATTGACAGAATTGATCTGCGCCACCGATTCGTGAACGTCCACATCGATCTCGGTGCTCAGCGGCTGCGGCCGCATACCCGGCGTCACGATCGGCAGCGCGATCAGCAGATCGAGCACCTCAGGGTTGTAGACGTCACCGCTGCGCGGCCTCGTCGACTTCACCATGCCGCGGCCGGGCTTGTCCGGCACATTCTCAGCCTTCTTGCGTGACACCTCCGAAGTCGTCGGGTCGTTGAGCCGCAACTCCACATGCTGGCCGAGCTCATCTTTGATCGCCGGCTTGAAATCGGCGTAGCGCGACGTGGCGATCACCACGTGCACCCCGAACGACTTACCCCGCGCCGCCAACAGCGTCACCGCATTCTCCAGATGATCGAACCCAGCCGACTCATCCTTGGTGATCGTGGTCCACCCATCGATCACCAGCACAACGTCACCGTGACGGTCAGAGCGCAGCGCCGGCTCTTTCTGGGCCTTACGCCGCCGGAAATCGGCCATGCCCATGATGTTGTGTTCGATGAACAACTTCTCGCGCCGCCGCATGATCGCACTCATCTCAGCGATCGTGCGCGACACCTTGGCCGCCTCGTTGCGGGTGGCCACCGAACCCACATGCGCCAGATCGGCCAACGCCACCAGCTTGGCGTTGCTGAAATCCAAGCAGTAGAACTGCATTTCAGTGCTGCTGTGGCTGTGCGCCGCCGACATGATCAGCGTCTGCAGTACCGTCGACCGGCCGGCGCTGCCGCTACCCACCACCGCCACGTTCTTGGCCAGCAAGTCGATCACCACCGCGTCGCGCCGCTGATAGAACGGGTTGTCGATGGTCCCGATGGGGATCCGTCCCGGGCCCGGCCGCACCGGCCAAAACAGGTTCGCGTCGGTGAGCAGATCATGCACGGTGTGCGAATAGTCCAACGGCGGCAACCAGATCCGGTGCGCCTCCAACCCGTGGCCAGCCATCCGGTCGATGAGCACCTGGGCCTCGGTCTTGACGTTCACCCCAGTCAGCACACCACCACCGGGCACCGCCGGCGCCGCAGAAGCCGCCGACTCCGCCCCAGCGCCCGCGGCAGCGGGCGCGGCCGGCACCGCTGCCGACACCCCGACCGCGGGCTGATACTCGGCCACCACACCACCACCGTCAAATGCCACACCCGCAACGGGCCCACCATTCGGGGCGGGCAGCACCCGGCTGGGATCGACCGGGCCGTGCCCGTTACCGTCAGCGGGCCGCGGCGGCTGCCCAACACCGCGCCCCGCACCGAGATCGGGCGCCACGGCAACCACCGGGGAGGCGGTCAACAGCCGCGGCCGCGGACGCTCCACCGCCGGCGCCGCAGCAGCGTTGGGCGCTGCCACCGCCGCCCGTTTCGGCGGCACATACGCATCACCGGTATAGAACGCCCGCATCCGCATCAGCTCACCGCTGACCGGCTTGAAGTAGGCCGCACCGGGACTCTCGGGCAGTTCACTGGCATCCGGGGTGCCCAGCACGTCACGCGACTCCTGAGGGCCGTTGGTGCGCAACGCGATCGCATAAGACAGGTGCGGATCGACCTGGGAGATGCGCCCCGACCGCAGCGACTGGGTCGCCAACAGCAGATAGATGCCCATCGACCGGCCCTGCTGACCGATCAACGCGAAAAGCTTGGCGAACTCCGGGTTGTCATCGAGCAACGCCGAGAACTCGTCGACGACGATGAACAACGCCGGCATCGGCGCGATCGGCACACCCGACTCGCGGATCTCGTTGTAACGCTGAATATTCGGCACCTGCGTATGCACATCAGGACGCTCGGCAGTGGCCCGGAAGATCTCCTGGCGGCGGTTGATCTCACCACGGATCGCCACATCCATGCGATCGACCAGATGACTCTCGGCCTCCATGTTGGTCAGGATCGCCGAGGTGTGCGGCAACGCCTCAAAACCGAGGAACGTCGCCCCACCCTTGTAATCGACCAGCAGCATGTTCAGCTCTTCGCTGGAATGCGTCACCGCCAACGACAACACCAGCGTGCGCAGCAACTCAGACTTACCCGCCCCGGTCGCACCGATCAAGATCCCGTGCGGCCCGGTGCCACCCTGACCGGTTTCCTTCAAATTCAGATGCACCGGCTCATCAGCCGGGGTCACCCCGATCACCGGCCGCATGAAGTCCCGCAACGCCTTGGGCCGCTGCGACACCGCCGGATCCAGCATCGCCGCATCGCTGATCCCCAAATACCCCAGCAACCCACCCTTGGCCACCTTGCGCGTGACCTGACGCTCGATGATGTCCATCTCACTGGCCGGCCGATACCGCGACATCAACCGCGCATAATCGGAGGCGAACTGAACCGAAACACCATCCGGCGCAGCGAACTTCGTCTGCTTACCCCGCTCATCGGGCGCATACAGCAACCCACCGGCAATCGTCAACCGAAACGGCACCTTCAACGTGTCCGACACCGCGTCCTCAGGCCGCAGATCAATCAACGTCACACCATCGACACCGTCCCGACCGATCAGACTCGACGCAGCCGTCATCGCCCTCGCCCGATCCGACACAATCACCAACTGCAGCACCGAGTTCGTGGTGTCCTTGTTGTGGGCACCCCGGTGACTGATCAGCGGAGTGAGCGCCTCACGCGCGCTCGCCACATCCGAATACACCATCCGCGCGCTGCCAATACTGTCCTCGAGAGTGGGGTGCTGGTTGTGCGGCAACCACTTCACCCAGCCCCACTGCGCCCCATCCGGATCCTCGGTGATCACCGCCACCAACAGATCATCCGGCCCGTGAAAGGTCACCAGCTGGCAAATCATCGCCCGCATCAACGCCGCCGCATCCTCACCGTCGGCCTCGTCGGTCAACGAAATGAACGGGTAGGTGCGCAACGCGATCGCCAGCGGCATCCCCGACTGGGCCTTGTGGGTGTCGACAAAGCGCCGCAACGCCCGCGCGCACACCGGCTCCAGGTCGTCCACGGCGGCAGTCTCAGGCGCTTTCAGCTCGGTGGCCAACCGCTCGGTTCCCAAACCGACACGGGCATAGGCGAAATTGACCGCATCGCTGCGCCGCTCCCACATCCGCGCCGACGGCTTGTCCGGACCGCCAGTACCCGGCGCCACCAACGACGGCAACACCGCCGCTTGCGGGTTATCCCACTTGCGGACCTTCAGCTGCGCCTCACCGGTCTGCTGCACCCGCCGCCGCTGAATCCCCAAGTACCGCAGGTAGTCTTTGCGGTCCTCGTTGACCTCACCGATCTGGCTGCCCCCACCGATGCTGTGGCTGGCCATACCCAACACGCTCAGCAGCATGAAAAACGGCATGATCATGTACAGCGGGTTGAACGTGCGCTGCTGCCCCGACAGGCCTCCACCCATCGTGATCATCATGACGACCATCCCCACCAGCAGCACGATGATGAAGACCGGCAGGATGAACTGAATGATCGGAGTGGGCGTCTTGCGCGGCATCTCCGGCGGCGACTGCAACTCATGCTTGCCGCCGGGCAGCGTGACAGGCCTGCCCTTCGCGT
>NZ_PIZU01000005.1 GCF_002838065.1 Mycobacterium hubeiense | reverse complement strand
ACCGCGCGCGCCGAAATCACCAATAGCGGTGGCGGATCCCGTTGAAGCGGGCCCACATCTGCGCGGTGCGCTCAGCCGGGGTCACCGTCGCGGTATCGGGCGGCAGCGCATCGGCGAGCCCATCCCGTTTGACCACCCGCGTGCGCAAGACGGCGGGCTGTCCCTCGAGCATGTGGCGGTAGGTGACGTTGCCCCGCTCGAAGCCCTGCGTGTCCATCCAGTTGTGATAGCCCGGGTCATCGTGGGCCAGGATCAGCCGCACCTTGCCGTCACCGTCGACCGTTGTGCGGCTCGGCGTGTAGCTGACGGGCCGATAGAGATAGTCCATGCTGTTGAAGAACACCCCCATATTCGTCAGCGACCACAGCCCGTCGTGGGTGTCGAATTCGATGACGAGCGCTTCGTCGGGGGCGAGCACCCAGTGCATGTTGGCCGCCGTCCGGCCGCGTTTGTCGTCCGCGGCCGTCGTTGTGACGTCCGGAAAGCTGTTGGGATGGGCGGCGTCGACGCCGCCGTAGGTGAACGGAAATTCGGGCCAGTCGGTCATCAGCCCGGTGACGAAATCGCCGGCCCAGCCCATCGCGGCAATCATGCCCTTGACGGTCGGCAGGGGCTTCGGGGACGCCATGTCCACCCGCTCGATCTGCAGGCGGGCCGGCCGCTCATCCCAGTCGTCAAATCCCCGGCGGATGAACAGCTTTCGTGATTCAGGCGTGGTGGGCAGCCAGTTCGGCCCGCGCTGCTCGCCGCCGACGTAGATCTCGACGCTGCCGTCGGCCCCGGTACTGAGTTGGTGCCCCAACAGGTTGGCTTCGGGTACGTCGCCGAACGGCTCGTGCAGCACGTCCGGGCCATCCCGGCGCGGTCCCTGCACGGTGATGTTGAAGAAGCGGCCCGTGCCGCGGTCACCAGAGATGCGGTAGCTGGACGCGCGGCAGGTGGTAGCTCATTCCCATCTCCGCGCCCGACAATCCGAGCAGGATCGCGGCGTTACCGAACGTCGCCGACGTCGAGCAGATGCGGATGTCCGCGGCGAGGCACAACGCGAGCCCCGCCCCAACGCACGGCCCGTTCACGGCCGCGATCACCGGCTGCGGCATGTCCCGGATCGCTTGCGGCAGTGCGGCCATCGCCTCCTGGAACCGCATGCGGTCGATCGCCGGGGCGGACGCTTCGGGGACTGCGGGGCCGAAGTTGCGCACGTCGATGCCGGAGCAGAACCCGCGGCCGGCGCCGGTCAGCACGACGGCGTGCGCGCCGGCGTCGGTGGCGATCTCGGTGAGCGTCTGCGCCAACTCAGTGCGCATGACCTCGTTGATCGCGTTGAGTTGTTTGGGCCGGTTGAGTTGCAGCACCACGACACCGGCCTGCGGCCGGTCGATGTGCAGCGCCTCGGCCCCTGGACTCAGCGCCGCGGCAGACCGAGCACTTGGGTGGCGATGATGTTGCGCTGAATCTCGGAGGTGCCGCCTGCGATGGTGCCGCCGAAGCTGCGGGCGTAGCGCTCGAACCAGCTCGCGAAGTAGTGGTCGAGGTTCATGTGCTCGTAGGGCCCCGTCATCGACGGATGCACCAGGCCGTCCGCGCCCGCAGCCGTCAGCGCGTTCTCCATCGCCTGACGCTCCGCTTCCGAGCCGAACAGCTTGAGCACCGACACCGACGCGGTGTCCATCTCCCCGCGCGCGGCCCGCGCCAGCGCCGCCGAACCCATGGCCCGCAACGCCTGGTAGTCCATGATCGTCGTCGCGTACTGATCCCGTTCCAGCGCCGTGCGGGGCCGGAAGTCGGCGATCATGTTGTCGATCCGGTCGGCGAATCCGAGCCACATCATCGTGCGCTCATGTCCCAGCGAGCCATTGGCGACGGCCCACCCACCGTTGAGCGGCCCCACCAGGTTCTCCGCGGGGACCTTAGCGTCGGTGAAGAACACCTCGTTGAAGTCGAGGTTGTCCTGACCGCACATGTCGGCGAACGGCCGGCACACCACACCGGGGGTGTCGGTCGGGATGATCAGCGCGCTGATGCCCTTGTGCTTCGGCGCATCCGGGTCGGTGCGCACGAACGCCAGCAGGAAGTCCGCGTCGTGGGCGCCTGAGGTCCACACTTTCTGGCCGTTGACCACGAAGTGATCGCCTTCCACGTCGGAAACAAACTGAGCGCGGGTCCGCAGCGAGGCCAGGTCGGATCCCGCGCTCGGCTCGCTCATGCCCAGCGACGCGGTCATCTCACCCTTGAGCACCGGCACCGCCCAGCGGTGCTTCTGCTCGTCGCTGCCGAACGAAATCAGCGATGCCGCAACGATGTTCACGCCTTGCGGGTTGAAGCTGTGGTAGATGCGCCGACGGCACAGCTCGTCGAGGTGCACGAATTGCTGCAGCACCGTCGCATTGCGGCCGCCGAACTCCGGCGGCTGGGCCGGCAGCAGCCAGCCGTTGTCGAACAGCAGTCGCTGCCAATCGCGTGCCCACTGCGGCATATGCGACACCGAGCGCGGCCGCTCCTGGGTGAGGGCCTGCGGCGGCAGGTTCTCGTCGAGAAACGCCGCGAACTCGGCGCGGAACTCCTCGACGTCGGAATCAAACGTCAGCTGCATCAGAAACTCCTGTATTCCGCAGCGATCGTCGCGCGGTGTTCGGCGGCGCCGCCCAGCATCAGCTCGCCGGCCTTGGCCCGCTTCAGCGCGAACTGGAGGTCGTTCTCCCAGGTGAATCCCATGGCGCCGAACAGCTGCAGGCCGTGACGGAACACCAGCGCCTGGCACTCTCCAGCCGAGGCTTTGGCCATCGCCGCGGCCAGCCGGCGCCGCGGATCGTCGGCCGCGATCGTCAGTGCGGCGAAATACGACAGCGCGCGGGCCCGCTCGATCGCGACGTGCATGTCGACGGCCTTGTGCTGCACCGCCTGAAACGTCCCGATCGCAACCCCGAACTGCTGGCGCTGCTTCACATGTTCGAGCACCAGATCCAGAATGCGTTGGCACGCACCGACAGTCGTGATCGCCATGCCGGTCAGCGCGAGGTGGCGCGCCTTCTCCGCATCGGTGGGCAGCCGCTCGGTGTCGGCCACGCGCACACCGGAAAAGGACACGTCGGCGATGTGCAACACCGGGTCGAACACCGGGCTGCGCCTGAGCGCCACGTCGCCCGCACTGACCAGAAACACGCCGGCCTCGGTCACCACGGCCAGCCGCTCGGCCCGGTCGGCGTCCAGGACATAGCGCGCCGTGCCGTCGAGCACCCAGCCCGTGGCGTCGCGGTGTACCGTGACGCCGCTGTAGATCGCGGCCCCCGCCTGCGCCGCGTCGAACCGGTCCCCGACCAGCGGCGCGAACTGCGTCATGGTGGCCAGGTACGGGGTGGGATCGGTGGCCCGGCCCAGCTCCTCGCACACGATGGCCAGTTCGACTGCGTTTTCCGGATCGGTCAGCTCCGTCCAGCCCGCGTCGACGTAGGTTTCCCACAGCTGAGCGGGGTCCACGCCGTCTTCGGCCACGCTGCGGACCAGCGTCGGGGGGCATTGCTTGGTCACCGCATCCCGCACGGTCTCCTGCCATAGCCGCTGATCAGCGTCGAACTCGAGTAGCATCCGCGCCTCCTGGTGCGATGTCGCGTCGATTGGAGAATAACATTCTCCTGAGACGTTTAGACGTTCTCTCAAACTAACTATCACGTTCCATAAGCGTGGCGCTGAGCGACTGACCAGCAGACACTTTCACCTGCGCGGATGCGAGTGACGGGTTGGAGAACAATATTCTTGCCTTTGAAGAACTAGGATCTACACTGGGTCTATGTCCGGTCTCGACGCACCGTGCTGTTCCCGCGTGCGTCGGCCAGCCAGCCGGACGGACCGCGGAGGGCTTGAGTGATCCAACATCCTGACGGAGCAACAACTCCCGTCATCGACGCCAGCGTGCACATCTTCTTCAAGTCCAATAAGGACTTGCGCGGCGTCCTTCGTGAGCCGTTCAAGAGCCGCGGCTTCCCCGACTACGAGATGGACTGGTACGGCGCACCCGGCGGCGAATACGCGCCCGGCACCGAGGGCCCGGATCACGAGTATCCGGGTTCGGATCCCGACCTCGTCGGCGGGCACCTGTTCGAACTGCGCGGGGTCGATGTCGCTGTCCTGCATCCGATGAGCCGCGGCATCATGCCCGACCGTCATCTGGGCACGGCGCTGGCGGCGGCCCACAACGAGATGCTGGTGTCGCGGTGGCTCGAGCACAGCACCTACGGTGAGCGGTTCCGCGGCACGATCCGAGTCAACCCCGACGACATCGCGGGCTCTCTGCGGGAGATCGACAAGTACAAGGACCACCCACGGGTGGTGCAGCTCGGCGTGCCACTGCAATCGCGGGAGCTCTACGGCAAACCGCAGTTCTGGCCGCTGTGGGAGGCGGCCATAGACGCGAATCTGCCGGTGGCCGTGCACATCGAGGTGGGGGCGGGCATCTCAGCGGCGCCGACCCCGTCGGGAAACACCCGCACCTACGAGCAGTACGTCGGCTTCATGGCGCTGAACTACCTGTATCACCTGATGAACATGATCGCCGAAGGGGTATTCGAACGAATGCCCGCGCTGAAGTTCGTCTGGGCCGACGGGGCCGCCGACTTGCTGACGCCGTTCATGTGGCGGATGGACTGCTTCGGGCGTCCGCATCTCGAACAGACGCCGTGGGCGCCGAAGATGCCCAGCGACTACCTGCCCGGCCATGTGTTTTTCGTGCAGGGCGCGCTCGACGGCCCCGGCGACACCGACTTCGCCGGTGAGTGGTTCGGCTTCACCGGCAAAGACGACATGGTGATGTACGGCTCGAGCTATCCGCACTGGCAGCTCAACGAGCTGAAGGTGCCCAGTGCGTACTCGGCCGTCCAACGCGACAAGTTGTGCTGGCGAAACGCCGCACAGCTCTACGGGATAGACGTCGAAGCCGGCGTCACAATCGGATGAATCCGCGATCAAGGAGACCACGATGACCGTGACAACCACAGAGCGGAAGCCGGCAGCCGAGCGCATCGCCGTCCGCTGTGTCGACTCCGACGTGCATCCGACGCCACGCCGCGGCGAACTGGTTCAGTACATCCCAGAACCGTGGCGCAGCAAGTACTTCCTCAACCGCAAGGTGGGCGAGCAGATCTATTACGACGCCCCGGACTACGCGCACACCTACGCGATGCGCGCCGACGCCTTCCCGCCCGACGGCGAATTCGCCTGTAGCGACCCCGATATGGCCTTCAAGCAATTGATCATGGAGGCCGGCGCCGACATCGCGATCCTGGAGCCCGCCGCGTATCCGGCTCGCCTGCCCGAGGCGAACCACGCGATGTCGGTCGGTCTGAACGACTGGCAGGTCAACCACTGGCTCGACAGCCACAACAACTGGCACGAACGCTGGCGTGGCTCAATCTGTGTCGCGATCGAGGAGCCGGAAGCCGGCGCACGCGAAATCGAGCGCCTGGCCGGACACCCCTACATGGGGCAGATCCTGATCAAGGCCGAGCCGCGCCCGTCGTGGGGTCATCCGCAGTACGACCCGCTGTGGGCCGCCGCCACCAAGCACGATATGCCGGTGAGCTGCCACCTGTCGCGCAGCCACCACGAGGAGCTGCCGATGCCGCCGGTGGGCATGCCCAGCTACAACCACGACTTCATGGTCACCTACTCGCTGTTGGCCGCGAACCAGGTGATGAGCCTGATCTTCGACGGGGTTTTCGACCGATTCCCCGCGCTGCGAATCGTTTTCGTCGAGCACGCGTTCACCTGGATCCTGCCGCTGATGTGGCGGATGGACGCGCTCTACGAAGCCCGCAAGTCATGGATGGACATCAAGCGCAAGCCGTCCGAGTACGTCAAGGACCACATCAAGTTCACCACCCAGCCGCTGGACTATCCCGAGGACAAGACGGAGCTCACCCGGGCGTTCGAGTGGATGGAATGCGAGAAGATCCTGCTGTTCTCGTCGGACTACCCGCACTGGACGTTCGACGACCCGCGGTGGCTGGTCAAGCACTTGCCGGAGCACGCCCGTGAGGCTGTGATGTTCCGCAACGGCATTCAGACCTACAAGCTGCCCGAGACGGTGCCGGCCCTCGAGGGCCAGGTTCGGGTGTTCTGAGTTGGCCGACGAGAAGAAAACGCCCCGGCTAGCCCAGGGGCGCGAGCATGTCGTCGCCACGGTGGACGAGATCCCGCCGGGCACACACAAACTCGTGCCGATCGGACGCCACGGCGTGGGTGTGTACAACGTCAACGGCACCTTCTACGCGATCGCGAACTACTGCCCGCACGAGGGTGGGCCGTTGTGTTCGGGCCGCCCGCGCGGACGCACCATCGTCGACGAGAGCGTGCCCGGCGACGCGGTGATGGTCCGCGATCTCGAGTTCATCTACTGCCCGTGGCACCAGTGGGGTTTCGAACTCGCGACGGGCACCACCGCGGTCAAGCCGGAGTGGAGCATCCGCACCTACCCGGTCCGGATCGTCGGCAACGAGGTGTTGGTGCAGGCATGAGCGACGCTCGCGAGCGAATCATCGGCACAGAATGCGGCGTCCGAGCCTGCGAGGAGGCCGCATGACGGCGATCCTTGGCACCCCGCAGCTCAAGCGCGGCGAGAAGACCATCGAGATCAACGGCGGCAACGTCGTCTACGAGATCCTCGGCAGGTCAGGCGATTTCATCGCACTGACGCCGGGCGGCCGGTTCAGCAAGGACATTCCCGGCCTGCGACCCTTGGCCCAGGCGTTGGTCAAGGGCGGCTACCGGGTGCTGCTGTGGGACCGGCCCAACTGCGGCAAATCCGACGTGCAGTTCTACGGCCAGAGCGAATCCCACATGCGGGCCGAGACATTGGCAGCCATGATCACCAAGCTCGATATCGGGCCGTGCATCATCGCGGGCGGTTCTGGCGGCGCGCGGGATTCGATGCTGACCACGATGCTGTACCCGGACATCGTGAAGAAGCTGGTGGTGTGGAACATCGTCGGCGGCGTGTACGGCTCGTTCGTGTTGGGCTCCTACTACATCGTGCCGAGCATTCTCGCGGTGCGGGGCGCCGGCATGCGAGGCGTCATCGGCGTCGACGAGTGGAAGGAACGCATCGCCGAGAATCCGGCCAACCGCGACCGCTTCCTGGCCCAGGATCCGGACCAGTTCCTGAAGTTGATGTTGCGCTGGCTCAACGCCTTTGTGCCCAAGCCCGGCCAGACCATCCCCGGGGTCGAGGACGAGATGTTCGACAACATCACGGTGCCGACGTTGATCATCCGCGGCGGGGAGAACGACCTGGACCACCCGAAACGCACCTCGCTGGAGGTGAGCTGTCTGATCAAGGGGTCGCAGCTGATCGATCCGCCGTGGCCCGAAGACGCCTGGGAACGCGCCGGCGAGGCCCGCGCTTCAGGAAAGGTGAAGCGGTTCAACATGTTCGACACGTGGGTGCAGGCCGCCCCGGCGATCCTGAAGTTCTTGGACAGCTGATGAAGCGCTCGCATGTTCCCGACACTCGTGAGTGTGCAGTTTCATCCGCGACGAACGGCGTGTTCCGTATGAAATCGCACGGTCGCGTCGCCGCTGACCGGCTACACCGTGCGGATGTGCACCTCACAGTTCAGCGACGCTTCGAGCGCCGTATGGATACGGCTTTCCGGAATGCGTTCGAGATCGACCTTGCTCAGCGTCACGTACACGACGTCGAAACCCTCGTCGCCCGGGACTCGTTCGATGTCACCGGCGAGCCCGAACCGGGCCAGCACACCTTGGGCGTCATCGTCGGTGCCACGGCTGACGTAGGTGACCACTCCCGCGGCGGGTATCGTGCCGAACGCCTTGGCGCACAGCTCGATACCGACAGCAGTGACGGCATCTGTATCGCTTCCGGCGATCAGCAGCTGCACTTGGCGACGCCGCACCGGCATCGCAGCCAGATCGACGTCGAGCACGTCGATACCCGAAGAGCCGGCCAGCGCGCGGAGGTTGGACATGCCGTCGCCTAATTGCTCCGGCGTGAGGTCGCCCGCCGGGTCGACGTCGACGCGCACCACCGCAGTCCTCATGTCCGTCAGCCTATCCGCGGATGAAAAGGCCATGTCATGACCTCCACCGCAACCGATCTGGTCGTGGCCGCGTGGCCGGACTGCTCGCCGCGACTGCTGCGCCCATCACAACGTGGGGTCGAGGAGTACGCCGACTATGTGCGGTCGGGCGGCTATCGCAGTCTCAAGGACGCGGACGCGCTGCTCGAGCAGGTCGACCTGTCCGGCCTTCTCGGGCGTGGCGGCGCGGCCTTTCCGCTCGCGACCAAGCTGCGCACGGTGCGCGACGCCGGCCGACGCGGCGCCGAGACAGTGGTCGTCGCCAACGGTGAAGAGGGCGAACCCGCATCGGTGAAAGACCGCTGGCTGCTTCGCCACCGGCCGCACCTCGTGCTCGACGGGCTCCGTCTCGCCACGACGGTCGTCAGCGCCACACGTGCCTATGTCTACGTCTCCGACGAACGCTCGGCCGCCGCGGTGACAGACGCGCTGGCCGAGCTCGAGCCCGCGGTATTCGAGGGCGTATCGGTGACAGTGGTGACCGTAGAACCCGGCTACGTCGCCGGTGAAGAGACGGCGGCCGTGCGTCGCATCAACGGCGGACCCGCCAAACCGACTGACAAGCCGCCACGCCCGTTCGAGGAGGGCGTGTTGGGCTTGTCGACGATGGTCAGCAATGTCGAAACGCTGGCCAATCTGCCGTACATCCTCGAACACGGGGCCGAGGGGTTCCGGGCGGTCGGAACGCCGATGTCCCCAGGAACTTTCCTCGCGACGATCACTGGCGCAGGCCGACCGCCGGCTCTCTACGAGATTCCGCACGGCGCAGCGTTTTCCGATCTGCTCAAGGTGCACGGAGTGAGCGCAGACTCGGTGCGCGGCGCGCTGATGGGCGGCTACTTCGCCGGGCTGGTCAACACCGACATCCTCGACGCGACACTGGATCACGAGACGATCCGCCGGCTCGGCAGCGGCCTGGGCTGCGGGGCGATCTCGATCCTGACCGACGACTGCCCAGTCGCCGTGGCCGCCTCGGTGATGGCCTACTTCGACCGTGAGAACGCCGGCCAGTGCGGGTCCTGCTTCAACGGCACCGCGGCGATGAGCGCCGTCACCTCGGCACTGCGTGACGGCGTGGCCGCCGACGAGGATCTGGCCCGGCTCGAGCGGTGGTCAGTCGTGCTGCGCGGTCGCGGGGCCTGCGGCACGCTCGACGGCGCGACGAATATCGCCGCCAGTCTGCTGCGGCAGTTCCCGCAGGTCATCGCCCGCCATCTGGCTGGCGATTGTCCGTCCTGCCGCAGTGGTCCGTTCCTGGCCAAGCGGCCCTACGAAGCGGAGGCGATGGCCCAATCATGAGTGACGGCTTGAGGATTCGCCTTGACCGGACGATCTGCGACGGCTTCGGGGTCTGCGCCAAGCACGCCCCGGAGTACTTCTCGCTCGACGACTGGGGTTACGCGTCGTTGATCGGCGACGGCACCGTCCCGGAGAAGGACCGTGACGCGGTGATGCGCGCGCTGCTCGACTGTCCGGTTCACGCGATCATCTACATGGGCGAACACCGGCCGTCCGACGACGGCACGCCTGCACACGGCGACACGGAAGCGGCCGAACCCGAACCGAAATCCGAGGACAACGAAGCGGTTTGGGGTTTCGTCCGGTGACCAGACCACTTCCCCAACTCACTCCCGCGAACGAATACTTCTGGACCGCGGGCTCCGACGGTGTGCTGCGCATCCAGGAATGCCAGGACTGCGAGGCGCTGATCCATCCCCCGGCGCCCGTCTGCCGGTACTGCCGCAGCCGCAACATGGGCGTGCGCGACGTCTCGGGCAAGGCCACGCTGTCGGCCTTCACCGTCAACCACCGATTCGGTTTCCCCGACCTGCCGCCGCCCTATGTCATTGCCCAGGTCGCCATCGTCGAAGATCCCCGAGTTCGGTTGACCACCAACATCGTCGAGTGCGACCCCGACGAGCTCGAGATCGGCCAAATCGTCGAGGTCGACTTCCAGAAGATCGAGGACGTGTGGCTGCCGCTGTTCCGTCCCACCGCGACCAAAGAGACCGGACCGCTGCCGGTCGACGAGATCGCGCCCGAGGATTTCGGCAAGCACGTCCGCCCGCCGCTGACCACTGAAAAGTTCGAAGAGCACTCCGCCATCACCGGCATCGGGGCCTCGCGACTGGGCCGCCGGTTGATGGTCCCGCCGCTGGCACTCACCGTCGAGGCGTGTGAAGCCGCAATCGCGGACGCCGGACTGACATTCGACGATATCGACGGGCTGTCCACCTACCCCGGGCTGGACATCGCCGGGATGGGCGAAGGCGGGGTAACCGCGCTCGAGGGCACGCTGGGGATCCACCCGACGTGGATCAACGGCGGCATGGACACCTTCGGCCCGGGCGGCTCGATCATCGCCGCGATGATGGCTGTCGCCACGGGCATGGCGCGTCACGTGCTGTGCTTCCGCACCCTGTGGGAGGCCACGTTCCAGCAGATGATGAAGGAGGGCAAGATGGCCCCGCCGGGGGGCCCGCGCACCTCCAGCTGGCAGATGCCGTTCGGTGCCACGTCGGCCGCCCACACACTGGCGCTCAACGCGCAGAGGCACTTTGAGCGTTACGGCACCACGAGAGAAGCCCTCGGCTGGATCGCGCTCAACCAGCGGGCCAACGCCGCACTGAACCCGACGGCCATCTACCGCGATCCGATGACGATGGAGGACTACCTGAATGCCCGGATGATCACCACGCCGTTCGGGCTGTACGACTGCGACGTGCCGTGCGACGGCGCCATCGCGGTCATCGTCTCGGCCGTCGACGCCGCCAAGGACATGCCCAAAAAGCCGGTGCTGTTCGAGGCCGTCGGCACCCAGATCATCGAACGCACCGACTGGGATCAGACCACGATGACGCACGAACCGCAGGTGCTCGGACAGTCCGCGCATCTGTGGACCCGAACATCGTTGCGGCCCAAGGATGTCGACGTCGCCGAGCTCTACGACGGCTTCACCTTCAACTGCCTGTCATGGCTGGAGGCGCTGGGCTTCTGCGGTATCGGCGAGTCGAAGGACTTCCTCGACGGCGGCAAGGCGATCGCCCGCGACGGGGTCATCCCGCTGAACACCCACGGTGGCCAGCTGTCGCACGGCCGCACCCACGGCATGGGCCTGATCCACGAGGCGGTCACCCAGTTGCGCGGCGAGGCCGGTGAACGCCAGGTGAAAGACGCTCGCGTCGCCGTCGTCAGCAGCGGTGGCCTGACGCCCAGCGGCGTGATCCTGATGCGGACGGACGCATGAGCGCTCCCAGGCCCAGAGTGGTCATTGTCGACGGCGTACCGATGTCGGGCTTGATATGCGAGGCGGACAACCCGCGCGCGGTGGTCGTTGCCTTCCACGGCGGAGCAAGCACCGCAGCGTATTTCGACTGCCCGGGCCATCCGCGGTTGTCGCTGCTGCGCACCGGAGCGGCGCTCGGCTTCACCGTGGTGGCCTTGGACCGGCCCGGCTACGGCAGCTCGGCGCCCTACCTCGACGCCATCGAGCTTCCGGAGCAACGGGTTTCGCTGGCATACGGCGCCGTCGACACCATGCTCGGATCCCGTCCGCGCGGAGCAGGACTGTTCTTGTTCGCCCATTCCAACGGCTGCGAATTGGCGCTGCGGATGGCGGCCGATCAGCGCGGCGCCGACCTGCTCGGCGTGGAACTGGCCGGCACCGGCCTGCGCTACCAGGACGCGGCCCTCGATGTGCTCAAGTCGGCCACTGCCACGCGTCGACCGCCGGGCCTGCGCGAACTGCTCTGGCAGCCCGCAGACTTGTATCCCGCCGAGGTGCTGACCGGGATCACCAACTCGTCGACCGGCGCGCCCTACGAGGCGGCGATGGTGAAAGACTGGCCTGCCCAAGACTTTCCGGCGTTGGCCGGCCAGGTACAGGTGCCGGTGCAGTTCAGTCACGCCGAACACGAGCGGGTGTGGCGGTCCGATCCGGAGGCGTTGGCCCAGATCGCCGCGATGTTCACCTCGGCCCCGCGATTCGTGACCAACGAAATCGCCAATGCCGGACACAATCTCAGCCTCGGATTCGCCGCTGAGGACTATCACCGGAAGGTCTTGTCGTTCGTCGACGAATGTGTCGACGAACGCAATAACACTGAAGTGGAGGCGGGTTGATGCGCGTCGGATTCATCGGACTGGGCAGCCAGGGCGGCCCCATGGCGCGACGGATCGTCGAAGGCGGCTACGAAACGACGCTGTGGGCGCGCCGGGAAGCCAGCCTCGAGCCGTATGCGGACACCGCCGCGAAGACAGCGGGGTCGCCGGCCGAACTCGGCGCGGCCAGTGATCTGGTATGCATCTGCGTGGTCGGCGACGACGACGTCCGCGAGGTGCTCTACGGCGAGAACGGCGTGCTGGCCGGGCTGGTCTCAGGTGCCACCGTCGCTATCCACAGCACCGTGCATCCCGACACCTGCCGTGAAATCGCCGAGAAGGCTGCAGCACAGGGGGTTTCAGTCATCGACGCCCCCGTCAGTGGCGGAGCGCCCGCGGTCGAAGAAGGCAAACTGCTGGTCATGGTCGGCGGCGACGAGGACGTCGTCGAACGGTGCCGGCCGGTGTTCGGCACGTATGCCGACCCCGTCGTGCATCTCGGCCCGCTGGGCAGCGGCCAGGTCACCAAGATCCTGAACAATCTGCTGTTCACCGCCAATCTGGGCAGCGCGTTGAGCACGCTGGACCTTGGCGAATCCCTGGGCATTCCCCGGCAGAAACTCGCCGAAGTCCTCAACGGCGGATCGGCCACCAGCAAGGCGCTCGGCAGCATTTCGATGTTCGGCGGCACCGTCGAGAACCTGGCCCCGATCGCGGGCGCGCTGTTGCAGAAGGACGTTCGCCACGCGGCGAGCATCGCCGCCAGCGCGTCGGCTCCGGAGGGCGCGGTGTTCACCGCCGCCGATGCCGCGCTGAAGTCGATGGACCATCCGCGGTGACCCGCGTCGGTTTCGTCGGGGCGGGACGGATGGGCGCGCCCATGGTCCGTCGCCTCGTCGAGGCCGGCCACGAGGTGCGGGCGCTCGGCCGGAGCGACGAAAAATGCTCTGCGATCCGTGAATTGGGCGCCCAACCCGTCACCGATTTGACCGCGGTGGGCGAGGGCGCGGACGTCGTCGTCGTCTGCGTCTTCACCGATGAGCAGGTGCAGCAGGTTTGCGCCGATCTGGTGCCCGCGATGAAGCCGGGCACCACACTTGTCATCCATACCACCGGAAGTCCCCGCACCGCACAGGCAATTGCCGCTCAGTCCCCCGGCATCGACGTGGTCGACGCACCGGTGAGCGGCGGTCCGCACAACATCGCCGCCGGAGAGGTGGCGCTGTTCGTGGGCGGGTCCGACGACGCCGTGGCCCGGGTCCGGCCGGTGCTGGCCGGCTACGGCGACCCGATCCTGCATGTCGGGCCGCTCGGTGCCGGCCAGAGCGTCAAGCTGATCAACAACGCGCTGTTCGCCGCGCAGATCGGGCTGCTGAGCGAGGCCGTCCGGTTCGGTGAGCGGCTCGGTGTCGAGGAATCGAAACTACTGTCCTCGATCTCGCACGGCAGCGGGGCCAGCCGCGTCGGCGGATTCGTAGCCGCGCGCGGATCCGTCGCCGCCTTCGTCGAGATGGCGGGCGAATTCATCGGCAAAGACGTCGCCGTGGTCCGCAAGGTCGCCGCCGATCTGGACAGCGACCTCGGAGTACTCGATGACGTCATCAATGCGGGAATCGATCGATGAAGAGCCTCGGATTCCATTCTCAAAAGCCATCCCGTGAGGCATACTATTGACGTTACACATTTGCGCTCTCGCGTAACGGAAAGCGGTACCAGCCCACCGCGAAAGAGGAGACCATGACCAAGCCAAAACTGGTGTTCGACCCGTATTCGCAGGAGTACTTCGACAACCCGTATGAGATCTACGCGCGGATGCGCGACGAGACGCCGATCTACTACGACGAAGAGCAGGACTTCTACGCGCTGACCCGGCACGCGGACGTCGCGGCGGCACTGAAGGACCACGAGTCGTTCTCGTCCACCCGCGGATGCCACCTGTCCATGGTCAAGTCAGGTCAGGGCTTCCAGAAGTCGATCATCTTCATGGATCCCCCGGAGCACCGCTTCATGCGCAGCCTGCTCAACAAGGCGTTCACGCCGCGGGCGATCCAGTCCCAGCGCGACACCGTCGTCGAACTCGTCGAGCACTACCTGTCCAAGGTGGATCCCGACAACTTCGATGTGGTGCAGGACTTCTCGGGTCCGTTCCCCGTTGAGGTCATCACCCGGATGGCCGGGGTGCCGGAGGACTACCGCCAACAGGTCCGGCACTGGATCGACAAGGGCCTGGAAGTCAAACCGGGACAGCTCGAACTGTCCGAAGAGAACATGCAGGCCAACATCGACGCGGGCATCTACTACTACGGCCTGGTGCAGGAGCGTCGGGCCAACCCGCAGGACGACATGATTAGCCGCTTGATCGCCGCCGAGGTCCCCGGCGAGAACGGCGAGATGCGCAGGCTCGACGACGTCGAGATCACCGGCTTCGTCGCGCTGCTGGGTGGCGCGGGCGCCGAGACCGTCACCAAGTTGGTCGGCAGCGCGGTGGTGGAGTTCGCGCGCCATCCCGAGCAGTGGCAGATGCTGCTCGATGACCGCAGCCTGGTGCCCAACGCGGTCGAGGAGCTGCTGCGCTACGTCGGCCCCGTGCAGTACAACGTGCGCTTCACCCTGAAGGACGCCGAGGTGCCCAGCGGCACGATTCCCGCGAACAAACCGGTGTTCCTCATGAAGGCGGCCGCCAACCGCGACCCGCGCGCGTTCACAAACGCCGAAACCTTCGACATCACCCGGGACAAGACCGAGGCCCAGAATCTCGGCCTGGGCTACGGTATCCACAGTTGTCTCGGCGCGGCGCTGGCCCGGCTGGAGACGACGATCGCGCTCGAGCACCTGCTCGACTTCATGCCGCGCTACGAGGTGGATTTCGACGGCTTGGAGCGCGTGCACATGCAAAACGTCGCCGGCTACCACCATGTGCCAGTGAGGGTGTTGCGATGACTCAAAAGATCGTCGTCGACTTCGGGCTCTGCGAGAGCAACGGAGTGTGTATGGGCATCATCCCCGAGGTGTTCGATCTCGATGATCAGGATTACCTGCACGTGCTGCAGGAAGAGGTGACGCCGGAAATCGAGCACCAGGTCAGGGAAGCCGTGCGTCAATGCCCCCGGCAGGCGATCTCGATCGAAGACGCATGACGACGTCCGAACTCGTCTTCGACCCCTTTTCGCCGGAGTACTTCAACGGGCCATGGGAGATCTACCGGCGGCTGCGCGAGGAAGCGCCGGTCTACTACAACGCCGAACACGACTTCTACGCGTTGTCACGGCATGCGGATGTGGCGGCGGCGTACAAGGATTTCGAGACCTATTCGTCTGCTTACGGTTTGGATCTCGCGACCGTGCGGTCCGATGAACCGATGCCCGCGAAGATGATCATCCTCATGGATCCGCCTGAGCACCGCCACATGCGCAGCCTGGTGAACAAGGTGTTCACCCCGCGGGCCATCGAGGCGATGCGGCCGATGGTGACCGAGACCATCGACCGGTACATCTCGAAGGCGAACCCCACCCGCTTCGACGTGGTCAGCGACTTCTCCGCATTCTTTCCGGTTGAAGTCATCACCCAGATGCTGGGCGTGCCAGAGGAATACCGCCAGCAGGTCCGGGAATGGGTGGACACCTCGCTGCACCGCGAGCCCGGTCAGATCGACATGTCCGAAGAGGGTCTGCAGGCCATCGCCGAGGCCATGGGGCTGTACTACCAGCTGATCCAGGAGCGCCGAGCCAACCCGCAGGACGACATGTTCAGCCGCTTGGTCGCCGCGGAGATCACCCGCGAGGACGGGGAGCGGGAATCCCTGGATGATTTCGAGATCGCCGGCTTCGCAACGCTTCTCGGGGGTGCGGGCGCGGAGACGGTCACCAAGCTCGTCGGAAACGCCGCGGTGACGTTTGCGCGCTATCCCGACCAGTGGCAGAAGCTGCTCGACGACCGCAGCAAGATCCCCGCGGCGGTCGAAGAGCTGCTGCGGTACGAGCCGCCCGTGCACTACAACGTGCGGCGGTCGATGCGCGACGTTGAGCTACACGGCGTCACGATTCCCGAAGGTAAACCCGTGTTCCTGTTGCAGGCTTCGGCGCACCGCGATCCCGAGGCGTTCACCGATCCCGACACCTTCGACATCGACCGCAATCGCACCGAGGCGCAGAATCTCGGCTTCGGGTACGGCGTGCACAGCTGCCTGGGCGCGGCACTGGCCCGGATGGAGACGGCGATCGCTTTGGAGCGGCTGCTCGACCGGATGCCTCGCTACGAAGTCATCTGGGAGGACTGCAAGCGGGTGGCCATGCAGAATGTCGCAGGCTGGTCGAACGTCCCGGTCCGGGTGCTGAGCTGAATGCGGTTTGTCTTCGTGCACGGCGGTTTTCACGCCGCGTGGTGCTGGGAGCGGACGATCGCTGAGCTTGAGGCGTTGGGCCACTCGGGGTATGCCGTTGATCTGCCGGGCCACGGCGCGCGCGTCGACGAGGAGTCGACGCTGGCGAACCGACGCGACGCGATCGTGTCTGCGTTGCAGGCGGGCTCGCCCGAAAAGAGCGTGCTCGTGGGACACTCCGGCGGGGGGTTCGACGCCACGCTGGCAGCCGACGCCACACCGGATCTCGTCGGCCACATCGTCTATCTCGCGGCCGCTTTGCCTCGCGAGGGCCGCACATATCCCGAGGCGATGGCGATGCGCGACTCCGAAGACGGCGAGTTCGACGCCGATGTCGGAGAGATGTTGATAGCGACAGCCTAACGGGTTGATCACTCGCATCAGGTGCGAGTAATCACCCCGGCTAATTCACATGCCGTGGAGGATGACGCCGTTGCAGTCGGCGGCGGCCTGGCGCAGCTTGACCGCCTCCTGATAGGCGTCGGAGTTGTACCACTCGCGGGCCGCCTCGACCGATTCGAATTCGAGGAGCACTGTCTGAGTGCCGTGCCACTCGCCCTCGATCACCTCGGGCTTCTGGTCGAACGCCAACAGCGTCGAGCCGGCCATCGCCTTGCCGGCGAGCTTGGCGTATTCGGCCATTCCGGCCGGATCCTTGACGTCCTCGGTGATGAGGATATAACCCTTGGGCACTGACTCTCCTTGGTTCTCAGTCGATTTCGCTGATGGCTTGTTCCGGACAGCATTCGATGGCTTCTTTGGCGGCGCCTTCGAGTCCCGCCGGTACTTCCGATGGCTCGGCGACGGCGTACCCGTCGTCGGTCATGCTGAACACCTCCGGGCACAGCGTCAGGCACATGCCGTGCCCGCGGCACCGGTCCTCATCGACATTCACCTTCATCGCGAATCACCTTCAGCGACATCGAATTCCAGGTGCAGTTCGGTGAGCCCACGCAAGATGTACGTCGGAATGTAGGAGTAGCGACGCTCACCGGCCGGACCGTGATGCTTGTCGCTGATCCGGATATCGGTGGTGCGATCCAGCAGACGCTCGAGGCCCACCCGGGTTTCGGCGCGGGCCAACGGCGCACCCGGGCAGCTGTGAATGCCGCGGCCGAACGCCAAGTGCTGGCGAGCGTTCTTGCGTTCGGGGTCGAAGTTGTCCGGATCCTCGAAACGGCGCGGATCGCGGTTGGCCGCACCGTTGACCACCATCACCGTGCAGCCGGCGCCGAGGGACTGCTCGCCGACGGTCGTCGGCACCCGCGACAACCGGAAGTCGCCCTTGACCGGGCTCTCGATGCGCAGGCACTCCTCGATGAAATTCGGTAGCAGGCTGCGGTCTTCGCGCAACCGTTGCTGAATGTCGGGGCGGTCGCCGATCACCTTCAGCGCAGTGCCGAGCAGCCGCACCGTCGTCTCCTGACCGGCCGAGAACACGTTGGTGGCCACGCGAACGACGTCGCCGACCTCCGGCACGGTGCCGTCCGGGAACGTCGCCGTTGCCAACCCGGTCAGCACGTCGTCGCGAGGCTCGCGCCGACGATCCTCGACATACTCGGCGAACACGTCGTAGAGGTATTCCAGCGGCGTCTTGGCCAGCGTCTTGTCAGCGTTGCCCAGCCCGCTGCCGTGGGTGCCACGCGCCAGCCGCTCCAGCAGCTCCGGGCGATCCTCTTCGGGCACGCCGAGCAGGTCGGCGATGACGCGCAACGTGAACGGGCCCGCGAACCCCGTGATGAACTCCCCCTCGCCGGGCGCCAGGAAGTCGTCGAGGATGTCGTCGGCCAGCTGCCACATCGCGTCCTCGTTCTCCTTGAGGCGCTTGGGGGTGATCAGCCGCATGAGCAGGGCGCGGTGGTTGGTGTGCGTCGGCGGGTCCAGCGTCGGCAGCTGGTCGCTGAACGGGATCTCGTCGCGGTGCTTCACGATCAGGTCGGTGACGTCATCCCCTTCGAGCGGCACCGGAAACCCCGGGAACGGCCCCGTCACCGAGATGCACGACGAGAACGTGTCGGCGTCGTTGTAGACGTCGACGGCCTCCTGCCAGCCGGTCACCATCATCACGCCGTAATGGTCCTCGCGGGCGACCGGGCACTTGTTGCGAAGTGCCTCGTAGAACGGGTACGGGTCGTCGAACAGCCGACTGTCCCGGAAGAAGTCGACCGAGGTGAGGTCTTCCGTCATGCACTACTGCCTTTCGACGATCCCAGCGGACGAGAATGTGATTCTCATCTGTGGGTATTAGATTTCCATAGTGGCACGCCGGCGTCAACGAGGGGGCTGTGCACTCGCCTAGCCCGTCACTGAATGGGCTCGTCGCCCAGCACGGTGGTGCGCAGCATCTCCCGCGGGGAGTCGGGGTCATACGGCGCCGCCCGATGCAGCACACCGCGGTTGTCCCAGATCACGGTGTCGCCGACGGACCATTGGTGGCTGTACACCTTGTCGGCGCCGGTGGCGCGATCGAGCAACTCCGCCAGCAGCGCCCGGCCCGCGTCGCGGTCCATGCCGACGACGTAGTCGGCCGAGGCGCCCAGCACCAGCGACTTGCGCCCGCTGCGATGGGTCCACACGAGAGGGTGCTCGTGCGTGGGCCGCGCCCGCCAGCGCGCCAGTTCCTCCGGCGTCGGGTCGGGGTTGACCCGGCGCTGCGAGGCCTCCAGGGAGTGCACGACGCGCAGCGACGCGAAGCGCTCCTTCTCGTCGTCGCTCAGCTCGTCGTAGGCGCCGTAGGCGCTGGCGAATTCGGTCTCGCCGCCGCGCTCGGCCACCTGGACGGCGGAGAGCACGGTGGCCTTCTGCGGAGGTTCGTCATTTGTCGGCGTGCAGCCGTCGATGTGCCAGTCGAACGTCGCACGCAGGTACGCCGCCGACGAGTTCTTCGACTTGTCCAGGGTGACCGGATAGATCCCGGCGACGGGGTGGTGACCGTCCGACGAGTGGTCCACCTCCCCCAGCCGACGGCAGAACGCCACCTGGGCTTCGGGATCCAGGTGCAGATCGGGAAAGACGAGTACTCCGTTGTCCTCCAACGCATCCAGCACGGCTTGACCCAACGTGTCGTCGGCCAGCGACTCCGAGTCCAGCCCGGTCACCTCCGCCCCGACCGACGCAGTGAGCTTATTGATGGTCAGCAGACTCATAATCGTCCTGTTCTCACGGCACCGGCGCGCTGACGCGGTGCATCTCGGCGTCGGCCGAGTCGGTGGGTTTCTGGGTGCCGAAGATCTCGACGGCCATCGACACCATGATCATCGAGTAGACGAGGTGTAGAAGATTCAGCGCATCGTCCGGAATATCGTCGAGCGGAAACTTGTCGCAGTAGTCGATCGCCTCCTCGAAGCGTCCAGAGAACGCGTCGTAGAACTCCCGGATCTCCGACATCGGCGTCGACAGACGCGCTTCCCATCGTTCCGGTTCCGTTGCCAGACACCACTTCTCGGCGAACTTCTCGAACTCGGCGAACGCGCTGGGCAGTCGTTTCATGGTCACACCCCCACCGGAGCCGGCTCGGCCTTGTACTCCTCGACCCATTTGACCGCCTCGTGGTGCAGATGACGCACCAGGATCTCCTGATCGGACAGCGGATAGTCGTTGACTATTGGCTCGTCCAGGCCGTACTCCAGCGCCGCCTGCGTGCCGCCGAGCATGCCCGCATCCTGCAGCGCGAACTCCTTGAGCACCACCGACGCAACCTCGTGTTCGATGCGCTCGCGCACGGTGCGTGCAGGATGAAATGCGTTGTAGGCCTCGAACTTATGGGTGTTGTGCGATGTCGGCCAGTACCGGTACAGCAGGTACCAGCCGTGGTAGACGAGGATCTCCAGGTTCGGGAAGATCTGGAAGTTGGTGATACCCCACGGCTCGATCCCGCCGGGGTTCAAACCGGCCGACGGGTGCGTCTCGGGTGTGCGCCACGGGCCCACCAGTCCACTGCGCGTGATCCTTTCGACCGGATACATGTATTCCGGATCGAGCAGCCATCGCCGGGTGCCTGCGGTGGACACCAGGCGGTGCGGCCCGTCGATCTGGAAGTGCCCGCACTCGAACGTGGCGTTGGGTTGGCGCACCGCGCTGGGCACCTGCTGGCTGTGCAGCGACGGCACGTGGTAGTACTCCTGGAAGGCGTCGGCGAAGATCTTCCAATTGCTGTTGTTGTGCGCCTCGAATTCGTAACGCTCGGTCATCAATTCGAACGGGTAGTCGTCGAGCGCGGTGATCATCGGGCCGAGGAATTCGCGCAGGCTCCATCGCGGCTCGGGATCGAAGTTGATGAAGATGAACCCGTTCCACACGTCGCAGTGCACTGGCTTGAGCCCGAGCTGCGAGGTGTCGAGGTTGAAGAACTCGCCTTCCTGCTGGACGAACGTCAGGTCGCCCGCCAGATCGTAGCGCCAGCCGTGGTACTTGCAGGTGAACTGCCGGCAGGTGCCCTTGACCTCCTGGTTGGGAAAGTCGTTCCACACCAACTTGTTTCCACGATGGCGGCAGATGTTGTGGAAGGCGCGGATCTGCTGATCCTTGCCTTTGACGACGATCACCGAGGTCTTGGCGGCGTCGATGTCCTTGGTGAAATAGCTGCCCACCCGCGGGACGTCTTCGATTCGGCCGACGTTGAGCCAGGCCCGCTTGAACACCGCCTCACGCTCGAGTTCGTAGAACTCGGGAGATGTCGAATCGCGGAATGAGATCGGTCCGGTGCCCAGCTCCGGGTAGTGCTCCGTCCAGCTGCCTTCCGCCGGCTTAGGCCATTTGCCCATGCTGATCTCCTTTACTCACATCACCGATCCGCCGTTGACACCAAGGGTTTGCCCCGTGATGAAGCCCGCTTGCTCCGAACACAGGAAACCGACCGCAGCCGCGATGTCGTCGCCTGTACCGAGGTGGCCGAGCGGGACGCTGGCAGCCATCTGCTCGTTCGGCGGCAGGTGGCCCGCGGCCTGCGACTGATGCTGCATCGGTGTCTCGATCGCCGACGGCGGGATGTTGTTCACCGTGATTCCTGCCGGGCCATATTCGCGCGCAAGCGATTTGGTCAGCGACAGCAGCGCACCCTTGGACGCCGCGTAGTGCGCCATGCCCGGCGAGCCGCGCTGGGCGCTGGACGATGAGATCATCACGATGCGGCCCCACCCCGCCTCGAGCATGTCCGGGATGGCGAGCTGACAACAGTGGAACGTCCCGGTGAGATTGATGTCGATCAGTCGCTGCCACGCTTGCGGGCTGATGTCGGTGAACGGCGAAAAGTCCACCGCGCCCGCGCTGGTGACGAGGATGTGCACAGGGCCCAACTCGTTGCGCACCTTGGCGAATGCCTCCTCGAGCGCCGCGCGGTCGCTGACGTCGGCCGCGACACCGAGTGCCGTCACACCCTCGGCCCGCAGTTCCTCGGCGACGCGCTGGGCCGCCTCACCGTTGAGATCGAGCACGGCAACCTTGTGCCCACGCCGGCCCAACTCGTGGCACGTCGCCTCACCCATGCCCGACGCGCCGCCGGTCACCACCGCTACCCGGTTCATCTGTTCCGCCCTACTCGTAGACAACGTGGATTGTTCGACTGGTCGGCAGGGACTGGCAGGTCAGCACCCAGCCCTCGGCCACTTCGTCGTCGTCGAGTGCGTCGTTGTTGAGCATCCTGGCGCTGCCGTCCACGACACGGGCCATACATGTTCCGCACGAACCGGTTTCACACGACGACGGCGCCCGCAGGCCCGCCGTGCGCGCCATCTGAAGCAGGGTGTTGCCGGAGCGGTACGCCACCGTGGTCTTCTTGCGATCCAATTCGATGACGACCTCTTCGGTTTCCGATGCGGCATCATCGGCGGATATCGGTTCCACGGTGAAGCGCTCGAGGTGCACGCGTTCGCGGGGCACACCGGCCTTGAGGACTGTCGCTTCCACGGCATCCATGAACGCGCTGGGCCCGCAGATGTAGTAGTCCGCTGCGCCGGTGCCGGTGAGGAAAGATTCGACGGCACTGGGCGTTACGACGCCGGCCTCCTCGTCGAGGTGATGCACGACGGTTAGCCGGTCGGCGTGGCGGTCGGCGAGCTGGGCGAGCGCGTCGCCGAAGATCACCGAGTCCCGGCTGCGGTTGGCGTAGAACAGCCGGATTCGTCTCGACGATTTCGCCAGCGCCGTACGGAGAAGCGACATGATCGGCGTGATACCGCTGCCCCCGGCGAACGCCACGATGTCGTCTGACGTGTCACGCAGTACGAACCGTCCGTCCGGCGGGGCAGCGTGGATCTCGCCGCCCTCGGAGGCGGTGTCGTTGAGCCAGTTCGACACCAGGCCGCCGGGGTCGCGTTTGATCGTGATACGCAGATCGTCTTCGACGGGTGCGGACGACATCGAGTAGCAACGACGGTGCTCCTGCCCGTCGACATTGACCCGCAGCGTCAAGAACTGGCCGGCCTGATAGCGGAATTTCGGGGCGCAGTGCTCGGGCACGTCGAGCACCAGCGACACCGCATCAGCGGTCTCGCGCACGACGCGCTTGATGCGCAGTGGCGCAAACTCGTCGACCTTGGTATCCCCGCTCATCGAGATTCATAATATCAAGTACTTGTCATAGGTATCAAGTACTTTCTATTCATCGCCGATGTGGTCCAGGTGCAGCTTGTGGCCGGTGCCTTGTTCGATCACGCGACCGAGCAGTTCCTTCAACGTCTTTTGCTCGTCCTTGCTGAGCACGCCGAAGACCTTGTGGTGGGCGGCGATGGCGTCGCTGACGACGGCTTCGGCGACCTCGCGACCGCGATCGGTCAAGAACGCCTGCAGGATTCGGCCGTGCTGCGGGTCTTGTTTGCGCTCCACCAGCCCCCGGCGCTCAAGCTCCTTCAACGCCAGCTGCACGCCCTGCGGGCTGATGAGCAGCCGCCGCGCCAGCTCGGCCCCAGACAGGCCGGGTTCGGTGGCCAGCTGACGCAACATGCCGATCTGCGCTGTGCTCACACCGTGCTCGCTCACCGAGTCGTTGACCGTCGTCAGCGCGAAGTACCAGGCCTGCTTGAGCAGCCACAGAATGTTGTCGGTCTGTTCCATTCTCGCCTCCTAGCCCGACGTTAGCGCTTGAAGACCTCGCCGTTCTTCATCACGAATTGCACGTCGAGCGTCGTGGCGATGTCGCGCGACGGGTCGCCGGGCACAGCGATGATGTCGGCCAGGTAGCCGGGTGCGATGCGCCCGAGCTCATCGTCGGCCTCGATGAGCTCGGCACTGGTGATCGTCGCGGCCCGCAGCGCCTGCATCGGCGTCATACCGCGTTTCACCAACGCGCACAGCTCTTTCGCGTTCTGCCCGTGCGGGATCGCCGGCGCATCGGTGCCGCAGGCGATGCGCACCCCGGCCGCAATTGCCTTGGGCAGCATGGCCTGCGCCTGCGGGAAAACCACTTCGGCCTTCTTGCGCAGTTCCGGGGCGATGCGGTCGATGGCCATCGCCTCGGTGAGATAGGTCGTCGACACCAGGAAGGTCCCGGTGTCGGCCATCATCTTGATGGTGTCGTCGGATGCCAGGAACCCGTGTTCGATGCAGTCGATTCCCGCGCGGATGCAGGCGCGGATCGCGCTGTCCCCCACCGCATGCGCGGCCACCCGCACCCCAGCCCGGTGGGCCTCGTCGGCGATCGCCGCGAACTCCTCGTCGGAGTACTGCTGCGCGCCCGGCGCGGTGCTGTGCGACATCACCCCGCCCGACGCGGACACCTTGATCAGCTTGGCGCCGTGCCGAACCTGGTAACGCACGCAGGCGCGGACGTCATCGACGCCGTTGGCGATGCCCTCCGCCACCGACAGCGGCATGATCCCCGGCGCCAGCCGTTGAAACACCGTCGGATCGAGGTGTCCGCCGTACGGCGTGACGGCGTGTCCGGCGGGGTAGATCCGCGGGCCGACGTGCCAACCCTGGTCGATGGCGCGTTGCAATGCGACGTCGAGGAGATAGCCGCCAGTCTTCACCATCAACCCGAGATTGCGCACCGTGGTGAAGCCGGCTTCGAGCGTGGTGCGCGCGTTGACCGCCCCGCGCAGGGTGCGGTAGGCGGGATCGTCCTGCACGCCGTGCATCGGGCTGGGCAGCCCCTCAGGACCGCCGGGGCCACCGATGAGCAGGTTGAGCTCCATGTCCATCAGCCCGGGCAGCAGCGTGACGTCGCCGAGATCGATGTCCGTCGAATCAGGCGGCAGTTCAGCGGGATTCACCGCGGCGATGCGATCGTCCTCGACCACCACCACGGCCGGGGAGCGCACCTCGCCGGCTGCGATGTCGGCCCAGCGGGCGGCCCGCAGGATGGTCGTCATGGGACGGGTTCGACGACGCAGTCCAGCGTCGTGGCGCCCGAGTCGGGCACCTTCGGTTGCTTCCAGCACTCGATCGGGAACGACACCTGGATCATCGAGTAGAGAAGATGCATCAGGTTCAGCACGTCCTCGGGCATATCGTCGAGCGAGAACTTGTCGCAGTACGCGATCGCCTCGTCGGCCCGCGCGGTGACCGCGTCGTAGAAGGCCTGCATCTCGGTCATCGTGCTGTCCAGCCGCTTGGCGTATCGCTCCGGCTCCGTCGGCAGGCACCAGTCCGAAAACCGTTCCAGGTCAGCGAATTCGGGTGGTAATTTTGCAGTCACGTCACACCCCCGCGGTCTTGCGTTGGTAGTCCTCGACCCACGCGGCAGTCTCCTTGTGCAGGTGACGGATCAGCACCTCCTGATCGCACAGCACGAAGTCGTCCAGAACGCGTGACTCGATCATCGTCTGGGTGGCCTCCAGCGTATTGGCGTCCTGCAGGCCGTATTCCTTGAACGACACCGCGGCCAATTCCTGCGCGACGCGCTCCCGCGGCGTGCGTGGCTGCGGGAAGTACAGGTTGCCCTCGAAGATGTGCGTGTTGTACGACGTCGGCCAGTAGTGGTACGTCAGATACCAGCCCTGCCCCCAGAACAGGATCACGAAGTTGGGGAACAGCTGGAACGAATCCAGGCCCCACGGATCGCATTTCGCGGGGTTGAGCCCGGGCGGCATTTCCCCGAGATCCGGCTTGTCCCATGGCCCGAACAGCCCGCTCTGGCAGATGTCCTCGATGGGCTTGCGCATCTCGTCGGCCATCTCCCACGCCCGCACACCCGAGGTGCTCACCAACCGGTGCGGCCCTTCGATGCGATAGTGCGGCGCCTCAAACCCGGCCTCTGCCGCGGCCTTCGAGTACGCGGTCGGCGACTGGTTCGCGTGCAGTACGGGCGCGTGGTAAAACTCCTGAAACGCATCCATGTAGAGCTTCCAGTTCGCGTTGACCTCGGAACGGTAAGCGAACCGCGACGTCATCTTGTCGAACGGATAGCCCTCCAGATTGGTGATCATCGGGCCGAGGAAGTCGCGCAGGCTCTGCTCGGGTTCGGGCGCGAAGTTGACGAAGATGAACCCCTCCCAGACGTCGCAATGCACTCCGACCAAGCCGTAGCGGCTCTTGTCGAGGTTGAAGAACTCCCCTTCTTGCTGCACGAAGGTCAGGTTGCCGTCGAGGTCGTAGCGCCAGGCGTGGTACTTGCAGGTGAACTGCCGGCACACGCCGCTGGTCTCCTCCTGCGGCAAGTCGTTCCACACCAGCTTGTTGCCGCGGTGACGACAGATGTTGTGGTACGCCTTGACTTCACCGGAGGCAGTACGCACCACGATGATCGACGTGTTGACGACCTTGAGCTCTTTGGTGAAGTAGCTGCCCTTCTTCGGAAGCTGTTCGGTGCGACCGACATTCAGCCATGCCCGCTTGAAGATCGCCTTGCGTTCGATTTCGTAGAACTCGGGGCTGATCGAGTCCTCGTAGGAGACGGGCTCGGTGCCCAGCTCCGGATAGTGCTCCGTCCAGCTTCCTTCGGGCGGCTTGGGAAATCGGGCCATCGGTTTCTCCTCTCCACTCCGCGAGGCCGACGGTATATGCTCCATGTCACAATCGCAAGTAGTTGATATTGCTTCGGCGGGGCGAGCAGTTTCCGTCGAAATTTGCACCAGGGTCGTGATTCGACGCGGATTACGGGAAGGCGGGACACGGGTGCGGTCAAACGAGTTGTTCATCGGCGGCAGGTGGTCACAACCGAGCACCGACCAGCGCATCGACGTCATTGCTCCGCACACCGAGCAGCTGGTGGCGAGCGTCGCGGCCGCCGCGCCCGCCGATGTCGACACGGCGGTCGAGGCCGCGCGGGCGGCCTTCGATGCCGGCCCCTGGCCGCGACTGGATCCCGCCGAGCGCATCGAGGCCGTGCGCCGGCTCGCAAAGATCTACGGCGACCGACGCGCTGAGATGGCGGAAACCATCACGTCCGAGATCGGCGCACCGATCAGCTTCGCGCAACGGGCGCAGGTAGGGCTGCCCGCGATGATGATGACCGCGTTCTGCGACCTCGCCGACACCTATCCCTGGACCGAAGCCCGCCGCGGCATGTACGGGGCAGACATCCACATCCGCCGCGAGCCCGTAGGCGTCGTCGCCGCCATCGTGGCGTGGAACATGCCGCAGTTCCTTATCGTCACCAAGCTGATTCCGGCGCTGCTCGCCGGTTGCGTGGTGGTGCTCAAGCCAGCGCCCGAATCGCCGCTGAACGCGTTGCTGCTCGCCGAGATGCTTGCCGAGGCGGGCCTGCCGCCGGGTGTGGTCAGCGTGCTGCCCGGCGACGCACCGGTCGGCGAGTACTTGGTGAAACACCTTGGCGTGGACAAGGTCTCGTTCACCGGGTCGACGGCGGCGGGCAAGGCAGTCGCCGCGGCATGCGCGGCCGATCTGAAGCGCGTCAGCCTCGAGCTGGGCGGCAAGTCCGCGGCGATTGTGCTCGACGATGCCGACCCCGCCGCCGTCGCCGCCGGCGTCCGGTCGGCCAGCCTTTCCAACAGCGGTCAGATCTGTAATGCGTTGACTCGCATACTGGTTCCCGCCGCCCGCGCCGACGAGTTCACCGACGCGTTGGCCACCGAGATGACGTCGTTGGTCGTTGGCGATCCGACCGATGCCGCCACCCAGGTGGGCCCGCTCGTCGCAGAACGCCAGCAGGAGCGGGTGCTCGGCTACATCGAGAGCGGACAGCGGGAAGGCGCCCGCATCGTCGTCGGCGGCACGGACATGCCCGACGGGATCGACTGCGGCTGGTACGTCCGGCCCACATTGTTCGACCACGCGACCAACTCCATGCGGATCGCCCGCGAGGAGATCTTCGGGCCAGTGCTGACCGTCATTGCCTACGCCGACGAGGACGAGGCGGTGGCGATCGCCAACGACTCCGATTACGGGCTGGCGGGTTCGGTGTTCACGGCGGACACCGATCGCGGGCTGAGCGTCGCCACGCGCATCCGCACCGGGACGTTCGGGGTCAACCAGGGCTACACCATGGACCCGTTCGCCCCGTTCGGCGGCGTGAAAGCCAGCGGATACGGTCGCGAACTCGGCCGCGAAGGCATCGACGGCTACACCGACAGCAAGTCCATTTCCGTCGCGGCGAAAGGGACATGACCGTGTCCGAACGCGAACCCAACTTCGCGCGTCCGTGGGCGCCGCATCGCCTGCGGATCTACCTCGGAGTCGCCGTATGGACCACGCTGGTGTTCCTCGGGATGACGGTCGGCGTCGGCATCGGGTTGATCGAGCCGACGTTCACCTCCGACGTCATCGCAAACCTGCTCTTCGGAGTTCCGGTGATCCTGCTGCCGCTGGTGATTCTGTGGGATGCGCCGGGCGAGAACCGATCTCGCGTCGACAAGGCGGCCGAGCTGACCCTGTTCTACCTGCCCTACACCGCATTCAGCCAGATCGGCTATGAGCTGATGTTCCTCATCGGCCACCCGCTCGGATGGTGGACACCGACGTCGGACCCCGGCTTCAAATGGCTGTGGTGGCAGTACGGTTTGGCCGATACACGCTACGCCAGCGGTAACCCGTGGACGTTCGCTCTCGAGGTCGTCGGCGTCACCACCGGCGTCATCGTCATCACGATGTGGACCCGGTTGATCAAAACCGACCTGTCGCATGAATCCCGCATCCGCTGCCTGTGGGTGGCATTCGCGGGGATCGCGGTGTTGATGAGCAGCACCGCGGTGTACTTCCTCGCCGAGGTGGGCGCCGGTTTCAACGACATCGGGCAGGGCGCATTCGGCCTGTGGTTCAAGTTCATCGGCGAGAACATCCCGTTCATCGTGTTGCCGCCGCTGGTGCTCTATGCAATCCACCTACAGATCGACTACCTGACGCGGCGTGCCGGACGTCAGGACAGTTTGATCACCGACACGTACATCTCGACCATCGGCCGGTAGAGGTCGACATCGTCGAGTTCGCTGCCCAGTACGACGGAGTCGCTGGTGGCGACGAGCACCTGGGCGAACGTCAACGCAGGGATCAGCAGGGTGCCGCCGAGCCGGTCAATGCCCTCGACGACGAACTTCGCCAGCGCCTCGACGACCTCTGATCTCTTGGCCGCCACGCGTTCTCGCGCGTCGGGGTTGCGCATCAGATACAGCGTGAACTCATGGCCCAGCGCGGCGTGCTCGGCGCCGCGGTCGCGACTCAGTTGCCGCCACCGTGCGGCGATCTCGTCGAGTTCGCGCGACCCGATCTGCTCCGCCGACGACATCACCTCAGCGAAGTTGTCGAAGTAGCGCCGCCAATACCGGTCGCTGACCGCAAGGAAAAGATCCTCTTTGGTGGCGAAGTGCTTGTAGATGGCGCCCTTCGTGTAGCCGGCCGCGTGCGCGATATCGTCCAAAGTCGCTGGTGCAAAACCCTTTTCGGCAAACACATCTTCGGCAGCATCGAGCAGCAGTGAACGCGTGTGCTCAAGACGTCGTTCCCGTGTCCACCGCTCGACCATGAAAAAAGTGTGCCACAGAATCTGAGAATCCCTCTGGACATTCAGATACTCGCTGGTATCTTCTCCGTGAGTGCGAGTGCCTATACGGCGGGTCAGGAGGCGTTGTGAGCGAACTGTCGAAGAAGTCCGCCATCACCGAAACGACGAGCGGCCCCGCGAGCCTCAGCACGGAGGCGCCGCGGTCGTCGAATGCAATCAAGATCTGGGCGCCTGTCGGCGCGGTGTTCCTGACCGTGACGCTGTATGTGTTCATCCGGTGGGTCACCGGCCCCTTCTTCGAGCCGGTATCGGGGGGGCCCAGCGAGCCACCCCTCTACATGAAGATCCCGCTGATCGCCAACGCCGTCGTGCTCTGGATCGGCCTGCCGTTTGCCTTGTGGTTCTTCCTCATTCGGCCCTGGGTGCGAGAGAAGCGCATCACGCTCGACGGCATGCTGCTGGTGTCGATGGGCCTGATGATGTTCCAGGATCCGATGCTCAACTACTACAGCACCTGGTGCACTTACAACGCCTGGCTGTTCAACCAGGGGTCCTGGGCACCGCACATCCCGGGCTGGGTGGCGCACGAGGAACCGGGCCATACGGTGCCCGAACCGCTCCTGACCAATATCCCCGGCTACATGTACGGCGTCTTGTTGCTCACCATCGTCGGATGCGCGATCATGCGCAAGATCAAGAACCGCTGGCCCGGGATCAGCAACCTGCGGTTGGTCTTGGTCACCTATGCGATCGCCTTCGTCTTCGACTTCATCATGGAGGCGCTCATCCTCCTGCCGATCGGCTTCTATTCCTACCCCGGCGCCATCCAGTCGTTGTCGTTCAACGCCGGCACCTATTACCAGTGGCCCATCTACGAAGGGCTGATGTGGGGTGGCGTCCAGACGGCGTTGTGCTGCCTGCGCTTCTTCACCGACGACCGCGGACACACCCTGGTCGAGCGCGGACTGGACAGCATCCGCGGCGGATTCGTCAAACAACAGTTCATCCGCTTCCTGGCGATCTTTGGCGGTGTCAGCGCATGCTTCTTCCTCTTCTACAACGTGCCCGCGACCTGGCTTGGGATGCACGCCGACCCGTGGCCGGAGGATGTGCAGCAGCGCTCGTACTTCAATCCCGGCATCTGCGGTGAGGGGACCGACCGCCCGTGCCCGAATCCTGTTCTGCCGCTACCGACCAAGCACTCGGGGTACATCAACCACGACGGTGAACTCGTTCTGCCCGAAGGCGCCGAGGTGCCCCCGCCAGTGCCCATCAAACGCGGGCCATGAGGCTTCAGGGCATCTTGACGGCCGACACGTACATCTCGACCATCGGCAGGTAAAGGTCGATATCGTCGAGGTGGCTGCTCATCTCGACCGCGTCGGTCGTGGCGATGATGATGTGGGCAAACGTGGTCGCGGGGATCAGCAGGGTCGCGCCCAGCCGATCAATGCCCTCGACGATGTAGGTGGCCAATTGCTTGACCACCTCAGATCGCTTGGCGGCCACACGTTTCCGCGCGTCCGGGTTGCGCAGTAGATAGAGGTTGAACTCGACTCCCAGTGCCGCATGCTCCGCCCCGCGGTCGCGACTCAGTTGCCGCCAGCGCTCGGCGATGCTCTCGAGTTCGCGTGCCCCGACGTGATCAGCCGACGACATCACCTCGGCGAAGTTGTCGAAATAGCGGCGCCAGTACCGGTCGCTCGCGGCGAGAAACAGGTCTTCCTTGGTGGCGAAATATTTGTATATCGCCCCTTTCGAGTACCCGGCGGCCTTGGCGATGTCATCGAGAGTTGCTGGGATGAAACCCTTTTCGGCAAACACCTCCTCAGCGGCATCGAGGAGCAGCGTGCGCGTGTGCTCGAGGCGTCGCTCCCGGGTCCAAGGCTCAACCATGCCCCGATTCTGCCATAGGTTTTTACCCCTTGGTCACTGAGATACTCACTGGTATATTTTCGCCGCGTCGGCCACTTCGGGAGGAGCAGTGGGGTCCATGAGCGATCTTTCGCAAAAGAAAAAGCCTGTTGTCACCGAATCGCTCAGCGAGGCGACACTGGGTACCCAGCCTCAATCCAAGATCGCCCCGGTGAAAATCTGGGCGGCGCTCGGCGGTGTCATTCTGGCTTTCCAGCTGTACGTGTGGATCCGCTGGATCACCGGGCCGAACTTCGAACGGGTTCCCCCGGGACCCACCGACCCTCCGATGTTCATGAAGGTGATCCTGTCCACCTGGACCGCCGTGATCGTCATCGGCCTGCCAATTGCCGTCTGGTGGTTCCTCATTCGGCCATGGCGGCGCGAGCGGCGAATCACCCTCGACGGCATGCTCTTCGTGTCCTGCGGCCTGCTGTGGTTTCAGGATCCGCTGCTGAACTACTTCAACACGTGGAGCACCTACAACACCTGGATGTGGAATATGGGCTCGTGGGTCCAGGACATTCCGGGTTGGGTGTCGTTCGGGGAACCGGGCGCCATGATGGCCGAACCGGTCCTGATGAACGCCCCGGGTTACTTCTTCGTCCTGCTGTGCACCATGCTCGGCTGCTGGGTCATGAGGTTGGCCAAGAAGCGGTTTCCCAACATCAACACCCTCGGGCTGATCGGCGTGGTGATCGCCTGGACCTTCATCTTCGATTTCGTCATCGAGGGTCTGTTCCTCATGCCGATGGGGCTTTTCACCTATCCGGGCGCCATTCAGGCGTTGTCGGTCAATGCCGGCACCTACTACCAGTGGCCGCTCTACGAGGGGCTGATGTGGGGCGGCGTGCAGGCGGCGCTGTGCTGCCTGCGCTACTTCACTGACGACCGTGGGCGCACGGTCGTCGAGCGGGGACTCGACAGCGTCCGCGGCGGGTTCGTCCGCCAACAGTTCACCCGCTTCCTGGCGATCTTCGCCGCATGCAGCATGGCCTTCTTCGTGCTCTACAACATCCCGGCGCAGTTCTTCGCGATGCACCAAGATCCTTGGCCGGATGACATTTTGAAGCGCTCGTACTTCCTGATGGGCATCTGCGGTGAAGACACGGATCGGCCGTGCCCCGATCCAGCGCTGCCGATGCCGCTGCAGAATTCGGGCTACATCAATCACGACGGTGAGCTTGTTCTGCCGGATGGCGTCAAGCTTCCCGTCAACGTTCCCATCGAGCGAACAGGTGAGTAGTTTGTTGAAGAATCAATCCACCGTAGTCAACGGAGCGAGCAGCGGGGTTGCCGATGCGCCGTTCTACCGTGCCATCGGCGACGAGGTGGAGGTCTTCCGCGCGGCGGCCCGCCGTGGCCTGCCTGTGTTGTTGAAAGGTCCCACGGGTTGCGGGAAAACGCGATTCGTGGAGGCCATGGCTCACGAGCTCGGACGGGAATTGATCACCGTCGCCGGCCACGAGGACATGACGTCGGCGGATCTGGTGGGCCGGTTCCTGCTCAAGGGCGGTGAGACGGTTTGGGTGGACGGACCGTTGACCCGCGCGGTGCGCGAGGGCGCCATCTTCTATCTGGACGAGGTGGTCGAGGCGCGTCAGGACACCACCGTGGTGATCCATCCACTGGCCGACCACCGCCGTGAGTTGCCCGTCGACCGGCTCGGTACGACACTGCGGGCGGCGCCCGGGTTCCAGTTGGTGATCTCCTATAACCCCGGTTACCAGAGTGTGCTGAAGAACCTCAAGGAGTCGACCCGTCAACGGTTCATCGCCATCGAACTCGGCTACCCCTCCCCTGAGATCGAGACCGAGGTGGTCGCCCACGAAGCCGGCATCGACACCGAAACAGCAAGTGCGCTGGTCAAACTCGCGTACGCCATCCGCAACCTGGACGGCTCGCCGTTGCGCGAAGTGTCCTCCACCCGCATGCTCATTCTCGCGGGCGGCCTTGCCGCTGAAGGGCTGAACCTGCGCAGTGCAGTCCACGCGGCCGTCGTCGAAGTGCTCTCCGACGATGACGACGTCATCCGCGCACTCGATGAGCTCGTCAATACCGTGCTTCCCCAGTGACGTCCGACCCCAACCGGTTCCGGTTCCTCGCCACGTACATCGCCGGCAGGTCCGTCGACGTCACCGAGGCGCCGGCCGGCCAGCCCGCATACACCAACGGCCAGTTCATCTTCGTCTCGGCCGATCGGTCCGTCGACGAGCAGCGCCGCGAAATGCTGGTCCAGAGTGCACTTCTCGGCGCGGGCAGCCTTGAACCACGATTGGTGAAGCAGATGCGGGCACGCGCGACGTTGGCGCGGCGCTACCTGGCATTAGAAGGTCATCGCGTACTCGCCGAACTCGCCGGTCAGATTCCACTCGATGCCGCGCTCCTCCCCGACGGACAACCCAGGACCTCGACCGCCGACGAGTCACTCGAGATGGCCAAGGGCCGCGCGCACGTCGCCGACCCGCCGGAGTGGTTCGGCGTCATCAAACCGTCCCGGTTGCTGGGGTCTGTCGCCGGACCCGGTGGACAAGCCACCAACAAGGACCTTAAACTGCACTTCGATCCCATCGACATGCCCCAGTCCGAGGACGACGACGAAGACGAGGACGACGACGGCGGGAAGTCCAACGAGAGCAAGATTCTCAAGCTGTTTCAGAGTCCACTCCTCAACAACCAGTCGATGTCGGACTACTTCCGGAAGATGTTCGGCGGCAGCCGTTCCGAAGGCGAGGGCGCCGCGGGCGCGGAGATGACGGTACGCTCCATCCGGCGGGCGCAGCAGGCGGGCCCGAACGCGCGACCGCTCCCCACCCGGATCCACTTCACCGACGACGACAAACCCGGAGCCGCGGTGGGCGTGGGCGGCGCCCTGCATCCGGAGTGGGATGTCTTCAACGACCGGTACAAGCCGGACTGGTGCCGCGTGCTCGACTTTCCCCTGACTGCTGATGCCGATGTGTCCGACGCCGGCGTCGCGCACGATGACGTGCTTCGACGACGTCTGTCGCGAGTCGGCCTCGGCCCCAAGGTCTTACGCGGCCGCGCCGACGGCGACGACCTCGACATCGAGGCGCTCATCGACTTGTTCGTCGACCTGCGCTCCGGTTACTCGCCACCGGAGAACGTCTATCTGGAGCGTCGCAAGCTCGCCCGTAATCTCGGTGTGCTCATCTTGATCGACGCGTCCGGATCGGCCACCGACACCGATTCCGACGGTCTCGCCGTGCACGAGCATCAGCGGCGGGCAGCGGCGACAATCGCCGTCACGCTCGAGGAGCTCGGTGACCGTGTCGCGGTGTATGCCTTCCGCTCGCTGGGACGACACGCGGTGCATCTGCCGGCGATCAAAACATTCGACCAAAGTTTCAGCGCGGTCGGCCGCGCACGGCTCAACCAGCTGCAGCCGTCGAGCTACACCCGGCTCGGGGCCGCGATCCGCGGGGCTGGCGAAATCCTCAAAACCGAAGCGGGCACACCGAATCGGCTGCTGCTCGTGCTGTCCGACGGATTTCCCTACGACGACGGGTATGAAGGCAAATACGCCGAAGCCGACGCGCACAAGGCGCTCGAAGAGCTGCGCATGGAAGGCGTTGCGTGCCTGTGTCTTTCGATCGGCGCCGCCACCGCCGCCGACTCACTCGAACGGGTCTTCGGCTCGGCCAGCTATGCCAGTGCGGGGGCCCTGGCCGAATTGAGCCCACGGATGGACGAGCTGTTCATGTCGTCGCTGCGTGAGCTGGCGGCCCCGGCACCGTGACCGATTCAGCGCGCCGGTAGGCCCAACACGCGTTGCGCGATGATATTGCGCTGGATCTCTGAGGTACCACCGGAGATGGTGCCCGCGTAGGTACTGATGTAGCGCGTGAACCAGCTGCCNATATTGCGCTGGATCTCTGAGGTACCACCGGAGATGGTGCCCGCGTAGGTACTGATGTAGCGCGTGAACCAGCTGCCGGTGAAAAGGTCTGGGCTGTAAGGATTGTATGGCGCGGTGAGCGCAGGACTGCGCAGACCGTCGGCACCCTTGGCGTCCAACGCATGCCGGAACGCGTTTTGCTCGGCCTCGGAGCCGAACAGCTTCAGCACCGAGATGCTGGGTATGTCGCGTTCGCCGCGGGCCGCCTGCCCGAGCGCTTTGGAGCCAAGCAGACGCAGCGCCTGATAGTCCATCGCGATGGTGGCGTAACGATCGCGATCCACGGCGCTGACGGGGCGGTAGTCGTCCAGCAGTTGCTCGAGCCTGTTGGCGAACGCCATCCACATCATCGTGCGTTCGTGGCCGAGCGAGCCGTTGGCCACCTTCCAGCCTTCATGCAGCGGCCCCACCAGATTCTCGGCGGGTACCTGCACATCGGTGAAGAACACCTCGTTGAAGTCCGGGCTCTCGCGGTCGTACACCGAGGCGAACGGCCGTCGCTCCACACCCGGCGTATTGGTGGGAATCAGCAATGCGCTGATGCCCTTGTGCTTTGGGGCCTCGGGATCGGTGCGCACGAAGGTGAGCAGCACGTCGGCGTCGTGCGCTCCCGACGTCCACACCTTCTGGCCGTTGACGCGGAAATGGTCGCCCTCAAGGACAGCACGCGTCGACAACCCCGCGAGGTCGGACCCTGCCCCCGGCTCGCTCATGCCCAATGCTGCCGTCATCTCGGCCCGCAGAATCGGCACCGCCCAGCGCTGCTTCTGCTCGTCAGTCCCGAACGACAGCAGTGAGGCCGCGATGATGCCGACGCCCTGCGGGTTGAAGACGTGATAGATGCGCCGCCGGGCCAGCTCCTCGCGATGCACGAACTGCTGCAGGACGCCCGCATTGCGGCCGCCGAAATCCGGCGGATTGCCCGGCAGCAGCCACCCGTGGTCGAACTGGACCTGCTGCCAACGCCGCGCCCAGTCGGGGACGTGAGCCGTCGACCGTGATCGCTCCGCGCCGGCCTCGGCTTCGGACGGCAGGTGCTCCTCGAGGAAGGCAATGAACTCCGCGCGGAACGCCTCGACCTCGGCGTCGAAGGTGAGTTGCACACCGCCAACATATCAAGTACTTAACATTTGAGTCATCGTGCGCTATGACTAATGGGATGCTCGACTCGGAAAAGATCCTGATCACCGGCGCGACCGGCAAGATCGCGTTCCCCATCGCGCGCGCTCTCGCCCCGCGCAACGAGGTGTGGGGCGCCGCGCGGCTGCGGAATCCAGAAGATCGCGACAAACTGACCGCCGCCGGCATCACTCCCCTGGCTCTGGACATGAGCGCAAGCGACTTCTCGGCGTTGCCCGACGACTTCACGTATGTGTTCCATGCCGCGGTGGATCCCGGCACCGGTGCCTGGGTGCAGTGCCTGCGGACCAACGCGCAGCACTCCGGCGATCTGCTCTACCACTGCCGTACCGCAAAGGGTTTCGTGTTCTGCTCGACGGGGTCGATCTACGGGGTACCAGGGCAGACGGCCGTTGACCGAAGACGACCCGCCGGGAGTGCCGCTGCGCCCGAACTACAGCTTCTCGAAGGTGGCCGCCGAGGCGGTGTGCACCTGGATCGCCACGCAAAACGGCATACCGCTGACGATCATCCGGATCTGTTCGACGTACGGGCCCGAAGGCGGTGCGCCGGCCGACCGCCTGGACATGATCTTGGCGCGCAAGCCGATCCGGCTGCATCCGGACAAGCCCAACAACTACAACCCCATCTACGAGGACGACTATGTCGAACTCGGCATCAGGGCCATGGAGGTGGCTGCGACGCCGCCGGTCGTGGTGAACTGGGCCGGCAGCGAGACCGTCAGCGCCGAGGAGTACTGCAGCTATTTGGGCGAACTGGTCGGTGTTGACCCGGTATTCGAGTACACCCCCGACGCGCACACGCCGTTGTGGCCTGATGTCACCCGCATGCATGCGGTGCTGGGGCGGACGAAAGTGCCCTGGCGCGAGGGCTTCCGGCGGATGATCGAGGCACGTCATCCCGAAATCCCTCTGGCCGAGCGCAATTCGACGACAGGAGCGTGATGCAGCTACCCGGTACACCGTCGGACGAGGTCGCCGACGTCCTTGCCGCGGGCCGCGGCGATATCACCACCATGTTCGTCTCGATGGCGCGGCGGCATCCGGACGGACTGGATGCCGAGTACCTGCGCTGGCACACCTTGGACCACCGGCCCGAGCAACACCGCTTGTCCGCCGTGCGGGCGTCCTTGCGACTGGTGTCGACGCCGGCATGCCGGGCCGCGCGGGCCTGCACCGACGAGCGCTTCGACGCCATCGATCATGTGATGACGTACTTCTTCGCCGACCGTCGCGGCCTGAAGGGATTCAACGAGCTGTCCACGGCACTGGGCGACGCGGGCCGCAAATTGCCGCTGCTGCCGCCGGTGCAACGCGGGGTGTACACCGTCGCCACCAAGATGGCAGCGCCCCGAATCAAGATCGGCGGTGATGTGCTGCCGTGGTGGCCGGCGCGGGGTGTCTACGTGGTGCTCGAGACGAACGCGCCGGCACACAACGACCTGATCGACGTCGACGGGGTGGCTGGGATCTGGTCGGCCACGTCGCATTCCGCACACACAGAACTGGCGAATGCTCCTGCGGGGCAGACACTCTCGTATCTCTTTCTCGACGACGACCCCGTCAGCACGGGTGCGCGTCTGCGGGCGCCACTCGCAAAGCGGTGGGGCGACGGCGTCGAACCGCTGTTCGCGGCGCCGTTTCACCCTGTCGTCCCGCACGAATGGGACCGGTATGTGCCGTAGGGAGTATGGATGAGAATCGGGTTGATGGTCGGCTCCGACAAGGAGCGATCCCGGGCAGACCGGCTGGCCGGCCTGCTCGATGACGGAAAGGCCGCCGAGGCACAGGGTTTCGCGTCGTTCTGGATGCCGCAGGTGCCTGGCTACCTGGATGCGATGGCGGCCGTCGCCCTACTCGGGCAGGCCACGTCACACATTGAAATAGGCACCGCGGTCGTGCCTATCCAGACCCGCCATCCGCTCATCATGGCGCAGCAGGCGCTGACTACCCAGGTCGCGTGCGCTGGCCGCTTCACGCTGGGTATCGGCCCGTCGCACCACTGGATCATCGCGGACCAACTCGGGTTGCCCTACGACCGACCGGCATCGCTATTGCGCGACTATCTCGACGTGCTCGACGCGGCGTTCGCGGGACCGGGTTCGGTGGACGTCGACAACGACAGCTACCGCGTGCACAGTCCCGTCGACGTCACGGACGCGTGTGAGATGCCTGTGCTGATCGCTGCCCTCGGGCCCACGATGCTACGCATCGCCGGTGAGCGCACCGGCGGAACCATCCTGTGGATGGCCGACGAGCGGGCGATCGGTGACTACGTGGTTCCGCGCATCACAAAGGCGGCAGAGGCGTTGGGCCGCAGCGGAATACGCGTCGTGGCGGGCGTTCCCGTCGCACTCTGCTCAAACAGCGAAGTCGACGCCGCCCGCACCTACGCCAGCGAGGTGCTGGGCCATGCCGACTTCTCCCCCAACTATGTGCGGCTGCTCGAACATGGCGACGCCGAGGACGTCGGCGACACCATGGCGGCGGGTGACGAAGCGACTGTTCTCGCCCGGGTGCGCCGGTACCGAGACGCCGGCGTCACCGATCTGGCCGTGCGGGTGGTGCCGCTGGGCGACGACGCCGACGAACGCCGCGCATCGCGGCGGCGCACTCAGGAGTTCGTCGCATCGCTGGTCGCGGAGTTCGCTTCTGGGGCATAGGCTCCCACGAACTCGATCGGCACCCCGCCCATCGTGCAGAAGAACAGCTGGACGCCGGGCACGCCGGTGTCGAGCATCGTCACGTCACTGGCGAACGTCTTGGCCTTCTCGCGGACCGCGTCGAAGTCGTTTGTCAGAAACGACAACGCAGCGAGTCCTTCAGGTGCCACGTCACGGAGGCGCTCCGGCACATCGAGCACCTCGATCAGGCCCGCCTCGCCGGTGCCCAGCATCGTCACCTGCGCACCGTCGGACAGCGGCCAGCCCAAGGTTTTCTCGAGGATTTCGCCGGGCACATGCATCGTGAACTGGACCGTCATCCCGACCACGTCGGTCAGGAAGGTGATGAACGTCGACGCCGAATGGCTTCGCATGACGACGTGGTGCAGCTGGGTTGATGTCACCCCTAGATAGTTAGACAGACGTCAACTATTTGCAAGCATCAATTTCGCTGTTACAGTGCAATTGTGGCCAGGAACAGCACGTCAGTAGTTGCTGACGGTGGTCAGCGCCGGGCCTCGTATCAGCGGGCGCGCTCGCATGAGACCAAGCGTGCGCTGGTGCAGGCGGCGATGGCGCTATGGCGGACCAACGGCTACGCCAACACGACCGTCGCCGATATCTGCCGGGCGGCGGGCGTTTCGCGGGCGTTGTTTTATTTCTATTTCCCGGCGAAAGAGGACGTGCTGTTCGAGGTCGGGCTGCTCTCGACCCGCGCTGCGCAAACGATCGTCCGGGCGTTGCTCGACACCGACTACGACGTCGAAGCGGTGATCGGCGAGGCGCTGCGCAGCCTGGAACGTTCGATGGCCCGCAATCCCCGCGAGTTGATCGTCGAGACGATCCTCGAGGGATATCGCCATGAGCAACGGATCCTCGCGGGTGAGCTTGCCGATGACAACGACGCCGATATGTTCGGCGAGTTGTTCGCCAAGGCGCAAGCCGACGGCAAGCTGGCCGAGCACGTCGACATCGCCCACCTGTCCCATCTGGCCCAGATGCACGTTAGCGAAGGCGTACGGCACTGGGCAGGTGGCGCTTTCGGCAATCGTTCCTTTGCCGAGGTCGTCACCGAAGACGTCGCGGCGCTGATCGCCGGCTTCAACCTGCGTGCGAAAGGCACGGCATGAATGCGCCGCTATCGCCAACAGACTTCTACCACACCGGCATCGTGGTACCCGATCTTGACGAGGCGGCTGCGCACTTGACCGCCGTCGCGGGATACCACTGGACAAAGCCGATGGAATACATCGTGCCGGTGGTAACCGCCGACGGCGGATACGAGGTTCCGTTTCGCATGAGCTACTCGGTGCAGGCCCCGCATCTCGAACTAGTGCAAGCAGTGCCGGGCACGCCGTGGACGGCGGTACCGGGGCGGGCTACCCATCACCTCGGATATTGGACCGACGACATCGCCACGGCCTCACTGCAATTGGAGCAAGCGGGCTTCGCCCGTGAAGTCGCTCCCTGCGCCGATCAGCATCAGAGCTTCGCCTACCACGTCGACGCGACGAGCACCCGCATCGAGATCGTCGACCGCGCACTGTTCCCCGACTGGCCGGGATTTCTGCAATCGATGGCCCAGTGACCGACAAATCGAAGGAGTACCCCAATGGCGTGGGATTTCGAAACCGACCCCGAGTATCAGAAGCTGCTCGACTGGGCCGACGAATTCGTCCGCGAGGAGGTCGAACCGCTCGATCTGGCCTTCCCGCATCAGCAGTTCGTGCCGCTCGACGAGAACAGGCGCAAGGTCATCGACCCGCTCAAGGAGGAGGTGCGGCGCACGGGGTTGTGGGCGACGCACCTCGGCCCGGAGCTCGGCGGGCAGGGCTACGGACAGCTGAAACTGGCTCTGCTCAACGAGATCCTCGGCCGATCGCAATGGGCGCCCATCGTGTTCGGCTGTCAGGCACCCGACACCGGTAACGCCGAGATCATCGCGCACTACGGCACCGAGGAGCAGAAGCGGCGCTATCTGCGCCCGCTGCTCGACGGCGAGCTCTTCTCCTGCTATTCGATGACCGAGCCGCACGCCGGCGCGGACCCGACGCTGTTCAAGACCCGCGCCGTGCGCGACGGCGACGACTGGGTGATCAACGGCTACAAGTTCTTCTCCTCCAACGCCAAGACCGCCGCGTTCCTCATCGTCATGGTGGTGACCAATCCCGATGTCAGCCCGTACCAAGGGATGTCGATGTTCCTGGTGCCCACGGACACACCGGGCGTGAAGATCGTCCGCAATGTCGGGCTGTACGGCGAGCGTGACGACGAGGGCTCGCACGCGCTGATCCACTACGACAACGTCCGGGTGCCGGGCGACGCGCTGCTCGGCGGTGAAGGCCAAGCGTTCGTCATCGCGCAGACCCGTCTCGGCGGCGGTCGCATCCACCACGCCATGCGCACCATCGGCCTGTCCCGCAAGGCGCTGGACATGATGTGCGAGCGCGCGCTGTCCCGCGAGACGCAAGGAAGCCGGCTGTCGGAAAAGCAGTTCGTGCAGGGCTATATCGCCGATTCGTATGCCCAGTTGCTGCAGTTCCGGCTGATGGTGCTTTACACCGCGTGGGAGATCGACAAGTACAACGACTACAAGAAGGTGCGCAAGGACATCGCCGCGGTCAAGGTCGTGATGCCGACGGTGCTGCACGATATCGCCTGGCGGGCAATGCAAGTACACGGCGCACTCGGTGTCACCAACGAGATGCCGTTCATGGGCATGGTCACCGGTGCGGCCGTGATGGGCCTGGCCGACGGCCCCACCGAAGTGCACAAAGCGACAGTGGCCAAGCAGGTGCTGCGCGACTACCAGCCCACCGAAGACACCTGGCCCAGCGAGTGGATACCGCGCAAACGCGAAGCAGCCCAGGCGAAGTACGCCGACTTCCTCGAGCACGAGGTGGGCAATCTATGAGCGAGATCGACGTTGCACGCCTTGCCGATTGGATGGACGAGGCCGGCCTACCTGGTACGGGTGAGCCGATACAGACGCGCTACCTGTCCGGCGGCACTCAGAACGTGATCTACGAGATCCGTCGCGGCGAGGAGCGCTGTGTCCTTCGCATGCCGCCGCCGGAGGCGCCGCCGGATCGCGACAAGGGCATCCTGCGCGAGTGGCGCATCATCGAAGCCTTGGATGGCACCGAGGTCCCCCACACCGCCGCGGTCGGCGTGTGCGATGACCCGTCGGTGCTCGGGCGCCCGTTCTATCTCATGGGTTTCGTCGACGGCTGGTCGCCGATGGACCTGGACGACGGGCAATGGCCGGCACCGTTCGACACCGACGACGATGCCCGCGCGGGCCTGGCCTATCAATTGGCCGAAGGCATCGCGCTGCTGTCCAAGGTGGATTGGCGCGCCAAGGGATTGGGTGACTTCGGCCGTCCCGACGGTTTCCACGAACGCCAAGTCGACCGCTGGATCGGCTTTTTCGAGCGCATCAATGGCCGCGAACTCGAAGGGCTCGATGTGGCCACCGAATGGCTGCGCACGCACCGGCCGCTGGACTACATCCCCGGCCTGATGCACGGTGACTACCAGTTCGCGAACGTGATGTATCACCACGGCGCACCCGCTCGGTTGGCGGCGATCGTCGACTGGGAGATGGGCACGGTCGGCGATCCGAAGCTGGACCTCGGCTGGATGGTGCAGAGCTGGCCAGAAGACACGAGCGCCCCGTCGGGCATGAACTACGTGGACATGCGCGGAATGCCCTCGCGCTCAGACGTCGTCGCGCATTACGCCGAGGTGTCCGGTCGGCAGGTCGACGACCTGGACTACTACCTGGTGCTGGCCAAGTGGAAACTTGCGATTGTGCTGGAGCAGGGCTACCAGCGTGCCGGCGACAACGAGAAGTTGCTGGCGTATGGCCCCATCATCGTGGACTTGATGCGGTCGGCGGCCGAACTGGCCGAATCCAGCGATTACCGGTGCTAGCCGCCGTCTGCCCGGCCTATGGCCCGCCGGAAGTTGTTCGCATCGAAGACCTTCCATCGCCGGGCGTCGGTGAAGGGCAGGTGCGGATACGGGTCGGCGCGGCGGCGGTCAACTATCCCGATGTCTTGCTCGTCGCCAATCAATACCAGATCAGCGTGCCGCCACCGTTCATACCCGGTAGCGAATTCGCCGGCGAGATCATAGAACTCGGCCCAGGCGTCGACGACTTCGCAGTCGGTGACCGTGTGACCGACACGGGCCTCTACGGCGCCTTCGCAGAAGAAGTGGTGGTGGACGCCGCGGGCCTCGCCCGGATACCGGATGGCGTCGACGATCACACGGCGGCGGCCTTCGGCGTCGCGTACCGCACGGCCTATCACACGCTGCGCTCTGTCGCGAAGGTGCAGTCGGGCGACGACGTCGTCGTGCTCGGCGCCGGCGGCGGCGTGGGCCTGGCGGCTGTGCAGCTCGGCGTGCAGCTCAGCGCTGCGATCATCGCGGTAGCGTCATCGAACGAAAAGCTCGATGTCGCAGCGTCTTACGGCGCACGACATCGCATCAACTATCGCTCGGATGACCTTCGTCAGCAGTTGAAAGAGGCGTTACCGGAAGGCGCGGCAGCCGTCGTCGACCCCGTCGGCGGTGAGCTGTCGGAGCCGGCATTGCGATCGCTGCGCCATGGCGGACGGTTCGTCACAGTCGGCTACGCCTCCGGCGTCATCCCCCGCATCCCGCTCAACCTGGTACTCGTCAAAGGTGTGCACGTGCTCGGCTTCCAGTTCCAGGATGTGCCGCCGGACGAATTCGCGCGCAACGAAACCGAACTCGCCGAATTGTTGGCCACTCGACGGGTGCTCCCCCACATCGGCGCTGTCTACCCGCTGGCCGAAACGGCCGCTGCGCTACGCCATGTCGCCGACGGCAAGGCCATCGGCAAGGTCTTGATCGACCTCACCTGACCAAACCTCCGCGAGATTGCATTCCCGCAGGCCCGTACTCGATCTTTCGCTGCCGGGCCGCAATCTCGCGACCGCTACGACGCCGGAATCAGGTCCGCTGCCACCGACGGGCGCGCCATCACCCCACAGCGGAATGTTTCACTACCGCCGACGAAGTCGGCCTCCGGATCGCCCAGCGCCGCCAGTGCCTGCGCCTTGAACGCGCGGGCCGCCGCGCTCAGCCGATGCTGCACGTCGTCGACATTGCGGTCGAGGTCGGCCGGCCACTGCTCCCCCCACAGCGTCACCTCGGTCAGACCCTGATCGAGCGCGCCGAGCACGCCGTGGCGCACCCGCTCGTCGACGGACAACAGTTCGGAGGCGACCGCGACGGTGTGCGGATGCGGACGCTGCGCCCACAACTGGAGCGCATCCTCCAAGTCCGAGGTCGCCACCCCGAGGATCTGCAGCGGCCGCACGTCCACGTCCTGGCCGATCAGCACGGTGACATCCCAGCCGGCCATCGACCGGTCGTACATCAAGCCGCCGGCGTATCTGACCACGTCGAGCACGCTCGGGGCGACGACGTCGAGCCGATACCTCATGTCGAGCTCGGTCGCCATCACGCGCTCGCTCCCGGAGCGAAGTCGCGGGCGAGCATTTCGGCGTACCCCTTGAACACCTCGGTCAGTGGTATCGAAGGGTCGAGCAGCCATGAGGTCTCCATTCCGTTGACGAAGGCGAGAATCTCCACGGCCTTGGTGGCCGCGTCGAGGTCTGTGCGGTAGCGGCCGGCCTGCTGACCGCGTCGGATGAGGTCGGCGACGATCTCCACCGCCGCGCGTTGCCGATTGAGCAACCGGTCGTGCAGCGGGGCGTCGGGCGCGATGTTCTCCACCAGCAGCACGGTGAAGGTGCCCACCAATTCGGGTGCCCGATTGAACCGCTCGGCCACCCGCCCGATCTCGGTGATTAGGTCGCCCGACCGGTCCGCGTGCGCGTCGTCGTCGGCGTCGCGGGCGTCGAGCACCGCGTTGAGCAGCTGTTCTTTGGATTCGAAGTGGTGCAGAAGGCCCGCGGGGGTCACCCCGGCCTCCTTGGCGATCTGGGCCAGTGACGTGTTGCGCCACCCGTTGCGCGCGACCAACCGTTCGGCCACCGCGAGAATGCGCTGCCTGCGGTCCTCACCCTTGGCGAGCAGCGTGTCGTAGGGGCGGCGCTGAGCGCTCGCGTCAAGTGCGGACACGTCTTCGGACACCGAACCCCTTCGGTCAACCAACCTAGTGAACACACAGTAGGTAGGTTTGGCACTTGTGACAAGGGTCTCACCGAAGGAATTTTTTGACGCCTGTCTCACCTCGGATTTTGTGCAAGGTGGCGGGCTCCCTACCGCAAATTAAGTGCTCGGCAGGAGCGCGCTGCCTGGTGGCGGCACGAGCGCCCAGGTGTCACAGGCCATCGCCAACATGGCGTAGGTGCCGACGACGAAAATGAGTTCCATCGCCTGACGCGTGCCGAGTTCGTCGACGAGGCGCTGCCACGTCTGGGGGTCCGCCCGGCCCGCGGCGAGCATCTGGTCGGTGGCCTCGAGCACCAGCCGCTCCGCGCCGTCAAACTCGTCATTGCCACGGATGAGCCGGTCGATGTAGTCGTCCGACAGTCCGCCGGCCTTGGCGATCCGCACGTGTTCGCCCCAGAAGAACGCCGACCGACGGGCGTGCGAGAGACGAAGCACCGCGAGCTCGCGTAGGCGCAACGGCAACTCACCGCGGGTCAGCAGAAACCCGTTGTACGTCAGGAAGTCTCGGGCCATCGCCGGATGGCGGGCCAGCACGCCGAGGATGTCGAACTTCAGCGGGTCCCTCGGGTGTCCGGACCCGGCCCGCGGGACGTCGTCGCCGGATATGCCGAAAAGCGCACCGACGGCGGCATATTCGTCATCGCCCCATTCGTCGGCGTCCAGGGACTTGAGAAGTGGGCCCGTGATGGTCTCTATCCTCCGTTCACAAGTGGCGATTTCGGCGCGCTGGGTCGCGCTGAGCGCGACCAACTACGCCGAAATCGCTACAAGCCAAGCGACTTGGCGATGATCACCTTCATCACCTCGCTGGTGCCCGCATAGATGCGGGCCACCCGCGCATCGGTGTACAGCCGCGCGATCGGATACTCCATCATGTAGCCGTATCCGCCGAACAGCTGCAGACACCGGTCCACGACCCGGGCCTGCATCTCGGTGCAGAACAACTTCACCCGCGCAGCGTCTGCCGGTGAAAGCTCGCCCTCGACATGCAGAGCCACCGCCCTGTCCAGCATCGCCTGCGCGGCCTCCACTTCCGTCGAGCATGCCGCCAGCTCGAACTTGGTGTTCTGGAACGACGCCACCGGCGTCCCAAATGCCTTGCGGTTCTTGGTGTAATCGATGGCCACCTCAATCGCCGAGCGCGCTTGCGCCACCGAACCCACTGCGACCGTGAGCCTCTCCTGCGGCAGGTTGTGGCCCAGGTAGCCAAACGCCTCGCCCTCCTCGCCCAGCAGGTTCGCCGCGGGCACCCGCACATCGGAGAAGGAGAGCTCGGCAGTGTCCTGCACCTTGCAGCCCATCTTCTCCAATTCACGCCCCCGGGTGAAACCGGGCATGCCGTCCTCGACGACGAGCAGTGACAGGCCGCGGCGCCGGTTGTCGGGGTCGGTCGACGTGCGGGCGACGACGATCACCAAGTCGGCCTGGATCCCGCCGGTGATGAACGTCTTGGCGCCGTTGAGCACATAGTCGTCGCCGTCACGCACCGCCGTGGTGCGTACCCCTGCGAGGTCAGAACCGGTGCCGGGCTCGGTCATCGCGACGGCGGTCAACAGGGTGCCCGCCGCGAGGCCGGGGAACCAGCGTCGCCGCTGCTCCTCGTTCGCGTAGTGCAGGAAGTACGGCAGGATGACCTCGAGCTGCGTGCGCACTGTCGACAGCGTCACCAGCGCGCGCGCCGCCTCCTCCTGGAGCACGACGTTGTAGCGGTAGTCGTTGATGCCGGCGCCGCCGAACTCCTCGGGGATCGCCATGCCCAGCATGCCCAGCGCACCCATCTGCTTGAACACGTCGCGCGGCATCCGGCCGGCCTTCTCCCATTCGGGATAGTGCGGCACCACTTCCTTCTCGACGAAGTCGCGGGCCAGCTGGCGGAATGCCTCGTGGTCGTCGGTGAACAGCTCCCGGCGCACGTGATCTCCTGTCTACGCGATGAGTTCGACCAGGGTGGCGTTGGCAGTCCCGCCGCCTTCACACATGGTTTGCAGGCCGAACCGAATTCCGTTGTCGCGCATGTGGTAGATCATGCGCGTCATCAGCACGGCGCCGGACGCGCCGAGCGGGTGACCGAGGGCGATCGCGCCGCCCAGCGGATTGAGCCGCTTCTCGTCGGCGCCGGTTTCGGCCAGCCAGGCCAGCGGCACCGGCGCGAAGGCCTCGTTGACCTCGAAGACGCCCACCTCGTCGATGCCGACGCCGGCCTTGTGTAACACCTTCTCGGTGGCCGGAATTGGACCGGTCAGCATCAGCACCGGGTCGGCGCCGGTGACCGCGCCGGCGCGGTAGCGCACGATCGGCGTGAGGCCCATGGCGACGGCGTTCTCCTCGGCCATCACCAGCAGCGCGGCGGCGCCGTCGGAGATCTGCGAGGAGTTGCCCGCATGGATCACGCCGTCGTCCTTGAACGCCGGCTTGAGACCGGCAAGCTTCTCCACGGTGGTGCCCCGCCGCACGCCTTCGTCGGCGACCACCGGTTCGCCGTCGGTGAAGATCGGGATCATCTGATCTTCGAACGCGCCACTGTCCTGGGCGGCGGCGGCCCGCTCGTGGCTCATCACCGAATATTCGTCGAGCCGGGTCCGGGAAAAGCCCCACTTCTGCGCGATCAGTTCGGCCGAGATGCCCTGGTTGAATGAGAAATCGCCGTACCGTGCAAGCACTTTCGGTCCGTAGGGCATGCCGGTGGCGCGGGCGGAGCCGAGCGGCACCCGGCTCATCACCTCGACCCCGCCGGCCACCACCACATCCTGCTGCCCCGACATGACGGCGTGCACGGCGAAGTCGAGGGCCTGCTGACTCGATCCGCACGCCCGGTTGACGGTGGTGCCGGGAATGTGTTCCGGCCACCCAGCGGCGAGCACGGAGTACCGGCCGATGTTGCTGGACTGGTCGCCGACCTGTGACACACACCCCCACACCACGTCGTCGACGATCTCCGGGTCGATGCCCGCGCGTTCGGCCAGGGCGTTGAGGATCAGGCCGGACAGGTCGGCGGCGTGCATGTCGGACAGCCCGCCGTTGCGCTTGCCCACCGGTGTCCGCACCGCCTCGACGATTACGGCTTCACGCATGTCACAACTCCGATCGATCTCAGGACTCTGCCGGTCCTACCACACCACGTCCGCGCAGCACCGCGATCTCGTCCTCGGTGAGACCGATCTCGGTGAGCACCGTTTCAGTGTGCTCCCCCAGCCCGGGCACGGCTCCCATGGGCGGGTCAAAACCCGCGATGACGGGTGGCGGCAGCAAGGACGGAATAGGTCCTGCCGGGGTATCGATACGACGCCACCGGTCCCGGGCACTCAATTGCGGGTGCTCGAGCACCTCGCTGGGCAGGTTGTATCGGGCGTTGCCGATACCGGCCGCGTCCGCGGTCTTCTGCACATGTGCGAGATCGTATTGTGCGCACCATGATCCGATCGCCTCGTCGAGGATCTCGCGATGTGCGACCCGCCCGGAGTTGGTCGAGAACCGGGCGTCGTCAGCGAGGTCGGGCCGCCCGATGATGTCGCGGGCGAGCCGTTGCCATTCGGCATCGTTGGTGGTGCCCAGCACGACGGTCTGATCGTCGGCGGTGCGGTACGCGCCGTACGGGGCGACGGCCGGTGAGCTCATGCCGAGCGGCTGCTGGTCGATGCCCGAATGCTGGGTGTAGGTCAGCGGATAGCCCATGATGTCGGTCATCGTGTCGAACAGGCTGACGGTGACCGCCGGCGCAGCCCCGTCGCGGCGGCCGCGCGAGTACAGCAACGCCAGGATCGACAGCGCTGCGTACAGGCCGGTGGAGATATCCGCCATCGGCGGCCCGGGTTTGGCCGGCATGCCGGGATAGCCGGTCACCGCGCACGCACCTGACTCCGCTTGTGCCAGAAGGTCATAGGCCCGTTTGTGCGACAACGGACCGCCGGATCCGTAGCCGTCGATCTCGACGGGAATGACGTCAGGGTGTCGGTCGGACAGATCCGGTGGCGAGATGCCCAGCCGCGCGGTGGATCCCGGCGCGAGGTTGGAAACCAGGACGTCGGCCCGGTCCAGCAGCCGGTGCAGGATGTCCAGCCCTTCAGTGGTTTTCAGGTCGAGTGCCACCGATTCCTTGCCGCGGTTCGCCCAGACGAAATGCGCGGCAAGACCGTTCACGACGTCGTCGTAGTGGCGGGCGAAATCGCCGCCGCGCGGGTTCTCTATCTTGATCACGCGCGCGCCGAAGTCGGCCAGTGTGCGCGTGCACATCGGCGCGGACACCGCCTGTTCCAGCGTGACGACGGTGATGCCCGCCAGCGGCGCGGGTGTGGGCATCACATCACCATGCCGCCGTCGACCGGCAGCACCTGCCCGGTGATGTAGGACGCCGCGTCGGATGCCATGAACACGAACGCACCCGCGACCTCCGACGGCTCCGCCCACCTCTTCATCGGGATACGGTTCATCATGTTGGCCGCGAATTTCTCATTGGTGCGAATGGTTTCGGTCATCGGCGTCGCGGCCAGCGGAGCCAGCGCGTTGACCGAGATGTTCTTGGTGGCCAGCTCGCGGGCCAACGACTTGGTGAAGCCGATGATGCCGGCCTTGGCCGCCGAGTAGTTGACTTGGCCGAGCGTTCCCGTCAGGCCGGCTGCCGACGTCACGTTGACGATCCGGCCGGTGCCGTCGGTCGGAATGTGCGGCAGCGCCGCCTGGGTGACGTTGAACGCGCCCAGCACGTGGATGTCGAACAGCAGCCGCATCGACTCCTGCGTGGTCTTCTCGAACATGGCCGGCTTGGTCACACCCGCGTTGTTGATGACGATGTGCAGCGCGCCGTCGGCCAGCGCGGCGGCCTGTTCCGCGGCCGCATCGGCGGAGTCGCGGTCTGAGACGTCCAACGCCGCGGACTGCGCTCGCCCGCCGGAAGCCGAAATACGTTGCGCCACAGCGGCCGCCGCGTCCTTGTCGACGTCGGTGACGAGGACCGCCGCACCGGCGCCGGCCAACGCTTCGGCAACCGCGGAGCCGATGCCTCCTGCGGCGCCGGTGACCAGCGCCGAACGTCCCGTCAGGTCGAAATACTTCATCAGTAGCTCCTCGGCAGGCCGAGCACATGCTCGCCCAAGAAATTCAGGATCATCTCCTGGCTGACCGGCGCGATCTTCATCAGACGGGATTCACGGAAGTACCGCGACACGTGATACTCCTCGGAGTAGCCCATCCCGCCGTGCAGTTGCAGCGCCCGGTCGGCAGCGCCGAAACCGGCGTCGGCGCACAGGTACTTGGCCGTATTCGCTTCGCGCCCACACGGTTTGCCGTTGTCGTACAGCCAGGTTGCCTTGCGCAGCACCAGTTCGGCCGCGTCCAGCCGTGCCAGTGAATCGGCCAGCGGGAACTGCAGGCCCTGGTTCATGCCGATCGGCCGGTTGAACACGTGCCGCTCGTTGCCGTACTTCACGGCCTTCTCCAGCGCGACCCGCCCGATGCCCAGCGCCTCGGCGGCGATCAGCATCCGCTCGGGATTGAGCCCGTCGAGGATGTACTTGAAGCCCTTGCCCTCCTCGCCGACCCGGTCGGAGACCGGCACGACCAGATCGTCGATGAACAGCTCATTGGAGCTCACGGCGTTGCGACCCATCTTGCGGATCGGCCGGATGTCGACGTGATCGCGGTTCAGGTCGGTGAGGAACAGCGTCATCCCGTCGGTCTTCTTGGTGACTTCGTCATACGGGGTGGTCCGGGTCAGCAGCAGGATCTTCTCCGACTCCTGCGCCTTGGAGATCCACACCTTGCGGCCATTGATGCGGTAGTGGTCGCCTTCCCGCTTGGCGAATGTCGTGATGCGCGAGGTGTCCAGCCCCGCACCGGGTTCGGTGACACCGAAGCAGACATGCAGGTCGCCGTTGACGATCCGGGGCAACGTCGCCTTCTTGAGCTCCTCGGAACCGTGCTTGACGACGGGCTGCATCCCGAAGATCGACAGGTGGATGGCGCTGGCGCCGTTCATCGCCGCACCGGAGCGCGCAATCTCCTCGAGCAGCAGCGTGGCCTCGGTGATGCCGAGCCCGTGCCCGCCGTACTCCTCGGGGATGGTCATGCCGAGCCAGCCGCCCTTGGCGATCGCGTCGTAGAACTCCTGCGGGAACTCGTGGGCGAGATCTTTTTCCATCCAGTAGTGGTCGTCGAACCTGCTGGCGAGTTCGGCCACGGATTTGCGGATCAGCTCCTGATCCTCGGTCAGTTCAAAACTCATCCCGCCCGGCATGTCGTATCTCCTTCTCGTCGCATGCGATTTCGGCGCGCCCGGTTGCGCTGAGCGCAACTGAGCACGCCGAAATCGCCAGTCGTCTAGTCCTTGTTGCCGGTCAGCTCCTTGGCGTTCGCGGCGAAGGACGCGAGGTCGGCGCCCCCGTGGTCGTGCTTGGACAGCGCCCGGATCGACACGTCATGCCCTTCGGCGGCCTTGCGCAGCGCGCCGACGGTGGCCTGTTCCTTCGACATGTGGCTGAACGGGTCGTAGTGATACCACCGCATGGCGTTCTCGTAGGTCATCTTGTTGATCTCGTCGTCGGGCACATTGTTCTCCGACAGCACCGCCCACAGCTCCTCGGGCGCGCCGGGCCACATCGAGTCGCTGTGCGGGTAGTCGGCCTCCCAGCAGATGTTGTCGATGCCGATCTGGTTGCGCAGCGCCACCCCGACCGGGTCGGAGATGAAGCAGGTCAGGAAGTGCTCGCGGAACACCTCACTGGGCAGCTTGCCCTTGAAGTCCTGACCCGTCCACGTCGAGTGCATGTCATACGTCCGGTCGGCGCGCTCGAGGAAGTAGGGAATCCACCCGGTGCCGCCCTCCGAGAGAGCGATCTTGAGGTCGGGGTACTTCTTGATCGGCTTGGACCACAACAGATCCGCGGCGGCCTGCACGATGTTCATCGGCTGCAGCGTGATCATCACGTCCATCGGCGCGTCGGGGGCGGTGATCGCCAACCGGCCCGACGAGCCGATGTGCACGTTCATCACCGTGTCGGTGTCCACCAACGCCTCCCACAGCGGCGTCCAGTAGTCGTCGTGGAAGCTCGGATAACCCATGGCGGCCGGGTTCTCGGTGAAGGTCAGCGCATGCACACCGCGCTTGGCGTTGCGCCGAACCTCCTTCGCGCAGGCCTCCGCGTCCCAGATCACCGGCAGGCACATCGGGATGAACCGGGCCGGATAGGCGCCGCACCACTCCTCGACGTGCCAATCGTTGTAGGCCTGCAGCAATGCCAGCGAGAACTCAGGGTCCTCGGTGGCGAACAGCCGGCCGGCGAAGCCGGGGAACGACGGGAAGCAGATCGACCCCAAGATGCCGCCGGCGTTCATGTCCTTGATGCGCTCGTCGACGTTGTAACAGCCGGGGCGGATCTCATCGAGGCCCTGCGGCTCCAGGCCGTATTCCTCCTTGGGGCGCCCGGCCACCGCGTTCAGCGCGACGTTGGGGATCACCACGTCCCGGAACTGCCAGGTGTCCGACCCGTCCGGGTTGTGCACCAGCCGAGGCGCCTCGTCCAGGTACTTCTTCGGCAGGTGGTTCTTGAACATGTCGGGTGGTTCGACGATGTGGTCGTCGACGCTGACCAGGATCATGTCGTCTTTGTTCACGGCCGTTCCTTTCGAGCCAAGACCTCGGTTTTCGGCTGTTCTCTGCTATGTGTTCTCTATCTAAGGAAACTAGCTTCTCATACTGCGAGAATCAACATCCGAAGCCGTGTCGGCGTTCGCTGACCGCGTCGTTTCGGCCTCCAGGCGGGCTTGCCGAAAGCCCTCTTCAGGACCTTGCCATTGACCGCGCGAACAAAACGTGGAAATCTATTGGCGAAATATGAGAACCTGATTCTCATCACTGAGAGGACACCGAGAGGAGAAGGCTGTGCGCGTGCCGCCGTTGCCGGCCGAGCAGTGGGACGACGATGTGCTCAGCGCCCTCGCCGTCATGCTGCCCGAAGAGCGCCGCAACCCCGAGGGGGCCGGCAATCTCCTCGCGACGCTGGTACGCCATCCCAAGTTGACCAAGGCGTTCCTGCGCTTCAACGTCCACCTGCTGTTCGGTTCGACGTTGCCGCCGCGACTGCGTGAAGTGGCCGTACTACGGGTGGCCCATCTGCACAACGCCGCGTACGAGTGGGAGGCCCACGTCGTCATGGGCCGCGACGTCGGCCTGACCGACGATGACATCGACGGCATCCAGCGTGGCGAGGCCGTCGACGAGCTCGATCGTGCCGTCATCGAAGCCGTCGACGAGTGCACAGCCAAGTCGGTCATCTCGGACGGGACCTGGACCGTGCTGCGCGAGCACCTCGACGAGCGCCAGCGCATGGACCTCGTCTTCACAATCGGCTGCTATGGCGCACTTGCCATGGCCATCAACACCTTTGGCGTAGAACCCGACTAGAGAGGCATACACCATGGCTTTTTTCCCGAAACCAGCCGAGGGCAGCTGGACCGAACACTGGCCGGAACTCGGCACCGCGCCGGTCAATTACGAGGATTCGATCGACCCCGAGCAGTGGAAGCTCGAGCAAGAGGCGATCTTCAAGAAGTGCTGGCTCAACGTCGGTCGGGTCGAGCGGCTCCCCAAGAAGGGCAGCTACTTCACCCGCGAGATGCCGTCGGCCGGCAAGGGCACGTCGGTGATCATCGTCAAGGACGTGGAGAACGGCGAGGACAAGATCCGCGCGTTCTACAACATGTGCCGCCACCGCGGAAACAAGTTGGTGTGGAATGACTATCCGAACGAAGAGGTCTCGGGCACGTGCCGCCAGTTCACCTGCAAGTACCACGCGTGGCGCTACAACCTCAAGGGTGATCTGACGTTCATCCAGCAGGAGGGCGAGTTCTTCGACGTCGACAAGTCCGACTACGGCCTCGTCCCGATCCGCTGCGAGGTGTGGGAAGGCTTCATCTTCATCAACTTCGACAAGGATGCAGAGCCGTTGGTCGATTACCTCGGTGAGTTCGCGAAGGGCCTGGAGGGCTATCCCTTCCATGAGATGACGGAAACGTATTCCTATCGCGCGGAAGTCAATTCGAACTGGAAGCTGTTCATCGACGCGTTCGTGGAGTTCTACCACGCACCGATCCTGCACATGAAGCAGGCGGTCAAGGAGGAGGCCGAAAAGCTCGCCCAGTACGGTTTCGAGGCGCTGGCCTACGACATCAAGGGCAGGCACTCGATGGTCTCCTCGTGGGGCGGCATGAGCCCGCCCAAGGACGAGAGCATGGTCAAGCCCATCGAGCGGGTGCTGCACAGCGGTCTGTTCGGTCCGTGGGATCGGCCGAAGATCAAGGGAATTCAGCCCGACGAGCTGCCGCCCGCGGTCAACCCGTCGCGTCACCACGCCTGGGGTCAGGACTCGTTCGAGTTCTTCCCGAACTTCACGCTGCTGATCTGGGCGCCGGGCTGGTACCTGACCTACCACTACTGGCCCACCGACGTGGACAAGCACATCTTCGAGTGCACCCTGTACTTCGTGCCGGCCACCAACACCCGTGAGCGGCTCGCCCACGAACTCGCGGCGGTGACCTTCAAGGAGTACGCGTTCCAGGACGCCAACACGCTCGAAGCCACCCAAACCCAGATCGGCACCAGGGTGGTCACCGACTTCCCGCTGTGCGACCAGGAGGTGCTGCTGCGACATCTGCACAAGACGGCGTGGGACTACGTGAACGCCTATAAGAAGGAAAAGGGCATCCAAAACGGTGATGCCAACGGTCAAACCAGCTCGACTGCCAGCCAGAAGGACGCCATCAATGCCACAGAACCTGTCTGATTCGACTCCGTCGAAGTTGCCGGAAGAATTCGCCGACCTGGAACGGTTCACCGATTGGTGCCTGCCCACCGAGGAAGAGCGCTACCAAAAGCGACTGAACTCTACGATGGCCGAGATGCAGGAGTTCTACGACGCCGCGTTCCCCCGGCTCGAGGCCGTCATGGAGTACTGCGACGCCCGGTTCCCGCTGGACGGAATGCCCGATGACGCAAAGGCTCTCATCCACATGATGCAGTCATTGGTCAACGTGTCGTTCCCGATCGAGGTGTGGAAGCAGCCGCGCGTGCTCGACAGCGGGGCCACCTACATCACCTGCATCAAGGAGCCGGTGGTCTGAACGTGCTCACACTGCGGGCAGCAGGCCTCCTTGACGTCGACGCCGGCGAGATCGTCCGGCCCGGAATCGTTCGCGTCGACGGCGATCGGATCGTCGGTATAGGCGGTGACGTCGAAGGTGACGTAATCGACCTGGGTGAGGCCATCCTGCTGCCCGGGTTGATGGACATGGAGGTCAACCTTTTGATGGGCGGCCGCGGGGAGAATCCCGGGCTGTCCCAGGTGCAGGACGATCCGCCGACCAGGATGCTGCGTGCGGTCGGCAACGCGCGCCGCACACTGCGTGCGGGCTTCACCACGGTGCGCAACCTCGGATTGTTCGTCAAGACAAGCGGTTATCTGCTCGACGTCGCGCTCGGCAAAGCCATCGATGCCGGCTGGATCGAGGGCCCGCGCGTCATTCCGGCGGGCCATGCGATCACGCCGACGGGCGGCCATCTGGACCCGACGATGTTCGCCGCGTTCATGCCCGGGGTGTTGGAGCTGACGATCGAAGAGGGCATCGCCAACGGCGTCGACGAGATTCGCAAGGCGGTGCGCTACCAGATCAAGCACGGTGCGCAGCTGATCAAGGTGTGCTGTTCGGGCGGCGTCATGTCGCTGACCGGAGAAGCTGGGGCACAACACTATTCGGACGAAGAGTTGCGCGTCATCGTCGACGAGGCGCACCGTCGGGGGTTGAAGGTAGCCGCGCACACCCACGGCGCCGAGGCTGTCAAGCACGCCGTGGAGTGCGGCATCGACTGCATCGAGCACGGCTTCCTGATGGACGACGAGGCGATCAAGATGCTGGTCGACAATGACCGATTCCTGGTGACCACCCGTCGGCTGGCCCAGGCGATGGACGTGTCCAAGGCGCCAAAGGAATTGCAGGACAAGGCCGCCGAGATGTTCCCCAAGGCCGAGACGTCGATCAAGGCCGCCTATGAAGCCGGTGTCAAGATCGCGGTCGGCACCGACGCGCCGGCGATCCCCCACGGCCGCAACGCCGAGGAGCTCGTCACGCTTGTCGAATGGGGCATGCCGCCGGCCGCAGTGCTGCGGGCGGCCACCGTCGTCGCTGCGGACCTGATCGACAAACCCGATCTCGGCCGCGTCGCGGAGGGCTACCTCGCCGACATCATCGCGGTGCCGGGTGATCCGCTCGCCGACATCAGTGTTACAAAGAACGTGACTTTTGTAATGAAGGGCGGAAGGGTCTTCCGAAATGACTGACTCAATTGGACGGCCTACGGCCGGCCCGACGCGCACTGACGACCTGGTCGAGATTCAGCAGCTGCTCGCGAAGTACGCGGTCACCATCACCCAGGGGGACATCGACGGACTGATCTCGGTGTTCACGCCGGACGGCACCTACAGCGCGTTCGGCTCCACCTACACTCTCGCCCGCTTCCCCGAACTCGTCGACGCGGCGCCCAAGGGGCTGTTCATGACGGGCACATCGCTGGTGAACCTGGACGCGAACGATCCCGACAAAGCCACCGGCACCCAACCGTTGTGCTTCATCGAGCACTCCACCCATGACATGCGCATCGGCTACTACAACGACACCTACCTGCGCACTGGCGACGGCTGGCGACTGAAAACCCGTGCCATGACGTTCATTCGGCGCAGCGGAGCCCACGACTCCGGCCGCCCGCATGCGATCGGAAGGCCAGAAGCCGGATGACGGATCTGCACGATCCCGCCACCTTCCGTGCGGCGCTTCGGAACTGGCTCGACGAGAATGACCTGACCCCGCCCGGCGACCATTCGCTCGAAGGGCACATGCGCCAGTTCGCCCGTGTGATGCGGGCGCTCTACGACGCGGGCTGGAGTCGCTACGGCTGGCCCGAACGTGCCGGCGGGCTCGGCGGGCCGGCGATGCTGCGGGCCATCGTCGGCGAGGAGGTGGTCGGTCGGCGGCTGGCCGAGCCCGGGCCGTACTCGATGCTCGAAGTGCTGGCGCCGACGATGATCGACTACGCATCTTCCGAGCTGGCCGCCGAGATGGTGCCGAAGCTGCTGCGCGGCGAAGAACAATGGTGCCAAGGCTTTTCCGAGCCGGGCTCAGGCAGTGATCTGGCGTCGTTGACGACGAAGGCCACCCAGCGCAGCGACCAGTGGATCATCAACGGCCAGAAGGTCTGGACCAGTTTCGCGCAGTACTCGCACCGCTGCATTTTGCTCACCCGCACCGGCGACGCCGACACCCCCAACCACCAGGCCATCACCGCGTTCTTCGTCGACCTCGACACCCCGGGCATCACCGTGCGCCCGCTGCGCACCATGCACGATGTCGACGAGTTCTGCGAGGTGTACTTCGACGACGTGGCCGTCGACTCGAGCCGGATGCTGGGCAAGCCAGGCGACGGCTGGCAGTTGGCGATGGACCTGCTGCCGTATGAACGCTCCACGTGCTTCTGGCAGCGCATCGCCTACCTGTACTCACGGTTCGACGCGTTGATCACCGAAGTCAGGGCCGACGGCCAAGCCGTCGACTCCGACCTGGGCGAAACGTATCTGGCGTTGCACACGTTGCGTTGCCGATCCCGCGCCACCCAGCACCGGCTGGCCGACGGGCACAAACTGGGCCCGGAGACGTCGATCGACAAGGTGCTGCTGGCCGGCGCGGAACAGCGGCTCTACGACACCGCACGCGATCTGCAGCCGGGCGTGGTCGAACTCGATGACACCGACTGGCGCACCGAATACCTGTACTCACGCGCGGCCACCATCTACGGCGGGACCGCCGAGGTGCAGCGCAACATCATCGCGCGCCGCCTGCTGGACCTGGGGAAGGAGTGACCATGGCGCCCGACATGGACACAGAGTCACTCGAGCTGCTCGAAGGCACGCTGCGCAAGACGATGCTGTCGGCGTCGGGCCCCGAGCTCGACGCCGCGCTGATGGAGCTCGGCTGGGCCGACATGCTAACCGACATGCCCGACGTGGCGGTGCCGCTGGTGTTTCGGCTGCTCGGCGAAACGGGTTCGCACGCTTCGGTTCTCGTCGACGTGGTGCTGCATGCCACGGGTAACGCCATCGGCAACCCGGTGGAGCTGCCGCTGCCGTACGCCGGCAACACCTGGGTGGTGTGGGACCGCTCTGGGGCGAGCGGGTCGACGCTTGGCGGGTTGCCGCTGCGACGCGAGGACGAAGGCTATCCGATTCGCGTCGCAGAGGCCCGCCGGGCAGCGAGCTGGTGGCTGATCGGTGCGGCCCGCGCCATGCTGAGCCTGGCCCGCCAGCATGCGTTGGACCGGGTCCAGTTCGGCCGGCCGATCGCGTCGTTCCAGGCGGTCCGGCACCGGCTGGCCGAGACGCTGGTGGCCATCGAGGGCGCCGAGGCGACGCTGGACCTGCCCGGTGCGGACAACCCCGACCTGACGGCGCTACTGGCCAAGGCCGCCGCGGGCAAGGCCGCGCTGACCGCGGCCAAACACTGCCAGCAGGTGCTCGGCGGCATCGGCTTCACCGCCGAGCACGACCTGCAGCACCACGTGAAGAGAGTGCTGGTGCTCGACGGATTGCTGGGCAGCTCAAGGGAACTCACGCGCAAGGCGGGCGCGGGCTTGCGCGCCCGCGGCTCGGCCCCCCGCCTCGCCGACCTATAGCGCTACTTGATGTTGGCCTTCATCTCGTCGAGGTTCACCAGCACCGGCCACCCGCCGACGCTCAGCGCGTTGCCGTGGCCGGTCTGGTGGATGTCGAACACCGACTGGATCGCCGCGTAGAAGCCCTGCACGTCCAGCGTCTGATTCACCGCCCGTTTGGCCTGACGCAGCGCGAACGGCGGCATCTTGGCGATCTGCCCGGCCAGCTCACGCGTCTGCGCATCGAGCTCGTCGCGGGGCACCACGCGATTGACCATCCCGGTGCTCTGCGCCTCCTCGGCGGTCATCGCCCGGCCCGTGAACAGGATCTCCTTCGCCTTGCGCGGACCCATTTCCCAAGTGTGGCCGTGATATTCGACGCCACCGATGCCCATCAGCACGACCGGGTCGGAGAACTGCGCGTCGTCGGCGGCCACGATGAGGTCACACGGCCAGCACAGCAGCAGCCCGCCGGAGATGCAGCGGCCCTGTACGGCGGCGATCGACGGTTTGGGCACGTTGCGCCAGCGCAGCGTGTACTCCAGATAGCGCTTGGCCTCGTGCTGGATGATGAACTCCAGCGTGATCTTGTCGGGCACCGGCCCGCCGCCGCGTAGGTCGTGGCCCGCCGAGAAATGTTTTCCATTGGCGCGCAACACAATCACCGCGACCTCCGGGTCCTCGGCAGCACGCGTCCAGGCACCGTCGAGTTCGTCGAGCAGCTCCGGGTTCTGCGCGTTGGCCGCCTCGGGCCGGTTCAGCGTGATCGTCGCGATCCGGTCGGATACCTCGTAATCGATGTACATATCGGTCCTATCGGGGTAGGCCCAGCAGCCGCCGAGCGATGATGTTGCGTTGAATCTCAGAGGTTCCGCCGGCGATGGTGCCTGCGAACGATCGGAAGTAGCGGTCGAACCAGCCGCCCATGTACGCATCGAGGTTGCGCGACGTGTACCGGCCCGCAAGACTCGGATGCGCCAGCGCGTCGACTCCGGCCGCCGTCACCGCGTGTTCGGTTGCGATCTGCACGGCTTCGGATCCCAACAGCTTGAGCACCGACAGCGCCGGCACATCCTCCTCGCCACGGGCGGCGCGGGCCAGCGCCGCCGAGCCGAGCAGACGCAGCGCCTGGTTGTCCATCACCAGCGTGGCGTAGCGGTCGCGATCCAGCGCGGTACGGACATCGAGATCCTCGACCAGGTCCGCCAGCCGGTCGGCGTAGCTGAGCCACAACATGTTGCGTTCGTGACCAAGCGAGCCGTTGGCCACCCGCCATCCGTCGTTCAGGGCGCCGACGAGGTTCTCGGCAGGCACCCGCACATCGTTGAAGAAGACCTCGTTGAAGTCGAGATCGCCTTGATCACAGGCGGATGCGAACGGCCGTCGCACCACCCCGGGAAGGTCGGTGGGGATCAGCAGCACGCTGATGCCTTTGTGCTTGGGCGCGTCGGGATCGGTGCGCACGAACGTCAGCAGCACGTCGGCGTCGTGCGCGCCGGAGGTCCACACCTTCTGTCCGTTCACCACGAAGACGCCGTCGTCGAGCACTGCCCTGGTGCGCAGCGACGCCAGATCCGACCCGGCGCCCGGCTCGCTCATCCCCAACGACGCGGTGATGTCGCCGCGCAGAATCGGCACGGCCCACTTCTGCTGTTGCTCGGGCGTTCCGAACGAGATCAGCGACGCGGCGATGATTCCCACGCCTTGCGGGTTGAAGCTCAGGTAGACGCGCCGACGCGCCAACTCCTCCTGGTGCACGTACTGCTGCAGGATCGTCGCATTTCGTCCACCGAACTCGGGTGGGTTGCCCGGCAACAGCCAGCCGTTGTCGAACATCAGCCGCTGCCAGCGCCGCGCCCACTCGGGGACATGGCTGCTGGAGCCGGACCGCTCCGACGCCTCCGCCTCCGCCGGCAGATTCGCGTCGAGAAACGCGATGAACTCCGCACGGAACGCCTCGACATCGGCGTCGAACGTCAGCTGCACGTCACTCTCGCTATACCCACCAACCTCGCCAAACGTTCTTATGAAAAGGCTTCTCTAATTGCGTGGATGAGAATACTATTCTCATCGTGAGAAAGTTACAATCTCCGACACGTTGGCCGCGAGGGGGTCTGGCACCGCGATGGCAAGGCGTTCTCCGGTACAGTTCATTCATGTTCTCCCAAATCGGCAAGCATCCGAGCCGCTAGTGAGCACTCCCAGCGAAGAGCCGGCCTGGAAGCAGCGCGCCGTCGAGCGTTCCATCAAGACAGCGAAGCTGCGGGCCGCCCAGCGCGTTCAGCGATTCCTGGACGCCGCCCAGGCGATCATCATCGAAAAGGGCAGCACCGACTTCACGGTCCAAGAGGTCGTCGACCGCTCGCGGCAGTCGCTGCGAAGCTTCTACCTGCAGTTCGACGGTAAGCATGAACTGCTGTTGGCCTTGTTCGAAGATGCGCTGAGTCGATCGGCCGACCAGATCCGCGCCGCGACGGCCAGCCACACCGACCCGCTCGAGCGGCTAAAGGTCGCCATCCAATTGCTTTTCGAGTCGTCCCGTCCCGATCCGACCGCCAAGCGCCCGCTGTTCACCGACTTCGCTCCCCGGCTGCTGGTGTCGCATCCGTCCGAGGTCAAAGTCGCGCACGCACCTCTGCTTGCCCTGCTCACCGAGTTGATGGAGGACGCGGCCGAAGCGGGTGAGTTGCGCCCCGGCATCAACCCGAAGCGGATGGCGGCGATGGCCATGCAGACCGTGATGTTCGTCGCCCAGTCCAGCGGAGATGCCGGCGACGGGACCGCCCATCCGATCACCGCCGACGAGGTGTGGGACTTCTGCGCCCACGGTTTCGCCGCGGCCGCCAGCTAGCCAAGAACCCCGCTCTCGGATTTCGAGAATCCGGCTTGCATGCGCTCGACCACAACCGCATGAGAATGGCGTTCTACTAGGCAAAGAGCTTAATTTGCAAAATGTGAATGCGTCATTGACACAGCCCAGTGCCGGTGACAGAGTGCTGAGCAAGCGCCCAACGCCGACGAGCCCATCGCAGATTCCAGGAGTGAGCAGACCGTGACAGTCAGCGCGGCCAGCGATGTGTACTTCGATCCCTACGACATCGAACTCAACGCGGATCCGTACCCGATGTTTCGCCGGCTGCGCGAAGAGGCCCCGCTCTACTACAACGCCCAGCACGACTTCTACGCGCTCAGCCGCTTCGCGGATGTCAACAAGGCGCTGGTCGACCACGAGACGTTCAGCTCCGCACGTGGCGCGATCGTGGAACTGATCAAGGCCAACATTGACATTCCGCCCGGCACAGTGATTTTCGAGGATCCGCCGATCCACGACATCCACCGCAAGCTGCTGGCCCGGATGTTCACGCCACGCAAGATCAACGCGCTGGAACCCATCATCCGCGAGTATTGCGCGCAGAGCCTGGACCCGTTGATCGGGCAGAAGCGGTTCGACTTCGTCGCCGATCTCGGCGCGCAGATGCCGATGAGGGTGATCAGCGCGCTGCTGGGCATCCCCGAGGACGACCAGGAGATGATCCGCGACCACGCCAACGCGCAGATGCGCACCGAGGCGGGCCAGCCGATGAGGGCCGACGGCTTCGTCACCGGCGAACTGTTCGAGGCCTACATCGACTGGCGCGTCGACCACCCGTCCGACGACATCATGACCGAGCTGCTCAACGCGGAGTTCGTCGACGAGCAGGGCACCACCCGCAAGCTCACCCGTCAGGAGCTGCTGACCTACCTCAACGTGGTCGCCGGCGCGGGCAATGAGACCACCACACGGTTGATCGGATGGGCGGGCAAGGTGTTGGCCGAGCATCCGGACCAGCGCCGCGAGCTCGTCGAGAACCCGGCGCTCATCCCCCAGGCGGTCGAAGAGTTGCTGCGCTTCGAGCCGCCCGCACCGCACGTTGCGCGGTATGTGACCCGCGACGTGGACTATTACGGCCAGACCGTGCCCGAGGGCAGCGTGATGATGATGCTGATCGGCGCCGCGGTGCGCGACCATCGCCAATTCCCGCCCGACGGCGACGTTTTCGACATCCACCGCGAACAACGCCAACACCTGGCGTTCAGCGTGGGCACACACTACTGCCTCGGTTCCGCGCTGGCCCGACTCGAAGGGCGCATCGCGCTCGAGGAGGTCCTCAAGCGGTTCCCCGAGTGGGATGTCGACATGACCAACGCGACGCTGTCGCCGACGTCGACCGTTCGCGGCTGGGAGTCGATGCCCGCCGTTCTACCGTGAAATCTCTTCCACCAACGACGAATTGAGGAAACCATGACTGGACGCGTTGAAGGCAAGGTCGCATTCATCACCGGTGCGGCGCGCGGGCAGGGCCGCGCGCATGCGGTGCGGATGGCCCAAGAGGGCGCCGACATCATCGCCGTCGACATCTGTAAGCAGATCGACAGCGTGCGGATCCCGCTCGCGACTCCGGAGGATCTGGCCGAGACGGCGGATCTGGTCAAGGGGCTCAACCGGCGCATCTACACCGCCGAGGTCGACGTCCGTGACTACGACGCGCTCAAGGCCGCAGTCGACGCCGGCGTCGAGCAGATGGGCCGCCTCGACATCATCGTCGCCAACGCCGGCATCGGCAACGGCGGTGAGACGCTGGACAAGACCAGTGAGGGCGACTGGACCGACATGATCGACGTCAACCTCGCCGGTGTGTGGAAGACGGTCAAGGCCGGCGTGCCGCACATCCTCGCCGGCGGCCGCGGCGGCTCGATCATCCTGACCAGCTCGGTCGGCGGGCTCAAGGCCTACCCCCACACCGGCCACTATGTCGCCGCCAAGCACGGCGTCGTCGGACTCATGCGGACGTTCGCCGTCGAGCTCGGCGCGCAGAACATCCGCGTCAACTCCGTGCACCCGACCAACGTGAACACGCCGCTGTTCATGAACGAACCCACGATGAAGCTGTTCCGTCCCGACCTGGAGAACCCGGGTCCCGACGACATGAAGGTCGTCGGTCAGCTCATGCACACGCTGCCGATCGGCTGGGTGGAGCCCGAAGACGTCGCCAACGCGGTGCTGTTCCTGGCGTCCGATGAGGCGCGCTACATCACCGGCGTGACGCTTCCTGTCGACGGCGGCAGCTGCCTGAAGTAGACCGGCCTAGCATCGCCGAAAGCGTCCGGCCGTCGCGGCCTCGGTGGTTCGATAGTGGGCTATGAGGCGCCTGGGCGGCATGGACGCCATGCTGTTGTACAGCGAGACGCCCAACCTGCACACGCACACGCTGAAGGTGGCGATCATCCACGCCGCCGACTACGCCGGCGAGTTCACGTTCGACGTCTTCCGGCAGACGGTCGCGCAGCGGTTGCACCTGCTCGCGCCTTTGCGCTACCGGCTCGTCGACATCCCGTTGCGCTGGCACCATCCGATGTGGCTGGAGAACTGCGACGTCGACCTCGACTATCACCTGCGTCGCGTGCAGGTTCCGCCGCCCGGTGGCCGACGCGAGCTCGATCAGGTCATCGGTGAGATCGCCAGCACACCGCTGGATCGCAGTCGTCCGCTGTGGGAGTTCCACTTCGCCGAGGGGATGGCCGACGACCGCTTCGCCCTCATCGGCAAGGTGCACCACACGCTGGCCGACGGTGTCGCGTCGGCGAATCTCCTTGCGCGGCTGATGGATCTCGCGGGACCGCCGCGGAACTTGGATACGACGCCGTCCGTGCTGCCGTCGAAGCCACAGCTGCTGTGGGAGGCCCAGCTCGACCACTTCCACCAGATCGCCGCGTTGCCCGGACTGATGCGAGACGCCGCCCGGGGCGCCATCCGGCTGCGGCGACGTATCAAACAGCGCAACCACCAACCCGGCATGGCCAAGATGTTCAAGACGCCGCCGACCTTCCTCAACCACGTCGTCTCACCCGTTCGGACCTTTGCGACGGCATCGGTGTCGCTGGCCGAACTCAAGGAAACCGCAAAGCATCTCGGCGTCACGTTCAACGACATCGTGCTGGCGATGGCAGCGGGCGGGCTGCGCGAACTCCTGTTGCGCTACGACGGGCGCGCCGACCAACCGTTGATGGCGTCGGTACCCGTCAGCACCGACAAATCGACCGAACGCATCACCGGCAACCAGATCAGCGGCCTGGCGGTGTCGCTGCCGGTGCACATCGACGACCCGATCGAGCGCGTCAAGTTGACCGCAGTGGCCACCGCCCGCGCGAAGGAGAACCACGACCTGCTCGGCCCGACGCTGCAGGGCCGGCTGATGGACTACCTGCCGCCTCCGCTGGCGCCGGCGTTGTTCCGGTGGCAGTCCGAGCGGGCGGCCCACAACCCGTTGATGAACGTGGCCGTCTCCAGCGTGCCGGGCCCGCGGGAGCGCGGCCACATCGGAGGTGCCCCGGTGAGTGAGATCTACTCGATCGGCGTGCTCTCGCCCGGCAGCGCGTTCAACATGACGGTGTGGAGTTACGTTGACCAGGTGGACATCTCGGTGCTGTCCGACGACCGCACCTTCAAGGACGTGCACGAGGCGACGGATGCGATGATCCACGGCCTCGCCGAGATCCGGCGCGCCGCGGGACTGCCCGAACTCAGCGCCGTCGGCACGGCGATGGCCCCGGCCACCGCGGTCACCTAGCCCAGGATCGGAAACCGGCGCTGCTGCGCCAGCTCATCGAGCGCGCTCTGCATCACCGCACGCACATGCGCGTCCACCGCGGCGACATCGGGATCCCTGCCGAACTCCGCGACGACGTCGATCGGTTCCAGCACCTGCGTGACGACCTTTGTCGGCAGCGGCAGGTTCGGCGGAACAAACACCGAAAGGCCGAACGGAAAGCCGAAGCTGATCGGCAGGATCTCGGTGCGTAACCGCTTGAGCCCCAACAGCTTTGCCAAGTTGTTGCCGCGCGTCAGGAACAGCTGGCTCTCTTGCGCGCCGATCGACACGGCCGGCACGATCGGCACCCCGGCCTCGATCGCCGTCGTGACATAGCCGGTGCGACCGTTGAAGTCGATGACGTTCTCGCGCAACGTCGGCCGGTAGGAGTCGTAATCCCCGCCCGGGAACACCAGGACGACGGCGCCCGAACCCAGCGCCGTCGCGGCGTTCTCGCGGCTGGCCTCGATCAGCCCGGCACGCCGCAACCAATTGCCCACCGGTCCGACCATCACGCCGTAGTGCGCCAGCGTGTAGAGCGGACGGTCGAAACCGAACCTGTCGTAGAACGCCGGGGCGAGAACCAACACGTCCGGGGTGAACATTCCGCCGGAGTGGTTGGACACCACGAGCGCGCCGCCGGTCGGCGGGAACGTGTCCAGCCCCCGCACCTCGGCGCGGAAGTACCGCTTGACCAACGCCCCGACGGTGTCCTTCAGCTGTTTGGTGAAGGCGGGGTCCCAGTCGGGCAGATCGGGGTTGTCGAGATCGTTGCTCACGGGCTTCCCTTGAATCGCTGGGCAGCTCTGGCTGCCACCAGCGGATATGGTACTCTCGGCACGAGAGAATGTCATTTCCACCGATCTGTGGGAGACGTATGTCCGAAACCGTGCTGGTGACCGGTGGCTTCGGCCTGGTCGGGTCCGCGACCGTCAAGCGACTGGCCGCCGACGGCCGGCGGGTGGTCGCGACCGATCTGGACACTCCGGCCAACCGCCAGAAGGCCGCGGCGCTGCCCGACGGGGTCGAAGCCCGCTGGGCCGACCTGACCGACCGTGCCGCGGTCGAAGCTCTGCTCGCCGAGGTTTCGCCGGTCGCGATCGTGCATCTGGCCGCGCTCATCCCGCCGCCGATCTACCGCAACCCCGCGCTGGGCCGTCGCGTCAACGTGGACGCGGTGGCGACGTTGGTGCGTGCCGCGGAAGCGATGCCCGCTCCCCCGCGAATCGTGCTCGCGTCCAGTAACGCCGTCTACGGCTCCCGCAACCCGCACCGGGTCACCGGCCCGGTCACGGCAGACACGCCCCCACGGCCGACGGAGCTGTACGGCGGGCACAAACTGGAGGCCGAGGGACACGTGCGCGGCTCAGGCCTCGAGTGGGTGGTGCTGCGGCTGGGCGGCGTGCTCAGCGTCGATCCGAAAGCCTTGCCGTTCAGTGCCGATGCGTTGTACTTCGAGAGCGCGCTGCCGGTCGACGGGCGGATCCATACCGTCGACGTGCGGGATGTCGCCAGCGCGTTCGCGGCTGCGACCACCGCCGACGTGGTCGGCGAGACTCTGCTGATCGCCGGCGACGACAGCCACAAGCTGCTCCAGGGCGATGTCGGCCCCGCGCTGGCCGCGGCCCGCGGGCTGGTCGACGTGCTGCCCGAAGGCCGGCCGGGTGATCCGGACAGTGACGACGACTGGTTCATCACCGACTGGATGGACACCGCCCGGGCGCAGGAGGCGCTGTCGTTCCAAAATCACTCGTGGCCGGACATGCTCGCCGAGATGCGCGAACAGGCCGGGTGGACGCGCTATCCGATGCGGCTGGTCGGGCCCGTCGCGCGGCTGCTGCTGAAACGTCGCGCGGCGTATCGTGACTCCCCCGGCCGCTACGCCGATCCGTGGGCGATGCTGGGGGCACGGCTGGGCGACACCGCATTGGATTCCGTGGGCTAGAGACGCTCCCCGGCAGCCGTGACCGCGTAGGGTTCGCGCGTGGACAGTTTCGAGGGCCGCTGCGCGGTCATCACGGGCGGTGCCAACGGCATCGGTTTCGCCACCGCAACGGAATTCGGGCGCCGCGGTGCGCGCGTCATGCTCGCCGACGTCGATGCGACCGGGCTGGAGCGCGCGGTGTCGCAGCTGCAGGATCAGGGCATCGACGCGCGCGGCGTGCGCTGCGATGTCCGCACGTTGGACGACGTCGTCGCGTTGGCCGACGACGCGTTTGGCACGTTCGGCGCCGTGCATGTGGTGTTCAACAACGCCGGCGTCGCGCACGCCGGGCCCATCGCCCAGGTGACCCACGACGACTGGCGCTGGGTGATCGACGTCGATCTGTGGGGGCCCATTCACGGCGTCGAGGCGTTTCTACCCCGGCTGCTCGAACAACAGGAGCCCAGCCATCTGGTGTTCACGTCGTCGTTCGCGGGACTGGTCGCCAATGTCGGCCTCGGGCCGTATTCCGTTGCGAAATATGGTGTTGTCGCATTGGCCGAAAGCCTGTCGCGGGAGCTGAAGCCGGCGGGGATCGGCGTATCGGTGCTCTGCCCGATGATCGTCGATACCGACATCATGGCCAACTCCGAGCGCAGCCGGGCGGCCGATTACGGCGCGGGCACACCGCCTCCCGCCGACACCGCGCAACTCGTATCGCCCAGCGCCAAGCACGACGACAGCGTGCTCGACGTCACCGACGTCGCCCGGCTGACGGCCGACGCGATGCTAGCCAATAGGCTTTATATCCTTCCGCATTCGGCGTCACGCGCGTCGATCCGACGACGGTTCGAGCGCATCGACCGCACCTTTGACGAGCAGGCGGCCGACGGCTGGAGTCACTGACTGCGACCGGGTGGCGCGTGGCCGATGACGCCGTCGGCTTCCAACTCGGCGATCTCTGCCGCCGTCAATCCCAGCTCGCCGAGCAACTCCTCATTGTGCTGGCCGAGCAGCGGCGCCGGATGCCGGTGGAACCGCTGCGGCCCGCCCGAAAGGCGGAACGGTAAGGCGCTGTGCGGGGTTCGCGCGTTGATCGGATGGCCGACGTCTTCGAAGAATCCTCGATGGGCTAGCTGCAGTAGCTCGGTCTGACGGTGCGGCTGCATCACCTTGGCCACCGGAACGCCTGCTTCCCAGAGGGTTTGGACGATCTCATCGCCCGTGCGGTTCTCACACCAGGCGGCGAGGTGCTTGTCGATGACGTCGTGTCGTGCCCGCCGCCCCGCCGCGGTAAAGAGCGCCGGATCGGCGGCCCAGTCCGGGTTGCCGAGCGCATCGCATACGGCCTTCCATTGGTCGTCGGTCGCGACGGCGAGCGCGACCCAGCAGTCGGCACGGCCGAACTCGTCGATCTCGTTGGTGCGGTATAGGTTCTGCGGTGCCGCCGTCGGGCCGCGGTTGCCGTCGCGCTGCAACAGTGCGCCGTAGGCGGAGTATTCGATGACCTGCTCGGCGGCGACATTGAGCGCAGCGTCGACCATCGCCGCTTCGACCAGCACCCCTTCGCCCGTACGGCGGCGGTGCTCCAGCGCGAGCAGCAGCCCGTTGAGTGCGTGGATGCCGGCGTTCGGATCGCCCACGGAGTAGGGCTCGTACGGGTTGCGGTCCGGATAGCCGGTCAGCCAACTCAATCCGGCTGCCGCCTCGATGACGTAGGCGAACGCGGGGTTGTCCCGCCACGGCCCGTCGAGTCCGAAGCCGGGCATTCGGAGCATGATCGCATCGGGCCGGATCGCCTGCACCGCTGCGAAGTCCAGGCCGATCTGATCGAGTACTCGTGGCGTGAAGTTCTCGACGATGACATCAGCGGTCGCGATGAACCGGTTGAGCAGTTCGCGCCCGCGGGCGGTCTGCAGGTCGAGCGTGATGCCCTTCTTGTTGGTGTTCAGCCCGGAGAAGATCGGCGATTTCTCCCACCAGTTCTCTTCGGTGACTCCGATTCCGGCGATGAGCCGGGTGCCGTCGGGCCGGCGCGTGGATTCGATGTGGATGACCTCGGCACCGAGCAGGGCCAAAATGTGCGTGCACGACGGGCCGGCCCAGAAGGTCGTCATGTCGAGCACGCGCAACCCGTCGAACGGCAGTTGCGGCGAAATGGCATTCCTGGTCGTCAAGCGCGCGCTTTGACGACCAGGAATGCCATTTCGGCGGTAGTGGTCGGTGTGTTCGCCCAAACGCGGGGCGGGTTGCGGCGGGCACAGTTGGACCGGGTGCACGCGATACGGCGGGCCGGGCTGGCGAAACCCGTGGGGGTTCGACACGAACGACCCCCGCGCCACGAAATGATCCAGCGATTCCACATTGGCGCCGTTGGCCACCGGCGCGTTCGGGATCCGGAACGCCGTGGCGAGATCGCGGATCTCGTCGACGGTTTGGCTCTCGACCCAGGCGTAGAGTTCCTCGGCCTTCTCGTTGGCCTGTTCGGTGATCGACAGCGGCGAGTCCTCGTCGATCCAGTCCTCGTGACCCGTCATCGCGCACAGGTCGAACCATTGCTGCGCGGTGCCGCAACCGATGTCGACCAGCCCGTCCTTCGCCCGCGCGATCCCCGGGATGGTGAGCCGTCGCGCGTCGCGCCAGGGCCGGCCGAGCATCTGGAAGTAGGTCACCGGATAGTAGGTGAGCCCGAGGATTTGGGTTTCCAGCATGGACAAGTCGATCAGCTCGCCGGTGCCCCGCCGCTTACCCGCCATCGTCGCCGCACTGGCATATGCGCCTGCGAGGTACTCCCCCACCTGGCCGCCGACGAACACCGGCGCCCGGTCGGCCGATCCGCGTCCCAGCCCTACGATTCCGCCCGACCATGCCTGCAGGGTGAACTCCGTCGCCGGGCGCTCACTCCACGGGCCGTCCAGCCCGAACGGTGTGATCGAAGTGACGGTCAAATGCCGATGGGCGGCATGGATCGCCTCGGGTGTGAAACGCTGGTATTCAGCCACTTTCGAGCCGCGCGACCATATCACCGCATCTGCGCCGGCCAGCAGGTCGTTGACCAGCGCGACGTCATCGTCGACGGCGACATCGGCAACAACGCTGTGCTTCCCGCCGGCCAGAAATTGGAACAGCGCAGCGTCGCCCTCGACGGCAGCGCCGGAGGCCGACCACCGCCGAAGCGGATCACCTTCCGGTGATTCGACTTTGACGACGTGCGCGCCGCCGTCGGCCAGCAGCTTCGTGCAGTAGGCGCCGGCGATGCCCGTCGACAGGTCGACGACGGTATAGCCGTCCAGCGGTGCGGCCACTACCCCTACTTCTTCTTCTTGCGATTCGACTTGCTCAGCCGGAAATCGGGCGGGAACTTGCTGTCGTTGTCGTTGACCGCGTCGGCCAGCCCGCTGTCGATCGCGTCCATCATGTCCAGGTCGTCGGTGTCGTCGTTGGCGACACCGCTGCCCATCGACTCGAAGAATGCGGACAGCAGACTGCCCATGTACTCGCCCTGATGCTGCTTGTACACCTCGAAGAAGATCTTCTGCTGAAAGACGGTGTCCACGGGGCGGTTCCGGGCGCAGGCCTTTGCGTACTTGTCGACCTCGGCCTCGAGCTCCTCCCGCGGCACCACCTTGTTCAGGAAGTTGCAGTCATACATCTCGTCGGCGGTGAACGGGCGTCCGGTGAACACCATCTCCTGGAACTTGCGCAGCCCCATCATCTGGATCCACGTCCACATCCGCGGACCCCAGCCGTAGTACCGGAACGAGGGGTGCCCGAACAACGCGTCGTCGGACGAGATCACCAAATCGGCGTCGGCGCACTGGTAGAAGTGCCAGCCGTAACAGTAGCCCTTGGCTTCGACGATGCTGATCTTCTTGAGTTCCTGCAGCGGCCGGTTACCCGCTTGCACGTTCGCGTACCACGCGCTGATGGTCGCCCCGCTGCGGAACGTGCCCGACGGCGGATAGGTCACCTGACCGACGCCCTCGTCCTCCAGCCGCAGCTCGGCCAGCCGAAGATCCGTGTTGTCGTAGCCTTCCATGAACTCCGGCAGATCAGCGCCGCTGCCCAGATCGTCTCCGACACCGCGGATCACGACGACCTTGACGTCGTTGTCGACGGTCGCCGCTCGGCACAGGTCCGCATACCGCAGCCGCGCAGCGGACGTAGGCGCGTTGAGGTACTCCGGGCGGTTGAAGGTGATCGTCGCGATCTTGGTCTTCGGATCCTTGTCGTAGAGGATGATCTCCTCGGCCGACGGACGCTTGCTGTCAGCCATTGGACGCCCCCACCGTGCTGTTGTACGACGGACTCGTGGTCAACACCTCTGGCCCGTCGGAGGTGACCAGCACCGCATCGCGGCTGAACACCGCGCCGACGCCCCGCTGCCACACGTACCCGGTCAGCGCAAGCACCATGCCCGACTCCAGGGTCTCCTCGGCCGCGGTGGCCCGCAGGTGCGGTGACACCACCGGCGGATCGAAGCCCAGGCCCAGCCCGTGCGCCACCGGCATCGGCGGCAGGGGTTCGTCGCCGTACGCGGCGAGCAGATCACTCGCGGGAGCCCCGGCGCGGCAGGCCGTCAACAGCCTGTCCCACAACGCATCCCATCGTCGGTACAGCGCGCCATGGTCGGCATCGCCGACCGGCCAGGTGCGCCCCACTTCGCCGACGTACCCGTCGGCGAGCACACCCGCCGCGAACGCCACCAGGTCGCCGTCCTCGATCCGGCCGTGGCTGCGGGCCCGCCGCCACGGATGTTCCTTCGACGTGACCCACGCGGCGTCCTGCGTCGCGGGAGTGCTCACCCCGCCCGCCGCCTCGGCTTGCAGCAGCACACCGGCCAGCGTCTGCTCCGTGGCTCCCGGACGCAGTTCGGCGACCGCGGCGGCCAGCGCGTCCTCGGCCACCCGCAGCGCGCCGCGCAGTGCGGCCACCTCGTCGGCGGTCTTGATCCGCCGTGCTGCCCGCATCGCGGGTTCGGCGTCGACGAGCTCGGCGTTGGGAAAGGCCATCGGCAGCAGATGTGCGAAAGACGGTGTGAGCGCGTCGGTTCCGACCCGCCGCGCGGTGGCCGCACCCGAGATGGTCTTGAGCACGTTGATGAGCGTCATCGGGTTCCACGCCAGGCCGTACAGGTGATCGTGTGGGATCTCCTCGGGGATGCCCTCGTCCCAGGTGCTGTTCAAGTGGATCTCACCGGTGCCGCGGATGACGGCGCAGATCGGGCCGAACGGCCGGGTGCCGGCGACCCAAAGTTGCGGCGCGCCCGTCACATACCGGACGTTAGCTTGACGCCCCAGCACCAAGATGTCCAGATCGTGGGCTTCCATCTGGGCCAGCGCGCGTTCCCGCCGACCGTTCCGCAGTGCCCGATCGTCGGGCAGGATCTCAAGCGCCATAAGGGGTGTAGGGGTAGTCGGTCAACGGCGTGTAGCCGTCCTCGGTGATAACCACGATCTCCTCGCTTCGATAGCCGCCGGTGCCGTCCTCCCAGACCACCGGCTCCAACACCAACGCCATGCCGGCCGGGAACACGAAATTGTCGTCAAACTCCTCGCCGAGATCCGTTCCGATCATCGGCATCTCGGCGGCGTTGGTGCCGATGCCGTGCCCCAAATAGAAATGCGGTAACCATGGCTTCTGGCCGCCGTTGGCCGCGATCGCCGCGCGCGCCAGATCCCCCGACGTTGCACCCGCCTTGGTCACTGCCAGCACAGCGTCGAGGATCTCGCGCCACTTGTGGAACTGGTCCTGCTGACGCGGCGTGGGCTCCTGACCGACCAGCCAGGTCCGGCCGAAATCCGAACAGTAGCCGGTGTAGGTGATGCTGACGTCGGTCCACAGCACGTCACCGGCCGCGAGCTCACGTTCCGTCGTCAGCAGCGGCAACGCGAGATCGCCTGTGGTGGTCCAGGTTCCCTCCGCCTTGGAGGTCGGCATCACCTGCCAGATGGCCTCCAACATGTTGGCGGTCGCGCCCAGCTCGAAGGCTCGGCGCACGAACTGCGCGGACAGGTCGATCTGGCGCACCCCCGGCGCCAAGGACTTCTGCACGTCCACGACGGCTTCTTCGGTGATGCGGCAGGCCCGTCGGATACACGCGATCTGATCACGGGTCTTCACCAGTTTGGCCGGGCCGATCACCTGAGCGGCGTCCGATGGCGGGCCGGAGGGAAAGACCCGGTCTGCGGCCCGGCGCATCGCGCCGGTCATCTCGTCGACGGCCACGGCGGCGCCCGCCTTGATGAGGTCCGCCGCGATCCGGGCGAAATGCTCAACGCCCTCATCGAATTCGAGATACAGCGGGCCGTGCAGATGGTCGGCGGGGATATCGGCCTCGAAGGCGGCACCCTCGCGGAACGGCATGAACAGGTGCGGGTGTTCGTCGTCGGCGAGCACGATCGCGACCGGCCGCTCGACATGCGACAGGCCGGCGTCGAGCAGTGGCCAGCTGGCGCCGGTGGCGTAGACCACGTTGCCGTTGCCCAGCAGGATCAGTGCGTCGACGCCCCGTTCCGCCATGGCTTCACGCAGCCGGGCGCTGGTTTCCCGGCGCATCCGAGCGCGGTCCGGCTCGTCCGGTATGTCGGCGGCCGAACGGATTGCGGTCAAAGAGGTTGTCATGACGCAAGACCCAGGAATTTCTTGATGTTGGCGCTGACGATCTTGGCGGCGTTCTCCGGTCCCACCGCGTCGACCACCGCGGCGAGCGACTTCTCCGAGTAGCCGAATGTGCTTTCGTTGTGCGGGTAGTCCGATGACCAGAAAACCTTGTCGATGCCGATCTCGTCGATCAGCCGCAACCCGAGCGGGTCCACCATGAACGACGCGCTCATGTGGGTGTTCCAGTAGTAGCGGATGTCGTGCTGCAGTTGATGGTTGAACATGTGCCGGTACGAGGCCAGCAGATGCTCGGCGTCCTGTAACGCGGTGGGCACCCACGCGATGCCGCCCTCGAACCAGCCGATCCGCAACCCGGGGTGGCGGTCGAGGATGCCGGAGAAGATGTACTTGGCGAACTGCTCACGGAACGAGTCGACGTTGACCATCATGCCGACTACGACGCTGTTGTGTTCGCATGGCGTCTTCGGCGGGGTCTCGCCGATGTGGTGGGTGACGGGTAGACCGGCTGCTTCGATCTCGTCCCACACCGCGTCCATCGACGCGCTGCCGTAGTCGTAGATGTTGCCCTCGTCGTCCTTGCCCGGATTCAGCGGTAGCAGGAATGTCTTGAGCCCCAGTGACTTCAACTGTTCGAGGGTGCTGCGGGTGCCCTTCGGATCCCACCAGTTGATCAGCCCCACACCGTAGAAGTGGCCGTCGGAGCGCTCCTGCAGGTCGGCCATGTACTCGTTGTAGATCCGGAAGACACGCTCACGGATCGCCTTGTCCGGGTAGTGGAACAGGGCCAGCACCGCGTTGGGGAAGGCCAGCTCCCGATCGACGCCGTCCTCGGCGAGTTCACGAATGCGCGCCTCGATGTTGTTGGACGCCGCCCCGGCCAGGTCGTCGTATTGCATCAGGACCCGGCCGAAGTCACCGCCGACCCAGGACTTGCCCTTCATACCGACCATGTACGCGCCGTCTTCGTACCAGATGCGCGGCGCCTGGCCCTTCAGATCGTCGGGGAAGCGTTCGAAGAAGATGTCGTCGGCGACCGAGATGTGGTTGTCGGCCGAGAACACCTCGGTGCCCGCAGGCAGGCCGACGACGCCGCCCTGGGCGTGGCCGCGACGCTCTTTGGGCGCGCCCCAGCCTTCGGGGGGATACAGCGTCGCTGTCGGGCTCGAAACTGGTGGGGCCATTGTTCGTACTCCAATCGGCTGGGTTGAAGTCGGTTACCAGGTAACGGGAAGTTCGTAGACGCCGTAGGCCAGCCGGTCGTGCTTGAACGGCACCTCGTCGAACGGGATGGCCAACCGCAGGGTGGGAATTCGCCGCAGCAGCGTGTGGAACACGATCTGCAGCTCGGCCCGCGCCAGCTGCTGGCCGACGCATTGATGGCGGCCGTAGCCGAAGCCGAGCTGTTGGCCGGCGTCGCGCGTCAGATCCAGCTTCTCCGGCTCGGGATAGGCGCGCCCATCCCAGTTGGCGGGGGCGAGGTCGAGGATGATGCCCTCCCCCGCACGGATGGTCTCCCCGGCGATCTCGATGTCCTCGATGGCCACCCGGCGCTGGCCGTTCTGGATGATCGACAGGTAGCGCATCAACTCTTCGACTGCGTTGGCGATGAACTTCGGATCATCCGAATCACGTAGCAGCGCAGCCTGTTCGGGGTTTTCGAGCAGGGCCAGCACGCCGATGCCGATCATGTTCGCGGTGGTCTCGTGCCCGGCGATCAATAGGCCAGTGCCCAACTGGGCGGCCTCCTTCACGCTGATCTCGCCGGCGTTGACGCGCTCGGCGAGGTCGGAGACCGCATCCTCGGACGGATTCTTCATCTTGGCTTCGACCAGGTCGATGAGGTACTTGTGCAGGCTCATCGCGCCCTTCTGCCCGTCTTCGGCGGTGGCGTAACGGGCCAGCCCGACGTTGGCGTGGTGCTGGAAGAACTCGTGGTCTTCGTAAGGGACACCGAGCATCTCGCTGATGACCCGGGTGGGCACCGGCAGCGCGAGCTTGGCGACGATGTCGGCGGGCTGCGGCCCGGCCAGGATCGCGTCGATGCACTCATCGGTCACCTCTTGGATGGCGGGACGCAGCCCCTCCACGCGCTTGAAGGTGAAGGGCTTGGACAGCATCCGGCGGAAGCGAGTGTGTTCCTCGGCGTCTGAGGTGAATACCGACCGCGGCCGCTTGTGCACCGTGGACAGCATGTGTTCATTCCAGTGCGGGAAGCCCTCGCGCCGGTCGTCGACGCTGACGCGCGAATCGGCGAACAACGCGCGGGCGACCTCGTGACCAGTGATCAGCCACGGCGTGCTGCCATCCCAGATCCGCACGCGCGAAAGTGGTTTCGCCTGGCCCATCTCGAGCACCTTCGGTGGTGGCGCGAACGGGCATCGCGGATCCCGGTCCATCGGATACTCCGGGATGTCTTCGGCCGTCGCAGTGGTGCCGATCAGGGTGTCAGACATACGTCATTCCTCAATGTCGATGGCCAGGGCTGGGCACGCCGTGGCTGCCTTGCGGGCGTTGTCGGCTTTGTCGGCGGGTGGGCTGTCGTTGAGCAGGACGACGACGCCGTCGTCGTCACGTTGATCGAAGATGTCGCTCGCGTTCAGCACGCACTGGCCCGACGACACGCATTTGTCTTGGTCAACAGTCACTTTCATGTCACGGACGCTCCGTAACGGGTGCCCTCCAGAGGCCAACGATCGCGTCGATGAGGCCGGATCCGACGCCACTCCAATTGGTTCGGGGTACGGCAGAGCCTTCGGCGAAGGCCCGTTCGAAGTCGGCGCAGGTGTGCATCAACAGGTTTCGCGCCATGATGTTGCGTTCGGTGACAACCTCGGCCGGCAGATCGGGCAGGCACCGGGTGATGCCCTCGACCACGGCCACCAGCGACGGCGAGGCGAGCGCGTCTTTGATGACGATCTTGTGGTAGGCGGGGTCCGTCAGCGCCTGCGCGGCGAAGCGCGCATACCAGGTGGGGTTGCCCAGCTGGGCCAGGTGTTCGGTGAGCGAGCACACCAGGCATGCGATCCAGTCACGCAACTCGGTCGAGTCGCCGGTCTCGGCCACCATCCGCTCCAGCAGCCGTTCGATGGACGCGCGATGTTTCTGCTCAATGGCCCGCACCAGGTCGGTCTTGGTGCCGAAGTGGTAGCCGACGGCGGCATTGTTGCCTTGTCCGGCGGCCTCACTGACCTGCCTGTTGGACACCGCGAACATGCCGTGTTCGGCGTACAGACGTTCGGCCGCCTTGAGAATCGCCTCCTGCGTGCTGCTGGCCCGCTCGGCGCGCACGGCTCTGGCTGTCGTCACGAGATCAGTGAACCCCGCCACAGCTGTTAAGTCAAGCGACTGATTTAAATGTCTGCGCGGCACAGTGGGTACATGGAAGGAGATTGGCCGCGCGTCACCGGCGCGCTGAGAAGGAATGGAGTATGACCAAGCATTTCAAGAAGTACGCAACCCCGGCGCTCGTCGTCGCCGCGGTGGTATCGGCGTGCACGATGGGCAACGAATCTGGGTCCGACCCGAGCCCGACTGCTAGCCCGACCACGTCCGCCGCGCCGGCGTCGCCCACCGCGCAGGATGCCAACCCGTTCGACTATGTCGAGATCGTGGAGCAGGTGAGCCCCAGCGTCGTCACGGTGCAGACCGACACCGGCGTGGGCAGCGGCGTGGTGCTGCGGTCCGACGTCATCGTCACCAATGCGCATGTGGTGGGCCAGCAGCGCGACGTCACGATCGTCTTCGCCGACGGCGTCCGGTCCCCCGGCGAGGTCGTCGGCACCGACAAAGTGACCGATGTCGCGGTGGTGCGCACGGAACGCACGAATCTGCCGGTTCCGCCGTACCGCACTGACCTGCCCAAGCCGGGCGAACGCGCCGTGGCCATCGGCAGCCCGCTGGGCTTCCAGAACTCCGTGACCGCCGGCATCATCTCCGGACTGCATCGCGACATCCCCGGCTCCGCCGCGTCGACGCCGTCGTTGGTCGACCTGATCCAGACGGACGCCTCGATCTCGCCGGGCAATTCCGGGGGTGCGCTGCTCGACGCGCAGGGCCGCGTCGTCGGCATCAACGAGGCCTACATCCCGCCGGTGGCCGGGGCGGTGTCGATCGGGTTTGCGATTCCGTCGGCGACGGTGCTCGATGTTGCCGAGCAACTGCTCGCCGACGGCACGGCAACGCACCCCTATCTCGGCGTCTCGGTCGGTCGTCTGACGCCGGCGATTCAGCAGCAGCTCGGCGCCGACGTCGACTCCGGCGCAGTGGTGCTGTTCGTGGATCCGAACGCTCCGGCCGCCCGGGCCGGCGTTCAGCACGGCGACGTCATCGTCGAGCTCGCGGGTAAACAGGTGCACTCCGTCGAGGACCTGCTCGAAGCGCTGCGCCAGACAGAGCCGGGACAGCAGGCGCCGCTCGTCGTCGTGCGCGGCGAAGAACGGCAGCAGCTGACGGTGACCATCGGCTCGCAGTCCGGTTGATTCAGGACTTGCGGGCGGTCACCTTGCCCGCGACGGTGCCGCCGTCGACGGGCAGCACGGTGCCGGTGACATAGCGGGACCGGTCGGTGGCGAAGTACAGCGCCGCCTCGGCGACGTCGTCGACGGTGCCCTCCCGCTTGAGCGGACGGTCGTCGCGCATCTGCTGACGGATCTTCGCCTCGAACTGTTCCAGCTTCTCGAGGTCCTCCCCGGAGGCGGACTTGCGCACGATCGCCGTGCGAATGTTTCCCGGAGCGATGGCGTTGACGCGAATCTCATAGTGCGCCAATTCGATTGCCGCGGACTTCGTGAATTGGATGACCGCGGCCTTGGAGGCGCGATAGGTCATGACGCCGCCGCCGGCCTGGATGCCGCCGATCGAGGTGAGGTTGATGATCGACCCGCCGCCGTGATCCTTCATATGCCGGGCGGCGTCGCGGGTTCCCGCCATCACCGCCCGCACATTGATTCTCATCACCTTGTCGAAGTCGGCGAGGTCGTCGTCGAGGAAGCGGCGGTGCATGGTGCCCGAGATCCCGGCGTTGTTGACCATGACGTGCAGCCCGCCGAACCGTTCGACGGCCGTGGACACCAATCCGCTCACCTGGCCGAGCTCCGACACGTCGGCTTCGACGAACAAGGCGTCACTGCCGATTTCGGCGGCCAGCGCTTTACCGCTGTCGCCGTCGACGTCGCCGATGAGGACCTTCGCGCCTTCGGCGGCGAAGCGGCGCGCCAACCCGGCACCCAGCCCCGACGCGCCGCCGGTGACGATCGCGACCTTGCCCGCCAGTTCGTCAGCCATCAGGCGGACACCTTTCGCCCAGCCTCGACGTCGAGGAAGTCGAGCAGCACTGTGTTGACGGCGGCCGGCTGCTCGATCTGCGGGCAATGGCCGGCGTTGTCGATCACCACCGAATGGCCGTGCGGGATCTGGTTTGCGATGTCTGCGGCCCATCCGGGGGGCAGGAGTTTGTCGCCCCCGCCTTCGACGACGAGCGTCGGCACGGTTATGCGGTCGTAGGGCCGCACGCTCGACGGCAGCGGCGGCGGTTCCAGCCCGGGGCGGCGAACCCTGGCGGCCGCCAACGCCTCCCACGCGCCGGGCGCGATGCTGGACTCGTAGCGTCGCTGCACGTATGCGTCGTCTGCCGGATAGGAGGCGTCGTAGAACAGCGCCTCGACGATGCGGCGCATCCCGGGCAGAGTGGCGTCGTAGTCGTAGAGGGCGGTCGAGTATTCGTTGCGCTGGATTTCGCCGCCGCCGCAGATCGTGACCAGGCTGCGCGCCGGCAATAGCGGCGCGTCGGAGGTGGCGTCGACGAACAGGTTGATCGCGCCCATCGAATTGCCGACGAAGTGGGCCGAGCCGAGCCCGAGCACCTCGCAGAACCGGGCGATGTGGCGGATCCGCATACCGCGGCCGTCGTTGAAGTCAATGACTTTCGCGGTGCCGCCGAACCCGAGCATGTCGGGGGCCACTACGTGGAATCGCTCGGCGAGTGCGCCGATATTGCGTTCCCAGCCCAGCTCTGCGCTCGCGCCGAACTCCCCGCCGTGGAGCAGGACGACGGTGTCGCCTTGTCCCGCTTCGAGATAACTGGTGACCAGGCCGTCCACCAGGACGGTGTTGCGCTGAACGGTCATCACGTCGCCCGGGCGAAGGTCAGCAATTGCGTGGCCAACATGTCGAGTTGGTTCTTGATCGTCTCGTCGGCCAATTCTCCTGAGCTGTCCCAGATCTGGTCAGCAGAGTTGATCGCGACGCCCAGCGGCGTCGGCCAGGCCCGCAACGCATGGCCGATGACGCGGAGCTGCCCGAGTGTGCCCACTGCCGCCTGCCACCCGTAGGCGCAGCTGATGCAGCCCCAGGGTGTGTTGTCCAGGTACACCCGCGGATCCTCGCGCAGATCCTCGATGTAGTCGAGGGCGTTCTTGACCAGTCCGGATATCGCACCGTGGTATCCCGGCGAGCCGACGACCACCGCATCGGCCTCGCGCAGCGCACCGACCAACTCGAGAGCCTTTGGCGTGCGTTCCAATTGGTGCGGCGCGTACATCGGCAGGTCGAGGTCTTCGCCCGCGAACATCCGCGTGCGTCCGCCCTGTCGTTCCACCGCTGCCAGGCAGTACCGCAGTGCGCGTTCGGTCGACGAGTTGGCGCGCAATGTTCCGCCGAGGCCGACGACGAGCGGACGTCCACCGGTCGCTGTACTCACTGTCATCTATACCTACTTGATTGCAATCGGATTCACCGGTGATCCCACCGCGCCGGTCACCCGCAACGGCGGTGCGATGAGCTGAAATTCGTAGACGCCGTCGGCGGCGCAGTCCGCCGCCAGCTCCGTGAGGTCCCAGTACTCGCCGAGCATCAGGCCCATATCCCGAAGGCAGAGCATGTGCATGGGCAGGAAGGCTCCCTCGACTCCGGACACCGGGTCCTCGACCATCAGGTTGTCGGCGGCCACGGCGGCGACCTCGTGATCGTGCAGCCACGACGCGCAGGTCCAGTCCAGGCCGGCGCCGGGCTCGCCCCCGTTGCCGGTCTCCAAAAATCGTGCCCACCAGCCTGTCCGGACGAGCACGATGTCTCCGCGCCGGATGGTCACGCCCTGTGAGCGGGCGGCTTCGTCAAGTTCCGCCGGGGTGATCGGGTCGCCGAGCGCACAGAAGGTCACCACGCCGCGCAGGCGCACGATGTCCAGCAGCACACCGCGCGACGTGATGCCTTTGCTGTCCACCTTGTCGATGCCGCAGTGAAACGCGCCCATGCTCGTCACCGAAGCGGCGGGAAACCCGTTGTACAGATAATCCTCGTAGTACACGTGCGACAGGGCGTCCCATTGGGTGGCGGCCTGCAACGGCATGATGATCACGTCGTCGTTGAAGCGCATCGGGCCGTTTTCGAAGTATTCGCTCAGCTGGGCGGCCGCTGGGTTCTTCAACCACGTGGGCCCGTACTCGAGCAGCGTCGAAGCGTCACCGCCGTCGATCGTCATCACGTGCATCGGGTTCTGCCGGAAGTGAAACGCGCCCTGCGGCCCCGACGAACCGAAATCCACACCGAGCGGAAACACTTTGCCGTGTTTGACCAAACTGGCCGCCTCGGCGACCTTTTCGGTGGTGATGAAATTCAGAGTGCCGAGTTCATCGGCCTCGCCCCAGCGGCCCCAGTTGCGAACGTCGTCGGCAACCCGCCGGAAGTCGCTCATACTGGCCATGATTCGCCTCTTCTGTTCATCGTCGCGGCAACGCTGCGGCCAGATCGGTGTCGCCGATCGTGCCGCCGTCCACCCAGATCACCTGGCCGGTGATGTAACTGGCGGCCCGGCTGTTGAGGAAGATCAACACGCTGGCCTGTTCATCGGGTTCGGCGGCGCGGCCCAACGGCGTGCGGAATGAGTCGAGGAACTCCTGACCGTACGCCTGTCGCAGCTGGTCCAGGATCGGGGTGTCGGTCACCCCGGGTGCGGTGCAGTTGATGCGGATTCCCTTGGCGCCCAGCGCCGAGACGTTGACCATCCCGTAGAGGATGATCGCTTCCTTGGACAGCCGGTAACCGCCGCCGTCAGCGACCGCTTTCGGGTTGCGCCGGCACCACTCGATGCCCTCGTCCATCGTCGTAGTTTCCAGCAATCCCGCGGTGACGGCGGCGTTTTCCCGATAGGCCGAGGCCGCCAACGACGATACGTTGGCGATCGCCGAACCGGGCGGCATCGCCGGCACCAGCGCCTCGGTGAACTGCCGGGTGCCCAGGAAGTTGATGGTGACCACCCGCAGCGGATCGCCGATGCCCGACGACACGCCCGCGACGTTGAACAGGGCGTCGATCTGACCGGTGATCGAGCGTGCGGCGGCGTCGATCGATGCCGGATCCGAGAGATCCAGTGCGACGAACTCATCGACGTTCACCGCCGGCGGCCGGATGTCGAGCCCGAGCACCTCCGCACCGAGTTCTACGGCCTGGCGGGCGACCTGCTCACCGATGCCCGACGAGCAGCCCGTGACGACCACGCGCCGACCGTCGTAACGCCAGAGTTGGCTCATCGCTTGTCTGCGGCAGGATTCCGGCTCGTCCACCCTTCGCCCGACTTGAGCTTCTTTGCTGCCTCCTCGATGCCCGCGTTCATCTCCTCCATCGCCAGCGACACTTCGTTGGCGGTGTAGTTCTCCCGGCCGGTAGGCAGACCGCCGAACGCGTAGGTCTCGTCGAACACCGGCGCATTCGACGGCGGCCGGCGAGCTTCGACCTTCTCGATGACCGGCTCCAACCGCTTGGCCTTCTCGGCGACCGCTATCTCGTCGCGCTCGATGAATTCGGGCAGAACCTCCTTGCCCATCAACTCGATCGACTCCATCGTGGCTTCGTGACTGCGCGGGGTGAGTAGCAGGATCAGTTCGTCCACACCGCTTTCCTCGTAGCCCCGCAGGAATTCCCGTACCGTGGCCGGGCTGCCGATCGGCCCGCGGCCGGGGCCGTAGACAATGCTCGGATCCTTCTTGATCTCCTCGAGATGTCGCTCCCAGACACCGGTGCGCCCGGGTGTGTGCATGCCGGTCATGTAGTAGTGCATGATGCCGAATGCGAAGAATCCGCCGCCCATCCCGAGCCGCTCGATGGCCTGCTCGTCGGTGGGCGCCACCATCATCGACAGATCGCCGCCGATGGCGAGGATGTTCGGGTTCATCTTCGGAGTGACGGGCACGCCGTTCTCTTCGAATTCCTTGTAGTAGCCGTTCACCCGTTCGGCCAGCGGGCCGGGACCGGTGTAGGCAAAGCTCAACGCGCCCAGGCCCTTCTGTGCCGCCATCGACACCGATGCCGGCCGGGTACACGCCACCCACACCGGCGGGTGCGGCTTCTGCAGCGGTTTGGGAACGACGTTGCGCGGCGGCATCTCGACGTGCTGGCCCTTGAAGCCGGTGAACGGCTCTTCGGTCATACAGCGGATCGAAACCTCCAGCGCCTCTTCCCACATGGCGCGCTTGTCTGCGGGGTCTACGCCGAAACCGCCGAGCTCGCCGACGGACGATGATTCCCCGGTGCCGAATTCGACGCGACCGTTCGAAATGAGATCCAGGGTGGCGATGCGCTCGGCGACGCGAGCTGGGTGATTGACCACTGGAGGCAGGTGCATGATCCCGAACCCGAGCCGAATGTTCTTGGTGCGCTGGCTCGCCGCGGATAAGAAGATCTCCGGCGCGGTGGAGTGGCAGTACTCCTCAAGGAAATGATGCTCGGTCAGCCACACCGTCGAGAAGCCGGCCTTGTCGGCGAGCTCCACCTCGTCCAGACCGTCCTGGAACAGCTGGCGCTCGTCGTCTTCACTCCACGGCCGCGGCAGCGGGAATTCGTAGAACAGCGAGATCTTCATGAATAGTTACCTCCGATTGGAACTGACCGTCGAATTGTTCGAAATGCTGGGCTCGGACCCGTCCGCGATGTGCTTGGCCGCGACGTAGCCGAACGTCATGGCAGGGCCGATGGTGGCACCGGCGCCGGCGTAGCTTCGGCCCATTACCGCCGCCGACGTATTACCCACGGCATAAAGGCCTTTCACCGCGCTGCCGTCGTCGCGCAGCACCCGCGCGTACTCGTCGGTGCGCAGCCCGCCCGACGTACCGAGGTCGCCGAGGATGATCTGGAACGCGTAGTACGGCGGCTTGCCCAGCGGGTACAGATTGGGGTTGGGCAGGGTCGGGTCGCCGTAGTAGTTGTCGTATGCGCTGTCACCCCTGTTGAAGTCGTCGTCGTGGCCTTTGCGTGCCAGCTCGTTGAAGCGCTCCGCCGTGGCACGCAGTTGTGCGGGCGGAACGTCGAGCTTGGTCGCGAGCTCCTCCCAGCTGTTGGCTTCTTTGACCACACCCGATTCCAGCCACGCGGCGGGCACCTTCCAGCCGGTGGGGACCGACGCGAACGGAACCTTGGGGATCGGCAGGTGTCCGGCCACCACATAGCGGTGGAACGAGCGGATGTCGGTGATGAGCCAGCACGGGATATGGGTGACCCCGGTCTTCTGGCCCTCGATCATCGCGTGCGCGAAGTCCATGTAGGGCGCCGCTTCGTTGATGAAACGCTTGCCCTCTGCGTTGACCACGAACTGCGACGGCATCATGCGCTCGTTGAGCATGAACTGAAGCCGCCCGTCGGGCCAGCAGATGGCGGGGAACCACCACGCCTCGTCGAGCAGTTCGGTGGCGCCACCGACCTTTTCACCGGCACGGATGCCGTCGCCCATGTTGGCGGGATTGCCGAAACTCCAGTCGTTTTCGAGGACGGGCTGGTACTGCCGTCGCCAGGCCATATCATGGTCGAATCCGCCCGCGGCCAGGATGACACCGCGGCGGGCCGCGATGCGTTGCGGTTGGCCGTTGCGTTCAATCGCCGCACCGATCACCGTTCCGTCGGCGTCGGTGATCAGCTCCGTCATCGGCGAGTCGAGCCACAGCGGGATGTCGTGCTCCTTCATCGCCAGCCGCATCCGCGCGGCCAGCGACTGCCCGATGGCCGCCATCCGGTCCCCGAACACCCGCGCGCGGAACATCCGCCAGATCAATTTGACCAGCACAGCCTTGCCGCGCCAGTTCTGCCGGACTTGATAGAACAGCCGCAGGTCCTTGGGAGCGAACCAGATTCCCTTGGGGGCCAACGCCAACGGCTGCAGCAGGTTCTGCTCCTCATCGCCGAGCTTGCGCAGGTCGATGGCCGGCACGTTGATGGTGCTGCCCAGCTCCGAGCCGCCGGGCAGCTCGGGGTAATAGTCGGCATAGCCGGGCTTCCAGACGAATTCGAACCAGCTGCTGAGCTTTTCGAGGAATTCCATCATCTCGGGCGACTTGTCGACGTACTGCCGCAGCCGCGCGTCGCTGACGTCGCCGTTGGTGATCTGCTTGAGGTACTCGAACACGCCGTCCGGATCGGGTGCGTAGCCTTCCTTGCGTTGGGCGGGTGCGCCGGGCACCCAGATGCCGCCGCCGGAAAGCGCGGTGGAGCCGCCGAAGTGCGCCGACTTCTCGACGACGAGCGTGTCCAGTCCCGACGCGTGTGCGGTCAGCGCCGCCGTCATTCCGCCGCCGCCGGAACCGACGACCAAGACGTCCACGGTGTGGTCGAACGCATCCGTCATGTGCTGGGCACCGCCGTTCTGATCGCGAATCCGGCAATGAGCTCGGGCGCCGCCTTGTAGTAGCGCACCGTGGTCTTATAGGGCCCCGCCGCGGCCAGTGCGGCGAAAGCGGCTACCCAGGTGCGGATTTCGTGCGCGCTGTTGCCCGCTTCATGTGCGATCCACGACGTGGCCCAACCGTCGACGTCCTCGAGGTGTCCGCCGTCGACGATCTGCAGGAAGCGGTGATCCCACTCGGGGTTGAGCGGCTGCAGTTTGCCTTCCCCTCGGGCGAACTCCTGCGCGGCCTGGATCACGGCGGCCTGGCGGGCCTGGCGCTGCTCGGGTGTCATGGGGCGCGCGTGCACAATTCGTTCCAACGCCGCGGGCGGGGCCGTCGCCAGGGTCGGCACCGGCGGATCATGCGACAGGCCACCGGAGCCGATCACCAGAACCCGCTTGTCGAGCGTGGACAGGTATTGTCCGACGGCGGTACCGAGCGCGCGCACCCGGCGCAACGGCGCCAACGGTGTCGCAACGGAATTGATGAAGATCGGGATCACCGGACGGGAAGCCGCGTCGCCGAACAGTTTCTGCAGCGGCTGGACGGTGCCGTGGTCCACCTCCATGCTTGCCGAGAAGGCGACGTCGACGTCGGCGTCCAGTACCGCGGTGGCGAGGTCGGTGGCGAGGTCGGCGGGCACGTCGAGCGGGCCCGACTGGGTGCCGAAGTCGCCGACGCCGGCGGCGGCGGTGCCGATGCAGAACGGCGGCATCAGCCGGTAGAAGAACCCGTTGTAGTGGTCGGGCGAGAAGATGACAACCAACTCGGGATCGAAGTCGGACACAAACTCTCGCGCCTCGGCCAGTGCCGACTCGATGTCGTCAAGAAGATCCTGCGACGGTCCCGGAAGGTTCAGAAGCGGGCTGTGCGACATGCAGCACAGGGCCAGATTCGTCATCAGAACTCGATCCTCCTCTCTGGACTAGACAGAGGACGTCGAACAGTGACGCGCTCACCTCGGACGCGAGCTGCGCGATGCAGGCGCCCGCAATGCAGCGATCGGGCCGCAGGAGCAACACGGATTCCCGGTGGGCGTCGAACCATGATTTGAGCGCGCCGGTGCGATCGCCGACGATCATGACGTCGGCATCATCGTGTCCCGTCCACTGCAGCTGGGTCATCGGCCGGGCTTCGACGAACCTGGCCCCCAATGCTTTCCAGCGATCGAAGGCCTCCTCGCCCAGCACTGCACGCAGATTGTTGCTCCAGCACAGCACGGCGAAACCCGGTCCGAGGATGTCGTCGAGCATGACGTTCTGCGCTTCCCGCGTGTCGACGCGGGGCTGGATGAACAGTGTGCCGGCCGGTGAGGTGTCGGTGGGCGGTTCTCTGTGATACACGGCGCCCTCGTGGTATCGCGGCATCGGTTTGAACCGCATCTCCAGGATGTAGCGCTTGAGCGTGGGCACCACCGACGCGGCGTGAATGACGCGGTCGCGCAAGGCCGCAACGCGCCGGTTCGTCGGCGAGATCACCCGTCCCACCAACGTCGAGAGGTCGATCATCGCGCGGGCATGCTTGCGCCGCTCGACGTCGTAGGTGTCGAGCAGTTTGTCGTCCGCCTGGCCGGTCACGACCGCGGCCAGCTTCCAGCCGAGATTGGCCGCATCCCGGATACCGCTGTTGTAGCCCTGGCCCTGCCACACCGGCATCAGATGCGCGGCGTCGCCCGCCAGCATCAGCCGACCCTTGCGGAAGGAACCGGCGATGCGCGAATGGTGTGTGTAGACCCGGTGCCGGATGATGTCGACGCGCTCCGGGTGCGGAACCCGTTGCGCCAGCATGCGTCTGACGAATGCGGGGTCCTCGGCCTGCTCGTCGGACTCGTCGGCGTGAATCATGAACTCGAAGCGCCGAATCCCGTGGGCGATCGAGATCGACACATAGGGCCGTTTGGGATCCGCGCCGACTTCGCTGTTGGGGTGTCCCAGTGGGTCGTTCGCGACGTCCACGACGAGCCAGCGCGTCGAGGAGGTGGTGCCGTCGAATGACACACCCATCAGCCGGCGGGTGGCGCTGCGGCCGCCGTCGCAGCCGACCACATAGCGGGCCGTCACGGTCTCGGCGCCGTCCGCGAATTCGACGGTGACCCCGTCGTCGGTTTCGACGCAGGTCTCCATGCGATGACCGAACCGCACTTCGACGTGGTCGAATCGATCGAGCCCGCCGAACAATTCGGCGTCGACCATGGGTTGGACGAAGCCGTTGCGTTTGGGCCAGCCGAACCGTGCGTCGGGCGGCGCCATCTCGGCGAGCAGACGGCGTTTCGCGTCGAAGAACCGCAAGATCTGGTTCGGCACGGTGTGCGGCAGGATGCGGTCGACCAGGCCGATCGACTGGAAGGTGCGCAACGCCTCGTCGTCGAGGCCGACACCGCGCGGGTAGTCGATGAGGGTGTCGCGTTCTTCCACGACCATGGTCTGAACACCCTGCAGGCCCAGGATGTTCGCCAACGTCAATCCGACGGGGCCCGCCCCGACGATGACGACATCGACCTCGGTTGCCACGGCTCAGCGCCCTAGTAGGAAATCGAGGTGCAGGCGGTTGAACGTCTTGGCGTCTTCGTACTGCGGCCAGTGACCGCAGCCGGGCATCACCTCGAACCGGGCACCGGGGATCATCGACGCGATGCGACGGCCTTCGTCGACGTCGGCGGTCGGGTCATCGCTGGTCCAGACCACCAGGGTCGGGGCGGTGATGCTGCCGTACTCGGCCGGCCCGAGCAGGTTGCGCGCGCGAATCTCCGGATCCTGCAGCGCCATAATGTCTTTCATCGCCGAGGCGAAACCCGGCTGACGGTACACCCGTTGCCGGCTCGCGACGATGTCGTCGTAATCCTTGGACTTGTCCGCCATCAGCCATTTGATGCGCGCCTGGACGGTCTCCCAGCTCGGGTTCTCCGCGGCGGCCATCGACAGCGTGACGATGCGTTTCATCACCTCCGGATCGGCCTGCGAGCCACCGGCGGTGTTGAGCACCAGACGATCAACCCGGTCGGGATGGTCGATGGCCGCGCGGGCCGCCACCCAGCCACCCAGCGACTCGCCGCTGATGTGCGCCTTTTCGGCGCCGATGGCATCCAGGAAGGCCATCAGATGGTCGACGTAGTGGCGCACCTCCAACGGATGGCCCGGCTTGTCGGTGTAGCCGTGGCCCAACATGTCGATCGACCACGTCGAGAAGTGCTCGCCGTGTGCCTCCAGATTGCGGACGTACGCCTCGGCATGGCCGCCCGACCCGTGCAGGAAGACCAAGGTCGGCTTCGCCGCATCGCCGGCGTGCAGGTAGCGCGTCCGCACTCCCGCGGCGTCGAGGTAGCCCTGTGAGAACGGGACGCCCTGAAGGTCGCTCCACACGCTCTCAAAATCCGACACTCGTCACCTCTCTTGCCGGGGAGAATCGAATTCTCGTATTTTGTAAGCACTTTGCTCATTTATCGCACATCCATGTGCACTATAGTCAGAGCATCACTCTCCTAAGTGTGTCTGTCAAGAAGGGGGCGTCGTGTCTGAACCGGCGAGCGAGGCGAGGGCCAAAGGTGCCCCGAACGGCGCGCCGGGCTCGCAGACCCTCGCGAGGGGTTTGGCTGCGCTGCAATTGGTCGCCGCGTCACCAACGGGACTCACGGTCCAGCAGGTCGCCGATGACATCGGGGTGCACCGGACGATTGCCTACCGCCTGCTCAGCACGCTGGCCCAGTTCCGGTTTGTCGCCAAGGGCGAGGACGGACGTTATCGATCGGCCGCCGGCCTGGCGGTGCTCGGCGCATCCTTCGACAACAACGTGCGCCAACTGAGCGTGCCGACCCTGCGGGCTCTGGCCGACGAACTCGGCACCACGGTCTCGCTGCTCGTCGCCGAGGGTGATCAGCAGGTGGCGATCGCGGTGATCGTGCCGACCCACGTCTTCTATCAGCTGTCCTTCCATGAGGGCAGCCGCTATCCGCTGGATCGCGGCGCGGCGGGGATCGCGCTGTTGGCGAGCATGCCGCCGCGGCCGGGTGAGCGCGATCTGGTCCCGCTGACGCGCGAGCGCGGCTGGGTCATCACGCACGGCGAGGTCGAGCCGAACACCTACGGGTTGGCCGTGCCGGTGCGGCGGCGGCCACCGTCGCCGCCCACGTGCATCAACCTGATCTCCCACCGCGAGGACGTCGTGATGGGCGGCAAGGACGCAGTCATCAAGGCCGCCAAGGAATTGGCCACGATTCTCGGCTGAAAGGAGTGGGGAGATGAGATTCCCGTCGTCGAAACTGAGCTTGTGTGCGACATTTCGGCAGTTTTTCAAACACAAGCTCAGTTTCGGCGCACCTAGCGAGAGGCGACTGGCGTGACCGATTGCGATCGCGAGGTCGATGTCGTCGTGCTGGGCAGTGGCGGCGCCGGCCTGACCGCCGCACTGACCGCCGCGGTCAACGGCGCGTCCGTCGAGATATACGAGAAAGCAGCGACCGTCGGCGGCACGACAGCGGTATCCGGTGGCATCGTGTGGATTCCGGCGCACAACCGCTCACCGGACGGGGAACTGACCGAGGCCGATGCGCTGAAGTACCTCGAGGCGCAGTCCCTCGGCGCGATGGACCGCGAGCTCGTCGAGACGTTCGTGCGCACCGGCCCGCAGATGCTGGACTTTGTCGAGGCCCACAGCGAGCTGCGCTTCGAAATCGCCGAGGGATTCCCGGATTACAAGCCCGAGCTGCCGGGCGGACGGCCGACCAGGGGCCATCACTGAACGCCAAACCCTTCGACCTGTCCCGGTTGGGTGAATGGCGGGGCAAGATCACGTCGTTCCCCGCCGACTTCAGCAACGTCGGCATCGACGCGGAGACCCGGGCGCGTATTCACGCCGCCGTCGACGAGGACGGGGACTACTGCGTGGCCGGCACCGCGCTGGTCGCCGGGCTGCTCAAGAGCCTGCTGGACGCGGGCGTGACGCCGCATACAAACGCGCGGGCGGTCGAATTGATCGCCTCTTCCGGCCGGATCGTCGGCGTGCGGATCGACCAGGGAGGCAAGGAGTTTCGCGTGCACGCCCGCGGCGGGGTGGTGCTGGCGACCGGGGGTTTCGAGTGGGATCCGAAATTGGTCGAGGCGTTCCTGCGGGGCCCGATGCACGGTCCGGTGTCGCCGCCGAACAACACCGGCGACGGGCTGCGCATGGCGATGGCGCACGGCGCCGACCTGGCCAACATGGGCGAGGCGTGGTGGGTGCCGATCGTGCAAATCCCCGGCGACACCTTCGGAGGCAAGCCACGCAGCCGTAGCGTTCGGCTCGAACGCACCCGCCCTCGAAGCATCATCGTCAACCGGGCCGGCAAGCGGTTCCTCAACGAGGCCGGCGAATACAACTCGATGGCGGGCCCGTTTCACCATCTCGACCCACGCCACGGCTATCTGAACGACCCGGCGTGGATCGTGTTCGACGCGATCCACCTCAAGCGCTACGGGTTCCTGGGCGTGGCACCGGGTGACCCTGTGCCGGAGTGGTTCTCGCCGTCACGCGATGTGCCCGAGTTAGGCGCCAAGACCGGCATCGATGCCGACGGCCTGGCGCGCACGCTCGACGAGTGGAACCGCAACGTCGCCGACGAGCAGGACCCGGACTTCGGCCGGGGCTCGAGCGCCTATGACGGCTATTGGGGCGACGCGAATGCGCCCACCCAGGCCGGCAAGACGCTGGGTCCCATCGACACTCCGCCGTACTACGCGGTGCCGGTGACCGTGGGCGCGATGGGCACCAAGGGCGGGCCGCGCACCGACTGCGACGGCCGGGTGCTGCACGTGTCGGGTTCGGTCATTCCGGGATTGTTCGCGGCGGGCAACGCCATGGCCGGCGTGACGGGCAAGGCCTACGGCGGTGCCGGTGGAACTCTTGGTCCCGCAATGGTATTCGGCTTCCGCGCAGGAGCGGCGGCCGCAGGTAAATCAGCAGAGGATGTGCACGGATGACGACGTTCGAGCTATCGGTCCCGAACGAGTGGGACGGCCTGGCACCGGAATGGATGACGGCGGCGCTGTCGCGGCACCATCCCGACGCGGTGGTCGACGCTGTGACGGTGCAGCTTCGTGACGACGGGACGAACCGGCGCGCCCGGTTGGGGTTGACCTATTCGTCGGGCCCCGGTCCGGCGACCGTATTCGTCAAGGGCGTTGACCCGGCACACCGGGACCTGATCCGGTTGACCAGCGGGCCGTTTCACGAACCACGGCTGTTCAACTCCGGCGTGGAGCTGCCCCTCGAGCATCCGATGGTGTACGCCGCCGTGATCGACGAGCCGGCCGAGGATTTCATCCTGGTGATGGAGGATCTGACGGCGCGCGGTGCCGACCCGCGCGATGCCACCCGACCGCTGACCGTCGAGCAGGCCGCAAACGCGGTGCAGGGACTGGCGCGCATGCACGGCCGGTTCTGGGGGCAGCGCAGCGGTGACGATCCGGCGCTGGCGTGGCTGGAGGCATTCGTTCCGTGGCCCGGAATGGAAGCCGCACCGTTGGAGATGGCATATGCGGCCATCGGCGATGCCGCGACGCCCGAGATCACGTCGCTGACAGGCGAATCGCTGTTCAACGGCTTGTGGGCGCGCTACATCCGCACGTTGACGAAGTCCCCGCAAACGCTGCTGCACGGCGACCCGCACATCGGCAACACCTACGTGCTACCCAATGACGAAGTCGGGTTCCTCGATTGGCAGGTGGCGCGTCGCGGCAACTGGTCACTTGACCTCGGCTATTTCCTGCTGGGCGCGCTCACCGTCGCCGATCGACGCAGCCATGAGCGCGAACTGCTAGAGGTCTACAGAGATGCCCTTGGGCTGCCGGCGGACGAGCGGCCGTCGGCCGACGAGGTGCTTCTGCGCTACCGCGCCTCCGTGGCGCACGGCCTCGCGCTGTGGCTGGCCACCGCAAGTGCGGGTGAAGCGTGGCAGCGCCCGGATATCGCTGTCGCACTGGCCAAACGGTATGCGACCGCGTACGTCGACCTCGACACCCCCGCCGCGCTCGACGCAATCGACTAGGGCGCCCTCCTCGCGAGCATGGGCTTAGCCGGCGACAGCGGAGCCGACGAAGTAACTGCCCAACAAGCCCACGCCGATGAGCACCACCCACGCGTCGGTGAGACGGCACAGCACTACGGGGGCATGGCGTACTTCCATGAACTCCCGGAAAATGATCCGCACCTTGATCAAAGCGATGACGATGGCGCTGACGGTGACGACGGTGCTGGCCCGCAGCGTCCCGTTCTCATCGACCGCCTCGTCCATCCATACGTAGACGAGCGTCATCGCCGTCAGGATCAACCAGACGATCAGCAGCCTTTTACCGGCCAGGACACTCACAGCTCACCTCACGACGTAGAGCAACGCGAAAATCAGGACCCAGAGGAAATCAACGGTGTGCCAATAGGTTGCGCCCGTTTCGACCAACTGCTGCGAGCGCCGGGCCGGGCTGCACAACTGGTACACGACGACGCCCAGCACGATGAAGCCGATCAGCACGTGGATGCAGTGGATCGACGTCAGGAAGTAGTAGTGCTGGAAGAACTCGTCGCTGGTGAACGTGTTCCCCAGGGCGATCTCCTTGATCCACTCCGTCACCTTGGACGTCAGGAACAGCAGGCCGAAGAAGATCGTCAGATGCGCGTTGGTCAAGGCGGACCGGAAATCACCGGCTCGCGAGGCCTGTACGCAACGTGCGATCGCCCATGAGCTCAACAGCAAGGCGACGGTGTTGAAGACCCCAAAGCGCAGATCCAGGTCGGCCTGCGACTGCAGGAAGAGCTCGTGATTCAGCGCGCGGGACACCAGGTACACCCCGAAATATCCGGTGAATAGCAGTGATTCGAACAGGACGAACACCCACATGTCCGGCTGTCCGGGCACCGACCGTGTCGTAGCGGGGTTCGTCATCGCACTGCCTCCGGCAGCGGGCCCGTGCCGAAATCCTCACGCTCGATCATCTTGCGCAGCAGCACGATGAACGCGGCGGTGTAGACGACGAAGACCACCATGTTGATCCACCACGCGATCGCGCCGTTCCAGGCGAGGACGCCACGCTGAAAGATCCAGGCGGGCGCGACGACAACCTCCGTCAGCGCATTGCACAGGCCGAGATAGCCGAACCACTTCGGAAACACCCGGTTCTTGTCGAGCAGGATCGCCACCAGCCACACCAGTGAGCCGATCATGAACACGCCCATGGTTCCGCTGAACGACAGGAACGCGAAGTCGTAGAGCCACTGGATCAGTTGGGGATCGCGATCCGGGCGCAGGGCGGCGACCGTCATCGCGATCGCCATCACCAGCATGCCGGGGATGGCGCTGAGCGCATACATGACCAGATACGAGTACGCGAAGATGCGGCTCACCGACATGCGCCGCATCGAGTATGCGAGAAGGGCGTTCATCGGTGCGCACAAGCCCGAGATGAGGAACACGACACCGAACCCGAGGAGGATGCCGGTGTGGCGCTGGCTCAACCACTCCACCACGGCGGGGGTGTCCCAGGCCGGGCTCGGCGGCGGCTGCACGCGGGTGACGAGAAAGAACAGCACACCGTAGAGCTGGTAGAAGATAACCATAACCCACCACGCGAACCACAGCTCGCGCTTGGGATGGTGGCGGACGTTCCACGCGAACCGGCTCAGCGCGGAACTCTCGTCGAGTGGCTCCGCCATCGTGATGGACGTACTCATGCGGCGACCAGATTCTCGGCGCGCTGCCGCCGGATGTTCTGTCCGAGAACGATTCCCATCACAATGATCCATACGGCGATCGCGATGTTCTTGACCCAAAACGACAGCAGCCCGTCCCACGCGAGGGGCCCGTCGAACGCCAGCGCGGTGAAGGCGGCCGGCATCAGCGCCACCGCGATGAGCAGATTGAAGTGGGCCACCCACCGCTTGAATACGGGTTGCTCCTGACGATCCCAGTAGATCGCGAGCGCCAGCAGAAGGCATTGAGCGATCAGGTAGGGCACCAGGATGGTGAACGTCACCCACGCGAGGTCGTTGAACAACTGCGTGAGTTCGGGCGCCCGCTCCGGGCGGAAGGCAGCCAGCAGCCAGAACATGTTGGCAATCAAGAAAAGTGAGGGTGGGCCGCCGGCGCAGGCGATCAGGCTGTAGGACAGGATCGGTGTGCGGTGGGCCATCCGGCGGATCTGCATCGCCAACAGCATCACGGTGGGGATCAGTCCCACACCGAACCAGTTGAACAAGATCATGCTGTAGCGGATCCGCGCGGTCTCATCGCGATAGAACGCGGCGACCTCCTCGGCGGACATGGTCGGCGACATCGGGTGCACGAAGCCGGGAAACAGGAAGAACGCCAAGATCCAGATGATCGCCAACGCCGGCAACGTCCAGAAAAGGATCAACTCACCATCAGTTCGTCTCATCGTCGATCCCTTCCGATGCCTAGTTGCCGATCGGCAACTCGCACGGTAGCCGATCGGCAACTAAACGGTCAATACTCGACTACCCTCGTCGCTGTGACCACCACGCAGGAAGGCCGCAGGTTCAGCGATATCACCAGGACCGCCGCGCAGACGCGGGTGCTGAATGCGGCGTTGAAGTTGATCGCCGAGCGCGGCGTCAGCGGCACGTCCCTGCAGATGATCGCCGACGAGATGGGCGTGACGAAGGCGGCGGTGTACCGCCAGTTCAGGACGAAGGAAGAAATCGTCATTGCGCTCACCGAGCGGGAGATGGGCCGGCTCGAAGAGGCACTCGAAGCCGCCGAGGCACAGGGACGCGGTCCCCGGGCGCGAGAAGTGCTGCTGGACAGGATGATCGACCAGGCCGTCGATCGCCGCGGCGTTGTCAGCGCCTTGCAGTTCGACCCGGTCATCCTTCGGCTGCAGGCAGAATACAAACCGTTTCAGCAATTCATCGAACGTCTTTACGCGACGTTGCTCGGCACCGAGGCCGGCGTCGAGGCTCGACTGCATGCCGCGGTGTTGTCGAGTGCGATCAGCGTCGCGGTGATGCATCCGCTGGTCGCCGACGTCGACGGCGAAACACTGCGCGTGCAGCTGAAGCAGATGACACGTCGAATGCTCGGCCTTCCCTGACCACCGGCAATGCCGGCGCGGTCGCGCTCGTGTCCGCGGACAAGGCGTTCGCCGACGTGCCGGACATCGCGCACGTCGTCCCTGACGCCGGGATCGCCAGCCTGCTCTGCGGGTAGAGCCGCGCAGCCTAAGGTTCGACGGGTACGGCGAACAGTTGCTCCGCCGCCCCGTACGGGTCGTCGCGGCCTTCGGCGACCGACGCGGCCAGCCGGTCCAGCTCGGGATGGTTGCGCAGCAGGGTCTGGGCCAGCGACAGGATCTGGGCCCGCGCCCGCGCAGTGCGCCGGTCGTGGGTGTCCGCGCGGTGGTGGGCGTCGATGGCCTCGACCAGCTCCGCCAGGCCCTCCCCTTGTGCCGCAACAAGTTTGAGGACCGGAACGTGTGTCTCGGCCCGAAGGTCGCGCGCCGTCTGGTCCGCACCCTCCCGGTCGGCCTTGTTGACGACGACGAGGTCGGCGACCTCCAACAGCCCCGCTTTTGCGGCCTGAACCGCATCTCCCGCACCGGGATTGAGGATGACGACGGTCGGGTCGGCGATGGCGGCAATCTCGATCTCGGACTGCCCGACGCCGACCGTCTCCGCCACGATCAGGTCGTACGACAGGGCAGCGAGCAGCCGGATCGCCGCGGGCACGGCGGCGGCCAACCCACCCAGGTGTCCCCGGGTGGCCACCGATCGGATGAGCACGTCCGGATCGTTGATGTGCGCGGCCATCCGGATGCGGTCACCCAACAGCGCCCCGCCGCTGTACGGAGACGACGGGTCCACCGCGAGCACGGCGACCCGCAGGCCGCGTTCGCGATAGGCCCCGACCAGCGCCCCGACCGTCGTCGACTTCCCGGCGCCCGGCGGCCCCGTCACCCCGATGACGCGCGCCGACGCGGGTTCGAGCGCGGCGAGTACCTCGTCGCGGCGTGGGCTTTCGACCAGGCTCAGCAGTCGGCCGGCCGCGCGGGTGGATCCGTCGCGCGCCGCCGCGATGAGCTCATCGATGGTCATCGCCCCCAGCCTATGGCGCAGGCACCTCGATGACCGTCGCCGACCCCATCCCGCCGCCGGCGCACATCGCTGCGACGCCGATACCGCCGCCGCGCCTGCGCAGTTCGTGCACCAGCGTGACGAGCATGCGGGCACCGGTGGCCGCGACGGGATGGCCCAGCGAGCAGCCGCTGCCGCTCACGTTCACGCGCTCCGGATCGATGTCGAGCAGCTTGATGGTGGCCACGCACATCGACGCGAACGCCTCGTTGATTTCGAACAGGTCGACGTCGGCCAGCGAAAGACGCGCCCGTGCAAGCGCTTTCGGAATCGCCTCGACCGGCGCGAGGCCCGTCGACGCCGGATCGACGCCGACCGACGCCCACGCTTTGATGGTGGCCAGCGCGGGTAGGCCGAGCCGGTCGCTGGCGAGGACCAGCGCGGCGGCACCGTCGTTGGCGCCGCACGCGTTGCCCGCGGTGATCGAGAAACCCTCGATCTCCGGATGCAGCGGTTTGAGCGCGGCGAGTTTCTCGAGCGTGGTATCGCGGCGTGGATGCTCGTCGACCTCGAACAGGCCGTGCGGTGTCTCGATCGGGACGATCTCCTCCTTGAAGCGGCCCTCGTCGATGGCCTGGATCGCCTTGCGATGCGAGCCCAGCGCCCACTCGTCCATCTCCTGACGGCTCACACCCGCCTTGACCGCGGCGTTCCAGCCGACCGTGATCGACATGTCCATGTTGGGCGCGTCGGGGCGGTTGGGATGGGTGGGCGGAAACCAATCGACGACGTCCTCGCCCATGCGGCGCGTGAACCGCGGTGATGTCGACGCCGAATTCACCCCGCCGGCGATGATCAACTGATCCATTCCCGCCCGGATGCTGGCCGCGGCGCCCTGCACGGCGGCCTGGCCCGCTGCGCAATGCCGATTCAGAGCCAAGCCCGGGACCGACGTCAGCCCCGCAGTGATCGCCGCGTGCCGGGCGACGACGCCGCCGCCGTAAAGGCCCTCGCCGAGGATGACGTCGTCGATCGGCTGACCGTCGAGATCGGCCGCCGCGGCACCCACCACACGCTCGGCCAGCTGGTAGGCGTCGGTGTCGCGCAACGTGCCCTTCATGGCGGTGCCGATGGGCGTGCGCAGGGCATTGACGATCACGGCTTCAGGCATAGGTGTCTCCGTCTCGACCGGTATGAGAATGCTATTCTCTCAGTTTGAGAGTGCCAGTTGCAAGAAGGGGAACCATATGCAAATCGCAGGTAGCGCCGCGATCGTGGTCGGTGGCGCAGGCGGCCTGGGTGAGGCGACCGTTCGCAGACTGCACGGCGCAGGTGCCAAGGTCGTCGTCGCCGACGTCGCCGACGAAAAGGGCGGCGAGCTGGAGAAGGAACTCGGCGTGCGGTATGTGCGCACCGACGCGACCTCCGAGGAATCCGTGCTCGCGGCGATCGCCGAGGCGGAGTCGCTGGGCCCGCTGCGAATCTCGGTGGACACCCACGGCGGCCCGGCCAGTGGCGGCCGGCTGGTCGGCAAGGATGGTTCCCCGCTGGACCTGGACGGCTTCAAGAAGACGATCGAGTTCTACCTCACCGCGGTTTTCAACGTGATGCGGTTGAGCGCCGCCGCGATCGCCAAGTCCGAGCCGCTCGAGGAGGGTGGCCGCGGCGTGATCGTCAACACCGCGTCGATCGCGGGCTATGAGGGCCAGATCGGACAGCTGCCCTACTCCGCCGCCAAGGGTGGGGTGCTGGGCATGACGCTCGTCGCGGCGCGTGATCTCTCCCCGCTGGGCATCCGCGTCGTCACCATCGCGCCGGGCACCATCAATACGCCCGCCTACGGCAAGGCGGCCGACCAGCTCGAGCAGTACTGGGGCCCGCAGGTGCCGTTCCCGAAGCGGATGGGCCGGTCGACGGAGTACGCGCAGCTGGCGCAGAGCATCATCGAAAACGACTATCTCAACGGCGAAATCATCCGCCTGGACGGAGCTTTGCGGTTCCCGCCGAAGTGACGCTTTCCGGCAAGGTCGCCTTCGTCGCCGGTGCCAGCCGGGGCATCGGCGCGACGGTCGCGTCGGCGTTGGCAGCCGAAGGGGCATCGGTGGCCGTCGCGGCGCGGTCCGAGCAACAGGGCAAGGTTCCGGGGACGATCTTCTCGGTCGCCGACGGGATCACGTCGGCGGGCGGGCGAGCGCTGCCCGTGCCGTGCGACGTCACCAGTGAGGAGTCGGTGGAAGCCGCTGTGGCGGCAACGGTTTCGGAGTTCGGCGGCATCGACATCCTGGTCGCCAACGCGGGTGTGTTGTGGCTCGGGCCGATCGAGTCGACGCCGCTCAAGCGCTGGCAACTGTGTTTGAACGTCAACCTCACCGGGGTGTTCTTGGTGACGAAAGCCGTTATCCCCCATGTGCGAGCACGCGGCGGCGGGTCGTTGATCGCGGTCACCACCACCGGCGTCACCATGACCGATCACGGCTCGAATGCCTACTGGGTGTCCAAGGCCGGCGTCGAGCGACTATGCCTTGGGCTGGCAACGGATTTGAAGCCGGACAACATCGCGGTGAACTGCCTGAGCCCGTCGCGGGTGGTGCTCACCGAAGGCTGGCAGGCCGGCGGCGGTATGCAGATCCCGCCCGAGATGGTCGAACCACCCGAGGCGATGGCAAAGGCCGCGGTATGGCTGGCTCAGCAGGACGCGTCGGGCATCACGGGCACGATTCAGCGCTCCGAGGAGCTTGCCCAATAACGCCGAAATATTCGAGGTCGGGCGCCCTACTTCTCCTTGGCGATGAGTCCGTCGACGATCTTGTTGAAGTCCGCCGTGCCGAACGACACGTACTCGGCGAGGTTGGCATAGTCCAGTGAGGCCATCACCGACTTCTCCAGCTGCATGTTCATCAGCCGCTTGGTGGCCTCGACCGCCTGCTGCGGCAACTCCACGATCTTCTTCGCGCAGGCGATCGCCTCAGAAAGTGGGTCGGCGACGACGTGATTGGCCAAGCCCAGCTCGACCGCCCGCTGCGCCTTGATTCGCACGCCCGTGAGGGCGAACTCCTTGGCCTGCAGCAAGCTGATCTGCGAACCCCAGACAAGCGGACCACCGTCTGCCGCAACAAGTCCGATCGAGACATGCGGGTCGGCGAAGAAGGCGTTTTCGGCGATGAAGACGACGTCCGACAGCGCGGCGAGGCTGCAGCCCAGCCCCACCGCCGGGCCGTTCACGGCGGCGATCACCGGAATGCGACACCGAACCATGCCGATCACGATGTCGCGGCCATGCTTGATTGTCTTCTGGCGCAGGGCCTCATCCTTGCGCAGCTCGTCGAGGTAGTTGAAGTCACCGCCGGCCGAGAATGCCCTGCCGGCCCCGGTGATGACGGCCGCCCGCGCGCCGGCGTCCTCGTTCAGCGCCTCCCAGATCTTGGCGAGCCCGACGTGCAGGTTGTCGTTGACCGCGTTGAGATCGGCGGGCCGGTTCAGCGTGATGATCCGCAGCGGACCGTCGGCCTGGACGTCGATTTCCGGTGGCATGTCGTACAAATCAGGCTCCTAGTCCGAGAATTCGCGACGCGATGATGTTCTTCTGAATCTGTGACGTGCCGCCCATGACGCTCTGCGCGCGGCTGTACATGTAGGCGCCGAACAGCTCCGGATCGCGGGTGCCGACGGTGGCCAGCGCGGCGTGCCCGACGGCCTGCTCCGTCCACGTCATCAACAGCTTGTCCAGCGACCCCTGCGGCCCGTGGGTGAGTCCGTCGAGCTGCTCTGACAGCCGGCGCCGCACGTGCAACCGCAGCATCTCGGTTTGCACCCACGCCCACGCCAGTTCCTGCGGCGGCGGCCCGTCGACACGAGATGCCAACTGGCGCACCAACTTGCCGTACCGGGCGGAGAAGCCGAGCGTCGACGGCTCGCGCTCATGGCTGACGACGGTCATCGCCAGCTTCCAGCCCTCACCGGGCGCGCCCACCATGTTCTCGGCGGGCACCCGCGCACCGTCGAACGTGACCTGGCCGAATTCCTTTGTGACACCGCTGATCATCTTCAGCGGGCGCTGCTCGATTCCGGGCTGATGCATCGAGACGATGAACGCCGAAATCCCCTTGTGCCGTGGCACGTCTTTGTCGGTGCGGGCCAGCACCAGGCACCAGTCGGCGACGTCGGAGTAGCTCGTCCAGATCTTGTGACCGTGGATGACGTACTCGTCACCCTCCCGTGTCGCGGTGGTGGTCAGCGACGCGAGGTCGGAGCCCGCGCCGGGCTCGGAGAAACCCTGGCACCACCGCTCGGTGCCGTTGATCATGCCGGGCAGGAACCGTTGCCGCAGTTCCTCATTGCCGTGATGAGACAGTCCGACGACGAGATAACCCAGGCTCGGCCGCGCCGGCGCTCCTGCCTTCGCGATCTCCTCGTCGACGATGACGTCGTAGACCGGCGGCAGGTCTTGGCCGCCGTACTTCTTCGGCCACGATGTGCCGAAAAACCCGGCCTCATACAGCGCCTGATGCCACTCGCCCTGCTTGGCCCAGTACTCGTCGCCCGACGTCGGGAACTTGCCCTTCTGTTCGGTCAGCCAGCCGCGCAACCTCTCCCGGAAGGCGGCTTCCTCCGGCGAATCACGAAAGTCCAATGGTCAGCTCCTCCAGCTTCGCGGGCCACATCTCGGTCGCGGCCAACACTCGCCGCAGGTAGACGTGCGCCAGGCACTCCCAGGTGTTGCCGATCCCGCCGTGCACCTGGATCGAGGTTTCGCACACCGTCAATGCTGAACGCGCACAGTAGATCTTGGCCACCCGGGCGGCTTCGATGGCTTCGCCAACCGGTAGCTCGTCGACCGCCCACGCGGCGTGGCGCGCCACGCTGATCGAGCCCTCGATGAGCGCCAGGCTCTCGGCGAGCAGATGCGCGACGGCCTGATACGAGCCGATCGTCGCGCCGTACTGCTCGCGCACCTTGGCGTACTCGACCGCCAGCGTGTGCGCGCCGCGGGCGGCACCCACCAGGTCGGCGGCGGTGACCGTGAGCGCCAATGCGTGCCACCGGCCGGCGTCGTCGTCAGCAAGTTCGTCGAGCTCCGCTGGTGACTCGGCCACGCCCGCAAGACTTCCGGTCAGATCGACCGATTCGGGGTCGTCGGCCGGAACGGTCGGCTGCCGGCCGAGGCGGCCTGCCAGATCGTCGAGCAACACCGGTCCGATGAACGGCACGTCGACCAGCCCCCGGGCGAATTCCTCGGCCACGATGGCCACCTCGACACCGGATGCGCCGTCCGAGCGTAACGTCCGGAAACCAGTCGCGTCGACGGACTTCTCGAGTCGCGCCCGGCGGCTCTCGTCGTCCAGATCGGCGACCGAACCCGGTCCAAGGTCGTCGGCCAGCTTGGCCGCGGCGTCGCGCAGCTGTTGCTGTTCAGTTGTCAGACGGACGTCCACAGACGCTCCTTTAGCACTCGGCGCAACACCTTTCCTGAGGGCAGACGAGGTACCTCGTCGACAAACACCACGCGGCTGGGCCGCTTGTAGGACGCCAGCCGGTCCCCGACGAGCGCGACGAGCTCCTCGGCATCGACCACGCCATCCGCCTTGACCGCGGCGACGATCGCCTCACCGTTGGCGGTGTCGGGAACCCCGAACACCGCGCAGTCCTCGACCGCCGAGTGCCCGTGCAGCACAGCCTCGATCTCGGCCGGCGCGACTTGAAAGCCCCGTATCTTGATCATTTCCTTCGAGCGGTCGGTGATGTGGAGGAATCCGTCGCCGTCCTGGTGTCCGACGTCGCCGGTCCGGTACCAGCCATCGGAAAAAGCTTCTGCGGTAGCCGAATCCGGCAGATAGCCCGCCATCACCGAATCCGAGCGCACCTGGATCTCGCCGTTGTCGCCGATCCGCACCGCGACCCCGGGTACTGGTCTGCCGACCGTGTCCAGTCGTGCCCCGTCGAGTGGATTGCACGAGATCACCGGCAGTTCGCTGGCACCATACGCCGTCACCCAGTTCACACCGGTCCTGCGCGTGACCGTTTCAGCCACGCTTTGCGTCACCGGCGTCGCGCACCACATGATGTACCGCAGCGAGGAGAGGTCGTAGCGTTCCAGCTCCGGGTGCGCGGCAAGCGCCAAAGCGATTGGCGCCACGGCCATTTCGATGGTGATGCGGTCGGATTCGATGTGCCGCAGCATGGAGTCGATGTCGAACCGGCGGTGCAGCCGGATCCAGGTGCCGGTTTCGAGCGCCATCACGATGTTGAGCAGTCCGAGAATGTGCGACGGCGGCGTCATGATCTGCATGCGGTCCGCGGACGTCAAGCCCAGCGCGTCACGCCAATGCTGCACCGCCACGGCGAACGAGCCGTGGGTATGGCGCACCGCCTTGGGCATGCCCGTGGTGCCCGAGCTGAATACGAACAGCGCGTCGGGATCCGGCCGCGGCGCGTCGAACGCTCGCCGTCCCGGCGTGACAGGTTCGTCGAGGTGCAGCATCGGCATCACCTCGGCCAGCACCGGATGATCTCCCACCGCGTGGGCGGGTTCGGTCAAGGCGAGGGCGTGCTCGACCTCGGTGCGCTTCCACGCCGGGCTGAGCAACACCGCCGATGCACCCAGCCGCCAGATCGCCCGCAACGCGATGACGAACTCCGGCCGGTTCGACGACATCAGCGCGACGCGCTCACCTGCCCGAACGCCGCGATGCTCGAGCATGGTCGCCATGCCGGCGGCCAGCGCATCGAGCCGACCGAGGGTGTACTCCCGCTCCTCGTAAGCGAGGGCGATCGACTCAGTCACGTCTCGCTTACCCCTTCCGGCCTCGCGCAAGTCACCGCCACGACAACATGGAGAAGATCTTCGGTTGTCGAGGAGAATACTATTCTCCTATTATCAGAATGACAATGCCAGACGATAGGGGGCACATGACGGCAGAAGCGCTGCCAAACCCGCCCGCCGACGACGCCAACGACGCCGACAACAAGGTCACGATCGTTCTCGATCGCAAGACGGTGTCCGTCCCGCGGGTGGCGGGCGAGACGCTCCTGGAGAGCGCACGACGGGCCGGGCTGGCGCCGCCCTTCTCGTGCGAGGCCGGCAACTGCGGCACCTGCATAGCCAAGCTGATGGACGGCAACGTCACGATGCGGGTCAACGACGCCCTCGAAGACGACGAGATCGAGGACGGCTGGATCCTGACGTGCCAGGCGGTGCCCGACACGCCGTCGGTCACGGTGTCCTACGACGAATGAATTCAGCCGTGCTCGTCGAGGCGGGGCGGCGGCCGGTACTCGGGCTTGTAACCGCTGACCCGGATCGGGCTGCCGACCAGACGGAAATCCCCCGCGGTGACGACGGCTTCAGGCGTCGCGTCCAACGCCTGCGGCAGCGTGCGCACCGCGGCGACCGGAATTCCCAGTGGCCGTAGCCGCGATTCCCAGTTCGCGGCGGTGTCGCCCGCCAAGACTTCGGTGACGACGGCCAGCACCTCCTCGCGGCGGGCGGCGCGTTCGGCCATCGTCGCAAAGCCCTCGATACCGGCCTCCGCAGCGAACGACTTCCAGAAGCCGTCGTGGGTGATGAACAACGCGAGATACCCGTCGGCAGTCGGAAATAGTTGCGCAGGAACGTAATAGGAGTGGGCGCCGTGGGGATGACGACGCGGTTCGACTCCGCTGTTGAGGTAGGCCGACGCGTGATAGTTCAGCTGCGACAGCATGACGTCTTGCAGTGAGACGTCGACTTGCCCGCCGCGGCCGGAGACGATCATCGCGAGCAGGCCGAGCGCCGCGGCCAGTCCGGTGGAATTGTCCGCCGACGAATATCCCGGCAGGGTCGGCGGGCCGTCGGGGTCTCCGGTCATCGCCGCGACACCCGTCGCCGCCTGGATCACGTAGTCGAAGGCGGGATCGTCGCCGCCGTCGAGCCCGAAGCCCGTCATCGCCACGCACACGATCTTCTCGTTGTACTGGCGCAGGGCGTCGTAGGTGAGGCCGAGTTTGCGGATCACCGATGGCTTCATATTGACCAGCAGCGCATGGGAATTCGCGACGAGCTCACCCAGCCGCTTGCGTCCGTCCTCCGAGTTGAGGTCGAGGCAGATGCTCTGCTTGTTGCGGTTGAGGCTGGCGAAGTAGCTGTCGGAAACCTGCCGGGAGATTTCGCCGCCCGGCGGCTCGATCTTGATGACTTCCGCACCGAGGTCGGCCAGTTGCATGGTGGCGTACGGCCCGGCGAGCATGACGCCGACCTCGAGGATGCGGATGCCCGCGAGGGGCCCAGTCATCGGACTTGTTTGGCGAGCTCGGCGATCACCTCGCGCGTCCGGTACTTGGACGCCACCAGCTCATCGCGCGTCTCGCCGATCGGTAGCAGGCGCACCGACAGATCAGTCACGCCGGCGTCGGCAAACTTCTTGAAACGGGCCAGAATTGACTCTTCGTCACCGGCCGCCGTCAGATCGCCGACGTCGCGGGCGTCACCGCGGTCCAGTAGCCGCTGGTAGTTCGGCGACGTCTCCGCCTCGGCGAGAATGCGATTCGCGCGCTCCTTGGCCTTGTCGATCTCGGAGTTGGCGCACAGGCACACCGGGATGCCCGCGACGATGCGCGGAGCCGGCCGGCCGGCGTTGTCGGCCGCCTTGGTGATCCGCGGTGCGATGTGCTCGCCGATGGCGCGCTCGTCGGCCATCCACAACACCGTGCCGTCGGCGAGTTCGCCTGCGATCTGCAGCATTACCGGACCGAGTGCGGCCACCAAAACCGGCAGCGGGGTCTCGGCCCCGAGGACGGTCGGATTGTGCACGGTGAATGTGTCGTTCTCGACGTCGACCTCACCGGGACCGGCCAGTGCCTTGTTGAGCACCTCGAGGTAGTCGCGGGTGTAGGCGGCGGGCTTGTCGTAGGGCAGGCCGAGCATATCGCGGATGATCCAGTGATGTGACGGGCCGACGCCGAGCGCCAGCCGTCCACCAGAACCGGCGTGCACCGACAACGCCTGGCGCGCAAGGGCAATCGGATGCTGCGCCTGCAGCGGCACGACTGCGGTGCCGAGTTCGATGCGCGACGTACGGCTGCCCATCAGGGAGACCATGGTGAGGCAGTCGAAATCGTTGGGCACCTGCGGCATCCACGCGGTGTCCAAACCCGCGCCCTCGGCCCACTCGATGTCGGCCAGGAACTTGGTGACCTTGCGGGCCATGTCGCCGCGCTCGGCCCCGATCATCACGCCGAGGCGCATGGCTACTCCCCTACTTTCTCTGAGGTCAGTTTCCGTACCTCGTCGACAAGCGCATCCAACGGCGTCCCGGTCGGGAACACCGCCGCGGCCCCGGCTTCCAACAGCTTGGGCACGTCGCTCTGCGGGATGGTGCCGCCCACCACCACGGCGATGTCGCCGGCGTCGGCCGCCCGCAGCGCCTCGACGGTGCGGGTCGTCAAGGCCAGGTGTGCACCCGAGAGGATCGAAAGGCCCACCAGCGCAACGTCTTCCTGCAGCGCGATCGACACGATGTCCTCGATGCGCTGACGGATGCCGGTGTAGATCACCTCGAATCCGGCGTCGCGCAATGTGCGGGCGACGATCTTGGCGCCGCGGTCATGCCCGTCCAGACCGGGTTTGGCCACGAGAACTCGTACGGCCATCTAGAACACCACCGGTTGCTGAAATTCGCCCCACACCTTTTTCAGCGCGGTGACCATCTCGCCCACAGTGCAATACGCGTTCGCGCAGTCGATCAGCTTGTGCATCAGGTTGTCGTCTCCCTCCGCGGCGCGGGACAACGCGGCCAGACTGGCCTCGACCACAGCCGAATCGCGTTCGGCCTTGACCTTGGTGAGCCGCTTGAGTTGCAGATCGCGCCCCTCGGCGTCGAGTTCGTAGGTGTCGATGTCGGGCGGAGGCTCGTCGGTGACGAACTTGTTCACCCCGACGACCGGCCGCTCGCCGCGCTCGATCTCCTGATGGAGTCGGTAGGCCTCGTCGGCGATCAGCCCCTGCAAGTAGCCGTCCTCGATGGCGCGCACCATGCCGCCGTGGGCTTCGAGGTCGGCCATGATCTCGATGATCTTCTCTTCGGTGGCGTCGGTGAGCGCCTCGACGAAATACGAGCCGCCGAGCGGATCGGCCACCCGCGTCACGCCGGTCTCGTAGGCCAGGATCTGCTGCGTCCGCAACGCCAGCGTCGCCGACTCCTCGCTGGGCAGCGCGAACGGCTCGTCCCAGGCGGCGGTGAACATCGACTGCACGCCGCCGAGCACCGACGCCATCGCCTCGTAGGCGATCCGGACCACATTGTTCTGCGCTTGCGGGGCGTACAGCGAGGCACCACCGGACACACAGCCGAAGCGGAACATCGACGCCTTGTCGGACGTCGCCCCATACCGTTCCCGCACGATCGTCGCCCAGCGGCGACGGCCCGCCCGGTACTTCGCGATCTCCTCGAAGAAGTCACCGTGGGTATAGAAGAAGAACGAGATCTGCGGCGCGAACTGGTCGATGGTCATCCGGCCGCGCTCCACCACGGTGTCGCAGTACGTCACGCCGTCGGCGAGGGTGAACGCCATCTCCTGCACCGCGTTGGCCCCGGCGTCGCGGAAGTGCGCGCCGGCCACCGAGATCGCGTTGAACTTCGGCACCTCGGCGGCGCAGAACTCGATGGTGTCGGCGATCAGCCGCAGCGACGGCTCCGGCGGCCAGATCCAGGTGCCGCGCGACGCGTATTCCTTGAGGATGTCGTTCTGGATGGTGCCGGTGAGCTTCTCGCGGGGTACGCCCTTCTTCTCGGCGGCGGCGACATAGAAGGCCAGCAGGATGGCCGCGGTGCCGTTGATCGTGAAGCTGGTGCTGATCTTGTCCAGCGGGATGCCGTCGAACAGGATCTCGGCATCGGCGAGCGTGTCCACCGCGACGCCGACGCGGCCGACCTCTTCGCCGTACTCGGGGTCGTCGGAGTCATAGCCGCACTGCGTGGGCAGATCGAGCGCCACCGACAACCCGGTGCCGCCTTGTTCGAGCAGGTAGCGGTAGCGGCGATTGGACTCCTCGGGGGTGCCGAATCCCGAATACTGGCGGAATGTCCACAGCCGGCCGCGGTACCCGGACGCGAAGTTTCCCCGGGTGAACGGGTAGGTCCCCGGTGGCGGCGGCTCGGACGTCCGGTCGGCCGGTCCGTAGACGGGCTCGAGCGGGATGCCAGAGGAGGTCTGTACTGGGTCGCTCATCACTGGATAACGTACTTGCCAAAAATGAGAATGCCAATACCGCGGTTGGGAAATGTACCCGCTGTACTGCCGTCGAGCATCCGCGGGCGTCTCGAACGACGGGTCGGAGGGCGACGTGAAGGGCATGGTCGGCGGCGATTCGGCTGGCCCGTCGGCGTATGATTACGAGACTTGCAGAAAATGAGAATGTCAATACCATCGGGTAACCATCGGGTAACCATCGGTAGCGGCGCCGTCGTAGGAGGCCAATGTCTGACCAGCAGGACTCATTCACCGATCGCACGCTGGTCGTGTCGGGCGGCAGCCGCGGCATCGGTTTGGCGATCGCGCTCGGCGCCGCACGCCGCGGGGCGAACGTGGTGCTGCTGGCCAAGACGGCCGAACCCCACCCGAAACTGCCGGGCACCGTGCACACCGCCGTGGCCGACGTCGAAGCGGCGGGCGGCAAGGGTGTCGCGGTGGTGGGCGACGTGCGCAAGGAAGAGGACGTGGCGCGCGCGGTCGAGGCCGCCGTGGAGCACTTCGGCGGGGTGGACATCGTCATCAACAACGCCAGCGCCATCGCCACCGAACCCACCGAGGCGCTGTCGGCCAAGAAATTCGACCTGATGATGGACATCAATGTCCGCGGCACCTTCCTGCTCACCAAGGCCGCGTTGCCGCACCTGCGCAAGTCCGCGAACCCTCATGTGCTGACGCTGGCACCGCCGCTGAACCTGAATCCGTACTGGCTGGGCGCCCATCCCTCCTACACGCTGTCGAAGTACGGGATGACGCTGTTGTCGCTGGGCTGGGCCAGCGAATACGCCTCTGCCGGCATCGGTTTCAGCTGCCTGTGGCCGCAGACGTATATCGCCACCGCGGCGGTCGCGAACCTGGCAGACGGCGACAAGATGGCGGCGCGCTCGCGTAGCCCGGAGATCATGGCCGATGCCGCGGTCGAGATCTTGTCCCGGCCGGCGGCCGACGTCAACGGCCAGTGCTACATCGACGCCGACGTGGTGGCCGGCGATCTGACCCGCTACGGCGGCGGCGATAATCCGATCGTGGACATCTTCATCGATGCGCCGGGTCAGGGCCTATGAGTATTTCCCTGCTGCTCGAGATGGCTGCCTCCGGTGATCCGGAGCGCACCGCGGTGGTGTCCGACGAAACACGGCTCACCGCAGAGCAATTGAGCACCCTCGCCGACGGCGGTGCGGGCGTCATCGCCGCATCGGGGGCCGACCATGTGGCATATGTCGGCACCGGCGGCGTCATGCTGCCGCTGTTGCTGTTCGCCTCCGCGCGGGCCGCAGTGCCGTTCACCCCGCTGAACTACCGGCTCAGCGCCGAGGGTCTGCGCGAGCTCGTCGACCGACTCCAACAGCCGCTGGTGATCGTCGACGCGGAGTACCGCGATGTGGTGGCCGGCAAGCAGGTCATCGAATCCGAGGAGTTCCTCGCGGCGGCGCGCTCCACCGAGCCGGTCTCGGAGTTCGCCGACCCCGATTCGGTCGCGGTGGTGCTGTTCACCTCCGGCACCACGTCGCGACCCAAAGCCGTTGAGCTGACGCACAACAATCTCACCAGCTACGTCACCGGCACGGTCGAGTTCGGATCGGCCGCACCCGATGATGCCGCCCTGATCTGCGTGCCGCCCTACCACATCGCGGGTGTGGGCGCGGCGATGACGAATCTGTATGCCGGCCGAAAGATGGTGTATCTGCGCCAGTTCGACGCCAAGGAATGGATCCGCCTGGTTCGCGAAGAGCGCGTCACCACCGCGACCGTGGTGCCCACGATGCTCGACCGCATCGTCTCCGCGTTGGAGGCCGAGAAGGTCGAACTGCCCACGCTGCGCAATCTGGCCTACGGCGGGTCCAAAGTCGCACTTCCGTTGGTGCGCAAGGCGCTTGAGCTGCTGCCCGACGTGGGTTTCGTCAACGCCTACGGCCTGACCGAAACCAGCTCCACCATCGCGGTGCTCGGCCCCGACGACCACCGCACCGCGCTGAGCGCCACCGACGAGAAGGTGTCGCGGCGGCTGGGATCAGTCGGTCAGCCGGTGCCCGGCATCGAAGTGCAGATCCGCGGCGAGGATGGCAGCGTGCTCGGGCCGGGTGAGACCGGTGAGCTGTTCGTGCGCGGCGAGCAGGTGTCGGGCCGGTACAGCGAGATCGGTTCAGTGCTCGACGCCGACGGCTGGTTCCCCACCAAAGACGTTGCGATGCTTGACGAAGACGGCTACCTGTTCATCGGCGGACGCTCCGACGACACCATCATCCGCGGCGGGGAGAACATCGCCCCCGCCGAGATCGAGGACGTGCTCGTGGAGCATCCTGCGGTGCGCGACTGTGCAGTGGTAGGCCCCGACGATCCGCAATGGGGCCAGATCATCCTCGCCGTCGTCGTACCCGCCGAAGGCGCGCAACCCGACCCCGAAGAGCTGCGCGGCCATGTGCGCCAACACCTTCGGGGCTCGCGTACCCCGGACCGGGTGGTGTTCCGCGACGAACTGCCGGTCAACGCGTTGGGCAAGGTGCTGCGCCGACAACTCGTCGACGAATTCCAATCAGCCGCAAAGGAGCCAGCATGATCAAGAACGGCACTCGCCTGCAAAGCCAGGTGTGTGACACCCAGGTCATCGTCGTGCGTGCCGCCGACAGTCTCGACGATCTGCGCGCCGGAGGGGTGCCGATGATCCCGCTGGACGCCGAAAAAGCCTCCGACGCAACGCTGGACCCGGCTTTCGCCGACGGCAACCTGATGGGCAAGCGCTACGTCGACGAGAACGGTGCCGAAGTGCTCGTCACCAAGGCCGGCGCGGGCACGCTGAGCATCGGAACCACCCCGCTGAGCCTGAAGGAAGCCAAGCCGCTGCCCGCCAGCGACTGAGCGCTTGCGTTGACACTGCGTCCAGGGCGCAAAAGGCGAGTGCACCGCGCCATATCCGCAGAGTCAACGAGGCCTTAGGCGTGGCGGCTCGTCACTCCCCCGTCCACAACGAGATACGTCCCCGTGATGAACGAGGCCTTGGGCGACATCAGGAATGCCACCGCGTTGGCGACCTCGCCCGGAGTGCCGATCCGGCCGAGCGGCGCGGCGTGTTCGAAGCCAACCCGCACCTCGTCGACGTCCAGCGCCATCTGAAGCATCGGTGTGTGGATGAACCCGGGACACACGGCGTTGATGCGAATTCCCAACGGGCCGAGCTGTGCAGCCATCGACCGCGTCAAACCCAGTAATCCCGCCTTGGATGCGCAGTAGGCCGGGATGAACGGATTTGCAGCAAGCCCCTCGATGCTGGAGATTCCGACGATGGCCGGCGCTGCACCGGCGCCAGCGGCGCGTTCCAGATACGGCAACAGGATCTGCACCAACATCGCCTGCGCCCGTAAGTTGACGTCCAGCACCGCGTCCCACGAGTCCTGTGTGTAGGCGCCGACCGGCTCGGGAATGACGCGCCCGGCGGCGTGCACGAGTCCGTCGATGCCGTCCAAACTTTCGGCGGCGACATCAGCCGCGGCCGCCATGGCCTCGGTGTCGCAGACGTCCACCACGGCGCTGGGCATGCCAATGGCTGTGGCCACCTCGGTCACGTCGGGGGCAATGTCCCACAGCGCCACGCTGCGGCCGTCGGCCACAAGGGCTTCGGCGCTGGCTCGCCCGATACCCGACGCCGCGCCTGTCACTACCACGCCGCTCATGCCTTGTTGACCTTCCTGCGCCTCGGATTCGTCGTCCGCTCCGGAAGGTATCAGGCCGCAGCTGTGCTGCCCATTCAATGGCTAAGACTGCGTCCAGTGCGCGTCCGGCATCGGCGATGACGCCTATCAGCTGTGATGTGAAATGCCAAGCAAGGCAAGGGCGTTCTTGATGCCTTGCCCGAGTACCTCGTCTGCAAGCTGCCGGTCGGCCAGTGCCCGAGAAAGTTGCACCGTGCCTACCATCAGGGCGAAGACGGTTAGCACCTGAGCGCGTGCCGATTGGGGATCGTCCGGCGCAAGGCGAGCGGCGAGCTCGTCGGTGGACTCGAGCAATCCGTCGGTAAACGCCTCCTTGATTGCGGGCTGCGCCCGTCCGATCTCATCAAGCAGCGCCGCCGATGGGCAGCCGTCCTCGGGGGCGTCCCGGTGCTCGGCGGAAAGATACCAACGCACGAACTGCTCGAGGCCGGATTCGCCAGGCGGAAGCGCACGCAGACGGTCCGCCTGCGCGCGCAACTGATCGGCGACGGCGGTCGCGATGAGGTCGTTCTTGGAGGCGAAATGCGCGTAGAAGGCTCCGTTGGTCAAGCCTGCGTCGGCCATGAGCGTGGCGATGCCTGAGCCGTCTATGCCGTCGCGCTTGAACCGGCGGCCCGCCGACTCGAGGATCCGCCGTCGTGTCGCGTCCTTGTGCTCTTTGCCGTACCTGGCCACACGTTCCTCCGCTTGCCCCGACTGGTCGTTTGCCCTTCGCCAACGGATCCTATAACCTTACGGTCGTAATTCAATATTACGATTGTAATTCAATCTCCATTGGAGCACAGCATGTCAGCAACTCGGCCGGTCGCACTCGTCACGGGCGCGTATTCAGGTCTCGGCAAGTTCGCTGCCCACGCCCTGGTGAAAGCGGGTTTCGAGGTTGTCGGCACCAGTCGCAATACAGAGGGACTGATCCGCCGAGAGGGTGTGACATTCATCGATCTTGATGTCACCAGCGATGACTCGGTCGCACTTCTGGTCAAGCGGGTGCTCGGGCAGTTCGGGCGCATCGATGTCCTGATCAACAACGCTGGCATGGGTCTGTCGGGGGCCGCCGAGGAGAACTCGATCGCGCAGGCCCAGCGCCTGTTCGACATCAACGTGTTTGGCGTCATCCGGATGACCAACGCCGTACTGCCGCACATGCGCGCCCAAGGTAGTGGACGCATCGTCAACATCTCATCCGTATTCGGGTTCATGCCCGCGCCGTTCATGGCTGCCTATAGCGCAACCAAACACGCGGTCGAGGGCTACTCCGAATCCGTCGACCATGAAGTTCGCGAGTACGGCATCCGAGTACTTCTCGTCGAACCCGGTGGTACCAGAACCGGTTTCGACGACAACACCACGCCACCCGACAACCCGTTAGAGATCTACGCCCGGCAGCGAGATGCCACCAACCAGGTAGTGGCGGAGCAGGTAAACATGGGCGACGACCCCGCCACGGTCGCCAAAGCGATTGTGGCCGCGGCCACCGATACGAAGCCGCAGCTTCGCTACCCCGCGAGTCCGAGGGCACGTCGCCTCAGCACGATGCGCCGCCTCGTCCCGGCCCGGGCGTTCGACAAACAACTGCGCAAGACCTTCAAATTCGCAGTCTGAGACACTCGTCCGAGCGCCAGAGGACCTCTATTGGCCGTCGGCATCGATTCCGTGGGCGATCTCGATCGCCCTGGCCAGGGTGGACAACTTGGCATCGAGGGTCTCCCCCGCCGGATACATGCGGACCGTGTCGACACCGGCGTCGCGCCACACGCGCAACCGTTGGCGCACCATGGATTCCGTCCCGATCAAGGTGGTACCCAGCACCATCTCGTCGGTGACAAGGTCGGCCGCGGCGTCACGGTCGCCGGCCCGCCATCGCTCGCGCACCTCGGTCGCGACCTCACCCCAGCCCTGGCGGCTGTAGGCCTGGTTGTAGAAGTTTGTCGACGCCGATCCCATTCCACCGAGGCTGAACGCGAGTTCCTTCTTGCGTGCGCGGACCATACTGTGCAACGCGTCTTCATCGGCGGCGAAAGCGACCTCGGCGCCTTGGCACACATCGAGGTCGCTACGGCTGCGACCGGCTCGTCGCAATCCCTCGTCGAGGTGGGTGAAGTAGGCGTCCGCCGCGCCCTCAGGCACGAAGCTGGTGCCGAGCCAGCCATCGGCGATGTCACCCGTCAGGCGCAGCATCGCCGGCGACAGCGTGGCCAGGTAGATAGGGATCTCATGCTCGGCGCGCATGGAGAGCCGCATCGGCACCGCCTCGCTACCCCGCCGAGGAATCACGAATTCAGAACCGGCATAGGAGATTTTGCCGCCTTCGATAACGCGGCGCACGATCTCGACAGTTTCGCGCATACGAGTCAAGGGCCGTGCGAAGTCCACGCCGTGGAGCCCCTCGATCACCTGCGGACCCGACGCGCCGAGACCGAGTAAAAACCGGCCATCGGTCAGATTCGACAGCGTGATCGCAGCCTGCGCGATCGCAACCGGCGTGCGAGTACCCAACTGAATGATGCCGGAGCCCAACAGCATCCGGTCCGTGCAAGCCCCGTAGTAGCCGATCGCTGACGGTGCGTCCGACCCCCACGCTTCAGCGACCCAGCAGATATCGAGCCCGAGCTTCTCGGCTTCGACGACGAAGTCCCTTTGTTGCGACCAGTTTTCGAACCCGGACGCTTCGACCGTGGTGGCAGCGCGCATCAACTCTCCGCCAGTTTCTTGATGTGTTCAAGGGTGACGGTCATGTTGCGCTCGATCTCACGCATGCGCACGAAGACGATCTTCTGTTCTTTCTCCGGCATGCGGTCGATGGCAACCGACAAGCCGGAGCGGGCGGGCCCCATCTGCATCCACTGCGACAGCTCGGTCCCGCCATTGTCGGTCGGCATCAGCCGAAACCGCCAGATCGCGGTGGGGTTGTCGACGTCTTCGACGGCCCAGGCCAACACCTGCCCGGGTTCGCACTCGATCACCTGCGAAGTGGTGGCCCACTCCCCGAGGTCAGGGTGTTTACTGTGGCCGACGAACCTGGCGCCGACGGCGGGTTCGGTTGCGCCGTCGAGCCATTCGACCCGCTGCAGTTCGTCGCTCATGGTCGGCATCAGCTCAATGTCAGCGACGATCTCCCACACCCGCTCGGGCGGAGCCTCGATGAACGTGCTGACTTCCGCCGTCGGTTTATCCGCGTAGCGCGCACCAGTCCACTCCACAGCTCGCGAACCTCCTGGCCTCGATGGGTCTGACCTTTACAGTTGCTTATTGAGACCTACTCTGTCAAGCCAAACCGCTGTCGCACGTCCGGCCGCCGTTTGAGCTTGTCTGGGTAGCCCGGCCCGATCTTCATCGTGGTGTCCGCCGTCCGCAGCGGCTCTCCGCACTGCGTGCACACCACCGCAGCCTCGCTGTCGTGGCCACACAAGTCGTGATGCATCGTTACCGGCGGCCCCTGTCGCCCGGCGAGCCAACGGTCGCCCCACTGCGAGATCGCGGCGAGCACACCGAAGAAATCGGCGCCCTTATCGGTCAGCACATACTCATACCGGCGCGGCTCGGTTTGGTAGAGCTGCTTTTGCAGCAACCCTTCGTCGACGAGACGATGCAGTCGATCGGCCAGGGTATTGCGCGCGATCCCCAGCCCGGACTGGAACTCGTCGAATCGGCGAACACCGTAGAAGGCCTCACGCAGCACCAGCGGCGTCCACGCATCACCAAGAAGATCCATCGTCCGGGCGATCGAACACGGCCACCCCGCGAACGAACTCTTTTTCATATCCACCAGACTAGCTGGGTTTCTGAATAAGACTTGGCTGGTCACGGGCGGACCCCGAGCTGGAAGACATGCAATTCGCCGGAGCTATCACACGTCTGAGATCGAACCTTTTGAACGAATTGACTTCGATATCTGCACACCGACGGCGGCTCGTTACGCCGGCTGCGCGCCGCTGATCTGTTGCGTCAACTTGAGCAGTTCTTCGACGTGAGAGATTTCGGTGATCGTGCCGTCGACAACGCGCATGATAGCGATTCGTCGGCACTGGACTGGTTACCCACACCGCCTTCCCGGAGATCCCACCCCGCGTGGAGTACCAACTCACCCCCGCAGGCCAACGACTCGAAGTCGTGCTGGCCACCATGGCCGCCTGGGCCGAACAAGACCTCCCCCGCATCGGCTCAGCCCCACGTGATGTGTCCGCCTAGCTGGCACGCCGTTTCGCGGCGCAGAGAGGGCATGCGCGCAGATGACCCGGCAACGTCCTGATCGCCTTGCGATCGCGCCCCATCTATCATTATAAAAACAATAAAATGGTCCTTCAACGACCGGGGAATCAGGCATGGATCGCGACCAGCTCATCGACCTCACCCGCCAGCACCGCCACGAAACGTCGGCGGCAGCAATCGGTGGATGAAATTGCGCCGAATGCGCGGTTTCATACGCGACTCGCCGATGTGCGCGGATGAAACCGCACACTCGCGGGCTACGTGCGAGATAAAGCTTCGGCCAGTTCCCAGTCCCGGTACAGCGCCAGCGACCGCTCATAGAACCCGAAGCCGCTCACCGGATTTCCCCGCATCGTGCCGCGATAGCGGTACGGCCCCTCCATGTACTCGATCGGCAGCGCATGCGCAGGCGCGGCCACCAACGGCTCCCCCGTCAGGTCCAGGTCAAGCTCGCGTGACGTGAGACGATGCCGGTCCGGCATATACCGCGCGCTGGCGGGCGGCGGAACCAACGTCCGCACCGACTCGGGCCACTGCACGTAACTGAAGGTTTCGACCTCGATGTCATCGGCATATTGGGGCTCGCCCTCCGGCACGCTCGTCGTGGCACCCGAAAACGGCTGCAATGCATTGCCGTTCGCGCGGTCGAATTGTCGCCAGATGCTCAGGTCGACGCCGTTGTCGAGGTTGATGGTGCGCCATTCGTGGGATCTGGAACGCATATCGCCGTTCGGGCCTCCGCTGTTGGCGACAAGGGCAAACCATTGCCGGTCCACATGCCCCATGCTCCCGCTGACCTCCTCTTGCGCGGACCCCCACCGAAGCGTGCCCTTCATGGCCATCCGGGTCTGAAAGTACGAATAGGTGTCGGGCTGCCCGAAGCATTCGATCTTCCCGCTGTACACCGCGGCCCCCAACGGCACCGGTGGACGCGACGGTGTCACACGCAGGTCCAGGCCCATGGTCTGCCCCGCCTGGTCGGCGCCGACGAACTCGACGTCGTAGGTATACGGCATCAACTCGCCGCGCGCGTCGCGGCACGTCCGCCAGACTGCGGTGCCCGCACTGGCCTCGTAGGTCAAGTCGAGGTGGTCATTCGCAGCGGAAAGCTTTGGGCTCGCACTGGAATGCCGGTTGGCCGACGGCATGTCGTAATCGGTGTATGTCGCATACGTGCCGGCGTCGAGGTCGAACAGGGCGAAGGTGTAGAAGTCGGCGACGATCGACTGGCCGGGCCGGTTCTTGTTGATGATGCTCAGAAATGCGTATCGTCGACCACTGCCGCCGGCGAGTTCGCCGGCCAGAAACCAGGTGTCGGACTCGCAGTCAGGGTGGTTGGCTTCCGCGTCGGGGAAGCGGAGCTGCGCATCGCCGGGCACCAGTTCGAAGGGGTACCGACGCCAGTCTCCGCCCACAAGCCACTCCGTATGCCCAGGCCATCGCTTTTTTGCTATGTTAGCAGTAATAGCAATAATGGACGGGCGGTGTTGGCGTTGAGATCGCTTACCTACGACGACCTTTTCATCGGCGGGCGCTGGGAGAAACCCTCCACGGGGCAGCGGATCGCGGTCATTTCGCCGCACACCGAGGAACCGATCGGCGCGACGCCGGAGGCCGGGCCCGGGGATGTCGACCGGGCCGTCAGCGCCGCGCGGAGGGCATTCGACGACGGGCCGTGGCCGCGCCTGGCCGTGTCCGAGCGCATGGAGAAGATCGAAAAACTCGCTGCGCTCTACAGCGACGTCACCGACGCGATGGCCGATCTCATCACGGCCGAGATGGGCTCACCGCGCAGTTTCAGCAGAATGGGCCAGGCGACGGGGGCGCTCTCGCAGATGCACCTCACCCTTGCAGCCGCCAAAGAGTTCCCCTGGGTGGAGCGGCGACCGGGACTATTCGGAGAGGTCCATGTGCGCCGCGCGCCCGTCGGCGTCGTCGGCGCGATCGTGCCATGGAACGTCCCGCAGTTCGTGATCATGCCGAAGCTGATCCCGGCGCTGATCGCGGGCTGCACGGTCGTGGTGAAGCCGGCACCCGAAACCCCTTTGGACGCAATGTGGTTGGCTGAGATGCTGGAAGAAGTCGACCTGCCGGAAGGCGTGGTGTCGATTCTCCCAGGCGGCCGGGAGACCGGCGAAGCCCTGGTGCGTCACCCCGGCGTGGACAAGATCTCGTTCACCGGTTCGTCGGCGGCCGGACGGCGAATTGCCGCACTGTGCGGCGAGCAGCTCAAGCGCGTCAGCCTGGAATTGGGCGGCAAGTCCGCGGCGATCATCCTCGACGACGCCGACGTCGACCACACCGTCGAGAGCCTGAAAATGGCGAGCCTGATGAACAACGGGCAGGCCTGCGTCGCGCAGACCCGCATCCTGGTCAGCGAACGCCGCCACGACGAAGTCGTCGACGCGCTCGCGGAGATGATGTCCGGACTGCAGATCGGTGATCCCACCGACGAGGCCACCGACATCGGACCTCTTGTCGCGCAACGACAGCAGCAGCGCGTGCTGGGTTACATCCAGGCCGGCCTCGACGAGGGCGCGCGAATGGTGCTCGGCGGCACCGACAAACCGCGCGAACGCGGCTGGTACGTCCGCCCCACCCTGTTCACGGACGCGACCAACGACATGCGGATCGCCCGCGAGGAGATTTTCGGGCCGGTGCTGACCGTGCTCACATACCGCGACGAACGCGACGCCGTTCGCATCGCCAATGACAGCGATTACGGGCTGGCCGGTTCGGTGTGGACGGCGGATGTCGCCCACGGATTGGAGATCGCCGCCGAGATCCGCACCGGCACATACGGCATCAACATGTACACGCTCGACACGAGCGCTCCGTTCGGCGGGTTCAAGCAGTCGGGCATCGGTCGCGAGTTCGGGGCCGAGGGGTTGTCCGAATACGTTGAGCTGCAGTCGACGATCAGTGCCGGCACACTGCCGGAGCTAACCTGACAATTCGACCGTCACCTCGGCCGGACAGCACAGCTCGTCGCGCTGGTTGTACACGCCGATCTCGAGATCGACCAGCCGGGACTTTTCGCGCCGCTTGCCAACCACGCGGCCTCGTCCCACCATTGAGTCTCCCGCGTAGATCGACCCGAGCAGCGTGACCTTGCGCCGCACCACGCGGCTGTCCGGCCCTGCCCAACCGGTCGCCACCCGGTCGATGAAACCCGCGAGATGCATCGTATTGACGAAGATCGTTGGATGCCCGTGGTTTTGGGCATAGACGTGATCATAGTGCCACGGGATGTAGTCCCACGTCGTCCCAGCGTTCATGACGACCCGCTGATAGCTGATCTCGTCGACCACCTCGTCAAGATCGGTCGGCACCACGATCTCGTCCCAGATCATGAGCCGGTGGGGGTGAATCGGAACAACGAGTTACGGCAGCGGGCCACCACTTCGTCACCGCGGTAGTAGGTCTCGACGGTTTCGATGAAATGCCCGATGCCGAGCCGGGTTTCCTTCTCCGGGGACACCGACACCAGTTCCTCGACCACGCTCAACAGGTCGCCTTCCAGGATCGGCGCCAGGTATTCGGCGTCGTTGGATGCATTGATGATCGCGGTACCCGGAAGTGGAACCCGCACCGCGATCGACGCCATCGGCGGTTCACCGGTGGGCACCCAGGGCGGCGGCATCAGCAGACCCGTCAACAGCGCCGGCGGTGCCACCAGACCGCCCCAAACCCGCTGTGCGAACTCGGGATCCCAATACGACGGGTTGTCGTCGCGCACCATCGACGCGAAGTGCTGGATGCGTGCGCCGCTCACCGCGGTGCCGGCGTGCCTCGGTTCGGTGCGCGTGCCGACCATGCGCAGCGCATCCTCATAGGTGCCGAACGCGAATTCGTAGCTGATCTCGATCGTCACGGCGGCGGTACGTCCCATTCCAGTTCTCTGGAGGTGAAGTACCAGCCGCCCCGCTCGTAGATCAGCCGGTCGGTATAGAGTCCGGTGGCGCGGAGTTCGGCGCCGACGAACAGCAGTGCGACACAGCGCTGGGTGGCATCGACGCCGTCGACCGCGATCTCATGATCGACTGTGACGAGCCGTTTTCCGCCGCCGCCGTTGAATGCGGCGCGCAGGTCGGTGAGCGTTTCTCCGCCGCGGACGATCGTTGCTCCCGAGTGCCGGAAGCACGCGATCCACCCCTCGATGTCACCGCTCGAATACAGCCGGTTGTATCGCGCCGTCAAGTCGAGTATCGCGGCGCGGCCGGCCATTCCGTCCAACACGTACTGCTGCTGATAGGTCATCGTCATATGCGTTCTCCCTAGCGGCTCAGCACGTAGCCGTGCGCTTCGCGGTCCCAGGCGGCGGGGCCCAATCCCCTGCGGCGCAGCAGATCCTTGCGGACCCGCCCGATGACGTTCTTCGGGATCTCCTCCAGCACTTCGAGGTATCTCGGCACACAGAAATACGGCATGCGGGCCGCACAGAAATCGAGCAGCTCGGTGTAATCCAGCGTGGCGCCCGGCCGTAACGTCATAACGACCAGGATGTCGTCCTCCCCGAGTTCGCTCGGCACGCCGACGGCCGCGGCCTCAGCCACCGCGGGGTGGCGCGTCACCGTCGTCTCCACCTCGACCGAGGAGACGTTCTCCCCCCGACGGCGCAGCGAGTCCTTCACCCGATCCACGTACGTCAGGTTCTGATCCTCGTCGAGGACGCCGAGATCACCGGTGCGGAACCACTGCGGGTGTGGGTCGACGGGCAAACCTGGCCCGTCGGACGCGGACGACACATACCCCTCGCTCATCGCATGCGTTGTCCGCGCCCGGCAGGTGATTTCGCCGACCTCGCCGGTGGGCAGCGGCCGCCCACACCCGTCGACGATGCGCACCTCGAAGGCGGGGTTGACGCGGCCTGAGGTACCTGGCACGCCCTCGTCGGACACTGATTTGTAGGCGATCGGAAAGGCCTCGGTCAGGCCGTACATCGTCACCACGCGGCAGCCGTACCGTCGCTCGATGTCACGGTAGATGTCCGCGGAAATCGGTGCGGCCGAGAGGAACCGCAGCGGTAGCTCGGCGTCTCGCGGATCGGGCGGCAGGTTCCAGAGCATGGACACCATTGCGCCCGCGCCCGCGAAACCAGTAGCGCCGCAGGCGCGTATCTCATCCCACACGTGCGCTGGGTGGAATCCGTCGGCCAACACCGACGTCCCGCCGACCAGCATCGGCGCGAGAACCGTTGGTGCCGCGCTGAGATGGAACAGCGGCATCGCGGTCCACAGCACGTCGTCCGAAGAGAACTCCCATGCCGCCGCCACGGTGGCCGCCGCGCGGAACAGGTAGCCCCACGTCGTCGCGACGGCTTTCGACGGCCCGGTGGTGCCCGAGGTAAAGAACAGCGCCCCGACCTCATGTTCGCCCACCGGCGCCGTCGACGGTGCTTCCATCGCTGTGAGTGACATTTCTTGTGCGAGGACTGATCTCACATCGCATGCCTCGGCCAGCCGGGGCTGCCGGTCGGCATCGGTGATGACAAGGCTTGCCCGCGACAGCCGCAGGGCGTGTGCGAGGAAGTCGCCCTTGCTGGCCGCGTTCACGGCGGCGGTCACCGCGCCGATGCGTGCCGCACCAAGCCAGAAGTACACCCACTCGGGGCACGTCCCGGTGAACAGGGCGACGGTCTCGCCCCGCGTGATACCGAGGTCGGCGAGCGCGCTGGCTGCGGCACAGGACCGATCACGCATCTGAGCGAACGTCACGTCGGTGCCGGCGATCGTCATCATCACCCGGTCGCCGAACTGTTCGGCCCGCCTGTCGAGCACCGCCGGAATGGTGAATTGGTCGACGCCGAACGCGGACGGATCGGTCACCGCGTCGCGGCCGCCGGGTCGGGAGCGCCGTCGGCGGTGTAGCCGAAATCGTCTGGCGACGGCTCGGTTCCGGGATAGAAGCGGTGCGCCCAACGACGCAGCGCCGCATAGTCCCGCGCTTCTTCGGGCGCCAGGTTCGGCTTCTCGAGGTACTTCATGTTCTCCCAGGTGAAGAAGTCCTGTTTGATGACTTCCTGTTGCAGTGCAACGAACTTCGCGGCCCGGCCGGTCGGCCGCTCGCCGGTGTCACCTGGTTCGCGGACAGAAGCCTGGGTGTAGAAATAGTCGGTGTAATCCTCGTCGACCGGCGTTTGACCGGTGACCTGAATGGTCGCGACGAGCTCGGACGGGAAACGCACGACACCCAACCCCAGCGAGTAGTTGTCGTAGATGATCTTTGCGTCGACGGGCCCGTTCGGCGTCAACCAGGTCTTCGCCCGCCCCCCACCGAAATTCGCGTTCACCGTGGTGTGTAGGTGATAGCCGCTGACTTCGAACGACGCGGTGTTCGCGGGATTGGCCGCCTTGTGCACATATTGCACGTGGTACGGGTCGGCGGCGTTCTCGATGATCATCTGGGCGTGCACCTTGACGCGGTTGACCATCCTGCTGTGCGGATGCAGCGGGTAGTACTCGCCGGTCTCGAGCTCGGGCAGTACGGGCGGCTGCCAGTACGGTGCCCGGCCGTGGCGTTCGTGCCATACGAGGATGAAGCCGTACCACTCGGTGACCGGATAGGTGCGGATGCGGACGTTCTGCTTGCAGCCGATCTTGCTGTACGGGATCAGGGCGTTGGTGCCGTCACCGTTCCAGTGCCAGCCGTGCCAGGGACAGACGATGTGTTCGCCCTCGACGGTCCCGCCCACGCCCATGTTCGCGCCGAGGTGCTGGCAGTACGCGTCGAGCACGTGGATCTGTCCAGATTCCGTGCGGAAGATGACCAGCTCTTCGCCGAAGTAATGGGCGCGTTTGACCTGGCCGGCGGCTAGCTCGGAGGCGAACCCGACGATGAACCACCCGGTCGGGAAGCGGTAGGTGGACAGGCTGATGCCGCTGGGTCCGAACTCGCGCTCCGACGGATCCAGAGTCGAGTCAGAAACCACGCGAGTCACTCCGTTTCCGCCGTCCATTGCCTATTTTTACTATTTTAGGCATTCTAGGTCAAGAACGCCGAAGCGAGGTTGCTGCATGCCCACGATTGTTCCGGTCGACTTGTCAGATCCTGCGTTGTGGCAGAAGGGTTTTCCTGACGACCTGTTCGTGCAGTTACGCCGTGAGCAGCCCATTTTCCACCACGAGCGCACCGACGGCGTCGCGCAACAGTCAAACGGGACTTCTGGATTACGACCAAGCACCGCCATGCGCAACGCATTCATCGCGACACCGATTCGTTCACCGCTGTCGACGGCCCGCTGATCCAGCCCATCGACGTGATGGCGGATGCGCCGACCATCATCCACATGGATCCGCCGACGCTGACCAAGCGGCGCAGGGTGATGTCACATGCCTTCACCCCGAAGGCGATCGCCAAACTCGAAGAGGGCATTCGGACTCGTGCGGCGTCGTTGATCGACCGACTGCTCGACTCGGGTGGTGGCGACTGGATCTCCGACGTCGCCGATGTGCTGCCCATGTCGGTGATCGGTGACATCATCGGCATCCCCGACGTGGACCGGCCAGAGATCTTCGAGACGCTCGACCGGATCCTCAAAGCCAATGCGCCAGAGACGAAATTGACCGAACAGGAGCAGCTCGAACTGTTCGGCAAGATCTTCACCTACGCGTCTGAGCTCACCGCCGAGAAGAAGCGCCACCCGGTCGACGACATATGGAGCACCCTGGCGTCCGCGATCATCACCGACGAGAACGGCGAGGAACTGTCCATCCCCACGAACGAACTCGAGATCTTCTTCTACGTCCTGACCTTCGCGGGCAGCGACACCACGAAGAACGCGCTGGCCTCTGGGCTGCAGGCGTTCGTCGCCAATCCCGACGAGATCGAGCGGTACCGCGCGGACGCGGCGATCCGGCCCTCAGCGGTCGAGGAAGTCCTGCGCTGGTCGACGCCGGTCGCATTCTGGACCCGCAGCACGAAGGTCGACGTCGAGATGGACGGCGTCACGATCCCGAAGGGCGAGCGCGTGGTGTCGATGCTGCGCTCAGCCAACCGCGACGAAGAGATCTTCGGTGAGCCGTTCACGTTCGACATCGGCCGACGCGACAATCCGCATGTCACCTTCGGCGGCGGCGGCCCCCACCACTGCCTGGGCGCGATGCTGGCGCGCGCCGAGATCTGCGCTGTCCTCGATGAATTGCTCTGCCGTGCGGATGACATCACGCTCGGCCCGCCGAAGGTCACCTATCCGAACCTGACGAACAACATGTCGATCTTCGACGAGATGGCGATCTCGCTCACGCCCCGTTGAGCCGTCACAGCCCCTTCGGGCGCGAGCCGATGACTCCTTGCTCGGTCAACCTGCGCAGGTCGGCCTCGCTGAGCCCGCACAACTGCGTCAGCACCTCGGTGTTGTGCTGGCCCAACGTCGGCGGCGGCCGCGTCAGCCATCGCTCGGCGCCGTCGAGCCGGGCGAACGGCGGGCACGGGTACAGACCCTCCCCGGTGCGTGGATGCTCGAGACGTTCGAAGTAGCCGCGATGGCGTAACTGCGGGTTCTCCGTGACCAGCGACGGCGATACCACCTCTGCCGCTGGGATTCCCGCGTCGGTGAGCCGGTCGACGACGGTGGCGGGCTGTTGCTTCGCAAACCAATCCTCAAGCGCCGCACCGGCCGTCAGCTCCGCCAAGGCGTCACGCTCGTCATCGCTGCGCACGGTCAACGCGACCCAGGTGTCATCACCGGCGCAGCGGTAGAGGTCCTGCAGCGCTGAGGTGTGGCCCCGGTTGCCCCGTCGCTCCATCAGCACACCGAGCACCTCGAATTCGATTGTCTGCGATGCGGTCACGTTCAGCACGGTCTCGATCATCGGCACCTCGACGAGCTGGCCGTGGCCCGTGCGGTCCGCGAATTCCAGCGCGGCGAGTAAGGCGAACGCGGCGTGCGCGCCGGCCAGCGGATCGCATGCGCCACGCGGCGCGATCGGCGGCCCGTCGGGCAGACCGGTGACCCACGCCAGCCCCGCGATCTGTTCCATCGTGGGCGCGAAGCCGACGCGGTCGCGCCACGGACCCATCAGCCCGAACGCCGGCATCCGCACCACCACGAGCGACGGGTTCAGATCGAGCAGCGCATCCGCGCCGAGCCCGAACTGGTCGAGCACCCGCGGGGAGAAGTTCTCGATGACTGCGTCTGCCTGGCGCACCAAGTGCTCGAACAGTCCCCGGCCGTCGTCGGAATCGAGATCCAGTGTCACAGAGCGCTTGTTGGTGTTCATCGCGTGGAAAACCCAGCCGTACTCCCACCAGTCGTCGACGTCGGTGCGCATGCCGCCCGAATAGCGGATTCCGTCGGGCCGCTGGATCGACTCGATCTTGATGACGTCCGCGCCGAAGGCGGCCAGGGCGTGCGTCGCCGACGGCCCGGCCCAGAAGGCCGTCAGGTCGACGATGCGTACCCCCTTGAGTGGCAGTTCGCATGACGGGGCAGTGGCGACGGATTCGCGCGTGTCCCAAAGGAACTCGCTCTCACCTATCCTCGGGGCACGTCGCAGCGGCGCAGGCGACGCGATCGACATCAGCCACGGTGGTCGCGGCTGGCGGAAACCCGCGGGATTGTCGACGTAGACGCCACGTTCCCGCAGGTGATCCATATGCGGAATGGTCGCGCCGTTGCCCAGCGGGGCGATCGGCAACCGGAACAGCTGGCCGAGTTCGACGATCTCGTTCACCGTCCGCTCGCGCAGCCACGGCCCGATCCGTTCGCGTATCCAGTCGCGATACGCCCACCGCCCCAGCTGAAATCGCAGTTCGGGAATCTCGGTGAGTTCGGGACACTCCACCATCGCGGCGAAGTCCAGCCACTGCTGCCCGGTCACCATGCTGATGCCGACGTAGCCGTCCTTGGCGGGTTCGATCGATGGCACTTCGACCGAGCGCGTGATCGGAGGGACTTGTAACAGCTGAGAGTGCAGCCACTCGCTGCTCTGCATCAACGTCATCGCTTCGAGCATCGACATGTCGAGATGCCCGCCGGGTCCACCGCGGCGAACCCGACGGAGCAACGCCAGCGCGCCGTACGCCGCGACCGCGCCGCCCATGTACTCCCCCAGGTCCCCGCCGATCGAGATCGGCGGACCCGCCGGATCGCCGCGGAAGCCGGTGCAGCCCGACCACGCCTGCAGGGTGAATTCCGTCGCCGGGCGCTCGGCCCACGGGCCGGTCCAGCCGAAGTCGGAGATCGTGACGACGACGCACCGCGGTGCAGCCGCGAGCAGCCGCTGCGGGTCGATGCCCAGCTCAGCAGCCGCAGACCGGCTCGCGGTGAGGATCACGATGTCGGCGCGCGTCAAGAGTTCCTCGGAAGCCGTTGTCACACTGCGCTTCCCGGCGGCCAGGTAGTTGAACAGCGGCGAATCGACCCCGTCGGGCAGGGCGGCGCCCGTCGCGGTGAGGCGTCGCACGGGGTCGCCGGTGCCGGGTTCCACCTTCACGACGTCGGCACCCGCGTCGACCAGAAGCTTGCCGCAGTACCCGCCGGCGATCCGGTCGCTGATCTCGACAACGCGCACGTCATTCAACGGGGTCGGCGCCATTTTCGCCATCTTAGTTACTTTTGACAGATAGCGGACGTAGACCACGGGCGAGGCATCTTTCACTGTTAAGATTGCTAAGACATGACAACACTGGGAATTGGCCCCGAGGCCCGACGCCGGTTGTCGGCGCGCAGGACCGCCGAGATCGTTGCCGACGAGCTTCGCAGGCAGATCATCGACGGTGAGCTCGCCGACGGCGACCTGCTGCCGCGCCAGGAGGTGCTCGTCGAGCAGTTCAACGTCAGCCTGGTGTCGTTGCGGGAAGCGTTGCGAATCCTCGAGACCGAGGGCCTGCTGTCGGTGCGGCGCGGCAATCGCGGTGGCGCTGTCGTGCACGCACCCGCGAAGGCGAGCGCCGCATACATGTTGGGGCTGCTGTTGCAGAGCGACTATGTGCCGCTGGCCGATCTCGGCACCGCGCTCGAGGAACTCGATCCGATGTGTGCCGCGCTCGCGGCGCGGCGCCCGGACCGCGCCGAAACGTTGATCCCGAAGCTGCGTGAACTCAATGATGCGATGGCTGAACACATCGAGGACGGTGCGCGCTTCACGGAGATCGGCGGCCAGTTCCACGACGAGATCGTGCGTGGCTGCGGCAATCACACGATGGTCGCGGTGGTCGGCAGCCTGGAGACGCTGTGGACGAGCCACCTGCAGTGGTGGGCCGACGAGACGACGGCGCGCGGCGAGTATCCGTCGCTGAGCAAGCGCCGTATCGCGTTGAACGTGCACAACAAGATCACCGACGCGATCGAGGCCGGTGACGCGGAACGGGCGCGCAAGCTGGCCGCGCGGCACGTCTCCGACACCCGCACCTATCTGTTGGCGGGCGATCCCGAACAGCGGATCGTGGCGCTTTCACCGCAGGCGTTGGCGCGCCGCCAGCGCTGAAAGGTGCGGCGTGCGAACGGCCTTGATCACCGGTGGCAGCGGCGGTATCGGAAAGGCCTGCGGCCGCAAGCTCGTCGAACTCGGCTACGACGTCGTACTCACCGCACGGCGGGAGGAGCCGTTGCGTGCCGCCGCGCAGGAGATGGGTGCGCGATATGTTGTCGCCGACGCAGCCGATCCCGACGGGTTCGCACCGGCGGTGCAGGCGGTGGATCGGATCGACCTGCTGGTGCACGCGGCGGGGATATTGGGCGGAACCTACGCGCGCAAACAGACTTTCGCGCAATGGCGGGCAACGATCTCGGCGAATCTGGACTCGTGTTTCGTCGTCACGTCGGCAGTGTTGCCGAAGATGACGGCGGGTTCGCGGATCGTATTCATCTCATCCTCGGCCGCGCATGAGCCGATGCGGGCACGGACGGCCTACTCGGCGTCGAAGGCCGGGATGAACGCGTTCGCGCGGGCCCTGGCGTTTGAGGTCGACCGCGATGGGATCAACGTGCACATCGTCACGCCCGGGCCGGTCGAGACCGACATGCTGGCCGACGTGCCGTTCGAGATGTATGCGATACGCGCTGCGGACGTCGCCGAGGCCGTCGCGTGGTTGGACACCGTCGACCCGTCGGTGGACCTGCCGGAGATTCGATTGAACGCGATCACACGTGGACCCGCCGCGCGTCCGCCGGTGGTGCCTCTCGAGGTTGAGCGGCGCGCCGGCAAGTGAAAATGAAGGCAGGCATTTTCGACCAAGCCTTGATGGCCGCAACGATCTTGCGGGTACGCGATGTCGCTGCCTCTATAGAGTGGTATCGCGGATCATCCATTCGCGGTCTACGCCATTGCAGGTTCGCAGGTGACGTTGTGGCAGCTTCCAACGGGTCGTGTGCGTTCTCGTGCGGAAAACGACCGCAATAGTTACGTCGTCGTAGTAATGAACGGTGACCTCGAACGCTTGCGGCAGGCGCTGGTCGACGGAGGCGTCGAAGTCAGCGAACTCGCTCAGAGCGTCAACAACGAGTTCGTCTGGTTCTACGATCCCGATGACAATCGGTTTGAAACTCAGCCGACCGCGCACCGACCATACCGGCGGCACAGTTCGCGAAATCGCGTCAGCACATGCTGACGCGGAAAAATAGGGTGGTCCCTTGGTGGCGGACGATTAGTCGTCGTGTGTTATGGCGCGAGATCGACGTTAGTGCAGTGCACTCGAACTTCTTCGCGCCAGTGTCGATTTCGAGGAACACTAGTCAGCCAGGTAGACCTGCGATTCCATGTGATGGAAGATCCGATACCGATCGCCACGGCGAATCAGTAGCCAGGTGATCCAGCTGGCGCCGGTGTGCTCGAAGTCTGACTCGCGGGACGTCAGCCGCTACCGGCTGAGCAGCACCACGCGCACGACGGCGTCGCCGACACTGATGCCGCCTTGATCCTGCCGGCAATCCGCTCCCAGTGCCGGTCAAGCTCGTCATTGCCGATCAGCGGCGCCGCGTACTCTTCGCCCATGTAGACCGGCTGCGGACCATCCCGCTCCCACAGATCCGCCAGCCCATCGAAATCCAGTCTGGTCCAACGCTCGTCGTAGTCGCGGACAAGATCCGCCACATCAGACGGCGGCGAGCCGCTCACCCGGAAGCGCCTTGACCGTAGCCGGCAGCCCATACAGCGCGGTGGCGTTCCCACGCACGATGCGCTCGCGCTGCGCCGCGGGGAACCGCTTGATCGCCCAGGCCGGCGAGTCGTAGCTCCAATGCGGATAGTCCGTCGAAAACATCAAGATGTCACCGAGATCCATCATCTCCAGGTACTCGCGGTAAACGCCGGCGTTGACATCCTCGAGCGGTTGCGTGGTGAACCGCACATGCTCACGGACATACTCCGATGGCCTACGGCGCACATGCGGCAGATCGCTCTTGCGCTGCTCCCAGATTCGGTCCATGCGCCACATCACCGGCATCGCCCAGGTGAAACCGCCTTCCACGAACACGATCCGCAGATCGGGATGCCGGTCGAAGGCGCCGTCGAACACCAGGCTCATCAGATGCGACACGTACAGCAGCGGCCAGGACGCGAAGAAGTCATGCCAGTGTGCGGGATTGCCCACCGGATACAGCGGTATCAGTTCGAACGGCGTCTGCCCCATCAGATGGGTCGCCACCGGAAGGCCATGGCGCGCGGCGGCTTTGTACAGCGGATCGAAATGCGGGCTACCAAACGGAATGCCCCGCGTCTGGGGTGTGATGAGCACCTCGGCCATATACGGATGCCCGGCCCACCGCTCGATCTCACGCGCAGCCAGCTCAGGATCCTGTGCGGTGACGCTGATCGCGCCGCGCCAACGGCCGTGCCAGTTGTTCTCGCCCAGCCAAATATCAGCCAGCCAGTCGTTGTAGGTGGCCTTCAGCACGTGTTCGGCCTGGGGCAGTTGCGCGTCGCACATCGGCTCGAGGATCGCGATGCTCACACCGGCATCGAGCAGCAATTGCTTTGCGGCGAAGTCGGGATCACTGCCCGCCACCCCACCGCTGGGCGGCGTCGCGTCGACGCGCATCGACATCGTCTTGTACGAATCCGGCGTGTCGTAGAAGTGCGAAGTCGGCGTCACCGCGTGGCCCGTCGGCCACAGTGTGTCCCTCCACTCCGCGGGGGCATACGATTTCAGCACCTCGGCCGACACCGGCAGCGGATGCACATCGGTGTCGACGATGGTGACCTCGATGTCGCGCAGCGCCGTATCTTTGGATGCTTCCACTGTTGTCATGGCAGACTTCCTTCGACTTCGGCCGCGACGCCGTACAGGTCACTTGCGTTGCGCCACAGCACCTTCTCGCGCTGTTCGTCGCTGAGTCCCGCGGCCACGACGCCCGGCGTCGAGAAAGACCAGTGCGGATAGCTCGAGCCGTACATCACCAGGTCCGACTTATCGGTCAAATCCATCCACCGCTCGGCCTGGCCGGCGTCGGTCGGCCCGTCGAACGCCGACGAACAAAACCGCACATGGTCGGCCAGGTACTCGCTGGGAAACCGGTCCACCCAAGGGGTTTGGTCGCGCATCGACATCCAGAACGTGTCGAGCCGCCACATCAGCGGGGTGAGGACGTCGTACCCACCGTCGGCGAACACGAACCGCAGATCCGGATGGCGCCCGAACATTCCTTCAATGATCAGCGTTGCCAGGTGCACGAATCCGTTCAACGGCATGAACGCCGCGTAGCCCGGATACGTGAACGCGTGGCCCGCGAACGTCGGCGGGTAATCAACACCGTTGCCGCCGTTGATGTGCACGGCCACCGGCAGGCCATGTGCCGCAGCGGCTTCCCAGATCGGCTCGAACATCGGCTTGCCGTACGGCTCCCGCGATTGCAGCGGCACGCCCACCTGAATCATCTTCGGATGGCCGGCCAGACGCTCGATCTCGGCGACGGCACCCTTCGGGTCCTCGGGGTTGACGCGGATGGTGCCGAGGAATCGTCCGGTAGCGTCGGGTTCGAGCCACCGGTCGAGTAGCCAATCGTTGACCGCCGCGCAGATTCGGCTGTTGAGCAGATAATCGGCGATGTTGCCACGTGTCAACGGATTGAGGATCGCGCAATCGACACCGCCGTCGTCAAACAGATGCCGGGCGACGGTGTCGGGGTCGGAGCCCGGGTAATGGTCACCGTAGAGATCCTGGCGGTAGTCCCCGCCGGGCGCCTGATACCACTGCTGCTCGACGTCGGGGATCGCGCGCAGCTTGTGCGCGGCCGGCAGGTACCGCCGGATCTCCGCGTTGTAGCGGAAATGCGGCTGGACGTTCGCGTCGATAATCCTCATGCCGTGAGGTACACCTGCCCGTCGGTGACGTCGACCTCATAGGTGCGAACGCGCTTGCTCGGCTTGGCGACCGCCTCCCCCGTCGTGATGTCGAACTCCCAGTTGTGCCAAGGGCATCGCACGATGCGGCCTTCACGCACGTGCCGCAGCTTGTCCGGTTCGTCGGGTGCGTATTCCGTGGTGCCACTGACGTATCCGGCACACAGCGGTGCGCCCTCGTGTGCGCAATAGTTCGCGATCGCATACAGCGAGCCGTCGATGTTGTACACGCCCACGCCGAACTTGCCGGCCTCCACCAACTTCATCGTCCCAGGAGGCAGGTCCTCGATGGCGCACACCGGTCGACGCTGCATCTCGTCCCCTTACGAGTCCTTGACCTAGATTACCTAAAATAGTAAAGATAGGAAGACAGAGTCGCGAGGCTCGGCCGGGAGGCATCGGTGACCATCAGCACGGACAATGAGCCGGTCGCTCTGGACATGTCCGGAGACCCGTATCCGTTCTTCGAGTACAAGCGCAAGACCGAGCCCGTGTGGCGGGGCACGATCATGGACCACTCCATGGCGCCCCCGGAGATGGTGCCCGACGAGGAGTGGACGCTGTTCGACTACGACAGCGTGTTCGCGGCGTTCCGCAACGACGAGGTGTTCGGCTCGCACGGTTACGACCAGACAATCGGTCTGGTGATCGGCCCGACCATCCTGGCCATGCACGGCAAGCAGCATCACGACCATCGAAGCCTGGTGGCCAAGGCCTTTCGGGCCAGTGCGCTCGAGCGCTGGGAACCCAGCGTCATCGACCCGATCTGCGACGCGCTGGTCGACGAGATCCGCGACGCCGGGCAGGCGGACCTCGTCAAGGCGGTGACATTCGAGTTCCCGACGCGCGTGACGGCCGCGCTGCTCGGCCTGCCGTCCGACGATCTCGAGCTGTTCCGGCGGCTGTCGTTCGACCTGATCTCGATCTCGGTCGACATCGAGGCCGGCCTGCGCGCATCCGTCGAGCTGCACGATTACTTCCTCGAGCAGGTCGAGCAGCGCCGCCGCACGATGACCGACGACATCATCGGGGACCTGGTCGCCGCCGAGATCGACGGCGAAAAGCTCACCGACGACGCGATCATCTCGTTCCTGCGCCTACTGTTGCCCGCCGGTCTGGAGACCACGTACCGGTCGTCGGGCAATCTGCTGTATCTGCTGTTGACGCATCCGGATCAGCTGCGCGCGGTACAGCAAGACCGCGGCCTGATACCTGCGGCCATCGAGGAAGCGTTGCGTTACGAGACGCCGCTGGTCAGCGTTCCGCGGACGACGACGCGTGACGTGGTCATGCACGGAACGACGATTCCGGCCGGCGCTCAGGTCAACCTGTGTACCGGATCGGCCAACCGCGACGAAACCCGCTGGGCCGAGCCCAATACCTTCGACATCCACCGGCCGCGGCACGCACACATCGCGTTCGCCGGGGGCATTCACATGTGTCTGGGCATGCACCTCGCACGAGTGGAGACGCGGGCGATGCTGACCAGCCTCTTCGACCGGGTCACGGATCTGGAGTTGGCGGCCGACGACGACGTCGGGATCGTCGGGCTGACGTTCCGCTCGCCCAACAAATTGCCGGTGACGTTCCGTCCGGCCTCATGAGGAGCCGCGCGGCGATCCTGCACGACGTCGGCGGGCCGTGGTCGGTGGAGGACATCGAGCTCGATCCACCACGCGCGGGTGAAGTGCTCGTCGAAATGGCGGCGGCGGGCTTGTGCCACTCCGACGACCACATTCTGCGTGGCGATATGTCGGTGTCCAACGAGGTGGCCCGCGAATTCGGGTTGACGCCGATGTTCCCGCTGATCGGTGGCCACGAAGGCTCGGGTGTCGTCCTCGAAGTCGGCGACGGGGTAACGGATTTCGCGGCGGGCGACCACGTCGTGATGTCGTTCGTCGCGGTGTGCGGACGGTGCCGGTGGTGCGCGTCGGGCATGGAGTACCTCTGCGACTACGGCGCCCAGACGATGGCGCCGGGTATGCCGGCCGATCAGACGTTCCGGCACCACACCGCCAACGGCACCCCGCTCGGGCATCTCGCCAAGGTCGGGGCGTTCGCGAATCACACTGTGGTGTCGGTGAACTCGCTGGTGAAGATCGACCCGCACCTGCCGCTGGTGCCCAGCGCGTTGCTGTCGTGTGCGATCCCGACGGGCTACGGTTCGGCGGCTCACCGCGCGAACGTGCGCGGCGGCGACACCGTCGTCGTCATCGGCGCCGGCGGCATCGGCACCGCCGCGATTCAGGGCGCGCGGATCAACGGCGCCGCGCAGATCGTCGCGGTGGATCCCGTCGAGTTCAAGCGGAAGGCCGCGCTCGGATTCGGTGCCACGCACAGTGTCGCGTCGACGGAGGAGGCGGCCGACCTGGTGCGCGACCTGACCTATGGGGTGATGGCCGACAGTGTGGTCGTCGCGCCGTCGCTGATCACCGGTGACGACGTGCACGCCGCCCTGCAGCTGACGCGCAAGGGCGGGACGTGTGTGCTCACCGGAATGAGCGCGCAGACAACACGGTCGGTCAAGATCGCGTTGCAGGACTTCATCCTGTGGAACAAGAATCTGGTCGGCACGGTGTTCGGGTCGTGCAATCCGCGCTCGGATATCGCCCGGTTGGCACGTCTCTACCAATCCGGACAGCTTCAGCTGGATGAGATGATTACCAAACGCTATCGGCTCGACGACATCAACGACGCCTACGCCGACCTGCTCAACGGCGAAATCATCCGCGGGGTCATCGATTTCGGCCTTGACTAGCCCCCTGGACCGTCGAATTCTGCACGAGGGTCGTACATTCGATGATCACAGCCCTCGTGCAAAACTCGGTGTGGCGGCTCAGCGTCACCGCGCTAGCGATGTGGGCAAAATAGCAAGATGACGGCCGACACCATCCAGCAACTGCTCCGGCAACACGCGTCCAGGGATGCCGTAGCGGTGAAGTACGGCGACCAGACCTGGACATGGCGCGAGCACATCCGCGACGCGTCGGCCCGTGCCGCCGCACTACTCACGCTCGCCGACCATGACCGGCCTCTGCACGTCGGTGTGCTGCTGGGCAACACCCCCGAGTTCCTCAACCAGATGGCGGCCGCGGGCCTGGGCGGATATGTGCTCGTCGGGCTCAACACCACCCGCCGGTGGGACGCGCTGGCCGCCGATATCCGCCGGGCCGACTGCCAGATCGTCGTGACGGACGCCGAACACCGGGACCTGCTGGACGGCCTGGACCTCGACGGGGTACGCGTCATCGACTCGTCGAGCGACGAGTGGGCCCGCCTCGTCTCAGCCGCGCCGGAGTTGACGCCGTATCGCGAGGCCGAGCCGATGGACACCTACATGTTGATTTTCACGTCGGGCACCAGCGGTGACCCCAAACCCGTCCGGGTATCGCATTTCATGGTGAGGATGTCGGGCGAGGCGCTGGTGGCGCGGTTCGACGTCACCGGCGATGACACCTGCTATCTGTCCATGCCGCTGTTTCACTCCAATGCGCTGGTCGCCGGATGGGGTGTGGCCGTCGCGACCGGCGCGGCCATGGCACCGGCGAAGTTCTCGGCATCCCGCTTCTTGGACGACGTTCGCCGTTATGGCGCAACATACATGAACTACGTCGGAAAGCCGCTGGCCTACATATTGGCCACGCCCGAGCAACCTGACGACGCCGACAATCCGTTGCGCGTCGCATTCGGCAACGAGGCGAGCGATCGCGATATCGAAGAATTCCAACGGAGATTCGGCTGCATCGTCTGGGATGGTTTCGGCTCCACCGAGAACGCCGTCATCATCACTCGGGAGCCGGGAACACCGAAAGGCTCACTGGGCAAAGGATATCCGGGCGTGGCGATCTACAACCCGGACACGGTGACGGAGTGCCCGCCGGCACGGTTCGACGAGAACGGTGCGCTGATCAACGCCGACGAGGCGGTCGGCGAGCTGGTCAACACTTCGGGCAGCGGGTATTTCACCGGTTACTACAAGGCCGACGATGCGACCGCCGAACGCATGCGGCACGGCATGTACTGGTCGGGTGACCTGGCGTATCGCGACGAAGACGGCTGGATCTACCTCGCGGGCCGCAGCGGAGACTGGATGCGCGTCGACGGGGAGAACATGGCGGCGGCCCCGATCGAGCGAATCCTGGTGCGGTTGCCCGATATCAACCAGGTCGCGGTCTATCCGGTGCCCGACGAGCACGTCGGCGACCAGATCATGGCCGCGATCGTGCTCAACGACGGCGCCACACTGGATCCGGCCGCATTCGAGGCATTCCTTGCCGCGCAACGGGATTTGTCGCCCAAGGCCTGGCCGAGGTACGTCCGCATCGCCGCCAGCCTACCCACCACCGCGACGCACAAGGTGCTCAAGCGTGAACTGGCCGCGCAGGGACCCACCGCAGGAGATGGTGAGCTGTGGGTCCGCGAACCGCGCGGGACCCGTTACGAGAGAGCTGGTTAGACCGTCGGCGCGAAGATGCTTGTTGCTTCGGCGCGGCCCCGCAGCACCGTCGTACCCTGCGCGGCCCACCGCTCGCGTTCCGCCGGATCGGCGCGATCGACCGCCGCCGCCGAACACAGAATCCGCCGCTCTGAGGTCTTGGCCAGGTCGGCCAGCCTCGCCGCCTCGTTGACGGGATCGCCGATCACCGTGTATTCGTAGCGGTTTTCGGCGCCGATGTTGCCAGCGAAGATTCGGCCCGCCGAGACACCGATGCCGAAGTCGACCGTCGGTAGCTGCTGCAGCTGGCCGGCCAGGCTGCGTGCGGTCGCCAGTGCCGCCGCTGCCGCATCGGTAGTCCGCAGCGGCACCCCGAACACCGCGAGTGCGGCGTCGCCCTGAAACTTGTTGATCAGTCCCTGGTGTTCGTCGACGGCACTGACGACGATGCGGAAGAATTCGTTGAGCACGTCAGCGACCTCTTGCGGCGCGCGACTCTGCGCCAGCGCCGTGGAGCCCACCAGATCGATGAACAGGATTGCGGCTTCCTGTACATCCCCTGTCAGCGACGCGCCCTCGTCGATGGCGCGACGGGCGACGTCCACACCGACGTGGCGGCCGAACAGATCGCGCAGTCGCTCGCGTTCGGCCAGCCCCGCGACCATCCGATTGAATCCACTTTGCAGTCGGCCGATTTCGGAGCGCTCGACCACGTCGACGTACGTGTCGATCCGACCTTGTTCGACCTCGGCCATCGCGTCGACGACCTCGCCGATCGGCTCGGAGATGGATCGCGACGTCAAGATCATCGTCGGCAGTCCGAGAAGCACCGCCGCGAGTGACACCACCAGCACGGCGCCCTCGATGGACGCAGTCTGCGGGATGAGCCAGCCCTTGGATCGCACAAAGACAAGGGCGACAATGACAGCGGAAGGCAGTGCGCTGCACAGGACCCACAGCAGAACCAGCCGGGCCAACACGCCCGGTGCGGTGACCACGCCTTCCGAGCTGTGTGACGCGGCGACGATGATCGGGCGCACGACGCGCTGAGTCACCAGAAGACCGATTCCGGCCGCGGCGGATCCACCGAACACGACGCCGAAGAGGGTCGGCACCGCAATGGAAACCCCACCATCAAGATTCATCAGAACCGAGATCGCCCCACTGACGAACCACGTCGCCGCGAGGAGTGCGGACTGGCGGCCGAGCAGTTTCATCGCCACTCGACGCTGACGCGGATCCGGCGCGTGCCCGGGAACGAACCACCGCAATGTCGGGGCAATGTTCAGCGCTCCGCCCACCGCCACCACAATGGTTCCGACGACGACCAGCACGACTGAGATGATCACGTTCGCGGTGCTGAAGTAGGCGGCCGCTCCCCCGAGCGCCTCGCCGCCCAGCGGTATCAAAATTGCGACCGCTGCGGCGACGGACAACAGATATGCGAGCACCAGCCAGCTTGAATACTGAACCGTCAGCTTGCTGACCCTGCTCACATGAACACGGTAGCGGTGGGGCCCCGCCTATCTGGGCTGGTTCGGCACACCCGGGAACAACTGCTCCGATGGGCCTGAGGTCACCCAACCGCCCAGTTTCGTGGCGAGGTGGGGCGCGAAAACAGCACCGTACAAGACATTTCCGATGACGATGACAGAGGCGACGGATACGACTGCCGATTGCAGACGGGTCTTCGACACCTTGTCGGACCACATCTCGATGACATTTCGGCCCTGGGAGTCCGTCCTCCCGAGCAGGTAGGTGAACACCATCATCTGCACACCCATCGCGATGGCGTCGTAGATCGGGTACTGATGCTTGGTCCCCTCGAAGATCGCCAACCCTGGGATCACATAGCCGTAGTGGAAGACACCGAGCTGCGCTCCGATGACCGCGTTGAAGAACAGCGCCCAGCAGAAGCCGACGACAAGACCGACGGTCAACAGGGTTGTAGGTCTGCGCACGTTGAACCGCGCACTGATCCATCGCCCGAGCGCTGCTCCGATCACCGCGGGCAGAACAAAGTAGGAGACGTAGCCGACGGGCACCGACGACGGCAGCCCACCCCACGTCATGTTCAACGGCCACCAGGACGGCATGCGGGGCAGCGCGGGCGGGAACTGCGCGTACATCGCCCAGTCGTAGGGTGCCTCGATCCAGGAGAACGAGATCGCCGAGATACACAGCAGCAGTAGGGGATGCAGTCGGCCGCGGCGAATGCTCAGGTACACGCCGATCGCGGTGAACAGGATGCCGCCGCCCCAGCCGAAGATCACCGCCGCCGTCAGCAACGGCGTCAGCTCGGTGCTCACTGGTCGCGCTCGTGGCCGCGGGCTTCGGGGTCGAAGTAGATCACCAGACCGAATATGAGCACGATCAGTCCGAACAGCGTGCCGAGCATGATGAGTTGGCCCACAACAACTTCCCTTCTCAACCGACCGGTGTGAACGTTATGTGCAGTTCACTGAGCCCGCGCATGATGAAAGTCGGCTCGTAGGTGTAGCGGCGGTCCCCTGACGGGCCGTGGTGCTCGGTGGAGATGGTGATGTCACGCATCCGGTCGAGGATCCTGTTCAGGGAGATCCGGCCCTCTGCTCGAGCCAACGGCGCACCTGGACAGGAGTGAACGCCCCGGATGAAGGCGATCTGCTCGCGCACGTTCGGTCGATCGGGGCGGAACATGTTGGGATCAGGGAACTTCCGTTCGTCCCGATTGCACGCACCGGGAAGAAGCATGACCGTCGTGCCCGCAGGCACCTTGACATCTCCGATGGTGGTGGTCGTGCGAGCCATCCGGAAGTGCGCCTTGACCGGGCTTTCCATCCGCAATGTCTCTTCAAGGAAGGCCGGGATCGTGCTGCGGTCGTCGCGCAGTTGCGCCTCGAAACCCGGGTTGTCTCCGATGATCCGAACCGCCGAACTGACCAGCCTTGTGACCTCGAACGGGGAAGTTCCACGGCACGATCGCCCCGACCACACCAGGTTGCCTCTGATGTCGCCGTACTTCGCCATTTTTAGTATTTATGACCAATTTGGCCTTCTGGGCACACGAGGCACGATAGGGACAGGATCACCCGGGAGGAACCATGGACAACTGGATCGACGAGCTCGCCCGCACCCTTGGCGAGGAGCCACTGACGCCTGCAGAAACCAGCCGCCTGCTCGATGCCGCGCGCGATGTCGCCCACCGAGTGGAGCGCAAGTTCACTCCACTGTCGACGTTCGTGGTCGGTTGCGCCGTTGGACGCCAACTCGCCGGCGGCGCGGACCGGATGGAAACGCTCACCTCGACGTTGGCCCAGCTGGAGTCCTTACTGCCGGAAGAAGCGTCGGATCACTAATCCCGTACGTGTTGGGCTCGTGGGATTTTGGTCGGCCTCGACTGCAACGCTCAAGGAAAGCAGGATGGTGGCATGAGGACGGAACGAGGCAGAGCGTTCAACACCGCGGTCACAAGATTCTGGAGTGTGGCCGCTCCGCTCTACGACACCGGCTTTGTGCAACGTTGGGCATACCGTCCGCCGCAGGACGAGATCATCGGTGCGCTACGTAAGCACGGTTCTCGCCGGGTTGCCGATATCGGCTGCGGCACAGGAATTCTTGCGGATCGCATCCAACGCGAATTGCATCTCGACGAGGTCTACGGGGTCGACATGTCGGACGGGATGCTGGCCCAGGCCCGAGCACGCTCGTCGACGGTGCAATGGTTGAAGGCGCCGGCGGAGCAGCTCCCCTTCGAGGACGGCGCCCTCGATGCCGTCGTGACGACCTCGGCGTTTCACTTCTTCGACCAGCCCGCGGCACTGCGCGAATTCCACCGCGTGCTCGTGCCCGGAGGATTCGCAGCGGTCGCGGCGATCAGCCCGTCGCTCCCCTATCCGCTGGAACGCCTCTCGGCCAGCCTGCGCAATCCCGCGCACAACCCGTCGCCGGCGGAGGTGCGGGCACTGTTCGAAGAAGCCGGGTTGGCCGTCGACGACCAGCACCCCGTCCGTCGACCGATCTGGACGCGGTGGGCCTCGGACGTGATCACCGTCGGGGTCAAGGTGTAGGACGCGCCATCGTCGAATCGGGCGCATGCCAGTCCGTCGATACGAACCGGCTCTGGATCAACCAGTCCTCGCCGAGCGGGACGAACACGTCGCGGTAGCGGCCGAAGTGGTCGAGCCCGATCTCGGTGAACACGGTGAAGTATGACGAGACATCGGCCCGGTGGCGGGTCACCGCGGTGAACCGGATGTTGGTCACGTTGTGCCGCACAATGCGTTTGACCGTGCTTGTCGACGACGCCGGTTGCTCGGTGACGCCGCCGAGAAACTGTGCGATCGCGGCGCGGCCACGAGCCGTCGTCAAGCCGCGCACCTCGAGTTCGCCGTCAACTCAGAACGCTTGCGTCAGGTCTTCGATGCGGCCCGCGTCGCCCGACCAGTTGTAGCGGGCGAGGGTATCGCGGATGCGTTCGCGGGCGATCAGCTCCCACATCTCCATCGCGGCAACCTTACTGCGGGAAGGGTCTATTAGCTGCGGCGGTATGTATAGTGCCACCGGTGGTACCATATATACGTGGACAAGACGACGATCTACCTGCCTGAAGACCTCAAGACGGCAGTGAAGCGCGCCGCTAGACAACGCGGAGTATCCGAAGCTGAGGTCATCCGCGAATCCATCCGCGCGGGAGTCGGTAGTGCCAAACCACGGCCGCGGGGCGGCCTCTACACCGGCAAGCAGCCAATCGCCCGCCGCGTTGATGAGCTCCTCGACGGCTTCGGTGAGCGGTGATCATCGACACCAGTGCGCTTCTCGCCTATTTCGATGCCGGCGAACCTGATCATGACGCAGTCGCGCGAGTCATCGATGGAAACGAGGACCCGCTCGTAATCTCGCCGTACGTGGTCGCCGAACTCGACTATCTCGTCGCTACTCGCGTTGGCGTAGATGCGAAACTCGCAGTGCTGGGTGAATTGTCCAGTGGCGCATGGGAATTAGCCGCCATAGGCGGCTCGGACCTAGAGCTTGCCGCCTCGGTGGTCAAGAAGTATCGCGACCAGAACATCGGAGTGGCAGATGCGTCGAACGTCGTACTGGCGGATCGATACCAAACTCGAACCATCGTCACCCTCGACCGCCGGCATTTCGAAGTATTGCGCCCACTGCGAGGCGGCCGGTTCATCGTCGTTCCGTGACGCTATGGGGGAATCGCGCAGCCACTCTCGCCGGCGCGTCAGCGTGTGTTGACGCGGGGAGCCGCACACATTGGGACCTCTGGGCATGGTGCGGGCGGAGGGATTCGAACCCCCACGCTCTTTCGAGCAATGGCACCTAAAGCCATCGTGTCTGCCGTTCCACCACGCCCGCAAGCCCAACGATCGTACCGCTTCCGACGTCGACGAAATCTGTCGGTGGCGCCGCATAACTTGTGTTCAACGACGGGGGCGGACGTGCGGTCGGCAGAGGAATTCAACGAAGTGCAACGCCTCATCGCCGCCGACATGACCGACGGCGCGATCTACCGCAAGGCCGCGACCGCCCGGTTGGACGAGTTCGTCGGTCCAAAAGCCATCGCGGTACCGTTGAATGGTGTCCACTACACGGCGTAGGAGACCAGCGCTCGTCGCGCTGGTAATCGTTGCCGCTGCCGGCTGCCTCGCCTTGGCCTGGTGGCAGTGGACCCGCTTCGAGTCGACGTCGGGCAGCTTCCAGAACCTCGGCTACGCCCTGCAATGGCCGCTATTCGCCGGGTTCTGCGTCTACGCCTACTACAAGTTCGTCCGCTACGAAGAGGCCCCGCCCGAGCCGCACAAGCCCGACACCGTCACCGAAATCCCTCAAGACCTACTGCCCGAACGGCCCAAGCCCTCAACCCATTCCGATGACGATCCCACCCTCCGCGAGTACAACGCCTACCTCGCCGAGCTGGCCAAGAAAGACAAGGAACAGTGACCGAAACCCCGACCACTACCCCCGTCGAAACCATCCGCAAGGCCCTGCTCGGCTACCGCGTGCTGGCCTGGACAACCGGTATCTGGCTCATCGCCCTGTGCTACGAGATGGTGATGAAGTACGGATTCGGCGTGGAGGGCCTGAACTGGATCGCCGTCGTGCACGGCTGGGTGTACTTCATCTACCTGCTGTTCGCTGCCAACCTCGCGGTGAAGGTGCGCTGGCCCATCGGCAAGACCATCGGCGTGCTGCTCGCCGGGACGATCCCGCTGCTCGGCATCATCGTCGAGCACTTCCGCACCAAGGAAATCAAGCAGCAGTTCAACCTGTAGCGGCCTTGACTGTGCGATTTCATCCGCACGCCACGGCGCGTCGCGTATGAAACCGCACAGTCGGCGCCAAGGCGCAAAATCAGCCCGCGAGCTCCCGCAGCGCCGGTACCAGCAGCCGCAACGCCCGCCCCCGATGCGACACCGCGTCCTTCTCGGACGGGCTCAGCTCGGCAGCCGTGCGCGATGACCCTGCAGGCAAGAACACCGGGTCATAACCGAACCCGCCCTCACCGCGCGGCTCACGCACGATGCTGCCCTGCCACTCGCCGCGCACCACGACCTCCCCGGCCGAGGACACCAGCGCGCATGCCGACACGAACGCCGCACCCCGACGCTCCGAAGGCACATCCGACAGCTGCGCCAGCAACAACGCCGTATTCGCCGCATCATCGCCATGCCGACCGCACCACCGCGCCGACAACACCCCCGGCATCCCGTTCAGCGCGTCCACCGACAGCCCGGAATCGTCGGCCACCGACGGCAGCCCCGTAGCACGAAATGCGTCCCGCGCCTTGGCCAATGCGTTCTCTTCAAACGTGGCCCCCGTCTCCGGCGCCTCGTCGAACGGCGGCACGTCGTCCAGCGACAACAGCGTCAACCCCGAAACACCGGCAGCCATGAGCACCCGGTGCAGTTCGGCCAGCTTCTTAGAGTTCCGGCTGGCGACCAAAAGAGAGGTCAGCTTCCGAACGCCTTCTTCGGCGGCTCCGACGACTCCGGCAGCACCCCCGGATACGGCAACTCCAGCGCCTTACGCTGCACCTCGAACAGCTTGTCGCACGCGGCCAGCGCCACGTCGAGCATCTTGTCCAGCGTCGAGCGCGCGAACGTCGCCCCCTCGCCCGTGCCCTGAATCTCCACCAGCGTGCCGGTATCCGTCGCGACGACGTTCATGTCGACCTCGGCACGCGCGTCCTCCGAATACGGCAGGTCCACCCGGATGCGTCCGTCGACCACGCCGACGGACACCGCCGCGATCGCACACGACAGCGGCCGCGGATCTGACAACCGGCCCGCCGCCGACAACCACGTCACCGCATCCGCCAGCGCGACATACGCGCCCGTGATCGCCGCCGTGCGCGTGCCGCCGTCGGCCTGTAGCACGTCGCAGTCGAGCGCGATGGTGTTCTCCCCCAACGCGCCCAAATCGATGCACGCTCGCAGCGACCGCCCGATCAGCCGGCTGATCTCCTGAGTCCGCCCGCCGATGCGCCCCTTGACCGACTCTCGATCGGACCGCTCGTGGGTCGCGGCGGGCAACATCGCATATTCGGCGGTGAGCCAGCCCTGGCCCGACCCCTTACGCCAGCGCGGCACGCCCTCGGTGACGCTCGCCGTGCACATGACGCGGGTCTGGCCGAACTCCACCAGCACGGAGCCGGCCGGATGTGAGGTGAAACCGCGGGTGATGACTACCGGACGCAGCTCGTCATCGAGCCGCCCGTCTTCTCGACTGGACACTCGCCAACCCTAACGGGTGACGTTGATGGTTTCCCCGCACGTCACCGCGTGCACCGGTCCGTCGAACTCCGCTTTGGCCTCGCTGATCACGTCCTCGCGTGACGTCCACGGCGGAATGTGGGTCAGCAGCAGTTCGGAAACGCCCGCGGCGGCAGCGGCCATCCCGGCCTCGGTGCCCGACAGGTGCAGCTTGGGCGGCCGGTCCGGCGAATGCGTCCACGACGCTTCGCACAGGAAAATGTCGGCGCCGCGGGCCAGTTCGATCAGCGCATCGCAGTAGCCGGTGTCGCCGCTGTACACCAACGTCGCACCCGACGGATCGGTGATGCGCATCCCGTAGGACTCGGTCGGGTGACACACCAACCGCGATTCGACCGTCAACGACCCGATCTGTACGGACTGCTTGTCGGCCCAGTGCCGGATCTCGAAGATGTCGGAGAAATCGTCGATCTCACCGCCCTCGGGCGACGACGCCGCACCCAGCCGGGCCCATGTGTTGGCCGGGCCGTACATCACCCCTCGCTTCTTTGCTGGCGACGGGTGATAGCGCCGCCAGACAAATAAGCCCGGCAGGTCCAGAAAATGGTCGGCGTGCAAATGCGAAAGCAGGATATGCACGTCGTTCGGATCGGCGTAGCGCTGCAGCGCGCCGAGCACCCCGGGGCCGAAATCGATCACCAAAGGGGGCGTATCGGGGGCGTGGACGAGATAGCCCGAAGCTGGCGAATCAGGACCGACGACGCTGCCGGTGCAACCGAGGACGGTGATTCGCACGCACACTAGCTTGCCATGCTCGACATTCACATGCCGAAAACATCACTCCATTGGGCGACCAACGTCATGTTTGGGCGGCGACGTGACGTTTGACGGGCCGAACACCATCAAGCGTCGGCCCGAGAAATCGGGCCGCCAATGTGGTGAACGCCTCAGGATCGCCGGTGGCCTCGAACTGCCGACGGGCGGGCGGTGCATCGTGCGGCCGCAGAAGGTCCAATTCGGTGAGCACTCGCAGCAAATCCTTCGCGGTCTCCTCGGCACTGGACACCAGCGTGACGTTCTCGCCCATCGCCAACTGGATCAGACCGGACAGCATCGGGTAGTGCGTACAGCCCAGCACCAGCGTGTCCACCTCGGCGCGCTGCAGCGGCTCCAGATAACCCTCCGCCAGCCCCAGCACCTGCCGCCCGCTGGTCACCCCGCGCTCCACGAAGTCGACGAACCGCGGGCACGCCACGCCGATCACCTCGGTGTCACGCGCCGCGGCGAACGCATCCTGATATGCCCCCGACGCGATCGTCGCCGCGGTGCCGATCACGCCGATACGGCCATTGCGCGTGGTGGCCACCGCCCGGCGCACCGCGGGCAGGATGACCTCGACGACGGGCACCGGCGCGTAGCGCTCGCGGGCATCGCGCAGGCAGGCCGACGACGCGGTGTTGCACGCGATCACCAAGGCCTTGACGCCGCGCGCCACCAGGTCATCACCGATCGCGAGCGCGTGCGCGCGAACCTCCGGGATGGTCAGCGGCCCGTACGGCCCGTTGGCGGTGTCGCCGACGTAGATGATGTCCTCGTCGGGCAGTTGATCGATGATCGCCCGGGCCACCGTGAGCCCGCCGACGCCGGAATCGAAGATCCCGACGGGCGCCAACCGGTCGCTCACGACGTCAGATATGGCTGGACCCCGCGTTTGCGCGATTCCCGGGCCTTGCGCTCAGGCCCGGACAGCACATAGGCGGCGATGACGCCGGCGATCGCACCACACAGATGCCCCTGCCACGACACCCCGAACGTTCCCGGCAGCACGCCGAGCAGGATGCTGCCGTAGACGAACAGCACGATCACCCCGACGACGATCTCCCACGCCTTGCGGGTGAAGAACCCGAACACGATCAAAAATGTCAGCCAACCGAAGATCAGGCCGGACGCGCCGATGTGGTTGGTCTCGACGCCGTACGGCGCGCCGACGTTGCCGATCAGCCAGGTGCCGAAGCCGCCGACGATCCAGACGATCGCGCTGGCGAAGATGAACCGGGACAGCCCGGCCAGCGTCATCAGGAAGCCCAGCACCAGCGCCGGACCCGTGTTCGCGAGCAGGTGCTGCCAGTTGGAATGCAACAACGGCGCGAAGATGATGCCCGTCAACCCGTCGGTCTCCAGCGGGCGGATGCCGTTGTGGTCCAGGTTGTGCCCGGTCAGGTTGTCCCACAGTTCGATGACGTACAGCAGCACGACGAAGCTGACGATCGTGATGCCGCCGACCATCCACGCGGGTCGCTTCTTCGGCTCCTGAGCTGTCATGCCCATAGCTGCCCTTCCAGAGCGTCTTCGGCTTCGTCCAGGCTACCGGCGTAGGCACCGGTCGACAGATACTTCCAACCGGCGTCGGCCACCACGAACGCGATGTCGGCCCGCTCTCCCGCCTTGACCGCCTTGGCCGCCATCCCCAGTGCGGCGTGCAGGACAGCGCCCGTCGAGATGCCCGCGAAGATGCCCTCCTGCTGCACCAGTTCGCGGGTGCGTTTGATGGCCTCGTAGGAGCCGACCGAGTAGCGGGTGGTCAGCACGTCGGGGTCATACAGCTCGGGGATGAAGCCCTCGTCGATGTTGCGCAGCGCGTAGACGCCCTCGCCGTAGCGCGGCTCGGCGGCCACGATCTGGATGTCGGGCACCTTTTCGCGCAGATACCGGCCGGTGCCCATCAGCGTGCCCGTCGTGCCCAGTCCGGCGACGAAGTGGGTGATCTCCGGCAGGTCTGCGAACAGCTCGGGGCCGGTGCCCTCGTAGTGCGACAGCGTGTTGGCCGGGTTGCCGTACTGGTACAGCATCACCCACGACGGGTTTTGTGCGGCAAGCTCTTTGGCGTGCGCGACGGCGGTGTTGGAGCCGCCCTCGGCGGGCGAGTAGATGATGCGCGCGCCGTAGAGCTCGAGCAGCTGCCGTCGCTCGATGGAGGTGTTCTCCGGCATCACGCAGATCAACTGGTAGCCCTTGAGCAGGGCCGCCATTGCCAGGGATATCCCGGTGTTGCCGCTGGTGGGCTCGAGGATCGTCGCGCCAGGCTTCAACAGCCCGTCGCGCTCGGCCTGCTCGATCATCCGCAGCGCGGGCCGGTCCTTGATGGAGCCCGTCGGGTTGCGGTCCTCGAGCTTGGCCCACAGCCGCACATGAGGCTCGTCGTCCCAGCGCGGTGAGAGCCGCTGCAGCCCGACCAGTGGCGTGTTGCCCAGGGCCTGCAGCAGCGAGTCGTACCGGGTCATGCGACGCCCGCCCCACTCGGCGCGTCGAGACTGTCGTTAGCGGGCGAAAGTGCGAGTAGAGGCCTCGATAACAACAGTCTCGCGGATGGCCGCGACGTCACGTCACGAACCGCCTGCGACGGCCGGCAGGATCGTCACCGAATCGCCGTCGGAGATCGCGGTGTCCAGCCCGCCGGAGAACCGCACATCCTCGTCGTTGACGTAGATGTTGACGAAGCGGTGCAGCTTGCCGTTATCGACCAGACGCTCGGAGATGCCCGAGTAGTTGGACTCCAGGTCGCTGATCACGTCTTTGAGCGTGGCACCGGACGCGGTGACGCGCTTCTCGCCGCCGGTGTGGCTGCGCAGGATGGTCGGGATGGAAACGGTGACTGCCATGGACAAGCCTTTCTAGTACTGCTCGACGATCTTGACGGGTTCTTCGGTGACGACGCCGTCGACGATGCGGTAGCTGCGCAGCTCGTGCTCGTCGGGGTCGCGGGTGGAGATCAGCACGTAGTGCGCATCGGGTTCGGACGCCAACGCGATGTCAGTGCGGCTGGGATAAGCCTCGGTGCCGGTGTGCGAGTGGTAGATGACGACGGGCACCTCGTCGGCCTCGTCCATCGCCCGCCACACCTTGAGCTGCTCCATGGAGTCGAAGCGGTAGAACGTCGGCGACCGTTCGGCGTTGAGCATCGCGATGTGCCGCTCGGGACGGTCGCTGCCCTCCGGGCCGGCGAGCACGCCGCACGCCTCGTCGGGATGGTCGGCGCGGGCGTGCGCGACCATGGCATCAACCAGGTCGGCGCGAATCACCAGCACTGCGTTTCTCCTTCACTCGAACGCTCCCGGCAACAGGTCGCGGTATGTCGGTATTCCTGCCACCGCCTCCGCGGCCAGCACACCGACGAGCACCGCGCGCGCCAGAGCGTCCGCCGCGGCGATGCCCACATGCGTGGTCAGCGCCGTCTCGGGTGACAACGATGCCGGGGTGTCCGGCGGCGGCGCGACCTCCACCGCCCCGGTGGCCAGCGCGAATACCGTATCGCCATCGTGTGGCGTGTGCGACGGGCGGATGGCGCGGGCCAGGCCGTCGTGTGCGGCGACCGCGACGCGGCGGCACGCGGCGGGGCTCAGCGCGGCGTCGGTGGCCACCACCGCGATCGTGGTGTTGAGCGGGCTGAACTCGGTGTGCCGGTCGGCGTACGCGGCGATCTGCGCGGGCGGCGGGGGCACCAGCCCGAACTCCTCGACCAAATACGACAGCCACGGCAGCCCGGTGTCCGGGTCGACGGCGTTGCCCGCGGCGTTGACGACCGCCAGCGCACCGACCGTCGCCCCCGACTCCAGCGTCACCGAGGCCGTGCCGACGCCGCCCTTGAGCACGCCGACGCGCGCTCCGGTGCCGGCGCCAACCGATCCAAGCGCGAAGTCGGTGGAGGCCGCCGCGGCCGCCGCGTAGCCGAAGTCGGCGGTCGGCCGGCAGTCCCAGCCGCCGACGGGCAGATCGAAGATCACCGCCGACGGCACGATCGGCACCACGCCGCCCTCCAAGGCCACTCCGCGGCCGGCGTCCTCCAGCCAGCGCATCACCCCGTCGGCCGCCGCCAGTCCGTAGGCGCTGCCACCGCCGAGCACCACCGCGTCGACGTGCCGCACGGAATTCATCGGGTCGAGCAGGTCGGTTTCGCGAGTGCCCGGCGCGCCGCCGCGGACGTCGACCGCGCCGACGGTGCCCGGTGGCGTCAGCACCACCGTGCTGCCTGTCGCCCATCCGGAGCCGAGCGTCGCATCGGGATCGAGCCGGTGATGGTGCCCGACGAGGATGCCGGCGACGTCGGTGATCGAGCTCATCGCTTGTCCATCAAGCCCAGCACCAGGTATTCCTGCAGCACCGTGAGCCATTGGTACACGTCGAGATGCCCGGCCATCGGGTGATCCGGCGGCAGCTGTTCGGGCCCGCCGGGCTGCACATCCAGCATGGTGCCCAGCGCCAGTCGGACGTCGTTGACGGCGGCCGCCCATGCGTGCGCATCGTCCTCGGTGAGTTCGAACTTGCCCCCGCCCACCGGCACCGTCTCTAGAACCCGTTGCGCTGCTTGGCGTTTAGCCTCGATGATCTCCGGTTCGTGCAGGCTGCGCAGCGCACTGTTGAGGCTTTCCGCGGTGCCCGAGCCTGCCGGATGATCGTTCTGCGGCCGGTAGAAATCGGGCAGCAGCCGCTTGAGCGTGGCGTCCGCGGGTGGCTGCGAGTTACCGGTCTTCATCCCGGTGATTTCCTCGAGTTCATCTGAGGGAGCAGCGGATTCGCGCTCCTCGAGCATCGCGAGCATCGACTCGACCAGGCTTCGCAACAGCGCCGCCTCGTGCGAGGCCAATGCTGAGCGGAACCGGGGGCCGTCGGCGCCCTCGACCCGCTTCCATTTGCGCACCGGGAATCAGCGGTCCTGCTGCAGGGTCGCCCACAGCCCGGCGGCATGCAGTTTGGACACGTCGGCCTCCATGGACTCCCGGCTGCCGGCCGACACCACCGCCTTGCCTTCGTTGTGCACCTGCAGCATCAGCTTGGTGGCGTGCGGTTCGCTGTACCCGAACAACTTCTGGAAGACGTAGGTCACATACGTCATCAGATTGACAGGATCGTCCCAGACGATGGTCACCCACGGTGCGTCGGTCGCGTCGATGGTCTCGACGTCGCGCTCCTCGCGAGTGCCCGGCCGGGTTCGCGCTGGCGTAACCATGGGCCCAGAATACCGGGGTCTACCGAGGCCTTCGAACGGCTACGGTTAGGCGTGTGACTTCGGCATCCCTGGCGTTGCTGACCGACAAATACGAGCTGACGATGCTCGCGGCCGCGCTGCGTGACGGCACCGCGCACCGCCGCACGTCGTTCGAGGTGTTCGCCCGCAGGTTGCCCGAAGGCCGTCGATACGGCGTCGTCGCCGGCACCGCGCGGTTCGTAGAAGCCTTGGAGCAGTTCAGGTTCGACGACGAGGCGCTCGCGTCATTGGACTTTCTCGATGACGACACGTTGGCATTCCTCGCCGAGTACCGCTTTCGCGGCGACGTCGATGGGTATGCCGAAGGCGAGCTGTACTTCCCCGGGTCCCCGGTGCTGTCGGTGCACGGCAGCTTCGGCGAATGCGTGGTGCTGGAGACGTTGGCGTTGTCGATCTTCAACCACGACACCGCCATCGCGTCGGCGGCGGCACGCATGGTCGGCGCGGCCGAGGGTCGGCCGCTGATCGAGATGGGCTCGCGGCGCACGCATGAGCAGGCCGCCGTCGCGTCGGCACGTGCGGCCTACCTCGCCGGTTTCACGGGATCGTCGAACCTCGAGGCCCAGCGCCGCTACGGGGTGCCCGCGCTGGGCACCGCGGCGCACGCGTTCACGCTGTTGCACACCACAGGTCCAGTCGGGCCGGGTGATGAGCCTCTCGGGCGAAGAACATCAGAGTGGGAGAAGGCGGCGTTTCGGGCGCAGGTCGAGGCACTCGGTGTGGGCACCACGCTGCTGGTCGACACCTACGACATCACCGCCGGCGTGGCCAACGCCGTCGAGGTGGCCGGCACCGAGCTCGGCGCGGTGCGCATCGACTCCGGTGATCTGGGGGTGCTGGCCCGCCAGGTGCGCGAACAGCTCGACGGGCTGGGCGCCACCAAGACCCGCATCGTGGTTTCCGGCGATCTCGACGAGTTCGCGATCGCGGCGCTGCGCGCCGAACCGGTCGACATCTACGGTGTGGGCACCTCGCTGGTCACCGGGTCGGGCGCGCCGACCGCCGGCATGGTCTACAAGCTGGTGGAAGTGGACGGCATGCCGGTGGAGAAGCGCAGCACGCACAAACAATCGCACGGCGGCCGCAAACAGGCGTGCCGGCTGGCCAAGAAGACGGGCACCATCGTCGAGGAGGTCGTGCACCCGTTCGGCCACCCACCCGACGATCAGCCCGACCTGATCGCCCGGCCGCTGACCGTCCCGCTGGTCCGCGACGGCGAACCGGTCGGCGACGGCAGCCTCGAGAAGGCCCGCGACCGGGTGGCCGACGGGAGGCACAGCCTGCCGTGGGACGGGCTCAAACTGTCGCGCGGTGAGCCGGCGATCCCGACGCGGATCATCCCGCCGGGGCGGTAGGAGGCACTACGATTCCGGAGGGTTGGGCCCACGCCCGAAGGGCAGGGGAGAGCGCAGCGACCAGGGAAGCTGGTGGGGTCACCGATCTGCTGGCCAAAGCGGTTGCAGCACTGGGCGGTACCGAACGTCGCGGCCAGATCGAGATGGCCGAGGCCGTCGCGCGCGCATTCGACACCGGCGAGCACCTGGCGGTACAGGCCGGCACCGGCACCGGCAAGTCGCTGGCCTATCTGGTGCCCGCGATCGCGCGGGCGGTCACCACCGACGAGCCGGTGGTGGTGTCGACGGCGACGATCGCGCTGCAACGTCAGCTGGTGCACCGCGACCTGCCCCGGCTGGCGGACTCGCTGGCCCACGTGCTGCCGCGTCGACCGGAGTTCGCGTTGCTCAAGGGGCGGGGAAATTACCTGTGCCTCAACAAAATCCACAATGGCAGTTCGGCTGGCGCAGCGGAGCCAGAGGACCGGCCGCAGGAAGAACTGTTCGAGCCGGTGGCCGCCAGCGCGCTCGGGCGTGACGTGCAGCGGCTGGTCGCATGGTCGTCGGACACCGACACCGGCGATCGCGACGACCTGACCCCGGGCGTCCCCGACCGGTCGTGGAGCCAGGTCAGCGTGTCGGCGCGGGAATGCATCGGTGTGGCCCGATGTCCGTTCGGCACCGACTGTTTCGCCGAACGGGCCCGCGAGGTGGCCGGACACGCCGATGTCATCGTCACCAACCACGCGCTGTTGGCCATCGACGCCATCGCCGACGCCTCGGTGCTGCCCGAACACCACCTGCTCGTCGTCGACGAGGCACACGAACTGGTCGACCGCGTGACGGGCGTGGCCACCGGCGAACTGTCGGCCACCGCGCTGGGCGTCGCGCATCGCCGCGCCGCCCGGCTCGTGGAACCCGAACTCGCACAACGACTCGAGGCCGCGACGGCCACGCTCTCGTCGGCGATTCACGACGCCACCCCCGGGCGTATCGACCGTCTCGACGACGAGCTGGCCACCTACCTGACCGCGCTGCGCGACGCCGCGAACAAGGCGCGCTCGGCGATCGACACCACGCCCAGCGACCCGAAGGCGGCGTCGGCCCGCGCCGAGGCGGTGACGGCACTGACGGACATCAGCGACACCGCCGACCGCATCCTGGCCTCGTTCGTTCCGGCGATACCCGACCGCACCGACATCGTGTGGGTGGAACGCGAGGAGAACCGCGGGACGGTGCGAGCGCTGCTGCGGGTGGCGCCGCTGTCGGTGGCAGGGTTGTTGCGCGGCAGGCTTTTTGAGCATTCGACTGCCGTATTGACCTCGGCCACACTGACGGTCGGCGGGACGTTCGACGCGATGGCCGGCGCGTGGGGGCTGACGGGCGGCGACGTGAAGTGGCGCGGCATCGACGTCGGCTCACCGTTCGACCATGCGAAAGCCGGGATCCTCTACGTGGCGGCGCATCTGCCGCCACCGGGCCGCGACGGCACCGGCTCGGCCGAGCAGCTCGACGAGATCGAGGCATTGATCACCGCGGCGGGCGGACGCACGCTGGGGCTGTTCTCGTCGATACGAGCGGCCAAGGCAGCCGCCGACGTGATGCGGGAACGGCTCGACACCCCGGTGCTCTGTCAGGGCGAGGACACCACCTCGGCGTTGGTGCAACGGTTCGCCGACGACCCCGAGACGTCGCTGTTCGGCACGTTGTCGCTGTGGCAGGGCGTCGACGTGCCCGGCCCGTCGCTGTCGCTGGTGCTGATCGACCGAATTCCGTTTCCGCGCCCCGACGATCCGCTGCTCACCGCCCGTCAGCGTGCCGTGGCGGCGCACGGCGGCAACGGGTTCATGGCGGTGGCCGCCAGCCACGCGGCGCTGCTGCTGGCGCAGGGGGCCGGCCGGCTGCTGCGGCGCGTCGACGATCGCGGCGTCGTCGCGGTGCTCGACTCACGTATGGCGACGGCGCGCTACGGCGGGTATCTGCGCGCGTCGCTGCCGCCGTTCTGGGCGACGACGGATCCGGCTCGGGTGCGTGGGGCGCTCGAACGCCTCCGCGGCAGCGATTGATTTCACTATCCTGGCGGCGACAACTTCACCGAAAGGCGGTGCCCATGAGCCGACGGCACCTGGTTGGCGTCGCACTGGCCACGGTGATGCTCACCGCCTCGTGCTCCACCACCGTGCAGGGCAACCCGGTTTCGGTGTTCGACGACCCGTTCCGCGTCGCCGGCCTGCCCGCCACCGACGGTGAGACCGGGTTGCGCCCCGACGCCGAGCCTCCGTCGCGCGATGTGACCGACACCGACGGTTCCGACATCGACGAATTGGCCGCCAGTTCGGTCAGCGACATCGAAGACTTCTGGGACAGCGTCTTTCAGGAGATGTTCGGCCAGAAGTTTCTTCCGGTCGACGAGTTGATCTCCTGGGACGCCAACGGTTTCGACGGCCGGTTCTGCGGTGAGGACACCTACGGTCTGGTCAACGCCGGCTTCTGCCCTATCGACGACACCATCGGCTGGGACCGCGGCGTGCTGCTGCCGTCGCTGCGCGATGCGCACGGCGACATGGCGGTGACGATGGTGCTCGCCCACGAATACGGCCACTCGATCCAGCGCCAGGGCGGCCTGATCAAAAGGAACACGCCGACGCTGGTGTCCGAACAGCAGGCCGACTGTTTGACCGGGGTGTACATGCGCTGGGTGGCCGAAGGGAATTCCCCGCGGTTCACGCTGTCCACCGGCGACGGGCTCAACAACCTTCTGGCCGCGATGATCTCGTTCCGCGACCCGCTGCTGACCGAGAGTGACGTCGAAGCCGGTGCCGACGAACACGGTTCGGCCTTCGAGCGCATCTCAGCGTTCCAGTTCGGGTTCACCGACGGCGCATCATCCTGTGCGGCAATCGATCTCAAGGAGATTGCACAACGCCGCGGTGACCTGCCGGTGCTGCTGCCCGAAGACCAGACCGGCGAACTGCCGGTGACCGAAGAGTCGGTGCGGGCGATCGTCGACGCGATGCAAATCCTGTTCGAACCGGCCGATCCCCCGCGGCTGAGCTTCGAGGCCGACACCGCCGACGACTGTCCCGACGCGCGGCCGAGCCCGCCGGCCTCCTACTGTCCCGCCACCAACACCATCGTCGTCGACCTGCCCGAACTCGAACTGATGGGCGCCCAGAGCGATCCCTCCGAGGGCGGCGGACTCGCCACCGGCGACAACTCGGCCTACTCGGTGCTGGTGTCGCGCTACACGCTCGCCCTGCAACATCAGCGCGGGGGCATGGCCCTCGACACCGCCGAGGCCGCGCTGCGCACCGCCTGCCTGTCCGGGGTGGCCACGGTGAAGCTGACGAACAACGTCACCACACCCGACGGCAACACCATCGCGCTGACCGCGGGCGACGTCGACGAGGCGATCTCGGGCATCCTCACCAACGGCCTGGTCGCCAGCGACGTCAACGGTGAATCGGTGCCGTCGGGGTTCTCGCGGATCGACGCGTTCCGCGTGGGCGTGCTCGGCGATATGGACCGCTGCTTCAAGCGATTCCCGTAGCGAGGCCTCGCCGCAAACCGTCAGACCTTCTTGGTGACGCCGTACCAGGCCAGCACCGCGTCGGACATGTCGGTCGATCGGGTCAAAAACGCATAGGACCTGATGAACGATTCACCGACGCAGCCGTCGATCTTGACCCGGAAATTGCTGATCATGACCCACGGCTCGGCGCCTTTGAAGTCCTTCTTCGTCACCGGGACGATGTTCACGATGCCCGGCTTGAGGCCGATCGTGATGCCGCCACCGAGGTTGCCGCCGATCCCCGGTAGGACGCCGTCGGGCACCGGCGAGATGATGTCGGTGCCGATCACGCCGATCGACGGGTTGATGCCCGCGGTCCCGGTCAGCGAGACGCCGTTGGACGTGCTCATATCGATGCCGCAGCCGATCTCGTAGCCGACCTCGAGGGTGCCGTGCGGCGGCTCGCCTTCATCCGGGCCGATCAGCTGGCCGGAATAGGTGCCGCCGACCACGTATTCGCGCGACGACAACGCCGTCGTCAGCGGCGGGATGACCTTCTGCGTCTCGTCTCTGGCCGACAGCACCAACTCCCAGCCGTCGGGGGTCTTGGTGCTCGCCGGCGGCGTCGACTCCACCCGGCCTTCGTCGACCGGCGCGGCCGCGGGTGGCGGCGGGGCCGCCTCGGGGGCCGGCGCATCCGCGACGACGGGTTCGGTCTCGGGGTCGGCCGACGCCGACGGAGCGGTGAGAGCGCAGGTCAACAGGCAGGCGGCCAACAGGGCGAGCGGTCGGAACATGGCGCGGCCTTTCGTAAGCTTCCCCGGGAACTTACATCGCCTACTTAATTACTCCGGCATTGACCGCTGGAAAACATCAGGCCAACGTGACGAGCCCCAGCTCGTTGTCCGCCGCCAGGAGCGGGTGATGTGGCAGCACCCGCACCGTGTAACCGACCGAACCGGCCACCGGCAGCGGCGTCGTCGTCGAGAACACCTCGTTGCCGTCGGTGCTGCCGGTGTGCGACATCGGCACGGTCACCGGGTTCACCAGCGCGTCGCCGTCGTCGACCCGGCCCAGCACGGCCTGCACCGACACCTCGTCGGGACGCAATCCGGCCAGGTGCACCGTCGCCGTCAGCGTGAGTTTCGAGCCCAGCAGCGGCGTATCGGGCAATCCGTAGCTGTCCACGTCGGTGATCTGGATCTTGGGCCAGGCCTCCTGGGCACGCAGCCGGTAGGCGGCCAGATCCCGGGCCGCGCCGAACGGCACGCCCGCGTCGTCGGGCTGAATGGTCCTGCGCAGCGACTGCGCGGCCGGGGCGTAGTACTTCTCGGTGTAGTCGCGCACCATCCGCGACGCCAGCACCTTGGGCCCGAGCACCTGCAGCGTATGCCGCACCATCTCCACCCAGCGCGTCGGGATGCCCCGCTCGTCGCGCTCGTAGAACTTCGGTGTCACCGACTGCTCGAGTAGGTCATACAGCGCGCTGGCTTCCAGGTCGTCGCGACGGCTCTCGTCGGCCAGACCGTCGGCCGTCGGGATCTCCCAACCGTTTTCGCCGTCGTACCACTCATCCCACCAGCCGTCGCGGATCGACAGGTTCAGCCCGCCGTTGAGCGCGCTCTTCATGCCCGACGTGCCGCACGCCTCCAGCGGTCGCAGCGGGTTGTTCAGCCAGACGTCGCAGCCCCAGTACAGCAGCCGTGCCATCGACATGTCGTAGTCGGGCAAGAACGCGATGCGGTGGCGCACCTCGGGCCGGTCGGCGAAGCGAACCACCTGCTGAATCAAAGCCTTACCGCCGTCGTCGGCGGGATGCGATTTGCCCGCGACGATCAGCTGGACCGGCCGCTTCTCGTCGAGCAGCAATTTCTCCAGCCGCTCGGGGTCACGCAGCATCAGCGTCAACCGCTTATAGGTCGGCACCCGGCGGGCGAATCCGACCGTCAACACGTCGGGGTCGAAAGCCGTTGCGATCCAACCCAGTTCGGCCTCCGAGGCGCCACGTTCCAGCCAGGAACGACGCAAGCGCGCGCGGACGTCGTCGATGAGCTGAGCGCGCAACTGCGAGCGGATCGACCAGATCTGTGCAGGGTCGACTTGCTGCAGACGCGCCCACGTGGCGGGCTCGCGCAGCGAGGCCAGGTCCTGGGCGCCGAGCAGCTCGCGGCCCAACTCCAGCCACAGCGGGGCGGCCCACGTAGGCGCGTGCACGCCGTTGGTGATCGAGCCGATCGGCACCTCGTCGGGGTCGAACCCGGGCCACAGGTCGTTGAACATCACCCGGCTGACCTGGCCGTGCAACAGCGACACCCCGTTGGCCCGCTGCGCGAGCCGCAGACCCATGTGGGCCATGTTGAACTTGGACGGGTCGTCCTCCGCGCCAAAGGCGATCACTCGATCCAGCGGCACGCCCGGCAGCAGCCGCGAGTCGCCGCCCGTACCGCTGCCGAAGTAGCGCTTGACCATCTCGACGGGGAAACGGTCGATACCCGCGGGCACCGGCGTGTGCGTGGTGAAGACCGTCGACGAGCGCACCACCGCCAGCGCCGTGTCGAAATCCAGGCCGGCGTCGATCAATTCCCGGATACGTTCGACGCCGAGGAAGCCCGCATGACCTTCGTTCATGTGGAACACCTCGGGCTCGGGCCGGCCTTCGATCTCGGTGAACGCGCGGATCGCCCGTACGCCGCCGATGCCGGCCAGCATCTCCTGCTTGATCCGGTGCTCCTGATCGCCGCCATAGAGCCGGTCGGTGACGCTGCGCAGGTCGTGCTCGTTCTCCGGAATGTCGGAATCCAGCAGCAGCAAGGGAATTCGGCCGATTTGTGCGACCCAGACCCGTGCCCGCAGCTGGGCGCCCTCGGGCATCGCGAGTTCGATCAGCACCGGGTTGCCGGTGGCATCGGTGAGCAGCCGCAGCGGCAGACCCTGCGGATCGATCGACGGATAGTTCTCGTGCTGCCAGCCGTCGGCCGTCAACGACTGCCGGAAGTAGCCGGAGCGGTAGTACAGGCCGACGGCGATCAGCGGCAGCCCCATGTCCGAGGCCGCCTTGAGGTGGTCGCCGGCGAGGATGCCCAGGCCGCCGGAGTAGTTGGGCAGCACCTCGGCGACGCCGAACTCCATCGAGAAATAGGCGATGCCATTGGGCAGTTCGGCTCCCTGCTCGAGCTGCTCCTGGTACCACAGCGGGCGGGCCAGGTAATCGTCGAGCTCGGCGGCCAGCTCGTCGAGGCGCGTCAGAAACGACTCATCGGTCGCCAATTCGTCCAGCCGCTGCGGGCTCACCCCGCCGAGCAGGGCCACCGGGTCGCAGCCGAGCTGGCGCCACAGCTGCGGATCGATGGTGGCGAACAAGTCTTGGGTGGGCTTGTCCCACGACCAGCGCAGGTTGACCGACAGCCGTTCCAGCGCCGCCAATCGTTCGGGCAGATGGGCGCGGACGGTGAACCTGCGAAGCGCTTTCACGCGAGTCAACCTTACTGATTAATCGTGGCGCTGCAGTGTTCGGAGCGTGACCGCTTCACCCGCACGGGGTTGGGCCGACCATTACGGTGGGTATAGGCGCACGAGGAGCGTTAGGAGTGGTTAGTGGCCGGCCGGATCGAGATCGATGACGTCGCGCCCGTAGTCTCCGGCGGGCGGTTTCCGGCCAAAGCCGTCGTGGGCGAGGTGGTGCCGGTTCGCGCCACCGTGTGGCGTGAAGGCCACGATGCGGTGGCGGCGACGCTGGTGGTGCGTTATCACGGCACCGCCTATCCCCAGCTCGCCGACGGGCCGGTGCCCAGCATCACGCCGATCGAGAACGGCAACAATTCGACCTCGCGGGTCAAACCGCAGCGGCTGCCGATGCCACCGGGTGACACGCCCGACGTGTTCCATGGGCAGTTCACCCCCGACAGCGTCGGCCTGTGGACGTTCCGGGTCGAGGGATGGGGTGACCCGATCGCCACATGGCGCCGCGCGGTGACGGCCAAGCTCGACGCCGGCCAGGGTGAGACCGAGTTGTCCAACGACCTGCTCATCGGCGCCCGGCTGCTGGAACGCGCCGCGACCGGGCTGCCCCGCAAGTTGCGCGATCCGCTGATCGAGGCTGCGGCGGCGCTGCGCAAACCGGGAGACCCGTTCACCCGCGCCGGCGCGGCGCTGTCCCCTGAGGTCACCGAACTGCTCGAGCAGTACCCGTTGCGCGAATTGGTCACGCGCGGTGAGCGTTACGGCGTCTGGGTGGATCGGCCGCTGGCCCGGTTCAGCTCCTGGTACGAAATGTTCCCGCGGTCCACCGGAGGGTGGGACGACGACGGCAACCCCGTGCACGGCACGTTCGTCACCGCGGCGAAAGCGTTGCCGCGCATCGCCAAAATGGGATTCGACGTGGTGTACCTGCCGCCCATCCATCCAATCGGCAAGGTTCATCGCAAGGGCCGCAACAATTCCGTGACCGCCGCGCCGGGTGACGTCGGCTCGCCGTGGGCGATCGGCAGCGACGAAGGCGGCCACGACGCCGTGCACCCGCAACTGGGCACGATCGACGATTTCGACGATTTCGTTGCGGCGGCCCGCGATCAGGGCATGGAGGTCGCGCTGGACCTGGCGCTGCAGTGCGCGCCCGATCACCCGTGGGCCAAAGAGCATCCGGAGTGGTTCACCGTGCTGCCCGACGGGACGATCGCGTACGCGGAGAACCCGCCGAAGAAGTACCAGGACATCTACCCGCTGAACTTCGACAACGACCCCGCCGGGCTGTACCACGAGGTGCTGCGGGTGGTGCGGTTCTGGGTGTCCCACGGTGTCAAGGTGTTTCGGGTCGACAACCCGCACACCAAACCGCCGAACTTCTGGGCCTGGCTGATCGGGCAGGTCAAGAACGACGACCCCGACGTGTTGTTCCTGTCCGAGGCGTTCACCCGCCCGGCCCGGCTGTACGGGTTGGCCAAACTCGGTTTCACGCAGTCGTATACGTACTTCACCTGGCGCACATCGAAGGCCGAGCTCACCGAATTCGGCGAGCAGATCGCCCAGCACGCCGACTACGCGCGGCCCAACCTGTTCGTCAACACCCCCGACATCCTGCACGAAAGCCTGCAGCACGGCGGTCCGGGGATGTTCGCGATCCGCGCCGTCCTTGCGTCGACAATGAGCTCGTCGTGGGGTGTGTACTCCGGCTACGAGCTGTTCGAACATCAGGCGGTGCGGCCGGGCAGCGAGGAGTACCTCGATTCGGAGAAGTACGAGCTTCGCCCCCGGGACTTCGACGCGGCGCTGGCGGCCGGGGAATCGCTGGAGCCGTTGTTGACCCGGCTCAACGAGATTCGGCGCTTGCATCCGGCGCTGCGTCAACTGCGCACCATCAAGTTCCACCACATCGACAACGACGCGCTGCTGGCCTACAGCAAGTTCGACCCGGTGACCGGCGACACGGTGCTGGTGGTGGTGACGCTCAACCCGTTCGGCCCGGAGGAGGCCACGCTGTGGCTCGATATGCCGGCGCTGGGCATGGAATGGTACGACCGGTTCTGGGTGCGCGACGAGATCACCGCAGAGGAATACCAATGGGGACAATCGAATTACGTTCGCCTTGACCCGGGCAAGGCGGTCGCGCATGTGCTGAACATGCCGTTGATCCCGTACGAGAAACGACTTGCCTTGCTGCGCAGGGGATGAGGATATGACGCGTACCAATCAGCTCACCAGCCCGTACCTGCGACCAGATGCGTCGGATCTGAACCGGCTGTTGGCCGGTGAGCATCACAACCCGCATTCCGTCTTGGGCGCACACGAATACGGCGATCACACCGTCCTGCGCGCGTATCGCCCGCACGCGGTCAAGGTGGTGGCGCTGGTCGGCGATGACCGCTATCCGCTGGAGCACATCGAGTCCGGACTGTTCGCCGTGGCGCTGCCATTCACCAACCTCATCGACTATCGCCTCGAGGTCAGCTATCCAGGCGCCGGTGAATCGCCGGATGTGCATGTGACGGCCGACGCATACCGGTTCCTGCCCACGCTGGGCGAGTTGGATCTGCACCTGTTCGCCGAGGGCCGCCACGAACGGCTGTGGGAGATTCTCGGCGCGCATCCGCGCTCCTTCACCACCGCCGACGGCGTGGTGAGCGGCGTGTCGTTCGCGGTGTGGGCGCCAAACGCCAAGGGCGTCAGCCTCATCGGTGAGTTCAACCACTGGGACGGCAACGAGGCGCCGCTGCGGGTGCTGGGCTCATCAGGCGTCTGGGAGTTGTTCTGGCCCGGCTTCCCGGTCGGCGGGCTGTACAAGTTCCGCATCCACGGCGCCGACGGGTCGGTCACCGACCGCGCCGACCCGATGGCGTTCGCCACCGAGGTCCCGCCGCAGACGGCGTCGCGGGTGACGTCCAGTTCCTACACCTGGGGTGACGAGGCGTGGATGGCTCAGCGTGCGCGGCGCAACCCGGTGTTCGAGCCGATGAGCACCTACGAGGTGCACCTGATGTCGTGGCGACCCGGGCTGTCGTACCGGCAGCTGGCCGTGGAGCTCACGGAATACGTGGTGGCGCAGGGCTTTACCCATGTCGAGATGCTGCCGGTTGCCGAGCATCCGTTCGGCGGATCGTGGGGCTACCAGGTGACGTCGTACTACGCCCCCACCTCGCGGCTGGGCACGCCCGACGATTTCCGGTATCTGGTCGATTGCCTGCACCAGGCCGGGATCGGCGTGATCGTCGACTGGGTGCCGGCGCATTTCCCGAAAGACGCCTGGGCGCTGGGCCGGTTCGACGGCACGCCGCTGTACGAGCATCAGGACCCGCGCCGCGGCGAGCAACTCGACTGGGGCACTTATGTGTTCGACTTCGGGCGGCCCGAGGTGCGCAACTTCCTGGTGGCCAACGCGCTGTACTGGCTGCAGGAGTTCCACATCGACGGCCTACGTGTGGACGCCGTCGCGTCGATGCTGTATCTGGACTACTCCCGGCCCGAGGGCGGTTGGACGCCCAACATCTACGGCGGTCGGGAAAACCTGGAGGCGGTGCAATTCCTACAGGAGATGAACGCGACGGTGCACAAGATCGCGCCCGGCATCGTCACCATCGCCGAGGAGTCCACCTCGTGGCCCGGCGTATCGCGCCCGACGAACCTTGGCGGCCTTGGCTTCTCGATGAAGTGGAACATGGGCTGGATGAACGACACGCTGGACTACATCAGCCGCGACCCGGTGCATCGCTCCTACCACCACCACGAGATGACGTTCTCGATGCTGTACGCGTTCAGTGAGAACTACGTGCTGCCGATCAGCCACGACGAGGTGGTGCACGGCAAGGGCACGCTGTGGGGCCGGATGCCCGGAAACGATCACATGAAGGCGGCCGGCGTGCGTGGCCTGCTGGCCTACCAGTGGGCCCACCCGGGCAAGCAGTTGCTGTTCATGGGCCAGGATTTCGGGCAGCGCGCGGAGTGGTCGGAGGAGCGTGGGCTGGACTGGTATCAGCTGAGCGAGAACAGCTTCTCCAACGGCATTCAGCGGCTGGTGGCCGACCTCAACGAGATCTACCGCGGCCGCTCGGCGCTGTGGTCGCGGGATACCAGCCCCGAGGGCTATTCCTGGATCGACGCCAACGATTCCGCCAACAACGTGCTGAGCTTTCTGCGGTTCGGCGTCGACGGGTCGGTGCTGGCCTGTGTGTTCAACTTCTCCGGCGCCGAGCACACCCGCTACCGGCTGGGCCTGCCGCATGCGGGCACCTGGCGTGAGGTGCTCAACACCGACGCGACGGTCTACCACGGCGCGGGCATCGGCAATTTCGGTTCCGTCGAGGCCACCGAGGAGCCATGGCACGGCCGCCCGGCGTCGGCGGTGATGGTGTTGCCGCCGCTGGCGGCGCTGTGGTTCGAACCGGCCTAGGATCCGGGCTCTGCGAGTGTGAAGCCAGTGCGAGAATCCGGCCGGATTTTCGCACTGGGTTCACACTGGACGCCGTAGCTAATACAGCGCGTTGGCGAGGTTGCGCCGGCCGGCGATGACCTCGGGGTCGGCCGGGTCGAACAGCTCGAACAGCTCGATCAGCCGCGTGCGCACCTTGGTGCGGTCGTCGCCGGCGGTCCGCTTGACCAGCGCGATCAGTCGATCGAAGGCGGCGGTGACCTGCTGCTGCAGGATCTCCACATCGGCGGCGGCGAAGGCGGCCTCGATGTCGTCGGGCGCGGCATCGGCGACCGCGACCGCGTCGGGCCGGTGTGCCGTCGCGCGCTGCAGGAAAGCGATCTGACGGACCGCGCCCTTGGCCTCGGCGTGGTTGGGCCGCGCGTCGAGAATCGTCTGATAGGCCTTGAGCGCGGCGTCGAAGTCACCGGCATCCAGATGCGCGCGCGCTTGCGCCACCTCCGGATCGACCTGCTCGGCCTCCTCGGAATCGGCTGCGCCGCTGAGCTTTCCGGCCGTGGCGTTCAGTAGTGAGTCGATCCAGCCGCGCAACTGGTCGGCGGGCTGCACCCCCTGGAAGCTCGAAATGGGTTGGCCGGCAGCCAAAGCCACCACGGTCGGCACCGCCTGCACGCCGAACATCTGCGCCACCCGCGGCACCGCGTCGACGTTCACCGTCGTCAGGGACCACTTGCCGGCGTCGGCGGAGGCCAGCTCGGCCAATGTGTTGGCGAGCTGGGCGCTGGCGTCGCTGCGCGGCGACCACAGCACGACCACCACCGGGACCTGACTGGACCGGACCAGCACCTCGGCCTCGAAGTTGGCCTCGGTAATTTCGACACCGCCGGGTTGTTCCGAGCCTGGACTGGCCGAGCTTTGACTGGCCCGCTGTTTGAGGGCGGAGAGGTCAACCGCACCGGCCAGGGAGCCCGCAATAGAAGGTCGTGGACGAGTCACGCCCACAAGTCTGTCACGTCGTTTCGGGTACCGACCGGCCCGGTTGCACAAGCTCCACGGGGCCCATTCGCCCTGTCCGATCTGCCCATATGAGGAAAATCACACTGCCGAGCGGCACGATGCTGCCCAGCAACGCCAGCAACCACGTCCCCCACGCCCATTTGACCGCGATCCCGACGAACAGGGCGGCCACCACGAACGCGATGAAGATCCCGCCGTGGACCGGACCGAACACCTTGACGCCGACCTCAGTTCGCGGCGTGCCCAGGTACTTGAAGTACATCCCGATCAGCAGCCCGACCCAGCTGACGGCCTCCAGCAGAGCGACCAGACGGAACCACCCGGCGACCGTCCGCAAATCAAACGCACTTGTCATGGCGGCCATTGTGCCCGAAAAAGCCGCCAGCTACTACATCGCGTCGTAGAGAATCAGCCCGCGCGCAGCACCAGCGCGTCGCCCTGTCCCCCGGCGCCGCACAACGCGGCCACGGCGTAGCCGGAACCGCGTCGGGCCAGCTCAAGGGCGGCGTGCAGGGTGATCCTGGCGCCCGACATGCCGATCGGATGCCCGATGGCGATGGCGCCGCCGTTGACGTTGACCTTCTCGGGATCGACGCCGAGCTCCTTCATCGAGGCCAGCGCGACGGCCGAGAACGCCTCGTTGATCTCGACCACGTCGAGCTGATCGACTGTAATGCCTTCGCGGGCAATGGCTTTCTTGATGGCGTTGGCCGGTTGGGACTGCAGGGTGGAGTCCGGGCCCGCGACGACGCCGTGGGCGCCGATCTCGCACAGCCAGCTCAGCCCGAGTTCGGTGGCCTTGTCCTTGTTCATGACAACGACCGCGGCGGCGCCATCGGAGATCTGCGACGCCGACCCGGCCGTGATGGTGCCGTCCTTGCGGAACGCCGGCTTGAGGCCCGCCAGCGACTCGGCGGTGGTGTTGGCGCGAATGCCCTCGTCTTCGCTGAACTCGATCGGATCGCCCTTGCGCTGGCGGATCTGCACGGGCACCACCTCGTCGGCGAAGACGCCGTCTTTCCATGCCGCGGCGGCCTTTTGATGGGACCGGGCAGCAAACTCGTCCTGCTCTTCGCGGGTGAACTGGTCGACGTCGTTGCGCTGCTCGGTCAGTGCGCCCATCGGCTGGTCGGTGAACACGTCGTGCAGCCCGTCGTAGGCCATGTGGTCGAGCACCGTGACGTCGCCGTACTTGTAGCCGGCCCGGCTGCCCATCAGCAGGTGCGGGGCCTGGGTCATCGACTCCTGCCCGCCGGCGACCACCACGTCGAACTCGCCGGCCCGAATGAGCTGGTCAGCAAGCGCAATGGCGTCGATGCCGGACAAACACATCTTGTTGATGGTCAGCGACGGCACGTCCCAGCCGATGCCCGCCTCCACCGCGGCCTGGCGGGCGGGCATCTGCCCGGCGCCTGCCGTGAGGACCTGGCCCATGATCACGTATTCGACCGCCGAGGCCGGCACACCGGCCTTCTCCAGCGCGCCCTTGATCGCGATCGCGCCCAGGTCGCTACCGGAGAAATCCTTGAGCGAACCCATCAATTTGCCCACCGGGGTGCGGGCTCCAGCAACTATCACCGACGTCGTCACAACTACCTCCAAGGGGCGTTTCGGGCGGTTCCGGGGCGGCAATACCACCAACCGGATAAACAGAACCGATGTCGTTAGGTTACCTTTGCGTTATGACCACCGAACAGGTTGATGCCCGCCCCGTTCTCGCCTCGGCGCTGGTGACGGCGGTTGACCATGTCGGCATCGCGGTGGCGGATCTCGACGCCGCGATCAAGTGGTACCACGACTACCTCGGCATGATCGTGCTGCACGAGGAGGTCAACGAGGACCAGGGTGTGCGCGAGGCGATGCTCTCGGTGCGCGGCGCCCCCAAGGGCAGCGCCCAGATCCAGCTGATGGCGCCGCTGGACGAGACGTCGACGATCGCGAAGTTCCTCGACAAGCGCGGCCCCGGCCTGCAGCAGCTGGCCTACCGGGTCAGCGACATCGAGGCGTTGACCGCGCGGCTGCGCGAGCAGGGCGTGCGGTTGCTGTACGACGCACCGCGTCGGGGCACCGCGAACTCGAAGATCAACTTCATCCACCCCAAGGACGCCGGCGGCGTGTTGATCGAGCTCGTCGAGCCCGCTTCCGAAGAGCACTAAGACCACTTGCGCGTCGGGCGGCGCCTGGCCGTCCAGCACGGCGTATGCCAGTGCCGTCGCTCCTCGGCCCCACGGTCGCCCAAATCCGCCGGCCACACCACCAGATGGGCTATGCCCGAACGGATCTCATGATCGCAGCCGGGGCAGCGATAGGTCTTGGTGGCGCGCGCCGCGGCGATCGGGCGTACTTCATAGTCATACCCGTCGGGCCCGGTTTCGATGCGACGCGCCAGGGGCAGCGGCCGTTGTCGGCGCGGAGCGCGGCGCTTGACCATCAGAACAACCGGTACTCGTCGCTGTCCATACCGCGCATCTGATCGTAATCCAATGTCACACAACGGATTCCACGGTCATTGGCCAGGGTGCGGGCCTGCGGTTTGATCTGCTGGGCGGCGAAAATGCCGCTGACGGGGGCGAGCAGGCTGTCGCGGTTGAGCAGGTCGAGATAGCGGGTGAGCTGTTCGACGCCGTCGATCTCGCCGCGCCGCTTGACTTCGACGGCCACCGACCGGCCCTGCTCGTCGCGGCACAGCAGATCGACCGGCCCGATCGGCGTCATGTACTCCCGTCGCACCAGGGTGTACCCGTCGCCGAGCAACTCCACGTGCTCGGCGAGCAGGGCCTGCAGGTGGGCCTCCACGCCGTCCTTGACCAGTCCGGGATCCACACCGAGGTCGTGGCTGGAATCGTGCTCGATGTCCTCGACGGTGATGCGCAGCTGCTCCCCCGCCTTGTTCTCGACGACCCATATCGGTTGCTCGCCGTCGACCTCTTCGTTCACCCAGCACGGCGGGCTCATCCAGTTCAAAGGCTTGTAGGCGCGGTCGTCGGCGTGCACGCTGACCGACCCGTCGGCCTTGAACAGCAGCAGGCGGCGCGCGGACGGCAGATGCGCGGTGAGGCGGCCGATGTAGTCGACGGTGCACTGGGCGATCACGAGGCGCACCTGACCAACCTTAGGGTGTTCGGCCTCGCGCAAATTAGGCTGACACTCCAATGAACGCCGACAAGAGCGTGGCGCAGCGGCTGGGTCGGGTCCTCGAGACGGTGACCAGGCAGAGCGGCCGGTTGCCGGACACGCCGGAATACGGCTCGTGGCTGCTGGGCAAGTCCACCGAAAGCCAACTGCGCAGGCGAGTGCGCATCCAGGCCATCCTCACCGTTCTCATCTTGGCCATCAACGTCCTCGGCATCGCCGTTGCGCTGGTGATGGTCGGGGTCGCGATCCCGGTCCCCAGTGTCTTCACCGATGCTCCGGTGTGGCTCACCTTCGGCGTCAGCCCCGCCTACATCCTGCTGGCGCTGTTGCTGGGCACCTATTGGGTCACCGCGCGCACGGTGCGCTCGATGCGGTGGGCTATCGAGGAACGCGCGCCCTCGCGTGAGGATCAGCGCAACACGTTCAAAGCGCCCTGGCGGGTGGCGAAGATGCTGCTCATCCTGTGGGGTTTCGGCACGGCGCTGTTGACCACGCTGTACGGGTTGGTCGACACCGTCTTCATCCCGCGGTTCCTGTTCGCGGTCGGGTTCAGCGGCCTGGTGGTGGCCACCGGCTGTTATCTGGTCACCGAGTTCGCGCTGCGCCCGGTCGCCGCGCAGGCGCTGGAAGCGGGCCCGCCGCCGCGAAGGCTGGCGCCCGGCATCATGGGCCGGATCATGATGGTGTGGCTGCTCGGCTGCGGCGTACCGGTGATCGGCATCCTGGTGATCGCGCTGTTCGCGGTCTCGTTGCAGAACCTCACCCCTACCCAATTCGCCGTCGCCATCATGATTTTGGCGGTCGTGACGCTGGTCATCGGCTTCATCCTGATGTGGTTGTTATCGTGGCTGACCGCTACACCTGTGCGGCAGGTTCGCACCGCGCTCAAGCACGTCGAGGACGGGGACTTGGACTGCAATCTGGTCGTTTTCGACGGGACCGAACTCGGTGAATTGCAGCGCGGCTTCAACACGATGGTCCAGGGACTCAAGGAACGCGAGCGGGTTCGGGATCTCTTCGGCCGCCACGTGGGACGCGAGGTGGCGGCGCTGGCCGAACAGCAGCGCCCCAAGCTCGGGGGCGAAGAGCGCCATGCCGCAGTGATTTTCGTCGACATCATCGGGTCGAGCCAGTTCGTGACGGGCATGCCGGCCGTCGAGGTGGTAGAGCTGCTCAACCGCTTCTTCGCGGTCGTGGTCGAGGAGATCGACCGCCATCATGGCTTTGTGAACAAGTTCGAAGGTGATGCGGCGCTTGCCGTTTTCGGTGCGCCGGTGACGTTGGAGCATCCCGAGGACGAGGCGCTGGCGGCGGCGCGCGCGATCGCTTCACGGCTGGAGCGAGAGGTGCCGGAGTGCCGCGCGGGCATCGGTGTGGCGGCGGGTCAGGTGGTGGCGGGCAACGTCGGCGCCAAGGAGCGCTTCGAGTACACCGTGATCGGTGAGCCGGTGAACGAGGCGGCGCGGTTGTGCGAGCTGGCCAAGTCGACACCAGGCGGGCTGGTGGCATCCTCGGATACAGTCGCGGGCGCCACCGAAAGTGAAAGCCGGCACTGGACTTTGGGCGAAACTGTGACGTTGCGGGGGCTTGACGAGCCGACGCGGCTAGCCGTGCCGGTCTAGCCGGCGCCTGGCGGCCTCGGCCGCGTCGTCGAGCGTGCTGAACAGCACCGCGTCGTAGTCCTGCTCGCTGGCGGGCCGCACCACCTTGTTGTCGGGGTCGACGAGGAAGCCTTCCTTGCCCGCGGTGTTGAGTACGGTTCGCATACCGGCCAGCATCTCGCGGGCGGCGTCGTTGATGTCGTCGACGCGAGACACCTCCAGGATGGCGATGCGGTAATCGTCGCGGTCGCGCTCGATCGTCCGCAGCACCTGTTCGGCGCCGGCGAACAGCAGGTCGCCGTGGAGCTCATACACTCGCACGCCGTCGCATACGTCGTAGCGAGCCCGGATAGCTGAGCAGGATTCCCTTGTGACAGTGAGGAAATGCAGCCCGAGCTTTTCGGACAGGCTGCGGCACACGCGAACTCCTCGCACGCTGTTGCCCTTGGCGTCCAATAGCGGTGAGTAGACACCGATCCCGAGTTGGCCGGGCAGCACGGCGATGATGCCGCCCCCGACACCGCTCTTGGCGGGCAGGCCGACCGCACTCACCCAGTCGCCCGCGGCGTCGTACATGCCGCACGTCACCATCACGCTCAGCGCGCGCTGCACCACCTTTGCGTCGGTGACGCGTCGACCCGTCGCGGGGTTGATGCCGCCGCGCGCCAACGTGGCGGCCATTCGCGCCAGGTCGGTGCTGGTCACTTTGATCGAGCACTGACGGAAGTAGACGTCGAGCACGTCGTCGGGTTCGTCGCCGAGCACACCGAAGCTCTGAAGCATGTAGGCGATGGCGCGGTTGCGACTGCCGGTGGCCTTCTCCGACGCGTAGACGGCGTGGTCGATGTCGAGCCGGCGACCGGCACACGCGGAGTAAAACTCGTGGATGCACCCGAACCGGTCGTCGGGTGTGGCACCCGGAACCAAGGAGACGGCAGCGATGGCGCCGGCGTTGATCATCGGGTTCTTCGGAGTCTTTGTGGTGTCGTCGACGCTGATCTCGTTGAACGCCTCGCCCGACGGCTCGACGCCGATCTTCGCGTCGACGGCATCGTGGCCGGCCTGATCGAGGGCGAGCGCATACGTGAACGGCTTGGAGATCGACTGGATCGTGAATTCCGTTGCCGCGTCGCCGGATTCATAGACAAACCCGTCGGACGACGACAGCGACAGCCCGAACCCCATCGGGTCGACGTTCGCAAGTTCGGGGATGTAGCTGGCGACGGCGCCGTCGGTGACGCCGGCATGCTCGTCGCGGATCTGGTCCAGATACTGCTGCACCAGCTCGGCCACGGTTTTCGATTGTAGGTGCCCCGGCGCGGTCTCATTTCACGATCTGCGACCCGCAGTGATGCCGCCGTGACTCCATGGTCAGCTTCGACGATTTCTTGACATCAGAATCTTTGAGGAGTGCTGGCATCGTCGCGTAATGCTGATCGCCGAGACCCGTGTGCAGTACGACGAGAACAAATGGGCGTCCGAGGCCTACACCGGTTCGAACTTTGAGATCAACCAGCGGTCGTCCGACTTGTTCAATGTCACGCGAACGGTCGACGCGGTGTCGCTGGGAGCACCCTGTCCGACAACGGTGGTCTGATTGACGAATACCAGAACGACAGCCTCTCTCGGATTGGCCGACACCGAAGCGGCGGCCGGGATCGTGGCCGCCGCTGAGATCTGTTGCTGCTTGGCCCCCGGAATCACCACATCGTTGATCAGCGACGTGTATGAGTCGCGAAATTCGCCGGTGAGAAGGTCACGAGCGCCCTGGAGTTGTTGCTCAACGGTGTCAGGTTTATAGGACAGCATCGCAACGGTGCTCTCCTTGGCGGTCTGCAGTGATGCGCTACGTGCGATTTCGGCATCGCGCACCGAATTGTCCTGCCATTTGAGGTATCCCGCTGCCACGGTCAGCAACAGCGCGATGGCCGGTAGTACACCGTAGGCGAGGACTCGCGACCGTTCGACGTGCCGTTTCGCGATGGCCTCAGATTTCTCGACTGCATCTTCGGCCGCGACCGCTTCCCCGGCGGCTTCCTCCGTCGACGCGTCGAACTTCTCCACCGCAGGCTTGTCTTCCCCGACACCCGCGTGGTCCTTGGGGTCTTGAGTGGTTCTGTCGTCTTTCCACAGTCTGAGTCTGTTTCTCACGGGACGAACTCCACGTTGGACACCTTGGCTTCGTCATCGACCTTCTGCACAGTGATTCGCATCCGCCACGATCGCGGCTGCTGCTCGGGAGCACCCGCATTTGAGGTGTTGACGGTGACCGCTACCAACACTTGGCCATGGTCGTCGGTTCCAGACTCCAACGCGGCTTCCGTGACCTTGCCTTCCGATTTGGACTGCGCTTTTTTGACCACATCGATGAACGGGCCCGACCGCTTCTGGAAGTCGTCATAAAACGTCCCGGTGGCCGAGTCCAATATCCGATGCACGTCTCTATCGGCATGCTGCCAGTCGATCGTCGTGAGGTTCACTGCCCCCTGACGCCCGACCTGCACGAACAGGTTTCGTTGCTCCTCCGTCTGGTGCGACTGATAGGCCCGGTAACCAAGCCAGCCGGTCAGTCCGCCCAGCGCCACGACCAACAGGAATCCGGCTATGGTGGCCCACCGTACGTGTGACATCCGCGGTTTGGCGGAGCGAGTCTCGTCGGGGGCGTCGACGACAACCGACTCGTCCTCGGGGGAGGCGAAATGCTCCGCGGTCTCGCCGGAGTCTGCGACGTCGACTTCAGGTGTCGACTCGCTCAGCTCCCCTTGATCGGGGATCGTTTCGACTGGCATGTGGTTCCTCTGTTTCCGTTGGGCCTCGTCAGCTCGTGTGCCGCGTGCCCGGCTCGTCATTCCGTCATAGCGATATATAGTTTACTGTTTATGCCACACGCCAAGGCTGGAGGGAGTCCGATACCGGTGCGCATCATTGTCACGGGCGGTAACAGCGGCGTCGGCAAGGCGACAGCGACCGCGTTGGCGGCCGCCGGCCACGACGTTGTGATCGCCTGCCGGACTTTGGGCAAGGCCCATCAGGCGGCCGCGGAAATGACGGGTGCCGTCGAAGTGGCCGAACTCGACCTCGCCGATCTCACCAGCGTGCGCAAGTTCGCCGACTCGGTCGAGCATGTCGACGTGCTGGTCAACAACGCCGGCGTGTTGGGGCTGCCGCTCACTCGCACCGCGGACGGCTTCGAGGCGCACATGGGCACCAATCACCTCGGCCATTTCGCGCTGACCTGCCTGCTCGGGGATCGGATCCGCGATCGGATCGTGGTGGTAGCCAGCAGCAACCACGCGTTGGCCCGCATGCATTTCGACGATCTCAACTGGCACCGCCGCCGCTACAACCCGTGGGCGGCGTACGGCGAATCGAAGTTGGCGAACATGCTTTTCGTGCAGGAGCTGGCACGGCGCGGCCGTACCGCGTATGCGTCTGATCCCGGGATGACGGCCACCGACATCACCCGTGACGGGTCCGGTCTGCTGCAGTGGGCCGGCCGGGTGCTGTCGCCCCACATCGCGCAAAGCCCCGTCGACGGCGCCCGCTCCACCATTCAGGCCGTGACCACAGACCTGCCCAGCGGGACGTATATCGCGCCCCGCGGCCTGTTCCACCAGTGGGGCAAGCCGAAACCGGCGAAGCTGATCGCCAAGGTGCGCGACCCGGAAAGCGCACAGCGACTGTGGGAGCTGTCGGCAGAGTTGACCGGCTGCGATTGGCAGGAGACAGCCAGATGACGTGGTCGTACCGACGGCCGCAGATGCGGCTGGCCCCCAGTCCCACCACCGAGTCGGCCGCGTTCTGGACCGGCGGACGCAACGGAGAGTTGCTGATCCACCGCTGCCACAGCTGCGGACACTTCTTCCATCCACCGGGACCGGCGTGCTGGCGCTGCCGCAGCACCGATGTCGCGCCCGAGCCGGTATCCGGCAGGGGCACCGTCGCCGCGTACACGATCAACCGGCAGCCGTGGATACCCGGGCTCGATCCGCCGTACATCGTGGCGATGGTGGAACTCGCTGATGAGCCCGACGTCCGGCTCATCACCAACGTCGTCGATGCGTCACCGGACGAGATTCGCGTCGGTCTGCCGGTCGAGGTGTTCTTCGAAGACTGGACGGCGACGTCGGGCGACGAAGACAGCCGGGTGTGGCTGCCGTTGTTCCGTCCCGCCGCGTCCTGATCAACCCGCCTGCGTGATGACGAATTCGGGGATGCGAAACCCGCTCTCCCCCAGGTCGGCGATCCGTAGTTCGACCCGCTGGCCGATGCGGACGTCAGCTGGATCGCAATCGATGACCGCGTTGATTCGCAGCCCCGGTTGCTCGTCCAGTTCGATCAGCCCGACGACATAGGGCGGCACGCGTCCCGGCACCAGCGCCTGCCGAACCACGATGTAACTGAAAACGGTGCCCTTTCCGCTGACCTCCTCGAAATGCACAGGGCCGCCGGTGAACCGGCTGCGCTCCAGCGGCGGGTGGATCCACTTGCCGGTGTCATCGCAGCGGCACAGCATCAGCTTGCCGTCCTTGAGCCCATCCCAGTACGACGCGGTGTCTGGGTCGGGCACCGGAATCGGCGGCTGCAGTACAGGATTGGTCACGGTTTCTCCCTGCTGTAGACGTTCGCACCGCCGAAGGGCCCGCCGCCTGCGGTGACCAATGCCAGTTGCGCATTGTCGACCTGGCGCACCCCAGCGGCGTGGCGCAGTTGCAGTGCCGCTTCGTAGTGGTGGTTCAGCCCGTGGATGTAGCCCTCCGACAGCAGCCCGCCGTGCGGGTTGACGACGACGTCGCCGCCGTAGGTGGCCCGGCCCGTCGAGAAGAACTTCCCGACTTCGCCCTTCTCACAGAAGCCGAAACCCTCCATGGTCGCCATCACGGTGTAGGTGAAGCAGTCATACATGCAGGCGACGTCCATGTCCGCCGGAGTGAGCCCGGTCTTCTCCCAGATCTTGGGACCTGCAGTGCGCGAATACATCTCGGTGGGGTCGTCCCACTCGGTCCACCCCGCACCGCCCTGCGAGTTCGACGACCCGACCAGCCACATCGGCGGCTGCTTGCAGTCGCGGGCAATGTCCTCTCCGGTGATCAGGATGGCGACGGCGCCGTCGACCTCCGAGGTGCAGTCCAGCACGCGGAAGGGTTCGTTGATCCATCGCGCGGCCAGATAGTCGTCCATCGTGAGCGGTTCGCGGCGCAGGGCGTGTTCGTTGGGGCCAGCGTGCGCACGCTGGGTGATCGCGATCTGGCCGAGATCCTCACACGTCGAGCCATATTCGTGCTGGTGCCTGCGTGCCCACATGGCGAACCACTGCGGCGGAACCATGAAGCCTGATGCGGTGTCGAACTGGTCGTGATGCTGCACCTGCATGGGGCCCTCGATATGACCGAACCGGTAGCCGGAGCGGCCATTGAGCGATCGGTACACCAGGACTGCCTTGCACATGCCCGCCTCGATGACGGCAGCGGCGGTGGCAATCTGGTCGGCCACCAGATTGCCACCGCCGTACATCGCATTGGCCCAGGCCAATTCGTCGATACCGAGCGCCCATCCCACGTAGATCGGCTGTTCGGAGTCTCCTGCCATGTACGTGCAGATGCCGTCGACGTCAGCCGGCGTCAGTCCGGCGTCGTCGAGCGCGTCCCGGCACGCGGCCACCGCCATGGCGCGGGTGGTGCGACCGGACTTCCGCGAGTACGCGGTGCGGCCGATTCCTACTACGGCGCAGGTCATTTGATCTCCGATCTATCTCGCCACTGGCTCTCGGGGCAGTCCGAGAATGCGTTCGGCGATGAGATTCCTGACGACCTCGGACGTCCCGCCCGCGATGGTCAGGCATCGACTGAACAGGTAGTCGTGCAACACGTCGCCTTCGCCTCCGACGAGCAGGGAACCCCCCGCGATGCGCAGCGCCAGCTCTGCGACCCGTTGGGCGTGCTCGGCGCCGAACAGTTTGGCGATGTTGCCCTCGATCCCGGGACCGGTGTCGAACACCGCGCGGGCGGCCTGCCGAAGGTTCAGCGCGCCAGCGGCATACGACTCGATGAGCAGTGCGCCGACATCGCGCGCCAGGCCGCTGTCGTCGGACCGATGCCGTGTGAGCAGGTCGAGCAGCGCATCGGCCCCCATGGTCACCGAACCGCCGCCGATCGACACCCGCTCGTTGCCCAGCGTCGCCATCGCGACGGTCCAGCCCGCGTTCACTGCGCCGACGACGTCGCGGTCGGGCACGAAGACGTCGTCGAAGAACACCTCGTTGAACAATGTCTCGCCGGTGATCTCGGTGAGCGGCTGGATCCGGACACCTGGATCGCCGAGGTCGATCACCATCGCGGTGATGCCCTTGTGTTTGGGCGCGTTCGGATCGGTGCGCACGGTGGCCAGGCCGCGTTGGCAGTTCATGGCGTCGCTGGTCCACACCTTCTGCCCGGTCACCAACCAGCCGCCGTCGACCTTTCTTGCCTTGGTCGCCACTGCCGCCGCATCCGAGCCCGCGCCCGGTTCACTGAACAGCTGGCACCAGCGCAACTCTCCTTCGAGACTGGGCCATATCAAGCGCTCAATCTGTTCGTCGCTTCCGTGCTGCAGCAGGGTGGGCACCACCCACTCGCCCAGTCCCAGACTGGGCTTCTCGAGTCCGTCGAGCACTTCCTCGATGATCAACTGTTCGACGGAGTCGGCGGCCCGGCCGTACGGTTTCGGCCAATGCGGCTGAAGGTATCCGCTACGGGCCCAGAGCTTCTGTTGTTCGGTGGGGTCGGTGCCCACCAGCGTTGCCCGGAATTCCTCGGCGGCTCTGCGATATTGCTCTGCCTCTGGCGGCAGATCGACCGAGTGGCGGCGCCGGTGGCCGCCCTTCTGGAGTTCGGTCACCTTGTCGCGCAACGCTTCCTGCCCGCCGACGAACGTGAGTAGCACCGTTGCCCGCCGGACATACAGGTGAGCGTCGTGTTCCCAGGTGTAGCCGATGCCGCCGTGCACCTGCACGTTCTGCAGTGCCACCCGCTGGTATGCGGGCAGTACGTGGCCGGCGGCCATCGTCGCCGCCAGCTCGGCTTCAGACCCATTGGCGCGCGCGGCATCCCATGTGACAGCCACCGCCAGTTCGGTGTCGACAAGCATGTTCGCGCAATGGTGCTTGACGGCCTGGAACGAGCCGATCGGACGGCCGAACTGTTCGCGTGTCGCCGCGTAGGCTGTCGCCATCTCGGTGCAGGCGGCAAGACCGCCGACCGCCTCGGCGGCAGCCAGGAGCCGAACGATCCGGGAAGCGGTGCGGGCGGCGCCGGGGAAGACGTCGGCGACAGGAGTCGACGATAAGCTCAGCACCGTAATCGGTCGCATGACCTGGTCGACCGAGTCGATCCTTCGCGTCGTGACGCCAGTGCCCGCCTCGACCAGCACAAGATCGTCGCCGACAGGGATCAGGAAAATGTCCGCGGCCGATTCCGCCAGCGCGGCGACCACATCGCCATTGACGACCGAATCCGTTTGCGTCGCAGTGCTCTTCGCGCCGATGCCGGCCACGATGTCACCAGACGTCAGCCCCGGCAGCCAGCGCTCGCGCTGTTCGTCGGTGCAAGCCTCGGCGATCACCGCGGACGCCGCGACGGTCGGCAGAAACGGGCCGGCGATGGCGGCGCGGCCCAGCTGCTCCAGCACGATCGTCAACTCGGGCAGTCCGTACCCCTCGCCACCGAACTGCGGGTCGACGTGCAGGCCGAGCCAGCCGGTCGAGACGATCTCCTTCCACAAGCCGTCCTCACGCCACCAGCGCCCCTCTGTCTTCGGATCGAGCAGGATGCGGCGTGCACCCGCCGTGCCCGAGCGTCCGGCGACCATCGCCTTGGCGACGTCGGCGAGCGCGCGGTGCTCCTCGGTTATCGCCAATGCCATTGGCAGTGCTCCATTCTCGTCATGATTGTCACCAGGGATTGCCGAACCGTTCGCGATATGTCACCGAGAGGGCGGGGCGGCGACGCGGCGGCGACAGCTTCCTCGCGGACTTGCCGAGGTACACCGCAGCCATGGGCAGCAGCGTGTCGGGCAGCTGGAGCTTCTCGCGCACCCGGTCAACGCCGAAGGTGGTCAGCCCGGTCGTCAGGCAGGACGCGTAGCCCAGATCGGCCGCGGCGAGCAGCAGATTCTGCACCGCCGGATAAATCGAGGAGGCGGCATAGATCTCCGGCACCCGTTCGGTGTCGGCGCAGACTACGACGACCACGGGCGCCGCAGCGAATCCCCCACGGTTGAAGCCGTATTCGAGGTCGGCGACCAACGCCTTGTCGTCGACGCTCTGCCGGATGAAGTCGCCGCCTCCCGCATTCCACGTCTCGGTCCACCAGTCGGCCAGCTGGGCTCTGGTCTCCTCGTTTCGGACCACGACGAACGACCACGGCTGGGTGTTCTCGGCACTCGGGGCGTGAACGGCGGACTCGAGGATGCGCTCCAGGTCGGCGTCGAGCACCTTGCCGTCAGGGTCGAACCGCCGGCACGCACGCTGGGCATGCATGACGGCCAGAAGGTCCCCCACTACGACCCCGCCACCACGCGTTCGCCGCGCGGCTTCCAACCATTCAGCGACACGGTGCTCAGGTCGAGCCACTCGCCCAGCGACATCGTGCCCGCCATGACCCGCTTGAGGAACTCGCCCATGACGACTTCGGGGTCCTGATCCAGCTCGTAGATCACCATGTAGCGGTGGGTCGGCGGCGGCAGTTGGGCAGGTAGATCCGGATCGTCGGGAACCGGCAGGTCCACGATGTCGTATCGCTGCGCAGCCACGACGCCGGGTACGTCGAGCACTTCGGGGACATGCTGGGTGTCGTACCACTTGTTGAAGGCGTCGTCTTCGCCCGCGATCGGGTTGGTCAACGCAATGAAGAGGTTGTGAGCCATCGATGACACGCCTTTCACGTCAGCTGGTGCTACCGCGACAGTATGACAGTCAACTGTCATAGTCAATGAGAATGCTTAGTTCCGGCCACCGGGGGAACAATATAGATAAATAGTTATAGCTATCATATACTCGAGGGCCAGCCGCTGGAAGGAGCCGCGATGCCCTCGTCTACGGACACCTACGCCGTCTTGGCCAGGGCAGGGATCTTTCAAGGGGTCGAATCGGAGGCCGTATCGTCGCTGATCGCTGACCTGCGGCCGGTGTATTTTCCACGCGGGCACACCGTGTTCGCACAAGGGGATCCGGGCGATCGGTTATTCATCATCATCAACGGCAAAGTGAAAATCGGTCGCCGGATGGACGATGGCCGCGAGAACCTGCTGGCCATCATGGGCCCCTCTGACATGTTCGGTGAACTGTCGATCTTCGATCCCGGCCCGCGGACATCGACCGCGACCGCTGTGTCTGCCGTGCAGGCGATGTCGATGGATCGCGCGGCATTGCGCCGCTGGATCGCGGGCTGGCCCCAGACCGGCGAGCAGCTGCTGCAGGTGCTCGCCCGTCGACTGCGCCGCACCCAGGACGCTTTGTCGGACATGATTTTCACCGACGTGCCCGGTCGAGTTGCCAAGCAGCTTCTGCATCTGGCGCGCCGGTTTGGCGAACCGGAGGGGGCGGCCGTACGCGTGGCGCACGGCCTGACCCAAGAGGAACTCGCCCAACTGGTCGGTGCCTCACGTGAGACGGTCAATAAGGCGCTCGGCGACTTCGTCAAACGTGGCTGGATCACCGTAGAGGGCAAGAGTGTGGTGATCCACGACATCACGAAACTGGCCCGGCGTAGCGGGGACCGACCAACCGCGACAGGCCATAAAGAGGCGGTCATGCGGCGGCCTGCGGCGGAGCCGCCGGCTCAATTGATGCACACCATCCGACGCTTGTCGCCGCGCACACGTCCACGCCGTCAGCCCATCGGTCCCTGAGGAAGCGCGCCGTTTCGCGCCGGCTGGTGCTACCGTGACATTGTGACAGTTGACTGTCATAGTTAAACGAGCGCTCAACGAAGAGGATCGCGATGACCAGCCAAGCCCTGCCCATCACACTGCGCTCCGCAGAGGACATCACGCCCGAGGTGCTGACCTCGCTGCTGCGCCACAGCGACCCCGGCGTGGTGGTCACCGACATCGCGGTGCGACACACCTGGCAGGGCACCACCTCTCATGTACATCTCGATGTGGAGTACGCCGATCCCGCTACCCGACTGCCGCGCAACCTCTTTCTCAAGACGCAGCTGAGCACGGTGCACGACCTGCCCGACGCCGTGGATGTCGAGCTGTCGCAGGGTGGCGGCGGAACCGTGCTCCTCGACGACGAGACCCGCTTCTACCGCGATCTTCGCGCGGATCTGAACGTCGAGACGATGACGACCTACTTCGCCGATCACCTCGACGGCCCGTCGCAGTTCATCATCGTGGGCGAAGACATCACGTTGCGCGGAGCGCAGGTTCCCGATGCGGTCGCGGGGCTTTCGGTGGAGCAGGTCGATGAGCTGCTGTTCACCCTGAGCCAGGTGCACGCCCCGTTCTGGGACAGCCCGCGATTGGCCGAGGGCGGCGACCTGTCCTGGCTGCAGCACCCCCTCACCGGCGGATTCGCAGAGTTCCTGCGCGCCAGTGGGTTTGCGATCATCCGCGCCTTCCTCGAGCATCCGCACAAGAAGGAGCAGCTCAACGCCGCAGGCGCCGACGCGGACACGATGGAGGCGGCGTTCTGGAAGCTGCAGGAGCGCATCGCTCGTGACCCGATCACGCTGCTGCACGGCGACCCACACCCGCGCAACACGTACGCACTGCCCGATGGCCGGATGGGCATTCTGGACTGGCAACTGGTGCGGCGAGGGTCGTGGTCGCACGACGTCGGCTATGCGCTCATCGGTGCGCTGCCGCCGGAACTCCGTCGCGCACACGAGCGGGAACTGCTCGACAATTACCGCGGCCGGCTACTGGACGCCGGGGTGACGTCGGCGCCGGATCGTGAGCAGATGTGGACCGCCTACCGCGAGAGCCCGGCGTGGGGCTTTTGCATGTGGGCGATCACCCCGGATCAGATGTATTCGGTGGAGATCGTCTCCGCGGTGCTCGGCCGATTCGCCGAGGCGTACTCGGATCTGGGCACCAGCAAGCTGCTCAGCGCTTAGCGCGGCGGCAGGACGTCGCGCATCTGCCTGTTGATCAGCTTGGCGACCAGCTGCGGCGCGACCCGGTTCAGTTTGTCCAACAGGAATGCGTCGAACCCTGCGAATACCCGGTAGGAATCCTTCTCGATGCCGCGGACGATCTTGGCGGCCGCGACCGGCGCCGGCAGCATCCGCATCGTGTTCGCCGTTGCCTCGTTCTCCTGCGGGGTCATCGCGCCCGAATTGACCGCAATCTCCGTCCTGACCGCTCCCGGGAACACGACGCTGACGCGCACATCGGTGCCTCGCAGTTCGGAATTGAGGCCCTCCGCAAGCATTTTGACCGCCGCCTTGGAGGCGCCGTAGATCGCCTGCCCCGGCACCGGGGCATACGACGCCATGCTCGACACGATGGTGATGTGCGCCGTCGGACGTTTGAGCAGATGCGGCAGGAACGCCTTCGTCATGTTGAGCACGCCGTAGAGGTTGATGTTCAACACCCGCTCGATCTCGCCGAAGTCCAGCTCGTTGAGCCGGGCGAAGCGATGGATGATGCCCGCGACGTTGACCAGTCCGTCGACTGCGTCGTGGGCCGCGACGACCGCGTCGGGCAGTGCACCGGTGGCCGACCGGTCGACCACGTCGATGACGTGCGTGGAGACCTGGCCGGCTCGCGGACCGGCAAGCGCCACAGCCGCTTTCAGGCCCGCTTCGTCGATGTCGACGGCGGCCACCCGAGCCCCCTTGTCGACAAGCAACAGCGCAACGTGTCGGCCCATCCCATTCGCTGCGCCGGTGACGACGAAGACCTTGTCACGGATTTTCAAAGTGCTCCTTACGAAGTTCGGCCTTGCGTACCTTGCCCATCGAGGTGCGGGGCAGCGCGTCGACGATCACCAGTCGCTCCGGAGTCTTCTGTTTGGCGAGCCCGGATGCGGCGAAATGGTCGCGCAGGCCGTCGAGGTCCAGCGCGGTGCCCGGCTTGAGGACGACCACCGCGGCGACCACGTCGCCGTAGCGGGGATGCGGCGCGGCCACCACGGCGCCCTCGACGACGGCAGGATGCGCATTGAGGACGTCTTCGACCTGTCCGGACGAGATGGTTTCGCCGCCGCGGATGATGACGTCCTTGATGCGATCGGTGACAGTCAACCGGCCGTCGGCATCCAGGTGCCCGAGATCGCCTGTGCGCAACCAGCCGTCGGCGGTGAACGCCTCGGCATCCAGGGCTGGGTCTCGATAGCCGATGAACTGGTCGGGTCCTTGCGTGACGACCTCGCCGTCCACTCCGACCGGCTGCTCGGCGCCATCCGGGCCGATGACGCGCACGCTCACGCCTCGCATCGGTAGACCGTCGGTGCCCATCCGGGCCGGCGCGGGGTCGTAGGACCGGGCCGAGGTGATGGTGGGCTGCTCGGTGGAGCCGTAGCAGCGATAGGTGTTGATGCCCGCTGCGGCCGCGCGTCTGCCCTGTTCTTCGGTGACGGTGGCCGCACCGACGAGGAATTCCCGCAGCGTGGCGAGCTTCTGGCCGGTGTCGCCGAGGTCGAGCAAGCCCTCCAGATGAAACGGAGTTCCTGCCGTTGCCGTGATGCGATGCCGGTGGATCAGGTCGACTGCCGCGGCGGGATCCCAGCCGTCCATGAACACCGCGCGGGATCCGGAGATCAGTGGCCGCAGCAGCGATCCCACCCCCGCGATGTGGCCGGGCGGAAAGGTGACCAGCTGGACCACATCGTCGCCGGTCACCAGGTCGGGCAGCGTCTGCTGCTCGGCGAGAATCGAATTGTGGCTGTGCTGAACACCTTTCGGAGCCGACGTGGTGCCGGAGGTGTAGATCAGCACGGCGACGTCATCAGCCGACGGTGACGCGTGACGGTATCGGCCGCCGGCCAGATCCGGCCAGCTGAGGTAACCGTCGCCGGGTGGTGCATCGACGACCACTACATGCCGCAGGGTGGGGATCTTCGTGAACTCACCGACGCGGTCGAGGTAGGAGGCAGACCGGTATCGGGCCGGCATGATCAGCGCCTTGGCCTGCGATTCGGCCAGGATGAATTCCACCTCGTGGGGGCCGTAGATGTGGACGATCGGCACCAAGATGGCCCCGCACATGAGTACCGCCTCGAAGGCGACCGCGCACTCCAGCCGGTTGGTCAGTTGCACCGCCACCGCGTCACCGAGCCCGACACCCAGCCCCTGCAAACCGGCGGCCACCTGTTGGGATTGCCGGAAGATGCCGGCGGGGGTGTTGGCGGTCTCAACCCCGTCGGTCACGAAAACCACTGGCGTGTCGCCATGTTCGGCCGCACCCTGTTGCAACGCGTCGATGAGCGTGCGCCGGGAGTACCAGCCCTCGCGGTACCAGCGGTCGCGCTGGTGCTCGAGCCGACTGCGGGCTTGCGTCCCGGACATGGTGCTGATTCTTGGCGACGGCGGCTACAGCTCAGCGGCCGGACAGGTTCGACCGCTCGATATAGACGTGGCCGGTCTCGTCGCCCCACGTCACCTCCGCCCAGCTGACGGTGTACGCGCGCGCGGGCTCGAGCACCCCGTAGGGCAGGCCGTCGGCCATCGACAGCCACAACGACGAGCACACTTTCCCTGTCAGCGGCGCGCCACCGTCAAACGCCACGGTGAAGCGCTCTCCGTCGCGCGACAACTCCGCGGGCGACGGAATCTCGTCCACCTGCACGTGCCGCAGCGCCCCGTCTTCCACGACATAGGAGCCCTCGAGGGTGACGCGGCCGTCGCGCGCCCAGTAGCGGCACAAGCCGAACGCGCGCCCGCTGGGCATCACTCCCCCGACGATGACGTGGCCACCCCAGTCGGTGAGGGTGTCTGCGCCGCGCGGGCCGCGGGAGTGGTCACGCCACCCGCCGCCGTCGAAACGGATCGGTTCGCCGTCGATGCGCATTTCCCCGGTCACGCGGGTGAGCTGCTCGTAATGCTCACGGGCCCAGCTCTGTTCGGCCATGCCGGCACCGGATGCAATGGCAGGTCCCGATTCGGCGTCCCACACCGGTGTCAAGCCCGCCACGTCCAAGTCAAGCCGGACGTGGGCCTTCGGGCCGTCGGTGACCAGGCCGCTGCGCATCGCCTCGTAGGAAGACTTCACACAAAATCCGTCGAATGTGATGCGCCATTTGGTGAACGGGCGCTCGCAGCGGAACGCGAGGTTCGAGCCGGCGGGCTGGTGCTCCGGCGCCGTGCGGTGATAGGCCCACATACTGAGCACACCCTGATCTTCGGGAAGCGCGATGAGGACCCGGTCCTCCCACATCTCCCACATGTCGGCCACCGTCCCGAGATGCAGCCACATCCCGACGTCGTTGACCGGGTCATACGGTGTGAACAAGAGGTTCTCGGTCCACCCCGGCACATCGGGGCAGGTCCGAACGGTTTCCTCCCGCGACGCCGGCAGTCCCGACGACAGATCGATTTGCGTGGATGTCATACCCTCTCAACTTCCTGCCCGTTGGAGCACAGCGATCTCTCCGGTAATCCCGTCCACCCGGACCACGTCGCCGGTGTGCAGGACACTAGTGCCGTTGCCCGTGCCCACCACACAGGCGATGCCCAGTTCGCGGGCGACGATCGCGCCGTGGCTGGCGGGGCTGCCGATGTCGGTCACCAGCGCGCCGGCCAGCGACACCAGCGCGGTCCACCCCGGATCGACCATCTTGCAGACCAGCACCTCGCCATCATCGATCGTGTCGTCTGATTCGGCATCGAGCACCACGCGCACCGTGCCCTCGAATACCCCTGTGCCCGCAGGCATTCCGCGTACGGTGCTGTCCTGACGGGCGGGGTCCCCGCCGGCATCGATCGGCAATGGCATCCCGGTGAACACGGTGGGCAACTGCATGCGCCGGTACTCGTCGCGCCGAGCGCGACGATAGTCGACCAGTTCGCGCACATTCGGCGGCAGCGGTGCCAGTAGCTCGTCTACGGTCAGATAGAACGTGTCGTCGCGCCGATCGAGGATTCCTGCGTGCGTCAGGTCACGGCCCAGCGCCGCGGCGGCGGCGCGGCAGCCGTCGATGGCGGTCAGGAAGCCGGCCTTCCCCAGCTCGACCGCTCTGACATGTTCCCCCGTGAAGGACAACAACTTCCGCAGCATCAGCCGCCGCAGCGGCGAGAGCGTGGCAAGCAACTCGGCCTCGGCGCGCTGCCGCGCGGCGACCGCGCGCTGCACGCGCACCCTCGGGCGCTCCTCTTCGGCGCGTCCGGCGTGTGCGGCCGCGGCACGCTTGATCGCGTCGTGGTCTTCGCGCCACGAATGGCCGATCACGTTGCCCTCGTTGGGGCCGTGGAATCCGTGTCGGGACAGAAATTCGTCCATGCTCAGCCGGCCCTGGCCGAGCGACCACACGTCGTCGGCGAGTTCGGTCTCGATGACGCCGCCGTAGCCGGCGAGCAAGACGGGCACCAGGTCGGCGCGGCCCATCTTGGCCACGATCGACTCCACCTGGGAGCGCAGCGCGTTCAGAATCATCCGGCTGCGTACATGGACGCGCATCACCGCGCTGAACCGTTGCGCGGAGTCGGCGAGCAACGCCTTGGCGTCGGTGTGGTCACCGGCCAGCACAGTGGCACGCCACCAGGACATCTGCCTGGTGTAGGCGTCGCGGGCGGCCGATCGGCTGCGTAGGAGCACCAGCGGGGTCTTGACGGCGACAACCGGCAACCGTTTCGGATTGCTCTTCGTTGGTGTGGCGTCGGGGCGGACCGAACCCAGCAGGTCCCGTTCGAAGTCGTCGCCGGTCATCCCCGGCAGCAGACCGGCGAGTTCTCGGGCGCGATCCACGTTCATGGCCTGCCTGCCGAAAAAACACGCCGTGCTCCACTGGTTCGGATCGTCAGGGACCACCAGCGCCGACGCCGGCAGCACGCCGAAGTCGTAGATCCCTGCTCGCGACGCGAACTCGACGCCCTTTCCCCACAGCGACCAGCACAGCGGCGACAGGATGTCGGGGGTCGCCTCGCCGACGTTGGTCAGCGTCCAGAGCCGATCCGGTGCGGTTTCTCCGCGGATCGGGTCGGTCAGTTCAGCGCTGGTGCCGTTCATCTGCCTCCTGGCCCCTGCGACAGGCGACTGTCACGTCAGACTGCTCTCACCGTACGTCATCGTTGTTGACGATTGACAGTGGGCTGCCATATTGTTTGCGGGTCACGACTTCGGTGCCGTCGGCCCGACCCGACACGGCACACCGGGTCGCCGAACCGAAAGGCGCACAATGCGATTCAGCGTTTATCTGCCCAACACCATGCACGTCGCGGCGATCACTCAACCATGGGAGCACGCCCTCACAGGCGCCGACATCGCTCGTGTCGCTCGCACCGCCGAGCAGCTGGGGTTCTCGCAGGTCTTCCTGCCGGAGCACTTCCTGACGCCCACCGGGCACGTCGAGCTTTCGGGTGACCACTACTTCGACGCCACCACCGCCCAGGCCTTCATCGCCGGTGCCACCTCGACGATTCAGGTCGGATCGATGGTGACGATTCTGCCGCTGCACAATCCCGTGATCGCCGCCAAGGCCATCTCGACGTTGGACTGGTTTTCCGGCGGCCGGGCGCAGGTCACCGTGGGGGTGGGCTGGCTCAAAGACGAGTACGACATGATCGGCGTCCCGTTCAACAAGCGCGGCCGGATCACCGACGAGTGTCTGGAGGCGATGTTCGAGCTGTGGCACAGCGACTCGCCGAGTTTCGAAGGTGAATTCGTCAAATTCAAGGACGTGGCGTTCGGACCGAAGCCGATTCGCAAGCCGCACCCGGTGATCTGGATGGGCGGAGACGCCGACGCGGTGCTGCGTCGCGCGGCCCGATTCGGTGATGGCTGGGCGCCCTGGCTCACCAAGCCGGAGGAACTGCCGGCCAAGATGGACTATCTGCGGTCCCAGCCGGGCTTCGACGACCGGCCGTTCTCGCTGTTCTATAGCCTCGCCGTGCTGGCCGTCGGCCAGGAGCATGCAGTCGTCGACGATCCGAACGCGCAGTTCGGCCAGAGCGCCCAGCAGGTGATCGACAACTGCAACATGCTGGCCGAGCTCGGCGTCACCGACACCTGGGTCAACCCGCCGCCCCTCGACGACTTCAACGCCTACCTCGAACATATGCACTGGGTCGCCGAAGAGGTCATTCCCAAGGTCGGATGAGCCACTTGCGCGAGCAGGTCGTGACTCGACTGTGCCGTTTCGTACGCTAAGAGCGGCGTGTCGCGTATGAAACCACACTCTCGGCAGACGTTTACTACTTGAACACCAGCGGGACCGATTTGAGCCCCATCGTTCCGGTGGGCCACGGCATCTGCGGGTCCTTGCCGTCGGCCACGCTGTATTCGGGGATGCGGGTGTGCCACTCCTCGAGAATGATCCGCAGCTCCAGCCGCGCGAGATGCGAGCCCAGACACCTGTGCGGGCCACGCCCGAACGCGAAATGCACTGCCTTGCTGTCCAAATGGACGTTGTCCGCGTCGTCGTAGCGCCGTGGGTCGCGATCGGCGCTGCCATAGCTGAGCATGACCGTCGTATCCTTCGGCACCACCCTGCCCGCGACTTCGACTTCCTCTGTGGTGACGCGCGGGGCGAAGGGAACGGGTCCGTCGACGCGCAGCAGTTCCTCGATGAAGGCGGGAATCAGGCTGTAGTCGTTGCTGATCCGGCGCCGCAGCTGCGGATCCCCGGCCAGCTTTGCCAACGAGAATCCCACCGCGGAGGTGACAGTGTCCAAGCCGGCGAGCACGAACATGAAGCACAGGCCCAGGATCTCGTTGTCGTCCATGCCGCCCTCTTCGCTGTTCTGCATCAGCTGGGTCAGCATGTCGTTGCCTGTGGTGTTGGCCCGCCGCTCGGCAATGTGTTCGGTCAGATAGGTGAACAGTTCCATCGCGTGGGCGAGCACCTCTGGCGTCGCCTCAGCGCTGCTGGGGTCGGTGAACTGCAGGATCGAGTCCTTCCACTGCACCAGCCGGTCGCGATCGGCCATCGGCAGCCCGAACAGTGTGAGAAACACCTGCGAGGGGAACGGGGTAGCGAGGTCGGCGACGACGTCGCAGTGCCCCTTGGCCTGGATCGCGTCGATCAGCTCGCCAGCCTGCCTGCGTAGTTCCGGCTCGCGCTCGGCCATCTTCTTCGGGCTGAAGAACGGGTCCAGCATGCGCCGGAACCGCGTGTGCTCGGGCGGATCGATGGCGATGGGAATGAGCGGAACCGGGCTGCCGAGGCGGTCGAAGGCTCGCGCGGAGGAGAAGATCTCCGGCTTCTTCGCTGCGAACTCGACCGCCGCGGCACTGGTCAGGATGATCTCCTCGCCGGAGGTCACTGCCTCACCCGCTTCGCGCAGCTCCCTCCAGGCGCGGGAACGATCCGTCGCAAACGGCAGATCGTTGATGTTGGCGGTCCCGTTCAAGGCTGTGTCGGTCATGTGCGGGTCCCTTTCCAGGCGCGGACGATTGCGCGCTCAAACTATGACAGTAGACTGTCACAACTGACGAGTATCGTCCGCGCGGCAACGGGTGTCAACGACGAAGTGGTTGAATTGCCAACAGCGTGCCGAGATGGCCGAGGAGGATGACCGATGGCGAGGGGCGATCGTTCGCCGCGCAGCGAACATGCGGACAAGGTACGCACGGCGCTACTCGAAGCTGCCCTGAACCTGTTCAGCGCCAACGGGTATGAGCAGACGACAACTGACGAGATCGCCGACGCAGCCGGCGTGTCGCCGCGGACCTTCTTCCGCTATTTCCCGACCAAGGAATCGGTGCTGTTCTCCGGCGAGTACGGCTTCATCCACGCGTTCAGTGGAGTCTTCCTCGCCCAGGACGATTCGTTGTCGGATTACGAGGCGATGGCGAATTCTTTCGCATTATTGGCGCCTGGCCTGAAGCGCATCCGCAAGAGGATCGCGCAGTATCACGAAGCGGTGGCGTCGTCGTATGTGCTGCAGGGCCGCGAGCGCGAGAACCATCAGGCCAACGCCGACACCGTTGCGCGGGTGATCGCAGCGCGGCGCCGCCTGGCCTCGCCGGACGACGAGTGCCATCTGCTTGCGGCAATCGGCATGCTGCTGGTCGAGCGCGCGATGAAACGGTGGCTGGCCTCGAACCGTGCGCTGGACGATCTGATTCGACAGGAGTTCGCCGCCCTGCCGTCGGTGTTGAAGTAGCGGACTACGGATCGTCGAACAGCGTTCCGTCGGGGCAGGGCCGCGGGGTGTCCGGCCCGCAATACTGCGTGCGCAGGTAAGTCGGGTAGGTGTCGGTCGGCCCGGCATAGAAACCGGCGAGGTTGACCGGAAGGTCGTACACCCCGATCGCGACGACGTGGTAGAAACCCGCGACCGCCAGCACACGCAGCAGCGACTTCGTCTTAACCCCCGCCCATTTCAGCGTCTCGACGCCCGCCTCCACCCGGATCTGGCCCTTGCGGTTGCGGAAGAACATCAACGCCCCACTGGACGTGAGCACCAGCGACCACAGAATGGGGCCGTACAGCGGAATTTGTACCGTCTGCCCGGCCCACAGCGTCACGCTGGGAATCGATGCCGGATAGCCGACCAGGCCGTGGTGCACGGCGAAGATCTCCAGGGGGAACTCGATGACATAGACGGCAAGCCAGCCGCAGCAGAATGTGCGCACCGGCCCCAACGTCGGCCACCGTCGCCGCGCCCGATCCATCGCCCAGAAGGCGAGCTTGCCCATCGCCAACGGCATCCAGATGTAAATCATTCCGATCATCAGCACGGGCTCGGCCATCAGCCGGCTACCCGGGCTCAGCGACCCGGGCACGTTCTCCATCCAGTTGCTGAAGTTGACCAGCCCTGCGTTGTAGAACAGCACGGGTTGGAACCAGTTGATCAGCGGGTCGTGCCACCACGCGATCGCTGACGCGATAACGACAGCGGCCTCGACGCAGAGCTGGCGCTCGCGCAGGCTCTTGCGCACCACATACACGATCGCGACCAGAGCCAGTATCGGGCAGGCGATCTGGAAGACGGTCATCGCCAACTGGGTGCCGCCCGGGATCGGGTCGGGGCCCGGATCCGCCGGCGTCGCGTTGCCCGAGACGATCCACGAGATGTAGACGTAGGTGGCGAACGCCACACAGAGCGCACCGAGACTCGACCAAAAGAGAACCGGCCGAAGGGTTTTGATCTGCTCAGGCGGTCCGGGATGAGGTTCCGAACCCGCGACGTGGACGGAGCTCTTGAGGTCGGTCACTGTGAGGCCTCCTTTGGCGTTCTCACGACGATCCAAAGATGACAGCTCACTGTCATAGTGTCAATACCGGCTATGTCTGACGGATGCGTCTACCTATGGGGATCGCGCTATCAGTGCTATATACACAGGTAAAATGGCTTTTCTAAGCTTTGAAGGCTGGGACTTCCGAGAAATCGTTGTCTATTTCTGACGGTCCTGGCACACTTTGAAGGTATCCGCCGTCACAGTGCGCGCGCCCGCGCATCGACCAGGAATCGAGGACGGGTTGACCACCGACGCAATTCCGAAGGTTTGCACCGACGACCTCCCGATGCCGGAGGCCCGCGACGACGCCTGGCACCAAATGGACAAGCACGCCCTCGTCGAGGTCGAGGGCGGCTACGCGGTCACGCGTCGCGATTTGGTGGAGCTCGTCCTCAAGAACCCGTCGGTGTTCTCGTCCAAGCGCGCGTTCGACGTGCTCGCCAGTCCAGTCCCGTTGGTGCCCATAGCATTCGACCCGCCCGAGCAGACGCGCTACCGCCGCATCTTGCAACCATTCTTCAGTCCTCGCGTGATCAAGCCCCTCGAACCCGATCTGCGCAAGCAGGTTGTCGACATCATCGAGCCGATCGCGCAGCGCGGGGAATGCGACTTCATCGCCGAGGTCGCCGCCGTGTTCCCGATCCAGGTGTTTCTCACGTTGTTCGGGCTGCCTTTGGACATGCGCGATCAGTTCATCGAGTGGAAGAACGCCGTTCTGAACCTCAGCGCCGCGGCAGGCCAAACATCGGTCGACGAAGCGGCCCAGGCAGGCATGCAGAAGGCGCTCGAACTGTTCACGTACCTCTCCGAACTCATCAAGACGCGTCGCGGCACACCCGGAGACGACGTGCTCAGTCAGGTACTGAGTATCGAACCGCCCGATGCCCTTTCCGATGAAGAAGCCATCGGTCTGTGCTTTTTGTTCGTGCTCGCCGGACTGGACACGGTGATGGATGCCCTAGGATTCGGGATGCAGCGGCTGGCCGAGAACCCCGAGCGGCGAAGAGAACTCGTGGACGACCCGTCGCTCATTCCGGCCGCGATGGAGGAGTTGCTGCGGCTGGATCCGCCGGCGCCGTTCGTTCCCAGGGTGAGCACCGAGGAGGTGACGATCAACGGGCACACGCTGTCGGAGGGCACTCGGATCACCACGTATCTGGCCGTGGCCAACCGTGATGAAGAGGTGTTCCCCAATCCGTACGAGATCGATTTTCACCGCCCCGAGAATCGGCACATCAGCTTCGGCATGGGTGTGCATCGTTGCCTCGGCTCACACCTGGCACGGATGGAAATGCAGGTGCTCTACGAGGAATGGCACAAGCGAATTCCGAACTACCACATCACGCCTGGCACGACGCCGCGGGTGCACTGGCCGCGTGGAACCCTCGGCCTGGACTCGCTGCATCTGACGATCGAGGGCGGGGGTCGCGCGTGAAGGTCACTATCGACGCCGCAAAGTGCATGGGCCACGGCATGTGTTACTCGTTGGCGCCCAACGTCTTCACTGATGACGACCACGGGTATGGCCAAGTTGTCGCGGACGGTGAGGTGTCGCCGCTGGACGTCGAGGCGGCGCGCAACGGCGCGGCCAACTGCCCCGAAGCCGCGATATCCGTGACGGAATGACTTCGCGCCGCTTGGTGGTCTGCGCGAGTCACAGCCCCGGCAAGGAGCGCGACGTCGAGGAGGTGTTCGGGCTCGAGTTCCGCTCGGCCTTGGCGCGGGCGGCCGATGAGGTGCGCGTTTTCGACCCCGACGTGGTGATCGTCTTCGGCGGTGACCACCGACGCGCATTCACCACCGTGGTGCCGACATTCGGTGTGGCACTGTCGGCTTCGATCATCGCCGAAGGCCGCCATCCCGCGGGCGCCTTGGCGGTTCCGTCGACGTTGGCTCGCGCACTGTGCGAGCACTTGCTCACCGAAGAGTTTGATATCGCGGTGTGCCGTGACGTCGAACTGGATCACGCTTTCGCACAGCCGATTCGGGACCTGGTGGGCGACTTGGATGCTAAGCCTGTCATTCCGATCGCGGTGAACTGCGCGACCGCCCCCCTGCCAACCGGCCGGCGTGTCGCTGGCTTCGGTGCGGCGGTCGCGCGATTCCTCGACTCGGTCGATCAGCGGGTGCTGCTGATCGGCACCGGCGGACTGTCGCATTCGCCACCGAGCCTGGAAGTCGACAGCTACCAACTCAGCGACGACGAGCGCGCGCGCATCATCGCCGCAGGAATGGCGGACGCACGCAACAAGATACGGCCGGACTGGGATGCCGAGGTGTTACAGGCAATGTCGACCTGGGATGCCGCGGCGCTGATCCGACTCGTGGACTGCGCCCACACGCGCGCAGGCGCCGGCGCCAACGAGGTCAGGACCTGGGTCGCCGCGGGTGCCGCCGGCGGCGGCAGGCCGGTCTTCCCCGTTGCCTACGAGCCTGTTCCGGAATGGATCACCGGGATGGCCGTCGCCGTGTCCGCCCCAGCACGTTAGCTTGCGTGACCGAAGAACCCGCGTTTGATGCAGCTGATCAATAGCTCGACTATGCCGTCTGCGTCCAGCGGCTCGGGCAGATCCAACGCGGCCTGGGGCACCCGGGTGACGAGCGCGCGCAGGATCAGAGCCGAAACCAGCGGGTCGAACGGATATGGACCGGGGCGGCGGATCAGCATTTTGGCCGCGCCGAGGTCCATCATCACCTGGCCGTGTTCACCGATGCCGACGATCGTGGGGTCGTCGGTGGTGCCCTCCGCCCATGCCTCGATGCAGCCGGAGTACCGGTCGTAGAACTCGACGTAGGTAGCCAGCCAGTGCCGCAGAGTCGACTCCTGCGCGAGGGGGTCGACCTGCGAAATGCGTTCTGCGAACGCGATTCCGGCGCCGTATATCTCCGCGGCGACGGCTGCCAGCAGGTCCTGCTTGTCGCTGAAGTACTTGTAGAACGTGCCGCGCGCTACGTCGGCGGCCGCCACGATGTCGTCCACGCTGGTGCTGCGATACCCACGGGCGCGGAACTGGGCCGCACCGGCTTCAGCTAGCGCCCTGACCGTGGCGTCAGCGCGCTTGCTCAGCCCTGCGGTGCGTTCGCTGATGGAAAGTCCCTCGACACTCGGTTCATCGGGCACCTCGACGGCGTCCACGTCGGCAGCCGGATTGCTGCTGCCGTGTAGCCGTAGCGACGTCAACACCGCAGGTGGCGTAGCAGGGAACAACATGAGTTGGAGAAAGACCGACAAGGTGTCGACCGCATCCTTCGCGGTCCGGCCATAGGCGCGACCGGTGTGCACGTGCAAGTTGATGCGGTGCACGAGCGCGGTCATCGTCATGGCCGCCACTTCAGGGTCGAGGCCGTGCAGTCCCGACGCCGCGAGCCGCTCGGCGAGGCGGTGGTTGTAGCTGCGCACGAACCGCGTTATCTCCGGGCGCACCTTGGTATCCGACGAGGCGATGGCCGTCCACTGCACGAACATCGTGGAGTACTTCTCGAAGACCCAGCTCCACTCGCCGAGCCACCAGTTCAGGTTGTCGAACCCCACTTCGTCGGGCCCGAGCGGCCCGATGCGGCGAGCCACCCGGAACAGCGCGCTCCCGCATTCGTTGAGCAACTCGAGAAAGATCTCGTCCTTGCCCTTGAAGTACTGGTACAGGGTGGCACGCGAAACGCCTGCGCCCTTGGCGATCGCATCGACGGACGTGTCAAAGTATCCGAGCCGACCGAACAACTCCAGCGAAACCTCGGTGATCTTGCTCCGCGTGCTGGCACCGCGTTCACCGACGGTGGGGCTCGACGGGCCGTAACTGGCCCGACGGACGATCGAGGCTTCGGACATGATCGTCTAAGCCTATGGCCCAGCCGGGCTGGGTGTGTCGCGCAGTGGCGCGTTTCGCGGAATGACGAATTCCGCGGTCCCGGTGATCGCCACGCCGCCCGTCTGCCGGGTGGCGGTCAACTCGACCATCAGCCGGTCGGCGTTTGACTCCTCCGACACGGCGGTGACGGTTCCCGAGCAGGTCAGCACGTCGCCGGGCCAGACCTGCTCGCGGAACCTGACCCCGAACCGGCGAACGTTGCGCGCGCCTAGCCAGTCGGTCGCGAAACCTGCGAGCAGGGCTGCCGAGAACATCCCCTGGGCGAAAACCGACGGAAATCCGGCGGCCCGCGCGAACTCGTCGTCGTAGTGCATCGGGTTCAGGTCCCCGGACGCCCCGGCGTAACGGACGAACATCTGGCGGGTCAGCGGCCCGAACTCGCGCGGGGCCGCCTGCGCGCCCACGCGCAGAGCGGTCATGGCCGTCACTTTTTGGCCGCTGTCTCGATGAACGTCGCCTTCGCCTCGGCGACCAATGTCCCTGTGGTGTCGCGGTATTCGGTCACCACTCTGGCGAAGCGCATGGTGCCGCCACGCTTACCGGGCTTGGTGAACCGCTCGACGATGCGCTCCGCAGCGGTGAGCACGTCGCCCGCCGCGGGCAGTGCGCCGTAGAACGTGTACTCCTGCTCACCATGCAACAAACGCTTGCGGTCGAAGCCCACGTTCACCCGGACACCAGGCGGTGCCCACCGAGCCGCACTGGTGAGAAACGTCGGAGGGATGATCGCGTCGGGGCCCCGGTAGGCGGGGTTGTCACTCAGCATGGCTTCGGCGAACTCGGCGATCTTGCCGCGTTCGACCACCACCTCCCACGGCTCTCCGACGCCAAGGTCGGCGTCGCCTTCCGACGATGGAGTCATAGTGACCAATAGTGTCAGAAAAATGTCAGGAGCGAAACTCTCCGGGCGCCTATTGCACAAATGAGCCGCTTGTCCAAAGATGACATTAATGCCAGAATCGATGCCCATGGTCGAGGTGGCGGCAAGCTATGTCGCAGGCAAATGGATCACGGAGGCGCCCGCCGAGACGATCGACGTGACGTCGCCGACCACTGGCGAAGTCCTCGGCTCGGTGGGCGTCGCCGGCCCTGCCGAAGTCGACGCCGCCGTCGCGGCCGCCCGCGACGCGCTGCCCGGGTGGGGCCAGACCTCCCCTGCAGAGCGCGGAGCCGCGCTCGGCCGGCTGGCCGACGCCCTGGCTGCGCGCAAAGGTGAGCTCGCCGACCTGACGACCGCGGAGATCGGGTCACCGCGGTCGTGGAGCACCTTCGGTCAGGTGATCACCGCGGTCGGCGTGCTGAAGGCATACGCCGCCATCACCGGTGACTATCCCTTCTGCACCACCCGCCCCTCGATGACGGGCGGCACCGTACTCGTACGCCAGGTGCCCGTCGGCGTGGTCGGCGCGATCGTGCCATGGAACACACCACTGTTCATCGCCGCGTTGAAGCTGGGTCCGGCGCTGGCCGCCGGGTGCACGGTGGTGCTCAAACCGGCGCCCGACGCCCCGCTGGAGTTCGCCGTGCTGACCGAAGCGATCGAGGAGGCGGGAATCCCGGATGGCGTGGTCAACGTCGTCAACGGCGGCGCCGCGACCGGCGAGCTGCTCACCGGACATGCCGGAATCGACAAAGTCAGCTTCACCGGATCGACAGCCGTCGGCGCGCGCATCGCCGCGAAGTGCGGCTCGCTCATCCGGCGCTGCAGCCTCGAACTTGGCGGCAAGTCCGCGGCGATCGTGCTGCCCGACGCGGAGCTCGACAACACCGTGCCCGGACTCGTCAGCGGTGTGATGGGCAACAACGGCCAGCTGTGCGCGGCGTTGACGCGAATCCTGCTGCCGCGCAGCCGCTACGACGAATACGTGGTGGCTCTGACCCAAGCGGTCGCCAAGTTGAGCGTCGGCAACCCTGCCGACCGGTCGACCGACATCGGCCCACTGATCAACGAGGCCGCACGCGACAGAGTCGAAGAGTTTGTGTCGCGTGCACGAGAAGAAGGCGCCACGGTCCTCGTGGGCGGTGAGCGGCCGGACGGGCCAGGATGGTTGGTCGCCCCGGCACTCGTCGCGGCGACCAATGACATGGAGATCGCCCGCGAGGAGGTCTTCGGACCCGTCGCTGTCGTCATCGCCTATGACGACACCGGAGAGGATGACGCTGCCGACGCGGTCGCCATCGCCAACGACTCCCGATACGGGCTCGTTGGTGCGGTGTGGTCGTCCGACTCGGAGCGGGCAGCGGCGGTGGCGGCGCGGCTGCAGGTCGGGTCGGTGGCGGTCAACTCGACCGCGGTGCTCGACTTCGCCAGCCCGTTCGGCGGGTTCAAGCAGTCCGGCATCGGCCGCGAGGGCGGGCCCGAGGGCATCGCCGGCTTCGTTGAACATCAAGTCATCATTCGATAAGGCTCCGAAGGGATTTCCATGCAAACCCAAGCCGCAGTGCTATTCGAACGCAACACGCCATGGTCCATCGAGACCATCGAGCTCGACGAGCCCAAGGCGACGGAGGTGTTGGTCGAACTTCACGCCTCGGGCATGTGCCACTCCGACGACCACCTCGTCACCGGCGACATGCCGATCGCGCTGCCCTGCATCGGAGGGCACGAGGGCGCCGGCGTGGTCAAGGCCGTCGGCGACCACGTGTCGTGGCTGGCCCCGGGTGACCACGTCGTGTTCAGCTTCATACCCTCCTGCGGGCGGTGTCCGTCGTGTTCGACCGGCCACCAGAGCCTGTGCGACCTGGGCGCAAAAATCTACTCCGGCATGCAAATTCACGACGGAACCGCCCGCCACCATATCGGCGACAAGGATCTCGCGTTGGCCTGCGGCGTCGGTTCGTTCGCGCACCACACCGTGGTGCACGAGGCAAGCTGCGTCAAAATCCCGGAGCACTACCGTCTTGACCTCGCGTGCCTGCTCGGATGCGGCTTCATCACCGGGTGGGGTTCGGCCGTCTATGCCGCCGACGTGCGGCCAGGCGACACCGTCGCGATCGCTGGTGTCGGAGGCATCGGCGCCGCAGCGGTTCAGGGTGCGCGTCTGGCCGGTGCCCGCACCATCACCGTCATCGACCCGTCGCCGTACAAACGCGACGAAGCGCGCAAGATGGGCGCCACCCACACCGCAGCGGACTGGAACGAGGCCAAAAGCGTTGTGGCCGAAGCCACCTGGGACCGCGGTGTGGACAAGTTCATCTGCGCGATGGGCGTCGGCGATGGTCAACTTGTGGGTCAGGCACTGGCTATGACCGCCAAGCGCGGCAAGCTGATCGTCACCAACATCCACCCGATGCTGGAGCGCGAGATCCGGGCCAACCTGATGGACCTGACGCTGACCGAGAAGCAAATCATCGGGACGCTCTACGGCTCAGGCAACCCACGCGCCGACATTCCGAAAATTCTTGAGCTGTACAGCGCGGGTCAAGTGGATCTCGACTCGATGGTCACCCGCACGTACCCATTGGAGAAGGTCAACGACGGCTACGCCGACATGCACGCGGGGGCCAACATTCGCGGCGTGCTGATCTATCCAGCCGCCGAGGCGTAACGCTCGGCCTCAGGCCACCGAACGTGAAGCTATTGCGAAATTCCCCACGGTTTTTCGCAACAGGTTCACGTTCGACGCGCTTCTCATGCTTGCACCGGTTCCCAGCCGCCGCCTTCGGCGGATCGACGCGCAGCGTCGATCACCGCCAGCGACAGCAGGCCGTCGTCGAAGGTGGCCACCTGGCTCGGCGCGCCGTCGAATGCGGGCAGCCAGTCCTCCAGCATCAGCGCCATCGCCCGGCTGGCATGACCCGCCAGCCCACCAGGGAGCCGCTCGGGATGTGCAGGCTCGCGGTTGTCGACTGGCAACGGACGCAGGCCGTCGTCGGTGGCCCCACCGAGTTGATAAGCCGCCGAACGCAAGTCGCCATCACCGATGATGGTGCCGTCGGCGCCGAAAAGCTCCAGGCGGTAGTGGTCGGCGTGCGCACCCATCACCGACACGCTCAACACGGCGGTTACCCCGGACTCCATCCGCATCAGCACCGCCGCGGTGTCGTCGGCGGTGACCTGCAGCGTCCCACCGTCGGGCAGCTCGCGCACCGGATCGCTGGTGCGCACCTCCGCGCACACCGACACGGGGCGACCGAGCAGGCTGCACACGAAGTCGAGATCGTGCACCAGCATGCCTGCCAGGTATCCGCCGCCCTGCTCGCGGTCGTACATCCAGTGGGCCTGCAGAGGATGGCTCGGGTGCCAGTACGACGCGCTGCGACTCACGCGGACGAAGTACGGCGTGCCCAGGAAACCGGAGCGCACTCGATCCGCGACGGCCAACCAGTCTGGGTTCCAACGGTTCTCGAAGCAGCAGGCGGTTGGCACGTCGGCGGCGGCGGCGGCGCGCACCATGTCGCGGGCCTCGTCCAGGTCGCCGGCGAGCGGCTTTTCGCAGAGCACGGGTTTGCCCGCGGCCAGGGCAGCCGTCGTCATCTCGTGGTGCAACGAGGTGGGCGTGGCGACCGAGATGACGTCGAGGTCATCCCGTGTGACGAACGACTGCCAATCGGTGGACGTCTCGTCAATGCCCAGCTTGGTGGCCACCCGTTGCAACCGTTCGGGTGTGCGCGCACACAGCGCGACAGGCTCGAAGCCCTTCGCCGCTCGAAAACCCGGCACTTGCACGTGGGCGCCCCAGCCCACGCCGATGATGCCTACCCGTAATGACATGGCCCTCCTCGGTTCCCTACTGTCAGTGACACTAATGTTAGATATATGACGAGATCGATGCGGCAAGTTTCCCCGCATTAATCCATACTGTCCTGTTATGCGACGTTGCCTAAAAGTGACATAAGTGCCAGAATCGGATGTCGTGAGCGCGATCGATCTCGACGAGCAGCAGTTCGCCCCGCTGATCGACCTGCAGTGGTGGCAGGAGCATCCGGGCGACCGAACGGAGCTCTACCGACGCCTGCGCGACGCGGGTCGCCCGGTGTTCGTCCGCACCAGCCGACTCGGCTCTCCGCGGGTGCGAGGATTCTGGGCGGTAGGCGCACACCGCGACGTGGTGAGCATCAGCCGTCGGCCCGACGAGTTCAGCTCCGGGCAAGGCACCCAGATCTTCGATCAAACCGCGGAGATGCGCGCCTATCGCGGCTCCATCATCGACATGGACGATCCCGAGCACATGCGGTTGCGCAAGATCGTGTCGCGCGGCTTCACCCCCCGCATGCTGACTGAGCTTCGCGGCCTGGTCACCGAGACAACCGCCGAGATCCTCGAGGAGATGCCCGCTTCCGGCACCTGCGACTTCGTCTCGGCGTTCGCCACCCTGCTGCCGCTGCGCATCATCGACAACATGTTGGGAGTGCCGCGCGAGCACGAACAATTCATCCTTCGCGCAACCAACGTCGTCTTGGGCGCATCGGATCCCGAGTACGTCCCTGACCAGACCGTCGCGGGGATCGAGAAGGCGGTCAGCCAGACCAGCGAGCAACTCATCGATCTGCTCAAGAGCATCGCCGAGGACCGCATTGCCCATCCGCGCGACGACGTCATCAGCAAGCTGGTCACCTCCGACGAGGAGAACCTGACGCCGCAGGAACTGGCGAAGTTCTTCATCCTGCTGATCGGCGCGGGCAACGAGACGACCCGCAACGCACTCAGCCACGGGCTGCTCATTCTCAGCGCACACCCCGAGCAGCGCGACCGGCTGATGGCGAACTACGACGAATTGGCGCCCACCGCGGTCGAGGAGATTCTGCGCTACGCGAGCCCGGTGATTCACATGCGCCGCACCGTGACTCGCGACGGCGTCACGCTGACGAACGAGCAGGACGACGTCATCCATACATTCAACGAGGGCGACAAGGTCGTGATGTGGTATCCCGCCGCAAATCGCGACCCCGCGGTTTTCGAGAATCCCGAGACCTTTGACATCGAGCGAAAACCCAACAACCATCTGGCATTCGGCGGTCCTGGACCGCACTTCTGCCTGGGTGCCCACCTGGCCCGCCTCGAACTGAACGTGGCGTTTCAGATGCTGTATTCGCGATACCCCGACATCACCGCGGCCAGCGAACCCGTCATGCTGAGGTCGAACTTCGTCAACGGCATCAAACACCTCGAGGCGGCGTACACGCCATGAGTGAGGCAGCGGTACTGTCCGACGTCGCGGACGGAGTCATGACGATCACCCTGAACCGGCCCGACGCCGCCAACGCGGTCCGGCCAGAGGACCGCAACACGCTCATCGCGCTGCTGGAAGCCGCCGACACCGAGGAGAAGGTGCGGGTGGTTGTCTTACGCGCCAACGGCAAGCACTTCTGCTCGGGCGCTGACGTGGGCGCACTGGCCGACCGACGAGCGCTTGGCGAGAAGCGGGTGCTGGAGCCGACTCGGCGCATCATGAACGGCGCACAGAAGTTGGTCGCGGCCGTGCTGGACTGCAACAAGCCGGTGATCGCCGCGGTGCACGGCGCGGCGACGGGGCTTGGAGCACACCTCGTGTATGCGTCCGACCTGGTGATCGCCACCCAAAATGCCTACTTCGCAGAGTCTTTCGTCAAGCGCGGACTGGTGGTCGACGGCGGGGGCTGCTACCTGCTGCCCCGGCGCATCGGAATGCAGAAGGCCAAGGAGTTGGCGTTCTTCGGGGAAAAGCTCTCGGCCACTGAGGCGTTGACGCTGGGGCTGGTGAACCGGGTGGTGGACGCCGACGAGTTCGACGCCACGGTGGCCGACTTCGCCATGCGGCTCGCGGAGGCGGCGACCTCCGCGATCGCATTCACCAAGCGGTTGCTCAACGACTCCCCCGACACCGACCGGTCCGGCGCATTCGTCGCCGAGGCGATGGCCCAGGAGATCCAGTCCTACGCGCAGGACTCCAAGGAGGGCGTGCAAGCGTTCATGGAGAAGCGTCCGACCAAGTTCACCGGGTGGTGACGGCGGTGGCACGCGCAGACATTCCCACCATCGATTCCGCCAGTGAACCGTACTGGGAGGCCGCCAGGCAGGGGCGGCTGCTGATCGCTGAATGCACGGCTTGCGGCAAGGTCCATCACTACCCACGGCCGTTCTGTCCGTACTGCTGGAGCGAGGACGTGCACCCGGTTCAGGCCAAGGGAACTGGGACGCTCTACACGTACTCAACGGTGTACGTGAATGACCTGGCTCCGTTCAAAGACCGGTTGCCCTACGTCGCGGCGATCGTCGAACTCGACGAGGGTCCGCGACTGATGACAACCATCGAGGGCGCGGACCCCGGTGGTCTTCGGGTCGGAATGCCGGTTGCCGCGGCCTTCCGCCCAGTCGACGAGAACGACCCCGAGTGCCCCTACTTGACGGTGTTCACACCTAGCGAGGAGAACCGATGACCAGACTGCTCGACGGCAAAGTCGCGCTGGTGACCGGCGCTGGCCACGGCATCGGCCGCGGGCACGCACTCGAACTGGCCAAGCACGGCGCCACCGTGATCGTCAACGACCTGGGCACCAGCCTGTCCGGCGAGGGCACCGGCAAGGTCGCCGACGAGGTGGTGGCGATCATCGAAAGCCGCGGCGGAAAGGCGGTTTCGGACTTCAGCGACGTGGGCGACGAGGAGCAGGTGGACCTCGCCGTCGAACGCGCCTACTCACAGCTGGGCCGCTTGGACATCGTCGTCAACAACGCAGGCATCGTGCGCGACAAGGCAATCTGGAACATGACCGTCGACGACTTCGACCTGGTGATGCGGGTGCACGTCCGCGGTAGCTGGCTCACCAGCCGCGCCGTCGCGCGCAAATGGCGAACGGAAGCAAAGGAATCCGGCGCAAAGGTCTACGGCCGCATCATTAACACCACCTCCGGAGCTGGATTGCACGGCCACTTCGGGCAGACGAACTACAGCGCCGCCAAGGCCGCGATCGTCGGACTGACCCAGACCCTGAGCCTGGAGCTCGCGTCGATCGGTGCGACGGTGAATGTCATCAGCCCGGGCGGACGTACCCGCATGTCCGCGTCGATGCCAGGGGCCGAGGCGCCCATCGAGCCCGACGAGCGCGCCGAGGACGAGTTCGACCCCAAGGACCCGTCGCTGGGCTCACCGGTGGTGGCCTGGCTGGCCAGCCCAGAGGCCGGACACATCAGCGGGCAGGTAATCCGGGCCATGGGCGAACACCTCCAGCTGCTCAAGGGATGGCATCCGGTGGCGTCGGTCTCGAACGGACAGAAGCGTTGGGATGCAGACAAACTCGGCGGGATCATGGCCACCGACATATTCGGCACCCGCAACGCGGGCCTACGACTGGGAGGGTGACCACCATGGCAGACGTCGAAGAAGTCGAGCGGGAGTTCCGGCGCTACTTCATGACTGGTCCCGTGCTCGAGGACTGGCAGGCATGGGCGTACTTGTTCACCGACGACGCGACCTACTTCGACCACTTCTACGGAACCTTCACCGGCCCTGACGAAATCACCAGGTTCCTCGAGGGCACGATGGGGGCCGCGCCTCAGGTCTACAGCCCGCTCATTTGGTACGTCGTCGACGGGACGCGCGTCGCCTACAAGGTCTTCAACCGCGCCGACAACCCGGAGCCCGGCGGAGCTCCCATCGACTTCCCGTCCTACCAATTCATCGAGTACGCCGGCGGCGGAAAGTGGCGGTCCGAGGAGGATGTCTGGTTGTTGCCCGAGATGAAGAGGTTCGCGCAACGCTACAGCGCGGCCGCGAAGAAGTACCCGCAGACGTTGGAACAGAAACTGCGGCGCGAGGATTGGGGGCCGTGGGTCGACTGGGCCCGCCCCCAGCCGGGTCACCGGGCCAAGCCGTCATGGTTGGGCAAGGACGGCTTCACACCATTCGAAAGCATTGCCGACATCGACTTCGGCGTCCGGTCGCATTGACGGTCAAATTCTCGGTGCGACGCTTTGAGTGTGCATTAACCACTTCGAGTGTGCGTTCACAGCGTCGAGTGTGCCCTCACCATCCATTTTCACGAAACACTCCGCAGCACAAGCACACTCGATACACCCAGCTCATACTCGACGCGAAATCTCGACGCGCTGCCGATCAATATTTAGCCATCTTGATCAATTCGGCAGTGAGCCGACACCAGCGGTCCCAGCCGATCGGGTGTGGTGCCGTGCAACACCAGCTCGTCAGCTCCCGCCTCGCGGTAGCGTCCGAACATCGAACCGCAGGCGCACACCGTTCCGACCGCCGCCGCCTCGCCGGTCCAGGCCGCCGGCAATACCGACGCCACCTCGACGAGTTCTTCGCGGCTGAGCACGGAGTCCGCCGCGCCCCTGATGCCGGCCAGCAACGGATGAGATCGCAACCGCGTCAACGGTTCCGGATCCCAGCCGTTGACCGCCGCCAACCGTTCTCCGAAGCCGGGAATCTGGTAATAGGTCACTGCCCGCGCCCCGACCACGGCGAGCTCCTCGTCGGCATCAAGCTCGCAAGCCGTAACGACGGTGGCGTACACCCGCACGCTGCCCCTCGGTCGGCCCACCGCGCGTTCTGCCTCGCGCACGTGCTCGACTGACCGCCGCACGGCGGCCGGGGTGAGGAACGGATGCAACAGCACCCCGTCGAAGTGGCGACCCGCAAGCTCCAGCCCCTTGGGGCCGATCGCCGCGAAGACCAGCGGCGGCACCGGTTGATCGGGAATGTCGTTGAGCCGAAGCGACGGGTAGGTGCCCGCGGGGCCGTCGTAGCGGACCCTCTCCCCACGACACAGGCGCCGGAAGATGTCGGCGTGGTCGACGATCAAGGCGTTGGTGGACCGCGGTAGCCCCACGGCTCTCCACATGGCGTCGACCGAGCGTCCGACGCCGAGAATGAACCGCCCGCCCGAGAGTGCCTGAGCCGTCATCGCCAACGACGCAAGCAGCGCAGGATGGCGCGACTGCAAATGCGTGATGCCTGAGGCGATTCGGACGCTCGAGGTGACTTGGCTGATCGCGCCCGCCAGAACGCCGAGGTCCTTGGTGCCCCACCGCTCGCTCAGCCACACCGTGCGCAGACCGAGCCGCTCGGCGGCTTGAGCCTGGCCGATGGCGGCGCCGGGGTCGGTGACGCGGCCGGGGAGCACGTAGGCGCCGAGCGCGACACTCACAGTCTGGCCACCATCCACACCGCATATTCTGACAGTAGTGTTCAACTCATGGAAGGAGACTGATGGCGTATTCATCGGCGCGCGGCGACGTCGGCGAGCGGGTGGACGAGGTGCTGCGTGCCTGGCTGCCTCCCCGGCTGGCACCCTCAGGCGCGAACGCCTTCGACATCTCCGAGTTCAGCGCGCCCGCGGCAGGCTATTCGGGAAAGACCGTGTTCTTCGCCGCCACGTGGACCGACGAATCCGGCGCGCACCACGCCGAGGAGCTGGTATTGCGCACGCAGGCCGACGACCACCAGTTGTTCACCGGGCCCGACGCGCCACGGCAGGCCGAGGTGATGCAAAGGCTTGGCGCCCAGGGTATTCCAGTACCGGAAATCGTCGGCATCGAACGCGACGCGGCGATCTTGGGATCGCCGTTCTATGTGATGCGCCGGGTGCGGGGGCGCACACCGTCGGACGTCCCGAGTTGGCACAAGCGGGGCTGGACGGTCGAGCTGACCGCATCACAACGGGAACTGCTGTGCGACAACGGTTTACGTGCGCTGGTGGCTCTACACCGGGTGCGCGACGCCGACACGTTGCGGTTCCTCCGCGGCGGGGGCGACGCCGATGGCACGGCGCTGCAGCGCTACCTCGACAAACTCAGCGGCTGGTACGACTGGTGCCGTGACGACCTGGCGGTCGGTGCTGACACGCTCGCGCATGCGCTGCGGACAATACGTGACCGCGCGCCCGACACCGACGCCGAGACGGTCGTGTGGGGCGACGCGCGAGTCGGCAACATGTGTTTCGGCGACGACCTGTCGGTGGTGGCGCTCTTCGACTGGGAGACCGCGACCACCGGGCCACCGGACATCGACCTCGGTTGGTGGCTGATGTTCGAGCGCTTTCTGTGCGAGGCCTTGGGGTTCACCCGGCTAGCGGGCATCCCGGACGACGACGAATTCGTCAGGCGCTACCTCGAGTTCGGCGGGACGTTGACGGGCGACATCGTCTACTACCAGTTGGTGGCCGCGTTCGTGCTGTCGCTGATCAACAACCGGCTCGCCCGGCTACTGGTGCGCGACGGATTGGACGCCCCGACCGCGATGAGCTATCCACAGACGTCGGTCGCATTGGTGGAGCGCTACCTCGACGAGCTCTGACGAAGTCAGTTCTCCCCTGCCGCGGGGTCGTCGTAGAGCGCCAACGGCCCGTCGCGCACGGCGGTTTCCAGCAGGCCGAGGTCGACGCCCGACTCGGCGGCGGCCTCGCGGCAGGCCGCAATATCCTTGCGTAAGAAGGGTCCGGCGAGTTCGGTGAACCGGTCCATCCCGCCGATGCGGTGAGCGTGCGCCGCTGCATTGCTGTTGGCACTGCACACTTGCAAGGTAGACAACAGCACGTCCGGGTCGATGCCCAGCTGGGCGCCCAATTGCGCTGCCGAGGCCAACAATTGGGCGTTTGCCGCAAACAACAGGTTGTTGATCAGCTTGAGCGCCAACGCACTGCCGAGCTCGCCAGTCGCCACCACGGGATCGGCGTACGCGGCCAGGATGGGCGTCACGGCCGCGACGGCGTCAGCAGGCCCGCCGAGCAGCACCGTCAGCTTGCCCGCAGCGATGTCGTCGGCGGTACCGCTGACGGGCGCGTCGAGGATGACCGGCGGTGCGGCGGAACTGTCCCGCAGCGCTTCGAGTGTGGAGAGGTTGCCGGTGGTATGCGAGACGAAAACCGCGCCGGGCTTCGCATTGGCGATGAAACCCTCTGGCCCGAGCCCTGTCTCGCGCAGCTGTGCATCGGAGAACAGGCATGAGATGAGGACGTCGCTGCCGCGTGCAAGGTCGGCCACAGAGGCCGCCATCGCGGCGCCCTTGATTTCCAATCGACGACGAACCTCATCGCGCCTGGCATAAACCAGTACGTCGTGCCCGGCGCCGAGCAACCGCTCGACCATCGGTTCGCCGAGCTGTCCGGCGCCGAGGAACCCAACGGTGTTCGTCATTGCACACTCCCTACCGGAAGGACCGTCGGCACCCACGTCGCAATGCGATCCCACAGCTGTGCGCGATGGCTGGCAAAATTATGACAGTGCCCCGAATTCGGGACGATGAACAGGGTCACGTCCGCTGAGGCGGTGTAGCTCGCGGGCTCTGCATATGGGTTCGGCGACACGTCGGCCGCTGCTCCGAACGCGAGGAAGACGGGAACATCGACGCGGGGCGCATACCTTTCCACGAACCCGGGCGTGGTGACCTCTGCCGCCGCGCGCAACGGAACACGGCTCTGCACAGCGGTGTCCGCGTCGACGACGTCTTGCGGAACCTCACCGGCGTAGAACAAGTCGGCCAGATAACCACGGGGAGCGAACGTATGGACGTCGGTGGGCTGGGCCCCCGTCAGCTGACAGGACACTTCGATCGTCTGCTGAATTCGCGCCTCCAAATCCTCAGCGTCGGCGGCTTCGTCGTACACATTGGTGATTTGGACACCGTAGCCCAACAGCGCTACGGCGTCGTATGGGTGCGCCGTGGCCTGCACCATCGTCGTCAGACAGGCGCCCATCGAGTGTCCGACGCCCACGAACGGCAGCGTCGTCGGAAGGTCGCGGTGTAAGTCCCCACATTGCAGTCGTTCTCGGACCTGGCGCGCTACCTCGGCGTCGCCTCTCGCGAGTAACTCCAGGCCCAGCGGGCCGGAGGCAACCGGGTCTGTACTCTCGCCGATCCCCAGGTGGTCGACGGCGATCACGACGAACCCCGCGTCAGCCAGATGCTCGCCGAAGCTGTACCCAGGATAACCGTCGATGTCGATGTGCCAGTAGTGCTTGTCGTACGTGCCGCCCGCGAGGCACAGCAACACCGCACGCGCGTCGGCGGGCCGCTCGGGCAGAAACATCCACGCCTCCTGGGTGAGTTGCTCGCCGCTCCCCGCGGCGGCAGAGACGTCGAATGTCAGCGACTCGGGCATTGTTGCTCCACCTCTCAGCGCAGTTCCGCGATCACCGTGCTAAATGCTTCTGCATGCAGCTGAGGAACGCTGAAGTATGTGATGCCGTACTCCTCGCTGTAGTGGCGCAACGTATCCGCCATATCTTGAGGCGAGCCGGCCAGCGTTGTTGGCGATGCGAGTATTTCTTCTTGGGATAGCGCCTGGCCGAAGCCCGATGTGCGCAAAACCTTCGGAACGCCGCTGCTGTCGTGCGGCATCGCGGTGAACATCAGATTCAGCTCCAGACCCGTAAACCGGTCGACAGCTTTGTCGTTGATGAAAGCCACCAGGTCAGCTAGTGGGTCGGCTGCCGTGCTGTTCGTTCTGCTGCCGCTGATGCCGACGATGTCGGCCCGCGTGGCGGCAAGTGTCAGCGCTCGGTCGCCCGAACCGGCGATCATGATCGGCACCGTCGGCACATGCTCACGCAGATAGGTGGTCATATGGGTGAGGTGGTCCACACGGCTTCGTGGGCTTGGAAATTCAAGTTCGGCGGCTTCAAACTCTTCACGCACATAGCCAGCACCCAAACCCACTTCGAGCCGATGGTCGGTCAGGAGATCAACGGCGGCGATGTCACGGGCCAGCAACGCCGGCTTGTAGAAACCCGCGTTGAGCACAAAAGGGCTCAGTCGCATCGTCGTGACTTCTGCGGCGGCGAGCAAGGCGGGAAAGGGCGCAGGGGTGACGAGATGGTCGGGCAGTTGCAAGACGTCGTATCCGAGATCTTCTATACGTCGGACAGCATCGCGCCACTGCCCTCGGGATTTCAGTGTTGACAACGCCGCACCGAACCGAAAGCTCTTCGCCAAAATGGTCAAACCTCTCGTGTCATAGGCATCGCTGCTGCTATCAGCCCGACGTATAGCGCGTCAGTTCTTCTTTAAGACTCGGCAGAACTCCATCTTGTTGCCGTCCAGGTCGTAGAACCACAAAAACTCTGCGTTCCGGCCCGCGCGAACTCCATCGCCATCGGCCGGGAAACCTTCCACGACCTCGTCGTCCCTGAAAAGCGCGCCGCGGCACTCCAGTACGTGGCGAAGTTCGGCAAGAGGCCGGCGGGTCATGAAGACGAGGGTCGGCGGGTGTGATTCGTGGTCACAGCCGACCTCGGCACCCGTTTCGCTCAGGAACACTTTCATGCCGGCGAGTGAAGCATCCCGGGTTTGGTGCACACCTCGTTTTGTGT
>NZ_PIZU01000049.1 GCF_002838065.1 Mycobacterium hubeiense | reverse complement strand
GAGGCGTCCCCGAAAGACAAGGGAAGCTACGCCGAAATCACGCGCGGTAGGCCTCGACGATCGGCTCGAGCTCGTCGGGCGTCGCCCCGTGCATGATCACCGCGTCGGCCCCGTAGTCGAACTCCTTGCGAATGCGGGCCACACATTGCTCGGCGGATCCGGTGGCCGACGGCTCCAGCCACTCATCGGGAATCAGGGTCGCGATGTGTTCGATCTGCTCGGGCGTCGCCTTGTGGTCGATGCCGCCGGCGATCGACTGCACCACGGCATCGGCCCGGAACCGTTCCAGCACAGCGGGATCCCAGTTGTTGGTCTTGACCATGAGATCGCCGTAGCCCTGCAGGTAGGTGGCCAGCCGGGCGACGGTCTTCTTCAACCGCAGTTCCTCGGGTAGGTGATCGCCGACGGTGGCGAAGCACGACCACACCCGCACGCTGTCGGGGTCGCGGCCTGCCTGCTCGGCGGCCTCTTTCACCGTTTTGACGCACCGCTGCAACGTTTCCGGTGTGAAGTACGTGTGCAGGATGACATCATCGAAAGCCCGCCCGCCCAACGCCAGCGTCTGCGGTCCGAACGCCACGATTGCCAAGCGGATGTCCTCATCGAAATCGGGATCGAGGAACAGCACCTGATACTTGCCGATCGGCCCGTCGTGGTTGAAGATCACCTCGCCGTGCCACAGCCGGCGCATGACGTTCGCGAAGTCCTCCATCTGTGCCGTCGTCACCGCCGGGATGCCGAACGCGCCGTACATCGCGGCGATTCCCCTGCCGATGCCCAGCGTGAACCGCCCGCCCGACAGCCGGTGCATGGTCGTCGCCCAGGATCCGGTGATCAGCGGGTGGCGAGTGTTGTGATTGGTTGCCGCGGTGGCGATTTGCATGCAGCTGGTGACGGCACACGCTGCGCCGACGAGCGATGAGGCCTCCTTGACGTTCCAGCGTTCGGAGATGAACGCGGTGCCGAAGCCGAGTTCTTCGCCGCGGCGCGCCTCGTCCATCAAGGTGGCGGGACCTTCGCCGCCGGCACCGGCCAGCAGGTAGTAGCCCAGCTCGTCGAGTGTTCTCACGCCCAAACTCCTTGTTTGTAGCCACAATTCCAGACCTCGATGATCCTGCCATCGACTACCCGGAAGATCTCCATGCAGCTGATCGTCGTCTCGGTGCCGTCTTTGAGCGTCATCGGCGACTCGTACACGATCGCCACGTGTTCGCCGTCGTCGCCGGCCACCACCAGGTTCAAGTCGAAGCGAATGCTCTCGAACATGTCCCAGTAATCGATGATGCGCTGCACGGCCTGCCCGTGCGTCAACGTCGTCGCCTCACCCACGTCGTGGCGAACCACCGACTCCCCCATCAGCTCATCGGCCAACGCGAAATCGCGCTTGTTCCACACCACCAGGTTGTACAGCTCGACCACTTCGCGGGCGGTGCGGGTCATCCGACACCTCCCACGCCGCGGAGAAACTTCTCCGATTCGGCCTGCACCCGTCGCGAGAACAGATGCCCGGCATGACCTCCGTCGTGCCAGTACAGGTGCCCGCCCCAATGCTCGTGCAACGCCAGCGCGGGTTCGCGCAACGCCATCCGGTCGTATGCCGCTCCCACGATGAGCCGACGGGACGGCGGCGGCGTGGGATCGACGGAGAGATGGTCGACCGCCGAATTGAGCGCCGCCACTGCCGCCGAGCCCAATAGATCGCTGACCGGCTGCACCGACGGTCCCCACCGACCGAGGTGGTGCGCGATCATTCCGTTCAGTCCGACGATCGGCGTGTACACCGCCACCGCGTCAACGGTTTCCAGGTGCGAGACCAGCGCCGCGACCGGACTGCCCATCGACACCCCCGAGATCGCGATGGCGCTCGACTGCGGTCGCAGCCACCTCACTACGGCACGCACCTCCGAAATCGCACGCATCATGCCGGCGATGTTGTTGAGCGGGTCCATATTCGGATAAGGCGGCCACGAGTTACGACGAATGCCGTGGCCCGGCTGCACCGGCAGCGCAATGTTGAACCCCAGCTCGCTCTGTAGGCGTCGCGCACGCGAGAAGAGCAGATCCAGCGGCTGGCCCTGACCGGCGCCATGCACCCACACCAGCCACGGCCGCCGCTCATCCACGGCACGGCACAGATGCACCGCCGCAGTAGCGGGCCCGCCGAACCCGGCCAACGACGACGGCAACAACGGATCATGCTCGAACGTCACCTGTTCGTACGCCAGCCGGCCGATGCGTCGACGACGAACAGACTTCACCTGCAACGGTTTAGGTTCGGCATGCGCACCGGCGACACCGAGGCCCGAGAGCTCCTGGGCCGCCAAAGCGCAGGACTCCACCGACCGCTCCAGCTTCGGCGGCGGGGCGGTCAGCGTCATGCCCGTCAGCGCCAGCTCATCGAGCGCGACTTCCCCCAACTGGCGAAGACCGCCGGGGGACGCCGCTAGCGCCCGGGGCAGCACGCCGGCGAGATCCGTGGCGATCCGCCACGCGCGTTCGGCCGGATTCATGCCAGCTTGAACCCGGTGTAGCCGGCGGCGGCGATCTCATCGCAGCGGCGCCGGTATTCCGGAATGCCTGCCGTGTAGCCCATGTACATCCGCTTCTTTCCGGGCACGTTGCCGCCGTTGTACCAGGAATTGCACGACGGGTGCACGAGTACCGTCGGCGCGACGAGCGCGGTGGTGTGCTCGATCCACTCGCGCTGCGCATCCGGCAGGGCTTCGATCGTGCGGTAGCCGTGAGCGCGCAGATAGCCGATGCAATCGCCGATCCACTCCACATGCTGCTCGAGTGCGGCGACGAAATTGGTTGCCGCCGACGGGCTTCCCGGCGCCTGCACGATGAACAGGTTCGGTAGGCCGGCCACGGCCAGGCCAAGATACGTGTAGGGGCCGTCAGAAGCCCAGAAGTCGCGCAGCGAAAAGCCGTCCCGGCCGCGGATGTCGATGCGGGTGAGCGCGCCCGTCATCGCGTCGAAGCCGGTGGCATAGATGATGACGTCGAGGTCGAAATGTCCTTGCTCGGTATCGATCCCACCCGGTGTCACCGAGCGGATCGCGCCCTTGCGCAGGTCGACCAGCGTGACGTTGTCGCGGTTGAACGTCTGGTAATAGCCCTGGTCGATGATCGGGCGCTTACACCCGAAGGGGTGCGACGGCGTCAACGCCGCAGCCGTTTCGGGATCCTTGACGATGCGCGCCACCGCCTCCCCGTACAGCTTGGCCGCCATCTGATTGGCCTCGATGTCGAAGAACACATCGCCCCAACTGAGCGCTCCCACAACGCCGTTCTCTTCGATCGCGCGCAGCTGCTCCTCCCGCGTCGCCGTCTTCAATGGCGGCTTGGAGAGCATGTCGAGCATCACCGAGAAGGCGCTCAGCCGCGCCGCGCCGACGGGGTGTGCGCGCTGGGCGGCCCGGATCTCGTCGTAGCGGGCCTTCATCTCGTCCAGCTCGCCCGGCTCGAGCGCCCGCACCTCCCACGGCAGCGTGTACGCCGCGGACCGCTGAAACACGTACAGGTGAGCCGCATCTCGGGCCACCACCGGAATCAGCTGCACGCCGGTGGAACCCGTGCCGATCACGCCGACACGCCGCTCAGCCAGATCAACGCCCTCCTTCGGCCAGCGGCTCGTGAACAGCGATGCCCCGGTAAAGGTGTCCATACCGGGGAAGTCCGGTTGCAGCGGTACCGACAGAATGCCCGACGCCGCGACCACGAAAGCCGCGGTGAACCGCTCCCCCGCCGCGGTCTGGACCTCCCATTCGGCGGCGTCCTCGTCGAAGGTCATCGCGACGACCTCAGTGTTGAACCGGATGTCGCGGCGCAGATCGAGCCGGTCGGCGACGAAGTTCAGATAGGCCTCGATCTCGGGTTGCGCCGGCATGGATTCCGTCCACACCCATTCCTGCTGGATCTCGTCGGAGAAGCTGTACGAATACTCGATGCTCTCGATATCGCATCGTGCGCCGGGATAGCGGTTGAAAAGCCAGGTACCGCCGACGTTTTCGGCCTTCTCCAACACCAGCGCGGCCACGCCCAGTTCCCGCAGCCGATGCAAGGCGTACAGCCCGGAGAAGCCCGCACCGATGACGATCGCCTCCACCCGCGTCACGTCGCGGCAACCTCCTTGGCGCGGTGGCGCTCGACGTAGCAACGCGCCGCGGCCCGTATCGACTCGGCCGTCGGGCTTGGCTGCCAACCCAGTTCGCGGGTCGCCTTGCCGTGATCGGCCGGCGACGTCAGCGCCATCAGGCGCGCCGAGGCGATGTTGATCGGAAAGTCGCGGCCGAACAGGCGATTGGCGGCTCCTGCGAGAGATCCGATCGCGTAGACCAACGCCATCGGGACACCGAACCGCGGCGGGCGGACTCCGGCGGCGTCGGCCGCGATCTCGAACATCTCGCGTTGCGTCATATAGCGCTCGGACACGATGTAGCGCTCACCGTTGCGTCCCCGTTCGGCGGCCAGCAGCATCGCCTCGGCGGCGTCGTCGATGCCGACCACTTCGGCGCCGATACCCCGCACGTAGCACGGCATCTTGCCGAGTGCGGCCAGCTCGACCAGTGCGCCCTGCCTCGGCTGCCAGTCGGGCGGGCCGTACGGATTGGATACGCACATCGCCACCGCAGGCAGTCCACGCTCGCGGGCGTAGGACAACACCAGATTCTCGGCCTGCCGACGGGACTCGATGTACGGCCCGCCTTTGCCCTCCCAGTTGAACGGGGTGTCCTCGTCGACGGTCTCACCGCCGGCGCCGACGGCGATGGTCCCGATGGTGCTGAGGAACACGAACCGCCGCAGATCCGCCCGCAATGCGATATCGAGCACCCCGCGCAGCGCCTCGACGTTGGTCGCGAACAGCGGCGCCGGATCGTGCAGGTGAGCCCGGGTGTCGACGACGCAGTAGTACACGACGTCGCGGTCGGCCATCGCGTCGGTCACCGCGGCGGCGTCGCGGATGTCGCCGTAGCGCCGCTCGACGTCGAGGCCGTCGATGCCCTTGGTCGAGCTGCTCCTGCGCAGCAGCACCCGGACGTCGTCGCCCCGTGCCACTAGTCGCCGGGTGACCGCCGCACCGACATTGCCGCTCGCGCCCATCACGAGCGCCCTTCGAACTCCGTTAGACGACATCCGAGCGATGTTACTGTAACTGTTACAGTACGTCTTGGATTCCCAGCCGAAGGACATCAGGAGGGCGGTGGGGCGTGAAGGTTCCGTTCACATGGAAGGTCACCGGTTGGTTCATGATCGGCTGGTCGCCGGAGTTTCCGGTCGGCGAGGTGCGGCCCCTGCACTACTTCGGCGACGACCTCGTGGCCTACCGCGACGAGTCCGGCGAACTGCACATCATGGAGGCGCACTGCAAGCACCTCGGCGCGCACATCGGCCACGGCGGCAAGGTGGTGGGCGACTGCGTCGAGTGCCCGTTCCACGGCTGGCGCTGGGGACCAGACGGCACCAACCGCTACATCCCCTACCAGCCCGACCGGCCCAACCGCGCCCTGACGCTGCGCGTCTACCCGGTCAAGGAGCAGTACGACTGCGTGTTCGTCTGGCATCACCCCGACGGCAAGGAGCCGCAGTGGGAGCTGCCCGACATCTTCAGAAAATTCCCGCAGTTCGAAACCGACGCCTCGGCGTACTACCGGCCCTACCCGGAGTTCTCCCGGCGCGCCGAGAACGAGCCGGTGCATCCGCAGATCGTCGCGGAGAACGGGCCCGACAGCTCACATTTCCACTATGTGCACGGCGCCACCGTGACGCCGGTCTGCCTGGAATGGGAAGCGGTCAACGAGGAGTGGCGATTTCTCACCGGCTGGCCCGACGCCCGCAGCGACGATCCGAACAAGATGGCGCTGCGGATCCACAGCCATTTCTCCGGGCTCGGCTTCGCGATGAGCGCGTTCGAAGGCTCGAGCAACCATCGGCTGATATTCGCCTGCACCCCGGTCGACGACGAGTGCTCCAACATGTTCTATTCGATCTGGTGGCCGAAGCTGCCCGGTGAGACCTCCGACGTGCCGCCCGAGCAGGTGCGCCGCCAAGTCGAGAAGCAGTTCCTCGGCACCGTCTGGGAAGACCTCGACATCTGGCGCTACCAGAAATACGTCGAGCGTCCACCGCTGGCCAAGGTCGACGCGAAACCCTATATGGCGATGCGGAAGTGGGCCACCCAGTTCTATGAGGTGCCCGCTTCGGTATGAGCAGCGACCTTGCCGAGCTCGTCGCGCCCGGCCGCACCGCGATCGTCACCCAGGAATTGCAGGGCGCCGTGGTCGGTCCGGACACGGGCCTGGCCATGCTGGCGAAGGAAGCCCGCCGCGTCGCGCTGCCGAACATCGAGCGGCTGCTGCCGGTGGCGCGCGGCGCCGACGTGGCCGTGGTGCACTGCCTGGTGCAGCGACGACCCGACGGGCTCGGCTCGAACCACAATGCCAAGCTGTTCGCGATCGGTGGTGTCGACATCGCGCCCGGGTCACCCGGTGCGACGCTGCTGCCCGAATTCGGACCGGAGTCAACGGATCTGGTGTTGCACCGCTGGCACGGCCTGGGCCCGATGGGCGGCACCGACCTTGACGCGATCCTGCGCAATCTGGGTGTGTCGACGATCGTCGCGCTCGGCGTCTCGCTGAACGTGGCGATTCCGAATCTGGTGATGGACGCCGTCAACGCCGGCTATCACGTCGTCCTGCCGCGCGATGCCGTCGCGGGCATCCCCACCGCGTACGGCGAGGCGATCATCGACAACACGCTGTCGCTGCTCGCAACGATCACCACCACCGACGAACTTCTGCAGGTATGGGCGCCCTCGTGACCGAGATCGACGACGACATCCGTGAATTCGCAAGGGTCACACCGGTTGACCCGCCGCCAGGGATGGGCCGGTTCATGGCCGCGATGCGCCGGCTGCAAGACGTCGCGGTGTCCACCGACCCCGACGCGGATACCTGGAACGACAGCGCCCAGCTCCTCGAGGACGTCTGTGCCCGCCTGGAGGACCACAGAGCACCCGCGGGTGTGGCACCCGCCGGGCGCGCGCCACGCCTGCCTGGGCTCGGCCATCCCCTGATACCGCCGTGGCGGATCACCGAGTCCGGTCCCGACGGGGTGACCATGCAGGGCCATTTCAGCCGGTTCCACGTCGGCGGCAACGGCGCGGTACACGGCGGCGTCATCCCGCTGTTCTACGACTGGCACTTCGGCATGATCGTTTCTGCCGCCGGCCGGCCGGACAGCCGAACCGCCTACCTGCACGTCGACTACCGCAAGATCACCCCCACCGATCTGGGGTTGACGGCGCACGGACGGATCGATTCAATCGACGGGCGCAAGGCCTTCGTCACCGCGACGATGACCGACTCCGACGGCACCGTACTATCCGAAGCAAACGGCCTGATGATCAAGCTGTTGCCGCACCAGCCATGAGGGGTTCGATGACCGACGCCGCAACACAATTCACCGTCCCCGCCGCGGCCGATGCCGTCGCCGCCGTGATCGGTGATCGCGAGCTGATCATCCAGGGCGACCGCCGCTACACCTACGCGCAGATCATCGAGCGCGCCAACCGCCTCGCTCGATACCTGCACTCACGCGGCCTGCGATGCCACACCGAACGCTCGGCGCTGGCCGGCCACGAGGTGGGCCAGGACCTGCTGGGCATCTACGCCTACAACGGGCCCGAGTACGTCGAGGCGATGCTTGGTTCCTGGCGAGCCAGGGTCGCGCCATTCAACGTCAACTACCGCTACGTCAAAAGCGAGTTGCAGTACCTGCTCGCCGACGCCGGCGCCACCGCGTTGATCTACCACGCGACGTTCGCGCCGCGGGTCGCCGAAGTGCTGCCCGACCTGCCACAGCTACGTGTGCTTATCCAGATCGCCGACGAATCCGGCAACGACCTGCTCTACGGCGCAGTCGATTACGAGTCGATCGTCGGATCGGGCGCCACCGAGCCGCCCCCGGTCGAGCCGTCCCCCGATGATCTGTATGTGCTCTACACCGGCGGCACGACGGGCATGCCCAAAGGTGTGCTGTGGCGGCAACACGACATCTTCATGACGTCGTTCGGTGGTCGCAGCCTCTACACCGGCGAGGTGGCCACCTCGTATGAGGAGATCGCCAAGCGCTGCGCAGACGCACCGCAGACCCGCCTGATGATCCTGCCGCCGCTGATGCACGGCGCCGCCCAGTGGGCGGTGATGACGGCGATGACGACGGGCCAGTCGGTGGTGTTCTCCTCGGTCACCAACACCTTCGACGCGGACGAGGTGGTCCGCACGATCGAGCGGGAAAACGTGATGGCGGTGACCGTCGTCGGCGACGCGATGGCACGGCCGCTCGCCGACGCGTTCGCACGCACCAGCGCCGACCTGTCGTCGCTGGCGGTGGTGGCCAACGGCGGGGCGCTGCTGACGCCGACCGCGAAACAACGGCTGATCGAGGCCAAGCCCGGCCTCATCGTCGTCGACGGCGTCGGATCGTCGGAGACCGGCGCGCAGATGACGCACATGTCGGCGTCGGGTGCGGTGGCGACGGGCAAGTTCACCGCAGGCCCCGACACATTCGTCGCGGCCGAGGACCTCAGCGCGATCCTGGAACCGGGCCACGACGGCATCGGCTGGCTGGCGCAACGCGGTTACGTGCCTTTGGGTTACAAGGGCGACGCGGTCAAGACCGCGGCAACCTTCCCGGTGATCGACGGGGTCCGGTACTCGGTGCCGGGCGATCGGGCGCGTCACCTGGCCGACGGCTCCATCGAATTGCTCGGTCGCGATTCGGTGACCATCAACTCCGGCGGCGAGAAGATCTTCGCCGAGGAGGTGGAGACGGCGATCGCGTCCCATCCCGCGGTGGCCGACGTGGTGGTCTCGGGCAGGCCCAGTGAGCAGTGGGGGCAAGAGGTCGTCGCGATCGTGGCCCTGGCCGAAGGGGCGAGCGTCGATGCTCAGGAGTTGATCGACCACGCCGCGGGTTCGCTTGCCCGCTACAAACTTCCGAAGGCCGTCGTGTTCCGGCCGGTGATCGAGCGCAGCCCGGCCGGTAAGGCCGACTACCGGTGGGCCCGCGAGCAGGCGATCAGCGAGTCTTCCTGAGACGGCGGCGGTTTCGGCGGCGCGCCCAGGCCAACGCCAGGCTCGACGTGAGCCACATCGACGTGCTGAACGGTAGCGCGGCCATACCCGTGATGGAAAACGGCAAATCGCTGCCGACCACCGTGCGTTGGTGGCTGAACGTGTCGAAACCGGCCTTGCCGTGATAGGCGCCCATCCCGCTGCGGCCCACGCCGCCGAACGGCGCCTCAGACGGAATCATCTGTGCGGCAAAGTCATTGCGCGCGACACCGCCGCTGCGGGTGTGGCGGACAAAGTGCCGGAAATCGTCGTTGTCTGAGCCGTACCAGTAGGCCACCAGCGGTGCTGGACGGGCGTTGATGTAGTCGATGGTGTCCGCCAGCCGCGAGTAGCCCTTGACCATCAGCACCGGGCCGAACACTTCTTCCTCGGCGATGCGCATCCGGTCGTCGGCATCGCGCACGATGGTGGGTGGAATCTTGCGGGTGGCGGGATCGGGCAGGGTTTCGCCGTCAGGTGTGACGGAGTCGACGCGGGCACCGCGCTCGCGCGCCTCGTCAATCAGCCCGACCACCCGTTCGAAATTGGCTCGGTTGACCGACGCGCAGTAGTCGGGGTTGTCGACGATGGTGGGAAATATCGTGCGCAGAGTGGCCTGCGCGACGTCGACGAACGTGTCGACGCGGTCTTCGGGAACGAAGACGTAGTCCGGGCAGACGCACACCTGCCCGCCGTTGACCATGCGCGCCTGCGCAATTCGCGTTGCGGCACGACGGACGTCGGCGTCGGGCGCCACCACCACCGGGTTCTTCCCGCCCAGCTCCAGTGTGACCGGAACCAGATTCTGCGATGCCGCTCGCTGCACCAGCGCGCCGACGGAGGGCGAGCCGGTGAAGAACAGGTGGTCGAACGGCAGCGACGAGAAGGCGGCCGCCACCTCGGGGCCACCGGTCACGATCGCGAGCTCGTCGTCGTCGAAGTACTTAGGCGCGGTCGCCTTCATCAATTCCGCTGTGTGCGCGGTGATCTCCGACATCTTGATCATCACCCGGTTGCCGGCGGCGAAGGCCGCCGACGCGGGCACGACCGTGAGCTGGACGGGGAAGTTCCACGGTCCGATAATTCCCACGACGCCGAGGGGCGACTGCTCGACTTGCGCCCTCAACCCGAACATCCGCGCGCCACGCATGAGTTTCGTCGGCCGCATCCACCGGGCGACATGGGATCTCGTGTGCTCGATCGTCGAGACCATCCCGAAGATTTCGGCAAACAATGCAGCCGATTTCGATCGCGACCCGTAGTCGGTGGCGGTGGCTTCGACGAAGTCGTCGGTGTTGTCCAGGACCATGGCCAGCAGGCGGTCGATGCGGTTGCGTCGCACCGCGGCGTCCGGCGGCCCCTCGGCGAGGAACGATCGCCGCTGCCGGTCGAGCATCGCGCGCATCGTCAGCGCGTCCGTCGCACCCATCTCTTGCCGCCTTCACGTCGTGTGATGCCCCGCGGCCAGGCTAACGTATTGGTTACAGTCGTGCTTACTGTCGGTCATTCGATGGAAGGGTCCTACACATGGACAAATGCAGAATCGTGGTGGTCGGAGCGGGTTCGGGCATCGGAGCCGCAACCGCGGCCCACTTCCACAACCGCGGAGATTTCGTGGTGGCGGTGGATGTCCGGGCCAACGAGACGCCGGCCTCCCGGCACTTGTCGTGTGACCTGCGCGATCCGGCGTCGATCGACGGGTTGCTCGGTGAGCTCGGCGACGGCTGGGACATGCTCGCCCATGTGGCCGGGATTCCGGGTACGTGGCCCGCCGCCGATGTCCTCAAGGTCAACTACCTCGGCATGCGCCTGATGACCGAAGGCATGCTGCCGCGGATGCGGCCAGGTGGCTCGATCGTCGCGGTGGCGTCGACGGCCGCGGTCGGCTGGGAGCAGCGGGTCGACATCCTGGCGGGGCTGCTCGAGGCCACCGACGGCGACGCCGTTGAGCGCTGGCAGGCCGGGCAGGATCCGAACTATCCCGTCTACAGCACGTCGAAACAGGCGGTGATCCTCTACGCCAAGCGGTTGGCGGGACCGGCCTGGGCGAAGTACGGCGTGCGGATCAACACCGTCAGCCCCGGCCCGATCGAAACCCCGATTCTGACCGACTTCGAAAAGTCCATGGGCAAAGAGATTCTCGACGCGGTGCGGTCGACCGTCGGCAGGCACGGCACCGTCGACGACGTGGTGCCGTTGATCGACTTTCTCGGCTCGCCGCAGGCCCGCTGGATCAACGGGCAGGACATCCAGGCCGACGCGGGCTACATCGCGTCACTGACCGCAGGGACACCAATCGCGCTGTAAGACGCCGCGTTCCGTAGCTGATAGCCTATACTGTAATATTTACAGTATTATCGTTCGATGATGCTGGGGAGCAACCGTGGATAGCCAAGTCGTGGCGATGGACGAATCTTTCGATTTACTGCGGGACCCCTATCCCCTGCTCGCCCAGAAGCGCAGGGACTCAGGCGTATTCCGCGGCTCCGTGATGGACTGGTCCAAGACGCCGGATTCGCTCAAGCCGGAGCATCTGTACGCCGCGGTGTCCTTCGACGCGGTCAATCGAGTGTTTCGCGACAGCAAGGTGTTCAACTCCAAGATCTACGACAGCACCATCGGGCTGTTCATCGGCCCGACCATCCTGGCGATGGAGGGCAAGCCGCACCGCGACCATCGCAACCTGGTGTCGTCGGCGTTCAAGCACAAGTCGCTGTTGCGGTGGGAACCGGAGATCGTCCGGCCGGTCGTCAACGCACTCATCGACGACTTCATCGCCGCCGGCGAAGCCGATCTGGTCCGCGATTTCACCTTCGAGTTCCCCACCCGCGTCATCTCGAAGCTGTTGGGCCTGCCGGAAGAGGACCTGCCGTGGTTCCGCCAGCGCGCCGTGGAGTTGATCAGTTACACCGTGAAGTACACGCGGGCGTTCGAAGCGTCGGCGGCACTGAAGGACTACTTTCTGGCGCAGATCGATCAACGTCGGTCCAACCCGACCGACGACATCATCGGCGACCTCGTCACCGCGGAGATCGACGGTGAAAAGCTCAGCGACGAAGCCATTTACTCGTTCCTGCGACTGCTGCTGCCCGCCGGGCTGGAAACCACGTACCGGTCGTCGGGCAATCTGTTGTTCTTGCTGCTGAGCCACCGCGACCAGTTCGACGCGCTGCAGGCCGATCGCGAGTTGATTGCCCCTGCGATCGAGGAGGGGCTGCGGTACGAGACACCGCTGACCACCGTGCAGCGGTATGCGACCGAAGCGACCGAACTGGAAGGCGTGCATATTCCGGCGGGTTCGGTGATCGACGTGTGCATCGGATCGGCGAACCGAGACGAAAACCGCTGGGAACGCTCCGAGGAGTTCGACATCTTCCGTAAACGCATCCCCCACATCACCTTTGCCGCCGGCGAGCACACCTGCATGGGATTGCACCTGGCGCGCATGGAAACCCGCGTCGCGCTCGAGTGCCTGTTCGACCGGCTGACCAACATCACGCTCGTCACCGACGACGATCCGCATATCTGGGGTCAGCCGTTCCGCTCCCCCAAAGCGCTACCAGTGACGTTCGACGCGGTCACCTAAGGCCCGCGAGACGCAAAACTGCCCAAAATTCGGTCAAATGAGGCAGTTTTCCGTCTGCTCGCTGGGATCACGGGCGGGGCGGTCGACTGCCGATGGTCTTCGTTTCGAGGTACTGCGCAAAGCCTTCGATGCCGCACTGCCTGCCGACGCCACTGTTCTTGTAGCCGCCGTACGGCGCATCAGCCCCGTAGTACATACCGCCGTTCACGCCGAACGCCCCGGTGCGAACGCGGCGCGCGATGTTCATCCCGCGCTCGTATGAGCCCGACAGCACCGCGCCCGCAAGACCGAACGCGCTGTCGTTGGCGAGCCGGACCGCCTCATCGTCGTCGGCGAACGGCAGCATCACCAACACCGGCCCGAAGATTTCCTCCTGCGCGATGCGCGCGCTGTTGTCGACGCCGACGATCACCGTCGGCTGCACGAAGTGGCCGCCCCGGAGGTGCTCCGGCAGATCATCGAAAGATCCCCCGCCGGTGGTGATTTCGGCGCCGTCACGGCGAGCCTGTTCGCAGGCATCGAGTACCCGCTCCTTCTGACGAGCACTGATCAATGGGCCGACGATGGTTTCGGGAGCGATCGGATCACCCACCGGCACGCCCGCGAAGACAGCAGTCACCGTGGAAACCGTTTCGTCGAACAGTGATTCGTGCACCAGCATGCGGGTGGTGGCGGCACAGGCTTGCCCGGCGTGCACGCACACCCCGACGGCGCTGGGAACGATCTTGGCGGGGTTGGCGTCGTCGAGCACGATCAGCGCTGACTTGCCGCCCAGCTCGAGGAACATCCGCTTCATGGTGTCGGCGCCGAGCCGCATCAGCTGCTTGCCGACGGCGGTCGATCCGGTGAACGAGATCATGTCGACGCGTGGATCGGTCGCGAGCAGTTGCGCCACGTCGTTATCCGGCGTGGGGACGACGTTCAGCACGCCCGCCGGGAAGTCGGTGCGCTCGGCGACCAGCCGACCCAGCCGGGTGGCGTTCCACGGCGTATTCGGATCCGGTTTGAGCACGACGGTGTTGCCGGCAGCCAGCGCCGGGCCGAGCTTGTTGAGGATCACCTCGATGGGAAAGTTCGACGGTGTGATCGCGCCGACGACGCCGACGGGTTCCTTGACAACGGTGCGCCTGTTGCGATCGCCGAACAAGCCGCCGCCGTCGAGCACTCGCTCCCACTCGAACTCGTCGATCAGCCGAGTCGGATAGCGCAGCGAATCGGCAAGCGGCCAATCCAGCTGAGCGATCTGGGTCGTCATCTTCGGAGCGCCGACTTCGGCGATCAATTCCTCACGCAGCTCTTCGGATTCGGCCTCGATGGCGGCTTGCAGTTGCGTCAGACAACGCTTGCGCAGTTCGCGGTTGGCCGACCAGTCGGTGTTGTCGAAAGCCCGTCGGGCCGCGGCGATGGCACGCAACATGTCCTCGGCGCCGGCAGCGGCGGTGGTCCCAAGCAGGCGGCCGGTCGCGGGGCTGACGTTGTCGAACTCGGCTCCCGACACCGCCTCGACGAGCTCGCCGTCGATGAGCATTCGTGCCTCGGCGCGCTTGGCCGCCCGCTCGCCGAGCTCGACACTGGTCTCCGTCAAATGCTCCTCCTCCGTGACGGACGCAGCAACTGTAAACCTTACAGTAGCATTTCTCACGGATTCCGTGGCACGCTGGGAACCGACCGCGCAATCGTCGGGAGAGGCTGACTTGACCAAGGTGATGGAGGGCGTTCGAGTCCTCGAAGTTGCACAGTTCACGTTCGTCCCCGCCGCCGGGGCCATACTCGCCGACTGGGGCGCCGACGTCATCAAGGTCGAACACCCTGTCCGCGGTGACACCCAGCGCGGGTTCATCAACATGGGCGGCTTTGCGCTCAACCCGGACCGGCATCCGTTGATCGAGCATCCCAACCGGGGTAAGCGCAGCGTCGGCATCGACGTGTCCAAACCGGAGGGGCAGGAAGTCCTCTACGAGATCGCCAAGACGGCCGACGTCTTCCTGACCAACTACATGCCCGCGCAGCGCCAGAAGAACAAGTTCGACATCGAACACATCCGCGCGGTCAACCCGAAGATCATCTACGCGCGCGGCAGCGCGTACGGCGACAAGGGACCGGAGCGCGACGTCGGCGGCTTCGACGGCACCGCCTTCTGGACGCGCAGCGGCGTGGGCCACGCGCTGACGCCCGAGGAGCTGGGAGGCGCTCTGTCGCAGGGCATTCCGGCGTTCGGCGATTCGATCGGCGGGATGAACATCGCGGGCGGCATCTCAGCAGCGCTGTTTCACCGCGAACGCACCGACGAGGCCGTCGAACTCGATGTGTCGCTGCTGAGCACGGCGTGGTGGGCGGGCGGCGCCAGCGTCACCCAGGGCATGGAGACGGGTGAGACGATGCGTTCGCTGATGCCGGATGCTGCGGGCCCGAGCGTGAACCCGTTCATGGCCAACTACCTGACCTCAGACGGCGGCACGATCAACCTGTGCATCGTCAGCCCGACGGGCTACATTCGCGACGCATTCGAGCACCTCGAGCTGCCCGAGCTCGCCGACGATCCACGGTTCTCCGATGTCATGCCGTTGATCGAAAACGCCGCGGCCGCAGCCGAACTCATCAGAGACAAGATTCGCAGCAAGCCGTTCGATTACTGGCGTCAGCGCCTCAAGACCATGAAGGGCCAGTGGGCGCCGTTCCAGAGCTTCATCGACCTGACCACCGACGACCAGGCCATCGCCAACGACATGATCGTCGAAGTGGAGGGCAGCGACGGCAAGCCGTTCAAGGTCGTCCGGGGCCCGGTGCAGTTCAATCACGAACCGGTGGAGACGACGCGCGCGCCCCAGGCGTCCGAACACACGGAGCTGGTCCTCATGGAGATCGGCATGGACTGGGACCGCATCGAGAAGTTCAAGGACACGGGCGCCATCGCCTGACCTCCCCTTTGCCGCGAAATTGCATTCCGGTAGCGAAACTGCGAGTAACGGCCTGCCAGAACGCAATCTCGCGATGGTGGATTAGCGTTGGCCGGGTGCGCTGGATCGTCGACGGCATGAACGTCATCGGATCCCGCCCGGACGGCTGGTGGCGGGACCGTGGTGGCGCGCTGGCCGCACTGGTGGAACGGCTGGAGGAATGGGCAGCCGACGAAGGCGCCGACGTGACGGTGGTCTTCGAGCAGCCGCCATCGCCGGCGATCGAATCCTCGACAATCACCGTCGCCCATGCGCCGGCGCCGGCGCCGAACTCGGCCGACGATGAAATCGTCCGACTGGTGCAGGCCGACCCCGATCCGGCGCAGATACGCGTCGCAACCTCAGATCGCGCCCTCGCCGAACGTGTCCGGGCGGCGGGTGCGTCGGCCTACCCCGCGGAACGCCTGCGCAACCTCATCGACCCGCGCTGACAGCCTGCCCACGGCGATACTGTAATGTTTACAGTTGCTGTACCGAGCGCCGGTCAGAGAGGACATCGGAGATGACGAACGACGTGGCCATCATCGGTGTGGGCCTGCACCCCTTCGGCCGCTTCGAAGGCAAGACGGCGATGCAGATGGGGGTCGACGCGATCTTCGCCGCAGTCGCCGACGCCGGCGCGGAATGGAAAGACATCGGCGCAGCCACCGGTGGCAGCTGGACGGTGGCGAACCCCGACGCGATCGTCGGCATGGTGGGCCTGTCGGGCATCCCGTTCACCAATGTGTTCAACGCGTGCGCGACGGCGGCCAGCGCGGCCAAAGCATGCGCCGACGGAATTCGCCTGGGCGACTACGACATCGGCATTGCTGTCGGCCTGGACAAGCACCCGCGCGGCGCGTTCACCGAGGACCCCGCGCTGGTCGGCATGCCGAGTTGGTACGCCGAGAACGGGCAGTACCTCACCACGCAGTTCTTCGGCATGAAGGCCAACCGCTATCTGCACGACCACAACATCAGCCAGGAGACGCTGGCCAAGGTCGCGGCCAAGAACTTCCGCAATGGCGTGCTGAACCCGAATGCCTTCCGGCGCAAGCCCATTCCCGAGGACCAGATCCTCAACTCCACGATGCTGAACTACCCGCTGACGCAGTACATGTTCTGCGCGCCCGACGAAGGCGCCGCGGCAGTCGTCATGTGCCGCGCCGACATCGCCCACCGGTACACCTCAAAGCCGGTGTACCTGCGGGCCGTCGAGGTGCGGACCCGCCGCTACGGCGCGTACGAGGTCAACACCACCTTCGCGCCCGTCGAGGAGGATGTGGCGCCGACCGTGTATGCCGCCAGAGCCGCTTTCGAAAAGGCCGGTGTCGCACCGGAAGACGTCGACGTCATCCAGCTGCAGGATACCGACGCCGGCGCGGAGATCATCCACATGGCCGAGTGCGGCTTCTGCGCCGACGGTGAGCAGGAAAAGCTCTTGGCCGACGGGGCCACCGAAATCACCGGTTCGATGCCGATCAACACAGACGGCGGGCTGATCGCCAACGGCGAGCCGATCGGCGCGTCGGGCCTGCGGCAGATCCACGAGATCGTCCGCCAACTCCGCGGCGAGGCCGGCGACCGCCAGGTCCCCGGTGAGCCGAAGGTCGGCTTCACCCAGCTCTACGGCGCGCCCGGCACCGCCGCCGCCACGGTCTTGACACTCTGACGGGCGTCACGACAGCGGCGGAAGCGACTGCGCGTCAGCGGGATTGAGTGCGTCGAGCATGAGGCTCAAATAGCGGCGCCGCAGTTCCGGCGGTTGCTCCAGCGCGACGGAGGCCGCGGTCACCATCGCGACGAAGGTGGGCACATCGTCGACGGTCAGATCAGGCCGCAGGTCACCGACCGATTGACCGTGTTTCACCAGCGCTTCGAGTAACTCTCGCTTGCTGCTGAACAGTCGCGCGGTGAGCTCGGCGAGGTGATCCAGCGACGAGAGCAGCGGCCGCTGCGCATACATCAGGTCGGCGATCTTCTCGATGACATCGATGAAGGCCTCACGCGGCGCGTCGGTTTCGATGAGCGAGATGATCGCCGGTTCCACTTCGGTGGCGAAGACGTCTTCGTACACCGCAGCCGCGAGGCTCTGCCGATTGGGAAAATGGCGGTACAGCGTGGCGTTGCCGACACCGGCGTGGGCGGCCACCTGGCTCAGGGTGGCGGCGGCACCTTTGCTGGCGAACACTTCGCGCGCGGCCGCGATGATTCGGTTCACGTTGGCAAATGCATCGGCGCGGCGACGATCTGCGGTGGGCACGGGCCTGACTCACTCTCGACGTGGCGCGCGTCATTTACGTACACCGGCGTGTGGTTCGCTACAAACGATAGCGTACTCCCATTTTGGGAGCCTACTCTCACTTACATGTCGACTTTTCTCCACAGAGTGGGCCGCTTCGCGTTCGGCCGGCCGTGGCTGGTTATCGGCCTCTGGCTGGGACTGATCGCGGTCGTCGCCGGGGTGCTTCTCGTCAATCCGCCCAAGATCTCCAACGAGATGCGGATCAACGGCACGCCCGCGCAGCAGGTCATCGACGCCCTCGCCGAGCAGATGCCGGAATCCGCCGGCGGCCAGGGGTTGATCGCATTCACCGCGCCCGACGGCCAGCGCATCGACCAAGGCGCCAACCGTGCTGCATTGCTCAACGCCGTCGATGCGGTGTCGAGGGCCGACCACGTGCTTGACCCGAGCGCGCTGGCGCAGGAGGAAATCGCCAAGGGCCCCGCCAGCCCCACGTTGGCGGCCTCCGCGGCGATCACACGCATTCAGGTCACCGAACCTCCTCGGCCGGACGCACCGCAGCCTCTTGTCGTCGACGGGCAGCCGGTGCCGGGAGTGTTGATCTCCGCGGACGGCGGGGCCGCGCTGTACCAGTTCCAGTTCGACAAGCAGACCACCGAACTGCCCGCCGGAACAGTCGAGCACACCGTCGACGCAGCGCGAAACGCGGTGGCGCAAACCGGAATATCGGTACTCCCGTCGGCGAGCATGATGCAGATGCCCGAAATCATCGGCGTCGGTGAGGTTATCGGCATCGCGGTGGCGGCGCTCGTCCTGATCATCACCCTCGGCTCATTGGTCGCGGCGGGGTTGCCGCTCGCGACCGCGTTGACTGCCGTCGCCGTGGGTGTGGGCGGCACATTCCTGTTCTCGCATCTGGTCGACATGCAGTCCATGACGGTGGTGCTGGCGCTGATGCTGGGACTGGCCGTGGGCATCGATTACGCGATGTTCATTGTCAACCGCCAGCGGAGGCTGATCCTCGATCAGGGCCTGTCCGCGGCGCACGCGGCAGCGCGGGCGGTCGGAACCGCAGGAAGCGCGGTTGTGTTCGCCGGCACGACGGTCGTCATCGCACTCGTCGCATTGACAGTGGTCGGGATTTCACTGCTGACGCCGATGGCGCTGGCGGCTGCGGCCACCGTCGTCGTCGCAGTGTTGGCGTCGCTCACATTGCTGCCCGCGCTGCTCGGCCTCGTTGGGGAGCGGATCTGCTCGCGCAAGGCGCGAGACTCCCAATCCGGTTCCGGCACAACGAATCACCGGCTCGCCGCCGCGTGGGTCGGTGCCGTGCTGCGTCACCGCGTGCCCGTTGCGATCACCGGCGTCGTCGTCGCCGCCCTGTTGGCGCTACCGGCCCTCGGCATGTCGTTCGGCTTACCCGGCGGTGGCAGCTACAACCAGGGCACGCCGCAGCGCGAAAGCTATGATGTGGTGGCCGAACACTACGGCGACGGCTACAACGGCCCGCTCGTGGTGGTGGCCGAACCAGCTGACGGAGGATCGCGACTGGCCACCGCCGACATCGTCGACACCTACAACGATCTGCGGCGCCTGCCCGGCGTCGAATCCGTGGGGCTGCAAAAGGTCAGCGACACCGAACGGTTCGCGGTGTTCTCGGTGATTCCCGCCGACGGGCCGACCGATGACGCGACGGCGCAACTGGTGCGTGACATCCGCGGGCATGCCGGCCCGTTGACCGGCCTGCACGACGTCGACCTCGGTGTCACCGGCATCACGGCGATGGGAATCGACACCTCCGACCGGCTGGCCGATGCGGTCCCGCTGTACGTCTCCGTCGTCGTCGGGTTGTCGCTCATCGTGCTGCTGATGGTGTTCCGCTCGATCGCAGTACCCGTCAAGGCCACCGTCGGATTCCTGCTCAGTGTGTTGGCGACCTTCGGAGCCACCACCGCGGTGTTCCAGTGGGGTTGGCTGCAGCAGTTGTTCGGGCTCAGCGCCACGGGCCCGATCCTGAGTCTGTTGCCGATCATCGTGATCGGCGTGTTGTATGGCCTGGCAATGGATTACGAGGTGTTTCTGGTTTCCTCGATGAAGGAGGCACACGTGCACGGCCACCGTGGCGACGCGGCGGTGACGCACGGGTTCTCCCAGGCGAGCAGGGTCGTCGTCGCGGCGGCGGTCATCATGACGGCGGTATTCGCCGGTTTCGTCTTCAACGCCGATCCGATGATCAAGCAGATGGGCTTCGCATTGGCGTTCGGTGTGATGATCGACGCGTTCGTGGTCCGGTTGGCCGTCGTCCCGGCCGTCATGTCAATGCTCGGCGATCGCGCGTGGTGGCTGCCGAAGCGGCTGGACGCGCGGTTGCCCAACCTCGATATCGAGGGCGACCAACTGAACCGGCGGCTGGCGGGCCAGCAGACCCGCTACGACGCCTTCGTCGCCGGCGGCGAGTAGTTCGGCTTTCCGAGCCCGAGCACATACTGCGCGATCATGTTGCGGAACACCTCGAGCGTGCCGCCGTAGATGCCCACCAGTGGCGCGAAGCGGTAAACGTACTCGGCGGCACCGTCATCGGCGGCGCCGTCGGTACCGAGCGGCAGTGCCGATGCTGTGCCCAGGATGTCCATCAAATCCGGTGAGATGTCCCGCATGGTCTGGGCAAGCGCGACGCGGCCGAAGATACTCGGCGCGCTCAACGCGGCTTCCATGCGGGCGACGCTGCGGCCCAATCGATATGACACCGACCCGTCGTCAATCAGACGGCGCCCGGCGGGATCGGGTTGGGTGACCTTCGCCGCGGCCTTGTCGACCGCGTCGGCCATGAATCCCGCCTGGTGCATCATGATCGACACGTCCTGCAGCCCGTCTTTGGCCGCCTCCACCGCGCCGTGTTCGACGTTGAGCGGCTCGCGCACCACCGTCCAGCCGCCGTTGACCTCACCGAGGCGGTACTTGTCGGACACCCGGACATCGCTGTAGTACACGATGTTGGTGCGGTCTCCGTCGACGGTGCGGATGCCCTGAATCTCGATGCCGGGCAAGTTCAGCGGGACGAGAAACATGGTGAGGCTCTTGTGCTTCGGCGCCTCGGGGTCGGTGTTGGTGATGAGGAAGACGTACTGGCAGTTGTGCGCGCCGGTGGTGAACATCTTCGAGCCGTTGATCACCCAGTCGTCCCCGTCGCGAACCGCGCGGGTTTTGCAGGTCGCGACGTCGGAACCGCCCTCGGGCTCGGTGTATCCCAGGCACAACCGGACGTGGCCGCTGAACACACCCGGCAGCACTTCGTCGCGCAGCTCGGGTGAGCCGAACTTCGCGACGGAGCGGGCCACCATGGCAGTAGTGCCCCACGTCACCCACGGCACATGGGCCCGTCGCTTCTCGAGTTCCCACATACGCCGCCGCACCCGGGAAAACCCGCCCTCGGCTTCGGGCTTCCACTCCTTCTCCAGGTATCCCGCAGCGCCCAGCGCCAGATGCACACCTTCGTCGAAGTTGTCGCCCGTCTCGCGGTCGCGGCGCTTGACTTCCTCTGTCACATGCGTTTTGAGGAACGCCCGTGCCTCGTCGAGGAACTTCTGGTCGTCCTCGGACAGTTCGACTCGTGAGAAATCCATCACTTCGCTCCTTCACGGGCGGCGACAATCTCGGCAATGTATTTGGCGCTGACGCCGGGATCACCACCGGCCAACGCCCAGCCGCGCGCACGCACCAGGTACGCAGTGGCGGCCGCTTCGGCCGACACACCGAGACCGCCCTGAATGTGCACCGCCATCGTCGCGGCCTTGGAGGCCTCCTCGGCCATGAACACGAACGCCGACGGCGCCAGTTCCGGTCGCTCGTCGGGTTCGTTGTCGAGGAACCACGCGGCGCGCCGGGCGAGATTGCGGCCGCCCTGAACGGTGATCGCCATGTTGGCCAGCGGATGTGAAATGGCCTGCAGCGTGGAGATCGGCACGCCGAGCGTGTAGCGGGTCTTGGCGAACTCGGCGGCGATGGTCATCGTCTCCTCCACAAGACCCACCAGCGCCGCCCCCATCAGCACCCGCCATTCGTCCAGTGCCCGTTGATATTCCGCGAGCGCGTTCGCACCGCTGGCCACGACGGTTCTGCTGTCGGCGGCGGGATCCACCCACGCCATCGGGAGCCGGCCGATGTTGTCGACCTTGGCCGGGCGGGTGGCGAAGGTCAATCGCACCACGTCCTGCCCGTCACGGATGAGGATCTGGTCGGCTACCGATCCGGCTGGGATCAACCGGGTTCCGCTCACGCTGTCGTGCTGCGGATCCAGCGCGGCGATCTGCTTGCCATTGACGACGTCGGAGTCCACCGCGCCGAGCCGCGCGAGAAGCCTGGCGGCGCACACGTGGTCGATCCACGGCACCGGCGCCAAAGACCGCCCGACCTCCTCGGCCACCAGGGTCAGGTCGACCAGTGTGGCCCCGTCGCCGCCCACCAGTTCAGGCAGCGCCATCGTCGTCGCGCCCATCGCGCACAGCCGCTCCCACAGGCTTTTGTCGAATCCGGATGCCTCTGCGGCCCGCACGGTTTCGATCGAGCAATGCGTTTTGAAGAACTGCTTGTACGCCTCCTGGATCGCCTCGTGATCTTCGGTGAGGCTGTAGTCCAGTCTGCGAAGTTCGTACCGGTCCATGGCTCAGTTCTCCTGGTTCTCGCCGCCGAAGAAGAATTCGTTCGCGTTCTGGTAGAGGTACTTGTCGAGTACGTCGGCCGGCAGATCCAGCGAGAGTGCCTCGGGCACCACGCGTCGCATCCGCAGCACCGGCCAGTCCGACCCGAAGATCACCTTGTTCGGGCCGCGGGTGCGCATGTAGTGCAGCAGGCTGTCCGGCAGCCGTTTTGGAGACCACGCCGACGTCATGATACGCAGGTTCTCGTACTTGATCAGCAGCCGAATCGCGATGTCCCACCATGGGTCTGCGCCGTGGATCATGCACAGCTTCAACTCGGGGAAGCGAACGCACACCCGGTCGAGGTGAATCGGGTTCTGCACTTCGCCGGGAATCGGCGGGCCGGGAATGCCGGTGTTGATACACAGCGGCAGTTCCAATTCGGCGCATTTGGTGTACAGCGGGTAATAGACGGCGTCGCTGGGCGGATACTGCCCGTCACCCCAAAAGCTCGGGCCCACACAGGCGTACGCGACCGGTAGATCGTTGACGACGGCGCTGAGTTCACGCAGCGACGGCATCGGGCGCAGCAGGTTCACCCCGCCCATCGCCAGCGCGAACCGTTCGGGCTTGGCCTCGACGAACTTTCGCGCCGTCACCGACGGTTTGGTGATGTTGTCCATCAAGATCGCCTTCTCGACGCCCTGCTCGTCCATTTCGTCGAGCAGTTCCGAGAGGTCGACGGGCGCGAACATCGACTGCGGTCCCTTGAAGTAGTCATCGCGCACCTTGAGCATCCACGTCGGCTGCTTCTCGGTCTCCCCGAAGTGCACGTTGACGAGGCAATCGATCGCTTTGGTGGTCATGCCATCGCCCGCTGTGTCGCAGTGGTTTTCGCCCAGCGGTAGTCCGCTTTGCCATTGCCGAGCCGACGCACGTGGTCGACGACGATGAACTCCTTCGGCGCCTTGAACCGCGCCAGCTGCGACGTGCAATGGTCGTACAAAGGCTCGTGGCCGGCATCTGTTCCGTCCCGCAGCGCCACGAGCGCGACCAGTTCTTCGCCCCAGCGCTCACTGGGACGTCCGACCACCAGCGCATCGGCGATCGCCGGGTGGGCCCGCAGCACTTCCTCGACTTCCTCCACGAACACCTTCTCTCCCCCGGTGTTGACGACCAGCGAATCACGCCCGTACAACCGCAACGTGCCGTCGGGTTCGACGCGGGCCCGGTCGCCGGAGATCACCACCCGTTTGCCCTGCACGTCCGGGAAGGTCTTGCGGGTCGCGTCGGGATCGTTGAAGTAGCCCAACGGAATCCGGCCCTCGCGGGCCACCCACCCGACTTCGGGTTCGCCGGGTTCGAGGAACCGCGTGTAGTCCTCGGAGAGAACAAGGCCGCCCTCGCGCAGGGTGAAGGTGTCGGTCTGGTGTCCGCGCTGGCTGTGCCCGAAGCCCATATTTCCGGTCTCCGACGAGCCATACCCGTTGATCAGCGTGAGCTGTGGCAGCAACTCCAGCAGTGCCCGCTGGTATTTCGGGTTGGTCGCGGCGCCACCAGTGCCGATCGCATACAACGAGTACAGATCGTAGCTGCCGCGTTGCAGCTCCTCGACCAGCGGGCCGGCGTAGGCGTCGCCCACCATCGTCATCAACCCGACCTTCTCGCGCTCGGCGGTCTCCCACACCAAACGAGGGTCGAGGCTCTTCGCGGTGTCGTACAGGACCACCGGGATGCCGTGCAGCACTGCGGAGAACGCCGTCCACATCCCGGCTGCATGCATCAACGGCGACACCGCGAACCACGACGCCCCGCCATCGCGCACACCGTCCTGGATCTCTTTCGCCGATTCGTGGTCGGCGCCGACCATCGACGAGACGTAGATGTCGGACTGCCGCCACAGCACACCTTTCGGCCTGCCGGTGGTTCCCCCGGTGCAGATCATCAGCAGATCATCGGGTGACGGCGTCACCGGCTGTTCCGTATCGCCCTGCGCCAGAGCGGTTTCCAAACGAACAGCCCCGGCTAGCTCGGGCGCTGCACTTCCGTCGTCGATTGACACCAGCAGATCCGCACTCGCAGGCGGCAGCACGTCGGCGAACTTCGCACCCAACGAGCGGTGATAGATGACCGCCCGCGGCGCGATGTAGTCGAGCAGTTCCTGAATCTCGCGAGGGGTGTAGTGGTAGTTGACGTTCACCGGAACGGTTCGCGCCTTGGTGCATCCGATCACCATGTCCGGGTAGAGATCGTTGTGCATGATGAGCGCGACCCGGTCTTGGCCACACTCCCAGCGCTCCAAGGCATTCCGCTCACGGTGGGCGCCCAGGCCGTTACCCGCGAGGAAGTTCGCCAGCTTGCGCGTGCGGTCCGCAGATTCGCCGAATGTGCTGCGCCGGTCGCCGCATACGGTCATGGTGCGGTCCGGTATGGTGTCGGCGATGGCGTCCAGAACGGCGCCGATGGTCCATTCACCCATCAGGCGGCGTTCACCTTGACGCCGAGCAGCTCCAAAGCATTGTCGCGCATGACCTTCCGCGTGTCCTCGGCGCTGAACTCCGGGAACTGTGGAATGTCTGCGGTGAATGCCATCGGGTCCGCAAGCCCTTCACCGTGCGGCCAGTCCGACCCGAACAAGATCTTGTCGACGCCGATGGTCTCCGCGAGCAACTTCACGTCGTCCTCGTAATACGGTGCGATCCAGACGTTGTTGCGCAGCTGCTCGACCGGATCTTCCTTGAAGTGATACGGGGCGGTGTTGGCGGCCTTCTTCAACCGCTTGATCAACCGGTAGACGAAGTACGAGCCGTTCTCGATGCTGGCGACCTTCAGCTTCGGATGACGGGTGAACACCTGGTGCACGATCATCGATGCCATGGTGTCGTGAATTGCCCTGTCGTCGAGCAGAACTTGGTCGAGCGGATCCTTCTTGCCGAACCCCTCGAACGTGGACTTGCCGCCCCACAGCGCCGCGATCGCCAGATATCCGCTGTCGGATAGGTGGAAGCCCACCGGCACGCCGGCTTCGGCCAGCCGGGCCCACACCGGGTCGTGCACCGGATCGCCCAGCGAGCGCGGCTTGACCACGCCCGGCACCGGCGCAGGGCGCACCAGCACCATCTTCGCGCCCCGGTCCAGCACGAATTCGACCTCCTCGACGGCCTTTTCGGGGTCAGCCAGTGAGATGATCGGCGCAGAGATGATCCGGCCGTCCGGGCGGTCGAATCCCCAATCCTCGTCGAGCCACAGGTTGAAGGCGTGCAGCGACGCCATCGTCGCCTCGATATCGTGCTTGAGACCTTCCTCGACGCCGCAGGCAAACGTGGGCAGCATGAACACCGTCTCGAGGTTCTGCTTGTCCAGGATCTTCACCCGGGCATCGCGGTTCTGGTATTCGGGGTGATTCGACAGGCGGTCGACCTTCATCAGTGACGCGGGGTCGACGCCTTCGGGAATTTCGCCGCGGAACAGCAGATCCAGGCATCCGGGTTCGATGATCGGGTCGAACGTCGGGTTCGGGATGAAGTGGTTCACCCGCTCGCCCATCAGCGCGAAGGTGCGTTTGCCGTCGGTGAGCATCTGCACGCCACGGCGTTTGAACTCCTTGGGTAGGTGCCTGGTGAAGGCGTCCAGCGGTTCGTAGTAGTGGTTGTCGACGTCAATCGCCTTGTAATCGAGGGTCATTGGTCGTGTCCTTTCGCAGGTCCGTTGGCCGGCGGGAAGTTCGGCGGGCGCTTCTCGAAGAAGCTGGTGATGCCTTCGATGAAGTCGGGGCGTTGCATCGACTCGTGCATGAGCTTCTCGGCGACGGCGCTCGCGTGGACCACATCTCGCATCGCGTCGGCGTACAGCTGCTGTTTGATCACCGCGAGCGAGCTGGGTGCGCAATTGGCGGCGATGTCTTCGGCGTATTCGATTGCGCGCGAGAGCAACTCGTCGGGTACTACCACTTCCTTGACCATGCCGAGCTCGGCCGCCTCCTCGGCGTAGAACACGCGGCCCGACAGCAGCAGGTCCAGAGCCGCGCTCCAACCCACCACGCGCGGCAGGATCCAGGAGATGCCGTATTCGGCGATGAGTCCGCGGCGGGCGAACGAGGTGGTGAATTTGGCTCCCGCCGCGGCGAACCGGACGTCGCACATCAAGGCCTGCGTGAGCCCGTACCCCGCGCAGGCGCCGTTGATGGCCGCGATGACGGGTTTGCGCAACGAGGTCACGAAATGTGGATGGCGCTCCCCGACCAGCTGGTCCATATCCGCATTGCCCGCGCTGTCGATGCTGGCGCTGCCGATCGTGGACAGATTCCCCATGTCGGCCCCGGCGCAGAAGGCTCGCCCGCGGCCGGTGACGACGATGGCGCGCACCGCCGGATCGGCCTCGGCCCGGTCGATGCACGCGTAAAACGCCGCCGCCAGACCGCCACCCCATGCGTTCATCCGCTCGGGCCGATTGAAGGTCAGTACCGCCACGCCGGTGTCGAGGGCGTCGTAGAGGACGGCGTCGGCTGACTCCGCCGCTGCGGGTTCGACGACGCGGCCTTCAACGCTCACCCGACAGCTCTCCTCACCCGGCGACAAGCTCGATGTATGCACATACTGTACACCTATCGGTAGCGTATTCCGCAACGGGTCGCGGCTCAATCAGCCCATCAGTCCGAGTCGGCGATAGGCGGCCTCGATCTGAGCTTTCGCATCGGGCGGCAGTTGCGCTTGCGGTGGCCGGGAATCGGGATGGCCGTCTTGTCGCATTCCCAGGTCACCAGCCCGGGCGCCAGCTCATGCAGCAGCCGGCTGGCGCACCCCCTCGCCGCCATGGGCCTCCATCATCGGCGTCTGGATGTAGACAATGTCGGCGCCCGTCACCTGCGCGTGCCGGGTCAGCTCCAGGCAGTCCTTGGCCGACACCGCGGCGGTGCAGGCCTGCACGACGACGTCGGGATTGGCGGCTCGTCCTTCTTCAATCGCGACTTCCAGCAAGCGCTTTCGCTCGTCGATGGTCAGCGCCCAGAACTCGGCGATGCCGCTGGTGCACCACAGCAAGGGCTGACGCAGTTCCCCGACGCAGTAGCGCACCAAGGTGCGGTACGCGTCCCAGTCGATGTCGTCCCCGTCGACGCCGCAGAACGGCGTGTAGAGGGAGTCGCCGATTCCGCGCAGTGCAGTGCGGGCCCAGGACCAGGCCTCGTTCGCCGTTGCCATGGCGCCTTCCTAGGTGAAGTCGCTGCCTCCGTCGACGTTGACGTTCGCGCCCGTCATGTACGAATTGCGTTTCGAGGCAAGAAACGCCACGACGGGACCGATCTCGTCGGGCAGCCCGGCCCGCGGCAGATGCGCCGGGTGCCCGAAGTGCTTGTCGATGGCGGCCATCAGCGCATAGGGATCGCTGCCGTCGACACCCACTGACTCGGCCCAGCCGCGAAGCGCCTCCGAGGCAATGCTTCCGGGCGAGACCACGTTGACCATGATCTCGTCGGGCGCCAGCAGTAGCGACAAGTTCTTCGAAATGCTCGTCACCGCAGCCTTCGCCGCCGTGTAGGCGGGCAGGATGATGGTCTGGCGCTGGGTGGAATGCGCCGAGAAGTTGACGATGCGCGCCCACTGCGCCTGCCGCAGTAGCGGAAGCGCGGAGCGGACACAGTGCACCATGCCCATCACGCCGTCATCGAACGCCTGGCGCCACTGGTCGTCGCTGAGTTGTTCGAACGTGCCCTGGGTGCTCGGGCCGACGGCGTTGATGAGCACGTTGAGCTCGCCGTTCCAGCGCTCGCCGAGTTGGTCGAAGACGCCCTGAACCGCATCGGCGTCGCCGGTGTCGGCTACCAGTCCGAGCGCGTCGGGGCTGCCTCGTCGTGCCAGATCCGCCGCGGCTTCGTCGAGAACTCGTTGCGTACGGCCGACGATGGCCACCTTGGCGCCGTCGTCGGCGAGGCAGCGGGCCGCGGCGAGTCCCATGCCACGACCGCCGCCGACCACCACGGCCGTCGCGTCGGCGAATCCGAGATCCACAGCGGGAGTGTCAGGTTCCGGTCCAGTTGGGGGCGCGCTTCTCGGCGAACGCGATCGCGCCCTCTTTGGCGTCGTTGGAGTTGAACACCGGCATGATCAACTCCGACTGCTTCTTCCACATGTCCGCCTCGGACCACTCGGCGGACTTGACGATAATCTCCTTGGTCACCGCCACCGCGAGCGGTCCGTTGGCGGTGATGCGCTCGGCCAGTTCGAGCGCGCCCTCGAGCGCCTTGCCCGGCTCGGTCAGCTTGTTCACGAAGCCCCACGCCGCGGCCTCTTCGGCGGTGAAATTGTCACCGGTGAGCGCCAATTCGAGTGCTTTCTGGTACGGGATGCGACGCGGCAGCCGCAGCAGGCCGCCGCCCGCGGCGACCAGGCCGCGTTTGACCTCGGGGATGCCGAACTTGGCCTGTTTCGATGCCACGATCAGATCGGTGGCGAGCACGAGTTCGGTACCGCCGGCCAACGCGTAGCCCTCGACGGCGGCGATGAGTGGCTTGCGCGGCGGCTGTTCGGTGAAGCCGATCCCGCGGCCGGGCACATGGGGCACCTCACCGGCCGCAAAGGCCTTGAGGTCCATGCCCGCACAGAAGTTTCCGCCGGCCCCGGTGAGGATCGCGACGGAGAGCTCGGGGCTGCCGTCGAGTTCGTCGATGGCGTCGGCAAGACCTTGGCACACCGCCAGGTTGAAAGCGTTGCGCGCTTCCGGCCGATTGATCGTGATGATGAGGGTGCGCCCCTGGCGCTCCCGCAGAACTACCTCCGACACCGCTGTCCCTTCGCTTCGCACCGGCAATCGCCAGAAAACGTTACTATATGTCTTACAGTAGAAGAGTGAAACCACGACGCCCTGACGATCGGATGGCGCCCGGTAAGGTTAACAGTAACGACCGTCGGGCGACACGCAGGCAAAGGCGCAGTTCAGAGGCTCGCCGACGGTAAATTCGACTACGCCGGACCCCGAAGCCCGGGGAACAGATGGAGGTGCCCGCAGTGGCCAAGCAAGCAACCGCCGAGAAGCGTCAGCGACGCGAACGCGGGTCCATCAATCCCCAGGACATCATCAAGGGCGCCTTCGAGCTCGCCGAAGAGGTGGGCATCGACAACTTGAGCATGCCGTTGCTCGGCAAGCACCTCGGCGTCGGTGTGACGAGCATCTACTGGTACTTCCGCAAGAAGGACGATCTGCTCAACGCGATGACGGACCGCGCGCTGCGCCAGTACGTCTTCGCCACGCCCTATGTCGAAGCCAAGGACTGGCGTGAAACACTGCGCAATCATGCCCGCACCATGCGAAAGACGTTCCTGGGCAGCCCGATTCTGACCGACCTGATTCTCATTCGGTCGGCGCTGAGCCCACGCGCGGCGCGCGCAGGTGTGCAGGAGATGGAGAAGGCGATCGCCAGCCTCGTCGAGGCGGGGCTGTCACCCGAGGATGCATTCGACACGTATTCGGCGGTGTCGGTGCACGTCCGCGGATCCGTGGTGTTACACCGGTTGCACGAAAAGAACCGCGCGGCAGCCGATAACGGGCCGGCCGACTTCGAAGAGGGCTTCGTCATCGACCCCGAGAGCGCGCCACTACTGGCGCAAGTGACCGAAAAGGGTCACCGCATCGCGGCGGCCGACGAGAAGAATTTCGAGTACGGCCTGGAGTGCATCCTCGACCACGCGGAACGGCTGATCGCCCGCAAGTCGTGATTTCGGCGCGCTGGGTCGCGCTCAGCGGGCTGTTGCGAAATGT
>NZ_PIZU01000048.1 GCF_002838065.1 Mycobacterium hubeiense | reverse complement strand
ACAACACCGCCGTCGCCCGGGAAGAGAAGAAGCCCGAACAGCCCGCTCCCGCCAAGCCCAACAAGCGTCCCCGCCGCCCACCCGACCGGCTGCGCACCGTGCACGAAACCTCGGCGGGCGGCTTGGTCATCGACGGTATCGACGGGCCGAAGGAAAGCCAGGTGGCCGCACTCATCGGGCGTCTCGACCGGCGCGGACGGATGCTGTGGTCACTGCCCAAGGGCCACATCGAATTGGGCGAAACCGCCGAGCAGACCGCGATCCGAGAAGTCGCCGAGGAGACCGGCATCCAGGGCGGCGTGCTGGCCGCACTCGGCAGCATCGATTACTGGTTTGTCACCGAGGGTCGCCGCGTACACAAAACCGTGCACCATTATCTAATGCGCTTCCTCGGTGGCGAGCTCTCCGACGACGACGTCGAAGTCAGTGAAGTCGCCTGGGTTCCCCTCAAGGAGCTGCCCACGCGGCTGGCCTACGCCGACGAACGCCGCCTCGCCGAAGTCGCCGGGGAGCTGATCGACAAGCTGCAGGCCCACGGACCGTCGGCGCTGCCGCCGTTACCGCACTCCGCGCCGCGTCGGCGCGCCCAGACGCACTCCCACACCCGCAACCGTCGACGCGACGACTCCGCGCAATCCCAATCCGGCCGGCGGACGAACGGATGCGGACAAGGACCGTGACCCCGGCGGTGCTGCCGCGTCTGCTCGCCGCGATCGCGCTGCTGATGCTGGTCGCCGCGCCGGTGACGGTACCCCGCGCAGCCGCAGGCGAGCCGGGGTCGGTGCCGTTCCTGCAGCTGCGCATCGACAAGGTCTCCCCTGACGTGGTGACCACCACCAGCACACCCGTCGTCACCGTCAACGGTGTGGTGCGCAACGTCGGCGATCGACCGGTGCACGACGTGATGGTGCGTCTCGAGCAAGCCCCGGCCGTCACCTCGTCGGCCGGGCTACGGACCAATCTCACGGGAAACCTCGATCAGTTTCAGGCCGTCGCGGACTTCGTCACGCTCGCACCAGAACTGCCCCGCGGTCGGGACGTGCCGTTCACGCTGAGCTTCCCGCTGCGCTCGGCCCAGCAGCCGGCGCTGAACATCGAGCAGCCCGGCGTGTACCCGCTGCTGGTCAACGTCAACGGCACCCCCGACTACGGGTCCCCGGCCCGGCTCGACGACGCCCGCTTTCTGCTGCCGGTGCTGGGCGTGCCGCCGGACGAGTCGGCCAATTCGGCCGCCGAGGCGCTCACGTCGGCGAAGCCGCCCGATACCTCGAAACCCGTGCGGCTCACCATGTTCTGGCCATTGGCCGACCGCCCACGGTTGGCGGCGGGCGTGCCGGGCGGCACCACGCCGGTGCGGCTGATCGACGACGAACTGGCGGTGTCGCTGGCGCCCGGCGGCCGGCTCGACACGCTGTTGTCGGCGGTCGATTTCGCCACCACCCCCGAGGTCGATCCCGACGGGCTGCTGCGCAGCGCGATATGTCTGGCCGTCGACCCCGACCTGCTGATCACGGTCAACGCGATGACGGGCGGATACGTCGTCAATGACGCCCCCGACGCCGGGCCTGCCACCCCCACCCATCCGGGCGCCGGCCAGGAGGCGGCGGTGACGTGGCTGAACCGGTTGCGGGCGTTGGCCCAGCGCATGTGCGTGGCACCGACGTCGTTCGCACAGGCCGATCTCGACGCGCTGCGCAGGATCAACGACCCCGGGCTCAGCACCACCGCCACCAACGCCGCCGGCGACATCGTCGATCGCATCCTCGGCGTCACCTCGACGCGTGGCGCCACCCTCGTCGCCGACGGACCCCTCACCGGTTCCGCGGTCGAACTGCTCTCGGCGCAGGGCCCGACGGTCGCCATCGGGGCAGCCAACGTCGGCGCGCACGATTCGGATACCGGCGTGCCCGCGACGGCCGATCTCACCCCGCTGCGCTACACACCGCAACTGGTGTCCGTACCGTTCGACCCGACCGTCGGAGCGGCGCTTGCCGGCGCGGGCACCGACCCTGTGTCGCCGTCGTATCTGGACTCCTCGCTGGCCATCCCGCTCAAGCAGGACTCGCAGGTGGCGCGGCGGCAAGACGCAGTGGGCGCGATGCTGTGGCGGGGCCTGCAGCCCGACACCGAACCGCGCACGCAGATCTTGATGCCGCCGCTGGTGTGGAGCCTGCAGGCCGACGATGCGCGGGCAATCCTGTCGGCGGCGGCCACCACGATTCGCGCCGGGCTCGCGGTGCCGCGGCCGCTGACCGAGGTGATCGCCGAGGGCAATTCCGTTCCGGCCGATGCGGTGCAGCCCCTGCCCGGCAACGCGCTCGGCGACCCGCGGGGACGGATCGACGACGCCATCACGTCGGGCATCGCTTCGGTCACGGGTCGGTTGTGGGGTTTGACCGCGGCGCTGACTACTGACGTGCGCACCGGGCTGACCGGCACCCAGTACACCGCTCCGCTGCGCGAGGACATGCTGCGGGCCATCAGCGGTTCGGTGCCACCGGACGCCCGCAACGGGATGGCGCAGCAGCGGCTGACCACTGTCGGCAACGCGGTCGACGATCTGTTCGGCGCCGTCACGATCGTCAACCCGGGCGGCTCCTACACCCTGGCCACCGAGCGCAGTCCCCTGCCGCTGGCGCTGCGCAACGACCTGGCGGTGCCCATCCGGGTGCGGTTGCAGATCGACGCGCCACCGGGCATGACGGTCACCGACATGGGCGTCATCGAACTGCCGCCCGGCTACCTGCCGCTGCGGGTGCCGATCGAGGTGCACTTCACTCAGCGCTTCGCGGTGGACGCGGCCCTGCGCACGGCGGACGGACTGCCCGTTGGTGAGCCGGTGCGACTCTCGGTGCACTCCAACGCCTACGGCCAGGTGCTGTTCTTCATCACCCTGTCCGCGGGCGCGGTGCTGGCCCTGCTGGTGGGACGCCGGCTGTGGCATCGGTTCCGCAAGCAGCCGGACCCGGCCGATTTGGATCGGCCCGATCCGCTCGAGACTGCGCTTGCCTACGACCAGGATCGCCCGACAAGCCGAGTCGGCGAACAGACATGAGCACGGTCGATCGGGGCGGTCCCATGCCACCGGGAATGCCACCCCGAGTGCCGCCTCCGCCGGTCGTCCCCCGGCCCCGGCGGATGCCGCCACCGCCGCCGCGCCAACGCGTGCCCCGGCGCCCGGCCGCGCGTCGACGGGCCGGTCGTCCGGAACTGTCTGACGCCGCGGTGGTGTCGCGGTCCTGGGGGATGGCGTTCGCGACGCTGATCAGCCGGATCACCGGCTTCATCCGCATCGTGCTGCTGGCCGCCATTCTCGGGGCGGCGCTGTCCAGTGCGTTCACCGTCGCCAACCAGCTGCCCAACCTGGTCGCCGCGCTGGTGCTGGAGGCGACGTTCACCGCGATCTTCGTCCCGGTACTCGCCCGCGCCGAACGCGACGACCCGGACGGGGGCACCGCATTCGTGCGGCGGCTGGTCACCCTGGCCACCACCCTGCTGCTGGTGGCGACGGTGTTCTCGGTGGCCGCCGCCCCGCTGCTGGTGCGGCTGATGCTGGGCACCGACCCGCAGGTCAACAATCCGCTTACGGTCGCGTTCGCGTATCTGCTGTTGCCGCAGGTGTTGTTCTACGGGTTGTCCTCGGTCTTCATGGCAATCCTGAACACCCGCAATGTGTTTGGGCCACCGGCGTGGGCCCCGGTGGTCAACAACGTGGTCGCCATCGCCACACTGGTGCTCTATCTCATTGTCCCCGGGGAGCTTTCGGTCGACCCGGTCCAGATGGGCAACGCGAAACTGTTGGTGCTCGGCATCGGCACCACGCTCGGCGTCTTCGCGCAGACGGCGGTGTTGCTCGTCGCCATCCGCCGTGAACGGATCAGCCTGCGTCCGCTGTGGGGTATCGACGAGCGCCTCAAGAAGTTCGGCGCGATGGCCGCGGCGATGGTGCTGTACGTGTTGATCAGCCAGATCGGCTTGATCGTCGGCAACCAGATCGCCAGCGCCGCAGCGGCTTCCGGCCCGGCGATCTACAACTACACCTGGCTGGTACTGATGCTGCCGTTCGGCATGATCGGCGTCACGGTGCTGACCGTGGTGATGCCGCGGCTGAGCCGCAACGCCGCCGCCAACGACATCCCCGCGGTGCTGGCCGACCTGTCGCTGGCCACCCGGCTGACCATGGTCACGCTGATTCCGATCGTGGCGATCATGACCGTCGGCGGCCCGGCGATCGGCAGCGCGCTGTTCGCGTACGGGAACTTCGGCGAGACCGACGCCGGATATCTGGGGATGGCGATCACGCTCTCGGCGTTCACCCTGATTCCCTATGCGCTGGTGCTGTTGCAACTGCGGGTCTTCTACGCGCGTGAGCAGCCGTGGACGCCAATCATCATCATCGTCGTCGTGACGGTGGTGAAAATCGCTGCGTCACTGGCCGCCCCGCATCTGACCGACGACCCCGAACTCGTCGCCGGTTACCTCGGATTGGCCAACGGATTGGGGTTTCTGGCCGGCGCCGTCGTCGGTTACCTGCTGTTGCGGGCCAACCTCAACCCGCCGGGCGGCCGGCTGCTCAGCCTGCCGGTCATCCGAACCATCCTGGTGACGATCGCCGCCTCCTTGGCCGCCGGGCTGGTCGCCCACATCGTCGACCAGCTGCTCGGGCTGGAATTGCTGACCGTCAACTTCGGCGCCGCCGGCTCGATGCTGCGGCTGCTGGTGCTCGGGTTGATCATGGCGCCCATCATCGGTGGCATCCTGTTGGCCGCCCGAGTGCCCGACGCCGAGGCCGCCCTGGCGGCCGTGAAGCGCCGCCTCGGGACGCGCGAAAAGGTAGCCGTGCAAACAATCGGCCCACCCAACCAGCCGCCGCCCGTACAGCCCGTCACGTACGCTGATCAGAGGAATTCTTATCCGATGCGGCGGCCGCAGCCCCCTGCAGCCGCCGGGGTTTGGCCTTCGGCACCCGTTGCCGGAGCTGGGATGCGGAAAGGACCAGCGGTGACCGACGAACCCGCGGGCGGCGCCGCAGCCGGCCCTGACACCACCGCCACCACCAAGCTGCCGGCCGGCAACGGGAGCCCAGCAGCCGACGACTTCGAGCCCGACGTTCCTGACGAACCCGAGCACGGCACCGCCAACGGGACCGCCAATGGGACCGCTCCGGTGCCGACATCGGGCCGTCCGCCCGCCGATTACGGAGGCGATCCCTCCCGTGAACCCCTCGCCTTCGACGCGCCGCGCGAGCCGCCGATCGAGAAGGCGACCGCCAACGAAGACGTCCACCTCATTCCCGGTGCCACCATCGCCGGCGGGCGTTATCGGCTGTTGGTGTTCCACGGCGGACCGCCGAACCTACAGTTCTGGCAGGCGCTGGACACCGCGCTGGACCGCCAGGTCGCGCTGACATTCGTCGACCCCGACGCCGCACTGCCCGATGAGCAGGTGCAGGAGATCCTGTCGCGCACCCTCAAGCTGAGCCGCATCGACATGCCGGGCGTGGCGCGGGTGCTCGACGTCGCCAACACCGGTTCGGGCGGGCTGATCGTGTCGGAGTGGATCCGCGGCGGATCGCTGGCAGAGGTGGCCGACACGTCGCCGTCGCCGATCGGCGGGGCGCGCGCGATCCAGTCGCTGGCCGCCGCCGCCGAGGTGGCGCATAGCTCAGGTGTGGCGCTGTCGATCGACCATCCCAGCCGGGTGCGGGTGAGCATCGAAGGTGATGTGGCGCTTGCCTTCCCCGCCACCATGCCCGATGCCACCCCCGAAGACGACATCCGCGGTATCGGCGCGGCGTTGTACGCGCTGCTGGTCAATCGCTGGCCGCTGCCGGAGTCGGGGGTGCCCAGTGGTCTGCCGCCCGCCCAACTGGACGCGGCCGGCCAGCCCGTCGAACCCCGCACGGTGGACCGCGCCATCCCGTTCCAGATCTCGGCTGCCGCGGCGCGTGCGGTTCAGGACGGCGGCGGCATCCGCAGCGCGCCGACCCTGCTGAACCTGCTACAGCAGGCCACCGCTGTCGCCGACCGCACCGAGTTGATCTCGCCCGTCGAAGAGGCGGCGCCCGCACCGCCTCCCACCCGGTTCCACGACGCGCCGGACGAGGATCCGGACGCGGCGGCCCGGCGGCGCAAGGGGCTGTTGATCAGTTTGGCGATCGGCGGCGCGATCATCGTCATCGCACTGGTGGTGCTGGGGTCGATTCTCAGCCGCATCTTCGGCGACGTCGGCGGCGGCCTGGGCGGCGACGAACTCGGTCTCAACGCGCCCACCACGTCAGCGGAAGGCGGCGACACCGCACCCGGCAATGTGGTGAAACCCGTTGCAGCAAAAGTTTTTTCACCTGAGGGCGAAGCCGACGCACCCGCTCTGGCCGACCTGGCCATCGACGGCAATCCCTCGACGGTGTGGCCCACCGACACCTATTCGGACCCAGTGCCGTTCCCCGGTTTCAAGAACGGTGTGGGGCTGATCCTGCAGTTGCCGGAGCCCACGACGCTCGCCTCGGTCGACATCAACGTGTCCAGCACCGGCACCACGGTGCAGATCCGCTCGGCGGAGTCGGCCAGCCCGTCGTCGCTGGAGGACACCATCGAGATGGCTACGGCCTCCCTGACGCCCGGGCCCAACACCATCGACATCGAGAACGCCAGCCCGACGTCGTACGTGCTGGTGTGGATCTCCACCCTGGGCACCACCGGCGGGGAGAGCCGCACCGACATTTCGGAGATCACGCTCAAGGCGGCGTCCTGACAGTTGTCCCCAGGCGGGCAAACAAGTGTCAATACAGACCCGCCGCGGCGATTAGGGTTCGGCTGTGGGGAGCAGCGGGGGCCGTTCTGATGCGGAGTTGTTGACCGCGCACGTCGCCGGCGACCGCTATGCGTTCGAGGAGCTGTTCTACCGCCACCAGCGCCAGCTGTACCGGCTCGCCCGGCTGACCAGCGGCAGCCCGGAGGATGCGGCCGACGCGCTGCAGGATGCGATGCTCTCGGCGCACCGCACGGCGGCGGCCTTCCGGTACGACTCCGCGGTCAGCAGCTGGCTGTACCGCATCGTGGTCAACGCCTGTCTGGACCGGCTGCGTCGCGCCAAGACGCACCCCACCACGACGTTCGACGCCGACGCCTACTCCGGTGGCGATCCGACCCGTCGCGTGGAGACCTCGATCGTGATCGAACGGGCGCTGATGCGCCTGCCCGTCGAACAGCGCGCAGCCGTCGTCGCCGTCGACATGCACGGCTACTCGGTCGCCGAGACCGCCCGCATGCTCGGCGTCGCCGAAGGCACCGTGAAAAGCCGCTGCGCGCGTGCGCGGGCCAAACTGGCCGAGGCGCTGGACTGTTTGGCGGCAGAGGCGCGCGAGCTAGCGTAGGCGGCGTGTCCCCCGACGTGCCCAGCGACGAGCCGATCACGCCCGAGCAGTCCGAGCGGGTCCGGCGCGAGTTGGCGCGGCTCGGAACCGACGACGCTTCGGCGCCCGCCATTCCGCCCGCGGTGAGCGCGCGGGTGCTCGCCGCCCTGCGCGCCGCTCCCCCGGCCCACGCCGAGCGCGGGCCGCGCCTGCGCCGGCTACAACTCGCCGGCGCGGTGCTCGGCCTCTGTGCGGTGGCCGCGGGCATCGGTGTGGGCGTGGCGATGTTGACGCGTGACTCGTCCTCGGGAGCTTCCGGCCCTGCCGCCGAACTCACGGCCGAACGCATCACGGTGACGCCGACGGTTCCGCTGCCGCCCACCCAGATCGCCGCGCTGCTGACCCGCCCGCCCGACTACGGCCCGCTCGCGGATCCGCAGGCGTGCCTGGCTGGACTGGAAACAGTGGGCACCACCCGGGTGCTCGGCGCCCAACCCGTCGACATGAGGGGCCGGCCCGGTGTGCTGATGGTGCTGCCGGGCGACACGTCCCAGCATGTGGTCGCGATCGTCGTCGCACCAAACTGTGGCGCCGACGACTCCGAATTACTGGCGAGCACGGTCCTGCGGCGCCCCTAGCCGGTGCCTCACGGCTGCGGGGAACACCCGGGCCTAGGCTGATGTTGGTACCCGTGCCGACGAGTTACGCCAGAAAGGCCCCCATGACGTCCTCACCCACGGTTCACGACGTGATCATCATCGGCTCCGGCCCGGCCGGATACACCGCCGCCATCTACGCCGCCCGCGCCCAGTTGGCACCGCTGGTCTTCGAAGGCACCCAGTTCGGAGGGGCGCTGATGACCACCACCGAGGTGGAGAACTACCCAGGCTTCCGCGACGGCATCACCGGCCCGGAGCTGATGGACGAGATGCGTGAGCAGGCCCTGCGCTTCGGCGCCGACCTGCGCATGGAGGACGTCGACGCGGTCTCGCTGGACGGGCCGGTCAAGACGGTGACCGTCGGCGACGAGACGCATGCGGCCCGCGCGGTGATCCTGGCGATGGGCGCGGCCGCCCGCCATCTCGGCGTGCCCGGCGAACAGGCACTGCTGGGAATGGGTGTGAGCACCTGCGCCACCTGCGACGGCTTCTTCTTTCGCGACCAGGACATCGTGGTGGTCGGCGGCGGCGACTCGGCGATGGAGGAAGCGACCTTCTTGACCCGATTCGCCAGCAGCGTGACCATCGTGCACCGCCGCGAGGAGTTCCGGGCATCCAAGATCATGCTCGAGCGGGCCCGCAACAACGACAAGATCAAGTTCCTGCTCAACACGCAGGTCACCACGATCGAAGGAGACCCCAAGGTGACCGGTGTGCGGTTGCGCAACACCGTCACCGGCGAAGAGTCGCAGCTCGCCGTCACCGGCGTGTTCGTTGCGATCGGCCACGACCCGCGCTCGGAACTGGTCCGCGGACAGGTCGACCTTGATCCCGACGGCTACGTGCTGGTGCAGGGCAACACCACCGCCACCTCCGTCGAGGGCGTCTTCGCCGCCGGCGATCTGGTGGACCGTACCTACCGCCAAGCCATCACCGCCGCGGGCAGCGGCTGTGCGGCGTCGATCGACGCCGAACGCTGGCTTGCCGAGATCGCCGAAACCCCTTCGGACGCAACCGATACGAGCACTGACGAAATGATTGGAGCACCGCTATGACCGCGACCGGCGCTACTTTGGCCGTCACCGACGATTCCTTCTCGACCGATGTGCTGTCGGCCGGCACGCCGGTGCTGGTGGACTTCTGGGCGACCTGGTGCGGCCCCTGCAAGATGGTCGCGCCGGTGCTCGAAGAGATCGCCAACGAGAAGGCCGGCCAACTGACGGTGGCCAAGATCGACGTCGACGCCAACCCGGCGACGGCCCGTGATTTCCAGGTGGTTTCCATCCCGACGTTGATCCTGTTCAAGGACGGCCAGCCGGTGAAACGCATCGTCGGCGCCAAGGGCAAGGCCGCGCTGTTGCGCGAGCTGGCCGACGTCATCTGAGCGGTTACACGCCCCTGCCCGTATCAGCCTGGCGTTTTCTCGAAAGCGGGAAGCGTCTGCGACAATACTGCCTAGCCTGTCTTGCAATAGTGGGTGCCTCTCCGGTGCCACACATGACCGAAAGGCCAGCCTGGAGGGCGAATATGTCGAGTCTGCGTCGCGGTGACCGCGGGGGTGCGGTAACCGAGATCCGGGCGGCGCTCGCGGCGCTGGGGCTCATCGACAGTCCCGACGCGGACCTGACCACCGGGAAGCACGTCGCACTCGATGTGTTCGACGATGAATTGGACCATGCGGTGCGCGCGTTCCAGCAGCACCGTGGGCTGCTGGTCGACGGGATCGTCGGAGAAGCGACCTACCGCGCTCTCAAGGAAGCCTCCTACCGCCTCGGCGCGCGCACGCTGATGCACCAGTTCGGTGCGCCGATGTACGGCGACGACGTGGCCACCTTGCAGGCCCGGCTTCAAGACCTCGGCTTCTACACCGGCCTGGTGGACGGCCATTTCGGGTTGCAAACCCACAACGCGTTGACGTCCTACCAGCGCGAGTACGGGCTGTATCCGGACGGTATCTGCGGCCCGGAAACGTTGCGCTCCTTGTACTTTCTCGGTTCACGGGTCACCGGCGGGTCACCGCACGCGATCCGCGAGGAGGAGCTGGTGCGCCGGTCGGGACCGCGGTTGTCCGGCAAGCGCATCATCATCGATCCGGGCCGCGGCGGCAGCGACCACGGCATGATCATGCACGGCCCTGACGGCCCGATCAGCGAAGCAGATATCTTGTGGGACTTGGCAAGCCGGCTCGAAGGCCGAATGAAGGCCATCGGCATGGAGACCTTCCCGTCGCGGCCGGCGAACCGCAGCCCCTCTGACGGAGAGCGCGCCGCGACGGCCAACAACGTCGGCGCCGACCTGATGATCAGCCTGCGCTGCGCCACCCAGCCCAGCCCGGCCGCCAACGGTGTCGCCTCGTTCCACTTCGGCAACTCGCACGGTTCGGTGTCCACGATCGGCCGCAACCTTGCCGACTTCATCCAGCGAGAAGTGGTGGCGCGCACCGGATTACGCGATTGCCGCACGCACGGCCGCACGTGGGATCTGCTGCGCCTGACGCGGATGCCGACGGTCCAGGTGGACATCGGTTACATCACCAATCCGCACGACCGCGCGCTGCTGGTGTCGATGGCCACCCGGGACGCGATCGCCGAGGGCATTCTCGCCGCGGTCAAGCGGCTGTACCTGCTCGGCAAGAACGACCGTCCCACCGGAACGTTCACGTTTGCCGAACTGCTGGCCCACGAGCTGTCGGTGGACCAGGCCGGTCGCGGCGGGCCGGTGGCCAACACGCCGTACTGACCCGGCGAAGCTCAGGAGCAGGGGCCGGCGCCTGCGCCGACCGGCTGCTGCAGTTGTGCGGTTTGCAGCAGACGATCCAGCGCGGCTTCGACGTCCGCCTTCCAGCCCAGTCCCTGTTCCAGCTCCAGCCGCAGCCGGGGGAAGTAGCGGTGCGGTGCGACCTCCTTGAAGCCGACCTCGCGGAGGAACTCCGCATCCACAACGCATTGCTCGACCGAACAGTCGCCGAGGGTCTCGACGACGGGGCGCAGGTCCGGCGGCACCACGCTGGGGTTGGCGAGCTCCGCCACCGCGGCGGTGCGGCCGAAGGCCTCCAGGGCGCGCACGCCGCGGCGGACCAGGTCCTCCACCACCGCCGCCAGCAGGCGATGCGGTAGCCCCTCGGTGCCTTGTCCGCTGTGCCCGCCGTGCCCGGATTCCACCCCCACCGTGGTGAGCAGAACCGCGTCCGCGCTGACGGGCGCCGTCGGGAAGAGCTGGGCGCGTGGCACCGCCCCCGGCGGGGCGTAGAACGCGTACCCGAGGCACGGCGCGTCCGTGGGCCCCGGCCGCATTGCGGCGTCGTCGTCGGTGACTTCACCCGGTGTCGGTGCGCACTGGATCGCGAGCTGACCGCACGAGCCCCACTCGAGCATCACCATCGACAGCCAGGCTTCCTTCTCGAACTCGGGGTCTGCCAGGTGATCGTCGCCTCGCAGCGTCGACGGATCGACCTCCCAGAACACACACCGGCGCGCGTGCTTGGGTAGCTGCTCGAAACCGTCGAGCTGCAGGGGCGTGATTCTTAGTGACACTAAACTCCCCGGGTTTCACGCGGTGCCGTCGTGCGCTGCTGCCATTCCAGGATAGGAGCCTGCGCCGGCAACGGCCCACTTTCGGCGGGTTCCTGGGCCGGCGGCCCCTTCGGCGCCGAGAAATCTTGCTGCACAAAGATTTTCGCACACCCGGCGGCGGTCGTCGTCACCGATTCGGGGTCATGTGTCACAGTGACGTAATTACGCCGTGTCGTTGGTCAGCGCTTCGCCGAGTCCATCAAGTCGACGATTCGCTGCAGATCCTCGACCGAGCCGAACTCGACGACGATCTTGCCCTTGCGTTTGCCCAGACTCACCGTGACGCGGGTGTCGAACGCCGTGGACAGTTTTTCAGCAACGTCCTGCAGCCCCGGCATCTGGATCGGTTTGCGCCGTGGGGCCGGCTTGGTCGAGTCACCGTTTCGGTTTGCCAGCGTCACCGCCTCTTCGGTGGCGCGCACCGACAGACCCTCCGCGACGATGCGGGCGGCCAGCTCCTCCTGCTGCTCCGGGCCGCCCTCCAACGAGAGCAGCGCGCGGGCATGTCCGGCCGAGAGCACGCCTGCCGCGACCCGCCGCTGCACCGCGATGGGCAACCGCAGCAACCGGATCATGTTGGTGATCAAAGGGCGGGACCGGCCGATCCGGGCGGCGAGTTCGTCGTGGGTCACCCCGAACTCGTCGAGCAGCTGTTGGTAGGCGGCCGCTTCTTCGAGGGGGTTCAGCTGTACCCGATGAATGTTCTCCAGCAGTGCGTCGCGCAGCATGCTGTCGTCGGCGGTCTCGCGCACGATGGCGGGGATGGTCGCCAGGCCAGCCTGCTGGGCGGCTCGCCAGCGCCGCTCCCCCATCACCAGCTGATACCGCTGGGCCCCCGCGCCGGGCACTGCGCGCACCACGATCGGCTGCATGAGGCCGAACTCGCGGATGGAATGAACGAGCTCCGCGAGCGCCTCCTCGTCGAAGACCTGCCGCGGCTGACGCGGGTTGGGGTCGATCGACGCCGGATCGATCTCGCGGTAAACCGCACCCATGCCGTTGGGGCCGTTGGTGTCCACCGTCGCGCCGCCGCTGCTTCCGCCCAGCACCACATCGGCCGCCGCGTCGCCCATGCGGTGACCCGGCACCACCGCTTCGCCGTCGCTCGGCCCGGTGGGGATGAGCGATGCGAGTCCGCGGCCGAGGCCGCTGCGCTTGCGTGCCGGCTGGGTCATGATCGTGCCTCCTGCTGTGGGTGTCCGGGTGCGCCGCGTTCGGCAAGTTCGCGGCTGGCGTCGAGGTAGCTCATCGCGCCCCGCGAGCCGGGGTCGTAGTCCAGAATCGTCATCCCGTAGCCCGGCGCTTCGGAGACCTTGACGCTGCGCGGGATGACCGTGCGCAACACCTTGTCGCCGAAGTGCGTGCGCACGTCTTCGGCGACCTGATCCGCGAGCTTGGTGCGCCCGTCGTACATCGTCAGGATGACGGTCGACACGTTGAGTTCCGGATTCAGGTGCGCCTTGACCATCTCGATGTTGCGCAGCAGCTGGCCCACCCCTTCGAGGGCGTAGTACTCGCACTGGATGGGGATCAGCACCTCCGGCGCGGCCACAAGTGCGTTGATCGTCAGCAGGCCGAGCGAGGGCGGGCAGTCGATGAACACGTAGTCGAAGTCGTGGTGCTTGAGTTCGGCGAGGGCTGAGCGCAGGCGTCCCTCCCGCGCGACCATGCTGACCAATTCGATTTCCGCGCCCGCGAGATCGATGGTCGCGGGCACACAGAACAGACGCTCGCTGTGTGGGCTGCGTTGCAGCGCGGCCTGCACGGGGATCTCGCCGATGAGGACTTCGTACGACGACGGGGTGCCCGGGCGGTGTTCGATGCCCAGTGCGGTACTCGCGTTGCCCTGGGGGTCGAGGTCGATCACCAACGTGCGCAACCCCTGCAGCGCCAGCGCCGCGGCGACGTTCACGGCGGTGGTCGTCTTGCCGACGCCACCCTTCTGGTTGGCGATCGTGAACACGCGTTGGCGGATCGGTCGCGGCAGCTGACCGTGGGCGGCGTGGAGCAGACGCACGGCGCGCTCGGCCTCCGCGCCGATCGGGGTGTCCAGGCCGGCGTCCAGATCGGCGGTGTTGACCCACGGCTTATCTGCGGTCGCCGTGTTCCATGTTTCACGTGAAACATCGGCGGTCGGTGGGCCTGGAATGGGCCCTCCGCCCGGGGGTGCGCCTTCGGCGCCGGGTGCCGGACTCATGCTCTTCTCCTGCCCGTTGATCGTGACCGATTCGCTCGCTCGATCTGCGTTCCCCTCCGTGCGACGACCACGGTGACGGGTGGAGTCAAATAGTCCGCGCCACATGGCACCACCCTGACACCGTCGGCGCCGAGCGCCGCCATCACACGCCGGTGTTCGCGAATTTCGTCTTCCGCCCGCTCCCCCTTGAGCGCCAACATCCGCCCGCCGGGCTTCAGCAGCGGCATGCTCCACCGAACGATCTTGTCCAACGACGCCACCGCTCGAGATGCCACCGCGTCCATCTCCCCCACCTGTTGTCGCACTGACGCGTCCTCGGCCCGGCCGCGAACGACGGTGACATCCAAGCACAGTTCACCGACGACCTCCCGCAGGAAGTCACTGCGGCGTAGGAGCGGCTCGATGAGCGTCACCCGGACGTCCGGACGGGCCAGTGCCAACGGTATCCCGGGCAGCCCGGCCCCACTACCGATGTCGGCGACGTGCTCGCCAGCGGCCAGAAGTTCTGCCACCGCCGCGCTGTTCAGGATGTGTCGGTCCCAGATGCGGTCGACCTCCCGCGGACCCAGGAGGCCCCGTTCGACGCCGGCGCCGGCAAGGATCTCCGCGTATCGCTGCGCGCGCTCGAGTTCGGCCCCGAACACCGTGGCGGCAGCCCGCGGTGCCGCGGGCACCTCCACATGTTTCACGTGAAACATCCTCCGGATCCTCGCGGACCGCACCGGCGTCGATCGAACTACACCGATGTAACTCCCGGCGCTCAGGCGGGTTGAACGACCACCCGGCGCGACGGTTCCACGCCCTCGCTCTCGCTGCGGACGCCCTCGATCGCGGCCACTGCGTCGTGGACGATCTTGCGCTCGAAGGGCGTCATCGGCGCCAGCTCTTCACGCTCACCGGTCTCCAGCACGCGCCGCGCCACCTTCTCCCCGAGCGCGGCCAGCTCGTCGCGGCGACGCCGACGCCAGCGAGCGATGTCCAGCATCAGCCGGCTGCGCTCGCCCGTCTTCTGGTGCACGGCCAACCGAGTCAGCTCCTGCAGCGCATCGAGCACCTCGCCCTTGCGGCCGACGAGCTTGTTCAGATCGCTGCCGCCGTCGATGCTGACGACGGCACGGTCGCCTTCGACGTCGAGGTCGATGTCGCCGTCGAAGTCGAGCAGGTCCAACAACTCTTCGAGATAGTCACCCGCGATCTCGCCCTCGGCCACGAGGCGCTCTTCCAGATCGTCGTCCAGATCACCCGTCGTGGCTTCGTCGTCGTCGAGATTGCGTTCGGTCGTCTCGGCGTCGGTCATCTCTGTCTTCTCCCTCGTCTCCCGGACACGTGCCGGTGTTTAACGCTTTCGCTTCTTTGGGCGCGCACCCGGGCGGGGCGTCCGGTTGGCGCTCCCGCTGCGCGCACTCTGCTTGCCTGCGCCGGACGCGCCACTCGCGCTCGACGCCTCGTCGGCGGTTTCATCCTTGGCGGTGACGTCGGCCGCAGTGCCGGACTTCTCGGAGGTGGCGGCTTGAGCCTTGCGCGCGCGGTTCGGCTTGGCGCCCGGCGCCGGCGCGTTGGCGGCGCGGCGCTCCAGGGCTTCCTGCTTCTTGGCCTCTTCTTCCTTTTCGATCTTGCCGAACACGTAGTGCTGCTGACCGAACGTCCAGACGTTGTTGGCGAGCCAGTACATGATGATCGCCAGCGGCAGGAACGGACCACCGACGACGACGCCGAGCGGAAACACGTACAGCGCCAACTTGTTCATCATCGCGGTCTGCGGATTCGCCGCGGCCTCAGGGCTCTGCCGTGCGACCGACGCCCGGCTGTTGAAGTAGGTCGCGATGCCGGCCAGGATCATCAGCGGCACGCCGACCCCGATGACGGCCCAGCGGTTGAACTCGGTGAAGGCCTCCAAGCCGTGCTGCTGAATCATCGTCGCGCCCAGCGGGGCGCCGAACAGGTTGGCGTCCAGGAAGTGCCCCACGTCTGTCGCGCTGAACACGTAATTGGACAGCGACCGGTTCTCCTCGACCGACAGACCCAGCCGGCCGATACCGGTCTGGGTTCGGTTGAACGACATCAGCACGTGGAACAGGCCGAGGAACACCGGGATCTGCGCGAGCATCGGCAGGCAGCCGAGGATCGGGTTGAACCCGTGCTCGCGCTGCAGCTTCTGCATCTCGAGCGCCATCCGCTGACGGTCCTTGCCGTACTTCTTCTGCAGCGCCTTGATCTGCGGCTGCAGTTCCTGCATCTGGCGCGTGGTGCGAATCTGGCGCACGAAGGGCTTGTAGAGGATCGCGCGCAGGGTGAACACCAGGAACATCACCGACAGCGCCCAGGCGAAGAAGTTGGAGGGCCCGAGCAAGAACGCGAACGCCTTGTACCAGACCCACATGATCGCCGACACCGGGTAGTAAATGATGTCGAGGCTGAACCAGTTAAACACGCGGCTTGCTCTCCCCTCGCTTGTCCGGGCTGGCCCAGACAAGGTCGTCGGCTTCTACGGTCCGGTGCCCATCGCACGAGGCGCGCTCCGGAATTGGGTCCCATCCTCCCCGATGCCACGGTCCGCACTTGCACAGCCGCACGGCGGCCAACCAGCACCCGCGGATCAGGCCGTACTCCGTCAGCGCGTCGACCGCGTACTGACTGCACGTCGGAGTGAACCGACATGACGGTAATCGCAAGGGAGAGATGGTGTTTCGGTAAAGCTGGATGATGAAGATCACACCGCGCGCGGCCGCGGACCGTGCCCGCCCGCCTGTCATCGGCGGTCCCGGCCCGGTGACCGAACCTTCTGCACCGCGCTACGCAGCTGCTGTTCGAGGCGCGCCGACACGGCGGTGCGGCTGCTCGGCAGCGCGCGGATCACCAGTCGGTCAGCGGGGTCCAAGTCGGCGAGCACGTTGCGCGCCACATGACGCAGCCGTCGCGCCACCCGGTGTCGATCCACCGCATTACCAACCGATTTCGCAACCACTAAGCCGACCTTCGGACCGTCGTCTGCACCGTCGGAGGTACGCAACGCATGCACGACCAAATCGGGCTGCACCGCTCGCATCCCTCGACTGACCGTGGCACTGAACTCCGTCGACCGCGTCATCCGGTACCGCGCCGGAAGCACCGCGCTAGTTCCTGCGTCGACTCACGCAGTCAGCGAACGGCGGCCCTTGCGCCGCCGGGTCGACACGATGGCCCGGCCGGCCCGGGTTCGCATCCGCAGCCGGAACCCGTGCACCCGCGCCCGGCGCCGGTTGTTGGGCTGGAAGGTCCGCTTGCCCTTGGCCACGGCTATATCTCCTCGTTGCGTGTGGCATCCGCGTTGCCCACCTTGACACTTGGCGGTGAGGACGCGGTCGCCGTTGGTAAGCTCGTCCGTCTTGCTAGCCGGCGCGGTCTGCCAGAATTCCTGGGTCGCAGCCGTATCGCCACGTGCGGGCGACTGTTCGAGGGTACTGACGAGATTTCGCTGGGTCAAACCTCGCCCGGCGGCGGCCAAATACTTTACAAGCGCCACACCCGTCACCGCCCCGCGACACCCCTAAAGTCACCATGATCAAAGTTGCAGAACGGTTGGCACTCGGGGAGAAAACTGTTAGCTTCTGGCAATGCCGTTTCATAACGGAACGGCCACAAAACGACGACGCGAGGATGCCTACTCGGCCGCGAGCCCACAGCGCCGCAACCGCTGTGACGCGCCCCGGAGACACAGCTTCCCCGCCGGTAGACAACAGAGCGATGGCGGCTGTTCTTGTCCACAACCTGTGGATAACCATGTGGACAGTTCGTCATCGTTCATTTGGTCGTCTATCGACCGACCGCGAGGGGGTGCCAGCCTGTGACCGCTGACCCCGATCCGCCGTTCGTCGCGGTCTGGAACAACGTCGTTGCCGAACTGAACGGCGAAATTGACCCTTCCGCAAACAACAACGGCGGCCCCGCGGCCCCGCACCTCACGCCTCAGCAAAGAGCCTGGTTAAAGCTGGTCAAACCACTCGTGATGACCGAGGGGTTTGCCTTGCTGTCGGTGCCCAACCCGTTCGTCCAGAACGAGATCGAACGCCATCTACGCGAGCCGATCGTGACCGCCCTGAGCCGTCAGCTCGGCCAGCGCGTCGAGCTGGGTGTGCGCATCGCCGAACCTACTGCCGACGAGGTTGACGACGACCCGCCCCCGGACTCCGACGCCGGCAGCCCCCCCGATCCCGACGAGGTCGACGAGGATCGCGAGGCCCAAGCCAGCGCCGAAGAAAGCTGGCCGTCGTACTTCGGCCCCCGGCCCTCGAGCCACCCGTCCGACGAAGCCAACGCCGTCAATCTGAACCGCCGCTACACCTTCGACACGTTCGTCATCGGCGCCTCGAATCGGTTCGCTCACGCCGCGACGCTCGCGATTGCTGAGGCGCCGGCGCGCGCCTACAACCCGCTCTTCATCTGGGGTGAATCCGGACTGGGTAAAACCCACCTGCTCCATGCCGCCGGCAACTACGCTCAACGCCTCTTCCCGGGCATGCGAGTTAAGTACGTCTCCACCGAGGAATTCACCAACGACTTCATCAACTCGCTGCGTGACGACCGCAAGGCATCGTTCAAGCGCAGTTACCGCGACATCGACGTGCTGCTGATCGACGACATTCAGTTCATCGAAGGCAAGGAAGGTATCCAGGAGGAGTTCTTCCATACCTTCAATACGCTGCACAACGCCAACAAGCAGATCGTGATCTCCTCGGACCGGCCGCCCAAACAGCTGGCCACCCTCGAAGACCGGCTGCGCACCCGGTTCGAGTGGGGACTGATCACCGACGTTCAGCCGCCGGAGCTGGAAACCCGAATCGCCATTTTGCGCAAGAAGGCCCAGATGGATCGCCTCGATGTGCCCGACGAGGTGCTCGAGCTCATCGCCAGCAGCATCGAACGCAACATCCGTGAACTCGAGGGCGCACTGATCCGGGTCACCGCGTTCGCGTCGCTCAACAAGACACCGATCGACAAATCGCTGGCCGAAATCGTGCTGCGTGACCTCATTTCGGACGCCACCACGATGCAGATCAGCACGGCCGCGATCATGGCCGCCACGGCCGAGTACTTCGAAACCACCGTCGAGGAGCTGCGCGGCCCGGGCAAGACGCGCGCGCTCGCACAGTCGCGGCAGATCGCCATGTACCTGTGCCGTGAACTCACCGACCTCTCGCTGCCGAAGATCGGCCAGGCCTTCGGCCGCGATCACACCACCGTCATGTACGCGGAGAAGAAGATACGCGGCGAGATGGCCGAGCGGCGTGAGGTGTTCGATCACGTCAAGGAACTCACCACCCGCATCCGCCAGCGCGCCAAGCGCTGAGCGTTCCCACGATGCGGGCGCTGGCCCGAAATTCTTTCAAAAACTTTCGCCACGGCGGTCACAGTCGTCACACACCGGCCTTGTGCATACCGGTGTGGAGAACATCGGCATGAACCGGCGGGCAACACGGCTCTTGTTACACAACCCGTCCGGCGTCCCCAGCGCGCGAGGACTCAGTCACCGTTCCTCCACAACAGATTCACAAGACGCCACGCCAGCCATCCAGGGACGACACCGCTTCATCCCCAATGTGCACAGGCCCTATTACTGTTACTCGTTAATCTCTTCAATCTTCTTCTCAGAAGAAACCCGTTGGGGACGTAGGGTTCCGACCCCCGCAACGCGAGTCTGTAGCGCTGGTTGTCACCCCGATCGATTAGCTTTCAAGTTGACGCGGAAAGCTCTACGGTGGTTCTTCTACAGCCGTTCCTGCTCGTCGACGCATCCTGGGTGACGCGCGGTGAAACGCCGGGAAACCGCTGGTTAGAGCTTATTGTGGTGTTGATCGAAGGGACGCTATGGACGTGGCGACGACAACGGTTGGTCTCACCGATTTGAAGTTCCGTCTGGTTCGTGAGGACTTCGCCGATGCGGTGGCCTGGGTGGCCCGTAACCTGCCGGCCCGGCCGACGGTTCCGGTGTTGGCCGGTGTGCTGCTCACCGGCAACGATGACGGCCTCACCATCTCGGGTTTCGACTACGAAGTGTCGGCCGAAGTGCAAGTTGCCGCTGAAATCGCCTCGCCCGGAAGCGTTTTGGTATCCGGGCGGTTGCTCTCCGACATCACCAGGGCGCTGCCCGCAAAGCCTGTCGACGTCAGCGTCGAGGGCACCCGGGTCTCGTTGACCTGCGGCAGCGCCCGGTTCTCGCTGCCGACGATGGCCGTCGAGGACTACCCGTCGCTGCCCGCACTGCCCGACGACACCGGCGTGATCTCCGCGGAGCTGTTCGCCGAAGCCATCGGTCAGGTCGCTGTGGCCGCCGGTCGTGACGACACCCTGCCGATGTTGACCGGCATCCGGGTGGAGATCTCCGGAGAAAAGGTGGTTTTGGCGGCCACCGACCGGTTCCGGCTTGCGGTCCGCGAGCTGACCTGGTCGACGGAGTCGCCCGACGTCGAGGCGGCGGTGCTGGTGCCGGCCAAAACATTGGCCGAAGCGGCGAAGGCGGGCACTGACGGCAGCGACGTGCACCTGTCGTTGGGATCGGGTTCGGCCGTCGGCAAGGAGGGTCTGCTGGGCATCCGCAGCCAGGGCAAGCGCAGTACCACGCGGCTGCTGGATGCGGAGTTCCCGAAGTTCCGCCAGCTGTTGCCGGCCGAACACACCGCGATCGCCACCATGGGTGTCGCGGAGTTGACGGAGGCCATCAAACGCGTCGCTCTGGTCGCCGACCGCGGTGCGCAGGTGCGCATGGAATTCGCCGATGACGTCCTGCATCTGTCGGCGGGCGCCGATGACGTCGGCCGTGCGGAGGAGGATCTGCCGGTCGCGTTCTCCGGGGAGCCGTTGACCATCGCCTTCAACCCGACATACCTCACCGACGGGTTGGGGTCGCTGCATTCCGAGCGGGTGACGTTCGGTTTCACGACACCCAGTCGCCCGGCGGTGTTACGGCCGGCCACCGAGAATGACGGCGAGGCCGGTGCGACGGGTCCGTTCCCGGCCGCGCAAACCGATTACGTCTACCTGTTGATGCCGGTGCGGCTGCCAGGCTGACCGGCCCGATCGCCAGAAAGAGGCGCACATGCAATTGGGTCTGGTCGGCCTGGGCAAGATGGGTTTCAACATGCGCGAGCGGCTGCGCGAAGGCGGCCACGAAGTCATCGGCTATGACCCCCGTCCGGAGGTCACCGACGTGCCGACGTTGGCGGCGCTCGCCGATGCGCTCGACGCGCCACGCGTGGTGTGGGTCATGGTCCCGTCGGGTCCCATCACCCACGACACCATCACCGCGCTGGCCGACGAACTCAGCCCGGGGGACCTGGTCATCGACGGCGGAAACTCGCGATTCACTGAGGACACGCCGCACGCAAAACTGTTGGGCGACAAAGGTATTGCGTTCATCGATGCCGGAGTGTCCGGAGGCGTGTGGGGATTGAAGGAAGGCTACGGGCTGATGGTCGGCGGCAGCGCGGCCGACGTCGAACGCGTGATGCCGATCTTCGACACCCTGCGCCCGGCGGGGCCCCGTGAAGACGGATTCGTCCACGCCGGCCCGGTCGGAGCCGGGCATTACGCCAAGATGGTGCACAACGGCATCGAGTACGGGCTGATGATGGCCTACGCCGAAGGCTATGAGTTATTGGCCGCCGAGGACCTGATCACCGACACGCAGGCGGTCATCCAGGCGTGGACCAACGGCACTGTGGTGCGGTCGTGGTTGCAGCAGCTGCTGGCCAAGGCGTTGAAGGAGGACCCGGACTTCGGCCAGATCAGTGACTACACCGAGGATTCGGGCGAAGGCCGATGGACCGTCGAGGAAGCCATCAACCACCGGGTGCCGATGCCCGTCATCGCCGCGTCGTTGTTTGCACGGTTCGCCTCCCGGCAGGAGGAGTCGCCGGCGATGAAGGCGGTCTCGGCGCTGCGTAACCAGTTCGGCGGGCATGCGGTCAAGAGGATCAGTGAGTCTGGATAGCCCACGGTGTATGTCCGCCATCTCGAGTTGACCGATTTCCGGTCCTGGGCGCGAGCCGACTTGGACCTGGAACCGGGCCGCACCGTGTTCGTCGGGCCGAATGGTTATGGAAAGACGAATCTCGTTGAGGCGCTGTGGTATTCGACCACATTGGGGTCACACCGGGTGGCGTCGGACGCGCCGCTGATCCGGGCGGGCGCCGAACGCGCGGTGGTCTCGACGATCGTTGTCAACGACGGCCGGGAACTGGCCGTGGACCTGGAGATCACCGCGGGCCGGGCCAACAAGGCCCGGCTCAACCGGTCCCCCGTCCGCAGCGCGCGGGAAATCCTGGGTGTGCTGCGGGCGGTGATGTTCGCACCCGAAGACCTGGCCTTGGTCCGCGGGGCACCCGGGGAGCGCCGCCGCTATCTCGACGAACTCGCGACCACCCGGCGCCCGGCCGTCGCCGGTATCCGGGCGGATTACGACCGGGTGGTGCGGCAGCGCACCGCACTGCTGAAAACAGCTGCGGCGGCACGGTTTCGGGGTGACCGCAACGTGCTGGACACGCTCGACGTCTGGGACGGGCACCTGGCGGCCCACGGCGCGCAATTGATCGCGGCGCGGGTGCAGCTGGTGAACGAGCTGGCGCCCGAGGTGGAGAAGGCGTACCAACTGCTGGCGCCCGCGTCGCGCCCCGCGGCGATCCGCTACCGCAGCAGCCTCGACCTGGACGGCGGCGACGCCGACGGGGCGGAGTACTTCGAGGCGGCGCTGCTGGATGCGTTGGCGCGCCGGCGCGACGCCGAACTCGAACGCGGCGTGTGCCTGGTGGGGCCGCACCGCGACGATCTGGAATTGCGCCTCGGTGACCAGATGGCGAAAGGCTTTGCCAGCCATGGGGAATCGTGGTCGATGGCGTTGGCACTGCGGCTGGCCGCGTATGAGCTGCTGCGCTCCGAAGGCGGGGATCCTGTGTTGCTTCTGGACGATGTGTTCGCCGAACTGGACATCGCGCGTCGTCAAGCACTGGCGCAGGTCGCGGGTTCGGCGGAACAGGTGTTGGTCACGGCCGCCGTCCATGAGGACATTCCGGGTGACTGGGATGTGCGCCGGATCGAGATCAACATGTGTGATGACGACAGTGGTCGAGTATCGGTGGTGAGCCCATGAGCGATCCGGACCAGCCGCAAGGCCCGCCGGAGCATCTCGCCGGGCTGGCGGGCATGGATCTGGTGCGCCGCACCCTCGAAGAGGCTCGGGGCGCGGCGCGCAGCCAGGGCAAGGACGTCGGGCGCGGCCAGACGTCGCCGAAGCGCCGGGTCGCCACTCCCGGCAGGCGGCGCAGCTGGTCTGGTCCCGGGCCGGACCCGCGGGACCCTCAGCTGCTCGGCGCCGTGACCTCGGAGCTCGCCCGCAGCCGCGGATGGTCCACCCGGGTGGCGGAGGGCACGGTGTTCGGGCGATGGCCAGGGGTGGTCGGTGAACAGATCGCCGCGCATGCGACACCGACGTCGCTGCGTGACGGGGTGCTGACCGTCTCCGCGGAATCGACGGCGTGGGCTACGCAATTGCGCATGGTGCAGGCGCAACTGCTGGCCAAGATCGCCGCTGCGGTTGGAGACGGCGTGGTCAAATCGTTGAAGATCGTGGGTCCGGCGGCGCCGTCGTGGCGGAAGGGCCGCTACCACATCGCCGGCCGCGGGCCGCGCGACACGTATGGATAACGACGGAACCGATGTCGGCTGAGAGGCGTCATAACAGTGTGAGCCGGTTTCTACAGCGTCAAGACCTATCTTTGTCCGAGAAATTCGGTGTACGTCGCAACTAGATGGCGAGAAACGCCGCCGCAGAATCGGTCCTGTCGTGACTAACCGGTAGACTGACCCCGAGACCTGCAGCGGCATTGATCCGCTCGCATTCGACCCCCAAGGAGACCTGTCCGCCCGTGGCTGCTGCGAAGAAGACTGCCAAGCCGGCATATGGCGCCGAATCCATCCAAATTCTCGAGGGACTAGAGGCTGTTCGCAAACGCCCCGGCATGTATATCGGGTCGACGGGTGAGCGGGGCCTGCACCACCTCATCTGGGAGGTGGTCGACAACGCCGTCGACGAGGCGATGGCGGGCTACGCCACACGCGTCGACGTGCGACTCCTCGAGGACGGCGGGGTGGAGGTGCGCGACGACGGCCGCGGCATCCCGGTGGCCATGCACGCCACCGGCATCCCGACCGTCGATGTCGTCATGACGCAGCTGCACGCCGGCGGCAAGTTCGACGGCGAGGCCTACGCGGTGTCGGGTGGCCTGCACGGTGTGGGTGTCTCGGTGGTCAACGCGTTGTCGACCCGGCTCGAGGTCGAGATCATGACCGACGGCTACGAGTGGTTCCAGCATTACGACCGTTCGGTGCCGGGCACCCTCAAGCAGGGGGAAAAGACCAAGAAGACCGGCACCACGGTGCGGTTCTGGGCCGATCCGGAGGTCTTCGAAACCACCACGTACGACTTCGAGACGGTGGCCCGGCGGCTGCAGGAGATGGCGTTCCTCAACAAGGGCCTGACCATCACACTCGTCGACGAGCGGGTCAGTTCGACCGAGGTCGTCGACGAGGTGGTCAGTGACACCGCCGAGGCACCGAAGTCCGCCGAGGAGAAGGCGGCCGAAGAGGCCGGCCCGCACAAGGTCAAGCAGCGCACGTTCCACTACCCCGGCGGGCTGGTCGATTACGTCAAGCACATCAACCGCACGAAAACGCCGATCCACCAAAGCATCGTGGACTTTTCCGGTAAGGGCGAAGGCCACGAAGTCGAGGTCGCGATGCAGTGGAACGCCGGCTACTCGGAGTCGGTGCACACCTTCGCCAACACCATCAACACCCATGAGGGCGGCACCCACGAAGAGGGCTTCCGCGCGGCGCTGACCAGCGTGGTCAACAAGTACGCCAAAGACAAGAAGCTGCTCAAGGACAAGGATCCCAACCTCACCGGCGACGATATCCGCGAGGGACTGGCCGCGGTGATCTCGGTGAAGGTCGCCGAGCCGCAGTTCGAGGGCCAGACCAAGACCAAGCTCGGCAACACCGAAGTGAAGTCGTTCGTGCAGAAGATCTGCAACGAACAGCTGGGACACTGGTTCGAAGCCAATCCCGCTGAAGCCAAAACAGTTGTCAACAAAGCTGTTTCGTCGGCGCAGGCCCGTATCGCCGCGCGCAAGGCGCGCGAGTTGGTGCGCCGCAAGAGCGCGACCGACATCGGCGGATTGCCGGGCAAGCTGGCCGACTGCCGCTCCACCGACCCGCGGAAGTCGGAACTGTATGTGGTGGAGGGCGACTCGGCCGGCGGCTCGGCCAAGAGCGGCCGCGACTCGATGTTCCAGGCGATCCTGCCGTTGCGTGGCAAGATCATCAACGTCGAGAAAGCGCGCATCGACCGGGTGCTGAAGAACACCGAAGTCCAGGCCATCATCACGGCGCTGGGCACCGGCATCCACGACGAGTTCGACATCAGCAAGCTGCGCTACCACAAGATCGTGTTGATGGCCGACGCGGACGTCGACGGCCAGCACATCTCGACGCTGCTGCTGACGCTGCTGTTCCGGTTCATGAAACCGCTGATCGAGAACGGGCACGTGTTCCTGGCGCAGCCGCCGCTGTACAAGCTGAAATGGCAACGCGCCGAACCGGAATTCGCCTATTCCGACCGGGAACGCGACGGCCTGTTGGAAGCCGGTCTCAAGGCCGGCAAGAAGATCAACAAGGACGACGGCATCCAGCGCTACAAAGGTCTGGGCGAGATGGACGCCAAGGAGCTGTGGGAGACCACCATGGATCCGTCGGTGCGGGTGCTGCGTCAGGTCACCTTGGACGACGCGGCCGCCGCCGACGAGCTGTTCTCGATTCTGATGGGCGAGGACGTCGAAGCGCGTCGCAGCTTCATCACCCGTAATGCCAAAGACGTTCGCTTCCTAGACGTATAGGACTCATCGAATGACTGACACCACGTTGCCGCCCGGCGACGAAGCAGGAGACCGCATCGAGCCGGTCGACATCCAGCAGGAGATGCAGCGCAGCTACATCGACTACGCGATGAGCGTGATCGTCGGCCGGGCGCTGCCGGAGGTCCGCGACGGCCTCAAGCCGGTGCACCGCCGTGTGCTGTACGCAATGTTCGACTCCGGTTTCCGGCCGGACCGCAGCCACGCGAAATCGGCGCGCTCCGTTGCCGAAACGATGGGCAACTACCACCCCCACGGCGACGCGTCGATCTACGACACGTTGGTCCGCATGGCCCAGCCGTGGTCGCTGCGCTATCCCCTGGTCGACGGCCAGGGCAACTTCGGTTCGCCGGGCAACGACCCACCGGCTGCGATGAGGTATTGCGTTACGGGTGATGCGTTGGTGCGCTTGCCGTTTGGGCAATCGGTGAGGATCGCTGACGTCGTCCCCGGTGCCCGGCCAAACTCAGACAACGCTCTCGAGCTCAAGGTCCTCGACCGCCACGGAAACCCGGTCCTCGCCGAGCAGTTTTTCCACTCAGGTGAGCATCAGACGTATACGGTTCGGACGACCGAGGGTTATGAGGTCACCGGTACGGCAAACCACCCGCTGCTCTGTCTCGTGGACGTCGGCGGCGTACCCACGCTGTTGTGGAAGCTGATCGAAGAAATCCGGCCTGACGATCACGTTGTTCTGCAGCGCACTCCGCCGATGGAGTTCGGTCCCGCCGATTGGCACGACGCGTTCGAGGCGCTGCTTCTCGGTGCGTTCATCAGCGAGGGTTTCGTTTCGGAACAGCGGGCCGGCTTCAACAACTTGGATCGCGACTACTTCAACATGGTCGTCGCCGCATACGACGCCGTTGTGGGCGGTAGCCGCTATGTCTCGGAGCGGATGATCGCATCGGGCTCGAGGCTGCTCGAGCTGGACATCCACAACCTCTCAGCACTACGGAAGACGCGGCTCTTCGATCTCGTCGGTCAGCGATCGGCAGACAAAGCTGTCCCGGAATGGCTGTGGAACGCACCGGCAGCGGTCAAGCGAGTGTTCCTACAGGCGTTGTTCGAGGGCGACGGGTCGTGTTCTGCACTGCCGCGCAACACGATTCAGGTGTCTTACTCGACGCGCAGCGAGCAGCTTGCAAAAGACGTCCAGCAGATGCTGCTGGAATTCGGTGTCGTCTCGCGGCGCTATCTCCACGCCACCGGTGAGCACAAGGTTGTGCTTACCAGCCGCGCGCAGGCGGAACTGTTCGCAACCCAGATCGGCTTCGGGGGAGCCAAGCAGACGAAGCTGCGAGCCATTCTCGCGGAACTGCCTGAAATTGCTGCAGGACGCGACGGCGACCAAGTTCCAGGCCTCGCTCAGTTCATCCGCAAGCATTGCGGAAGCCGTTGGGTCGATAAGGAATGGTTGCGCAAGCACAGCATCGACCGGCATTCGCGGTGGCAGCGAGACGGGGCTGAGATCCTGAGCCGCATCGCCGACCCCGATGTCCGCGCGATCGCATCCGAACTCACCGACGGCCGCTTCTACTACGCGCGCGTCGCGTCGGTAACCGATGCCGGCGTGCAACCGGTGTACAGCCTGCGCGTCGACACCGAGGACCACGCGTTCATCACCAACGGCTTCGTCAGCCACAACACCGAAGCGCGGCTTACTCCGCTGGCGATGGAGATGCTGCGTGAAATCGACGAGGAGACAGTCGATTTCATTCCGAACTACGACGGCCGTGTACAGGAACCGACGGTTCTACCCAGCCGGTTCCCCAACCTGCTGGCCAACGGCTCGGGCGGCATCGCGGTCGGCATGGCGACCAACATCCCGCCGCACAACCTGCGTGAGCTCGCCGAGGCCGTGTACTGGTGCCTGGAAAACTTCGACGCCGATGAAGAGGCCACCCTCGCCGCCGTCACCGAACGCGTCAAGGGCCCCGACTTCCCCACGCACGGTTTGATCGTCGGCTCGCAAGGCATCGAGGACACCTACAAGACGGGTCGCGGATCGATCCGGATGCGTGGCGTGGTCGAGATCGAAGAGGACAACCGCGGCCGCACCGGCATCGTCATCACCGAGCTGCCGTATCAGGTCAACCACGACAACTTCATCACTTCGATCGCCGAGCAGGTCCGCGACGGAAAACTCAACGGAATAGCCAACATTGAGGACCAGAGCAGCGACCGCGTCGGCCTGCGCATCGTCGTGGAGCTCAAGCGCGACGCCGTGGCCAAGGTGGTGCTCAACAACCTCTACAAGCACACCCAGCTGCAGACCAGCTTCGGCGCGAACATGCTCGCGATCGTCGACGGGGTGCCGCGCACGCTGAGGCTCGACCAGCTCATCCGGCACTACGTCGACCATCAGCTCGACGTCATCGTCCGGCGCACCACCTACCGGTTGCGCAAGGCCAACGAACGGGCCCACATCCTGCGCGGCCTGGTCAAGGCGCTCGACGCGCTCGACGAAGTCATCGCGCTGATCCGGGCGTCGGAGACGGTCGACGTTGCCAAGCAAGGCTTGATCGAGCTGCTCGACATCGACGAGATCCAGGCGCAGGCGATCCTGGACATGCAGCTGCGCCGGCTGGCCGCACTGGAACGTCAGAAGATCGTCGACGACCTGGCCAAGATCGAGGCCGAGATCGCCGATCTGGAAGACATCCTGGCCAAGCCGGAGCGCCAGCGCGCCATTGTGCGCGACGAGCTCAAGGAGATCGTCGAGAAGTACGGCGATGACCGTCGCACCCGCATCGTGGCCGCCGACGGCGACGTCACCGACGAGGACCTCATCGCCCGCGAGGACGTCGTCGTCACTATCACCGAAACCGGCTACGCCAAGCGCACCAAGACCGACCTGTACCGCAGCCAGAAACGCGGCGGCAAGGGCGTGCAGGGCGCCGGGCTCAAGCAGGACGACATCGTCAACCACTTCTTCGTCTGCTCCACCCACGACTGGATCCTGTTCTTCACCACGCAGGGCCGGGTGTACCGGGCGAAGGCCTACGACCTGCCCGAGGCGTCGCGCACGGCGCGCGGGCAGCACGTCGCCAACCTGCTGGCCTTCCAGCCGGAGGAGCGCATCGCCCAGGTCATCCAGATCAAGTCCTACGAGGACGCGCCGTATCTGGTGCTGGCCACCCGCAACGGGCTGGTGAAGAAGAGCAAGCTCACCGATTTCGACTCCAACCGTTCCGGCGGCATCGTCGCGGTCAATTTGCGCGACGGCGATGAGTTGGTCGGCGCGGTGTTGTGCTCGGCCTCCGACGACCTGCTGCTGGTGAGCGCCAAGGGGCAGTCGATCCGCTTCTCAGCAACCGACGAGGCGCTGCGGCCGATGGGCCGGGCCACCTCCGGTGTGCAGGGTATGCGGTTCAACGCCGACGACCGGCTGTTGTCCCTCAACGTCGTCCGTCCGGAGACATATCTGCTGGTAGCGACGTCGGGCGGATACGCCAAGCGAACAGCCATCGAGGACTACCCGGTGCAGGGCCGCGGCGGCAAAGGGGTGCTGACGATCCAGTACGACAAGCGGCGTGGCAACCTGGTGGGAGCGTTGATCGTCGACGACGACACCGAGCTGTACGCCATCACCTCTGGTGGCGGTGTCATCCGCACCGCGGCGCGCCAGGTCCGTAAGGCCGGGCGGCAAACCAAGGGCGTTCGCTTGATGAACCTGGGCGAGGGCGACACACTGGTTGCGGTCGCGCGAAACGCCGAGGAGGGGCCCGAGGCCGAGGCCGCCGAGGGCACCGAGTCCGACGCGACGTGACGCGACGGCCGATTGCCAGCCGGGCGGTCGGACAGAGCTAAGGAGCCGTAGGTGACTTCACCGAGCGAGCCGGGACACCCACGAACGGGCGAACGCCCGGCCAGCGCCAACGGCTCGACGCCCGGTAGCGCGGCGTCGGAGGACAGGGCGACGGCACGGATCGCCGATGCAGGCGACGTTCCGCCGTGGCAGCGCGGCGCCTCGCGAGCGGCCAGCGCGCAGTCGGCGTCCGAGCAGCCGGCCCGCGGGTCAACCGGTGTCGATGAGCGGTTGAACCGGTTCATGTCAGGTACCGCGTCGAGCGCTGACGAGGTTCCAGCCCCACCCCCGCCGCCGCTGCGCGGTGAGCGCAGCGAGCACACACGAACCGAGGTGTACGCCAGCGAGCTGCCGGATCTGTCCGGGCCGGTGCCGCGGCCGCCGCAGCGCAGGACAAGCAGCGCCACCCCCGAGCCTGCGACGCGAGACAGCGCCCCGACGACGCGCATCCAGGTCGGCACCCGACATCAGGGCCCAGTGCGGGCCAGCATGCAGATCCGCCGGATCGACCCGTGGAGCGTGCTGAAGGTCTCGCTGGTGTTGTCCGTCGCCCTGTTCTTTGTGTGGATGATCGCGGTGGCCTTCCTGTACCTGGTGCTCGGCGGGATGGGCGTGTGGAGCAAGCTCAACAGCAACGTCGGCGACTTGTTGACGAGCGCGAGCGGAAGCACCGGCGGCGAGATCGTCTCCAGCGGCACCATCTTCGGTGGTGCGATGCTGATCGGCTTGGTCAACATCGTGCTGTTGTCCGCCATGGCGACCATCGGGGCGTTCATCTACAACCTGACCACCGACATCGTCGGCGGCATCGAGGTGACGCTGGCGGACCGGGACTGACAGTTTGGGCGGCGGGGCGCGATTGCGGTAATCTCGTCGCTCGGCCGTATGAGATTACGGGCCTATAGCTCAGGCGGTTAGAGCGCTTCGCTGATAACGAAGAGGTCGGAGGTTCGAGTCCTCCTAGGCCCACGGAGAGGGGCACCATGAGGCTGGCTTTTCTGCTCGCCGTTGGCGCCATCGCGGCCGTGGCCGTCACGGTGTGGCGGTCTCGCCACGGCGCCGAGGTCTGGCACGTCGCGCCGGATCAACCCTCGTGACCCAGGGGCCTTAGCTCAGTTGGTAGAGCGCTGCCTTTGCAAGGCAGAAGTCAGGGGTTCGCTCGTTATCTCTAGGAGAGGTAGATGAAAGTGGGTGTGACCAGCGGTGATACCGCCACGGTCATATCCATGACGGGGCCATAGTTCAACGGTAGAACCGGGCCTTTGCAAGGCTCAAATCGGGGTTCGATTCCCCGTGGCTCCACCTTTGGTCGGTACGGCCGGCGNGGTAGATGAAAGTGGGTGTGACCAGCGGTGATACCGCCACGGTCATATCCATGACGGGGCCATAGTTCAACGGTAGAACGGGGCCTTTGCAAGGCTCAAATCGGGGTTCGATTCCCCGTGGCTCCACCTTTGGTCGGTACGGCCGGCGGTGACACTACGCCCGTCTGATCCGCCCGATGCCGGGCAGGAACCGGTCGACAGCCTCACAGTAGTCGCGGTAGGCCTGGCCGTGGGTGGCGGTGAGGTAGGGCTCTTCGATCAGGCGGACCTGCAGTTGACTACCGATGATGATCATCACGACGCCGGCGAGTGCAATACCGTTGGGAACCGCAAAGGTTAGTCCGATAACCATGACGTTGATCGACGTGTAGATGGGGTTGCGCACGATCGCGAAAATGCCGGTGGTGACCAGTGGCGGGCGTTCGGTGGGGTCGACAGTGGTGCGCCACGAAGATCCCATTGCGCGTTGGGCGCCGAACGCGGCGAACACGCCCAGTGCGGCGAGCATGATGCCGGCGACGCGGCTGGGCCCGTGGTCCAACAGTGGCACTGGCTGCAGGCCCAGCAGTTCGGCGATGGGGGCGGCGATGCCGGGCAGCAGCATGCCGGAGGCCAGGGTTCCTCGGGCCCACCACTGTTTGGGTGTGCGAGGGATGCGGATGCCGCTGTCGCCGGTGCGATGGCGTTGAATACGGGCTCGCACGTAGCCGTCGAGCAGCCAGAAAGCCGCGACGAGGAGCAAGGCGATGATGGCGTACATCGCGGACATCGTGGTCGGCTTTCGTGGTCGCGGGGGTGGCAGGTGAGATCTTTCGGGGGGCCGCGATGAAGAGGAGCCCGCGAAGGTGGTGTTCGATGCGGGCGGTGCCGTGCAGGCCGTGGCGGGCCAGTTCAGCGGCGAATTCGTCTGACTCGAAGCGGTTTTCGCGTGGGTGCACGGTGAATGTGCGGAACGCCCAGGTGTCGAGCATGCGGCGTGGAACTTCCTCGAACAACAGCAGCCCACCGGGGCGCAACACTCGGGCGATCTCGGCGACGGCCAGCTGCCAGTGCGGGACGTGGTGGATGATGCCGAAGTCAACGACGGTGTCGTGGCTGGCGGTCGGCTGATGGATGTCGCAGACATCGCCGACTGACAGGGATACGGGCCTGTGATGGAGGCGTTTGCGGGCGAGCTCGACCATGGTGTCGTCGAGGTCGAATGCGGTGACGTGGCGGGCCTGGAGCCGGTCGAGGATGACTTCGGAGCCGACACCTCGTCCGCAGCCGGTCTCGAGTACGTCCTGGCCGGTGAGGTCGCCACCGGCGAGGCGGCGAAACCATGCGGCTTCCCGATGGTGTTGATGGGCAGCCCGAATCGGGTTGTTCATCGCTGCCCGTTCGATGGTGTTGAGCTTCACCGCGCCACCTCAGCCTTCATCAATCGCAAGCGCTGTCATCGACTAATTCCGATCAATCTATGTTGTAGGCTATCATCGCGATATGTCGATGAAAAGTATGGGTGCTGCGCCGCCGAGTGCATCGCGCGACGAGTTGGCGGGGGCGGTGGCGTTGTTTCACAGTCTGTCCGATCCCACCCGGTTAGCGATCGCCCGCCGCCTAGCTGGTGGTGAGGCTCGGGTGGTGGATCTGACCGGTGAGTGGGGATTGGCGCAATCGACGGTGTCGTCGCATCTGGCGTGCCTGCGCGACTGTGGGCTGGTGGATTTCCGGCCCCAGGGCCGCGCCTCGGTGTATCGGCTGGCCCGGCCGGAACTGCTGGACATGTTTCGCGCGGCCGAGGCGGTGTTGGAGGCGGCCGGCAACGCCGTCGCCTTGTGCCCCAACTACGGCCACCCGACTGAACGGACGGTAGCGCGATGAGCGAGGCGTGCGGCTGCGGCAGCGACGCCCGCAACGAAGGCGAGCAGGAACCCGAACGGCTCTGGGAGATCCCCGAACTACGCGCGGCCGCAGCCGCGGGGGTGGTGCTGGTGGCCGGCTATGCGGTCGGCTGGTCCGGCGGCCCCCATGTGGTCGAAATCGGCCTGTATGCGCTGGCGTTGGCGATCGGGGCCTACACGTTCGTACCCTCGACGCTGCGCCGGTTAGCGCAAGGCAAGATCGGGGTCGGCACGCTGATGACGATCGCCGCCATCGGCGCGGTGATCCTCGGCGAGGTCGGCGAAGCCGCCATGCTGGCGTTCCTGTTCTCCATCAGCGAGGGCCTCGAAGAAT
>NZ_PIZU01000047.1 GCF_002838065.1 Mycobacterium hubeiense | reverse complement strand
GTTCCACGAGACTCGGGACATGCTCGTGACGCCGTACCGTTCGGCTACCTCACCAACGGGTGCGCCGTCGTTGACTTCAGTGACGGCACGCAGACGGATCTCAACGGTGACACGTGCCGCAACATCGGAATCAGATTCGGGAACCTCTGGATTGACCACCACCAGACCGTGGCAGGGCACGGGTTGCCCGTAAACGATGTCCCGATGACAAACGGTCAAAGATGTCCTGAACCCATACAGGGTCAGTGGGGGCGAACACGTATCGAAACCCTATCGATATAGCGGTTATCCATGGGGGCCGCGGTGTTGGGTACCGGGTTCTCAACCGCCGTCAACAGGTTCGATCGCAGTATCGCGCACCACATATCTTTTGCAGGTCAGAAGCGGGTTTCTGGGACTCAAAACAGGCGGCGTGAGCTCGCCGTGAACTCCCGTTCGATCGTGGCCAGGTGCGCGCTCGGGGGTCTTTTTGGGGGCTTATCCGGCCGCAAATAGAGTGGTCTGCTCGAGGGTGACCGTGTGTTTCTGCGCGGCGATGTAGGGCAGGAAGGTCGGGGGTACCTGCGGGCGTTTCTTGGCGAGCAGATCGGCCACGGTGATGTGCTGCAGGCGCGGGTACTGCTCGCCGTTGGCGGGGTGGGCGAAAACGCCTCCGTGGTTGATCGCGTCGGTGACGCCTTTGGTCGCTGGTGCCAGGGTGATGAGCAGACCCATCTGTGCTTTGCGGGCTTCTACGGTGCCGGAGAGGTCGCGCACCATTGACGGGTTGATTGTCTTACCGCCTTTCACCGACACCAGTAGTTTGCCGATCTTGCCGGTGCCGAGCGGGAACCTCGCTACGCCGTCAACGCCTTTGTCTCCGACCTGTTTCTCGTTCGGTTCGGCGTTGACCATGGAGACAGCCCAGCGTTCAAATTCCAGCGGTGACCGGTCAAACAGTGCGCGGGCACCACCGAGATCTTTCGGGATGCCGGAAAGCTCGATGGAGCCGAACACTCCGCCGCCGTACGTGTGCAGCAGCCGTTTGGTGATGACGTCGATCGCGAGGTGGGTGATATCGATACCGATCCACTGACGACCCAGCCGTTGTGCGGCGTCGACTGTAGTACCACACCCGCAGAAGGGGTCCAGAACGACATCGCCGGGGTTGCTGCTCGCTTGAATGATTCGCTCAAGCAGTGCTAAAGGCTTCTGCGTCGGGTAGCCGAGGCGTTCCGCGGCACCGGAGTTGATGGAAGGAATATCAGTCCACACGTCGCCGACGATCACCGACCGTTCGCTGGGCACGTACGGATCTTGTGCACGCTCGCGAGGCATGCCATTCTTCTGCCAATAGAGACGGCCCTCCATATCTAGTTGTTCGAGCGTGGTGTGCCCCACACGCCAATGTCGGCCAGCACCAGTCGGGTTGACGCTGCGCCAGGGTTGTCCAGTTTCTCCCTTCCGCGTTCCCGGACCAGTCAAATCCTTCGTGCGGTAACGATTACCATCGGTCCAAGTCACAATGTCGTGGGGCTCAGACATAGCTCCCGATGGCACCCGAGTTTCGAAGAATGTGCCAATACGACTCCTGCCGTAAAAGAGCAGTGTGTCGTGGAGGCGCGGCCAGATTGCCTGCTTCACGCTGCGGGCATTGTGCCGTTGCCAACTGACCTCATCACGGAAGTTCTCGGCACCGAATATCGAGTCTAGGAGGACTTTGAGGTAGTGGCTCATTGTCGGGTCGCAATGCAGGTAGAGGGATCCGGTGGGCTTGAGCACCCGGTGCAGTTGAAGCAGGCGAGGCGTCATATTGACGAGGTAGGCAAGCGCCTCACTTTCTTCTAGGAGCGTATAGAACCCAGAAAGGGTGCCAGCGACCCGCCGCGGTGCCGTTTGCGACAGTTGACCTAAAAGCACTTCGGTGGTGTGCGTCCACCGCCACGTGTCTTCGAACGCTTGGATCTGCGCCGCCGACTCGTCGACGGCTCGATTTCGCCCGAAGATGACGGAGTAGTTACGGTTCGAATTGAACGGCGGATCCAGATAGACTAAGTCGACGGATCCATCGTCGACGTGCTCGTCGAGCACCTCGAGATTGTCGCCGAAATATAGTCGGTTCACTGACCCACCTCAGCAGGCTGGGCGCGCCCCGCGCAATGGGAGTTTTCAATTTGCTGTGAAACGGATACCTATTCGAGAGCACGATGTGTGCCCGCTCGCGGCGGCGGTAATCGGCTAATCGGATTCCTTCACGGGAGGTCAGGCGGGCGTCGCGCACTACTGGACGACGCCCGCCCGCCTCTTTGTTATCCGGCGGTTCGATCCCAACCGCGACCAGACTCTCCTGACCCGTTCGTGGCAGCGGGCGGTGTCCGCGGCGACCCTCCGGGTCGGGTAGGTGCCCGGCGATGCGTGGGTGGTGCCAGTTTCGACGCCCTGCAGCAGCGTCGCCGACCGGTGGCGGCAAGTGACGCCTTAGGTTGTGAACGAATTTGTGAACGAAACAGGGCGCAACTGCCGTGATGATGTGAGACGCACCGTGATGGCTGGGACGGGCGGTTGATCGCGACCTGCACGTTTCAGACCCGGGAGGCCATGCGAGACCGGAACCGGCCGGCTCATAACCCAGAGGTCGCAGGTTCGAATCCTGTCCCCGCTACTAAATGAAACGGCCCTCGGAGGAAATCTCCGGGGGCCGTTTCTGATCGACGCAGCCATCGCGTATTGCAATGAGTCCTATCGGACCAGTTTTCTGGGGTCGGGGAAGCCCATCTTGGTGTAACCCGGTGCACGTTTTCGCAGTGACGAGGCGAGTACAGGGGTCAGTTCGTCGTGGTAGTCGTGCACGGTGGCGACGGTCTTGCCGGGATGGGGTCGGGTGATGCGTCCGACGTACTGGACGAGGCGGTTCTTGAAGGTGATCGGCGCTGCGAGGAACAGGGTGTCCAGCGCAGGGCAGTCGAATCCCTCGCCGATAAAGGAGCTGCTGCCAACGATCAGCAACGGCTCAGCGTCGGCGCTGTGGTTGGCGAGTTGTTCCGAGATCTCACGGCGCTGTTTCGCCTTCATCTGACCGCTCAGCACGATGACCGACTTCCCGACGGTGCGGAGACGCTCGGCGATTGCGTTGAGGTGATCGATCCATGTCGTGAGGACGAGAATGTTGGCACCGTCGGCATGCGCCACAAGGACGTCGGAGACGACTTGATCGAGCCGGGCTTCATCGGCGACCAATGCTCGGTAGATCTCCGCCATCCCGCCTGGAGCGCTGGGATCGGCCGGGCCTACGTAGCGGAATTGTGTGGGATGAACATGTAGTACCGGATGCGGCACAAGCAAATTAGCGTCCGCCGAAGGCAGCTGTCCCGCGCCAGGTGCTTCAAGGGTCACGTGATGTGATCCGAGCTGGTGGTAGATGAGGTCTTCGAGCCCATCGCGGCGCTCGGGTGTGGCAGTAAGTCCAAGCCAGTACCTCGCGGGAATTCGGTTGAGGACGTGGAAGAAGGCGCTGGCGGCGATGTGGTGGCATTCGTCGACGATTACGAAACCGTAGCCAGCGGTCAGTTCTTCGATGTTGTCGCGGCGGGCGAGTGTGGGCAGCAGGGCGATATCGATAATGCCGGTCGTCTTTGATCGCCCGCCGCCGATCTGTCCGCACTTGAATCCGAGATACTCCTGCAACCTGTCCCGCCATTGCTCCGCAAGTGCCTTACGGTCCACTAGTACAAGGGTCGATGTGGAGCGAGAAGCTATTGCGGCACAGGCAATCACCGTCTTGCCCAAGCCAGGAGCTGCGATCAACACGCTAATGTCTTCTTCGACGAGGTGTCGGGCTGCGCCGGCCTGTTCGGGCCGAAGCTCGGCTGCACAAGTGAATTCGTGGGTGTCGCCGACGACGCGCTTGTCGTCGATGTGCAACGTACTGCCGGTTGAGTCGACCAATTCCGTTAGAAGATGGTGAAGTCCGCGCGGCAGCACCAGGTCACCGTCTGCTGTCTCGTCATAGCTGTAGAGGAAGCGCGGTGTGTCCCAGGTGCTGCGTCGGGCGCGTTGCCGGGCATCAAACTCTGGATTGCGAATGGAAGCTGCGTGTTTGACTGCCGCGATCATGGCGGGACCAAGATCGTTGGCAGTCAGGGTGAGTCGGGACGAAAAGGTCGCGCGTATAACTGCGGCCGGCCTCGGCACGATCTTGGACGAGGTGGGTAATTGCAGCCGGCGCACTCGATGGCCGAACTGCGGATCGGGCAGACTGCGGGCGAGCCCAGCCACGTCGTTGAGCGACAGCCGCGCGATGCTGGACAGGTAGGCCCATTGGTCGTCGAACGGTTCCAGGGTGGCCGGGTCGAGAAACAGCGTGGTGCCGTGCTGTCGGCGTTTGCCATTGAGAGGTGCGGCGATCAGGTTGCCCATGCCACGGCCGGTGTGGACGTCTTGCGAGGGGAACAGCCGGTCATAGCTGCTGAGGTGCATGCTTCCGCGGAGTTGGAAAGCTTCGCCTAGCAGATTCGTCGCGATATGGCGGGCAGTGGCGGCCGACGTGGCCTGCGCAAAGAATATCCACACATGTGCGCCCCGTCCTGACTGCGAAACCTCCAAGGCTGCCGGAACATTATGGGCCCGTGCGGCTTTCATGTAGGCCAGCGCATCAAGCATCGCGGCCTCTTTGTCGAAGTCAGCGGCGACCCACCAACATGTGTCGTCGTCGCCCAGCGGATACAGACCGATGTGAACCTCGCCACGTAGGTGTTGCGCGATGACCTCGTGAGTCAACGGAAGATATGGGGCGTCAGCGCGGGGCATGCCTTTGCGCCAGTAACCGCGGATCGCGGGCATCCAGCCAGACCGGCCGTCGCGGCGGTTCTCCCACCGCAGCGCGTAAACGTCGGAGCGGCAACGAAACAGATCGAGATAAAAGCGGATCTTGTCGTCGGGGGCTGATGTCATGCTCACCGGCGCCTCCGGAGCGCCAGTGAGAGTAGCCTGATCTGGTTCTGACGCGCGTGCCTGCTCTTCGTTCAGTTTTAGAAGGCGACGCAGCCGCCGATTGTCGGCACGCAGCGTCTCCAACTCGCCCGGAAAGCGCTCGTCCACAACCACAGTGTGCCGGTCACTGGATGCGCAATACAGCTGCTCAGTCGATCCACATACGCATGGAACCGTTCCACGTTGTAGTCGGCGTTGCCGTGTCGATCAGTCGATCTGCAAAGGCGAGGACCGCCCGAACCACAATCGCGAAATCTTGGGGCAGCGCCGCGCCATCGGGTCCAAGGCTGGCCCGGTAGGCGTCGTACGAACGTCGCCTCAGTTCGACAAGGTCCCCGATAACCGAAGACAGCGCGACAAGCTCAGTTGTGCGGTGACCGGCCGTGGCGATGAGCGCAGCGCGAACGGACGAATGTGAGATGTCTCGGTCGCCGGTGAGGGTGTAGACGTCTGCGTAGTCGCGCACGCGCGTGTTCGCTGGGCCGAGACTGATTGCGGTGGTGATCTTCTCGGCTAGCACAGTCTCAAGCGGATAACCGAGGATTCGAACCGGTGGATGCTCCGGCCGCAGCGCAGGTAGATCGATATGTTGCGGTGCGGGAGTGACCGGGTCACCGAAGTTGACGTCCAGACGCAGCTTGACCACCGCAGATGCGATTGCGCAATCCATCGTGACCCGCACTCCGGAGTACAGGTCCTCGTTGCGGATCATGCGGGATGTCACCGTGTCACCGCGGAATTCGACCCCGTCGTCCGGTAATTCTTGCGCCGCGATGGCGACGATTCGTGCGACTACAGTCGCCTCGTCGTTCGCGAAGTTCCGAGCCAAGGCATCAACGTCAGCTGTCGGCCGTCGTGCGTCGAAGGCCGCTAAGAGGATCCCGCCCTTGAGCACAAACTGCTCGGAGTACGGCGAGAGCGCCAATCGCGCCAACCACCGCTCGACCACGTAGAGAGTGAGCAACTCCTGAGTCGGACGGCCTTCGGCGCGGGCACGGCGCTGTAGATCCAGGTAGGCGCGTCCGGCGGCGGTGCTGCGCGTCGGACGGGTCATTGCGCAGTAGCCACGTCGAGCGCACGGCGTACCGGTCCCGCCACATCGAACATCGAAGCGAGGCGCAGCAACTTCGCCGGCGCCGCGTCACGACGCCGCAGGTACCGCTGCATCGCGGCGAACGCCAGCGACTCGCCGAACCGGTGGCGAAGTCGCATCAGGTCGATGACCGTCCGAGCGGGAGTGTAGATCCGCACCCACTCGCCTGGCGCCGCCTCTAGGCGTGACAGGTCGACTTCGAAGGTAGTGGCGGCAAACCGCAAAACCTCTGTTGGCGGATACGCGATCCTTGGCGGGCGGTGTCCGGTGGGCACGGCGATCTGCACCGCGGGCGGGAGTTCGTCGCTCAACTCGTAAACCGCCGCGGCCGATCGACAACACACGATCGCCACAGGGGATCGGTACGCGACGGCCAGCAGATCCGGTTCACTGGCTAGCGGCGCGTCAGCGCGTCGAAAGACCCCACGCGACAGTTCGACGATGTCACCTCCGTCGCGTAAGGCATAGAGCACTCGCGGATGCACACCGCGAGCCAGCGCGGTCGCGGTGGTGAACGTATCGGGTAATTCCTGGAGTCCCGACATGGATAAAAGTGTTACACGTATCGATGTTTAGTGCAACACTTTTATCCACATAGCTAACCGGCCCTCGGAGGAAATCTCCGGGGGCCGTTCACTATTCGATCAATCGAAAACACGACTATCGTCGTCGTCCTGCACGGGCTCCTCCAACCAGGCGCCGTCGCGCCGGTGGCCGTCGAGCAGTGCGCCCCATGTTTCCTGGGCGGCTCGCACCGCGTCGGCATCCAGGTCGGCCGTGGATTGCTTCTGCACGATCGCCACCAGTGCATCCGCCAGGTTGACGGGCGCCACGTTGTGCTTCTTGGCCGTGTTCACGATCTCGATGAACGCCTGGTTGAGCGTGCATCCACGCAGGGCGATGACAACTCCCTCGGCGGTGTCGAGAATCCGGGCACCGCTGCGGCGGGGGTCGTCTCTCGTCCGGTTGAGATCTTTCATCTGCCTCCTCGTCGGCTAATGCGAAAAGGGCGGCGGCATCACCGATGTAGTCGCCGGACGGGCAGTGCGCACTTTTGTGATCTGGCGCCGAATAGCGAGTTCCAAATGTGAGCCGCCGCCACGCGGTCAGACGCTGATGGCCTTCTGCTCGGCGCGCTTCTCGACCGCGATCTTGCGCGGCTTGGCAGTTTCGGCCACCGGCAAGGTCACGCGAAGCACGCCGTCGTGGTACTGCGCCTGGATCTTGTCGGCGTCTAGGCCGCGTCCGAGCAGCACCCGCCGGCTGAATACGCCGACCGGCCGTTCGGCGACCAACCAGTTTCTGTCTGACTCGGCGGTCCGTTCGGCGGTGACCGTCAGGACGTCGTCCTCGATCTTGAGGTCAAGCGACTCCGGATTGATGCCAGGCACATCGAACTCCACGACGAACTGATCGCCGTCACGCCAGGCGTCCATCGGCATGACCGCTGGGCGGGCGATGGTGCCCAGCGCCTGCTGGGTGAGGCGGTCGAACTCGCGGAAGAACGGATCGAACGTCAGCATGAACACCACCTCCATTCGACTGGATATAGTCTTTCCGCCACATATAACCTGTGATGGTCAACACATATTCCACGCGGCTGGAGAAAACATGCCGACTTCGAACGACGCGCGTACGCCGCATGTGCCGGCCCCGGACCACGGCGTCTACGGCATTTCCGTGGCCGCCGGTCTGGCCGGCGCGAGCGTGCAGTCGCTGCGGCTCTACGAGCGCCACGGCCTGCTGTCGCCGGCGCGCACCGAGGGCGGCACGCGGCGCTACAGCGCCGACGACGTGGCGCGGTTACAACGCATCACCGCGCTGATCGCGCGCGGTGTGAACCTGGCGGGCGTCGCGCTCGTTCTCGAATTGGAGGACGAGAACGCGACGCTGCGCGAAGCGAATGCCCAACTGCGGGCGCAGTTCGAGTGACACGATGACGTGCGTGGCTGAGCGCGTCAGTTTCCCCAGCACCACCGGGCCGACCTTGGCGGGTCTCATCGATCTTCCGGAGGGTGAGCCCCGCGGTTGGGGCGTCTTCGCCCACGGCTTCACGCTCGGCAAGGACAGCCCCGCGGCGAGCCGGATCTGCAAACAGCTGGCCAGCGAGGGCATCGGCATGCTGCGCTTCGACAACCTCGGCCTCGGTGACTCCGACGGCGATTGGGGTGACGGGTCGTTCTCCCACAAGGTCGCCGACACCGTGCGCGCGGTGGAGTTCATGAACTCCACCGGTCGCGAGGTGCGTCTGCTCGTCGGGCACTCGTTCGGCGGCTCGGCGGTGATCGCCGCCGCCCACGAATGCCCGACGGTGGAGGCCGTCGCCAGCATCGGCGCGCCCTACGACCCGTCCCACGTCGAGCACAATTACGACGCACTGGTGCACCGGATCGAGGCCGACGGCGAAGCCCCCTTCCTCATCGAGGGCAAGGCGCTGACCCTCAAGCGACATTTCATCGAGGATGTGCGCGCCGCCGATCTGCACGAACGCATCCGCACCCTGCGCCGGGCGCTGCTGGTCATGCATTCGCCCACCGACAACACCGTCGGCATCGCCAATGCGAGCGAGATCTTCCGCGCCGCACGCCATCCCCGCAGCTTCGTCTCACTCGAGGGCGCCGATCATCTGCTCACCGAGAAGAATCAGGCCGCGCGGGCGGCCCGGATCATCAGCGCCTGGGCTGATCCGTATCTGTGATTACCGCACCTTGAGCACGACTTTGCCCTTGGCCGTGCGGTTTTCCAGCGATGCGATGGCCTCCGCGGCGCGCTCCAGCGGATAGACCTCCGGCTGCGGGGCCACCACCTTGCCCGACGCCAGCAGCGGTTCCAGCTCGGCCCACTGCTCGCGCAGATATCCCGGATGCGAGAACGTCCACGCGCCCCAGCCGGCGCCGACCACGTCGACGTTGTTGAGCAGCAACCGGTTCACCTTGACGGTGGGAATCTCACCGCCGGTGAACCCGACCACCAGAAGTCGCCCGCCGACGGCCAGGGAACGCAGCGAGTCGGTGAACCGGTCACCGCCGACCGGGTCGACGACGATGTCCACGCCACGCCCGTCGGTCAGCGTCTTTACCGCATCCCGAAAGCCTTCGGCCAGCACCACATCCGATGCGCCGGCGGCCTTGGCCACCGCGATCTTGTCCTCGGTGGAGACCACCGCGATCGTCCGGGAAGCCCCTAACGCCGGCGCCAGCCGCAGCGTCGACGTGCCGATTCCGCCGGCGGCGCCGTGCACCAGCACGGTCTCGCCGTCGGTCAACCGGCCGCGCGTGCGCAGCGCGAAATGCACTGTCAGATCGTTGAACAGGATTCCCGCACCCGCCTCGAAGGACACTGCGTCGGGCAGCTTGAACACCCGGTCAGGTTGCAGTGCAACGACTTCCGCCATGCCGCCGGACAGCATCGTCAGCCCGGCGACGCGGTCACCCGGGGCCACCCCGGCGCCGTCGGGCGCACTGCGCACCACGCCGGCGATCTCCGCGCCGGGGGTGAACGGCACCTCCGGCTTGTACTGGTACAGGCCACGCGTCAACAGCGCGTCGGGAAACGCCACGCCCGCGGCGTGCACGTCGATGACGACCGCGTCGTCGCCGGACGGCTCGTCGATATCGGCGAGCTGCACCGCTTCGGGACCGTCCAACCGGGTTATCTGTATCGCGCGCATGGCGCCCATTTAACATCGCCGGGTGATCGACGCCCGTGCCGCGGTGCTGCTGCAGGCCGGCGCCGACCCGCAACTGGCCGACGTGCAGATCCGCCCGCCTCTCGGCGACGAGGTCCTGGTCCGCATCGACGCCGTCGGCATCTGCCACACCGACGTCAGCGTGGCCGCCCGCTGGCGGCGCCCGCCGATGGTGTTCGGGCATGAGGGCGCGGGCACCGTGGCCGCCGTCGGGCCTGCCTCCACACTGACGCCGGGCCAGCAGGTGGTGCTCACCTTCGCCAGCTGCGGACAATGCGACCGATGCGCGCACGGTGAACCTGCCTACTGCGACCGCTCCACCGACCTGAACATGCGGGGTGAGACCGGCGCACTCAAGGCCGGCGGCCGCGACGTCGGCGGCGGCTTCTTCGGTCAATCCAGCCTCGCCACCTATGCCATTGCACGCCAACGCAATACGGTCGCCCTCACCGAACCGATCGACCCGGCGCTGGCAGCCCCGCTCGGCTGCAGCGTGCAGACCGGCGTGGGCACGGTGCTCAACGCGCTCAAGACGCAACCCGGCGACGCCCTCGTCGTCTTCGGCGTCGGTGCGGTGGGGCTCTCGGCGGTGATGGCGGCCCGCATCGCCGGATGCCGCACCATCGTCGCGGTGGATCCGGTGGCCGAACGACGCACACTCGCCACGGAACTGGGCGCCACCACGACCGTCGACCCCACCGATGCGGCCGCGATCGCAGATCTCAGCGGCGCGGACGCGGCCATCGACACCACCGCGATACCCGACGTGCTCGCCACCGCGGTCAGCGTGCTGCGCCCGCGGGGGACGCTGGCGATCGTGGGCCTGGGCGCGCCGACGGCGCCGCTGCCGGTCGGCCTCATCATGGGCAAGGGGTTGTCGATCCGCGGCGTCGTCGAGGGCGACAGCGACCCGCACACCTTCATCCCGCATCTGGTCGACCTGTGGCGTAACGGCGACCTCCCGCTGGACAAACTCGTCACCATCTACGACTTCGAGAACTTCGACGACGCGTGGTCGGCGGCCAAAACCGGGCGGGTAATCAAACCCGTGCTGCTCACCAGGCGTTAAGCTACGAAGTCCGGCAGCGTTGCCGTGATCGATCGGAGCGACCCATGAGCCCTGGCCAGCGCACCCGTCAGCGATCCACCGTGTTCGCCGCAGCCGAGACCCTTCCGCCCGGCCGCACCGTGCCCGTCCGCTCCAGGGACGGCGTCCGCCTGCACACCGAGGTCTTCGGGCCCGAGGACGGCTACCCGATCGTGCTCGCGCACGGCATCACCTGCGCCATCCGGGTGTGGGCCTACCAGATCGCCGACCTCGCCACCGACTACCGCGTCATCGCATTCGATCACCGCGGCCACGGCCGCAGCGCGGTGCCGCGACAGCGTGGCGCCTACAGCCTCGACCACCTGGCCGCCGACCTCGACGCCGTCCTGGAGGCCACCCTCGCGCCGGGCGAACGCGCCGTCATCGCGGGGCATTCGATGGGCGGTATCGCGATCACCTCCTGGGCCGAGCGCTACGCCGAAAGAGTCCGCGAGCGCGCCGACGCCGTGGCGTTGATCAACACCACGACGGGACAGCTGCTCGAAGAGGTCCAGCTGCTCAGCGTGCCGCCGTGGCTGGCGGCCGGGCGCGTCCGCACGGCGGGCACACTGCTCAAGGCCTTCGGCGCCTTCCCGGTCAGCCGGGCCGCCGCGCCGGCGAGCCGTCGGTTCGTCGCCGCCATGGCGGTCGGGCGCGACGCGGATCCATCGGTCGCGTCCTTCGTGTACGACCTGTTCGCCGCCACATCACCGGCGGGCCGGGGCGGTTGCGCGTCCATGCTGGTCGATGCGCTCGGCCCGCGGCACATCGGCCTGTCGAACCTCACCGTGCCGACATTGGTCATCGGCAGCGAAAAGGACCGCCTGCTGCCGATCGTGTCGTCACGCCGAATCGCCGCTGCCGCACCGAATCTCACCACCTTCGTGGAGCTGCCCGGCGGGCACTGTGCGATTCTCGAGCGGCCTGACGAAGTCAACAAGCAGCTGCGAATACTGGCCGAGGCGGCCACCGAGGAGTTGGCCAGCTCCTAGCGCAACCTCAACTGCTCAGTGAAGCGTGCACTTCGGCAGCCGCGCGCTGACCTGAGCGCACCGCGCCGTCGAGGAACCCCGTCCACTCGTCGGCGGTCTCGGTGCCGGCCCAGAAGATGGTGTCGACGGGTCGACGCAGCCACGGCCCGTAGCTCGTCCACGAGCCAGGCGGCACGGCGGCTGTCGGTCCGCCGGGCGCGAATTCCTCTGTGCCCCAACAGTGGTCGACGTAGTCAAGGGGCTGCAGTGCGGCATCGCCGAACAGGGCGGCGAACCCCGCCAGGGCCTTTTCACGCCGCTCGGCCGGCGACAGCGAGTCGAAAGCCCTCGCATCGGTGAATCCCAGCAGCACACCCGGCCCGTCATCGCCGGGGCTGACATCGAACGTAATGAACACGGGGCCCTCGTCGGAAACCGCCTCGCCCGAACAGCCGTCGGCCCGCCAGAACGGCTTCTCGTACGCGGCGTAGGCCTTGCTCAACTGCCCCTGCGGCCAGTGCTGCGTGAGCTCGACGGCTTCCGGCGGCAATGCGGGCTCGAATTCGATGCCCGCCCGGTGCGCGGGGGCGATGGCGACGATGACGGCCCTGGCCGCGATCGTCGACCCCTCGGACTCGACGAAGACACCGCCGTCGGAACCCCGCACCACCCGTCGCACCGGCGCGTTGAGCGCCACCCGCGGGCCCAACTCGTCGGCCATCCGCACCGCGATCTGCTGCGTTCCGCCGGGGAAGCGGTCCTGCTGCGCGCCGCCCCGGACGTCGAGCATCCGGCCCAGCCCGCCCGCGGCCTTCACGTACCGCGCGGCATGCAGCATCGACACCGCATTAGGCTCACAGCCCCAGGTCACCCGCGACATGATCGCCATCAGATCGCGCGTCGACGCGCTCGCGTACACCGAGCGCAGCCACCGCTCCAGGGTCAGCTCGTCGAGCTTGTGTGCACTCGGTGCCGTCCACGGCTGCTGCAGCGGAACCTGCCGGCACAGACGTTCGAATCGCCACTGGATACGTGACACGTCGAACAGCTCCAGCATCGACAGCCGCGGAATGGTGCTGCGATAGGCGCGCACCCGGCCGCGCCACCGGATCAGATTCTTGCCGCGGCAATAGGTCGGCACCGTCGCGCAGCCCAGTTCTTCGGCCAACCCGAGCACGGCGTCCTGGGTGGGCCCGACGAACGTGCCGCCCAGATCCACCGGAACCCCCGCGATCGTCGTCGTCGCGGACCGGCCGCCGACCCGGGCGCGGCCCTCGAGCACCACCACGTCGTAGGAGCGCCGCACCAGCTCGCGGGCTGCGGTCAGGCCGGCGAACCCGGCACCCACCACGACGACGTCGGCATCGGTTGGCAGCGTCACCCGACTAGGCTCTCACGCCGTGCAGGTCATGACGGCGTTGTTCGGCCCGACGGATGCGATCGAACGGGCCCGCGCGCTGCGCGACGCCGGCGCCAGCGGGGTCTTCACCTTCGAAGGCCCGCACGACGTGTTCGCACCGTTGACGCTGGCATCGACGGTGGACGGCCTGGATCTGATGACCAACGTCGCGATTGCGTTCCCGCGCAACCCGATTCACCTCGCGCATCAGGCGATCGACCATCAACTGCTGTCCAACGGCCGGTTCACCCTCGGGTTGGGCACCCAGATCCGCACCCAGATCGAGAAGCGCTTCGGCGCCGACTTCGACAAACCGGTGAAGCGGATGACGGAGCTTGTCGCGGCGCTGCGGGCCATTTTCGAGGCGTGGACGACGGGGGAGCGGCTCGACTTTCGCGGGGAGTTCTACCGGCACACGTTGATGACACCGACGTTCACGCCCAGCGCCATCCCGCACGGCCCGCCGCCGATCTTCGTCGGAGCGCTCGGGCCGCAGCTGACCCGCGCGACCGCCCGGGTCGCCGATGGTTTGCTCGTGATGCCGTTCGGCTCCAAGCGTTTCCTGCACGAGGTCACCATGACCGGGGTGCGCGACGGGCTGGCGGCCGCCGGGCGCGAACTGTCCGAGTTCGCCGTCGTCCCCGAGATCATCGTGTCGGTCGGCGACGACGACGCGGCTCATGCGCCCGCCCGCCGGCTGCTGGCGTTCTACGGGTCGACGCCCGCCTACCGCCCGGTGCTCGAGCTGCACGGCTGGGGCGATCTTCAGCCGGAGCTCAATGCGCTGTCCAAGCAGGGCCGCTGGCAGGACATGGCCGGGCTGATCGACGACGAGATGCTGCACACCATCGCCGCGTGCGGAAGTCCCGCCGACGTCGCTGCCCACATCAAAGGCCGCGTCGACGGGGTCAGCGACCGCATCTGCCTCTACCAGCCTGGACCCATCGCGGTGGAGTCGTTGGCCGAGATCGTCGACGCGCTCAACCGCTAAGCCCTATCGTGGTACCGAGGCGGACCAAGGGAGGTTCTTCGATGACCGCGACGCAGGCCGACTACTACGACGTGGTGATCATCGGTGCCGGCATCTCGGGGATCGGCGCCGCGTACCGCATCCACGAGAAGAACCCGAACCTGAGCTACACCGTGCTGGAGCGGCGCGAGCGCATCGGCGGGACGTGGGATCTGTTCCGCTATCCCGGTATCCGCTCCGACAGCGACATCTTCACGCTGAGCTTTCCGTTCGAACCGTGGACGCGGCCCGAGAACGTCGCCGACGGCGACGACATCCGCGAGTACCTGAACCACACGGCGCGCAAGCACGGCATCGACAAGCACATCCAGTTCAACACCCGGGTGGTCTCGGTGGACTGGAATTCCGCCACCGACACGTGGACGGTGCACACCGAACAAAACGGCGAGCCCACCACGCTGCGGGGCCGCTTCCTGTTCTTCGGCACCGGCTATTACAACTACGACGAGCCCTACCGCCCGGAATTCCCCGGCATCGAGCAGTTCGGTGGCGAGGTGGTGCATCCGCAGCACTGGCCGGAGTCGTTCGACTACACCGGCAAGCGCGTGGTGGTGATCGGCAGCGGCGCCACGGCGATCAGCCTGATCCCGTCGCTGACCCAAAAGGCCGGCCACGTCACCATGCTGCAGCGCTCACCGACCTACATCCTGTCGATGCCACGGATCAATCCCGTGGTGCAGGCGATCCGGAAAGTGTTGCCCGGCAAGGCCGCTTACTGGGCGGTCCGCTGGTACAACACCGTGGTCACGGTGTTGACCTACGTTATTGCTCGCAAGGCGCCGCGGTTCAGCCGGTGGTTCATCCGGGCGCGTGCGAAAAAGAGCCTGCCCGAGGGTTATCCGGTCGACGTGCACTTCAAGCCGCGCTATGACCCGTGGGATCAGCGGATGTGTCTGATCCTCGACGACGATCTCTACACCGCGATCGGCGACGGGCGGGCCGAGGTGGTCACCGACCACATCGACCACTTCGACGCAAACGGCGTCGTGCTGAAGTCCGGCGGCCGCATCGACGCTGACGTGATCGTCACGGCGACGGGTCTGCAGTTGCAGGCGCTCGGTGGGGTGACGCTCTACGTCGACGGCGTCGAGGTCAAACCGCAGGACCGGTTCGTCTACAAGGAGCACATGCTCGAAGACATCCCGAACCTGGCCTGGTGTGTGGGCTACATCAACGCGTCGTGGACCTTGCGGGCCGACCTGACCGCGCGAGCGGTCGCAAAGCTGTTGGCGTATATGGATTCCCACGGCTACACACACGCCTATCCGCATCTCGGCGACAAACCGATGCCGGAGAAGCCGGCGTGGAACATCAATGCGGGATATGTGCAGCGGGCGGCGCATGTGCTGCCGAAGTCCGGTACGCACCGGCCGTGGAACGTGCGCCACAATTACGTGCTCGATGCCATCGACCATCGGCTCGACCGCATCGAGGAATCGATGGTGTTCGGCCGCGTTGGGGTGCCGGCGGCCAAGACGGCTTGAGGAGAGCCATGGCTCACGACCCTGATTACACCGACGTATTGATCATCGGCGCGGGCATCTCGGGGATCGGCGCCGCGTACCGCATCCACGAGAAGAACCCGAACCTGAGCTACACCGTGCTGGAGCGACGCGAGCGCCTCGGCGGGACGTGGGATCTGTTCCGCTACCCCGGAATTCGGTCGGACAGTGACATCTTTACACTGTGCTTCCCGTGGGAGCCGTGGACGCGACCGGAGATGATCGCCGACGGCGAGCACATCTGGCAGTACCTCGCGGACACTGCCCGCAAACACGGCATCGACAAGCACATTCGGTTCAACACCCATGTGCGCTCTGCGGATTGGGACAGCGGAACCGACACGTGGACGGTGCGCACAGAGCAGGAAGGAGCCGAGAAGACCTACCGGGCGCGCTTCCTGTTCTTCGGCACCGGCTACTACAACTACGACGAGCCCTATCGCCCGGAATTCCCCGGCATCGACGACTTCACCGGCGATGTCATCCATCCGCAACACTGGCCGGAGTCGTTTGACTACACCGGCAAGCGACTGGTGGTGATCGGCAGCGGCGCTACCGCGGTCAGCATGATCCCAACGTTGACCGAGAAGGCGGGCCATGTGATCATGCTGCAACGCACGCCGTCGTACATGATCTCGGCGACCAAGGTCGAGCCGCCAGCCGTCACACTGCGAAAGGTGTTGCCGCTGAGGGCCGCCCACTGGATTGTGCGGTGGCGCAACGCGCTGGTCGGCAGCCTGCTGTGGCTGGTGGCGCGCAAGGCCCCCGAGTTCACCAAGCGCATGCTGCGCCGGATCGCGGAACGCAATCTGCCTGAGGGCTACGACATCGACACCCATTTCAATCCGCCGTACAACCCGTGGGATCAGCGCTTGTGCTTCATCCTCAGCGCCGACTTGTACAAGGCCATCGCCCGCGGCGACGTCGACGTCGTCACCGACCACGTCGACCACATGGACGCCACCGGCATCGTATTGAAGTCCGGCCGCCATCTGGACGCCGACGTGATCATCACCGCGACGGGATTGCAGCTGCAGGCGCTCGGCGGCATCGAGTTGAGCGTCGACGGGGAGCGGGTCAACCCGCACGACCGTTTCCTGTACCGGCGTCACATGCTCGAAGACGTGCCGAACGCAGCATGGTGCGTCGGGTACACCAACGCGTCGTGGACGTTGGGCGCCGACCTGACCGCGCAATCGGTGGCGAAGCTGTTGGCGTACATGGACTCTCACGGCTATACGCACGCCTATCCGCATCGCGGTGACATTGAGATGCCCGAGCAGCCGGCGTTCAACCTGAAGTCGGGTTACGTGCTGCGCGCGTTGGATGTGCTGCCGAAGTCGGGCACCCGCAGGCCATGGATGCTGAGCCACAACTTCCTGCGCGACGCGCTCGCCCATCCCTTCGAGGACATCGAGGAGTCGATGGTGTTCGGCCGCGTACCGGCAGCTGCCCTGCGGTCGGCGTGATTCACGCCTGCTTCACGCGATGCCGAACGGCTCATAGCCGGGGGCGATTTCGGGCCACGGTCTGATGTCACCGAGCATCGCCGCAAGCCCCAGCGCGTAGCGATCCCCGAAACGGGGCGCCACGATCTGCATCCCGATCGGCACGCCCTCGGGGCTCACACCGATCGGCACCGAGACGCCCGGATGGCCGGTGAAGTTCAGCTCGACGGTGTTCACCGGGATCATCGGGTCGTCGGTGACTTCGCCTGCGGCGGTGGGCAACGGCCCTTCCGCCGGCCATGACGTGCAATTGCAGGTCGGCGTGACGAGCACGGCGTCGTCACCCAGAAGGGTTTCGAGCTGGCCTGCGACGGCGTAGCGCAGCCGTTGCGCCGCAACGTAATCGTCGATGCTGACGGTTGTGCCCGCGTAGAGCATGCGGGCCAGCCCGCGCTCGAATTCGTCCCACCGATCCATCCACGACGCGAGCGCCTGCGCGACTTCGGCTGCGCCGATGAGGAACCACGCGCGAGGAGCGCCCGGATCCAAGGGATTAGCGATGCGCTCGACGGGCAGTCCGGCGTTCTCGAGCGCCCCGAGCGTCGCGTCGAACGCGCTCTCGATCGCGGGGTCGACATCGGAGCGCAAGGTGCGCACCGCGAAGACGCGGGACGGCTTTTGCGGCTGGATCGTCACCGCGCCGGGCGGGAGCGCGTTGATGTCGGTGGCGGTCGGGCCGGCCATCACCGACATCTCGAGCAGCACGTCGGTGAGATTCGTGTTGGTCGCGCCCGCGGTCGAGAACGTGAGCCACGGTGGCGCCGTGTCGCGACCGACGACGCCGAGGGTCGGCTTGTACCCGACGAGTCCGCACATCGAGGCAGGGATGCGCACCGAGCCGCCGCCGTCGGTCGTCGTCGCCAACGGCGCGAGCCCTGCCGCCAGCGCAGCGGCGGACCCGCCGCTGGAACGGCCGGGGGAGCGCTGCGGATTCCACGGGTTACGGGTGGCGCCGAACACCATGTTGTCGGTGAAGGCGGTCCAGCCGAATGCGGGTGTGTTGGTCTTGCCGACGACGATGGCGCCGGCCGCGCGCAGGCGGGCGACGGCCGTGGCGTCCGCGGTGGCGGGTGCAGCATCGGCGTAGGGCGATGAGCCGTAGGTCGTCGGCATGCCGGCGACGTCGGAGAGGTCCTTGACGAGCAGCGGGAGCCCGGCGAGCGGACCGGTGCGGCGCGACTCGTCGAGAGAATCCGCCTCGGCGAGAGCCTCTTCGGCGCGCATGCGGACGACGGCGTTCAATGTCGAGTTCGCGGCGTCGATGCGCCGCAGCGACTCTTCGACCAATTCGTGCGGGGAGATCTGCTTGTCTCGTACCGCTTTTGCGAGCTGTCCCGCACCCACCAGTGGCATGCTGGCCTCCTCGTCACTTTGGACAGGAGGCTACCGTGGCAGTCGCCGTCATCGCCGTGTTCTTCTTCGGCATGGGGATCTACGGGCTGGTGGCTCAGGGGGCGTTGGTCCGGCCGTTCGGGCTCGAGCTTGGGCATGACGCGTCGCGCTCCGAAGTGCGGGCGGTGTACGGCGGATTCGGCGTCGCGATCGCGGCGGTCCTGGCGTACGCCGCTATGGACGACACGCACCGGACCGGCATTCTGGTCACGGTCGGCGCGGCGCTGGCCGGGATGGCGTTCGGCCGTGTCGTCGCCGCTGCGGTTGGGGACCGGACGTCGTTCTACCCGAACTGGTTTATTGCCTCGTCGAGGCGGTCGCGGCGGCGGCGTTGTTGGCGGTCGCGCTTATGTGACTGGTGTTGTCACAGGGTCGGTGCATACTTCGCGAAACCGCGTCAGCACGTGCTGACGCGGGCAAGAGACATGTCCCTGGAGACCGCGTCAGCACATGCTGACGCCTGCGGAAGAGGTGGCCCTATGGACGACAAACCCAGGCCATGGTGGATGGACGACCCCGAGCTGCTCGAGATCCGCCGCCGCACGCTGGAGGAGATCGAAACAGCGGGCGAACAGCGCGATCTGATCGACACCGACGCGCCCGATGCTGTGGTCGCGGACTTCTACAGCGGCGACAGCTGGCGCGAACTCGCCGCCGCCCGTGAGGATCTCGCGCGCGCCCGCGAACGCTACGACGAAGCGGTCCGCAAAGCCCGCGCCGTCGGGTTCTCGTGGGGCGAGATCGGCAGGGTGCTCGGCCTGTCCAAGCAGTCGTTGCACCGCCGCTTCACGCGATAGTGAGACCTACGGCGCGACCGTCAACCAGTCTTTGAATCCCGACGGGTCGTGCCGGCCCAGCGCCCCGTGCTCGAACAGGCCCCAACCCTCGACCGTCTTGCCGCCCACCTCACATGTGGCCCGTCCGACGTGGTCGATGACGCCGAACATCGCCCGGCCCGCGACGGCGGGGTCGGTCATGTCGTAGGTCAGCCGTTCGGTGAATTTCTCGCCCTTCCACATGCCGTGCAGCCAGTCCGGGTCGCCGCCGTAGCCGCCGCCGATGTGGATCGGCACCGGCAGCTTGGACTCGACCTCGAACACCACCGGTGTGCCATCGGAGGTTTCCGTCGAAATCGTTGCGCCATAAGGGATTCGGGTACCCGACGTGTAGTGGATCTTGACCCGCGGCCAGCCGAGTTGTTCGACGCGGCCGTCGCGCCAGATCCGGGTGCAGTCGTTCAACGACCGGAACCCGGAAGGCTCCTCCTGGATGATCAGCACGATCGCGAAGTCGTCGAAAGCCATGGGCACATAAAGCCACCACATGCCCTCGAACGGCGGGTGCGCCGGGCGGCCCGCGGGCTCCGGCTCACCGATCGGCCGGATGCCCCACGACCGGTCCCGCGACCCGATCCACACCGACGGGTCGACGGTGATCTCTTCGCCGTCGATCGCGATGACACCGCTCCAGGTGCCCAGCTGCGCGAACCGCTGCGCATCCAGCGTCACCCGGTTGCCGGTGCGCAGCAGATGCCGCTGCTCCTGTACCACGTCGAAGAGCCCCTCCCAAGTGAGGTCGACGGCGATGCCCTCGGTTTCCTCCAGGATCACCCGCTGCTTGCGCAGGGGCTCGGTGACCTCGATGCGGTAGCCGCCGACGTGCGGGTTGAGCCGGTCCTGATCGATACCGTCGCTCAAGTGCACGGCGGTCTGGACGTCGCTCGGCTGGATGTCGCCGGCTCCGCGGCTCCGGCGACGGACCAATACGAACGCGTCCTTCACCCCGAGGTTCGGGTAGTACCCGATGCCGGTGATCAGGAAGATGTCGCCGGTGCGGTCGTGGGCGTTCAGGTACGAGCGGTCGTAGAAGTTGCGGTCCGACGAGCCGGCCCAGGCGATCGGCTGCGGAACCTGGTGGACGGGGAATTCGTCGACAGGACCGAGCATTACGCTTCTCCAATCAGCTTTTTCAGCAAAGATCCGTGGTAGAACAGCGATTCCACGTCGTCGGGCTTCTCGATCTCGCCGAACCGCACGCGGCGCGCACCGGTGCGCATGAACACACACGCCCAGATCACCCCGGAGTACACGTAGAACCAGTGCAGATCGCCGAGCTCAACCCCGGTCAGCGCGGTGTACGTGGCCTTCACGTCGTCTTCCCGCATGAAGTCCGGCATGCCCGGCAGGCCGGCCAAGCCGGTGAGCTCCTGAAAGACCATGTGCGCGAAGATCATCCACGCTACGTCCATCTCGCGCGGCCCCAGCGTCGCCATTTCCCAGTCCAATACCGCGGCCGGCCGGAAGTCCTGATAGAGCACATTGCCGATGCGCGAATCACCCCATATCAGAACGGGATCGGTGGCGGCGACGTCGGCGGGCCAGTTGTCCTCCAGCCATTGCAACGCCCGCTCCAGCAGTTCTGACCGGCCGATGTCCGGCACCGCGAACCGGTACCACGCTTGCAGCCAGTCGAGATTGCGTCGAAGGGCATTGTCCGAAGCGCCTTTGGCCAAGAACCCGAATGTCGTCTCCGGATCGGGAATCGAATGCAGCTTCGCGAGTACCTCGACGGTGCTGTCCTGCAGTTCGCGCTGGCGCTCGGCGGGTGCGTCGTAGAACCAGTTGTCGCCGAACGTGTACGGCATGACGTCGGGCGGCACCACGCCCTCGACCAGGTCCATCAGGAAGAACGGCGTGCCGAGCACCGAGCCCGTCGGCTCCAGCCAGCGCACCCTCGGCACCGGCACATCGGTCTTCTCCGCCACCAGCCGCATCACCTCGAATTGGTGGTCCAGCCGGTACGAGTCGAACACCGGGACGTCTTCGGGAGTCGGAGCGACCCGCGCCACCAGCCTCTGTTCCTCGCCGTCCCACCGGACGGTCAAAATGATTGTCTCCGAAGACATTCCGTTCGCATCGACACCGCTCTCCACGGTGACCTGCGGGGTTACGCCCCCAGGCAGCACCGTCGACAGCCAGCGCGCCATCACGCCGGGCAGCGAGTTGATGTCTCGACTCGAGTGTTGGAGGCGGCTGACGTCTTCGACAGCCGGTTCGCTAGGCATGTGTTCTTTCCTTCGGCCGTAATTACGATACGGTGGGTAGCGTTATGAAAGCAGACCCGTCACCGGTTGACAAGGCCCCGGGTGCCGGACGGCCCCGAGATCCGCGAATCGACGCTGCCATATTGCAGGCAACGGCGGATCTGCTTGTCGAAAGCGGTTATTCGAACCTGACCATGGCCGCGGTCGCCGAACGGGCCGGCACCACCAAGACCGCGCTGTACCGCCGATGGTCGAGCAAGGCGGAGTTGGTGCACGAGGCCGCGTTTCCGGCCGCGCCGACGGCGTTGGTCACCCCGGCCGGGGACATCGCCGCCGACGTACGCGCGATGATCGCGGCCACCCGCGACGTGTTCACCAGCCCGGTGGTGCGCGCGGCACTGCCCGGGTTGATCGCCGACGTCGCCACCGACGCCGAGCTCAACGCGCGCGTGCGGGAGCGGTTCGCGGGCGTGTTCGACGCGGTGCGGCGGCGGGTGCACGAGGCGGTGCAGCGCGGCGAAGTGCACGCCGACGTCGACGCCGACCGGCTGGTCGAAGTGATCGGCGGCGCGACCATGTTGCGCCTGCTGCTGCGCACGGACGAGGAACTCGACGACGACTGGGTTGAGCACACCGCCGCCATCGTCGTGCACGGTGTGGTGGCATAGCCACATGCCCGAGCCGTTCCCCGCCGGCTGGAGCACCGCTCTGGTCCTGGTGCCCCATCCCGATGACCCCGAGTACGGCATCGGCGCCGCCGTCGCCAAGTGGACGGCCGCGGGCCGGACCGTTTACTACGCGCTGGCGTCGCGGGGTGAGGCGGGCATCGCGGGCATTCCGCCGGAGAAGGCGGGCCCGGTGCGTGAACGCGAACAGCGGCACTCGGCGGCCATCGTCGGGGTCGACGACGTGGTGTTCTGGGACTTCCCCGACGGCCAGATCCGCGACACCCCCGAGCTGCGGGCCAAGATCGCCGACGCCATCACCGCAATCAAGCCCGATGTCGTCATCACCATCTACAGCGGCCCGGAGTGGGCGCCCGGACAACCGAACCAGCGCGACCACATCGAGTTCGCCACTGCGGTCGCAAAGGCCTATGACACCCTGTCCGATCCGCCGCGCTGGTTGTTCGAAAACGGACCGGAGATGACGCACGGCGAGACCGTCGACGGGTACGTCGACGTCGCCGTCGAATCACTTTCCGCGCATTTCGCGTATCTGTCGGTGCTGGATCCGGATACCCCCGTCGAGGAGCAGGCCCGCCAACAGGTCGAGATGACCACCCAGCCGCACCCCGAGTTCGGTGGCCGCCACATCGTGGGTTTCATTCTGCGGCGGCGCCGCTGACCTAGCGTCCGATCTGGTTCTTGTTGTGCTCGGACACCGCGCGGTATCGCTCGCCGAGCCCCGCGAAATCCCGGGTCTGGGCACCGGCGATCTCCTGCTCGGCCGCCAGCGCAGGAGTGACGACGGTGTCGGCGCCTCGCCGGTAGATCTCCTTGAGGCCCTTCATGATTGGGCCGGGCACCTCCGCGATCTGAGTGGCCAGCTCGACCGCGCGGCCAACAAGCTGCTCGTGCGGCACCACCTCGGTGACCAGTCCGATGCGCTCGGCGCGGGCGGCGTCGACCACCTCACCGGTCATGGACAGCCGGCGCGCCATCGCAGAGCCGACGACGTGGGGGAGCCGCGCGGTCATCCCGCCGCCGGGCAGGATGCCCACGCGGGCATGGGTGTCGGCGAACACCGCCCGTTCCGAGGCCACCAGGAAGTCGCAGCCGAGCGCCATCTCCAGGCCGCCGGTGAAGGTGGCGCCGTTGATCGCGCCGATGATCGGCGTGACCATCTCGGAGGTCTTGTCGATGCAGCTGTGCGCCCGGAACTCCTCGAAATAGGACAGCCCGAGCCGCTGGGCCTCCTTGAGGTCGACGCCCGCGCAGAATGCGGGATCCGCGCCTGTCAGCACCACCGCCCGCACCGATTCGTCGCCGTCGGCCTCGTCGAGCGCCGCATAGAGCGCCCGGATCAGGTCCCGGCTCAACGCGTTTCGCGCGTCCGGGCGGTTCATCGTAAGCACCCGAACCTGGCCGTGGTCGTTGCTGATGACAAGCGGCTGAGTCATGCGACGAATGTAGCGGGATACTCGGTGGACATGAGGGTGATCATCACCGGCGGCAACAGCGGCATCGGTAAGGCGACCGCTGCTGCGTTGGCCGCCGCGGGTCACAGCCTGGTGATCGCCGCACGCGATGTCGCCAAATCCGAGCGGGCTGCCGACGAGATCGGCGGCGACGTCACCGCCGCTCACCTCGATCTCGCCGACTTGGCCGGCGTGCGCGCGTTCGCCGAAGCAGTGGAAAGCGTTGACGTACTGGTGAACAACGCCGGTGTGCTCGGTCTGCCGCTCACTCGCACGGTCGACGGCTTCGAGGCGCACATGGGTATTAATCACCTCGGCCACTTCGCGTTGACATGCCTGCTGGGCGACCAGATCACCGATCGGGTGGTGTCGGTGGCCAGCGGCGCTCACGCGCTCGGTCGCCTGCATCTCGACGACCTGAATTGGCACACCCGCAGATACTCGTGGTGGGCCGCTTACGCGCAATCCAAATTGGCCACCATGTTGTTCGTCCACGAGTTGGCCCGCCGCGGGATGCGCGCCTACGCGGTCGATCCCGGCGGTGCCGACAGCGATATCACCAGGTACTCGACGGGGTTTCTGGGCTGGGCCCGCGACCAACAGTGGTTGAAGAACTTCCCGCAGAACGTGGCCACCGCGGCGCGAGCCAGCGTCGGCGCGGTGACCACGGACCTGCCCAGCGGCACGTACTTCGCGCCGCGCTTCAAGCAGTTCGGGCAGCCACGGGTCACCCGACCACTCAAGAAGGCCCGCGACCCCGACATGGCCCGTCGATTATGGGAACTTTCCGCCGAATTGACGGGTTGCGACTGGCCCTAACTTGCGAGCAGACAGAGAATCGCGTTACCCAGCCCTGGATTGTGCGATTCTGCGTCTTCTCGCGAGGCGCAATTCGCCAACCAGACTCAGCGCAGGAACTGATCGGCGTTGTTGGCCAGGTCCAGCAGCGGCTGCGGAAGCGCGCCCAGCGCGAACGTGACGGCTGCGGTCACCGTGACGACGGCGGTGGTCATCACGCTGGGCACCACGACCTCGGGCGCATCGTCGGGCGGATCGGTGAAGAACATCAACACGATGACGCGCACGTAGAAGTAAGCGGCCACCGCGCTGGCGATGACGCCGACGATCACCAGCGGGATGGCCCCGCCCTCGCCGGCCGCCTTGAACACCGCGAACTTGCTGACGAAGCCACTGGTCAGCGGGATGCCCGCGAACGCCAACAGGAACAGTGAGAACACCACGCCGACAAGGGGATACCGACGACCCAGCCCCGCCCATCGGACCATCGCGGTGTCCTCGTCGCCGGCGCTGTTGCGGACCAATCCCACCACGGCGAACGCGCCCAATGTGCTGAAACCGTATGCGAACAGATAGAACAACGTCGACGACAAACCAGCCTCATTCACCGCGATGACGCCGGTCAAAATGAACCCGGTATGGGCGATCGCCGAATAGGCCAGCATCCGTTTGACGTCCGTCTGGGTCACCGCGGTGACCGTGCCGATCACCATGGTCAGGATTGCCACTGCCCACAGCACCGGCCGCCAGTCGTCGCGCAGTTCGGGCAGCGCGACGTAAAAGATGCGCAGCATGGCGCCGAACGCGGCGATCTTGGTGGCCGCCGCCATGAACGCGGTGATCGGTGTGGGCGCGCCTTGGTAGACGTCGGGAATCCACGAATGGAACGGCACCGCACCCACTTTGAACAGCACACCGACCAGCAGCAGACCGGTGCCGATCAGGGCCAGCGAGGTCTTACCTGATCCGTCCGCCACTGCCGCGGCGATCCCGTCGAGGCTGAGCGTGCCGGCGTAGCCGTAGAGCAGTGCGACACCGTAGAGAAAGAAAGCCGACGAAAACGCACCCAGCAGAAAGTATTTCAGCGCTGCTTCTTGGGACAGCAGGCGGCGCCGGCGGGCCAGCCCGCACATCAGGTACAGCGGCAGCGACAGCACCTCCAACGCGATGAACATCGTCAGCAGGTCGTCGGAGGCGCCGAACAGCAGCATGCCGCCGACCGCGAACATCGTCAGCGGAAAGACCTCGGTCTGCATCACGGCGGCCTTGGCCGCCACCTGTTCGGCAACGCTGCCGGCCACCGCCGACGCCTGCGGGGTGAACGCGTCCAAGCCGCCGGAAGGCGGTTCAGAGTCGCCGCGCGCGGGGATCGGCCGTTCGGCGATCAGCAGGATTCCGAGAATTGCGACCAACAGGATGGTGCCCTGCAAGAACAACGCTGGGGCATCGACGGCGACGGCACCGAGCACGGCGCTGTGGCCGACGGCGTCGCCCAGATCACGCGCCAGCAGCACCACTGCGACGAACGCCGCCACCGATCCGCCTAGGGCCAAGGTCAATTGGGCGCGATAGCGGCCGTTGCGCGGCACGAACGCTTCGACGAGCACTCCGGCGATGGCGACCCCGAAGACGATCAGCATGGGGGAGAGCAGGCCGTACTCGACGTTGGGGGTGAACACGCTGATGCGATCGTTCATCGCGCGGGGCCTTCCGCCATCCGGGGTGCCGGATCGGGCTGATTGATCGTCGTCAAGGTGTGGGTGACGGCGGGGTTGATCACGTCGAGTGCGGGTTTGGGATAGACACCGAGCACGAGCAGCAGTGCGATCAGCGGTGCGACGACAACGATTTCACGGGGCACCAGATCACGCAGCCGCTCGTTGTCCTCTTTGACCGGGCCGCCCATCATCCGTTGATAGGCCCACAGAATGTAGATCGCCGAGAGCACCAGTGCGCTGGCGGCGAATACGGCGAACACCGGGTAGCGCGTGAATGTGCCGACCAGAACCAGGAATTCGCTGATGAACGGTGCCAGCCCGGGCAGCGACAGCGTGGCCAGACCGGCGACCAGGAACGTGCCCGCCAGCACCGGCGCGACCTTCTGTACGCCGCCGTAGGCGTTGATGAGCCGGGTTCCGCGGCGCGACACCAGGAATCCGGCGATCAGGAACAGGGCGGCGGTGGAGATGCCGTGGTTGATCATGTACAGCGTGGAGCCCGCCTGGCCCTGGCTGGTCATCACGAAGATGCCGAGGATGATGAACCCGAAGTGGGAGATCGACGTATAGGCGATCAACCGCATGACGTCGGTCTGGCCGATCGCCACGATCGCGCCGTACACAATGCCGATCACGGCCAGCGTGATGATCAGCGGCCGGAAATAGGTTGACGCGTCAGGAAACAACTGCAGGCAGTAGCGCAGCATGCCGAACGTGCCGACCTTGTCCATCACCGCCATCATCAGCACCGCGCTAGCCGGGGTGGCCTCCACCGCAGCGTCGGGCAGCCAGCGATGGAACGGCCACAGCGGAGCCTTGACCGCAAACGCGAACATGAAGCCAACGAACAGCAGGTTCACAATCGCGGGGTTGACGACGAATTGGCCGGCCGACACCGCGGCGACGATCTGGCGGAAGTCGAAGGTGCCGCCGTCGAAGGCGTCGCTCTGCGCGGTCATCACATACAGGCCGATCACCGCGGCGAGCATGATCAGGCCGCCGAACAGGTTGTACAGCAAGAACTTCACCGCTGCTTTAGATCTGTTCTCGCCGCCGAACCCGCCGATGAGGAAGTACATCGGGATCAGCATGGCCTCGAAGAAGACGTAGAACAGCAGCACGTCCAGCGCGATCAACGACATGAGCACCATGCCCTCGACGGCCAGCGTCAGCGCCAGATACGTCTGAACCGATCGGCCCTGCTCGGCCGCGTCGTTCCAGCCCGCGATGATGAGAATGGGCACCAGCACGGCGGTGAGCAGCACCAGGGCCAGTGCGATGCCGTCGATCCCGAGGATGTAGCCAGTACCGAACGACGGTATCCACGTGTGGGATTCGACGAACTGATACTGCTCCCCGCCGGGATCGAACCGCACCGCCAGCACCACCGCGAGCACCAGTACCACCAACGACACCGTCAGCGCGACCCACTTCGCGGCCGTGCGGTGCGCCGTCGGCGCCAGCATCACCAGACCGGCGCCGAGCATCGGCACCGCCCACAGCACGGTCAGCCAGGGGAAGGTCATGACCACAGTTGCACCGCCAGGATCGCGGCGACCACCAGGGCCGCACCGGCCAGCATCGACAGGGCGTACGAGCGGGCGAAGCCGGTTTGCAGCTGCCGCATACCGTTTGAGGTCCGGGCGACCAGGGCGGCCAAACCGCTTGCAGCGCCGTCGACGCCGCGGTCGTCGACCTCCACCAGCCCCTCGGTGAGCAGCTGCCCAGGCCGCATGAACACGCCCTCGTTGAAGGCATCACCATAAAGGTCCTTGCGCGCAGCCACCGCGAATACCGAGCCCGCGGGCGCTTCCTCGGGCACCGGCCGGCTGCCGTACATGCGGTAGGCGATCGCGATACCGACCGCCACGGTCGCCAGGATGATCGTGGTCGCCACCCACACCGGCATGACGTGGTGGGCCTCGTGGGTGCCGACGACGGGTTCAAGCCAGTGCTCGAGTGTGCCGCCGATGGCCAGCAGTCCGCCGGACGCCACCGAGCCGACGGCCAGCAGGATCATCGGCCAGGTCATCACCTTTGGCGCCTCATGCGGATGTGTGTCTGACGCCCAACGTTTTTCGCCGAAGAACGTCATCAGCATCACCCTGGTCATGTAGAACGCGGTGATACCGGCGCCGAGCAGCGCCGCTCCGCCGAGCAGGACGCCCCGGACGCCGCCGGCACCGAGCGCGGTCTCGATGATGGCGTCCTTGGAGAAGAACCCCGCCAGCGGCGGCACCCCGATGATGGCCAGATAGCCGAGCCCGAATGTGACGTAGGTGATCGGCAGGACGGTGCGTAGCCCGCCGTAGCGGCGCATGTTCACTTCGTCGTTCATCGCGTGCATGACGGAGCCGGCGCCGAGGAACAAGCCGGCCTTGAAGAAGCCGTGGGTGAGCAGGTGCAGGATGGCGAAGGCGTAGCCGGCCGGGCCCAGCCCGGCGGCCAGCACCATGTAACCGATCTGCGACATCGTCGATGCAGCAAGGGCTTTCTTGATGTCGTCCTTGGCGCAGCCGACGATCGCACCGAACAGCAGCGTCACCGCGCCGACGATCACCACGCCCGTCTGCGCGTGCGGCGCAAGGTCGAACACCGGTCCGGACCGCACAATCAGATAGACGCCCGCGGTCACCATGGTGGCCGCGTGGATCAGCGCCGAGACGGGGGTCGGGCCTTCCATCGCGTCGCCCAGCCAGGACTGCAGCGGCACCTGCGCGGATTTGCCGCACGCCGCCAACAGCAGCAGCAACCCGATCGCGGTCAGCGCGCCCTCGCTCAAACCCGGTGCGGCACTGAAGACGTCGGCGAACGAGATGGAGCCGATATAGCTGAACATCACAAACATCGCCAGTGCGAGGCCGACGTCGCCGACTCGGTTGACCACAAAGGCCTTTTTGGCGGCGGTGGCCGCCGATGGCTTGTGTTGCCAGAAGCCGATCAGCAGGTATGACGCGAGACCGACGCCTTCCCATCCGACGTACAGGCCGAGATAGTTGTCGGCGAGCACGAGCAGGAGCATCGCGGCCAGGAACAGGTTCAGGTAGGCGAAAAACCGGCGCCGGTCGGGGTCCTCGGCCATGTAGCCGACGGAGTAGATGTGGATCAGCGAGCCGACGCCGGTGATCAGCAGCACGAAACACATTGACAGCTGGTCGAGTTGCAGCCCGAAGTCCACCTGAAGCCCGGCCACCGGCACCCAGGAGAACAGGGTCTCGGCCGTGGTGCGGTGCTCGGCGTCGTGGCCGACCATGTCGACGAACAGCACCGCCCCGACCGCGAAGGACGCCAGCGCCGACGCACAGCCCAGCAGATGCCCCCAGGAATCGGAGCGTCGGCCGGCGAGCAGCAGCACCGCCGCGCTCGCCGCCGGGAGCGCGATCACCAGCCACACAAGCGTCGTCATGGCTAGTGTTTCAGCAGGCTGGCGTCGTCGACCGAGGCCGACTTTCGGGTGCGGAAGATGGTCATGATGATCGCCAGGCCGACGACCACTTCGCAAGCGGCGACCACCATGGTGAAGAACGCCACCACCTGGCCGTCGAGGTGGCCGTGCATGCGGGAGAACGCGACGAATGCCAGATTGCAGGCATTGAGCATCAGCTCGATGCACATGAACATGACGATCGCGTTGCGGCGCAACAGAACTCCAGCGGCGCCAATGGTGAACAACAGCGCCGACAAGTACAGATAGTTATCTGGGTTCATCGCTCACCGCTCTCACCGTCGGTCGAGGTCGGGACACCACGTCGCCGCAGGATCGCGCTGACGGACAGTTCGGAGGCCGAGCCGTTTGGAAGCCGCGCGGGCACGTCGACGGCGTTGTTGCGGGCATACACACCAGAACTGGGCATCGGCGTGGGGTGTCCACCCGCGCGGAACCGTTCGATGGCAAGTTCGCGTTGAGACTTGCGACGCTCGAAGCGCTCCCGGTGCGCCAGCACCATCGCCCCCAACGCGGCGGTGATCAGCAGTGCGCCGGTCAGTTCGAACGCCCACAGATACCGGGTGAAGATCAGCGCGGCGAGCCCTTCGACGTTGTAATTGGTGTTGGCCTCCGGCAGGCCGGTGAACCCCATCACGGACACATTGCCGATTCCGGCGATCAACAGCACGCCGAAGCCGACGCCGGCCGCTATGGCTGCAACCCGTTGTCCGCGTAGCGTTTCCACTAGCGACTCGGACGTGTCCACCCCGATGAGCATCAACACGAACAAGAACAGCATCATCACCGCGCCGGTGTACACCACCACCTGCACCACACCGAGGAAGAGTGCTTCCTGAGCGATGTAGAGCACCGCGAGCACGATCATCGTCATGGCCAAGAACACCGCTGAGTACACGGCCTTGGGTGCGGCGACAACACCGATCGCACCCACCAGGGCGACGGCACCGAGTACCCAGAACAGCACCGCCTCAGACGTCGACGTGCGTGCCGCGCCCTCGGCGGCCAACAGCGCGACGTCGGCCGTCACCGCACGTCCTCCGTCAGGGGGCCGATCTTGCCTAGGTAGTAGTCCTCGTCTGTGGTGCCCGGCGCCATCGGATGTGGCGGCGGTTGCATGCCCGGTTGCAGTGGGGCGAGCAGCTTGTCCTTACCCCAGATCAGGTCTGCCCGATTGTCGTCGGCCATCTCGTAGTCGTTGGTCATCGTCAGTGCGCGGGTGGGGCATGCTTCGATACACAAACCGCAACCGATACAGCGCAGGTAGTTGATCTGGTAGACGCGGCCGTAGCGTTCGCCGGGCGAATAGCGTTCCTCCTCAGTGTTATCCGCGCCTTCGACGTAGATGGCGTCGGCGGGGCAGGCCCACGCGCACAGTTCGCATCCGATGCACTTTTCCAGTCCGTCGGGATATCGGTTGAGCTGATGTCGGCCGTGGTAACGCGGCGCGACGGGGCCCGGGTGCTCCGGATACTGTTCGGTGACAGGCTTTTTGAACATGGTGCCGAACGTGACACCGAAACCCTTTATGGCGTCGAGGAATTTAGGCATCGGCGGGCTCCTTTGTGGCCGTCGGCAGCGGCGGCACCGGGTACGCGCCGGCGTCGCTCACTTGCTCCGGGATTCTCCGTACGGCTCTGGCCCGCAACGCTCGCCACAGCGCGACAGCGAGAACGAGTGCGGTCACCACACCGATTCCGAGCAGCGCGGTGGCCCACAATTGGTAGCCCTCGCTGCGCAGGCTGCGGGTGGTGGCGACGACCATGATCCAGGCCAGCGACGTAGGGATCAGGATCTTCCAGCCCAGCGCCATGAACTGGTCGTAGCGCATCCGGGGCAGGGTGGCGCGCAGCCAGAAGAAGAGGAACAAAAACGCCCAGACCTTGGCGGTGAACCAGAGCAGCGGCCACCACCCGCTGTTGGCGCCATCCCAGATGTTGATGGGCCACGGGGCGTGCCACCCGCCGAGGAACATCGTGGTGGCCAGCGCAGAGACGGTGGTCATGTTGACGTACTCGGCCAGCATGAACATGGCGAACTTCAGCGACGAGTACTCGGTGTGGAACCCGCCGACCAGCTCGCCCTCGGCCTCGGGCAAATCGAATGGGGCGCGATTCGTTTCACCGACCATCGACGTCACGTAGACCAGGAACGAGGGGATCAGCAGGAAGACGAACCAGGTGCCATCTTGCGCGGCGACGATCCCGGACGTCGACATCGTGCCGGCGTAGAGGAAGACCGCCGCGAAGGACAGCGCCATCGCGATCTCGTAGGAGATCACCTGCGCGCTCGAACGCAATCCACCCAGCAGCGGGTAGGTGGAGCCGGACGCCCAGCCCGCCAGCACGATGCCGTACACCCCGATGGAGGTGACGGCGAGGATGTAGAGCACGGCGACGGCCAGGTCGGTCAATTGCAGCGGTGTGCGGTGTCCGAACACCGACACCTCGCCGCCCATGGGTATCACCGCGAACGCCATGAACGCGGGGATGACCGAAATGACCGGCGCGAGAAGGTACACGGGTTTGTCGACGCCAGCCGGGGTGATGCCTTCCTTCAGAGCGAGCTTGATGCCGTCGGCCAACGACTGCAGCAGGCCGTGCGGCCCAACCCGGTTGGGCCCGAACCGCATCTGCATCCGGCCCAGCAGCTTGCGTTCGATCAGGATCGCCGCCAGCACGGTGAGAAGCAGGAAGACAAAGATGCCGATGGCCTTGGCGAGGATGAGCCACCAGGGGTCGTGCCCGAAGAGAGTGGGATCGGGATGTGTCATGACGCCCTCCCGATCGATACCACCGCACCCGCGGGCGCACCGAGCTGCTGGTGCACGGCGGAGCCCGCCGAATTCTGCGGCAACCACACGACGCGCTCGGCCATGTCGGTGACGGCCAGGGGCAGCACGATTTCGCCGCGTTCGGTGCCGATCGTGATCAGATCGCCCTCGGCCGCACCGATTTCGGCGGCCGTGGCGGGGGCCAGCCGTGCGACCGGGTTTCGGGCGGTGCCGGCCAGGTATGGTTCGCCGTCTTGAAGGCGCCCGGCGTCGAGCAGCATCCGCCAGCTCGCCAGCACCGCCTGACCCGGCCCGGGCTGTGGTGGACGCGGAGCCGTCACGGTCGGCGGGTGCGGCCGTTCGCCGGCCCACAGGCCGAGCCGGGCGAGTTCCTCGCCTGCGGCCAGCGCGCTGGGCAGGCCGAGATCCACGCCGATCTCGTCGGCCAGGAAATGCAGCACCCGCAGGTCCGGAATCGCGTTGGTCTGCAGTGCGACGTCGAACGGCCGAATCCGGCCCTCCCAGTTGACAAACGAGCCTGCCTTCTCGGCCACCGGGGCGACGGGGAACACTACGTCGGCGAGTTCGGTCACCGCGCTTTCGCGGAGTTCGAGGCTGACCACGAACGGCACCGCCTCCAGGGCGGCCAGGGCAGCGGCGGGGTCGGGGAGATCGGCGGGCTCGACCCCGCCGACGAGCAGCGCGCCGAGTTCACCTGCGTGCGCCGCGGCCAGCATCGCGGCGGTGTCGCGTCCGCGCGTCCTCGGCAGGTCGGCGACGTTCCAGGCCGAGGCGGTCTGTTCACGCGCCGTCGCATCCGCGACCGGGCGCCCGCCGGGCAGCAGGTCGGGAAGCGCGCCGGCTTCCAGCGCGCCGCGTTCACCGGCACGCCGCGGGATCCATGCCAGCCGCGCACCGGTTTTCGCCGCTAGCCGGCTCGCCGCGGACAGCGCGCCGGGGCTGGTGGCCAAGCGTTCGCCGACCAGAATCAGCGCGCCGGGCAGGTGCAGCAGCGCGTCGTCGCCGAGGTCGTCGAGCACCGTCGCCTCGGCGCCCGGTACCGCCGACACGA
>NZ_PIZU01000046.1 GCF_002838065.1 Mycobacterium hubeiense | reverse complement strand
TTCCACGAAGACCGGGACAACCTCCGGTGCTGTCACAGGGATTGTTGCCCACGCTGGTGGCGATGATCAGCCCGTCGCTGCTGGTCGCGGCCTGGCAGTTGTAGCCCTGCACCCAGCCCCCGCCCCGCAGCCGCATCATCCGTGACTGCGGATCGGTGATATTGCGTTTGGGCCCACCCGCCGGCGCGGACTGCTCGACGGCGGCCTGCTCGGCAGCAGCGCGTTGGACAGCGGCCTGCTCGGCAGCAGCGCGCTCGGCGATCGCCCGGTCCAGGGCCGCCTGCTTACGTTTGACGAAAACATCGTTCTCGACCGGGCCGGGGGTATGCCCGCCCCGAAACGGCCGGGCCGCCCAGGCATCGTTGCGGGCCTGCACCCGGGCTTTCTCTTTGGCCAGACTCTCGGTCAGGACCTCGACGCGGACNGAAACGGCCGGGCCGCCCAGGCATCGTTGCGGGCCTGCACCCGGGCTTTCTCTTTGGCCAGACTCTCGGTCAGGACCTCGACGCGGACCTCGGCGGGCGGTGGGCCAGTGCGGATTCCGCGGGCGCGTCGGTCCTGATAGTCGGCCAGCACAGCCTGCCGTTTGGCCGCACGCTGGGCTTCGCGTTGGCGCCGACGCTCCGCGGCGGCCTGGCGGTCGGCGCCGCCAGCGGCGCTGGCGGCCTTGAGCTCGGCGAGCGCCTCAGCGATCCGCGCGGCGCGGGTCCGGGGATCGGCCAGCTCGGCGGGCAATTCATCACCACGACGATCCGGCCCGTACAACGCGTCCTCGGCCGCATCGGCGGCGGCGTGCTCGGCCGCGGCGGCCGCGGCGATCTCACGGGCCTTGGCCGCATCGATCGCGGCCTGATCGGCCGCCGCCTTGATCAGCCCGTCTTTGGTGCGGTTAGCCGATAGCGAGGCATCCGAGGCGATCTTGACCGAATCGATGGCCACCACCCCCAACTGGCCCATCCCCACCCGCGCACACAACGCCAGCACCTGAGCGAACAACTCCTCACAGACCTCGGCGGCCTGCGCTCGAAAACGCGCAATCGTCACATGATCGGGCCCATCACCGGCACAAATGATTCGAAACGCCACATCACGCTGACACAACCGCTCGATCACCCGCGAGGACCGCACTCCCTGCGCCCACGCCCAAATCAACACCGCCAACAACATGTCCGGGTCATAGCCGGCCCGACCCGCCCCACCGGTACGGCGCCCGGCGTGCAGCGCAGAAGTGTCCAACTCTGCGACCGCCCGGATCACCAGCCACACCGGATCCGAATCAGGCAACCAGTCGCGCATGTTCTCCGGCAACAGGAACTGCTGATCACGCTCAACAGGTCGATACCCCTTGGCCACCAACCCATCTAAACGACACCCACCACCACACCCGGTAGGACATGCCGATCAACACCAACAAAAACACTCAAATTTGAAACAGCCCGAAAACGTCTCGATAACTGCAGTCTCGCGGCGGAACCAGCGGAACTCTAGACCCGGCGCGGGGCCGCCAGCCGTTCGCGGCGTAGCAGATCGACCTCCGGCAGCTCCAGCGGCGGCAGCGGACCCACCACCTGGGACAGCAGGTAGTCGGCCAACTCCGGATTGCGGGCCAGACACGGGCCGTGCAAATAGGTGGCGATGACGCTGCCCTGCACCGCACCGTCGTACCCGTCGCCCAACCGGTTGCCCGCGCCCTTGGTGACCTTGGCCAATGGCCGGGCGGCGGAGCCCAAAACCGTTCCGCCGCGGTGGTTCTCGAACCCGGTCAGCGGTTGGGTGAGCCCGTCCAGCAGGGGAGTGGAGGCAACCTCACCGATGGTGCGCTTCGGCTGCGGCGACGTCGTCAGGTCGAGCATGCCCACCCCGTCGACCCGCTCACCCGCCGACGTCTCATACCAATGCCCCAGCACCTGGATGGCCGCGCAGATCGCCAGCACCGGCGCCCCGCGCGAGGCCGCCTGCTGCAGACCCGGATACCGGATCAGGTGCTTGGTCGCCAGCCGCTGCGCATAATCCTCCGCGCCGCCCAGCGTGTACAGATCCAGCTCCGCAGGCACCGGGTCGTTCAACGTGATCTCGACGATCTCGGCGTCGATGCCCCGCAAAAGCAACCGCTGCCGCAGCACCACCGCATTGCCGCCGTCGCCGTAGGTGCCCATCACATCGGGCAGCACCAATCCGATGCGGACTGTCATGGCAGCCGCCTGTTGAGCTGCAAGAACGCCGTGTAGTTGGCGATCACTTCGACGTGTCCCGGCGGACAGGACTCGATCGCGGCGAGGGTGTCGTGCACCAGCGTGTGCTCGACACCGGCGTAGCCCAGCCGCACCGCCAGGTCGGTGCCGCGTTCGCCTGCGGCCACCACCTGCGTGTCCTCGAAATGCTCGAATCGCACATCCCACAGCCAGGACAGGTCTTCGCCATCGGGCACCTGCCCGTTGACCGCGATCACCACCCCGGCGCCGTGCTTGTCGACCATCGACAGCGCCTCCTGCCAGCCCGCCGGATTCTTCGCCAGCAGCACCCGCGCCGTATGCGCGCCGATCCGCACCGTCCGATACCGTCCCGCGACCTCGTCCACGGAAGACACCGCCGCCACCGCAGCTTCCGGCGAAGCGCCCATCGCGACGGCCGCCGCGACGGCCTGGGTTGCATTGCCCCGATTGACGGCGCCCGGTAGCGACAGCGTCATCGGCAGCGAAAGCCCTTCAGGCCCATAGATGTTCGCGTCGTCGAACCACCATTGCGGGCTGGGCCGCTTGAATTCCGTTCCGGTGGAATACCAATCGCTGCCGTCGCGCCTGATGACCTCGCCCGAGCGCGGGCAACTCACCGAGTCGTTGGCCCAGCCGCCACCGGCGGCCACCCACACCACGTGCGGGCAGTCGTAGGCCGCCGACGTCATCAGCACGTCGTCGCAATTCGCGACCACCACCGTCGACGGATGACGCGCCAGCCCGGCGCGCAGAGTCCGCTCGATGTGGTTGATCTCGCCCACCCGGTCCAGCTGATCGCGCGAGAGGTTCAACAGCACGATCACCGACGGGTGGACGGCGTCGGCCACATGCGGCACATGCATCTCGTCGACTTCCAGCGCCGCCAGCTCAGCCTCGCGCGAGCTCGCCAACGCCGCTACCAACCCGGCGTCCATATTGGCGCCCTCGGCGTTGGTGGCCACGGCGCCCAGCGTGCCCAGCGCCGCCGCGGTCATCCTGGTGGTCGTCGACTTGCCGTTGGTGCCGGTCACGATCACCGTGCGCCGGCCTTCGCCCAGCTGACGCAGGATCGAACGGTCCAGGGTCATGGCGACGAGACCGCCGATCATCGCCCCCGCACCACGTCCGGTCACCCGCGACGCCCAGCGCGCTGCGGCGCCCGCCGCGAGCGCGGCGCGTCCTCGGGTGGTGACCATCCCCGGGATTCTAGGGGGACGACACGCTGTCGCGCCGCCCGAGGCTTGTCGGACTACCGTGCCATCCTGACCCTGTGAGCCAAAGTTGGGGCCGGCCGGCAGCCGAACCCGGCACGGGCTGGGCCGTCGTCGACGTCGAGACGACGGGCTTTCGACCTGGGCCGGCTCGCATCGTCAGCCTCGCCGCGCTGGCCGTCGGTGACGACGGCAACGTCGAGCACAGCGTCTCGACGCTGCTCGACCCCGGCGTCGATCCCGGCCCCACGCATGTGCACGGCCTGACCGCCAACATGTTGAAGGGTCAGCCGTGTTTCGCCGACGTGGTCGACGAGCTCATCGAGGTTCTCCGAGGACGTACCTTGGTCGCCCACAACGTGGGCTTCGACTACGCGTTCCTGGCGGCCGAGGCCGAACTTGTCGGGGCGGAGCTGCCCATCGACACCGTGATGTGCACCGTCGAGTTGGCCCGCCGCCTCGAGCTGGGCACCGAGAACCTGCGGCTGGAAACGCTCGCCGCGCACTGGGGCGTCACCCAGATGCGGCCTCACGACGCGCTTGACGACGCGCTCGTGCTGGCACAGATCCTCAAGCCGACGCTGGCGCGGGCGCGGGAGCGCAAGGTGTGGCTACCGGTGCGCTCGGTGGAACGGCGGTACTGGCCCAACGGGCAGGTCACGCATGACGAGCTGCGCCCGCTGAAGTTGTTGGCGTCGCGGTTGCCGTGCCCCTATCTCAATCCCGGGCGATACGTCCACGGTCGGCCGCTGGTGCAGGGCATGCGGGTCGCGCTGTCGGCAGAGGTCAACCGCACCCACGAGGAGCTCATCGAGCGCATCGTGCACGCCGGCCTGGCCTACACCGACGCCGTGGACGTCGAGACGTCGCTGGTGATCTGCAACGAGCCGAATCCCGAACACGGCAAGGGCTATCAAGCCCATGAGCTCCGCGTCCCGCTGGTCACCGATACGGAGTTCATGGCCGGCCTCGACGCCGTTGTCGGCGGCACCGGCATCGAGGAGTTTGTCGATACCGGCGTCGCCGGCGAACAGTTCGCTTTGTTCTGATTGCCGCGGTGCCCGGGCCGCCAGGCTGAACTTCGGCGGCTAGCCCGTTAACGCGCCGCGCGGTTGACGGCCGAAACGACCGCCCGCAGTGACGCGGTGGTGATCGACGTCGCGATCCCGACGCCCCAGACGGTGCGGCCGTCCACCGACGCTTCGACGTACGCCGCGGCCTGGGCCTCTTCACCGGCCGTCAGAGCATGCTCGGAGTAGTCCAGCACAGCCACGTTGATGCCGACGGTCGACAACGCGTGAACGAACGCCGCGAGCGGACCGTTGCCCGAACCGCGGATCTCGGTCTCGACGCCATCGATCTTCACGGTCGCCTCGATGGTGTCGGTGCCGCCGTCAACCTCTGAGGCGATGACGCGCTGGCGGATTCGCTCCAGTGGTCGGATCGGCGCCAGGTACTCCTCGGCGAAGACGTCCCACATCTCCTTCGAGGACACCTCGCCGCCCTCACCGTCGGTGATCTTCTGGATCGCCTGGCTGAACTCGATCTGCAGCCTCCGCGGCAGCACCAGGCCGTGGTCGGCCTTCATGATGTAGGCCACGCCGCCCTTGCCGGACTGCGAGTTCACCCGGATGACGGCCTCGTAGGTGCGGCCGACGTCCTTCGGGTCGATCGGCAGATACGGGACCTGCCACAGGATGTCGTCCACATCGGCGTCCTGTTCGTCCGCCGAGATCTTCATCGCGTCCAGGCCCTTGTTGATCGCGTCCTGGTGGCTGCCCGAGAACGCGGTGTAGACCAGATCGCCGCCGTACGGATGGCGTTCGTGCACGGGCAGCTGATTGCAGTACTCGACCGTGCGACGGATCTCGTCGATGTTGGAGAAGTCGATCTGCGGGTCCACGCCGCGGCTGAACAGGTTCAGGCCCAAGGTCACCAGGCAGACGTTGCCGGTGCGCTCGCCGTTGCCGAACAGGCAGCCCTCGATCCGGTCCGCACCGGCCTGATAGCCCAATTCCGCTGCAGCAACGGCGGTTCCACGGTCGTTGTGTGGATGCAGGCTCAGGATGATGCTGTCGCGCGGCGTCAGATGCCGGTTCGTCCACTCGATGGAGTCGGCGTAGACGTTGGGGGTGGCCATCTCCACGGTCGCGGGCAGGTTGACGATCATCGGCACATCGGGTGTGGGCTGGACGATTTCGGCGACGGCGTTGCAGACGTCGACCGCATATTCCAGTTCGGTGCCGGTGTAGGACTCCGGCGAGTACTCGAATCGCCACTTCGTGTCCGGATACTTCTTGGCCTCTTCGACGCACATCCGGGCGCCGTCGGTGGCGATCTTTTTGACCGTCTCGCGGTCGGCCTTGAAGACGACGCGGCGCTGCAGGATCGACGTCGAGTTGTAGAAGTGCACGATGGCGCGCGGCGCGCCTTCGCAGGCCTCGAACGTGCGCTCGATCAGCTCGGGCCGGCACTGCGTCAGCACCTGGATCGTGACGTCGTCGGGAATCGCGCCCTGCTCGATGATCTCGCGGACGAAGTCGAAGTCGGTCTGGCTTGCCGACGGGAAGCCGACCTCGATCTCCTTGTAGCCCATGCGCACCAGCAGGTCGAACATGCGGCGCTTGCGGGCCGGGCTCATCGGATCGATGAGGGCTTGGTTGCCGTCGCGCAGATCGACCGCACACCACATGGGTGCCTTGTCGACGACACGGTCCGGCCACGTGCGGTCAAACGGAACAGGCACTGGGCCCAATGCCGGGCTCCCGCCCGGCACCTCTTCGGCGAACGGGCGGTAGCGCGATATCGGCATCGACGAGCCGCGCTGGGTGTTCCAGGCGGGCTGCCCAGGGTTGGGCGGACCCGACGGCGTGGTGATGGTGCGTACAGACGTATAAGCGTCAACAGAAGAATGTGGGGTGTTCACGGTGGTTGCTCCGGATGATTAAGGGACTACGACCGGCGCATCGCGAACACCCGCGACGGGAAGCCGGTCTGGATCAGACCCCGTCGCGGCGTCCGAGAAGGAGCACCCGCTGCACAGCGACAACTGTAGCAAGGCCCGACATGCTGGCAAAACCCGCGGGCACGCATTCGCTAGGTTCGATGCAATGAGACTCGATCGGCGGTGGTGGTTGGCGATCGCGGTGGTGATCGCCGTCGCGATCGCGTTCGTGCTGTCGCAGACCGTGTTCAGCCGGCCATCCGAGGACTGCCGTCCCGTGCTGGATCTGCTCGAGTTCAACAAGGCGCAAAGCGGTCTAATCGCGTCGAATGACCAGGATCGCGCCGTGCCGACGGTTGCCGACGACGCCGCCTACCAGCAGTGGGCCGACGGGCTGGCCCAGCGGGCGCAGAAGGTCAGCGCACCCGACCTCGCGGCCCGGGCGATTCACCTGGCCGATCTGGCCAATCAGTTCGTCGCCAAGCTGCCCAGGCTGCGGGCGGCGTCGCAGTCACGCGCGCCGGGTGCCCCGGCGCCGCCGGTGGTCCATGAGATGTCGACGCTCAACGATCGCATCCTGCATGAGCTGGACGAGCTGTCCAAAGCGTGCGTCTAGCCGGCGGACTAAATGACGTGCGCACAACCCTTATCCTTGGTGGGATCTTCACAAGCATTCGAAAGGTTTGACGGTGGCGCTCGTCGTACAGAAATACGGCGGATCCTCGGTGGCGGACGCCGAGCGGATCCGCCGTGTGGCCGAGCGCATCGTCGAAACCAAGAAGGCCGGCAACGACGTCGTCGTCGTGGTGTCGGCGATGGGCGACACCACCGACGATCTGCTCGACCTGGCCAAGCAGGTCTGCCCGGCGCCGCCGGCGCGCGAAATGGACATGCTGCTGACCGCCGGTGAGCGGATCTCCAACGCGCTGGTCGCCATGGCCATCGACTCACTGGGCGCGCAGGCACGGTCGTTCACCGGATCGCAGGCCGGCGTGATCACCACCGCCACCCACGGCAACGCCAAGATCATCGACGTCACCCCCGGCCGGCTGCGCTCGGCGCTGGACGAGGGGCTGATCGTGCTGGTCGCCGGCTTCCAGGGCGTCAGCCAGGACAGCAAGGACGTCACCACGCTGGGCCGCGGCGGCTCGGACACCACCGCCGTCGCGCTGGCCGCCGCGTTGAACGCCGACGTGTGCGAGATCTACACCGACGTCGACGGCATCTTCACCGCCGACCCCCGCATCGTGTCCAACGCCCGGCGCCTGGACACCGTGAGCTTCGAGGAGATGCTCGAGCTGGCCGCGTGCGGGGCCAAGGTGCTGATGCTGCGCTGCGTCGAGTACGCCCGTCGGTACAACGTGCCGATTCACGTCCGGTCGTCGTACTCGGACAAGCCCGGCACGTTCGTACAAGGATCGATTGAGGACATCCCCATGGAAGATGCCATCCTGACCGGAGTCGCCCACGACCGCAGCGAGGCCAAGGTCACCGTCGTCGGCATCCCCGACGTTCCGGGCGAGGCCGCCAAGGTGTTTCGCGCGGTCGCCGACGCCGACGTGAACATCGACATGGTGTTGCAGAACATCTCCAAGGTCGAGGACGGCAAGACCGACATCACGTTCACCTGCCCGCGCGACAGCGCCCCGGCCGCGGTGGAGAAGCTGACCGCGGCCCAGGAGGACATCGGGTTCACGAAGGTGCTCTACGACGATCACATCGGCAAGCTGTCGCTGGTCGGCGCGGGTATGCGCAGCCATCCCGGTGTCACCGCGAAGTTCTGCGAGGCGCTCGCCGGGGTCGGCGTCAACATCGACCTGATCTCCACCTCGGAGATCCGAATTTCGGTGCTGATCAAGGACACTGAACTGGACAAGGCCGTCGCCGCCATCCACGAGGCGTTCGGCCTCGGCGGCGACGAGGAAGCCGTCGTCTATGCGGGGACGGGACGTTAGATGGTCGCGATCGGAGTCGTAGGCGCGACCGGTCAGGTCGGCCAGGTGATGCGAAAGCTGTTGGAGGAACGCGACTTTCCGGCCACCAGCGTGCGGTTCTTCGCGTCGGCCCGCTCGCAGGGCCGCAAGCTGCCGTGGCGCGGGCAGGAGATCGAGGTCGAGGACGCCGCGACGGCTGACCCGTCGGGCCTGGACATCGCGTTGTTCTCTGCGGGCGCTTCGATGTCGCGGGTGCAGGCGCCGCGGTTCGCCGAGGCCGGCGCCGTCGTCGTCGACAATTCGTCGGCGTGGCGCAAGGACCCCGACGTGCCGTTGGTGGTGTCGGAGGTCAACTTCGCGCGCGATGCCGGGCGACGGCCCAAAGGTATTATCGCCAACCCGAATTGCACGACGATGGCCGCGATGCCGGTGCTCAAGCCGCTGCACGACGAGGCCGGTCTGGTGCGGATGATCGCCTCGACGTACCAGGCGGTGTCGGGCAGCGGTATCGCCGGCGTGGAGGAGCTTTTCGGTCAGGCCAGCGCGGTCGTAAAGAACAGTCGCGAGCTCGTTGAGGACGGCGCCGCTGTGGAGTTTCCGGCGCCGTCCAAGTACGTGGCGCCGATCGCGTTCAATGTGGTGCCGTTGGCGGGTTCGTTGGTCGACGACGGTTCGGGGGAGACCGATGAGGACCAGAAGCTGCGCAATGAGAGCCGCAAGATCCTGGGCATTCCCGACCTGTTGGTCAGCGGCACCTGTGTGCGGGTGCCGGTCTACACCGGGCATTCGCTGTCGCTCAATGTGGAGTTCGCCCAACCGCTTTCGGTTTCGCGCGCGAAGGAGCTGCTGGCCGGGGCGCCCGGTGTGAAGCTGGTCGACGTGCCCACGCCGCTGGCCGCCGCCGGCGTCGACGAATCACTCGTCGGCCGCATCCGCCAGGATCCGGGTGTGCCCGACGGGCGGGGGCTCGCGTTGTTCGTGTCCGGCGACAACCTGCGAAAAGGGGCTGCGCTGAACACCATTCAGATCGCCGAGCTGCTGGCCGCCGAGCTGTAGCTCGCTAGACCCATTCGAGGGTCCAGTCGGTATGCGCCTCGACGAGGCCTGCTTGCTGCAATCTGATGATGCAATCATCGAAGTCGATGCTCTCGCCGCTTGTGGACCGCAGCGATGCATCCACCGCCCGATGAAGATGCCATCGGTGCACGCGGCCGTCCCGCAAGATTCGCTCGATAGCGAGGATCGCGGTCTGTTCAGCCGGCGATCGCGCTACCTTTGCGATCAGATGGTCACGTTGCTGGCGGCACGAGCAAATCGCGTCACGGAGGCCGTCGTCGAGGCCAATGCGGGGGACCGCTTCGTATGCGCGGAAGCCCATCACCTGTAGATGACGTGGCACGCCGCGCGCCACCGAAATGAACTCAGGCAGTATCGCGGAATGTGACCAGTCTTGTCCGCCCAGTGCCGCCGTACCGGTAACGACTTGAAAGGCTTCGGAATCTGTCAGTCTTTTCAGTTCGACTGCTTCGGTGAGGGCGCCGCTGCTGGTGAGTACTCCGTCCATCGCGGCCAGATACTCTTGCGTTGTTCCGCCAGACACGACGGCAAACGGTAGGTCGTCCAACGCCGCATCGTGCGCTATGTCCAGAATCGTGTCCTCGACTTCGGCGGCAGTGAGAAAGTCGGCCTCGTCGATCAGTAGGACCACCGGAGTCGCGTTGACGAGATGCTCGCGGATTGCGTCCTTGACAAGTGCGAAGGTATCGCCGCCAGCCTCGGGTGCATTGCTCTCGAATCCGAGCTCGATCGGTGTGAACGGGACCTTTCCGGACGCCTTCCAATGGGTTTGCCGGCGTGCCGCCGAGCGAAGTGGATCACGCCCTCCTCTCTCTCTGATTGCTTGGGATACTGCGTCAGCAAGCTGAGCGGTGATCGGCATGCCCGGTCGTCGTGCGAAATATGGCGCAAGCCATCCACGCGCTCGGATCAGATTCCTAAGTCGCAGCAGTACCGTCGTCTTTCCGCTGCCGCGGGTGCCGAGTAGGCGAAGCCCTTGAGTGAATTGCAGATTCGCGAGCTGACCGGTCAGCATGGCAATCCGCTCGTCCACGTCCTGACGCGGTGCATAGACCGGTGGATCGGCCACCCCATGTGGTCGACTGAAGGGGTTGGGCCGCGGCGCCTCCACGCGACAATTATCGCGCGCGCAGAGCCACGGGATGCGGTTTCCTCGCTCGATTGGCATCGCTACGCTGTGCGGCGATGGGCATACGCACTGGGATCGGAACGGCATTGCTTGTCCTGGCTGGAGTTGCCCCCGCGGTCAGCCACGCCGAACCACCGGCACCCATCCCCGAGCCGGTGTTGCCGCCACTGGCACCCGGACAAGTGATGCGCCTCGGGCCCGCCGCGGGGACCGGGACGCCCACAAGGGATTACGGCATCGGCGCTACCGACCTCTGCGAGTTCATGGAGTTCCCCAGCGGGATCCTGCAGATCTGTGGTGACAGCTTCGCGGGCCAGGGCGTCGGCTTCGGCGGGTGGTGGTCGCCGGTCGCCCTGCACGTGGAGACCGAATCCATCAACGACCCGGCCGGCGTGCGCTACGACGGCGTAATGGGCGTCGACAAGCCGCTGCTGGCCGATCAGGCCCCGGCGGGCAGGTCACAGCTGCCGAGCGGCGTGGTGCAGATCAACCGGGAAAACTACATGCTGGTCACGACCACCAAAGACCTGGCGGTGGAGTCGTCGCGGCTGGTGAAAGCCAATCCTGCGCAAGGGAATTGGCCGACGGTGCCGGGATCGGTGCGCGACGCCGACTACCAGGGCGGCCGCCAGTCGCAGATCAGCGGCTACTACGACCCGATTCCCACCGCGGAGTCGCCATCGGGGTGGGTGTACATCGTGGCCAACGACTTCGACCGCAGCAGCCCCACGATGCTGTACCGCGTTGCGCCGGAGAGCTTCACCGACCGGACCAGCTGGCAGGGCTGGTCCGCGTCGCTCGGCTGGGGGCATCCGCCGACGCCGCTGTGGCCCGACCGCACCGGCGAGATGTGCGTGCGGCAGATCGACGGCAAAACGGTGCTGTCGTACTTCAACGCGAGCACCGGCAACATGGAGGTTCGCGTGGCGAATGACCCGACGGGTCTGGGCACCGCGCCGGTGACGACGGTGGTGTTCGCGAGCGAGTGGCCCGATCCGGCCGAGCGTCTGCCACCGCCGGAGGTCAATCGGTTGGCGCAGCCGTACGGCGGTTATATCTCGCCGGGCTCCACTCTCGACGAGCTACGGGTTTTCGTCAGCCAGTGGAACACCGGCCCGCGCGGGGGCTCGCCGTACCGCGTCATCCAGTTCGCGGTGAATCCTCTGAAGCCGTGGATGTGAGGCGCCGTTCATAGCTGATTCATAGCTGGCTCATGAGAAGCACCTCACTACGGGCCGGATGATTCGATGCATGAGCGAAACACCTGATCAGCCGACCACCCCCGTCGTCACCCAGACCCCGCCTCCGGCGCCGCGCGAACGCAGCCGGCTCACGGCGGCGGCCGCCTGGGTGGGCATTGTCGCCGGGGTGGTCTTCATCGTCGCGGTCGTGTTCTTCTCGGGCTTCGTGCTGGGCGCACATTCCGGCGGCGGACCCCGCGGGCATGATCGCGGCCACGCCGTCTTCCACAAGGTCGGCCCGCCGCCGATGGGTCAGTTCGAGCGCGGACCGCATATCTTCCGCGGCCCGGACTTCGAGCGGCCAGACCGTCCGGAGCCGCCGCAGCCGCCCAACGCGCCGACGACCACGGCCCCGGCGCGGCCGTAACCGCTGCGGGACCGCCCTATCCTGGACAGGCAGCCCAACGGACGCCCCGGCCATCGTGAGGTGGCCGGGGCGCGCGATTTGCTGAACCCGTGGCGAAGCGCCGCCAATCGTGAGAGCCTCGCTACCGATGACGTGCGGTTCAGCCATCCGATGGGGCGTCGTCGCAGCGATACTGGCGGCGGTCGCCGGCTGCGGGGTGCGCGCTGAGCCCGTCGAATACGGGGCGGCGCCGGTGTTCTCGGTCGGCGACTGCGTGGAGATTCCGTCGACCACGCCCGACATGGTGCGCGCCCGCAAGGTGGCGTGCAGCGCCGACCCGAGCTACACCGTCGGCGCCATCACCGACGCCTCCGGCAACTGCCCGAGCGCCGAATACCAGCGACTGCCAACACAATTCGCCGAACCCACGACCGCCCGGCTGTGTCTGGTGCCCAACCTGGTGGCCGACCATTGCTACGAGCTCGACATGCCGATCGGCATCGTCGAACTGGCGGACTGCGCCGACCGCGGTCGCGGCGTGCTGGTCCAGGTGACACAGCGGCTCGACGTCCGCGACCAGTCCGCCTGCCCCACGCAGACAGGCCATTTCGCGTGGCCGTACCCGTCGCCGGCCAGGACGTATTGCACTCGCACGGTCTACTGACAAGGCCCCTTCCGCTCGCCGCCACAGCTGGCATGATCGAGCCCATGAGCATCGAAGTCGTTTACACCGCAGAATCCACGGCAACGGGCGGCGGCCGCGACGGCCATGTGAAGTCCTCCGACGGCAAGATCGACCTCGACACCCGACCGCCGAAGGAAGCCGGTGGCAGCGGCGAGGGCGTGAACCCGGAGCTGCTGTTCTCGGCGGGTTACGCCGCCTGCTTTCTCGGCGCGCTGCGCCTGGTGGCCCGCAACAACGACGTCAAGCTCGACGACGCCAGCGGCGTCACCGCGAAGATCGGGTTCGGCAAGGACTCCGAGGGCGGCTTCGGTCTGACTGCGCATCTGATCGGCTACCTGCCGGGGCTGCAGCAGAGCGTCGCCGACGACCTCATGAACAAGGCGCATCAGGTGTGCCCGTACTCGAAGGCCACCCGCGGCAACATTGACGTCGAGCTTTCCGCGAAGGTGTAGCCGATGCGGATCACTGCCGCAGTGGGTCTGGTTCTGGCCGTTGGTCTTGCGCTTGCGCCGTCCGCCGATGCCCGCCCGTCCGATCCCGGCGTGGTGAACTACGCCGTGATGGGCAAGGGGTCGGTCGGCAATATCGTCGGCGCGCCAATGAGATTCGAGTGGATGTTCACCGACCCGTTCCAGTCGTACTACGTCGACAACCCGGCCTGTAACAACTGGGCCGACATCGGGCTGCCCGAGGTATACAACGATCCGGACCTGGCGTCGTTCAACGGCGCGGTGACGCAGGTGTCGCCGACGGACCAGTCCCACTTCGTCAAGCAGGCCGTCGGGGTGTTCGCCACGGTGGAGGCCGCTGACCGGGCGTTCCATCGGGTGGTCGACCGGACCGCCGGCTGCAACGGCCAGACCACCGCGATGCATCTGGACAATTTCACCACTCAGGTGTGGACGTTCACCGGCGGACCGGCCTCGGCGACCGACGCCGACTGGGTCAAGCAGGAAGCCGGCACCGACCGGCGCTGCTTCAACACCACACGCAAGCGGGAGAACGTTTTGCTGCAAGCAAAAGTGTGCCAATCCGGCAATGCCGGCCCCGCGGTAAACGTGCTGGCCGGCGCGATGCAGAACACGCTCGGGCAATAGCGGCGGCCGACGCGTCGCGGGAAAATCACGCGACTTTGTCGGTGCCCTCTGGAAGATGGACTGAAGGCGGCGTTCGTTCCGACCCGGAAGGGGACGGCTTTATGGCCTTCACCATCACGTCCGAGGTGGGTGTCGCGCAGGCCGAGCTGCCCAGTGCCCACAGCGCGGCTGTGCATATCGGCGGTGGTTGTCTGGCCGACGGGCCGGTCGGCCAGGTCGGGCTCGAGATCGAGGCGCACTGCTATGACCCGGCCGATCCGTGGCGCCGGCCCGGCTGGGACGAGCTCACCGACATTATCGCGGGCGTACCGGCGCTGCCCGGCGGCAGCAACGTCACCGTCGAACCCGGCGGCGCGGTGGAACTGTCGGGCCCGCCGCTGTCCGGTCCGGTGGCCGCGATCAACGCGATGACCGCCGACCGTGCTGTGCTTCGCACCGCCTTCGCCCAGGCCGGCCTCGGTTTGGCGCTGCTCGGCGTCGACCCGCTGCGCCCGGCCCGCCGGGTCAACCCGGGACCGCGCTACCGGGCGATGGAACAGTTCTTCGCGGCCAGCGGCACCGCCGCCGCCGGCGCGGCGATGATGACGTCGACGGCGTCGGTGCAGGTCAACCTCGACGCCGGGCCACGCGACGGGTGGGCCGACCGGGTCCGGCTGGCGCATGCGCTGGGCCCGACGATGATCGCGATCGCGGCCAATTCACCACTACTCGGCGGTGAATTCACCGGCTGGCGCAGCACCCGCCAGCGGGTGTGGGGCCAATTGGACTCGGCACGTTGCGGCCCGGTCCTCGGCGCCAGCGGCGACGACCCGGCCAGCGACTGGGCGCGATATGCGCTGCGGGCGCCGGTGATGCTGGTCAACGGGGCCGAAACCGTGCCGGTCACCGACTGGGTGCCGTTCGCCGACTGGGCCGACGGACGTGTCCTGCTGGGCGGGCGCCGACCGACCCAGGCCGATCTGGACTACCACCTCACCACGCTGTTCCCGCCGGTGCGGCCACGCCGCTGGCTGGAGATCCGCTATCTCGACAGCGTCCCGGAATATGTGTGGCCTGCCGTGGTTTTCACCCTCGTGACCCTTCTCGACGATCCGGCGGCCGCCGACATCGCCGCGGGAGCCACCGAACCGGTCGCGACGGCCTGGGATGCCGCCGCCCGCGCCGGCCTGGCCGATCGTCGCCTGTACGCGGCCGCCAACCGCTGTGTGCAGGCCGCCGCCGAGCGGGCACCGCAGGAGCTTCGCGAGCCAATGCAGCAACTGATGCGGAGCGTCGCCGAAGGTCGATGTCCCGCAGACGATTTCGCCGACCGCGCGGTGACCTACGGGATAGCACCGGCGGTGGCTCAGCTGGCGCGGGGGGAGCTGTGAGTACCCGCGAGGAGTTGGCCCAGGGCCTGACCCGGGCGCGGGAACGCACACTTCAACTGGTCGACTTCGACGACACCGAACTGCGCCGCCAGTACGACCCGCTGATGAGCCCGCTGGTGTGGGACCTCGCCCATATCGGTCAGCAGGAAGAGCTGTGGTTGCTCCGCGACGGCAACCCCGATCGCCCCGGCATGCTGGCACCGGAGGTCGACCGCCTCTACGACGCCTTTGTCCACTCCCGCGCCAGTCGCGTCGAGCTGCCGCTGCTGCCACCCGCCGACGCGCGCAGCTACTGCGCCACCATCCGGGACAAGGCGCTGGACCGGCTCGACTCGATCTCCGACGAACCCGACGCGACGTTCCCGTTCGGGCTGGTGATCAGCCACGAGAACCAGCACGACGAGACCATGCTGCAGGCGCTGAACCTGCGATCCGGCCCGCCGCTGCTGGACCGCGGGACGGCGCTGCCCGCCGGCCGCGCCGGGGTGGCCGGTACGTCGGTGCTGGTGCCTTGCGGACCGTTCGTGCTCGGGGTCGACGCGGTCAGCGAGCCGCACTCGCTGGACAACGAGCGTCCCGCGCACGTCGTCGACGTTGCGGATTTCCGGATCGGCCGGGTGCCGGTCACCAACGCCGAATGGCGGCAGTTCATCGACGACGGCGGCTATAACCAGCCGCAGTGGTGGTCCGAGCGCGGCTGGGCCCATCGCCAACAGGCCGGCCTGGTCGCGCCGCAGTTCTGGAATCCCGACGGGCAGACCCGCACCCGGTTCGGCCACATCGAGGACATTCCCGCCGACGAACCGGTGCAGCACGTCACGTATTTCGAAGCCGAGGCGTACGCGGCGTGGGCGGGCGCGCGGCTGCCCACCGAGATCGAATGGGAGAAAGCCTGCGCCTGGGATCCCACTGCCGGCACGCGTCGCCGATTCCCTTGGGGTACATCGGAACCCACCGCCGCGCTGGCCAACCTCGGCGGCGATGCGCGCCGACCGGCGCCAGTCGGCGCGTACCCGGCGGGGGCGTCGGCATACGGGGCCGAGCAGATGCTGGGTGATGTGTGGGAGTGGACGACGTCGCCGCTGCGCCCGTGGCCCGGTTTCACCCCGATGATCTACGAGCGCTACTCACAGCCTTTCTTCGAAGGCAATGGGGCTGGGGATTACAAGGTGCTGCGCGGCGGGTCGTGGGCGGTCAGCGCCGACATCCTGCGGCCCAGCTTCCGCAACTGGGACCACCCGATCCGGCGGCAGATCTTCTCCGGGGTGCGGCTGGCATGGGATGTCAACTGATGTGCCGTCATCTGGGCTGGCTCGGGGAACCGGTTCCGGTGTCGTCGCTGGTTTTGGATCCGCCGTCGGGGCTGCTGGTGCAGTCTTATGCGCCGCGGCGGCAGAAGCACGGCTTGATGAACGCAGATGGTTGGGGCGTCGGCTTTTTCGATAACGGTGTCGCGCGGCGGTGGCGCAGTGCCGCGCCGCTGTGGGGTGATACGTCGTTCGCGTCGGTGGCGCCCGCGCTGCGCAGCGGCTGCATCGTCGCCGCGGTGCGATCGGCCACCATCGGCATGCCGATCGAGCCGTCGGCATCGGCGCCGTTCACCGACGGCCGCTGGCTGCTGTCGCACAACGGGCTGGTGGACCGCTCCGTGCTGCCGCTATCGGGGCGGGCCGAATCCACCGTCGACAGCGCGCTGCTGGCGGCGCTGATCTTCGACCGCGGCCTCGACGCACTCGCAGACACCACCGCCGAGGTGGCTGCCGCCGATCCCAATGCACGGCTGAACATCTTGGCCGGCAACGGATCTCAATTGCTGGCCACCACATGGGGCGACACGCTTTCGGTGCTGCGCCGCGACGACGGGGTGGTGCTGGCCAGCGAACCCTACGACGACGACTCCGCGTGGCAGGAGGTTCCCGACCGCCATCTCGTCGAGGTCGACGGCTCCCGCGTCACGCTGACCGCTTTGAAAGGAACGTGATGAGCTTCGCGCTGTCCAACTACCTGGCCGCCGATTCCGCGGCCCGCGCGCTGCGGCGTGACGTGCTGGAGGGTTTGACTTCGACGCCGAAGTCGTTGCCGCCCAAGTGGTTCTACGACGCGACCGGCAGCGACCTGTTCGACCAGATCACCCGGTTGCCCGAGTACTACCCGACCCGCGCGGAAGCGCAGATCCTGCGCGCACGCGCGGCTGACATCGCCGCCGCGGCGGGTGCCGACACCCTGGTCGAACTCGGCAGCGGCACGTCGGAGAAGACGCGGTTACTGCTGGATGCGCTGCGCGACAGCGGATCCCTGCAGCGGTTCGTCCCGTTCGACGTCGACGCCGGGGTCCTGCAGGCGGCCGGCTCCGCCATCCAAGCCGAGTATCCCGGCATCGAAATCGAGGCGGTGTGCGGTGATTTCGAGGAACACCTGGGCAAGATCCCCCGGGTCGGACGTCGGCTGGTGGTGTTCCTCGGCTCGACGATCGGCAATCTCACGCCGGGGCCGCGCGCCGAGTTTCTCGCCGCGCTGTCCGACACGTTGCAGCCGGGGGACTGCCTGCTATTGGGCACCGATCTGGTGAAAGACGCCGACCGGTTGGTGCGCGCCTACGATGACGCCGCCGGGGTGACTGCGCAGTTCAACCGCAACGTGTTGGCGGTGGTCAACCGCGAACTCGACGCCGACTTCGACCTCGAGCAGTTTGCGCACGTGGCCCGCTGGAACATCGAGGACGAGCGCATCGAGATGTGGCTCCGCGCCGAGACCCCGCACCAGGTGGAGGTGGGTGCGCTGGATCTGACCGTTGACTTCGCGGGCGGCGAGGAGATGTTGACGGAGGTGTCCTGCAAGTTCCGGCCCGACGGGGTGGCCACCGAATTGGCCTCCGCGGGAATGCAATTGACCCACTGGTGGACCGACGAGGCCGGCGACTTCGGGCTGTCGCTGTCGGTCAAGTGAACCTCCCTGAGCGGTGGCGCGCCGCCCGGCCGAAGGTCGCGGGCCTGCACCTGGACAGCGGTGCGTGCTCACGGCAGTCATTCGCGGTGATCGACAGCGCCGCGCAGCACGCCCGACATGAGGCCGAAGTCGGCGGCTACGTGGCGGCGGAGGCCGCGGCTCCGGTGCTCGACGCGGGACGGGCCGCGGTCGCTGCGCTGACCGGCATCGACGCGTCGCACGTCGTCTTCACCACCGGGTCCAACCACGCTCTCGATCTGCTGCTGAGCGGCTGGCCCGGTGAACGCACCGTGGCATGTCTGCCCGGCGAGTACGGGCCGAACCTGGCCATCATGGCCGCAAACGGTTTTCGCGTTCGGGCGCTGCCGGTCGACGGGCTGGGGCGGCTGCTTGTTGACGATGCAGCGGCGATGCTGTCCGCCGATCCGCCTGCGTTGGCGCACCTCACCTCGTTGGCCAGCCACCGTGGCGTCGTCCAACCCTTGGCGGCGCTCGCCGAAACGTGCCGCGCTCTCGGAATTCCGTTGGCGGTCGACGCCGCCCAGGCGTTGGGCCACATGGACTGCGCGGTCGGCGCCGACGCGGTGTACTCATCGTCGCGCAAGTGGATGGCCGGTCCAAGGGGCGTCGGCGTGCTGGCGGTGCGGCCCGCGCTGGCCGAGCGCCTGCGACCGCGGGTGCCGCCGCCCGAATGGAACCTGCCGCTCACGGTGATCGAACGGCTGCAGCACGGTGAAGCTAATGTGGCTGCGCGGGTGGGCTTTTCGGTGGCGATCGGTGAACACTTGGCGGCCGGGCCGGAGCAGGTGCGGGCGCGGCTCGCCGAAGTGGGCCGGATGACGCGGGAGGTGCTGGCCGACGTGGCCGGCTGGCGCGTCGTCGAACCGCTCGAGGAACCGTCGGCCATCACCACGCTGGAGCCCGTCGACGGTGCCGACCCGAACGCCATCCGGTCTTGGCTGATCGCCGAGCAGGGGATCGTCACCACCTATGCGGAGGTGCAGCGGGCGCCTTTCGAGATGACGGCGCCGGTGTTGCGGGTCTCGCCGCATGTCGACATCACCGCTGACGAGCTGCAGCGGTTCGCCGAAGCGCTTACGGCCGCGTCAAGCCAAGCGTGATCCGGCATTAGGGACGTATCGTTATTCAGGTGACCTCTCAGGGACTCGACGTCACGTCCACCACCGATGAAGACCGTGCGATCGCCACACTGACCATCGCTTTCAGCAGCGATCCTGTCGCCCGCTGGTTCCTGCGTGATGCCGCTCGCTATCTGACGTACTGGCCCAGGACGGTAAAAGCGTTGGGCGGGAACGCGTTTGACGTAGGGACCGCCGACTCGATCAGCGACTGCGCGGCCGTCGCCCTGTGGGTGCCACCGGACGGCGCAGCGGACTTCGAAGCAGTGGAGGCCATCGCGGTCGAAGCCATCCCCGAATCCGATCAGGAAGAGGTGTTCGGCTTCATGGAGCAGATGGACCGCTACCACCCCACCGAACGCCACTGGTATCTCCCCGTGATCGGCGTCGACACGACCAAACAGGGCGGCGGGCTCGGCTCGGCGTTGCTGCGCCACGCGACCGCCCGCTGCGACCGCGACGGCCTGCCCGCCTATCTGGAAGCGACGAGTCCCCGCAACAGACGGCTCTACGCCGCCCACGGGTTCGAGGAGCAGGGCGTCATCCAGGTCGGCAGTTCACCGCCCATGTGGCCGATGCTGCGCAAGCCGCGCTAGCCTGCAGCCCGGTTACCCTGAGCCGGTGGCGAAAGTGTTGTCGGTCAACCTGGCGCGGGTCCGCGCGAATCCTGACGCCCCGTCGCGGCCGACGGGCATCGACAAGGTGGCGGCGCATGAGCCCGTCATGGTGCGGGCACCCGGGCCGCGGCGCGGTGGCCTCGGCAGCGGGCTCGTCGGCGACACCATCGGCAACCCCAAACACCACGGCGGTGACGATCAGGCCGTCTACGTGTATGCGCGGGAAGACCTCGACGGCTGGGAATCGCACCTCGACCGCACACTCACCAACGGCATGTTCGGCGAAAACCTCACCACGACGGGCGTGGATGTGACCCACGCGCGCATCGGTGAACGCTGGCGGATCGGAGCCGACGGGCTGGTGCTCGAAGTGTCCGCGCCGCGCACGCCATGCCGGACCTTCTCGGCGTTCCTGCAGCTGGACGGCTGGATGAAAACCTTCACCAAGGCCGCGAAACCCGGTGCCTACCTTCGGGTTATCTCACCGGGCACGGTGCGCGCCGGCGATGACATCCATGTCGAGCACCGGCCCGACCACGACGTGACGATCGGCCTGGTGTTCCGCGCGCGGATGTCCGAGCCGGAATTGCTTCCGCAGGTGTTGGCGGCCGACGCGCTCGCCGAGGAGGTCAAGGAGCATGCGCGCCGTCGGCTCGACGGCTAGGCGCGCGAAACTGCAGTTATCGAGGCCCCTACTCGCAAAACCTCTCGATAACGACAGTGTCGCGGGGGGTTGCGGTCAGGACCTATGCCTTGTGCGCCGACAGCAGGAACGCCGGGAACTTCATCCGGCCCTTCTCGTCGGTGCCGTGCGACGGCATCTCGAACGGCGCGTCCGGAATCGCCATTGCGTTGGCGTGGATGAACGCCGACCGGATCTCGTCGATCTGCCAGTACTTCGACACCGCCGCACGCAGTTCCGCCTCGTCGACCTCGTGCGGTTTGGGCTCCATCTCCGCGGGAAACGCGCCCTTGGCGAACACCAGGATGTAGTACGCGGCGCCGGACGCGGCGGCCCGGTGCACCGAGCGCAGGTAGCCGTCGCGACCCTCGATCGGCAGCGAGTGGAACAGCGTGCTGTCGATGACCGTGTTGAAGCGGCCGTCGTAACCCGTGAACGACGTGATGTCGGCCTGCACGAACGATGCGTTGGCCAGGTTGCGTTCCTGCGCCGCCTTGTTGGCGGCGGCGACGGCCGTCGGGCTCAAATCGATGCCCACCACCGTGAGGCCGTCGGCGGCCAGCGCCAGTGACAGCTCGGCGTGCCCGCAGCCCGCGTCGAGCACGTCGCTGCGGAACTTGCCCGCCCGGTGCAGTGCGGCCAGCTCAGGCTGCGGCTCGCCGATGTTCCACGGCGGTGGTCCCTCGAAAACGCCTTGCCCGCGATACGCGTTGTCCCAATCGATCACGTCTGAAGTCATGGCACCCAACCTACGCGGGCGACTCCCACATGTGGACCGGCTCGTTGCTGTGCATTCCCTGGCAGTATCGCCGCAGCATCTCGGCCAGCGCGTCGGGCCGGGTCATCCCCTGTTCCTGCAGTGCGGCCACCGTTGCCACCTGCCAGGCCGACCCGTTGCGACCAGTCTTGGCGCGGCCTTCGATGACGCCGAGATAGCGGTCGCGCACTTCGACCGCCACACCCCACCGGCGCAGCCCCTCATGCGCCATCGGCAACAGCTGACGCAGCACCAACTCGTCGGGCGTCACCTCACCCAGGCCCGGCCAGTACAGCCGCGCATCCATGCCGTGCTGGGCGGCTTCTAGGAAATTCTGTTGTGCCGCAGAAAAACTCAGCTTCGTCCACAGCGGGCGGTCCTCTTCGGACAAGCTGCGCAACATGCCGTAGTAGAAGGCCGCGTTTGCCATCATGTCCAGCACCGTCGGCCCGGCCGGCAGCACCCGATTCTCCACGCGAAGGTGCGGACGCCCCTCCACGACGTCGTACACCGGGCGGTTCCACCGGTAGATCGTGCCGTTGTGCAGCCGCAATTCCTGCAGTCGCGGGGTGCGTCCGGCGGCCAGCTCGGCGACCGGATCCTCGTCGGACAGTTCGGGAAGCAGCGACGGGAAGTAGCGGACGTTCTCCTCGAACAGGTCGAAGATCGAGGTGATCCAGCGTTCGCCGAACCACACCCGCGGCCGCACCCCTTGCGTCTTGAGTTCGTCGGGCCGGGTGTCGGTGGCTTGGGCGAACAGCTCGATGCGGGTCTCCGCCCACAACTGGTGGCCGAAGAAGTACGGGGAGTTGGCGCCCAACGCCAGCTGCGGCCCGGCCAGCACCTGCGCGGCGTTCCAGTTCTGCGCGAAGTCGGCGGGGGAGACCTGAAGGTGCAACTGCATGCTGGTGCACGCAGATTCGGGCGCGATCGACTCCGTTTGCAGGCTCAGCCGCTCGGGGCCGGTGATGTCGATGAGGATGTCCTCGCCGCGGGCGGTGAAGATCGACTCGTTGAGCGCCTGATAGCGCGTCGATTCACTCATCCACCGCCCCGTGAGGTGTTCGGGCATCAGCGTCGGCAGGATTCCAATCATCACGATGTGCGCGCCGTTCTGGTTGGCCTTGGCTTCGGCGGCGTTGAGGCTGGCCCGCACGTCGGCCTCCAACTCCAACCCGGCCCGGCCGGGCAGCGGCCGCGGCGGCACGTTGAATTCGATGTTGTAGGCGCCTAATTCGGTCTGATACGCCGGATCGGCGATCGACGCGAGCACCTCCTGATTGCTCATCGCGGGCTGATAGTCGCCGTCGACGAGGTTGCACTCGATCTCCATGCCGGTGAGCGGACGTTCGAATTCGAAACTGGATTGGGCGAGCATGGTTTCGAAGACGTCCAGGCACAGCTGGACCTTGCGCCGGTATTCGCGGCGGTGTGCGAGGGAAAAGTCGGTCTGCTTCACTTCTTCGCCCACAACGCCGATGCAACAGCGTCTGTGACGCGTGCGCAAGAAAATCGCGGTATCCGTGTGTCGGCGGCCCGGTAGTGTGACAAGCCCGATGAGCTCCACTACGGACGTCGACCAGGGCGGGCTCGAAGCTGTTTCCACCGTCGACCGGGTGGCGTCGCTCACCGGTGTCCGCGCGGTCGCCGCTCTACTCGTGATGGGCACGCACGCCGCCTACGGCACCGGCACGTACAACCGCGGCTACCTCGGACTGGTGTTCGCGCGCATGGAGATCGGGGTGGCGGTCTTCTTCGTGCTGTCCGGTTTCCTGCTGTTCGGACCGTGGGTGCGCGCGGCCGCGACGGGCGCCGACCCACCGCGGGTGCGCCGCTATGCGCGAAATCGCTTCCGCCGCATCATGCCTGCCTATGTGGTGGTGGTGCTGGCCGCATTCGTGGTGTACGAGTTCCGTTATGCCGGCCCCAATCCGGGCCATACCTGGGCGGGCTTTCTACGCAACCTCACGCTGACCCAGATATACAGCGAGAATTACTTCGCCAAGTACATGCACCAGGGGCTGACCCAAATGTGGAGCCTGGCGGTGGAGATCGCGTTCTACGCGGCGCTGCCGCTGCTGGCCTATCTGCTGCTGGTCGTGCTGTGCCGACGACGCTGGCGCCCGGGGCTGCTGCTTACCGGGCTTTTTGTGCTGGCTGCGGTCAGCCCGCTGTGGCTGGTGGTGCTGTACACCACGTCGTGGCTACCCGGCGGGGCCGGGTTGTGGCTGCCGCACTACCTGATCTGGTTCGTCGGCGGGATGGCACTGGCGGTGCTGCGGGCGATGGACGCGCCGTGCCCGGCCTTCGCAGCGCTTCCGGTGGCGCTGGTGAGCTATCTGATCGTGGCGACGCCCATCGCCGGCGTAGCCACGTCGGTGACCCTGGGCCTGCGAGAGGACGTGGCCAAGACCATGTTCTACGCGCTGATCGCCACGCTGGTGGTGGCGCCGCTGGCGCTGGGGTCGCAGGATTGGTACGCGCGGCTGCTGGGCAGCAGGCCGATGGTGTGGCTCGGCGAGATCTCCTACGAAATCTTTCTGGTGCACGTGATCGTGATGGAGTTCGCGATGGCGTCGGTGCTGCGCTGGCACGTCTACACCGGTTCGGTGGCGGGCCTTTTCGGGGTGACGCTGGCGATGTCGATACCGGTGGCGTGGCTGCTGCACCGGTTGACTGCGCCATCGGCGTCGCGTACGTAGGTTCGAAGTTGTCTTCTCACGTTAGGAGTTCACGATGACTCAGCCTTCGTCCGAGGCGTCGCCGCCCGAGCAGCCCACCGGTCCGGTAAGCGCACCGACGCCACCTCCACCGTCCGCGAACGCCGGCTGGGCGGTGGCGGCGCTGCTGTTCTTCTGGCCGCTGTCGTTCTCCGCGTTCAGCCACGCGTTCAACGTGTATCCGCTGTGGGCGTCGGGCAACTTCGCCGGCGCCCAGTACGCGTCGGATCGGGTGCGGCGGCTCGGGCAGCTCTCGCTGTGGATCTTCGGCGGCCTGCTGCTGTTGTTCGCGATCCTGTACGCGATCTTCCTGGTGGTGCTCATCGCGCAGGGCGGCGACTGGGGCCACCACGGGCGCTACCGCGACTGACGGGCCGCCACCACGATCTGCGGGTTCAGGCCGCCGCCGCGCAGCTTGACTGTGATGTTCGGGTCCGCGTGCGCGGCTAGTGCGCGCAACGCCGACGGGCTGTAGGCGCGCAGCGAGCTGATCAGCCCGTCGTGCACGAACGGGATGAACGGGGCGAGCGGCAGCATTGTCGCCAATCGCAGGAGGTGCAGCGGCGCGGGCGGCCGGGACATGTCGATGATCAACAGCTTGTCCGCGGCGCGGGTGCCTTCTTTGATGACCTGGGCCGCCGCCGTCGGCGGCAGGTGATGAAAGGACAGCGCGAACACCGCGAGGTCGAAATAGCCGTCGGGCGCATCGATTGCGGTGGCGTCCATTCCGCGTACGTGCGCGCGTGGGTGGCTGCCCAGGTCGGTGGCCTTCATGGCCTGCACCGACGTGGCGTCGAGGTCGGTGACGGTCAGCTCGGCGGTGGGGTGCTGTTCGAGCAATTTGCGCGACAGCGCGCCGTGGCCGGCGCCGAGTTCGAGGATCTTGGGATCGGGGACGTCGGCCACCTCGTCGAGCGCGATGCGGGCGAACTTCTCGTGGTTGCCGAAGAATTCGCCCGCCCACTCCAGCGCCCGGATGACGCTGCGCTTGACCTTGTCATCCACGTCATCGCGGTCGAGGTATTCGAGCCGGTCGGTTTCCAGTTGGCGGTCCAGGCATGAGGCGTGCGGCCCGCCGCGGGGCATGCTTTCAATGTCGTTTTCAATGTCGTTTTCAATGTCGACGATTTGGCCGGGCATGTACGCCATCATGGTCGAGTTGCGTCAGGGAGGGAGCGCTTAGTGGCCGAGATCCGCGAGTTCGTAGCAGCGATAGACCAGGGCACCACCAGCACGCGGTGCATGATCTTCGACCACGACGGCGCGGAGGTCGGCCGCCATCAGCTCGAGCACGAGCAGATCCTGCCGCAGGCCGGCTGGGTGGAGCACAATCCCGTCGAGATCTGGGAGCGCACCGCGTCGGTGATCATGTCGGCGTTGAACAAGACCGGTCTGGCGGCGGGCGACCTGGCCGCGCTGGGCATCACCAATCAGCGCGAGACGTCGCTGGTGTGGAACAAGCACACCGGGCGGCCGTACTACAACGCGATCGTGTGGCAGGACACCCGCACCGACCGCATCGCATCGGCGCTGGACCGTGACGGGCGCGGCGATGTGATCCGCCGCAAGGCGGGATTGCCGCCCGCGACGTACTTCTCCGGCGGAAAGGTGCAGTGGATCCTGGAGAACGTCGACGGCGTGCGGGAAGCCGCCGAAAAGGGCGAGGCGCTGTTCGGCACCGCCGACAGCTGGGTGGTGTGGAACCTCACCGGCGGACCGCGCGGCGGGGTGCACGTCACCGACGTCACCAACGCCAGCCGCACCATGTTGATGAACCTGGAGACGCTGGACTGGGACGACGAACTGTTGTCGTTCTTTGGCATTCCGCGTCAGATGCTGCCGTCGATCGCGCCGTCGTCGTATGAGTCCGCGTACGGGATCACGCGCGACGACGGGCCCGTCGGCGGGCAGGTGCCGGTGACGGGGATTCTGGGCGATCAGCAGGCGGCCATGGTCGGGCAGGTGTGCCTGGAGGCGGGGGAGGCCAAAAACACCTATGGCACAGGCAATTTCCTGCTGCTGAACACGGGCGAGAAGATCGTGCGATCGTCCAATGGGTTGTTGACGACGGTGTGCTACCAGTTCGGTTCTGCGAAACCGGTGTATGCGCTGGAGGGGTCGATCGCGGTCACCGGGTCGGCGGTGCAGTGGCTGCGCGACCAGTTGGGCATCATCAGCGGCGCCGCGCAGAGCGAGGCGCTGGCGCGGCAGGTGCCCGACAACGGCGGCGTGTACTTCGTGCCGGCATTCTCGGGATTGTTTGCGCCGTACTGGCGTTCGGATGCCCGCGGCGCGATTGTCGGGCTGTCGCGGTTCAACACCAATGCTCATCTGGCGCGGGCCACGCTGGAGGCGATCTGCTACCAGAGCCGTGACGTCGTCGATGCGATGGAGGCCGATTCCGGTGTGCACCTTGAGGTTTTGAAGGTCGATGGCGGTATCACCGCCAACGACCTGTGCATGCAGATCCAGGCCGACGTGTTGGGTGTGGACGTGATTCGACCGGTCGTCGCGGAGACCACGGCGCTGGGTGCGGCCTATGCGGCCGGTTTGGCCGTGGGCTTTTGGGAGAACGCCGACGACCTGCGGGCCAACTGGCAGGAGGACAAGCGCTGGACGCCGACCTGGAGCGACGATCAGCGCGCCGCGGGCTATGCGGGCTGGCAGAAAGCAGTCCAGCGCACGCTGGACTGGGTCGACGTGTCGTGATTTGTGTGCGCTTAGGAGCGGTGATCGCTCTGCGGTGATCGCTCCTAAGCGCACACAAATCGCTAGTCCTCGCCGAGGACGTTGTACACCTCGCGGCGGGCGCCGTTGAGGATGTCGATGATGCGCTGCTGCTGCTCCTCGGATGCGGTGAAGGACGACTGTCCCACCGCGCCGATCAGCTGGCCGAGCGCAGTGTGCAGGTTCACGTGCGCGGGATCTATCCCGTCGGCGATCTCCTCCCACGGCGGCGTCTCGACCTTCTCCGCGGCGGCGCGGCCGTCCTCGGTCAGCTCGAAAAGCCTTTTGCTGCCCTCACTTTCGGTGCCCTCTATGAGGCCCTCGTCAACCAGCAGCTGCAGCGTGGGGTAAACCGAGCCGGGGCTGGGCCGCCACAGGCCGCCGCTGCGTTCGGCGATCTCCTGGATCATTTCGTAGCCGTGCATGGGACGGTCGGCCAGCAGCGCGAGGATGGCGGCGCGCACGTCGCCTCGTTTACCGCGGCCCCGCCCGCCGCGGCGCCCCCGCGGGCCCCCGCCGAAGCCGAAATTGAAGCCGGTGCGGGGGTCGAAGCTGAAGCCGCCGCGACCGGGCCCGAAGCCACCTGGCATTCCGGGTCCGAACGGGCCGCCGGGGCCCGGGGCGTGCTCGCGTAGATGCTCGCGGAACTCGCGGCGCGCCTGGCGCCGCTGTTCGTGCAGGAGGCGGCGCTGCTGGGGGCCGAAGCCGAAACCGCCGGGTGGAGGGGTGAATGGGTCGTTCATTGTCTGTGTTCCTTCTTGTGCCAGGAAGCACGGGATGCGCTTCCGATATTTCAACGATATATCGGAAACTATCGCGATGCAACGTCGCGGTGGCGCATCCTCAGTTAGGGCCTCATTAGGAAACGAACTGGACTCCGCTGTCTTGGCCCTTCTCACACCTGACGTCGACGCTCCACGTGGTGCCCGTCTGGATGCCCGGGAACCACAGCTTGTGTTGCTGGTAGGGCTGCAGATAGAAGGAGACGTGCACCGGCACACCGGCCCGTTGGGAATGGCCGAGTACGTGCACCAGCCGTGGCTGGGACCGGTGGCGTGGCCGTCGCAACGTGCGTCACGACGGCCACGCGGAAAGGAGGCTCAGTACGTCGGGTTGAAGTAGTCAACGCCGCCGACGGGGCATTCCACCTTCGCCTTCCACACTGTTCCGGTCTGAATGCCCGGGAACCACAATTTGTGGCTCTGGTCCTTCTGCAGGTAGAAGGGCACCTTGTACACCGGCAGCGGCTTGACGGTCTGCCAGCCGAACCACGGTTCGGCGCTGTAGAAGCACAGGCCTTCGCTGCCGGTGGATTTGATCTCGACCGTGACGCCTGCGACGTCGCTGGTCGTGTTGAGGTCGGTCGCCGCCTGCGCGGCGCCGGCGCCCAGCAACAGCATCGCCGGGGCTGCCGCGCCGACGGCCGCCGCGCCGAGTGCAGCGATGATCGATTTCTTGTTCGTCATTTTCTTGCTCCTTTGGTGTGGTCACGGCTCCGGTTGAGCCGCTCTCACGGGTAGGAGCAGCAGCGGCCCGTCGCTCTGACACTTTTTGACCGGGCGGGCCGATTCAGTCGCGCGCGTCGATCTCCTCGACCACCCATCGCGCCCATTGCGCCTGCATCGCCTCGAGCCGAAGCCCGTACTCCAGCGCGGCCCGGCCGTAGAAGGAGATGTCGTCGTCACTCCAAGAAATCGCGTCGCGCAGCTGCTCGAGCCGGTTGAACTCGGCATCGGCATAGTCGGCGAAAGCCAACATGTGCTCGCGGGCCTTCTCCCGAGGTATCTCACTGAGCAGGAACACGCGCAGCAATTGCGAACTGCGGGAAGGGGGATCGTCCTGCGGATGGGTCATCCAGCGCAGCAGCTCCGCCCGCCCTGCGTCGGTGACGCGGTACTCCTTGCGGCCGCGGGGTCCGACCTCGCTGACCTCGATCAATCCGGCGTCGGCGAGCTTGTTGAGCTCGCCGTAGAGCTGGCTCTGGGTCGCCGGCCAGACGTTAGCCATCGACTTTTCGAACCGCTTGAGCAGGTCGTAACCGCTGCCCGGGTGTTGGGCCAGCAGCCCCAGTGCCGCCATCCGTAGACTCACCGGACGGATATTACGTCCACTCCTGACAGGTCAGAGCTGAAACGTTCAGGGCTTACGGAATGCCATGCCGACGACCACCGCGGCGATGAGCGTGAGCGTGGCACCGATGACGGCCGTCGGCGCGATCCCCGAATCGAATGCCAGTCGCGCTGACTCGAGCAGCTGTTCGCCGACCGGCTGCGGAAGCGTCGCCGCGACGGATGACGCGCCGCCGATGCTCTCGGCGGCGTCGGCCGCCTGGGCGGCGGGCACACCTGCGGGTACCACGACGTTCGCGCGGTAGAACGCGGTGAAGATGGTGCCCAGTGTCGCGGTGCCGACGACCGCACCCAACTCATAGGCCGTCTCGGACACCGCAGAAGCCGCGCCGGCCTTCGCCGGCGGCACGGACGCCACAATGGTGTCGTTCGACATCGTTTGCGAGATACCGACACCCAGTTCCAGCACCACGAACGATGCAACGACCGCCGCCACCGTCAGGTCGTGACGGAACAGCAGGATCAGCAGGAATCCGATCGAGACGAACACCAAGCCGGTGATGATAAGGGTCTGCGGGGCAAAGTATTTCGCGAGCTTCACCACACCGATGCCGGCGATCATGGACACCACCGCCCCGGGCAAAGTCACCAAGCCCGCCGCCAACGGACTGAGTCCGAGCACGAGCTGCAGATGCTGGGAGGCGAAGAACACGAACCCGATCAGGCCGACGATGGACAGAAAGTTGGCCAGCACCGACGAGCTGAACGGTCCATAAGTGAACAGCTTCATGTCGAGCATCGGTGTCGCACTGCGGTTCTGGCGCCGCACAAAGGCGGTTCCCGCTGCCACTCCCAGCGCGAAGGCGAGGGCGACGACGACCGACAGCCCGTCGTGGGCGGCCACCTTGATCGCCCAGACGAACGGCAACATCGCGGCCAGCGACAGCACCACGCTGATCGGGTCCAGCGGACCCGGATGGGGGTCGCGCGACTCGGGCACCAATCGCGGCGCGAGGATCAACAGCGGCAGCAGGATCGGCACTGCGACGAGAAATACCGAGCCCCAATGGAAATGCTCCAGCAGCGCGCCGCCGACGATCGGTCCGAGGGTCGAGCCCGCGGTGAAGCATGACGCCCAGATCGCGATCGCCAACCGGCGCGCGGAGGCGTCGACGAAGATGTTGCGGATCAACGACAGCGTCGCCGGCATCAGCATCGCCCCGAACACGCCCAGCGTCGCGCGCGCCGCCACCAGGTACTCGGCGCTGGGCGCGAACGCCGCCGCGGCCGACACCACGGCGAAGCCGGTGGCGCCGATCATCAACAGCCGGCGTCGGCCCACCCGGTCGCCGAGGCTGCCCATCGCCACCAGAAGTGCCGCGAGCACAAGTGAATAGACATCGACGATCCAAAGCTGGACCGACGCCGACGGGCGGAACTCCTCGGCGATCATCGGCAGTGCGAACGCCAGCACGGTGTTGTCGATCGCGATCAGCAACACTGGCAGCATCAGCACGGCCAGCGCCACCCACGCACGGCGCGGGGTGGTGGCGGGTGCGGTCGTCAGACCGACGCGCGTTGACATCAGTTCTCCTGTGGGCGAATGGTTTACGAGTCAGGCTTGATGGAGCCTTCGGTGAGGCTCGTCATGATGGCGTCGACGATCTGGTGCTTGGGCAGGCCGTCCTCCTTGGCGGCCTGATACCCGGCGATCACCAACGCCCAGAAGACGCGTCGCGTCCAACCGGGTGGCGTGGCTTCGTGGCCGGCGGAGACGCGGGCGAGCACTTCGATGATCTTCTCGTCGCCGGTATCGAGGTGAGCCATGAGTTCCGGATCCGCTGTGACCGTCGGCTCGGAGTAGATGAACGGAACGATCGGGCCCAGGTCGAGCTGCCCCTCGACGACGCGGCGCAACGCGTCGATCGGCGGCCCGTGCGTGGGATCGGCCGCCTCGATGGCGGCATTGCTCAGGGCGTGGACATGCCGGGCCAGTGCGCGGATCAGATCTGCGCGCTCGGGAAAGTAGCGGTGCACGGTGGTACGGCCGACCTCGGCGGCCGCGGCGATATCCGCCAAAGTGGCCACCGGATTGTCGGCGAGCACGGACATCGCCGCATCCAGAATCGCTTTGCGCGTTCTGCTGCGGGTGCCGCTCTCGAGGGTGTCCGGATATGCCACGGTCCGTAATGTAACACACGTACCTATTTTTGGAACAATTATGTTCCATAATTAGGTCAGTCTTGACATGTCATAACTGGAATGTCACCGTAGTGGTGAGCGTCCCCACGAGAAGGAGACTCCAATGGCCGAAACGACCGAAACTTCAGCCCTGCCCAGCACCGGGCAGTTCTTCCAGCGCGGCAACTTCGCCCCGGTGCCCGATGAACTCACCGAGTTCAACCTGCCCGTCGAGGGCGCAATCCCGCCCGAACTCGACGGCTGGTACCTGCGCAACGGGCCGAATCCCCGGCAGGCGACCGCACACTGGTTCACCGGCGACGGCATGATCCACGGCGTTCGCATCGAGAACGGCAAGGCCGCCTGGTACCGGAATCGCTGGGTGCGCACGGACAGCTTCAACGAGGACTTTCCGCTCTACAACGCCGAGGGCACCCGCAACCTGCGCTCCAGCGTCGCCAACACGCACGTCGTCAACCATGCCGGCAAAACCCTGGCGCTGGTGGAGTCGTCACTGCCCTACGAGATCACCAACGACCTGGAAACCGTGGGCGTCTACGACTTCGGCGGCAAGCTCATGGACTCGATGACCGCACACCCGAAGATCTGCCCGACGACGGGCGAGCTGCATTTCTTCGGCTACGGCAACATCTTTCAACCGCACGTCACCTATCACCGGGCCGACGCCAATGGCGAGCTGACCATCAACCGCCCGCTCGACGTCAAGGCGCTGACGATGATGCACGACTTCGCGATGACGGCCGACCACGTCGTCTTCATGGACCTGCCAGTCGTATTCAACCTTGACGTCGCGCTCAGGGGTGACGGCGACATGCCGTACCGCTGGGATGACGACTACGGCGCCCGGTTCGGCGTGCTGCGCCGCGACGACCCATTCGGCGACATCAGGTGGTTCGACATCGACCCGTGTTACGTGTTCCACGTCGCTAACGCATACGACGAGGGCAATTCGATTGTGCTGCAGGCCGTTCGCTACCCCGAACTATGGCGTGACAGCGGTGGATTCGACGCCGACGGTGTGCTGTGGAGCTGGACGATCGACCTTCAGTCCGCAACAGTGACCGAGCGTCAGCTCGATGACCGCGGCGTGGAGTTCCCCCGCATCGACGACCGGCTGGCCGGCCTGTCTGCGCGCTACGCGGTTTCGGTGGCCGGCAGCAGCCTGCTGCGCTACGACCTCGGCACGGGTCAGGCCGTCGAGCACTCGTTCGGAACCGGCGGCCCCGGCGAGGCGGTCTTCGTGCCGTCGACAGCCGGGCCTGCCGACGAATCCAACGGCTGGTATCTCGGCTACCTCTACGACCCGCAGCGCGACGGCAGCGATCTGGTGATCCTCGACGCCTCGGACTTCGCAGGTGAGCCGGTCGCGAAAATCAAGCTGCCGCAACGAGTCCCGTACGGGTTTCACGGCAACTGGATCAGCGGCTAGCCCGTCGCCCGGTGGGTTTTCGGGCTCACCCCGTACGCCCGCTTGAACGCGCTGCTCAGCGCGAACGGCGTCGAGTAGCCGACCTGGCGTGCGACCGCGGCGATGGTGGCCTCGCTGGTCCGCAGCAGGTCGGCCGCAAGCGCCAGCCGCCAACTGGTCAGGAACGCGATCGGCGGCTCACCCACCAGCTCGGTGAACCGGCGGGCGAACATCGCGCGCGACGAGCCCACTGCCGCAGCAAGATTCGCCACCGTCCAGGGATGCGCGGGGTTGTTGTAGATCAGCTTCAGCGCGGGACCCACGATCGGGTCCTGCTCGGCGTGCCACCAGGCCGGAGCGTTGGCGTCTGGCAGATGAGCGACAGTGGTGCGTCGTCCTCGATACGCAGCGACCACGGCGGATCCATCATCATCCGCAGGACGAAGGCGCCCCGCGCTCGCACACCGTCGAGCAGGCCCACTACGGCGTCCACGCGGGAAGCTTATCGCCGACTACGTCCGGTACGCGGCCAGGAAAACCCGCACCGCAGCGGAAACATGGCGGTCGACGTCGATATCGGCCGACACCTGCGGACCTCCGCAGAACAGGGCTTGGTCGATACACCGGCCGACGACCAGGAATGCGAAATGCTCTGCAGCAGTGGACGGTTCGGGCACGTCGAGGAGTCCGCGCTCATGCAACCTGGAAAAGCATGCCGCGAAGGCGTCGAGCATGCGCGCGGGCGCCTGGTCGTAGTACAGCCGCGCCAACTCGGGCATCCGGTTGGCCTCACCGACGATCAGGCGGCGCAGCTGCACCACGGGCTCTTGCAACACCGCGCGCAGGTAGTCGCCGGCGAGCGCTTTTAGGTCTGAGCCCAGGTCGGTGGTGTCGGCGAGTTTCGCGACGCGGTCGAGGAAGGGCGTGACGGTGCCGTCCACGGTGGCGTCGACGATGGCCAGCAACAGCTCCTGCTTGTCACCAAAGTGCTTGTAGACCGTCTGCTTGGACACCTCGGCCGCGGCGGCGATGGCATCGACGCTGGTGCCCTGGTAGCCGTTGCTCAGGAACAAGTCGCGGCCGGCCGACAGAATCGTCTGCCGTTTCAGGGCGGATCGCCCCGGTGTTTCGCCCGGCATTTCAGCACCTCCCACCAAATTGGGTACTAGACAGTCTAGTTCCGACGCGCCTAGAGTTCGGTACTGGACCGTCTAGTTCTATCGATTGCGAGGCGCACCATGACTTCCGTCGGGACTCCACCGCTGCCGGTACGGATCACCAAGTCCCTGCTGGGCTACGGCGTCATCGCGGGCCCGATTTACGTGATCGTCGCGGCGGCGCAGATGGCCACCCGCGATGGATTCGACCCGACCCGGCATGCGGTCAGTCAGTTGGCCAACGGTGACTGGGGTTGGATCCAGATCGCGAACTTCCTCGTCGTGGGTGCCATGACCATCGCTGCGGCCGTCGGCATTCGTCGCGCACTCGGTCGGGGTCGCACACCCGTTTGGGCGTCGGGACTGCTGGGCGCCTACGGCGTCGGCCTCGTCGTCGCCGGCATCTTCCGCGCGGACCCGTCGGACGGGTTCCCGCCGGGCACACCATCCGGCATGGGTGAGGTCAGTTGGCACGGCATGGTGCACTTCACGGTGGCCGGTCTCGCGTTCGTGTGTCTGGTCGCGGCCTGCTTCGTGATGGCCGCCTGCTTCGCGCGAACCGGAGAGCGGGGCTGGGCGTGGTTCTCCCGGATTGCCGGTGCGTACTTCGGTCTCAGTTTCCTTGCGATGATGTCCGGCTCCGGCGCAGCGATTCTGGCGTTCACTGCGGCCGTGGTGCTGGTGTGGGCGTGGCTGTCGGCGGTGTCGGTCAAGTTGTATCGGGGGGCGTAGACGTTCGCGTATACGCCGCAGACGTTCGGCGATGGATCGTCTCGCCCATCCGGGCTTGACTGCTGGCATGGTGTGTCCTGGAAGCTGGATCAGGCTTGCGG
>NZ_PIZU01000045.1 GCF_002838065.1 Mycobacterium hubeiense | reverse complement strand
ATCGGCGCGAAACCATTTCGATACAGCCCGTCAGCGCGACCAGCCACGCCGAAATCGCTCGTCAGACCTCGAGAATGACCGCGCCGCCCTGGCCGCCGCCGGCGCACATGGCCGCCACACCGATGCCACCGCCGCGGCGCTGCAACTCGTAAACCAGCGTGGTCACCATGCGCGCACCGGAGGCGGCGATGGGATGGCCGAGGCTGCAACCACTTCCGGAGAAATTGACGAGCTCCTCGTCGATGCCGTACTCGCGGCATGCGGCGATGGGCACGGATGCGAACGCCTCGTTGATCTCCCACAGCGCGACATCCGACGCCTTGAGTCCCGCACGATCGAGAACCTTGCCGATCACCTTCACAGCGCCCAAACCGCAATCGCGCGGCGGCACACCGGCGGACGCCCACGCCTTGACGGTGGCCAGCGTGTTGAGCTTGTCGGCGGCGGCATAATCGGCATCGACCAGCGCCACGGCGGCCGCGGCGTCATTGGTGCCGCTGCTGTTGCCCGCGGTGATCGAAAAGCCTTCGATCTCAGGATGAAGCGGCTTGAGCGCCGCCAGCTTCTCGACGGTGGTGTCGCGTCGCGGGTGTTCGTCGACGCTGAAGTCGACGACGGAGCCGTCGAACTGCTGCACCTTGAGCGGCACGATCTCGTCGACGAATTTGCCTGCGTCGATCGCCGCGATGGCCCGCTGATGTGAGCGCGCCGCCCACGCATCCATCTCTTCGCGGGTGATACCGACGGCCTGCGCGGTGTTCCATCCCACGGTGATCGACATGTCCTTACACGGTGCATCCGGCGTCTCGGGGTGCGTCGGCGGCATCCACCGCTCCTCGAACTTCAGTTCCGGACCGGGGATGCGCCAGTTCACCAGCGGCGTCATCGACAACGACTGCACTCCACCCGCGATCAGCGCACGCTCCATACCGGAGCCGATCTGCGCGGCCGCATTGCCGATCGCGGTGAGGCTGCCCGCGCAGTGCCGATTCACCGACTGGCCGGGCACGTCCTCCATACCGCAGGCGGCGGCCGCGTAGCGGGCGAGATCGCCGCCGCCGTAATGCGATTCGGCGAAGATGATGTCGTCGATGGCGCTGGGATCGATGCCGGAGCGGCGCACGACTTCAGGCAGAACGGTGGTGATCAGCGTTTCCGGCGGGGTATTGACCAGCGTTCCCTTGAACGAACGTCCGATCGCAGTCCGGGCGGCGCCGACGATGACGGGTGTGGGCATGTTCTACAACCTCGGGTAGGCGGGACGTTCGACGTTACAAATTTACCAAATACTGTAGCGCTAACTGTACGCGGGTCTACTGCACCTCTGGCTCGGGGACGTCAAAGTGCTCGTCGCGCAGCCGGAAGGCTTCCTTGGTCCCGTGCTCTGCACGCGTCTTGACGAAGTTGAACTCGCCGGGCGCGAACTGCAGGTTGGTCCCGTAAGCGTGGAAGAGGTAGCTGGCGACTTCCTCGCCCTGGTATGCCTGGCTCTGCTCGACGAGGCGGAACGCCTCCTTGGCGATGACGACCCCGTCGGCCGGCATCTTCGCGGCCTTCTCCGCCCAATAGCGGGCGCGCGCGGGAACCGCTGCGGCGCTGCATGTTTCGGTGAACACACCGAGGTGCTCGACGGCGCCCGCTTCGATGATGTCGCCGGTGAGCAGCAGACGGCGGGCCAGCACCGGGCCGAGCCGGTGAAAGAACATGTGCAGGCTGCCCAGCGCTGGTCCGAGGAAACGGGTCGCCGGCATGCCGATCTTGGTCTCGCGGGCGATCACCGATATGTCGGTCATCAACGCCATCTCGAATCCGCCGCCCAAGGCGTAGCCGCTGATCTCGCCGACCGTGACCTTCGGAAAGCCCATGAAATTGTGGTAGAAGCCGAAGGATTTGCGGTCCACGGCCAGCCGTCGCCGTTGGCTGGGCCGACGCTTCTGGTCTTTTTGGTCGCCCTTGTCGCCATACCAGCCGTATGCGTTGTTCATATCGGCACCGGTGCTGAAGACCCCGTCAGCGCCCCGCAGCAGCACCACCGTGACGTCGTCGTCGTCGGCGACCTCATCCAGACAGTGAGCGATCGCATCGCGCATGGGCGCGTCATACGAATTGCGTTGTTTGGGATTGTTGAACGTGATCGTCGCGATCCGCTTCTCGTGGTCGACGTCGAAGAGCACGCGGTCATCGGTGGACGATGTCATCTGAAAGACTCCTGATGGTTGGTGTTCGAAATCAGCTTGGCCTCAATGGTTTTGTCAGCCCCGACGGCGAGAGTGTTGCGCCGGGCGGCCGCCAGATGTTCTTGCGCCAGCTTGACCGCCCGCGGCGCATTGCCATCGCGGATCGCGTCGAGAAGCCGCTGGTGATCACGTAGGGCGGCGCGCATCGTCTTGTGCGACATGGGGTCACCGTCGTCGGCCCATACCGAGGACTCGTGCGCGGACCAGATCAACTCCAAGGATCCGATCAGCAGGATCATCGGCTCGTTTCCACAGCGCGACACGATGGCTTCGTGAAACCGCCGGGCATTCGACACATACCGCGATTCGTCGTCGAATTGCTCTTCCTGTCTCGTAATTTCGGCCTCGAGGACCGGAACAACCTCGGCCATGCGGTCCTCGCGGGCGGCGCACATTCCCGCGCAGATCGGCTCGAGATGCATCAGCGCCCCACTGACGTCGGCCGGGGTTGCGGCCCGCGCCTGCAACACCATGCTGATCATGTGGGCGGTGCGCTCAGCGGACGGCAGATGCACGACAGCCCCACCCACGTTGCCTCGTCTTACCGAGATCAGGCCGTCGGTTTCGAGGATGTGGATGGCTTCGCGCAGCGCCGGCGGGCTCACGCCGAACTCGGAGAACAAACTCTCCTGAGTCGGCAGCACGTCGCCTTCCTTCAGCCGCCCCGAGAGGATGTCGTCCCGCAACCGCGACGCCACGATTTCGGCCACTCGTGGCTGACGGATCTTCTGCACGTGTTCCCTCGAGACGCTTTCCTTGCTAACTTGTACAGGATAGTAATCGTATTGCCTACTGTATGGCTAACCGTAAATATGTGGAAAGGTCGGGTGCTCAAGTGGGTGCGGTGACGGGCTCTCGCGATGGCGCGGTGCTGCGCATCACCCTCGAACGCCCCTCTGCACGCAATTCGTTGAGCCATCAGATGATCGACTCACTCGTCGGCATCCTCACCGACGCCGCGACCGACGACACCCTGCGCGCCATCTGCATCGCCGGCGCGGGTGAGCACTTCTGCACCGGTGCCGACTGGGTGGCCACCAACAGCGGCGGCCCACGTCCGCGGACGGGCGATCTGGTGCGCCGCATTCCGCAGACCGCCAACCGCGTCATCGAACTGCTCACGTCGATACACCTGCCGGTGGTGTGCAGCGTGCGCGGCTGGGCGGTCGGCCTCGGCTGCAACCTGGCGCTCGCCGCCGACTTCGCCATCGCCGAGGCCGAAGCGACGTTCTGGGAGCCCTTCGTGACACGCGGGTTCAGTCCGGATTCGGGCTCCACGTGGCTGCTGCCCCGGTTGGCCGGCCTGTCACGCGCCAAGCGCATGCTGCTGCTCGGCGAGAAGGTGACCGGCGCCGACGCCGCCGATTGGGGCCTGATTCACCATGCCGTCGACGCGGACGATCTCGAGGCGGCCACCGAGCAGTTGCTGGCGGACCTGGCGGCGGGCCCCACGGTGGCCGTCGGGCTGGCCAAACAAGCCATCCACTACGGCCTTCACGCGACGCTGGCTCAGTCCATGGACCGTGAACTCTACGGCGTCGAACTCTCCTGCCGCACCGCTGATTTCAAAGAAGGACTGGCGGCATTCCGAGAGAAGCGCGCACCGAACTTCGATGGTCGGTAGACCCAGATAAGGAACCCCATGTCTTTACACTCGTTCGACACCATCAAATACGACGTCGACGGTCACAAGGCGACGATCACGCTCAACCGGCCCGACGCGCTCAATGCGCTTAGCCCCCACATGATCACCGAATTGCGCGCCGCCTACGACGAGGCCGAGAACGACGACAACATCTGGCTGATGATCGTCACCGGAACCGGCCGCGCGTTCTGCACCGGTGCGGACGTCAAGGAGATTCCCGAGGACGGGAAGGTGATCTACGAGCGGCCGTATCTGTCCACGTACGACCAGTGGGAGGCGCCGCAGGAAGGCACGCCCCCGTTTCGCCGGATGGCCAAACCCGTGCTGGCGGCGATCAACGGAATCTGCTGCGGCGCAGGCCTGGACTGGGTGACCACCGGTGACATCGTGATCGCCTCGGACAAGGCGACGTTCTTCGACCCGCATGTGTCCATCGGCCTGGTTGCGGCCCGCGAGATGGTGCGGCTGGCGCGGGCGCTTCCGCGGTCGGTCGCGCTGCGGATGGCGCTGATGGGCAAGCACGAGCGGATGAGCGCCGAGCGCGCTTACGAGCTCGGGATGATCACCGAAGTCGTCGAGCACGACCGTCTGCTCGAACGGGCCCACGAGATCGCCGACATCGTGAATTCCAATGCGCCACTGGCGGTCCGCGGAACCCGGCTGACCATCCACAAGACACTGGACCTGCCGTTGCTCGAGGGCGAGATCCTCGCCGAGACGTTTCGCGAGCGGGTGCTGCGGACGGAAGATGCCCTCGAGGGTCCGCGCGCGTTCGTCGAGAAGCGGTCACCGAATTGGCAGTGCCGATGAACTTCGAAACGGTTCTGCTCGATGTCGACGCCACCGACCGGGTTGCCACCATCACGCTGAATCGCCCGGAGCGGCTGAACGCATTCAACCGCACCATGTGTGAGGAGATGGCCGAGGTCTGGCGCATCGTGAAATTCGATGACGCGGTGCATGCGGTGGTATTGCGCGCCGCCGGGGATCGGGCGTTCAGCGCCGGGCTGGACATCAAGTCGTCGTATGGGCAGCCGGACAACGTGTGGAACCACGAGGATCCGGGCGAGAAGCTGAGCCCGAAGTGGCAGAAGATGTGGAAGCCCGTCGTGTGTGCCGTGCAGGGCATGTGCACCGCCGGCGCCTTCTATTTCATCAACGAGGCCGACGTGGTGGTCTGCTCCACCGACGCCACGTTCTTCGACTCGCACGTCACCGCCGGCCTCGTGTGTGCGCTGGAACCGATCGGGTTGATGCGCCGCGTCGGCTTGGGCGAGACATTGCGAATCGCATTGATGGGCAACGATGAACGCGTGAGCGCGGAGACCGCACTGCGGATCGGACTGGTGACCGAAGTGGTCGAACGCGACGCGTTGTGGGCGCGGGCCCATGAGATCGCGGCGGGCATCGCGGCGAAGCCACCATCGGCCACGCAGGGCACGGTCAAAGCCATCTGGGAGTCGCTGGACAAGCCCTACCGCGCAGCGCTCGAGCAGAACCTGATCTATACCAGGCTCGGAAACCCGCTGGGCCAAGCAGAACTCGGCGCGCACGGCAACGGCCCGGCGGCACAACCGCGGATCCGCTGATGACGCACCCGCTCAGTCGTCGCATCGCCGACGTGCTGGACCTCGATCCCGGCGCGCGGGCGATCCAGTTCGACCGGCTGTGGGTGACGTGGGGTCGCCTCAGCGAGTACGCGGATCAGATCTCCTCGCTTGTCTCACAGTGCGGCGACGCTCCCAGCGTCGGAATCATGCTGCGCAACAGGCCCGCTCACGTCGCCGCGCTGCTGGGCGTCCTGGAGGCCGGCGGCACCGTCGTGGTCATCAACCCGTCCCGCGGTGACGACCGGACGCGCGCCGACATCGAATCGCTGCGCCTTCCTGTGATCGTCGGCGAATCGGACGACATCGCAACGCTTGTCACGCCGTCACCGGCGACCGCAGTGGTCACGATCGGTGATCTGGACCGGGCGCCAGAGCTGACTCCCGCCGCCACGCGCAATCCCGACCCGGGTCGTCCCGGCGTCGCGGTGTGGATGCTGACGAGCGGGACCACCGGCCCACCCAAACGGGTGGATTTGACCTATGACATGTTGGCGCACAGTGTGATGGGTGGCGACCCCGCTCAGTCTCCGCGCCCGACCGAACTGCGGCGCGGTGTGGCGATCGTGAATTCCCCACTGGTGCACGTCGGTGGCGTGTTCCGGGTCCTGCTGTGCATCGCCGAGGCCCGCCCATTCGTGCTACTGGAACGATTCGAACTCGACCGGTGGGCCGAAGCGGTTCGCGAACACCGACCGCGCGCAGTGTCGTTGGTGCCCGCCGCGCTGCGCATGGTCCTGCATTCCGACCTCACCCGCGAGGACCTGTCCAGTATCCGCGCGGTCACCTCAGGCACCGCCCCACTGTCGGCGGACGACGCCGACGCGTTCACCGAGAAGTTCGGCATTCCGGTGCTGACGTCCTATGCGGCAACGGAATTCGGTGGCGGCGTTGCGGGCTGGACGCTCGCCGACCACCAGAAGTTCTGGACGTCCAAACGCGGCAGCGTCGGCCGGGCGAATCCGGGTGCCCAGCTGCGGGTCGTCGACGACGACGGCACTCCCCTCGGCCCCGATGAGCCGGGCCTGCTGGAGGTCAAGCCCGCGCAGCTCGGCCCCGACGCCGACTGGATGCACACCACCGACATGGCGCGCATCGACCCCGACGGCTTTCTGTGGATCCTCGGCCGTGCCGACCAGGCGATCATCCGCGGCGGCTTCAAGGTGATGCCCGACGATGTGCGTGCGGCATTGGAGAGCCATCCCGCCGTGGCCGGTGCGGCTGTGGTCGGGCGGCCGGACGCCCGGCTTGGCGAGACACCGGTTGCGATGGTGGAATTGCGCGAGTCCGGGACGGATGTCGCCGAACTGTTGGAATTCCTGCGGACACGGTTGGCGCGCTATGAGATTCCGACCGATATCGTGATCGTCGATGCCATCCCGCGCACTCCGTCCGGCAAGCCCGACCTCGGCGAGGTCCGTCGCCATTTCGTCGCCGAACGCGAGCATGCCCGGTAGCTCTCCGACCGTCGCGGCAACCCTGCGCGAGCAGGCACGCACCCACGGCGACAAACCCTTGCTGGTGTGCGACGCCGATCGGATCAGTCATACCGAGGCCGACTGCGAATCCGCAAAGCTGGCCCGCGGGTTGATCGCGATGGGCGCGGGTAAGGGCACGCATGTCGGGCTGCTGTACCCCAACGGCGCGGCGTTCGTGGTGGGCATGCTGGCCGCCGCCCGGATCGGCGCCGTGGTGGTGCCGTTCACCACCTTTGCCACCGCACCCGAGTTACGCAGGCAGCTCGTGCACGCCGACGTCGAAATTCTCCTCACCGCCAGGACCTTCCGCGCGCACGACTATGCACAGCGTCTGGCAGAGGTGTGCGGTGACTTTCGCCCGGGGACGCGGCTTTTCAACACCGCGGTCCCGCAGCTGCGTCATGTGCTCACCGACGTCGACGCGCTGAGCGGGCTGGGCGAATCAGTGGACCCCAGTCTGCTCTCGGCGTTGGAAGACGACGTCGACGGCTGCGATCCGCTGGCCATCGTGTACACCTCCGGGTCGACCAGCACGCCGAAAGGCGTGGTGCACACCCACGCTGCTCTGCTCGAACACCAGCGCAACCTCAACGAGATCCGCGGGCTGACAGCCCAGGACAAGCTGTTCTGCAATTCACCGTTCTTCTGGATTGGCGGGCTGGCGTTCGGTCTGCTGGCCACGCTCGTCGCCGGCGCCACGCTGGTGTGCTCCAACGCCACGGACGCCGACGAGACGCTGGACCTGCTCGAGGCCGAAAAGCCCACCATCACCAACGGTTTCGTTGCCTCCATCGCGCACCTGGCTGGGCATCCGAGTTTCGCCGACCGCGACCTGACCTCGATGCGACGAGGTAACCTCTATCCGATCATGGCGCCCGAGGCACGACCAGCCGATCCCGAGTTGCGCCACAATATGCTCGGGATGACCGAGGCCGGCAGCGTCGTGCTGATATGTGGCGACGAATCCGATCAGGCCCAACACCGACGCGGCTCGTACGGCAAACCGGCACCAGGCTTCGAGACCAAGGTCATCGACTGTGACACCGACGGCGTCGGGGAACTGTGCATTCGTGGGCCGTATGTGATGCAGGGCTATTACAAGCGCAGTCGCGAGGAATGCTTCGATGCCGAGGGCTGGTTTCATACCGGTGATCTGGTGCGTGTCGACGCCGACGGGTTCTACTATTTCGTAGGCAGACGGGGCTCGATGATCAAGACGGCAGGCGCGAATGTCGCGCCGGCAGAGGTAGAGAGGGCGATCGCCAAGGTCACCGCCGGTACCGTCGCGCATGTCATCGGGTTGCCCGACCGCGAACGCGGGCAGGTGGTGGCCGCGGTGGTGGTCACCGACGATGGATTCGATGAAGCGTCCCTGAGGCAGGCGCTGAGAACTGAACTGTCGGCCTACAAGATTCCCCGGCGGTTCGTCTCCGTCCCGCCCGCCGACGTTCCACTGCTCTCCAGCGGCAAAGTGGACCGTGTCCACCTGGAAAAGCTGTTCGATGTCTGAACTGACCATCGATCGGCTCATCCGGTCCCGCGCAGCGCAAGACCCGGCCAAGCCGATGGTGATCGACCCGCACGCCCGCCTCAGCTACGGTGAACTGGACAGAACCACAAGCGTTTTCGCGTCGGCGTTCGTCGCTGTCGGCATCACCAAGGGCACCCGGGTCGGCCTGATCATGCCCAATGGTGTGCGATGGGTGCAGATCGCGTTGGCACTCACTCGCATCGGCGCGGTGCTGGTGCCGCTGTCCACGCTTCTGGCGCCGCGCGAACTGGTGGCCCAGCTGCGGGTCGCGGCGGTGCAGATGCTGGTGACGGTCGAGGAGTTCCGTGGCCACCGCTATCTCGACGATCTGCGGTCCGAGCTCACCTCCCCCGACGACCTTCCGGCGCTGCGGCAGATCTGGCCTGCCGGAAGCCTTTTGGACACTGCCGTGGAAGAGTCGGCGATGGGCATGGTGGACGCGATGGCTGACACCGTGGCGCCGAGTGATCCGATGGCGATCATGTTCACCTCCGGCAGCAGCGGACCGCCGAAGGGCGTCGTGCACTCCCACGGCAATGCTCTGGCGGCGGTCGGATCCGGCCTTGCCGCCCGCTGCATCGACACCGACACCCGGCTGTATCTGCCGATGCCGTTCTTCTGGGTGGGCGGCTTCGGCGGCGGTCTGCTCTCCGCTCTGCTGGCGGGTGCGACGTTGGTCACCGAACCGGTGCCGGAGCCCGTCAGCACGATCCGCCTGCTGGAGCGTGAACGGGTCACACTGTTCCGTGGCTGGCCCGACCAAGCGGAAGCCCTTGCCCGCCATGCGGAAACGGCGGACCTCTCGGCGTTACGCCCTGGCAGCCTGGAGGCCCTGCTGCCGCCCGAGCTGCGCAGCCAGCCCGGGGCGCGGGCCAAGCTGTTCGGCATGACCGAGGCGTTCGGGCCGTACTGCGGTTACGCCGCCGACACCGACATGCCGGAATCGGCGTGGGGCAGTTGCGGAAAACCTTTCGAAGGCATGGATCTTCGGATCGTCGACCCCGACACCGGTGAACCGGTGCCGCCGGACACCGTGGGCGAGATCCAGATCCGCGGACCGCACGTGATGCGGGGTATCTGCCGCCGCAGCCGCGAGGAGGTGTTCACGCCCGACGGGTATTACCCCACCGGCGATCTCGGGCATCTGGATGCGGACGGGTTCATGTTCTACCACGGCAGGGCCGACGACATGTTCAAGGTCAGCGGCGCGACCGTCTACCCGAGCGAGGTCGAGGAGGCGTTGCGAACCATCGACGGCGTGCGGAATGCGTTTGTCACCAACGTGGGTGGTGACCGGGTGGCCGCCGCGGTGGTGTGCGACACCAAAACCGCCGAGCAACTACACGACAAGGCCCGTGCGCTGTTGAGCTCGTTCAAGGTGCCATCGGTGTGGCTGGTGTTGGACAGCGACGACGCGATTCCACGCGGTTCGACGGGCAAGGTCGACGTGCCCGCACTTCGCGAGTTACTGATGCAATGTTGAGATTGCGCTCAGGGCTGCGTTCTCGTGAATTCCACGACCCTGTGCGCAATCTCAACGACTAAACGATGCCGCGCGCCCTCAACCCCGCGATCTCGTCGGCGCCGTAGCCGATCTCGCCGAGAATCTCATCGGTGTGCTCGCCGAGCTGCGGGGCACGCTGCCGGATCGTGCCCGGCGTGGCCGACAGCCGAAACGGCGTCTCGATGATCGGCACGTCACGCGAGGCGCCAGGAAACGCCACCCGCTGCAAATACCCCATCGCCTGCACATGCGGATCGTCGAGCACATCCTGTGGCGAATGCAATGGCGCCGCCGGCAGTTTGACGGCTTCAAGGCGCTCCAGCACCTCGGCCTTGGTCTTGTCGACGCACCACTGCGCCATGATGTCGTTGAGGACATCGCCGTGTTCCCAGCGCAGGTCGTCGTCGGCGAACCGTGGGTCGTCGAACAGTTCTTCGCGTCCCACCAACCGGCACCAGCGTTTGAACATCGGCTGACCCGCCACCTGCAACAGCACCCAGCCGCCGTCGGACGTCCGGTACAAATCACATGGCGCGACCGAAGTTCCGCGATTGCCCATCCTCGGCTTGTCGACGCCGAGCAGATCACGCTCGATCAGGAAGGCGTTCGACAGCATCATCGCGGTGGGCAATAGCGCGCCCTCGACGTGCTGGCCCTCGCCGGTGCGGTCGCGGTGGTACAGCGCCATCATCACACCGATGGTCAGCGTCAGCGCGGTGCCGAAGTCGGCATAGGGCACCACGGTGCGGATCGGCAGCTCGGGCAGACCCTGTCGGTAGACCGCGCCCGACATCACCTGGCCGGCGCCGTCGAAGCCGATCCGGTCGCTGTACGGACCGCCCTCGCCGTAGGCGGTGGCGCTGGCGAGGATGATCTTCGGGTTGACCGCGCGCAGGGACTCATAATCCAGCCCGCTGGCGCGCATTCCCGCCGCGGGCATGTTTGCGACGACAATGTCGGCCTGCGCCACCAGCTTTCGGGTGATCTCCGCACCCGCTTCGGTGGTGGAGTCCAGCGTCAGCGAGCGCTTGTTGCGGTTGCACTGCAGAAACGTGCCGCCCTCACCGCCGTCGGTGACCGATTGCACCCACCGGTCCTCTCCGCCTTCGCGCTTCTCGACCCGCACCACGTCGGCACCCATATCGGCCAGCAGTGCGCTACACCACGGCGCGGCGATGAAGCGGCCGTAGTCGAGCACCCGGATGCCGTCGAGGACGCCCATCAGCGGTCGCCCTCGACGACGCCCAACCGGCTGAGGTGGTCGATCAGCGGAGTCGCCCCGGCCGCAAGGTGTTCCGACATGGCCTGGCGGGCCTGCTCGGCGTCGCGCTTCGCCAGCGCATCGAGCACCCGCCGATGGTCCTTCATCGACTTCTTCGGCCAGCCGGTGACTGTCGGGAACACCGATTCCGGTGCGTAGCGGGTGATTTGCGACATCAACTGGGCCAGCTTAGGTGAGTCGGCGGCGACGTTGATGGCCTTGTGGAATTCGTGGTTGAGCCGTACGGCCAGGTCGTCGTCGTCGCTGCCGTACGCATCTTCGAGCCGGGCCTGGATCTCCTTGAGCTCACGCAGTTGATCGTCGGTGATGTTGGCCGCGGCGCGGGCGGCGAGCTCGCCGCCGATGTACGCCTGCACGTGGGAGACGTCGCTGATGTCGCGCTCGGTCACCGGCAGCACCACGAAGCCCCGGCGCGGCTGCTGGGCCAGCAGTCCCTCGGCCCGAAGTTCGAACAGCGCCTCACGTACCGGTGTGACGCTGATGCCCAGTTCCGCGGCCAGCTGGTCGAGGCGAATGTACTCGCCCGCGCCATACGTGCCGTCGAAGATCCGCTTGCGAACGAAGCGGGCCACATCTTCGGAAAGCTGCGGGCGCGAAGCGAATTCAGGCGCAGTCATCGGTCAGATCCGGTAGTCCGCGAGCAGCCGCTTGCTGATGATCTGCTTCTGGATCTCGCTGGTGCCCTCACCGATCAACAAGAACGGGGCGTCGCGCATCAGCCGCTCGATCTCGTATTCCTTGGAATAGCCGTAGCCGCCGTGGATCCGGAAGCTCTGCTGGGTCACCTCGGAGCAGAACTCGCTGGCCAGATACTTGGCCATGCCCGCCGCGACATCGTTGCGTTCGCCAGAGTCCTTCAACCGCGCCGCGTTGACCATCATCAGATGCGCGGCCTCGACTTTCGTCGCCATCTCGGCCAATTGGAACGCGATCGCCTGGTGCTCGGCGATCGGCTTGCCGAAAGTATGCCGCTGCTGGGCATACCGCACTGCCAGCTCGAACGCCCGGATGCCGACGCCGCAGGCGCGGGCCGAGACGTTGACGCGGCCGACTTCGATGCCGTCCATCATCTGGAAGAAGCCCTGGCCCGGCGCTTCGCCGAGAATGTCGTCGGCGTTGGCCCGATACCCGTCGAAGATCAGCTCGGTGGTGTCGATGCCCTTGTAGCCGAGCTTGTCGATCTTGCCCGGAATCACTAATCCGGGCGCGACTTCGCCGAAGCCGGTCGGCTTTTCGACGAGGAACGCGGTCAGATTGCTATGCGGTTTCTCGGCGCCTTCGTCGGTGCGCACCAGCGCCGCAACCAGTGTCGAGCTGCCCCCGTTGGTCAGCCACATCTTTTGGCCGTCGATGATGTAAGCGCCGTCGTCCGTACGCGTGGCGCGGGTGCGGATCGCCGCCACGTCGGAACCCAGTTCGGGTTCGGACATGGAGAACGCGCCGCGCGTCTCACCGGTCGCCATCCGCGGCAGGTACCTCTGCTTCTGGGCATCGGTGCCGTGCTGGCGAATCATGTAGGCCACGATGAAGTGGGTGTTGATGACGCCCGAGATGCTCATCCAGCCGCGGGCGAGTTCCTCGACGCACAGGGCATAGGTGAGCAACGATTCGCCGAGACCGCCATACTCCTCGGGAATCATCAGTCCGAACAATCCCATTTCGCGCATCGCGTCCACGATGGCCTGCGGATATGTGTCGGTGCGCTCGAGTTCCTGCGCACTCGGAATGACCTCTTTGTCGACGAATTGCCTTACCGTCGTGACGATCTCGGTCTGAAACTCGGTGAGTCCGAGAGTCTGGGCGAGTCGTGTCATCAGACCACCCTTTCGAATACCGCTGCCAGGCCCTGGCCCCCGCCGATGCACATGGTTTCCAGCCCGTATCGGGCTTCGCGTCGGCGCAATTCACGCGCCAGCGTCGCGAGCATCCGGCCACCGGTGGCGCCGACGGGATGACCGAGCGAGATTCCGGAGCCGTGCACGTTCGTCCGATCGAGATCGGTGGCGGTGAACCGCCACTCGCGCATCACCGCGAGGGCTTGCGCGGCGAAGGCTTCGTTGAGTTCGATCAGGTCGATATCACTCAGGGACAGCCCAGCCTTGGTCAGCGCCGCCTCGGTCGCCGGCACCGGCCCGATTCCCATGACATTGGGCGCGACACCCGCCGAACCCCACGACACCAGTCGGATCAGCGGAGTCAGACCCAGTTCGGCGGCCTTCTTCGGCGTGGTCACCACGCACATCGACGCCGCGTCGTTCTGCCCGCTGGCGTTGCCGGCGGTGACGGTGGCTTCTGGATCATCCTTCAGCAGAACGGGTTTGAGCTTGGCAAGCGATTCCAGCGACGTGTCTGCGCGCGGATGCTCGTCGGTGTCGATCCGCTCCTCCCCCTGTCGGGTCGGCACCGCCACCGGGATGATCTCCTCGGCCAGGATGCCGTCCTTCTGCGCGGCCACCGCGCGTTGATGCGACCGCACCGCGAGCTCGTCCTGCTCTTGACGGGAGATGCCGTATTCGCGGCGCAGGTTCTCCGCGGTCTCGAGCATGCCGCCCGGCACCGGGTAGTGCCGTCCGCCGGCGGTGGTGCGGCCGCGGGCCAGCGCATCATGCACAGTGATACCGGAACGGGCTCCGCCCCACCGCATGTCGGTGGAGTAGAAGACGACATTGCTCATGCTTTCGGCGCCACCCGCGACGACGACGTCGTTGTCGCCGCTCGCGACCTGCAGGCACGCCTGGATCACCGCCTGAAGACCCGACCCGCAGCGGCGATCCACCTGCATACCTGGAACCGTCACGGGCAGACCGGCATCCAATGCGACGACGCGCCCGATCGCCGGGGCCTCACTGCTGGGATAGCAGTGTCCCAGGATGACGTCCTCGACGGCATCGGGCGCCAGGCCCGTCCGCTCCAGCAGGCCCTTCAAAGCGGCGACGCCGAGGTCCACCGCGGTCAGGGACTTGAACATGCCGCCGTACCGGCCGATCGGTGTCCGGACCGGTTCGCAGATGACCGCCTGGCGTGTCACACGTACCTCCCACCGGTGACCTCGACGACCGTTCCGGTGATGTACGAGGACAGATCGCTGGCCAGGAACAGCGCCACCTTGGCGACCTCGTCGGGCTCGCCGGCCCGGCCCATGGGCACCTCAGCGAGCTTCTGGTCCCAAATGTGTTGGGGCATGGCCTCGGTCATCGCCGATCGGATCAATCCCGGTTGGATGGCGTTGACGCGCACGCCGAGGTGCGCGAGCTCCTTGGCCGCGGCCTTCGTCATGCCGACGATGCCGGCCTTGGCCGCCGAGTAATTGGTCTGCCCGACCAGGCCGACCTTGCCCGAGATCGACGACATGTTCACGATCGTGCCGCGCTTGTTCTCCCGCATCACCGCCGCGGCCGACTTCAACCCGTTCCAGGTGCCCTTCAGGTGCACGGCGATGACCTGGTCGAATTGCTCCTCGGTCATCCTGCGCAACGTCGCATCGCGGGTGATACCGGCGTTGTTGACCATGATGTCCAGGCCGCCGAAGCGCTCCACCGCGGCGCTGACGAGCCCGTCGACCTCGTCGAACTTGGTGACGTCGCAGCGGACGGCGATTGCGACGTCGTCACCGCCAAGGCGCTTCGCCGCCGCCTCCGTCGCTTCGAGGTTCACGTCGCCGAGCACCACGCGGGCGCCTTCATCGATGAACCGCTCGGCGATCGCCAAGCCCAATCCCTGCGCACCGCCCGTGACGACCGCCGTCTGACCGGTCAGCAACGACACCTGATCACCACCTTCACTCGAAAGCCGTCGTTGAGATTGCGCCCAGGGGCGTCAACTGCCCGCGATCACAGCCCTGACTGCAATCTCAACGGTGAGGCCGCCACGGGCCCCACACGATCGAACATCATATTTCATATATGATCGCCGCGAACCACCGCCCGGCACAGAGGAGCGCCTCGATGACCACCGCTGACGTCAGCGACGAGGATTTCCAGCAGATCCTGAACCAGACCCGTCACTTCGTCCGCACCGCGGTCGTGCCGCGCGAGTTGGAGATCCTGGCCGAGGACAAGGTCCCCGACGACCTGCGCGACCAGGCCAAGAAAATGGGCCTGTTCGGGTATGCGATCCCCCAGGAGTGGGGCGGGCTGGGCCTGAACCTCGTGCAGGATGTCGAACTGGCGATGGAGTTGGGCTACACCTCGCTGGCGCTGCGGTCGATGTTCGGCACCAACAACGGCATCGCCGGCCAAGTCCTCGTCGGATTCGGCACCGACGAGCAGAAGGCGCGCTGGTTGGAGGGCATCGCCTCGGGCGACGTCGTCGCCTCCTTCGCGCTGACCGAACCCGGCGCCGGCTCGAACCCATCCGGTCTGCGCACGAAAGCCGTTGCCGAAGACGGTGATTGGGTGATCAACGGTGAGAAGCGGTTCATCACCAACGCGCCCGTCGCCGACCTGTTCATCGTCTTCGCGCGCACCCGGCCCGCCGACGACAAGGGCACCGGTATCGCCGTCTTCCTCGTGCCCGCCGATGCACCGGGCGTCGCCGTCGGCCCGAAGGACGCGAAGATGGGTCAGGAAGGCGCATGGACGGCCGACGTCAGCTTCACCGACGTCCGCGTGCCCGCCGCCGCGCTGATCGGCGGCAACGAGGACATCGGCTACCGGGCCGCGATGACGACGTTGGCCCGCGGCCGCGTGCACATCGCCGCGCTGGCCGTCGGCACCGCGCAACGCGCGCTCGACGAATCGGTGCAATACGCGGCGACCGCGACGCAGGGCGGTACGCCGATCGGCAATTTTCAGTTGGTGCAGGCGATGCTCGCCGATCAGCAGACCGGCGTGCTGGCGGGCCGGGCCCTGGTCCGCGACGCGGCCCGCAAGTGGGTCGACGACGAAGACCGCCGGATCGCGCCGTCGGCCGCCAAACTGTTCTGCACCGAAATGGCAGGCAACGTCGCCGATCTCGCGGTGCAGATCCACGGCGGCACCGGCTACATGCGCGAAGTGCCGGTGGAACGGATCTACCGCGACGTCCGATTGCTGCGGCTCTACGAAGGCACCAGCGAGATACAGCGCCTGATCATCGGATCGAATCTCGTCAAGGGGGCGCAGAAGTGAGTGGCCGGCTCGACGGGATGGTCGCCTTCATCACCGGTGCGGCCCGCGGTCAGGGCCGAGCCCACGCCGTGCGGATGGCCAAGGAAGGCGCCGACATCATCGCCGTCGATCTGGCCGGTCCGCTGCCGTCGTGTGTTCCGTACGAGTCGGCGACGCCCGAGGATCTCGCCGAGACGGTGCGTCTGGTCGAGGCCACCGGCCGGCGAATCATCGCGTCCAAAGCCGACATTCGCGACCTCGATGCGCTGAAGGCCGCCGTCGACAATGGTGTCGCGGAGTTCGGCAGGCTCGACATCATCGTCGCCAACGCCGGCATCTCGGTGCCCGAACCGTGGAACGAGATCACGCCCGAATCGTTCCGCGAGGTCATCGACATCAATGTCGTCGGCACCTGGAACACCGTGATGGCCGGCGCCCAGAAGATCATCGACGGCGGCCGCGGCGGGTCGATCATCCTGATCGGATCCGCCGCCGGGTTGAAGATGCAGCCGTTCATGGTGCACTACACGGCGAGCAAGCATGCGGTGACCGGGATGGCCCGCGCGTTCGCCGCGGAGCTGGGCAAGTACAAGATCCGGGTCAACAGCCTTCATCCGGGTGCGGTCAACACACCGATGGGCACCGGCGACATGGTCGCGGCGTTGGGCCGCGCGGAAGAGACCAATCCGGGCCTGATGAAAATGGTCACCCCGTTTCTGCCGGACTACGTGGCCGAACCCGAGGACATCGCCGATGCGGCATGTTGGTTGGCCAGCAACGAATCCCGGATGGTCACCGCGAGCGGCGTTGCGGTGGACCTGGGCTCGACTCAGTTCTGAGCGGCGCCGACGAGCGCGCGGGTCACAAACGCCACCTGATCCGCGGCCACCTTGTCGAACCATTGATGGCCGGGCCAGACGTCGAAGTGGTCGCACGGATAGTGGTGGACCTGAGCCCGGGCGTGCGCCGCGGTCTTGGCGACGGCATCGGCGGGCACATAGCGATCGAAGTCTGCGATCTGAACCAGCACCGGGCACCGCAGTTTCTTCGCCGACGGCGTGGTGCGGATCAGCGCTGCCTCCAGCCCGACGGCCGAATCGATCTCGTTGCGCCACGTCGGTCCCGCCATCGACAGATAGCTCTCATAGGCGCCGTCGAGAGCCAGCGCGCCGGGCTCACCGGGCCGGGCGACCAACGGCATCATGATGGCAGATCTGCCCCTTGCCACCGCAATTCGGCTCTTGACGCCGGTGAGAGTCCACCGCAGCGCCGAGAGCACGTCACGCGACGCGACCGCGGCGCGACCGGCGGCCAGCCCGCTGGTCATCGGGGTCAGCGAGATCACCGCCGCGATGTCGTCGCGTTCTGCGGCCACCCGCAGCGCATGCCCGCCGGAGAACGACGCACCCCACAACACCACCCCGTCGACTCCGGGCAGCCGTTTCGCGGCCGCAACCGCGGCGTGGTAGTCGGCGATCTGGCGCTTGGTCGAAAGGGTCTGGCGCGGTTGGCCTTCCGACGCACCGAAGCCTCGGTAGTCGAACGCCAGCGCATCGATACCCGCCGCGCTGAGCCGTTCGGCGAACGGCGCGAGGCCTGAATCCTTGGTGCCCCCGAACCCGTGCGCCATCACCACGATGGGTCGCGGACCATCGCCGGCGCCGCGGAAATGCCAGGCGCTGCACGACACCCCGGCCGAATCGAAGCTGACCTCGGTGTATGTCACGCGGCCAGGGCCCTTCGCAGCCCCGCCGGCAACTCCCGCTTGCGGATATCGTGCTCGTAGTAGAAGTAGTCCACCTGCTGGGTGTGGCGCGGCCGGTCGGTGCAATGTCCGGTGTGCAGTTGCTGATCGGCGTCGATCACCCGCTCCATCTCGGCCACCGACGGCAACGCGTATCGCCCCACGGCGTACGCGGCGAGCAGGCGCGACTGGCACTCAACGAACGGGAACAGCGTCGGCACCGCCTGCGCGAAGCCGATGAAGACGAGGTTCTCGATGCCGGGTTTGAACATCCGCTTGTAGAGCCGGATGTGGTTGTCCGGGGCGCTGATGAAATCGGGATCGAAGAACGGGAACGTGATGTTGTAGCCCGTGGCGTAGATGATCGTGTCGAACTCGTCGCTGGTGCCGTCCTCGAAATGCACTGTGGCACCGTCGAGTCGGGTGACATTCGGCTTCGGGATCACGTCGCCGGAGCCGAGCCGGAGCGGAAGCTCGACCGACTGGGTGGGATGCGCCTCGAACAGTTTGTGATTGACCGGCGGCAGGCCGTACAGCGTCGGGTCGATACCCATGGCGGGCGCGAGCAACTGAATCATTTTGCGCTGCCAGGACAGTGGCAGATACGGCGTGGTCCGCCACACCGTGTCCCCCGGTCGGCCCGCGATGTACTTGGGCACGATCCATGCACTGGACCGGGTCGACAGTGTCACCTTGTTCTGCAGCGCCTTCGACGACAGCTCGACGGTGATGTCCGCGGCACTGTTCCCGATGCCCACCAGGAGGATCCGTTGGCCCGTCAGGTTCAGCGGTGTCTGCGGATCGACGTAGTGGTGCGAGTGGATCGTCTGGCCCGTGAAGGTGCCTTCGAAGTCGGGCAGCCGCGGGTCCCAGTGGTGGCCGTTGGCGACGACCAGCAGATCGAACTCACGGGTGCGCCCCGCCTGGTCCTCGATCTGCCAGACGCCGTCATCGCCGCGGCGGGCCGCCACGACACCGTTGTTGAACTCGATGTGGTCCAGCAACCCGAAGGCCTGCGCGTAAGCGTCCAGATACACCTTGACGTCGGAGTGGTGCGGAAACGTCGGGAAGTGTTCGGGCATCGGAAAGTCCTTGAAGGACAACCGATGTTTGGACGTGTCGATGTGCAGCGAGCGGTACGCGCTGCTGTGCCCGTTGGGGTTGCCGAATGCCCAGTTGCCGCCGATCCGGTCGGATGCCTCGAAGGTGGTGTACGGCACGCCGTAGTCCTTGAGCATCTTGCCGGCCGTCAGTCCGCTGATGCCTGCACCGATCACCGCAGTCCGCGGATACTGATCCACGCCTGGACCCTAACAACGGCCCCTGACGCCCGTCAATGAATTCTGACAGTTGTCAGACGCGCCCGTGCCGAACTCAGCCGATGAACCGGACGATCGACTCCGCGACGGCGGCGGGCTTCTCCGAACCTTCGATCTCCACCGTGATGTTCAGCGTGGCCTGCACCGCCCCGTCGAGCTCGGTGACATCGGCGATCTCGGCGCGTGCACGCAACTTGGCGCCCACCCGGACCGGCGTGATGAACCGGACTTTGTTGTAGCCGTAGTTGATCGCCATTTTGACGTTGTCGACGGTGTAGAGCTGATGGGTGAAGTGCGGCAGCAGCGAAAGCGTCAGCAGTCCGTGCGCGATGGTGCCGCCGAACGGACCCTTCGCCGCCCGCTCGGGATCGACGTGGATCCACTGGTGGTCGTCGGTGGCGTCGGCGAACAAGTTGACCCGATCCTGGGTGATCTCGAGCCATTCGGTCGGGCCGAGCTGACTGCCCTTCGCCGCGACGAACTCGTCAAGCCCGCTGAACGTTTTCACGACTGCTCCTCCTAGAAGACCACGGTCTGGTTGCCGTACCGAATCACGCGGTCCTCACAGTGCCACAACACCGCCCGCGACAGTACGAGACGTTCGACGTCGGCGCCCAGGCGCCGCAGATCCTCGACCGTGTGGCGATGATCCACCCGCACGACGTCCTGTTCGATGATCGGCCCGTCGTCGAGTTCCTCGGTCACGTAGTGAGCCGTCGCGCCGACCAGCTTGACGCCGCGTTCCTTGGCCCGTCGGTAGGGCGCGGCACCGATGAAGGCGGGCAGGAAGGAGTGGTGGATGTTGATCATCGGGCAGCCGACCTCGGACAGGAACTGCGGACTGATGATCTGCATGTAGCGGGCCAGCACCACCAGGTCGACGTTGCCCCGCAACAGGTCGAGTTGTCGCCGCTCCGCTTCGGCGCGAATCTCCTTGGTAGCGGGCACATGTAGAAACGGCACCCCGAACGGGCGGACTTGATCGGCGAGGTCGGGGTGATTGGAGATCACCATCAGCACCGACATGTCGAGTTCGCCACGACGATTGCGCCACAACAGATCCAGCAGACAGTGGTCTTCCTTGGACGCCATGATCGCCACCCGTTTGGGTTTCGACGCCTCGGTAAGCCGGAAGTCCATGTCGAAGCGGTCGGCCACCCGGTCACGGAACGCGCGCTCCAGATCGTCGCGTGCCGCGGTCAATCCCGGCAAGTGAAATATGGTGCGCTGGATGAACGTACCGCCGGTCTGCTCGGTCGAATGTTGATCCAACGACACGATATTGGCGCCCGATTCGGCGAGAAATGTGCTGACCGCCGCGACGAGCCCGGGCCGATCGGCGCACCGCAGCAGCAGCCGGCCCACATCTTTGGCCGGCAAGGTCGCACGCCCTGCGCTCGGATATTCCTCCGCCACCTTCTCAGCGTCTCACTCGCCTGCAGCCGTGCGGACGAAAAACACACACCCACCCGGAAACGACCTGCAAAACGCCGCCGCCGCTCACCATCAGGCTGGCTCGACGGGCAAACAGCAAAAATAGCCCAATGGCCCCATGCCGGTGCCAGATAATTCACCACAGCGTCACAAGAGTTCGCCAGAACCCCCTCGCCAGATAGATGACCAGCAAAAACTTTCTGCGTCGCGATTGCCAATTTGACGACTTTTTGTTTGCCCGCCGTGTTCGGCCTTTATCCACCAAACGCAATCCTGGACAAGTTTGCTTCGCTAGCTGGAATTAAACGGACCGGCGGCAGGATACTTATTTCTGCATATTCGCACACCACGGACTGCGGATGCCGGCGGTCGACACAACAGCCAGGTTTCGCCGACGGCCTTATGGAGGGACGGCAATGCAACTCGCACAATTGAGCACGACCGCCGGCGGCGATTTCAGCCTCGACGCTGCCATCCGGTGGCGGGATTCCGATAGCGGCGCCACGATCGTGGTGGCTCGACCATCCGACGAACCGGACCTGTGGGCCGAATATGTCGACGGTGCTCGGCGCACGTACCGCAAACACGGCGTGGAACGCGCGCTCGACATGGCCGAGATTCTGGAGGCCGACGGGACGGCGCTGTTCTACACGGCTCTCGACGCGACCGGGCGGGTGGTCGGCGGCGTCCGCGCCAAAGGTCCATACACCTGCGCCGACGAATCGCATGCGGTGATCGAATGGGCAGGCCATCCCGCCCTGCCAGCGGTCCGCAAGATGATCACCGATCGGCTGCCGTTCGGCGTCGTCGAGATGAAAACCGCGTGGGTGACCGACGATGCGGACTGCGACCGCGCCGCCCTCACCAGAGCATTCGCCCGCACCGCGTTGCCGACGATGTCGTTGCTGAATGTGCAGTTCCTGTTGGCCACGTCGGCCGGCCACGTGCTCGACCGCTGGAAGTCGTCGGGTGGGGTGGTGGCCGCTTCCATCCCCGCCACCCCCTACCCCGACGAGCGGTACCGGACAAAAGTGATGTGGTGGGACCGCAGCACCTTCGCGAACCATGCGGAACCACAACAGTTGTCGAAGATGCTCGCCGAAACCGCGCAGTTGACGGAGGCGCTGACGTCCCGGGACGCCGAGCCGGCATCTGCCCATCATGGCGTGACGTGGGAGCACTGCGGCGCACGCATTCTCGACATGTCCAATCCGCGGGACCGCCGCATGCTGGCTGAACTGGAAGCCGATCCCCGCATCGAGTTCGTCGACCAGTGGCAGCAACAAGCCGAATGTGCCCGCCGGTTAAGGCCCAGCCTCGAGATCGACACCACCACCGGACCCACGCACTGGGCGTATTACCCGTGGCGACGCGCCGTCGTCGCGCTATTGGATCCACACGCTTTTCGGCGAGTCCGGTTGGACCGCAACGCCAATATGATCACCGCGGACGAGCAGGAGCATTTCGGCACGCTGAAGATCGGGGTGGTCGGCCTCAGTGTGGGTCACGTGGTCGCGCACACCATTGCCGCCGAAGGCCTGTGCGGTGAACTGCGGTTGGCCGATTTCGATCACCTGGAGTTGACGAACCTGAACCGGGTCCCCGCGGGCGTGCTCGACCTCGGAGTGAACAAGGCGACACTCGCCGCACGGCGGATCGCCGAACTCGATCCCTATCTGCCTGTGCGGGTATGCACCTCGGGTGTGACGCAAAACAGCATCGACGGATTCCTCGACGGCCTGGACATCGTCGTCGAGGAGTGCGATTCGCGCGATATGAAGGTCATCGTCCGGGAAGCCGCGCGCGCCAAGGGAATCCCGGTGCTCATGGCCAGCTCCGACCGCGGCCTGGTGGACATCGAGCGCTTCGACCGCGAGCCGCAACGGCCCATCCTGCACGGGCTGCTCGGCGATGTCGACACCGCCACCCTGCTGAGCTTGGACAGCCGCGACAAGGTTCCCTACGTGCTGCGCATCCTCGATGCAGCCAAGCTCTCCTCGCGCGGTGCGGCATCGTTGGTCGAGGTCGGGCAGACGCTGTCGACCTGGCCGCAGTTGGCGGGCGACGTCACGCTCGGCGCAGCCGCGATCGCGGCAGCCATCCGCAAAATCGGGATGGACGAGGACCTTCCGTCCGGGCGCGTCCGCATCGACGTTTCCTCGGATCTCGACAACCTCACCGAACCGATGGCACCGAACGTCAACGATCAATCGGCGCCCAGCGACTCGCTGGCCGACCCGGCCAGCGATGATGTCGTCGAGCGGGTGACGGCGGCCGCCGTGCGCGCCCCGTCGGCAGGCAACGCACAGCCCTGGCGTCTTGAGGCACAACAGGATTCGGTCACCATCGCCGTCTCACCGCAACACACGTCGACACTCGACATCGGTTTCCGTGCCAGCGCGGTGGCGGTGGGCGCGGCCACCTACAACGCGAAAGTGGCCGCGGCGGCCTGTCATCGCGTGGGCTCCGTCGAGTTCAGCGACGGCGACGGGGAGTTTCCGCTGCGCGCAGTGATCCGGCTGGCCGAGGGGCATGAGCCCGACCTAGCCCGCTTGTACGAGCCGATGCTGCGCCGGGAGACAAACCGCCGCCCCGGGACGCCGGGAACCGTCGACGCCGACACCGTCGACCTGCTGCACCGCGCCGCCCAGCAGGAGGGTGCTCGGCTGCACCTTCTGTCGGAGCGCGACGAAATCGACGCGGCGGCCGACATTCTCGCGGCCACGGACCGCATGCGCTATCTGACGCCGCACCTGCACGCGGAGATGATCGCCGAACTGCGCTGGCCGGGTGATCCCGACGCGGATTCGGGCATCGACGTCCGCAGCCTCGAACTCGACAGCGGCGACCTGGCCACCCTCGACATCCTCCGTCGGGCCGACGTCATGGCCCACCTCGCGCAGTGGAACACCGGCACGGCCCTGGGCGAGCACACCCGCAAACGGGTGGGCGCGAGTTCCGCGCTGGCCGTGGTGACGGTCGAAGGCCAGCGGCTGGTGGACTACGCCCGCGGCGGGTCGGCGATGGAGGCGGTCTGGATCATCGCGCAGCAGCACGGGCTCGCCGTCCAACCAGTGTCGCCGCTTTTCCTCTATGCCCACGACCAGCAGGAACTGCGCAAGCTGTCGGCCCCGTTCGCGCCGTCTCTGCAGCGGCTTCGGCACACCTTCCGGGAGCTGGCCGGCACCCGGGAAGATGAGTCACAGGTGATAATGCTTAAGTTCTGCACAGCCCCGCCGGCATCGGTGCGCAGTCGGCGCCGAATGAAAGAAGTTCGTGCCAAGTAACTTGGATCTGGTCGTCACCGCGGTCGCGACCCAACTGATGGCCGCCGACGCGGCCACCTCACCCCAGGTGAGTCAGAAGGTGCTGGCCGATCTCGTCGACCATTTCGAACTCGACTTCAGCTTCCTGCGCTACAACGACCACAACATTCGCGCGTCGAAGCTGATTGCGGAGTGGCCGGTGCGGGCCAACGTTCCCGACCCGGACCCGATCGGCGTCGTGTACTTCGCCGACGCCGATCCGGTGTTCGCGCTGGCCGAACACGCGAAGGAGATTCACGTGTTCCGCCCGGAGCCCGCCACCGACGAGTTCCGGCAGCTGATCGAGAAAGCCAGCGGCATCTCCGCGAGCACGGTGGCCGCCGTTCCGCTGGTGTCGGGCGACGTCACGACCGGGGTGCTCGGATTCGTCAAGTACGGCGATCGCGAATGGCTGCCCGACGAGCTCAACGCCCTCAAGGCCATCGCCTCCTTGTTCGCGCAGGTGCAGGCCCGCGTCGCCGCCGAAGAGCAGCTGCGGTTCCTGGCCGATCACGACGACCTGACCGGGCTCTACAACCGTCGTGCCCTGGTCGCACACCTGTCGGCCCGTCTTGCGCCCGGCCAGCCGGGACCGGTCTCGGCGCTGTTCTTCGACCTCGACCGCCTCAAGACCATCAACGACTACCTCGGCCACACCGCCGGTGACTGGTTCATCCGCGCCCTGGCCGACCGACTGCGGGAGTGGTCGGAGGCGCCGAGCATGATCGCCCGGCTCGGTGGTGACGAATTCGTCGTCGTGCCCGCCGAGCCGCTGGACACCGAAGCCGCTGAGGCGTTGGCGTACCGGTTGCAGTCGGCGCTGCGGGAGCGGGTGCCGATCGAGGGCGAGATGCTGACCCGCACCGTCAGCATCGGGGTGGCGCTGGGAATTCCCGGCCGCGACACCACGTCGGATCTGCTACGCCGCGCCGATCAGGCCGTGCTCACCGCGAAGAATGCCGGTGGCAACGAGGTTGCCGTCTTCACCGACGACATGTCACTGAAGAGCGAATTCCGCAACGACATCGAGCTGCATCTGCAAAGCGTGATCGAGAACGGCTCGCTGGTACTGCACTACCAGCCCGAGGTCGATATGCGTACCGGCGCCATTCTGGCCACCGAGGCCCTGGTCCGCTGGCAGCACCCCACCCGGGGGCTGCTCTCCCCCGACGCGTTCATCGGGGTGGCCGAATCCATCAATCTCACCGGCGAATTGGGTCGGTGGGTGATGCGGGCCGCCTGCGCGCAGTTCGCCCGGTGGCGGGCCAAAGGGGTGGGCCTCGACACGGTGCTGCGCATCAACGTCTCGCCGGTGCAGTTGGTCAGCGACGGCTTCGTCGAATCGGTTGCAGGCATCATCGACGAATTCGGTCTGCAGCGTGATTCGGTGTGCCTGGAGATCACCGAAAGCGTTGTGGTCCAGGACATCAAGACAACCCGCTTCACGCTTGCGGGCCTGAAGGCGGCGGGCGTGCAGCTGGCCATCGACGACTTCGGCACCGGATACAGCGTGCTGTCGCATCTCAAATCCCTGCCCGTCGACACCCTCAAGATCGACAAGGGTTTCGTGCGCGAACTCGGGGAGAATCCGGGCGATCTGGCCATCGTGCGCGCGATCATCGCCCTGGCCGAGGCGTTCGGTCTGCAGCTGGTCGCCGAGGGCGTCGAAACGGAGGCCGCGGCGACGACGTTGTTGCGCCACGGGTGTTTCCGAGCACAGGGGTTTCTGCTGTCGCGCCCGATGCCCGGCGATCAGATGGAGTCGCTGCTGGCCGAGGGACGCATCCCGGTGCATTTCTCGGCGACGCCGAGCGTGTGAGCGGGCGGCACGGGCTCACCGGCGACGACGAGCTCGACGCGGCCGAACCGGCTTGCGGGCTTATTGACCAGGCAAACTTCAACGATGCCCTGCCCCGCCAACCCGGTTCTCATCGCGGTGCCATCCGTCTCGCGATCCGACGTCGTCACGATGACCCCATGGTGCGTCCGAACCGCGTAGGGGCCGTCCGGGGTCGCGAGGACGGCGCCGACGACGTCACCTTCTTCGAACACGATGCGCTGCAGCGGGCTCTCGTCGAACACCTCGACGTCGCGGTCGCGCGCCTGTGCAATCAGCCAGTCCCCCAGTTCCGACGCGGTGACGGCGTCGGTGTCGGGCGGCAACGAACCGACGGCTGCCACTTCGACAATCTCACCGTCGCGGGTGCGCATCGTCGTGCCGCGGTTCGAGACGCGGGTGTGCAGGAATCCGTACGGCGACGCCAAGCAGCAGCTAGCCCAATCCCGCAGCCGCGCACCGAGAAACGGCGCGACGGCTGCCCTCGGCTTGTCCGGCGGTAAGGCATCGACGACCCGCAACGGCGGATCCGCATTCCACATCGCCGCGGAGGGTGGCTGCGCATCGCCGGTCACTGCCGCGAAGTAGTCCAGCGTGTCAGAGTCCGTCACGCCGGCGCCGAGCGACGGCACACCCTCACTTGGTGCGCTCGGTTGGGCGACCAACACGTCGAGTCCGGCGTCGTCCGCCGCGACGGCGCCCGCCAACCCGCCCAGTCCTGATCCCACGCAGAGCACATCGACTTCGTCGTCCCACGTCATCGGGTGCACCCGCGGTCCGCGTAATAATCGCGGCGTTGCCACGGTCCGCTTCGGGGGTTTTTGCCAGTGCGGACTTTGGCAACAGCCTCCAAGCTTCGCTCCCTTCCTGGAGCTTGAACTAAACGTTATTTTTGCACGGGATTTTACATACTTTTGGAATGTTCCCGAGCGGCGGAGATACTTTTGGTATTTTAGCCGTCCTGGAATGAAAGAAATATGTTCTTGAGAAACGTGCGAGGCGGCCTCGGCCTGTGACCGAACAAATCGATCGACGCGCCGACGCCACGCGACTGCAGATCCTGCGGGCCGCCTCGCGCCAATTCGCCCACAAGCCCTACAGCGACGTGAGCCTCGACGATATCCTCGCCGACGCCGAAGTCACCAAGGGCGCCATGTATTTTCACTTCCGGTCGAAGCGGGCCCTGGCCACGGCCGTCGTCGAACAGCGCGCGGCGATCGGCCAGACTGCGGTCGCCGACCTGCTCGGCCGGCAACTCTCCGGCATGGAGACACTCATCGATATCTCGTACGTCATCGCGACCGCCGACATCGGCGAGGCGATGGCTCGCGCCGGCCTGAATCTGCTCGGATCGATCGGGCGCTCCGACGGGCTCTCGGACCGTGTGCTCGGTGAGTGGGTGACGGGCTTCGCCGACATCGCCAGGCGCGCGGTCAGCGACGGTGACGTCGTAGCTGCCCGTACTCCCGAAAACATTGCCAGAGTACTTGTTTCGCTCTATCTCGGGTTACGCCAAACCAGTGACTTCGCAGCGCCCGAACGCTTCCTCACCGACCTCGAGAACTGCTGGCTGCTCACGTTGCCGGGGTTCGCCAACCCGACCGGCTCGACTACCTCACCGAGTTCATCGGTCGGCGCACCGCACTGACGATCAAGAACGTCACGCCCCTGCAGGCCGGTGTTCTATGATCGCCGAGCACGTACGCCTGATTCGACGTGACGGACCTTCGGGAGGTACTCGGTGCCCCAAGCCCGTTCCGAGGTAACCCGGCAACGCCTCATCGATTCCGCTGTGGATCTGTTCGACGAAATCGGTTATCCAGCTGCGGGATTGGGCAACATCCTGGAACGCGCCGAACTGACCAAGGGAGCGTTCTACTACCACTTCGACTCCAAGGAGTCCCTCGCGTCGGCGATCATCGACGCAGGCGCCGCCAACCTGCTCGCTTCGTTCCGCAGCATCAATGAATCACCCGGACCGGCGCTCGAGGGCATCATCCACGGTGTCTTCCTGGTGGCCGAACAGTTGAGCACCGACACGTTCGCGCGGGTCGCCACGCAGCTTGTCCGGGTGTTCGTCGAGTTCAATGAGGCGGCGCGGCGCACCGTAAACGAGTGGCGGACGTTGTTCGCCGCCGGCCTCGCGCAAGCCTGCGCCGAAGGTGACCTGCGCCCGGACCTCGATCCGCAGGGCGTCACCGACACGGTCATCGGTGCGCTGCTGGGCACGGAGCTGATCTCCAGAACCGCCGGCGGGTCCCTTCGGGACCGAGTGGCCCAGACCTGGGAACTGCTGCTCCCAGCGATCGTCAGCGACACCTCGCTGGTGTATTCCGACAGTTTCTGGCGCGAGAATCCCTGCGCACCAACGTCGCCGACTAGCGACGACCGCGCTGGGGCCCGGCAGCTTTGTCGAGTTGAGTAACTAGGTTTACTATGTCTGTACCGAACGGCAGGCAGGGGAGGCCATGGATCTGGACTGGTCGGCGAGCGACCTCGCATTCCGCGACGAGGTGCGCGAGTTTCTCGACGAGAAGCTGACGCCGGAGCTGCGGCAGGCCGGCCGATTGATGACCAGCGTCTACGCCGATCACGACGCGAGCATGAAGTGGCAGCGGATCCTGCACGAGCGCGGGTGGGCGGCCCCCGCGTGGCCGGTGGAGTACGGCGGCTGCGACTGGAGCCTGACCCAGCACTACATCTTCAGCAGGGAGTCGACGTTGGCGGGGGCGCCTTCGTTGTCGCCCATGGGAATTCGGATGGTCGCGCACGCGCTGATCGCGTTCGGCACCGACGCGCAAAAGGACTACTTCCTGCCGCGCATCCTCACCGGCGAAGTGTTCTTCTGTCAGGGTTACTCCGAACCCGAGGCGGGATCGGACCTGGCGGCGCTGTCGATGGCCGCCGTCGACGACGGAGACGACCTCGTCTGCACCGGCAGCAAGATCTGGACAACGCATGCGCGTGAAGCGAATTGGATGTTCGCACTGGTCCGCACGTCACGGACGGGCAAGAAGCAGCAGGGCATCACGTTCGTACTCATCGACATGACGTCACCGGGCATCGAGATCCGCCCGCTGGTGATGACCTCCGGCGAGGAGATCCAGAACCAGGTGTTCTTCGACGGGGTGCGCGTGCCGAAGACCAACGTGGTCGGCCGAATCGACGACGGTTGGACCGTCGCGAAGTATCTGCTGGAGTTCGAGCGAGGCGGAGGCGCGGTCGCGCCCGCGCTGCAGGTGATGGCCGAACAGATTGCTTCGGTATCTGCCGAGGCACCTGGCCCGGCGGGCGGTGTGCTGCTTGACGATCCGGCGTTCGGGCGCAAGCTCGCCGACGCGCGAATCCGCACCGAGGTGCTCGAGATCCTCGAGTACCGGGTGCTGGCCGCGGTGGCCGGGGGCGGCAACCCCGGAACGGCGTCGTCGATGCTCAAGATCCTCGGCACCGAACTGAGTCAAACGCTCACCGAACTGGCGATGGAGGCGGCCGGGCCGCGGGGTCGCGTGTACCAACCGCATGCCACCCGCCCCGGCGGACCGATCGCCGATTTCGAGCCGCCGGCCGACGGTTACGTCAGCGGCGAACCCTGGCAGGCGGTCGCGCCACTGCGGTACTTCAACGACAGAGCTGGCTCAATCTACGCCGGTAGCAACGAGATTCAGCGAAATATCCTGGCCAAGGCGGAATTGGGGCTATAGATGGACTTCACCCTGACCAAGGAACAAGAGCTGCTGCGCGACGGGCTCACCAAGTTCTTGTCGACCCGCTACGACCTGGAGAAGAGCCGGGCCGCCGCCAAGACCGGCGCCGGCTGGCAGCCCGACATCTGGCGGGCGTTCGCCGACGAGCTCGGTATCCTCGGCGCCACCCTGCCCGAAGAAGTGGGCGGAATCGGCGGCGGCCCAGTGGAAATGATGGTGATCGCCGAGGCGCTGGGGCATGCGCTGGTGGTCGAACCGTATGTGGACTGCGCGGTGGTTGCGGCCGGTCTGCTGCACCGCGCAGGCGCATCAGCGCTGCTGGAGAAGGTCGTCGCGGGCACGGCGATCGTGGCATTGGCCGCGGCCGAGCCCGGGTCCGGAGACCACTGGCAGGACGTGTCGACGACCGCGCACCTCGACGGCGGCGAATGGGTGGTGCGGGGTTCGAAGATCGTCGTGATGAGCGCCCCGCTGGCGACACAATTGTTGGTCACCGCACGCACGTCGTCGGGAATCTCGCTGTTCCTGCTTGATGCGGGGCACCCCGGCATCGTCGCGCACAACTACCGGACCATCGACGACAAGCGCGCTGCCGACATCGAGTTCGACGACGTGCGGCTGCCCGGCGATGCGTTATTGGGCGAGGAGGGTCAGGCGTGGCCGTCGATCGCGCAGGCGCGTGACGAAGGCGCCGCAGCAGTGTGCGCCGAGGCCGTGGGGTGTATGCGAAAGGTGTTGGCCGACACCGTCGAGTACTGCAAGCAACGTCAGCAGTTCGGGCAACCGATCGGCACCTTCCAGGTGCTGCAGCATCGGATGGTCGATATGCACATGGAGGTCGAGCAGGCGGTCGCCGCGGTGTATCTAGCGGTGCTGAATCTGTCGTCGGAGCCGTCAGTGCGGGCCCGTGCGGCGTCGGCGGCAAAGGCGACCTTCGGGCGGGCGGCGAGGTTCGTCGGGCAGAACGCGGTGCAGCTGCACGGCGGCATGGGGATGACGGAGGAGCTCGCGATCGGCCACTACTTCAAGCGGCTGACTGCGATGCAGTACGAATACGGGTCGACCGACTACCACGTCGCAAGGTATGCGGAGCTGACGCGAGGCTGACTCGCGGCGCGTGCCTCGTGCCTACTTGACCGAACGCGCCAGCGCTTCAAGCGATTCCACGAGGAACTGCTCCGGGAATGGCGGCATGCCACCGATTTCGTCGCGGAAGCTCTGCGGTGTGCCCGTCCAGTCGTAGGTGAGCGTCACCTCGGTGCCGTCACCGTTGGGGGCGAGGTCGTAGCGCCAGCTCCAGCCGCCGGGGTCGTGGTTGCCCGCGTCGTCGAGCTGTCCCGGCAGCCAGCCGATCGCGCGGTCCTTCTCGAAAACGTTGACCAGGTTGTGCATGACGTAATGCCCGCCGGCGAACTCGAGAAACATGTTGACCGCGAATATCTGCCCCGTCCCCGTGATGGGCTCGGTATCGACCGCGTCGCGCACCCAGTCGCCGGGCTCGGTGTCCTTGTGCCGCGTCGGGTCGGCCAGCACGGCGAAGACCTCCGCCGGCGTGGCGTCGATGGTGCGTGTGACGACAAAACATTCACGGTCGGTCATGCGTTGCCTTTCCCGTAGAACCGTGCGATATCGGGACTGTCCAGCCAGCCCGAATAGGTCGGTCGCTTGGGCCACCCCTCAGGAGAGTCCTGCCATTCCTCCTGACGGCCGTACGGCAGGATGTCGATCAGCGCGAAGGTGTGGCTGAGCTGTTCGGTCCCGCGGCCGTTGGTATGCCATGTCCGGTAAACCTTTTCACCGTCGCGCAGGAACACGTTGACCGCGAAGCCGCCGCCGGGGGGCGCGTCGACGTCGGCGCCGAAGCTGCTCTGCGACGACGAGTACCACTCCATCTTGTTGCCCACTTTGTCGCGGTAGGCCAGCGCCTCCTCGATCGGTCCGTTGGTGACGATGACGAAGCGGGCGTCATAGTTGTCGAGGAACTCCAGCCGGGTGAACTGCGACGTGAATCCCGTGCAACCGCCGCAATGCCACTCCGCGCCGTCGGTCCACATGTGGTGGTAGGTGATGAGCTGCGACCGTCCCTTGAAGATGTCGACCAGGCGAATGGGGCCCTCGGCGCCGATCAGCGTGTAGTCCGGCAGCTCCACCATGGGCAACCGGCGGCGGGCGGCGGCGATCGCGTCCAGTTCGCGCGTTGCGGCCTTCTCCCGCCGCCGCAGCTCGTCGAGGGCGGCGCGCCACGTCTGCTGGTCGACCACTGGCGGCTTGGCTGACGTTGTGACTGACTCGCTAGCCATTGCGATGCTCCTTCCGATGGTGTTCGTCTTCAGTGTTGACCCGAGTGCGGGCAGAAAGTCATCGCACCCGCATCGCAGTGCCCTCGGTGATGGTCAGCAATTGCTCGTAGCTCTACTTTTCCTTCAGGGGACGCCTCGTAGGCGTGAAAATTCGCCTCACCAGCACCACCAGGCACATCAGTTACGCATTTTCCGGTCAGGTCAGCGGCATCACCGAGTCGGCGGTGCCGGCGGCGGTCCAGATCACCGGATAGCGCGACAGTGTCTCATCGACGAGGGTGCGCAGTCTGCGGGGATGACCGGTCGGCGCCACTCCCCCGATCGCCTGACCGGTCGCGGTGCGTACCAGTTGCGGTGTGGCCTTCGATATCTCGCCGGCACGGAGGGACGCGGCGAGCAGGTCGGTGTCCACTCGGCTGGCGCCGCTGGCCATCACCAGCAGCGGCTCGCCGTCGCAGGCGAACACCAGGCTGTTGGCGATGGCGCCGACCTCGCACCCCAGCTGGCGCGCCGCCGCGACGGCGGTCTTGGCGTCCTCGTCGAGGATTCGGATTGCGGGCTCGATACCGAGATTCTGCAGAGCGGCGGCGACACGGGAATTGCGTTCGTTCATTGCGTCGAATGCTGCCCGATCCACTGCCGGCCGGCTTCCGCGGCGCGCTGCAGGGCGCCGAATTCGCCGAAGTAGTCGACGACGGCGCCGACCGCCGGCAGCATGCCCAACACCCGGAAGACGGCGCGGGGATGCGGGCGCCGGGCGAGTTCGTCTCTGATGGCGTTCAGCAGACCCGCCAAACTCCAGAGCGCGCGGACGACGCCGGCCGGCGTCGCGGAGAACTGGATCAGCTCCTCGTCGGTGTCGTCTGGCACCGTGCTCGGCGGCAGCTCGCGGTGGCACAACACCGACGCCAGCAGGCGGACCTGCGCTTGGCGGTCGGTGACGCCGTGTTCGCGCGCCACGGCGCACAACACGATGGCCTGGTTGGCGAACCCGAGCAGATCCTGGATCGGTAGCCGGTCGGCGATGACGCCGAGAAATCCGGGGAAGGCGACGGCAACGTTGTTCAACGCCCCGACGCGTCGCACCCACCAGTTGACGCGGGCATCGAGATCCATGCCGTCCCACGCCGACGTCCCCGGCACGTCGGCGATGTTGAGCACCCGCGCCAGCGTGTCCTGAATCTTGTCGACGGCGCCGTCGCCGTCGCCGAGGTGTCGGGTGCGATGTTTCAGCCCCAGCGGATCGGTTTCGGCCAAGATGTCGAGGAGTGGATCGATGATCTGCACGGCGCGGCCCAGTACATCGGCGATGTCGGCGTCGCTGATCTTCGCCTTGGGCGTGGGAATGAGGTTCACCTCGTCATGATGACCCATCGGGGCGACCTGCAAACTACTAAGTGCGTACACCCCGCGCGACCAACTCCTTGATCCGATCCGCAGCCGCCGCCACCTGCGCCGCTACATCCAGGTCGTCTGCCTGGTCCTCGGCGATCATGGCCAGCAGCCGCTCGCGCGCAACCGTCGACGCCGGCAATCCGCGCTCTGCGGCGATCCGCTCGATCGCCTCGAACTCATCGGGGTCAAGCCGCACCTGCAACACCCTGCTGAGCGCCCGGTTCGGCCTGCTCACTTTCACATGCGGCGGGATGGGCTGGTCCGCGTGGTCAGCCGCAGCGGCCTCGATCTCGTCTTGTTCGGCCAGCGCCTGCTCGAGTCGCTTACCCATCGTCGTCCTCCTGCCGGTTGTATTTGCGAGTGTCCGTGTCGTTGGACGGCCACGCGTTGAGGCCCCTTTCGATTCCGTCCTCCTCGACCGTGATGACGGTGACGAGCCCGCCGGATCCGGCTAGTAAGTCCGGCTTGAACGTTCGCACCATCGGCTACTCGGTCACGTTCGGGTCCAGCACCAACGCGTCAGGGTCAGCTACACAGGCATACGTGTTCCCGCACTAAAGGCAAATCGGCCAGTCGAACCCGTTCTTTTCACAGATGTAATGGACACGCAGAAAATCTGGCCGGTCCCGAGTTGGGCCAAATTAGTGCACATCGTCCCGAGTTGGGTCTTGATGCTCCAGCCGGTTTGGTGCTCGATCCAGTGCGAGACCGCCATGGCGGCGAACACGACCGTCAGGTGCGCTTCGATCGAGTCACGGGTGCGGTGATAGATCGGGCGGGCCTGTAGGTCGTGCTTGGACATCCGGAAGGCCTTCTCGATGCGCCACAACTGGTGATAGGCGTCGATGACGAACGACGCGGGCTGATCGACCAGGTTGGTGGTGTAGCCCTTCCAGCCGGCCAGGGCGCGGGTCTTGGCCTCCAACGTGCGGTTCACGCTCTTGGTGGCGCCGGTGAGCTGGATGTAGCGGTTGCGTTTGACCGGGGCGTGCCCGTCAACCGCGCGTTGGGCCTTGGCCACCTGCTCATCGATGCCCCGCAACGTCTTTCGCGCCCTGTCGTGTCGGTACTGGTAGTGGATCACCCGATCCGGGATACCGCGTGCTTACTCGCTGCTCGTCGACGGCCATGGCTGGGTGAGTACCAGCCCGTCGGGGATCGCCTCATCGGCATGCTTGTCGCGCCATTCACGCACCACGTCAGGTAAGAACGGAATCCGGGCGCCGAGGATGTAGGTCAATTTCGCTGCGTGCAACGCGACCGGGTTGGCTTCGGAGATCATCCCGGCATCGGCGACCACGGTGACATCGGACAGCTGGTGAGCGGCCTTGAACTCGTTGATTACCGGCACCATCGTGGCGGTCTCGGCCCGGTTGCCCTCGAACGCCGCGACGTTGAGCGGTAGGCCGCTGGCGTCGGTGAGCAGTCCGACCGTTATTTGCGGATCCAGGCGCCGCTCCTTGCTGTTATGCCGTGGTCGGCATAATTCGAATTATCCCGAGGTCGTGGTTATGCCGAG
>NZ_PIZU01000044.1 GCF_002838065.1 Mycobacterium hubeiense | reverse complement strand
AGGGGGCGGGTGCCTCAACCCAGGTTGGCAGAGAGGGTTCGACGACCGAGCGGGCTGGCCATGGACGCTGTGGCTACGCATCACCGAGAAGGGCAAAGAGTTCGGCAGGTCGTACGAAGGTGAATACAGGCAGTGGGTACAGGAACTGAGCGATCAGGGCCGGGAGGCTGAAGCGCTGCCCGTGCGGCTGGAACCGGGCGGCCTAAGTCGCGAGGCCTGAAGCTCTGGGCGGACGGTCATTATGAGAGAGGTTGCGTCAAGCAACTTCTGAGCCGCAGACCACGACGACGTCCGCCGCAACACCACCGGGTCCGTTCTCAGTTCACTGGTTATGTGGTGTTCATGCTCAAGTGCACGATCCAGGTACTCGGATCGCGCTCATCAACGATCACGGTGCGGTAGACCGACATTCCCTCCGCGTTTTGGTAGCGATCCTGCGCCGTGAGTACTAACGGGGAGGTTGCCAGGCTGGGACCTGCAATGACCTCCTCGAATGGGGGGTATGCCTTTATGAGCGGCTTGTCGAAATGAGAGTCAGCGAGCAGCTTCGTCAAGCCGTCGGGGTCAATCCGGAGCGCGAGCTGATATCTGGTGTCCAGGGCGCTATCTACGCGTGCCTGCAACACCTCAGCACCCGGCGGCAACACCAGACCGCCGAACGCCGTCGCCTCCTTAATCAGCTCCGGGCTTGTCGACGTCTCAATCCGAGCATTTGTCGTCCGGCCAACTGGGTCCCCATTTTGCGAACATGCGACCGCCATGAGTAGCAGGAGAAGGGCAGTACCCAAGCGCAGTGAGTGCCTCACGCGGATCATCCTGCATCTCTTCCCGGGCCGTAGTCCCCAGGGCTGTATCTCCCAGGGTCGGTACGAGTGCCGTCGCGATTGTCTGGGGCGCTTGGCAGATCGAGCGGCGCATTCGACGGCAGCGCACCCTCGTAGTGGAAGACACTCCCGGAGCCCGAAATGTTGTACTCCTGTGCAAGTCCAGCGGTATGGAGCGCACCCATTCTCTTGTCGCTGATTGTCACGCCATCTGTTCCGGGGACGTCGAAGGTCGTGGTCTTGTTTCCGTCCCAGTTGTATCGGTCGAACACGTGCGTCTGGTAATCCACAGTCACGGTCGGCTCGCCGCCCGGGACCGCAGGAGGATGCACTGTAACGACGCCGCTTACCGACTGCTGGATACCGCCCATGGCATAGAACCAGTCTTTGCTGTCTTCTGGTCCGATGTATGGCCCGGTCCAGTCGGTTTGGAACTGAACAGGATTCCCATAATTGCCGGTCGTTGCTGCTTCGGCGGCAATCCGTTGTACCTCGCTGTTTACCAGGTCGTCCGTGGTTTGCTGGATCTGCGGGACGTCGCGCATGATCTCGTCAGGATTCACGGTGAGGTCGTCGCCCGAGTTTCCGAGATAGTGCCGCAAGTTCCTCGCTGCGTGTGTCCATCCCTGCGCTTCAGCGGCGTCAGCTGCATTCTCGGCGAGCTTCTCGAACAGAACATCGTCGCCGCGGCTGTACCACGGCTGTGATCCGTGAGGCGCTTGTCCACTGTCAGGAGGAGGAGCTGGCTTTGGTCCTGGAATCTTCGGCGATTCGTTCGTGTCGCCGGAGTGGGGTGATTGCTTGTAATCGACGGCCTGAATTGCTCCGTTGCCGTTAGGTGTGTCCCAGTTCTGGGGAATCATGCCGTCGAGGCTGATTGCTGCCGCGTGCAGTTCGCCGCCGATTTTGGCGTCTTCGGACGCTAACGTTCCTGCCCGCATTGCGATGTAGCTGTGGTGCTGTTCGGCTTTGGTCTTGCGCGCCTCGTACATGCCCAATTGTTGGCTGGTGTAGCGGCGGAGATCTGTGACGGTCAGGTCATCGCTGACCTTGAAATCGTCGGCTTCCGCTTGGGCGATCGCGTCGAGTGCCAACTCCCGAGCCTGGCTGAGGGTACCCGCCCCTTGATTGGCGACCTTTTGCATTGCACGCATGAGATCGGCCGCCTGCCAGACCACGCCACGGTCCGCGTAGCCGGTTTCGCGCGCCTGGTCCGCGGCAGGACCTTCCCAGTCGGTGCCGCCGGGCGCCGAAAGCTGTTGCACGTGGGCGTCGGCAGCGATCTCAAGCTTGTTGGCTGACGCCCCGTAAACTGCGGCAAACCGTGACAGGTCGTTGATGGCGTCGGTCCAGTCCTCGATCTTCGAGCGCGTCGGAAGGCCAACTCCCGGGCCCGAGGCGGCTCCAGGTGTGATTGTTGGTTTCCGCAACATCCCGGCCGGGTCGCTCGATTGCACGGCGCTCACACCGACCCCGCCGCAATACTGGCAGCCCCACCGTCATCGGTCGTCACGTAACTGCTTGCCGCCGTTAGGGCCGACTGGCCGTGCCCTGCGACCCGACCCGCGTACGCTGCGCTGAATGCTTCGACAGACGCGGCGAAGCGTGCAGCGCCCTCGCTTGAGGGCTTTGTGCCGGTAGGTGCCGCGCCGACGCCGTCGGTCAGTCGTCCGGCCTGTTCATTCAGCGCCGCGGACGCGGAACGTAGCCCGTCCGTGCTAACGGAGAGACGATCTGACAATTGCGTGTACTCCCGGTGGTATGACGGGACGTCCGGCACAGTGTATCGATGCAGGAGCGCTGATGTGCCTTTGAGCCGTCTCGATACCAATAACGAAAGCTGCGGGATTGTCGGTCGTCATCGAGATAATTGGTGACGGCTGGATCGCCCGCAAGACAGTTGTTCGGCTAAGCAATCGGGCCTTACCGTTGGAAGTCGGATCCGTATCTGAGTTGTGAGGAGGTGTCAGGATGACCAGGGATCTTGACCTCACGCTCGTCGGCTCCGTCGTGCCCAGCGGCGAGATTGCTGCCAAGGATCTCGTCGGCCTCGCCAGCGCGTTGCAGGAACTCACAACCCGGATCGCTCGCGACGTGGTGAGTACACCAGGACCGGGCCGGTCCAAGCAGTTCGTCGAGGAGTTCGTGCAGCTGCGCCTACAGGCGGTACACGCAGGCAGCACCGTTTTGCGGTTTGTCAAAGGCCCAGTCGGCAAACTGGACGTAGAGCTCCCGGAGGAAGCCATCGCTGACGAGCGCTTCTGGGAAGTTATCGAATCCATCGCCGACGATCATCGGCCCGACTGGGTGACCGATCTGATTGCAGAAAGCGCGGGGAAGCTCGTGAGCGCCATTCATGCGGCGGCGCCGGAAGTGGTTCTTGGTACTTCAACCCGAAAGCCCATTCACGTTCATACTCAGGCCACTCACGTCGAAACATGGGCGTCGGGCCTGCTCCTGGCTGGCAACCTAAAGACGGTGGCGGGCCGGCTGGAAAAAGTGGACCTTCGATCGCATGAGTTCCGGGTGCGCGACGACGTTGGCCATGCCGTGGAACTTCGGCACGTCGACAATGACGCCGTCGCCGCGCAACTCGTCGGTCAATGGGTGATCGCGGAGGGTCAGGCGGTGAATCATGCTTCCGGCCGACTCGTCGCGTTAGAAAGCGCGCGCGTCCTGCCGGCGGCTGACCCGGCCGCCGAATATCTGGGTCCCAGGGTTGTCGCGGTCGATGAGATCTTGGCCAGCGCACCCGGGCCCGATATCGGCGGTGGCATCGATCTCACGGACGAAGAGTTCGAAGCCTTCCTGAGGGCAGCTCGTTCGTGACGGAGATCGCCGCGTCGGTCGTCGATACGGATGTCTTCAGCGTCTTATTCATTCGACGCGCATCGGATGATCCACGAGTGCCTAGCTGGCGAGAACGGCTGACTGGCCGCCGCGTCGTGATCTCGTTTCAAACACGGGCAGAGGTGCTTGCGGGTGTGCGTACACGCGGCTGGGGTGAGCGGCGAACGGCGGAGGCACTGCAGATCCTCGATCGGACACCGACGATCTATCCCGACGTTGAAGTCGTTGACGCTTATGCAACCCTCGTGGCCGACTGTCGGAAGATTGGCCATGCGCTGCAGGACCCGATGCACACGGGCGATCGATGGATTGCGGCGTGTGCCATCGCAAAGAGCTTCGGCGTACTTGCAGGCGACGCAATCTATCAAGGCGTGCCGAATCTGTCCTTGGACAACTGACTGGAAGGGCAACTATGGCTGACTCCCGTCGCCTCGTCGAGAAGCTCTGGTCCTATTGCAATGTGCTGCGTGACGATGGGGTCGGCGTCATCGAGTACACCGAGCAGCTGACCTATCTGCTTTTCTTGAAAATGGCGCATGAGCGCGCGACCCGAAAACTTAACCCGCAGAAGATCGTTCCCGACGACTACTCGTGGCAGAAGCTCCTGGACGCCGACGGCACTGAGCTTGAGGTCACCTATACCAACATCCTCGTCGGGCTGGCACAGCAACCTGGGACGCTCGGGACGATTTTCCGTAAGGCGCAGAACCGGATTCAGGATCCAGCCAAGCTCAAGCGGTTGATCGTCGACCTGGTCGACAAAGAGAACTGGTCAGCCTCAGGTACCGACCTGAAGGGCGACGCCTACGAAGAGTTGCTGTCTAAAGGTGCATCGGACAAGGGCTCGGGGGCGGGCCAGTACTTCACGCCTCGCGATCTCATCCGCGCGATCGTCGACGTCCTTGACCCCACGCCATCCGACACCGTCGTCGATCCGGCATGCGGCACTGGTGGGTTTCTCCTCGTCGCGCACGAACACGCCGCCGCCGACGCCGCGAACCTGACGCCGACCCTGCGCGCACACCTGCGCGACACCTTCGTCACCGGCTACGAGCTTGTCGACGGCACCGCGCGACTGGCAGCGATGAACCTGCTGCTCCATGGCATTGGCACTGCCGACGGCGACTCGCTTATCGACGTTCGCGACGCGCTAATCGCCGACCCGGGCCGGCGGTGGTCGGTGGTGTTGTCTAACCCGCCGTTCGGTCGCAAGTCGTCGCTGACGATGGTGGGCGCCGACGGCCGAGAGGCCCGCGAGGACGTCGAGATCGAGCGTCAGGATTTCGTCGTAACCACGAGCAACAAGCAGCTGAACTTCCTGCAGCACATCATGACGATTCTGGATATCAACGGCCGCGCCGCTGTCGTGTTGCCGGACAATGTGCTGTTCGAAGGTGGGGCAGGCGAGACGTTGCGCCGAAAGCTGTTGTCTGACTTCGATCTGCATACCATCCTGCGGTTACCGACGGGGGTCTTCTACGCCCAAGGCGTGAAGGCGAACGTGTTGTTCTTCGACAAGAAGCCGGCTTCCGAGCAGCCGTGGACGACGAACCTGTGGGTCTACGACCTACGGACCAACCAGCACTTCACTCTGAAGCAGAATCCATTGCGCAGGCATCACCTCGACGAGTTCGTCGAAAGCTATCTCACCGGCAAACCGCGCGACGAACGCGTCGAATCAGAGCGCTGGAAGTCCTTCACTTACGACGAACTCATCGCCCGTGACAAGGTCAATCTCGACATCACGTGGTTGCGTGACGAATCCCTGGAGGACACCGACAACCTGCCCGCACCTGAGATCATCGCGCGGGAGATTGTCGAGGATCTCACGGCCGCACTGGCAGAGTTCGAGGCAGTGGCGTCGGCCCTAGAGGCGGCATCGCAGGATTCCGTCTCCAGCGACTAACTCCGACGCAACTCGGACCTCAAGGACAGGGCTAACGGAACATCTCGGCGTTGGCCGCCGCCCACTGGGCGACTGACATCGCCGGTGTTCCGGTCAGCTCCGCGACCAGCTGATTGGCGTGCTGCGGTTCAGCCTCGGCCATCAGGTCGAGATACCACCCCGTCTCGTCGCCCATGATGGGCCTCAGCGCGGCTTCGGCTTCCTCTCGGCTGCACTGCTCGAAGGTGACTTCCACGCCGATGCCGACGCCGATCTGCTCCGCAATCTGCTTACGGCTCAGCGCTTCCGGACCGGTGAGCTCATACATCTGTCCGTAATGCGACTCTTCGGGCTTGACCAACAGCGCCGTGGCCACCCGGGCGATATCGTCCATGGAGATCGGCGCCTCGACCATGTCGGGGTACGGCTCGCGGACCGTGCGCGTCGTCTTGATCTGCTCCGCCCAGATGGTGAAGTTCTCCAGGAACTCACCCGGCCCCAGCTGGGTATTGGTGATGCCCGAGGCGGCGATGGTGTCGGTGTGCTGTTGCCAGTGCGCGCCGCCGGAAAGCGCAACCACGTATTCGACGTCGGCGCGCTTGATCAGATCGAGGGCGACGTCCAGCGTCGGCGGAAAGGGGGCCAGATACATCCGGTCCACGCCGTCCAACGCGGCGGGCAGCGTCTCGGGCTTGCCGAGATAGCCGGTGATCGGAGTCACACCCTCGGGCAGCTTGGCCTTGGCCGGGTTGGTGGTCAACGCGCGAATGTCACTCACGCCCAAGTCGATCAAGTGATCCACAATGCGGCGTCCGATGTTTCCAGTGGCTCCAGTCACAAGAATGCTCATGGTTTGACGCTAACCGAACCCACCGACAGAATCGTGGGCGTGCAAGCGGTGCTGTGGGATATGGATGGCACGCTTGTCGACTCCGAAAAGCTCTGGGACATCTCGCTGGCGGCGCTGTACGCGCAACACGGCGCGCAGCTGCGGGAAGAAGTCCGGACCGCACTGGTGGGCAGTTCGGCGGAGAACACCATCCGCACCGTCTACACCGACCTGGGCCTCGACCACGATCCGGTCGCCATGGCCGAATCCGACCGCTGGCTGCACGATTACACCGCGGATCTTTTCGATGACGGCCTGCCGTGGTGTGAGGGTGCCCGCGAGATGCTGGAAGCCCTTGCGGCCGAAGGCGTTCCGATGGCATTGGTCACCAATACGCAGCGTGCGCTCACCGATCGCGCGCTGAACAGCATTGGCCGTCACCACTTCTCGGTGACCGTCTGTGGTGACGAGGTGCCGCGCGGCAAACCGGCGCCGGATCCGTACCTGCGCGCCGCAGACCTGCTCGGCCTGCCGCCACACGAGTGTCTGGCCGTCGAGGACTCGGTCACCGGCGCCGCCGCCGCCGAAGCGGCCGGATGCCCGGTGTTGGTGGTTCCCAACGACGTAGATGTTCCCGGCGGTCCACGGCGACGCCACATTTCTTCGCTGGCAGCGCTCACCGTTGCAGGCCTGCGCGCCGTGTATTCGGACCTGGCGGATCAGTTTGGAGAACGCACCGCCTGACCTCTGCGTTGGTGATTGAATGTGATCTCCATCACGCAACGCTGCGGAAGGGGCATCCAATGACGCACGGGCCGATCGGGGACGCTGCATCGGGGTTGGATTACGAGGAATCCGAACACAGCGGCCGGGTGATCCGCATCGCGTCGGTGGCGGCACTGGGCGGCTTGCTGTTTGGCTATGACAGCGCGGTGATCAACGGCGCGGTCGCCGCGCTGCAGGACGAGTTCCAGATCGACAATGCGACGCTGGGGTTCGCGGTGGCCTCGGCGTTGCTCGGGGCTGCGGCTGGCGCGGTGACCGCCGGCAGGCTGGCCGACAGGATCGGTCGGTTGTCGGTGATGAAGATCGCCGCGTTGCTGTTTCTGATCAGCGCGATCGGCACCGGTCTGGCCACCAACATCTGGATGGTGGTGATCTTCCGGATCGTCGGCGGCGTCGGGGTCGGGGTGGCCTCCGTCATCGCGCCCGCCTATATCGCGGAGACCTCACCGCCCCGCATTCGCGGGCGGCTGGGCTCGCTGCAGCAGTTGGCGATCGTCACCGGCATCTTCTTGTCCCTGGCCATCGACTATCTGTTGGCGCATCTGGCCGGCGGATCGCGTGAGGAACTGTGGCTGGGGCTGGCGGCCTGGCGCTGGATGTTCTTGATGATGGCGCTACCCGCCATCCTCTACGGCGCACTGGCCTACACGATTCCGGAGTCACCGCGTTATCTCGTTGCCAAATACCGCATTCCAGAAGCCAGGCGCGTGCTGAGTCTGCTGCTCGGTGAGAAGAACCTGGAGATCACCATCAACCGCATCCAGGATTCACTGAAGGCGGAGAAACCGCCGTCGTGGCAGGACCTGCGCAAGCCGAGCGGCGGGATCTACGGCATCGTCTGGGTCGGTCTGGGCTTGTCGATCTTCCAGCAGTTCGTCGGCATCAACGTGATCTTCTACTACTCCAACGTGCTGTGGGAGAAGGTCGGATTCGACGAGAGCCAGGCGTTCGTGATCACCGTGATCACCTCGGTCACCAACATCGTCACCACGCTGATCGCCATCGCGTTGATCGACAAGATTGGACGCAAACCGCTGCTGTTGATCGGCTCGACGGGCATGGCGGTCACACTGGCGACGATGGCGGTGATCTTCCAGACCGCAGAGGTCATCGACGGTGAGCCGGAACTCGGCCCCGTCGCCGGGCCGGTCGCACTGGTGGCGGCAAACCTGTTCGTGGTGGCGTTCGGTATGTCGTGGGGCCCGGTGGTGTGGGTGCTGCTCGGCGAGATGTTCCCCAACCGGATCCGCGCGGCCGCACTGGGACTGGCCGCTGCGGGCCAATGGGTGGCGAACTGGTTGATCACCGTCACGTTCCCCGAGCTGCGTAACGTCCTCGGGCTGGCGTACGGGTTCTACGCGCTGTGCGCGGTGCTGTCGTTCATCTTCGTGTGGCAGTGGGTGGAAGAGACCAAGGGCAAGCACCTCGAGGACATGCACGCCGAGGCCTGGCACCACGAAACCCACCCGGCCAAAACCTGACCGCGACGGCGACGAAACCGAAGTGACTTTGCTGTCGGTGGCGTGAAACAATCGCGTGCCGTGAAGACTTTCGACGCGCTGTTCGCCGAGCTCAGCGACAAGGCGCGGACCCGGCCGGCCGGAAGCGGCACCGTCGCGGCCCTCGACGGCGGCGTGCACGGCCTGGGCAAGAAGATCCTCGAAGAGGCCGGCGAAGTGTGGCTGGCCGCCGAACACGAGAGCGACGACGCGCTGGCCGACGAGATCAGCCAGCTCTTGTATTGGACCCAGGTGCTGATGATCTCCCGCGGCCTCACCCTCGACGACATCTACGAGAAACTATGAACGCCACGCTGCGGGTCGCCGTACCCAACAAAGGAACGCTGAGCGAACCGGCCGCCGAAATCCTCGCCGAGGCCGGCTACCGGCGACGCACGGATCCCAAGGACCTCACCGTCGTCGACCCGGTCAACAACGTTGAGTTCTTCTTCTTGCGCCCCAAGGACATTGCCATCTACGTGGGTTCTGGGCAGCTGGACTTCGGCATCACCGGGCGGGACCTGGCCGCCGAGTCGGACGCGCCGGTTCGCGAACGGCTGGCATTGGGATTCGGGTCGTCGACGTTCCGCTACGCCGCACCGGCCGGCCGCGACTGGACGGTTGGGGATCTCGCGGGTAAGCGCATCGCCACCGCGTTCCCCAATCTGGTGCGAAAAGACTTGGCCGCACGCGGGATTGAGGCCACCGTCATCCGGCTCGACGGCGCGGTGGAGATCTCGGTGCAACTCGGTGTCGCCGACGCCATCGCCGACGTGGTCGGCTCGGGTCGCACCCTCGGGCTGCACGACCTGGTCGCCTTCGGCGAACCGCTGTGCGACTCCGAAGCCGTGCTGATCGAGCGCGACGGGGCGAACGAGGCCAACGCCACGGCCCGCGAGCAGCTGGCAGCGCGGGTACAGGGTGTGGTGTTCGGCCAGCAGTACCTGATGCTGGACTACGACTGTCCGCGCACCGTGCTCGAAAAAGCCACCGCCGTCACACCCGGACTGGAATCACCGACCATCGCTCCGCTCGCCGATCCGGACTGGGTCGCGGTGCGCGCGTTGGTGCCACGTCGCGACGTCAACGCCATCATGGACGAGATCTCCGCCATCGGCGCCAAGGCGATCCTCGCGTCCGACATCCGCTTCTGCCGATTCTGAACAACCGGCTTGGCCGCGCTGTGCGTGTTAGCGTCCGGGTGACGTTGTCCCCGGTCGGGAGGTTCGCATGACGCATTTCCTAGTACTGCTGCTGGCTCTGCTGATCGGTGTGGTCGCCGGTCTGCGAGCGTTTACTGCTCCGGCAGCGGTGGCGTGGGCGGCGATGCTGCAGTGGATCAACCTCGACGGCACCTGGGTCGAGTGGCTGGCCCACCCGATCACTGTCACCGTTCTCACCGTCCTCGCGGTCGGCGAGCTGATTTCCGACCAGATGCCGCAGACTCCGAGCCGCAAGACCGCGCTACAGTTCGGGGCCCGCCTGGTCACCGGCGGCTTCGCGGGCGCAGCCCTCGGAACCGCGTGGGGCTACACCTTCGGCGGGCTCGGCGCCGGTTTGATCGGCGCGGTCATCGGTACCGTCGGCGGCGCCGCTGCTCGTGAACGGCTGGCCGCCAACGCCGGTCGTGACCTTCCGGTGGCGCTGACCGAGGACGTCATCGCCGCACTTGGCGGCTTCGCCGTCGCGGCCTTGACATCCATCGTCTAGATGGCCGACACGCCACTGAAGTTCGACGCCATCATCGTCGGCGCCGGTCAGGCGGGACCACCGCTGGCTGGTCGGCTGACGCAGGCCGGCCAGTCGGTGGCGGTCATCGAACGCAAACTGATCGGCGGCACGTGCGTCAACGACGGCTGCATCCCCACCAAGACGCTGGTGGCCAGCGCGCACGCCGCACACCTGGCCCGTCGTGGCAGCGAATACGGCGTCAGCACCGGCGATGTCAGCGTCGACATGGCGAAGGTCAAGGCGCGCAAGGACAAGGTGATGCTCGACGACCGGCACGGCGTCGAGTCCTGGCTTGACGGGATGGCGGGCTGCACGGTTATCCGCGGCCATGCGCGTTTCGAAAGCCCGCACACGATGCGGGTGGACGGGCAACTGCTGCAGGCCGACAAGATATTCCTCAACGTCGGCGGCAGGGCAGTGGTGCCCGATCTGCCCGGGCTGTCCGCCATCGAGTATTTGACCAACGTCTCGATTCTCGAATTAGACGCTGTGCCAGAGCATCTCGTCATCATCGGGGGCAGCTACATCGCGCTGGAGTTCGCCCAGATGTATCGCCGCTTCGGCGCCCGGGTCACGGTGGTGGAGAAGGGTCCGCGGCTGGCGTCGAGGGAAGACGAGGACGTCTCGGCTGCGATCAAGGAGATACTCGAAGCGGAGGGCGTCGATGTCGTCGTTGACGCGACGGCCATCCGTCTTTCCAAGCGCGACAACGGTTTCGAGGTGGTTCCACGCGACGGCGCGGCGCCCATCGCAGGTACGCACCTACTGGTCGCCGTCGGTCGCCGGCCCAACACCGACGATCTCGGTCTCGAGCACGCCGGTGTGGAGACGGACCGCCGCGGCTACATCGTGGTCGACGACCAATTGCGCACCAACGTCGAGCACATCTGGGCGATGGGCGACTGCAACGGCAAAGGCGCGTTCACCCATACCTCGTACAACGATTTCGAGATCGTCGCCGCCAACCTGCTCGACGACGACCCGCGACGGGTCAGCGATCGCGTCCCCACCTACGCGCTCTATATCGACCCGCCGCTCGGCCGGGCCGGTATGACGGTGGAGCAGGTGCGCGCATCGGGCCGAAAAGCGTTGGTGGGCAAGCGCCCGATGACCCGGGTGGGCCGTGCAGTGGAGAAGGGTGAGACGCAGGGCTTCATGAAGGTCGTCGTGGATGCCGAGACGGAGGAGATCCTCGGCGCCGCGATCCTCGGTGTCGGGGGAGACGAGGTGGTTCACGCCATCCTCGACATCATGACCGCCAAGAAGCCCTACACGGCCATCTCGCGCACCATGCACATCCACCCGACCGTCAGCGAGCTGGTGCCGACGATGCTGCAGGAATTGAAGCCGCTCGACCAAGATTGAGTTGGCGCGTCACCAGCGTGACCCGTCGACCGAGGTGGCGGCACGTTTCGACGTCGGCGGGGTGCACCTGCTCCGGACTGACATCGACGTCGGTCTGGGCGGTGGCGCCCAACCAGGAGCCGAGGCGGTTGAGGTCGTGCTCGCTCCCCGTCGTGCTGTTCCAGCCGGCGCCCAAACCCAGGTTCACCCAATGCATGTGGTGCTGGGCCGCGAAGATCGCCAGCGAGGTCAGTGTATTGAGCTTGTCCCCACTTTTGGCCCCGGAATTGGTGAACCCCGCCGCGACCTTGTCCCGCCACGAGCCGTTCTGGCAGCGTCGTCCGGTCTTCTCGGCGAAGGCCTGAAAACCCGCCGAAACGTTGCCCATGTAGGTAGCGCAGCCGAACACGATGCCGTCGGCTCCGTCGAGTACATCCCAGTCCTCATCGGTCATCCGGTCGACGGCGATCACCGTCACATCGGCGCCGGCGTCTCGGGCACCCGCCGCGACGGCGTCGGCCAATACCGCGGTGTGGCCGAAGCCCGAGTGGTAGGCGATTGCCACGGTGGGTGCGGCGATATGAGATCCATTGTGCGACACGTTATTTCTCCCAGGCGGTCGGTGGGGCACCGGCTATTTCTTCATAGCGCTTGGCCCAGTTGGGCATTGGTTTGTCGGCGAGGTATGCCTCGAGTCGGTCAAAGAACGCGCCGGTTCCCGGCAGGAAGCCCTGCGCGTCGCTGACCCCCAGGCCGCGATGGCTGAACCGCAGCAGCGTGCCCTCGCCGTCGCGTTCCAACTCGTAGCGGACCACGCTCGGCTCAGTGCCCGCGAGAACCCGCTGGCTCCACTCGTGTTCGAACACGCGCGGCGGATCCCAAACCCGGATACGCCCGGTCATCTTCTTCTGTTCGGGCGGCTGCGGTGGGCCGGTGGGCACCATTTCGATGACGCCGCCTTCGCGGGGGTCGATCGTGGTTTGGCCCATCCACTGGTTGCGGTGCGCCGGATCGGTGATGGCCGACCACACCTTTTCCACCGGATAGGGCAGCCGACGCTCGAAGGTGAGCACGGCACGCTCGCCCTCGATGGTGAGTTTGCCGTCACGGCCGGTCATTTCGTCTCCCCGTGGGTTGATTCCAGGTGGCGCTCGAGGGCATCGAGATGATTGGCCCAGTAGCGCCGGTAGCGGTTGATCCATTGGTCGATCGCAACGAGCCCGTCGGCGCGCAGCGCGTAGATGCGGCGTTGCGCGTCGGGGCGCACCTCGACGAGCCCGACTTCCCGCAGCACCCGTAGATGCCGCGACACCGTGGGCTGGGTGAGCTCCGGCAGGGTGGCGACCAGTTCGCCTGCCGTGCGCTCACCGTCGACGAGCGCGTCGAGCAGCGCGCGCCGGCTGGGCTCGGCTACCGCCTCGAAGACATCCATGACTCGAATATTACACAACATCTATATAGATGCAAGCGCATATAACGACCGCGTCGAGTGTGCAGCCACCGCGTCGAGCGTGAATCCACAGTGCGGATCCGCGAGAGATTCCGCAGCCCGCGCACGCTCGACACGGTCAGCGCACACTCGACACGCCGCCGGCGGCGTGGAGCAGGCGTAGCTGCCCGATCTCGGCGATGTTCTTGGTCAGTTCGACGTTCACCGACAGCGCAGTGTGGGCGACCGTGCGGCCAGCGCCCACGCGAGGTCGAACTGCCACACCAGGTCATCGATCACGGCCGGCGCATCACCAGCAGAGTCTGCGCGGAGGTCCCGATAAACCCTTGCCGGTCAAAGAGTTCCGCGGTGGTGACCCCGATGCCGTCCGGGCCGATCGACGCCCGCGCCCGCAACGCAAAGTCGTTGCCGACAGGTAATTCATGTAGGTGCACGACGGTGTCGGTGTTCATGAACATGAACCGTTGTGGATCGAGCGCGGCGCCGGCACCGTTGGCCGAATCGACCACCATCGCCAGCCGCTGCAACGGCGTCGTCGGATCGGAATCGACCAGCGGCACAAGGGGGCTGATCCACGCCACCGCGGGCTCACCTTCGGCGGTGCGCTGCCGGCGCCAGCTCAGCGTTTCGAGATAACCCTTGGCGCCTTGCCAGCTGTGCGGAACCGAGACCGCGTCTCCTTCGACAAGCGGCGGATACCGGTCGGTGGCGACGTCGCTGGTGTCACTTCGAGCCAGCAGCCACGCGGTGACCCGGGCGACCGCCCGCTGCGAGCCGTCGGGCGCGGCGGCCAGCATTTCACCGACCATCAGCGATATTCGGGATCCCGGTCGCGACACCCAGGTCCGAACCCGCACCGGCGCAACGGGTATGGCGCCGAGAATGTCGAGAGACAGGCGCCCGATGCGCAATGGGGAATCCGCGGCGAGCTCCTCGATGAGCTTGGTCATCAACGCCAGTGGCGGTGAGCCGTGCTGGATGTCGGCGTCCCAGTTGCTGCGGGTGCCATCGGTCGAGTCGAAGATCTGATACTCGCCGTCGGTGCCGAGCCGACGGTAGAAGCAGTCGATCACGCAGCGGACTCCGACGTATGCAGCACCGCGTCCGGGTCGCCTTCGTCGGGCACCTCCGGCCAGCCGGGATAGGGCGGCGGCGTTCCGCCGAACACCGGGCAGTGCGCATGGTGGGCGCACCAGTCGCAGTACCGCGACGGGCTGGGCCGGAAATCGCCTGTGGCCCCGGCTGTTTGGATGGCCCGCCAGATCGCGGTCAAGGTTCGCTCGAAGCGCAGCAGCTCGTCCAGATCGGGCGAGTAGTCCAGCACCTGACCGTCGGCCAGATACAGCAGCCGCAGCCGGGCCGGCAGCACGCCGCGTGAGCGCCACAGCGCGACGGCATAGAACTTCATCTGGAACATCGCCTTGGCCTCGGCCAGTGCGCGGGCCTCCGGTGGCGCCTTGCCGGTTTTGTAGTCGACGACCCGTAGCTCGCCGGTGGGGGCGACGTCGATGCGGTCGACGAAGCCGCGCAGCAGCGTGCCGTCGTCGAGTTCGACCTCGACGCGTTGCTCGCAACTTTGCGGGTCGAACCGGGTGGGGTCCTCCAGCCGGTAATAGCCCGACAACAGCGCCTTCGCCTCGTCGAGCAGCTCCGCCCGCTGCGCGGCGGGTATGTCCCCGGCGAGCGAAGGTTGGGCCGCCATCACCCGCTCCCAGGCCGGGTCGATGAGCGTCAACGCGGTATCCCGGCCCCGCTGGGCGGCGGGCAGCGCATACAGCTGCTCCAGCGCCGCGTGCACCACCGACCCGCGCAGCTGCGCGGTCGACGGTGGCTCGGGCAGCCGGTCGATCGCGCGGAACCGGTACAGCAGCGGGCACTGCTTGAAGTCGCTGGCGCGCGACGGAGACAGCGCCGGACGCCTGGGCGGGGCCGGTTCGTCGCTCATAGCAGTCATACTGCCTCGACCCTCCGACAACCCCGCGCACCCGTCGCGGCGCGTCTGCTGGCAGGCTGATCACGTGCCAAGGACCGGTCCGTTCGCTGTCGGTGATCGCGTGCAACTCACCGACGCCAAGGGCCGGCACTACACGATGGTGCTCACCCCCGGCGGGGAGTTCCACACGCATCGCGGGATCATCGCGCTGGACACCGTGATCGGGCTGCCGGAGGGCAGCGTGGTGAAATCCACCAGCGGCGACCAGTTTCTGGTGTTGCGGCCGCTGCTCGTCGACTACGTGATGTCGATGCCGCGCGGCGCGCAGGTGATCTATCCCAAGGACGCCGCGCAGATCGTGCATGAGGGCGACATCTTCCCCGGCGCACGGGTGTTGGAGGCCGGCGCCGGATCGGGGGCGTTGACGTGTTCGCTGCTGCGCGCCGTCGGCCCGATCGGGAAAGTCATCTCCTACGAGGTGCGCGAGGACCACGCCGAACATGCCGCCCGCAACGTCGACACGTTTTTCGGTGAGCGCCCGGACAATTGGGAGTTGGTGACCGCCGACGTCGCCGACTACAGCGGCCCGGAAGTGGACCGGGTGGTGCTCGACATGCTCGCGCCGTGGGATGTGCTCGACGCCGTCGCGGGCGCGTTGGTGGCCGGCGGCGTGCTGATGGTCTACGTCGCGACCGTGACCCAGTTGTCGCGGACGGTGGAGGCGCTGCGCGAACAGCAGTGCTGGACCGAGCCGCGGGCGTGGGAGAGCATGCAGCGGGGCTGGTATGTCGTCGGGCTCGCGGTGCGTCCGCAACACACGATGCGCGGGCACACGGCTTTTTTGATCAGCGCGCGCAAATTGGCGCCCGGCGCGGTCGCGCCGATGCAGTTGCGCCGCAAGCGCCAACTCGGCGGTTAATCGTCGGTGCTGCGCCGCAGGCCGCGCCGGGTGGAGAGCAACTCGAGTTCGGGCCGGGCGGCGACCAGTCGTTCGGCGGCGTCGAGCACCTCGACCACATGCGCTCGGTCAGCCGCGACCACCGCCAGGCCGACATTGGCACGCCGGTGCAACTCGTGGGCACCGGTTTCCGCCGCCGAGACGGCGAACCGGCGCTGCAGTTCGGCGATCACCGGCCGGATGGCCGAGCGCTTCTGCTTGAGCGAGCGGACATCACCGAGCAACAGGTCGAACTCCAGCCAGCCGATCCACATGCTCAACGCGGTGGCGTGGGCGGCGGAGCCTCGCCGAGCGCCAGCAGCAGATCGGCGGTCTCCCGCGTCAATTGACACCCGCTGTCGACGGGGCGGAACTCCATCGGATAGCTGAAGTCGCCGGTGTTCTCGCCGGCGGTCTGTACGACGATGGTGGCCACGACGTTGCCGTGGTCGGACTGCGACCACGCGAGGTCTCGCGCCTCGATGGTCAACGGGGTGTAGCCGCCGTCGACAAGCGCCTTGCCGAACCGGTCCAGGGCGGCGGCGTCGGCGGGTGTGCCGTGCTCGACGAGGTTGACCTTCTCGGCGCCCGGCACATTGACGTCGGTCAACCGGTACAGCACGTCGGTCAGCGCGTTGGGCGGCGGCAGCGGCACCGCCACGGGTGGCGGCGCCGCGACGGCCGACGTCGTCTCGGTGGTCGGCGACGCCGCCGGGGGAGTATCGCTATCGCACCCCGGCAGCCCGAACGCCGCCACCATGACGGTGACGGCGCTCAGGACAGCGGTACGGGTGCGATGCACCGACAAGAAATCAGCCGACGGCGGTCAGCAGAGCCATGGCCGACTGCTTGGACAGCTGCCAGCCGGTCGGGCTGGGCCCGGCGATGAATTGCAGGTTCTGCGTCGCGGTCTGACCGTTGGCGGCCGTCGCGGTCACGTCAGCCGTGGCGATGCCGCCGTTCTGGTCGACGTTCGTGACGGTGAAGCTCAGCGGGAACAACCCCTTGGCGGCGGCGTTGTTATACGCACGATCGGCGGTCAGCCCTTCGATGCGGCCGATGCCACCCTGGATGTAGGCCTCCTTGGCGCCCCTGAACGACCCGCCACCGGCGAGGACGTTGAGCGTCTGGACCAAGGGCCCCTCCAGCTCCGGGGCAGGCGCCTGCGGAAGCGGCGCGCCGAACACGACGGGCGCCACGGCCGGCGATGAAGTAAGCGAGGAGGATGCAATGGAGGTCACACCCGCCGCCACGCCGCCTACGAGGGCAGCGGCAGCCACCCCGGTCACGAGGCTTTTCAGAGTCACGGTTGTCCTTTCGATGGGCTCAACTCATCTCAGAGGTTAACAAGTGTTGCTGGTGTGTCGGATTCCTACACCGCACACAAAGGCTGAATCGCCGGTAGCGTTGAAGCTGTTACTGCACCAATATTCGGTGCGGGAGGGAGCGCAACATGAGTGAGTCAGAGCGTTCTGAAGCGTTCGGAACACCTCGCGAGCCAGCGATGTCCAGCGACGACGCCGCCGAGCTGGAGGAGCTGCGCCGCGAGGCCGCGATCCTGCGCGAGCAGTTGGAGAACGCGGTGGGCCCGCAGAGTGGACTGCGCAGCGCGCGTGACGTCCACCAGCTCGAGGCGCGGATCGACTCGCTCGCAGCCCGTAACGCCAAGCTGATGGAAACCCTCAAGGAGGCCCGTCAGCAGCTTCTGGCGCTGCGAGAGGAGGTTGACCGGCTGGGTCAGCCGCCCAGCGGGTACGGCGTGCTGCTCGGCACCCATGACGACGACACCGTCGACGTGTTCACCTCCGGACGCAAGATGCGCTTGACGTGCTCACCCAACATCGATGTGAGCGTGCTGAAGCAGGGACAGACCGTACGGCTGAACGAGGCGCTGACCGTCGTCGAGGCCGGCAACTTCGAAGCCGTGGGCGAGATCAGCACATTGCGCGAGATCCTCGCTGACGGTCACCGCGCGCTTGTCGTCGGACACGCCGACGAGGAACGCATCGTCTGGCTGGCCGAGCCGTTGGTGGCCACCGAGGATCTGCCCGACGATCCCGGTGCGCTTGACGACGACCGTCCGCGCAAGCTGCGCCCGGGCGATTCGCTGCTGGTCGACACCAAGGCCGGCTATGCGTTCGAGCGGATCCCCAAGGCCGAGGTCGAGGATCTGGTGCTCGAAGAGGTGCCCGACGTCAGCTACAACGACATCGGCGGCCTGAGCCGGCAGATCGAGCAGATCCGCGACGCCGTGGAGTTGCCGTTCCTGCACAAGGAGCTCTACCGGGAGTACTCACTGCGCCCGCCGAAGGGCGTGCTGCTGTACGGCCCTCCTGGCTGCGGTAAGACGTTGATCGCCAAGGCGGTAGCGAACTCGCTGGCCAAGAAGATGGCCGAGGTGCGCGGCGACGACGCCCGCGAGGCCAAGAGCTACTTCCTCAACATCAAGGGCCCGGAACTGCTGAACAAGTTCGTCGGCGAGACCGAACGCCACATCCGGCTGATCTTCCAGCGCGCCCGTGAGAAGGCGTCCGAGGGCACGCCGGTGATCGTGTTCTTCGACGAGATGGATTCGATCTTCCGCACCCGCGGTACCGGTGTGAGCTCCGATGTGGAGACGACGGTGGTGCCGCAGCTGCTGAGCGAGATCGACGGCGTCGAGGGGCTGGAGAACGTCATCGTGATCGGCGCCTCCAACCGCGAGGACATGATCGATCCGGCGATCCTGCGGCCCGGCCGCCTGGACGTCAAGATCAAGATCGAGCGGCCGGATGCCGAAGCGGCGCAAGACATCTTCAGCAAGTACCTCACCGAGGACCTGCCGGTGCACGACGACGATCTGGCCGAATTCGGTGGCGACAAGGCCGCCTGCCTCAAGGCGATGATCGAGAAGGTCGTGGACCGGATGTACGCCGAGATCGACGACAACCGGTTCCTGGAGGTCACCTACGCCAACGGCGACAAAGAAGTCATGTACTTCAAGGACTTCAACTCCGGCGCGATGATCCAGAACGTGGTGGACCGGGCCAAGAAGAACGCGATCAAGTCGGTGTTGGAGACGGGTCAACCCGGCCTGCGCATCCAGCACCTGCTCGACTCGATCGTCGACGAGTTCGCCGAGAACGAGGACCTGCCCAACACGACGAATCCCGATGACTGGGCCCGGATCTCGGGCAAGAAGGGCGAGCGGATCGTGTACATCCGCACGCTGGTCACCGGGAAGAGCTCGAGTGCGTCGCGGGCGATCGATACCGAGTCGAACCTGGGTCAGTACCTGTAGTTCTCTGCGCGAGCAGACACAAAACTGCCCCTTTTCACCGGAAAAGGGGCAGTTTTGCGTCTGCTGGGCGGGCAGGGGTGGGGCGCGCCAGCGCGCGGTAGCTGGTGTTCCACAGCCACTCGACCGGCCCGCGGTCGAACCGTCGCAGCCACAGGTGCGCGAATGCCATCACGATCGCGACGACGACGTAGATGGCGGCGGTGGCCACCACTCGGTGTTGCGCCGCGATGGTGGCCGCCAGGCCCAGGCCCCAGCCGTAGCAGATCACCGAGGCGACGAGGTTCTGTAACACGTAGCTGGACAATGCCATTCGCCCGACCTCGCTGAGCCGGCGGCCCGGCACGCCGAGCGGGCGGCCGGGGCGACGGACATAGAACTCGGCGACGGCGGCCAGGATGCCCAGCGACACGAGGGGTGCGGTGCCGTAGCGGGCCAGCACCACGCCGCCGGGCGCCGCCGCGAGTTCGAGCACGACGTCGGCGGGCAGGGCCACCGCGAAGCCCAGCCACATCAGCCGGCGGCGCACCGTCGCGCCGCGCGCCTCGAGCACGCCGGCGTGAAAAAGCTTCGCGCCCAACAGGAACAGCGCGATGGACATCGGGAAGATCGCAATCGTCTCGGCGCGAAACAGCAGGGCATTGTCGAGCCGGAAGAGCACCAGATCCCACCACGATCCGTCGGCATAGGGGTTGGGCTGCAACGGCTTTCCCGGGCCGTCGCTGCGCGGCGCCAGCGCGATCGCGGCGGTGACGGCGGCCAGCACCGTCGCGTGAACCAGGGCCGCAGTCACGATGATGCGCCGCTGCGCGCGAGGCGAGGTGACCATGAGGTACGACACGATCCAGCCGGTGATCGCATATCCCATCAACACGTCGAACTCGGTCATCAGCGCAAAGTGCACGACGCCGTCGAGCAGCAGCAGCGCCGCCCGCCACGGGTAGCTGCCTGGCCAGCGCAACCCGGCCCGCACTGCCGAACGCTGTTGCAGCGCAAGGCCGATGCCGAACATCACGGTCAGAAGGCCGAGGAACTTGCCTTGGGCGAGCATCTGCAGCACCGCTTCCGCAGTACTCCATGGCCCGTCGGAGATGTAGCCGATCAGGCCCTCGGGGTGGGTGAAGATCCAGATGTTGGTGCCCAGCGTGCCGAGGATGGCGATGCCACGCAGCACGTCGAGGGACTGTAGCCGTCCGGTGGTCACGGCACCCGAACCTACCATACAAACGTATGGGTGCAGCTATCATGAAGCGGTGAGCGAGGCCTACCGACGGATGGCCGACGCGGTGCTGGCGGTGCTTGTCGCCGACGGGTTCGAGGGCGTGTCGGTGCGCAAGGTGGCGGCGCTGGCCGGCGTGTCGATCGGCGCTGTGCAGCACCACTTCCCGACCAAAGACGCCATGCTGGCCGCCGCGATGGACCGCGCCGCGCAGCGGTGGCGCGCCCGGTTGGACGAGCAACTCAGCGCGAAGATGTCGCCCGCCGAACAGCTCGAGACGCTGGCCGTGGCGCTGGTGAGCGCCGACGACCGCGACATCAGTGTCGCCTGGCTGCTTCGGCTGGCCCGGGCGGCGGTGCACGAGGACACCGCGAAGCGGCACCGCGCCGACTGGCAGACCGTAGAGGACCTGCTGGTTCGTGCGATCACGGCGGCGGCCCCGGGCGCCGACGCCAGGCCCGCCGCCAAGGAGCTACTGGCGTTGCTCGACGGCCTGGCGTGCTCGGTCGCGGTGGAACCCGACCGCGTCAGCGCCGAAGTCGCTCAGCGCATCGCACGAGACCACGTGCGTCGGCTCCTCGGGCTCGTCACCTAGGCTGGGCTGCATGCAACGGATCATCGGAACCGAGGTCGAGTACGGCATTTCCTCGCCGTCCGATCCGACCGCGAATCCGATCCTGACCTCCACGCAGGCGGTGCTGGCCTACGCCGCCGCCGCGGGAATCCAGCGCGCCAAGCGCACCCGCTGGGACTACGAGGTGGAATCACCGCTGCGCGACGCCCGCGGATTCGACCTGAGCCGGTCGGCAGGCCCGCCGCCGGTCGTCGACGCCGACGAGGTCGGCGCCGCGAACATGATCCTGACCAACGGCGCGCGGCTGTACGTCGACCACGCCCACCCCGAGTACTCCGCACCGGAAACCACTGATCCGTTGGACGCCGTGATCTGGGACAAGGCCGGCGAGCGGGTGATGGAGGCCGCCGCCCGCCACGTCGCCAGCGTGCCGGGGGCCGCCAAGCTGCAGCTGTACAAGAACAACGTCGACGGCAAGGGTGCCTCCTACGGGTCGCACGAGAACTACCTGATGAGCCGTCAGACGCCGTTTTCGGCGGTGATCGCGGGCCTGACGCCGTTCCTGGTGTCCCGCCAGGTGATCACCGGCTCAGGACGGGTCGGGATCGGCCCCTCGGGCGACGAACCGGGCTTCCAGCTCTCTCAGCGGGCCGACTACATCGAGGTCGAGGTCGGCCTGGAGACGACGCTCAAACGCGGCATCATCAACACTCGCGACGAGCCGCACGCCGACGCCGACAAGTACCGCCGGCTGCACGTCATCATCGGCGACGCCAACCTCGCGGAGACATCGACCTACCTCAAGCTCGGCACCACCGCGCTGGTGCTCGACCTCATCGAAGAGGGCATGGACCTGACCGACCTGGCGCTGGCGCGCCCGGTGCACGCGGTCCACGTGATCAGCCGCGACCCGTCGCTGCGCGCCACCGTCGCCCTGGCCGACGGCCGCGAACTGACAGGCCTTGCGCTGCAACGCATCTACCTGGATCGGGTGGCCAAACTCGTCGACACCCGCGATCCGGATCCCCGCGCCGCCGACATCGTGCAGACCTGGGCCACCGTGCTCGACCTGCTCGAGCGCGACCCGATGGAATGCGCGGAAATCCTGGACTGGCCGGCCAAACTGCGGCTGCTGGAGGGCTTCCGCCACCGCGAGAACCTGAATTGGTCCGCGCCGCGGCTGCACCTGGTGGACCTGCAGTACTCGGACGTGCGGCTGGACAAAGGCCTGTACAACCGGCTGGTGGCACGCGGCTCGATGAAGCGGCTGGTGACCGAACAGCAGGTGCTCGACGCGGTGGAGAACCCGCCGACCGACACCCGCGCCTACTTCCGCGGGGAGTGCCTGCGGCGGTTCGGCGCCGACATCGCGGCGGCCAGCTGGGACTCGGTGATCTTCGATCTGGGCGGGGACTCACTCGTGCGGATTCCGACGCTGGAGCCGCTGCGCGGCAGCAAGGCGCACGTGGGCGCGTTGCTGGATTCGGTGCACAGCGCCGCCGAGCTGGTCGAGCAACTCACCACATAAAGCACCGTGTGGCCGGTGTTACGCCAGGCAATTCGGCCGGTGCCCGGTAGTGTGGAGTAACGGCGGGCGGCGATAGGGCCCGCCGATGACGATGCAGGAGGCAGCGATGGCTCAGGAGCAGACCAAGCGTGGCGGTGGTGGCGGCGAGGACGACGACCTCACCGGCAGCACGGCCGCCGGGCAGGAGCGTCGCGAAAAGCTGACCGAGGAGACCGACGATCTGCTGGACGAGATCGACGACGTCCTCGAGGAGAACGCCGAGGACTTCGTGCGCGCATACGTCCAAAAGGGCGGACAGTGACCTGGCCGCACCGTAAGCAGCTGGCCTTTCCTACAACCCTCCCCGGAGTATCGACAGTCGGTATGGACTTATCGTCCTTTTCTGATTTGCTGCGCCGACAGGCGCCCGACCTATTGCCCCTCGGCCGCTCCGAGCCCGGCCCCATGCCGTCCGGCGCAGTGCCGCACGGCACCACGATCGTTGCGTTGAAGTACCCGGGCGGCGTGGTCATCGCGGGGGACAGGCGCTCGACGCAGGGCAACATGATCGCCGGGCGCGACGTCAAGAAGGTGTACATCACCGACGACTACACGGCGACGGGCATCGCGGGCACCGCCGCCATCGCGGTGGAGTTCGCACGGTTGTACGCCGTCGAACTCGAGCACTACGAGAAGGTTGAAGGGGTTCCGCTGACCTTCGCCGGCAAGGTGAACCGCCTGGCGACGATGGTGCGCGGCAACCTGGGTGCGGCGCTGCAGGGATTCGTGGCGTTGCCGCTGCTGGTCGGCTACGACCTCGACGACCCCAACTCGCAGACGGCCGGTCGCATCGTGTCGTTCGACGCCGCGGGCGGCTGGAACATCGAAGAAGAGGGCTACCAGGCGGTGGGCTCGGGCTCGGTGTTCGCCAAAACCTCGATCAAGAAGATGTATTCGCAAGTGACCGACGCGGATTCGGCGCTGCGGGTGGCCATCGAGGCGCTCTACGACGCCGCCGATGACGACTCGGCAACCGGCGGGCCCGATCTGGTGCGCGGCATCTACCCGACCGCGGTGACGATCGGTGCCGAGGGCGCCGAGGAGGTACCCGAGGACCGCATCGCGGCGTTGGCGCGTGAGGTGATCGAAAAGCGCACTGCTGAAGGCACTTCGCGGTCGGATTCCGGGCCGTCGACCGACGCGCGGGGAGACTCGTGAGCTTTCCGTATTTCATCTCGCCCGAGCAGGCGATGCGCGAGCGTTCCGAGCTCGCGCGCAAGGGGATTGCCCGAGGCCGCAGCCTGGTGGCGCTGGCGTACTCCGACGGCGTGCTGTTCGTTGCGGAGAACCCGTCGCGCTCGCTGTACAAGATCAGCGAGCTCTACGACCGCGTGGGGTTCGCCGCTGCCGGCCGCTTTAACGAGTTCGACCGGTTGCGGCGCGGCGGCATCCAGTGGGCCGACACCAAGGGGTACGCCTACGACCGCCGCGACGTCACCGGCCGCCAGCTGGCCAACGTGTATGCCGAAGCGCTGGGCACGATCTTCACCGAGCAGGCCAAACCGTACGAGGTGGAGCTGTGCGTTGCCGAAGTCGCACATTACGGCGAAACCAAACCGCCTGAGCTGTATCGCATTACGTATGACGGCTCGATCAACGACGAACCGCACTTCGTGGTGATGGGCGGCACCACCGAGCCCATCACCACCGCGCTCAACGAGTCCTACGTCGAGAACGCCGACTTGTCCGACGCCGTCCGGATCGCCGTGGACGCCCTCAAAGCCGGTGCGGGCAACGGCGGCTCGGAGGCCCGCACACTGGGGCCGTCGACGTTGGAGGTGGCCGTGCTGGACGCGAAGCGGCCGCGTCGGGCGTTCCGGCGCATCACCGGTCCGGCGCTGGAGGCTCTGCTGCCCGAAGAGGATTCGAAGAAGAAGTAGCGGGCCATGTGGGAGGCGGTATCGGCGACGGCGCCGAGGCTGGCCAAACCGCGGATCATGCGGCAGCACTGGCTCGACCTGACCTTCCTGCACTGGGCCGTCGAGCCCGCGAGCGTCGCGCACCTGTACCCGCCGGGCACCGAACCCGACCTCTTCGAGGGCCGCACCTACGTCGGTCTGGTGGCGTTCGATATGGCCAATACCGGCTTGCCGCACGGCCCCTCGTTGGTCGGGACGCTGCTGGAGACGAACATCCGCCTGTATTCGGTCGACAGCACCGGACGCCGCGGTGTGGTGTTTTTGGCCCTCGACGCCAACCGGCGTGCGGTGGTGGCCGCGGGCCGGACGGTATTTGGGCTGCCCTACCGGTTCGCCCGGATGAGCCACGAGCGCCACGGGGATCGGCACGTGTACACCACGACGGTGCGCTGGCCCAGGGTGCAGGCGGCAAGCCGCATCGAGGTGCAGGCGCGTGGTGCGCTGCAGGCCGGGCCGTTGGAGCAATTCTTGACTGCCCGTTGGGGTTTGCACGTGGCGAGGGCAGGCCGCACCTGGTACCTGCCCAACGAGCATCCACCGTGGGCGCTGCGGGCAGCTGAACTGATTCGCTTCGACGACGACGGTCTGTTGGCGTCTGTCGGCGTGGACGTGGGTGGTCGTCAGCCCGACCATGTCGCATTCAGCGACGGCGTTCCGGCCTACTTCGGAGTGCCGACGCTGGCCACGACGCCCCGACGGGCGGTCACGCGATAGCGCGCTTGACCATATCGGCGAACTCCTGCGGGCATTCCAGCGGCGTGAAGTGCCCGACCCCGTCGACGAGGTGTAGCCGCGCGTCGTCGAAATAGTCGTCCAGTCGGTCGGCCCATTCGGTGGGAAACAGCGGATCATGCTGCGGCCACAGCACATCCGTCGGTACGTGAATCTTGATCGCGCGGCCCGGCGGCAGCTCGGTCAGCGACTGCGCGACCATGCCCGCGCCGGCGCGGTACCACGCGATCGACGCGGTGAAAGCGCCGGGCAGCGCATAGTCGGCAACCAGCCGACTCAGGTCATCCTCGGAGACAGTGAAATTCGGGCCGGACCAGTGATTCCAGAAGTGGCGCAGATATTCTCGGACGATCTCGGGCTTGCCATCGATCAGCTTGTCCGCGATGGGCAGCTGATGGAAGGCCTGGTACCAGAATTCGTGCTGAGCGTGGGCGGTCAGAACCCGGTCTCCCGCGCCGGGCAGGGGAGGGGAGAGCACCAGCGCCTTGATCTGGTGTGGATGCATCCGCGCGACGCTCTGGGCGACGCGGCTGCCGACGTCGTAGCCTGCCAGCACCACGCCGGTCAGGTTCGGCTCATTGATGAGTCCGACGATGCTGCTGGCTTGGGCGGTGGCGCTGTAGAAGTGGCGTACCGCGACCGCATGTTTGTCCGAACCGCCGAAGCCGCGCAAATCGGGCACGATCACGTCGGCGTCGCCGAGCAACGGAACCACCTCGCGGTAGTCGTGTCGGTTGCCGGGCCATCCGTGCAGCAGCACGGCCGCTGGTGCGCCGGGTGTGCCGAAGCGGTCGAAGGCCAACCGGAACCCGTCCACCGGGCTGCTGCGCGATGACACTTGGTCATTCTGGCCAATTTCATGCGGTTTGGTGCGGGGTTGCCAAAATGCCGGCGATCTCGCTCTACATGGCTAACCCGCTGGGAACTATTTGCTGTTGTGCGCCAAGGTTTTTGGCGTGTCGACACGCACAGGCCGCCATCCGACGTACGTGAACCACAAGCCCATCACCGTCAGCAGCAGGAAGAAGATCCGCGCGGCGAGCAGGGGTCCGGGGCTGGTGAGTGTCGTGCCCGCGCCGGTTTCGATCGCCGACGGGAACGCCATCATTGTCACTCCGCGCAGCGCGACGAACCAGCCGAACAACGAGATCAGCACCGCGGTGAGGCTGTACCAGTACTGGTGGAAGGCGATGACGACGAGGCCCATCGCCAACATCGCAGCGCCGAGGATCCAGGGCAGCACCGGATTGCCGAACAGGTCGTCGATCACCTCAGTGAGATCGGGCAGCCTGATTGCGACGATCAGTGTCGCGACGGTCACGAATGGGCCGATTACCCGGGCGAAGCTACGCGTGCGCTGTTCAGCGACTGGATCGGGATGGGACACGGCATCGCTCCTATTAATAAACCGACTGACGGTCTATTAATAGACTAGACTGGCCGACAGTCACGGTCAATGCGAGGAGGCTCAGGCGCAGTGGCGCGTCAGGTCAAACCCGAGGAGTACGCCGCGCGGCGGGGCGAGATCGTCCGCGCTGCGCTGGAGGTCATGGGGGACAAGGGCTACGAGCGCATGACCGTCGACGATGTCCTGGCGAAGACGGGCATGTCGAAAGGCGCGCTCTATCACTACTTCTCGTCGAAGTATGCGCTGCTCGAAGGCGTGGTCGCGGCGTTCGCAGAGGAGGGGCTGCAGGCGTTGCGGGCCGTCGTCGACGATCCGAATCTCAGCGCGATCGAGAAGCTGCACGCCTACTTCCGCACCGACGGGATGCTGAAGGCCGAGAACGCCACCACGGTGGCCACCATCATGCGGCTGAAGGGTGACGAGAACAACGCCCTGCTGCGGCAGAAGTTGTCGCGGGAAGCGATGCGCACGACCGCGCCCATGCTGGAAGCGATCATTCGCCAGGGGTGCGACGAAGGGGTTTTCGACACCGACCATCCCCACGAGGCGGCCCTGATCGTCACCGGCATGGGGATGGCGCTAGCCGACACCTTCATCGACGCGATCGAGGCCGACGGTGGCGTCGGCGCGGACATGAGCGGCCCGCGCATCCAAGCCGTATTGGCCGCGTACTTCCAGGCATTCGAGCGCATTCTCGGCGCGCCGGCGGGCTCGCTCGCGTCGTGGGTTGAGGAGCAGCGCCGGTAACGGATGCCGACCTCCTTGTCAGCCGTCGCGATTGGCGCGGCTTGCGCGCCGTTACCGAGAACCACCCCGTAAGCTCGATGAGGTGCAGCGACGGATCATGGGAATCGAGACCGAATTCGGTGTGACCTGCACGTTCCATGGCCATCGCCGGCTCAGCCCCGACGAGGTTGCCCGGTACCTGTTTCGGCGGGTGGTGTCATGGGGCCGCAGTTCCAACGTTTTTTTGCGCAACGGCGCGCGGTTGTACCTCGACGTGGGCAGCCATCCCGAGTACGCGACCGCCGAATGCGACAGCCTGATCCAGCTCGTCACCCATGACCGAGCTGGCGAACGGGTCCTGGAGGATCTGCTCATCGACGCCGAGCAGCGCCTCGCCGACGAGGGCATCGGCGGCGACATCTACCTGTTCAAGAACAACACCGACTCGGCCGGCAATTCGTACGGCTGCCACGAGAACTACCTCATCGTGCGCGCGGGCGAGTTCTCCCGGATCTCCGATGTGCTGCTGCCGTTCCTGGTGACTCGGCAGTTGATCTGCGGGGCGGGCAAGGTGCTGCAGACGCCGAAGGCCGCCACGTACTGCCTGAGCCAGCGGGCCGAGCACATCTGGGAAGGGGTGTCGAGCGCCACCACCCGCAGCCGCCCGATCATCAACACGCGCGACGAACCGCACGCGGACGCCGAGAAGTACCGGCGGCTGCACGTCATCGTCGGCGACTCCAACATGTGCGAGGCGACGACCATGCTCAAGGTAGGCACCGCGTCGCTGGCGCTCGAGATGATCGAGGCCGGTGTGGCGTTCCGCGATTTCTCGCTGGACAACCCGATCCGGGCGATCCGCGAGGTGAGCCACGACCTGACGGGCCGTCGGCCGGTGCGGCTGGCCGGCGGACGGCAGGCCAGCGCGCTGGACATCCAGCGTGAGTACTACGCCCGCGCCGTGGAGTATCTGCAGACGCGCGAGCCGAACACCCAGATCCAGCAGGTCGTCGATCTGTGGGGCCGCCAACTCGACGCCGTCGAGAGCCAGGACTTCGCCAAGGTCGACACCGAGATCGACTGGGTGATCAAGCGCAAGCTGTTCCAGCGGTATCAGGACCGCTACAACATGGAGCTGTCCGACCCCAAGATCAGCCAGCTCGACCTGGCCTATCACGACATCAAGCGCGGCCGCGGGGTGTTCGACCTGCTGCAGCGCAAGGGTCTGGCCGCGCGGATCACCACCGACGAGGAGATCGAGGCCGCGGTGAACACGCCGCCGCAGACGACGCGGGCCAAGCTGCGCGGCGAGTTCATCAGCGCCGCCCAGGAAGCCGGGCGGGACTTCACCGTCGACTGGGTGCATTTGAAGCTCAACGATCAGGCGCAGCGCACGGTGCTGTGCAAGGACCCGTTCCGGTCGGTCGATGAGCGGGTCAAGCGGCTGATCGCCAGCATGTAGCCAGCTAGTGCTTGTCGCCGCCCTGGTTATCGATGACGGTCTGAATCAACTCAACGATCCGCTGTTGACCCGCGGCTGCCGCGTCGAACTTGCCGCGCATCTCGGCGAATCCCCGGTCGACCTCCGTAAATTTTTCGTCTACGTGTGTCCGAAGGTCGATGAAATCACCGCGAAGGCCATTGAAGTCCTCGCGCATCGCATTAAAGCTGGCTGTCGTGGCCTGACGGAAGTCACGAAACTCGGCGCGGAAGTCACGGATCTCGCCCCGGATCTCTGCCACGTCCCGGTCGGCGGCACCCGCGAGCACCCGGGCAGCGGCGGCATCTTGCTCGCTTGATCGCACACGCCGGTCGAGCTCGCGCACCTGCGATTCCAACGCCGTGACGCGTTCCTCGAGGTTCTCCGGATCCACGCAGACGAGATTACCGCCGACGGGCGACACTTCCAGCCCGCTTATCGACGGCTGTGGATAACCACGCCCTAAGCTCGTCTCGTGGCGACCTCCAAAGTCGAGCGGTTGATGAATCTCGTCATCGCCTTGCTGTCCACCCGCACATTCCTCAGCGCCGAACGCATCCGCAAGGTGGTCGCCGGATACGCCGACAGTCCCAGCGACGAGGCGTTCTCGCGGATGTTCGAACGCGACAAGAACGAACTGCGTGATCTGGGCATCCCGCTGGAAACCGGCCGGGTGTCGCAGTTCGACCCCACCGAGGGCTACCGCATCAATCGGGAGGCCTACGCGCTGCCGCCGGTCGAGCTGACCGCCGACGAGGCCGCGGCCGTCGCGGTGGCCACCCAGTTGTGGGAGTCGCCCGAGCTGATCACCGCCACGCAGAGCGCGCTGCTCAAGCTGCGCGCGGCCGGGGTGGATGTCGACGCTGCCGACGCCGGTGTCGCGATTCCCTCGACCGCGGCCCTGCCCGGGCTGCGGGGCTCGGAGGAAGTACTCCGAATCCTGTTGCAGGCCATCGACAATGGCCAGGCAGTGCAATTCCCTCACCGCCCGTCTCGCAGCGAGCCCTACACGACGCGAACCGTCGAACCCTGGGGCGTCGTCACTGAGAAGGGCCGCTGGTATCTGGTCGGGCACGACCGCGACCGCGACGCTGTGCGCACCTTCCGGCTGTCGCGCATCGGCCCCGACGTGAAAGCCATCGGTGAACCCGACACCGTGCACAAACCCGACGATGTGAACCTGCGCGAGATCGTGAACCGCGTGATCAGCGATCCGCCCACCGGCGCGCAGGCGCGGATATGGGTCGCCGAGGGCCGCGCGACGGCGCTGCGCCGGCAGGCGACCGTCATCGGTCCCCGGACACTGGCCGGACGCGCGGGCGAGGAGATCGCGATCGAGATCACCATGACCGACCGGCTGGCACGCGAGATCGCCAGCTATGGCGCGGATGCCGTTGCGCTGGAACCGGAATCGCTGCGCGATGATGTGCTGGCGCGGCTGCGCGCACAGGCGGGAGCGACAACAGCATGAGCCAGGTGTCCAGTCGCCTGGTGCGGCTGCTCAACATGGTGCCGTACTTTCAGGCCAATCCCCGGATCACCTACGCGGAGGCCGCTGCCGATCTCGGGGTAACCGTCAAACAGCTGCAGGACGATCTGAATCAGCTGTGGATGTGCGGGCTGCCCGGCTACGGGCCCGGCGATCTGATCGACTTCGAATTCTCCGGCGACACCATCGAAGTCACGTTCTCCGCGGGCATCGACCATCCGCTGCGGCTGACCTCACCCGAAGCCACCGGGATTCTGGTGGCGCTGCGCGCATTGGTCGACGTGCCCGGCATGGTCGACCCGGAAGCTGCGCGCAGCGCGATCGCCAAGATCGAATCCGCCGCGGGCACCGTGAGCCACGACATCGAGCACACGCCCGCCGCGGTCGATGAGCCCGCCCCGGTGGAAAGCGAAGCCGCCGCCGCTGTGCGCGCCGCGGTGCGTAACGGCCGCGCCCTGTCGATCGAGTACTACTCCGCCTCCCACGACATGCTCTCCAGTCGGGTCGTCGACCCGATCCGGGTGGTGCTGGTCGCCGACCACAGCTATCTGGAGGCCTGGTGTCGCAGCGCCGAAGGCGTGCGGCTGTTCCGGTTCGACCGCATCGTCGACGCCACCGTGCTCGACGAGCCGTCGTCGCCGCCCGAGCCGGCCGTGCAGGCCGGCCCGGACACCTCGTTATTCGACGCGGATCCCTCGCTGCCGTCGGCGAAACTGCTCATCGACCGCTCGGCGTCGTGGATGTTCGACTACTACCCCTTGAGGGTGCTGCGGGAGCTTCCCGACGGGGCGTGTGAAGCCTCGATGACCTACGCCTCCGACGACTGGATGGCCCGTTTCGTGCTCGGTTTCGGCGCCGCGGTGCGGGTGCTGGAACCGGAATCTCTGGCCCACCGGGTGAAAGAGTCCGCCGCCGCGGCCCTGCGCGCCTACGAGCACAGCGTGTCTGGCGAGTAGACTCGGCCCAGACTTTGGAGGTGACCAAATTGGGCGGTCTACAACCCTGGCACTGGGTAATTGTCATCGCCGTGTTTGTGCTGCTGTTCGGCGCCAAGAAGCTCCCGGACGCGGCGCGCTCGCTCGGCAAGTCGATGCGGATTTTCAAGTCCGAGATCAAGGAGATGCAGGCCGATTCCAAGCCGGAGACCCCGCCGGCCACCCCGATCGCCTCGGAACGGGCCGACAATCCTGCCCAGCCGGCGCCGAGTTCCGAACCCACCGACAAACACTCGGCCTGATCCCTTCCCCGAGGACGGCGGCATGACGCCGCGTCCCTAGGCATGCCCGTGCAGACCCCCGGAATCCTCAAGAAGCTCGATCCTCGCCGACGCCGCTCGCGGGCCAATCCTGACGGCACCATGTCGCTCGTCGAGCATCTGCAGGAATTGCGCACCCGTCTGCTGATTGCGGCCGCCGCCGTCGTCCTCACCACCATCGCCGGGTTTCTGTGGTACAGCCACGGCATCTTCGGCTTCCACAGCCTGGGCGAATGGCTGCGCGGTCCGTACTGCGCGCTGCCCGACTACGCCCGCGCCGACATCACGCCGGGTGGGGAATGCCGCCTGCTGGCCACGGCGCCGTTCGACCAGTTCATGCTGCGCCTCAAGGTGGGCCTCGCCGCCGGCATCGTGCTGGCCTGCCCGGTGTGGCTGTATCAGCTGTGGGCGTTCATCACGCCGGGCCTGTACAAGAAGGAACGTCGCTTCGCGATGGCGTTCGTCGGCATCGGCGCCGTGTTGTTCGTGGCGGGCGCGGTGCTGGCCTACGTGGTGCTCGCCAAGGCGTTGGGCTTCTTGCTGACGGTCGGCAGCGACGTTCAGGTCACCGCGCTGTCGGGCGACCAGTACTTCGGCTTTCTGATCAACCTGCTGCTGGTGTTCGGGTTCAGCTTCGAATTCCCGCTGCTGATCATCATGCTCAACCTGGTCGGCATCCTGCCGTACGAGCGGCTCAAGGCCTGGCGGCGCGGCTTGATCTTCGCGCTGTTCGTCTTCGCCGCCTTCTTCACGCCGGGCTCGGACCCGTTCTCGATGCTGGCGTTGGCGCTGGCGCTGACGGTGCTGCTCGAAGTGGCCATCCAGGTGGCCCGGATTCACGACAGGCGAAAGGCCAAACGCGAAGCGCTGGCCGAGGTTCCCGAGGACCAGGCCGCACCGATCGGCAGCGCCGAACCCATCGAACCGCCGGCCGCGGTGCTCACCGTCGATGACGATGCCACCTGAGCTGCCACTTGGAGGCGAGCTGGCCACCTTCGTCACCCAGCTGTCCTTCGAGCTGGATGACTTCCAGCAGCGCGCGTGCCGGGCGCTGGAGAACGGGCACGGCGTGCTGGTCTGTGCGCCCACCGGGGCGGGTAAGACGGTGGTGGGCGAGTTCGCCGTGCATCTGGCCATGGCCGCGGGACGAAAGTGCTTCTACACCACGCCCATCAAGGCGCTGAGCAACCAGAAGCACAACGATCTGGTGGCCCGCTACGGACCCGATCAGATCGGCCTGCTCACCGGCGATCAGTCCATCAACGGTGACGCGCCGATCGTGGTGATGACCACCGAAGTGCTGCGCAACATGCTGTACGCGAATTCATCCGCGCTGTACGGGCTTTCCTACGTCGTGATGGACGAGGTGCATTTTCTCGCCGATCGGATGCGCGGTGCGGTGTGGGAGGAAGTGATCCTGCACCTGCCCGACGAGGTGCGGCTGGTGAGCCTGTCGGCGACGGTGAGCAACGCCGAGGAATTCGGCGGCTGGATCCAGACCGTGCGCGGCGACACCACCGTCGTCGTCGACGAACACCGGCCCGTGCCGTTGTGGCAGCACGTGCTGGTGGGCAAGCGGTTGTTCGACCTGTTCGACTACCGGGCCACCGACGCGGCGCGCAACGGCCGCGAGCTGGTGGTGGATCCGGAACTGTTGCGGCACATCGCGCATCGTCGCGAGGCCGACCGGCTGGCCGACTGGCAGCCGCGGGGCCGCGGGCGGTACGGGGGACGGCCGAGCATCTACCGCCCGCCGGGCCGCCCCGATGTGATCGCCACGCTCGACAGGGAAGGGCTGCTGCCCGCCATCACGTTCGTGTTCTCCAGGGCCGGTTGCGATGCGGCGGTCAAACAATGCCTGCGCTCGTCGCTGCGGCTGACCACCGACGAGGAACGCGCCCGCATAGCCGCGGTCGTCGAGCGGCGCTGTAGCGACCTGAACGAGGCCGACCTGATCGTGCTCGACTATCACGAATGGCGCGAGGGATTGCTGCGCGGGCTGGCCGCTCACCACGCCGGAATGCTGCCGACATTCCGTCACACGGTCGAAGAACTCTTCACCGCGGGTTTGGTGAAAGCGGTATTCGCCACGGAGACACTGGCATTGGGTATCAATATGCCCGCGCGCACCGTTGTGCTGGAGCGGCTGGTCAAGTTCAACGGCGAACAGCACATGCCGCTGACGCCGGGGGAGTACACCCAGTTGACGGGCCGGGCCGGGCGGCGCGGCATCGATGTCGAAGGCCATGCGGTGGTGTTGTGGCACCCCGACGTAGAACCGGCCGAGGTCGCCGGGCTGGCGTCCACCCGAACCTTCCCGCTGCGCAGTTCATTTGCGCCGTCGTACAACATGACGATCAACCTCGTGCAGCAGATGGGCCCGGCGCAGGCGCACCGGCTGCTGGAGAGTTCGTTCGCGCAGTATCAGGCCGACCGGTCGGTGGTCGGCCTCGTGCGCGGTGTCGAGCGCGGTGAACGCATGCTGGACGAGATCGCGGCCGAACTCGGCGGGCACGACTCGGCGATCCTCGAATATGCCCGTCTGCGTTCGACGATCTCCGAACGCGAACGCGCCCAGTCGCGGGCATCGAGGCTGCAGCGGCGCAACGCCGCCAACGACGCGCTGGCGGCGTTGCGCCGCGGGGACATCATCACCATCACCCACGGCCGTCGCGGTGGCCTGGCCGTGGTGCTCGAGCCCGCCCGTGACAGCGACGACCCGCGGCCGCTGGTGCTGACCGAACACCGTTGGGCAGGAAGGATTTCGTCGGCGGACTACTCCGGCGCCCCATCGCCGCTGGGATCGATGTCGTTGCCCAAACGCGTCGAACATCGCCAGCCGCGGGTGCGCCGTGATCTAGCATCGGCGCTGAGGTCTGCGGCGGCGGGGCTGGATGTGCCGTCGGCCAAGGGCAAGCGCAAGGCGGCGGAGCCCGACATCGACCCCGAATTAGTGGAACTGCGTGACCAACTGCGCCGTCATCCGGCACACCAACTACCGGACCGGGAAACCAAGGTCCGGCTCGCCGAGCGATATCTGAAGATCGAACGCGACAACGCCCAGATCCGCCAGAAGGTCGCCGCTGCGACGAATTCCCTGGCGCGCACCTTCGACCGAATCGTGGTGTTGCTCAGCGAGCGTGGCTACATCGACAACAGCTGCGATGATCCGAAGGTCACCGACGACGGCCGACTGCTGGCCCGGATCTACAGCGAGAGCGATCTATTGGTCGCCGAATGCCTGCGCGGCGGGGTGTGGGAGGGGTTGGACGCGGCCGAGCTGGCGGCCGTGCTGTCGGCGGTGCTCTACGAGTCGAGAGGCGACGCGCCTGGCGCGCCACCGGGTGTCCAGGCGCCGACGGGAAATCTGCGCCGCGCGTTGAACAGAACCCGTCGCACCGCCTCGGATTTGCGCGCCGACGAGCAGCGGCATCGCATTTCGCCCAGCCGCGAACCCGACGAGGGCTTCGTCGCGGCCATCCACCGGTGGGCCACCACCGGCGACCTGACCAGCGCGCTGGCAGCGTCCGACGCCGGCGGCAGCGGGTCACCGTTGTCCGCAGGCGATTTCGTGAGGTGGTGCCGCCAAGTGCTCGATCTACTCGACCAGGTCCGCAACGCCGCGCCCACGCCGGCGCTGCGCACGACGGCGAAACGCGCCATCAACGACATTCGGCACGGCGTCGTGGCTGTTGATACCGGGTAGTGTGTGGCACGCAGAGCGAATTAGGACCAAGGAGAGACGATGAGCGGACCGCAGGGACCTGACCCGACGCAGCCGTGGCAGCCTCAGCAGCCCGAGCCCGGTCAGGACCAGCCGTCGAGCGAGCCGTCGAGCACCCAGCCGTGGCAGCCGCCGACCTCCGGATCCGAGCAGCAGCCGACCACCGAGGCGCCCGCGTGGCAGCAGCCGCCGGCATACACGCAGCCATACCCGCCGTATCAGCAGCCCGGCCAGCCGTACCAACCGCCGCAGTACCCGTCGACGGAGCAGTTCGGCCAGCAGCCGCCCGACTACACCCAGCCGGCCTACCCGCAGGCCGGCCAGTACGGGCAGCCGGGTCAGCCCACGCAGTACGCGCAGCCGGGCCAGTACGGCCAGCCCACTGCGTACGGTCAGCCGGCCACCCAGTACGGCCAGCCGCCGGGCCAGTTCGGGCAGTACCCCCAGTACACCCCGCCGGGCGCCGAAGAGGGCTCGAAGAAGTCGATGGCCGTCGTCGGCGGCGTCATCGGCGTACTCGCGGCGATCATCGTGGCGGCCGTGCTGGTGATGGGCTTCTGGAAGCCCGGCTTCTTCGTCACCACCAAACTCGATGTCGAGGCGGCGCAGTCCGGCGTGCAGCAGATCCTCACCGACGAGACCAACGGCTACGGCGCCAAGAACGTCAAGGACGTCAAGTGCAACAACGGCGAGAGCCCCACGGTGAAGAAGGGCGACACCTTCACCTGTGAGGTCAGCATCGACGGCACCAAGCGTCAGGTGACCGTGACGTTCCAGGACGACGACGGCACCTACGAGGTCGGCCGGCCGAAGTAGGTCGGTTAAGTAGCGGTCTCCAGCCCGTCGAGCGCCTTTTGCAGCCGGCCGATCGACGACATCACGCCGTACCGCTCGGCCAGTTCCGCCACCTTGCGTGGATGTTCGGCGGCCAGCGGCAGCATGTCCGAAGCGGTCGACAACGTCACGGGGGCATCCGTCGCGACCCGCACCACCGGCCCGGCGGCCTCGATGTAGTCGGTGGCGGCCAGCAGCTTGGTCCGATACGCCTTGGACATGGCGGATTTCGGGTCGTGGGCGGCCGCCAGAATCGCCTCCAGCGAGCCGTGCTGGGCCAGCAGTGTGGCCGCCGTCTTCTCGCCGATGCCCGGCACACCCGGCAGCCCGTCTGACGGGTCGCCGCGCATCAACGCCAGCTCGGCGTAGGCTGCGCCGGCCCGGTCGACCGGAACTCCGTACTGCTCGGCCACCTCAACGGGTCCGTACGTGGTGGCCTTCGCCAAGCCGCGCCCCAGATACAGGACCCGTACCTGGACGGGGTCGTCGCAGACCAGCTGCAGCAGGTCCCGGTCGCCGCTGACCACGACGACGGGGTCGCGGCGCTCCCGGAAGGCGAGCGTGCCCAGCACGTCGTCGGCCTCGAAACCCGCAGCCCCCGCGGTCGGAATGCCGAACGCATCCAGCAGCTCCAGGATCATGTCGACCTGCGGGGTGAGGTCGTCGGGCACCTCTTCGATGTCGGGCAGCCCGTCCGGTTGCGGCTCCTCGACGCGGTGCGCCTTGTATGACGGGATCAGGTCCACCCGCCACTGTGGCCGCCAGTCGAGGTCCAGGCACACCACCAGCCGGGCCGGCCGCTCGCGGGTGATCAGCGTGGCGACGGCGTCGAGGAAGCCCCGCACCGCATTGACGGGTCGTCCGTCGGGGGTCTTGATCGACGACGGCACCCCGAAATACGAGCGGAACCACATGCTGGCGCCGTCCAGCAGCAACAGGGGCATGACCGTCATCCTGCCAGTCGGGCCGCCGCGATTGCGTTTGGCACAGACGGGTATCCGGTAGCCATGGCGCTCATCCAGGCGTTCGCCACGGTGCATCGCAGCGCCGCCGACATGTGGCGCGAAGTCGGGCCGTTTCAGAGCATCGTGCGCTGGCATCCGCTGCTGATGCCGACGGACGGATCCGGCGAGGAACCCGGCGCCGAGCGCACGATGGCCACGACCGACGGGCGGCGTTGGGTGGAGCGGCTGCGAGAAACCGATCCCGAACAGCGGCTGTACCGCTACGACGCCTCCTCCAGCGACCTGCCGATCACTGACTTCGAGGGCGAATTCCGTATTCGCGAGGATGCCCCTCACAAGAGCACCGTGATCTGGACCGCGCGGTTCGCGGTCACCTCGGGCAACGAGAAAGACGTCAACGACGCCGTGCGTCACTTTCTGCGCGCCGGCGTCCGCGGCATCGAACGCCGGTATGCCCGGCCGACAGCCGCCGCGCCACACGACGTCAGCACGCTGTGGCACCGTCCCTGACGGCCACTAGCCTGATGCCATGGTGTGTCCTGGA
>NZ_PIZU01000043.1 GCF_002838065.1 Mycobacterium hubeiense | reverse complement strand
CCAAACACACTATTGAGTTCTCAAACAACACACCCGCTCCGGCCGCGCAACGAGCCCGCGGCGAATGCCGCGGACCTGTAGTACGGACGGCGAGGAATCCACCGAAGTGGATGTCCCTCTGGGATTCGTCGCGCTCAGCGGGCGGACCCGCGTCGCGACGACGGTGATCAAGTTACGTGAGGGAAAACTCGGAGTCAAATCGCCTGATGGACGGCGTGTTTCGGCTCCGAGCGGTCATCCCGCCCTTCCATCAGCCTTCTGGATGCCGGCAATATTCCGCTTGCCCCGACGCAGCACCAGCCATCGGCCGTGCAGGAAGTCCGACGGCTGCGGCACCCAGTCCTCGCTGTCGATCCGGACATTATTGACGTACGCCCCGCCCTCGCCGATCGTGCGCCGCGCGGCCCCCTTGCTCGGCACCAGGCCGGCAGCCACCAACAGGTCGGTGATCGCATCAGGACCGCCGGGCTCGAGCTCGGCGACCGACGCCTCACGTAGCGCAGCGCCCAGCGTCGGCTCATCCAACTCGGCGAGCTCGCCCCGGCCGAACAGCGCCCGACTGGCATGCTCCACTGACCGCGTCGCGGCCTCACCATGCACCATCGTGGTCAGCTCCCGCGCGAGGCGGCGCTGTGCCGCCCGCTCATGCGCCCGCTCGTCCGTCGCCTCCTGCAGTTCGGCGAGCTCGTCGGGCCCGAGGAAGGTGAACCAGCGCAGGTAGCGCATGACGTCGGCATCGGCGGTGTTGATGAAGTACTGATACCAGGCGTACGGGCTCGTCATGTCCGGGTCCAGCCACAGGCTTCCGCCGCCCGTCGACTTGCCGAACTTCTTGCCCTCGGAGTCGGTGACCAGCGGCGTCGTCAAAGCGTGCACGGTGGCGCCGAGCTTCTGGCGTACCAGCCGGACCCCCGCGATGATGTTGCCCCACTGGTCCGACCCGCCGATCTGCAGCGAACATCCGTACCGCTGGTGAAGCTCCACATAGTCGTTGGCCTGCAGCAGCATGTAGCTGAACTCGGTGTAGGAGATGCCCTCGCCCTCCAGCCGACGCCTGACCGTGTCGCGGTCGAGCATGACGTTGACCGAGAAGTGTTTACCGACATCGCGGAGAAACTCGATCGTCGACAACGCACCTGTCCACGTCACGTTGTTCTCCACCACCGCGGCGATCGGTGAGTCGTCGAAATCCACAAACCGTTCCAACTGCCCGCGGATTCGCTCGGTCCATTCGGCGACGGTGTCGGCTGTATTGAGGGTGCGCTCCCCGGTGTCGCGAGGATCACCGATCATCCCCGTGGCGCCACCCGCCAACACGATCGGCCGATGACCCGCCTGTTGAAACCGCCGCAGTGTCAGCAGCGGAATCAGGTGTCCGGCGTGCAGGCTCGGCGCGGTCGGGTCGAACCCGGAGTAAACCGTGACGGGACCGGCGGCAAGCTGCTCCGCCAGCGCGTCACGGTCGGTCGACTGCGCAACCAGCCCGCGCCACTCCAACTCGTCGAGGATGTCCGTACCCACACGTCGATCTTCCCGCATGCAAGCGGCGCGACCGCACGTGGCCGAGTCAGCGCGCCGCCGGAAGGCCGCCCACCACCTAATCGCTGTCGCCGGGCGCGGGTGCCCGTGGACTCCGGCGATACAACGACACTTCCGGGCGACCGGCCAACCAGAATCGCCAGGGCCGGTCGGCGGCCTTGCTCACACCGACCCGCGGTCCGGCCGTCGCGACGTGCTCCTCACCGAGTGCGAGCCGGATCGGCGAGCCGGCGTCGAACAGGTCGATTCCGTTGTCGTCCATGGTGATTCCCAGCGCCGAGCAGAGATTGCCCGGTCCGCGCGCCAACGCCACCGGTCGGACGCTCTCGCCACGGCGCCGATGGGCGGTGTCGAGGCCGGCTTCGACGGCTGCCGCTCGCAGCAGCACTGCGCCGGCCACGCCGTCATACGCGCACACGACGTTGGCGCACACGTGGATACCGTGGCTGCGGTAGGTGTACAGGTGCCCGGCGGGACCGAACATGACCTTGTTGCGTACGCCCGGCCCGCGGAACGAATGCGACGCCGCGTCGGGCCACGGGCCGTCGGGCGGGCCGCCGTAGGCTTCTACCTCGACGATCATCGCGCTGACACCACGCCCGGTCAGCGCAGCGCCGAGCAGCCGTCGGGCCGCGGTCGGCGGGTCACACGCCAACAGCTCCGCACTCATCGCAGCGATTCTGCCCGCACGTATTGACACCGGCTCCAGCGGGGAGCACTATTCATCGCATGATGAGTTCATCGAATGATGAATTAGTCGGTCATGAGCAACCCGCCGTGTCGATCGAGCACCTGCGGGTGATTCGCGGCAAGCGGCCGGCCCTGCATGATTTCTCGGTGCGGATACCGCGCGGCACCATCACCGGGCTGCTCGGGCCGTCCGGCTGCGGGAAAACGACTCTGATGCGTTGCATCGTGGGAACGCAGATCGTCGCCGCGGGGTCCGTGACCGTGCTCGGCCGGCCGGCCGGGTCGGCGGAACTGCGCCACCGCGTCGGATATGTCACCCAAGAGCCGACGATCTACGACGACCTTCGTGTGGTCGACAATGTCAGGTACTTCGGCGCCCTCTATGGCACCGACGCGCAGGCAGCCGACGATGCGATCGAAGCGGTGGGGTTGACTGATCATCGAACAGCCTTGTGCGGCAACCTGTCTGGCGGCCAACGCACTCGGGTGTCGCTGGCCTCCGCGCTCGTCTGTCACCCGGAACTGCTGGTGCTCGACGAACCAACGGTTGGCCTGGACCCCGTGCTGCGGGTCGATCTGTGGGAGCAGTTCCACGCACTCGCCCGCGCCGGCACCACACTGATCGTCTCCAGCCACGTCATGGATGAGGCCGATCACTGCGGCGAACTGCTGCTGATGCGTGAAGGCCACCTATTGGCGCACACCACACCGTCGAAACTACGAGAGGACACGGGATGTACGGCGCTGGAGGAAGCGTTCCTGTCCGTCATCAAGCGCAGCACCGCGGCCGCAGCCGGCTGAGCCCGCAGGCCTACCTGGCCACGACAGCGCGGATTCTGCGTCAGCTGGCCGCCGACCACCGCAGCGTGGCAATGATTCTCGTCGTGCCCAGCCTGATCATCACGCTGATCTACTTCATGTTCTCCGAGGCACCGACACGACCGGGTGCGCCGTCGCCGTTCAACACCGCGTGCCTCATCCTGCTCGGGGTGTTCCCGCTCGTGGTCATGTTCCTCATCACCTCGATAACGATGCAGCGAGAACGGGTTTCGGGAACGCTGGAGCGCATTCTCACCACGCCGCTGCGCCGGATCGACCTGTTGGCCGCCTACGGCACCGCATTCTCGATCGCCGCGGCCGCGCAGGCCACGCTGGCCTGCATCGTGGCCTTCTGGTTCCTCGGGTTCGACACCGCCGGCAGCCCCGCGCTGGTGTTCATCATCGCGATCATCAATGCGGTGCTGGGCGTCGGACTCGGTCTGTTGTGTAGCGCCTTTGCCCGCACGGAGTTTCAGGCCGTGCAGTTCATGCCGGTGGTCATCGTGCCGCAGTTGCTGCTGTGCGGAATCCTGGTCCCCCGCGACGTCATGCCCGAGTGGTTGCAGTGGATCAGCAATGTGCTGCCGGCCAGTTATGCGCTCGAGGCCCTACAGCAAGTCGGCGCGTATCCAGATCTGACGTTCATCGCGGTGCGCGACATCATCGTCGTCATCGGCTTCGCAGTCCTGGCGCTGTGTCTGGCCGCTGCGACATTGCGACGGCGGACGCCTTGACCGGCACACTGGATCCCGGGCGCGAACGCAAGCGACCCGGGCGCCCACCGGGGACGTCGGACACCCGCGAACGCATCCTGGACAGCGCGCGGGAGTTGTTCGCCGCCAACGGCATCGACAAGACCTCGATCCGCGCGGTGGCCGCTCGAGCCGGCGTCGACCCGGCCCTGGTGCATCACTACTACGGCACCAAGCAGCAACTGTTCGCGGCTGCGATCCACATCCCCATCGACCCGATGCAGGTCATCGGGCCGCTGCGCGAGACGCCAGTCGAGGAACTGGGGCGCAAGCTGCCGTCGTTGCTTCTGCCGTTGTGGGACAACGAGTTGCGGACGGGATTCATTGCGACGCTGCGGTCGATGCTGGCGGGCACCGACGTCGGGCTGTTCCGATCGTTTCTGCAGGAGGTGATCGCCGTCGAAATCGGTTCCCGCGTGGATAACCCGCCCGGCTCGGGTCGGGTTCGGGTGCAGTTCGTGGCGTCGCAATTGTTGGGTGTGGTGATGGCCCGCTACATCCTGGAGTTGGATCCGTTCAAATCGATTCCGGTGGAACAGATCGCCGAAACCATCGCGCCGAACCTCCAGCGCTATCTCACCGGCGAATTACCCGGATTCGGATGACTTCGCGCGCTCGAGCATCCGCTGGTGCTCGGCGTCGTCGGTGACCGCCACGGCCTCGTCGACGAGCAAGACGGGGATGCCGTCGTCGATGCGGTACGCCCGTCGCAGCCGCGGGTTGTAGAGGAACTCATCGTCGATCAACAGCAGCGGGCCGCGGTCCTGCGGGCAGACCAGGATGCTGAGCAGCTTGTCGTCGAGCACCACGCCGCGTCAGCCGAGCGGAATCGTGATCGGTGGCGGCTGGCCCTCCGGAGTCTGATTGATGCCGATCGACGTCGGGGGTTGCGGTTGGGCGGCCGCCTGCGCCTGAAGTTTGCGCTGATACGCCAGCGTGGCTTTCAACGCCTCCACGAGCGGTGCCTGGTTGGGCCGATACTCCAATGCTTGCGCAAGCGCGGCGGCGTTCGCATTGGAAGGCCGGAAGCCCTGCGCGCGCAACGTCATCACATCGTCGATCAGTTTGGACACATGGCCGCCGCCATCACCTTGGGCGTACTCGTCGTGGATCATCGAGAGCGCTTCGTCGGCCGACATCTTCGCGGGAGCGGCCTCTCCTTCTACCGGCTTCGCGCAGTCCTCACCGGTGCAGCTCTCGCCGGGAGCGCGGGTGTCGGCCGCCGCGGTCGGGGTCTCGGTCTCGGTCGGTTGCGCGGGCTCTGCGAACGCCGCCGGCACTCCGAAGCCCGTCCATAATCCGAGGGCCAACGCGGCACTCGCGGTGTAGCGGTGCCTACCGCTGTGCGATGTCATCGATCCTCCTCCGCCAGCGGGAGCCTAACAGTGTGCACGGCACGTCGCTCACTGTTGTGCCTGCGGGTCAGCGGCGGCGCGGTGTGCTGCTCCGGCCAGTTCGGCGCGGATCGCGACCGTCAGGCGCTTGTATCGCTTCGTGTCCGGATCGAGGTACCACGATGTGCGCGACGCCTTCGGGATGCCCGCAGCGCGCAGCGGACTGACCAGCGGGCGGTACGACGCACTGAGCGCCATCGACGGCACCACGTGCACGATGTCGGGTGGATTGCCGACCGTCAGGTCGGCCAACGCCTCGGACAGGTCCGCCGATGGGATGCTGCCGCCCGGCCGAAGCTCGAGCGCCGTCACCGCCACCTCGCGGCCGCCGACCTCGACGCCGTAGGTCACCGCGAGGTCCACCGCGTCGAGGCGTCCGACGGCATCGTTCACCGACGAGGCGAAGACGGGTCCGCGCGCCGTGCGGATCACCGAGCCGCGATTGTCGACCAGCCAATAGTCGCCGTCGTCGTCGCGCCGGAACAGAAACTCCGTCGACACCCAGGTGTCGGCCGGGGCGAACACGCCCCGCTTGACCGGGGCGGTGGGGTCGACGGGACCGCGCGGGTGCGCCAGCAGCACACCCACCTCGTTGGCCCGGGCTTTGCGGACGAATCCCTGCTGGTCCTCGAGGATCAGGTCGTCGTCGGGGTCGTAGGCAGCCAACTCGACGTGCCCGCCGCCGGGCAGCGGCCGACCCTTGCTGCCGATCTTGACGCCCGACACGTTCGCCAGGACCGCATGCCCGTCGGTGGTGGCGAAGAACTCGACCACATGGGCCGGCTCGAACACCTCGATCACGCGTTTCCACAACCCCACCGGCATACCGGCGCCGATGAAAAGCCGCACCGGATGGCTGCCGGTCAGCGAGAACGAGGGATCATCGATGACCTCCCGCAGCATCGCCCAGGTATAGGACACCACCGTGACCCCGTATTGGCGGATCTCCTGAACGAACCGGTCCGGCCGCAGCCCCCGCGACAGCGCGATGCGGGCCCCGCCGACGACCGCACCGCCCAACGCGACCAGCAACCCGGACTGGTGGTGCAGCGGGGTGAGGCAGTAGACCGTGTCGCCGCGGCCCAGGTTGGCGGCGGAGGCCGTGCCGAACGCCGACAACGCCCAGCGGAAGTTGGTGATCTGGCGAGCGATCAGTTCACCACCGATGGAACTGAAACCGACGAATGCGAGGTCCCGTGCGAGCCCGGGGTTGGGCCGGTACCAGCCGGGCAGCTCGACCGCGTCGGGGTCGATCTTTTCCATGTCGACGACGTCGGCGTTGTCCGGCACGTGCAGATCGCGCGACTCGCCGCCGCCCAGCACCAGCACCCGCATGGGCAGTTGGCGTGCGGCGTCGAGGTTGCTCGGGTCGGCGATGATCTCCGACACCGCGCCGAGCCGGGCGGCCTCGGCCAGGTCCACATCAGGCGGCATCAACACCGCGACGGCACCCAACCGGGACAGCGCGGCGATCGCCACCAAGGCGCTGGGCCGGGTCTCCATCAGTACGCCGACGTGAGCGCCCTGGCGCACGCCCACCTCGATGAGGCCGCGCACCACGTTGTTGATGCGGCGGTCGACGGCCTCGTAGGTGTGCACCCGGCCGTCGAACAGTAGGCACTCGCCGTTGGGCGCACCGCGCGCCTGCTCAGACATGATGCGGCCCAATGAGATTCGGGTGTGATCGTTGATCTGACCGAGGCGTGCCAGCCGGGGCAGGGTGCGCGCGGTCTCGATGGCCAGCGTGCGTGCGGACTTATTCGCCGCGACCAACGCGTCGGCCGCCGATCGGGCAAGGCCGAACGCCATTTCGGTGGCGGCCGTCGCGCCGTGCGCCACCCGCGAGCTGAGCGTCACGCCGGTCTCGGTGTGTTCTGCGGGCTGTAGCGCCATCGGTGCGACGCCGTCGGGCAGATCGCCTTTGCCGTCGAGCCACTTGACCCATTGGGCCACCGTCGGCCACGTCTGCGTGGTGGCCTTCGACCCGACGACGAGGCCGAAATGGCCTGCGCGGATGCAGAACTCGTACACATCAGCTTGGGGGGCAGCGCGTTTGATTCCGCGCACCGCGGCGGGCTGTCCGATATCGTCGACTTCGCCGACGACTGCCAGCACCGGGCACGTGATATCGGACAGCGTGACCAGCTCGCCGTGAATGGAAAAGCCGCCGGTGATCATCCGGTTGTGCGCGATGAACTGCTTGAGCAGCTCGGCGATCGCTGGGCCTGACCAGGCAATCCAGCCTTCCGAGGCCAGGAAGCGTCGCTGCTGCTCGCGCGGGAGCAGCGCCTCCCGGTCGTGCAGCTGACGCAGGAACTCGAGCCGGGCCTGTGCGGTCTTGATGGGGTCGAGCATCTGAAAACCGGTGCGCGCCAACCAGCTCGGGATGTCGATGCGGCTGAACACGTGATCGGCCATGAAATCCGCAGCGGTAGCGGCCACGCCTGCGGGCAGGTTCATCGGCAGACCGGCGAGGGTGTCTACCGGTGCGCCGAACGCGACGATGCTGGCGAGGTCCTTGGAGCGGCGGTATGCGGCGGTCTGGTAGCAGAACATGCCGCCCTGGGAGTAGCCCGCCAGGTGGACTTCTCTGCCGGTCACGGTGTTGACGGTGTCGATCGCTTCGCTCAGCGCGACGACGTGGTCGGCGAGGTTGCGCTCCATACCGCCCTCGACCTTGTCGGGTGAACCGAAGTCGATCACCCACGGGTCGATCCCGGACCGGTGCAGGATGCCGACGGCGCCATCGTCGCGAGTGACGTCCCACATGTCCGCCGACATCATCATCGGGTGGACCATCAGCACCGGCGGCCCCGGGGGCTTTGCGCCGGGACGAGTGTCCGGCGGGAAATACCGCCGCAGCCGGTACATCGGCACGCTTTCGACGATCTGGAATGGCGAGGGCACCGCGCCGGTCTCCAGACCGCCGTATCGCAGCACTTCTAGGCCGTTCTGCGCGGTGGCCACCAGCCGCCCCACCGGCTTGGCAATAGCCCCGAAGTCCACCATCCACGCTCCCCTTGTTTGTGGCTCAATCCCCCGATTGCCCCGTCATCATGGCACAAGGGTCACAACAGGCCGCCGGGATTGGCGGTGCACAGCCGGGCGCGCCTAGCCCGCGGCGGGCGTGATGGCGAAGGCCGGTGACTCGCGGCCGAAGACCAGTCGCCCGTCACGCCACAGCGCGATTCCGACGTGCGCGTCACGGGCATCACGACGTACCCGCCGCAGCGACGCCGTCAACGGCTTGCCGATCTCGATTGCCATTGACGACTGCCCCAGAACCGCCGCCGGGTTCGAGGAGATGAGGTCGATCGTCGTCGACGCTGGTACAGACGTACTACGCGCGAGTGCATGGGGCGCGGATTGCAGCGACGACGGCAGGTAGTCCGAGCACAGCACGTCACACAGGCCGGCGGTGACAGCGTCGGCCGCCAACACGTTGCCCGACGATGTCGAACGGCCTCGCAGCGCGTTGGGAGCCCCCAAAACGACGTGCATGCCAAGAGCCTGCGCGCGGCGCGCGGCCTCCATCGTCAGCGGAAATTCGGCGACGCGCGCACCGAATTCGAAGGCTTCGTCAATGTGCTCCGGCGTTCTGTCGTCGTGGCTCGCAAGGGTGATCTCTCGCTGAAGTGCAAGTGCAGCAACCTCTTTCCGACGCTCGTCGACGAGGGCCAGTTGGGCGGCGTGGACATTGAACACGGCCTCGACTTCGGCTTCGGACACCCCCCAGTCCTGTGCGTAGAACTTACGCGTCTCGGCGACCGACGAAAACCTGCTACGCGCCGCCGTGGTCTCGATCATCGAGATCAGCGCGACTCGTGAGGATGCGGCCAACACGGCGAGCAGTGATTCCATCGCCCCGTCGTCCGTCAGCTCGACCCGAGCGTGAATTCTCCAGTCGCAGCACAGGTATGGCGCGAGCTTCTCGACGGCAGCGGCCAGTGCGGCGGCGTCGGCGATATCGATGCCCTTGCGCGGCGAATGCTCGCACCGCGCGGCGACGCATACGGTGGAGATGCCCGCCGCGGCACACTCGGCGTCGAGCACGGTGATCACCGCCTCGTGATCGAGCGACACCGTCGCCCGTGGCCGTCGGCGCTGCACGAGGTTGTCCAGGTGCAGGTCCACGGCGGCGGGGACGAGCAACAGATCGTCAGCGGGTGCGCCCTCGGTGATCTCGATGACAGTGCCGACGGCGTCAAGTAACACGGCAGCGTCTCGCATGATCGGCCTGCCGTTACCGGGAATAACTGTGACGCCGTCGATTACGGTTTGCGCCATTGAATCTTTCCTCTCCGTAGCTCACCTGTCGCGGTCGCGATTCCGTGGAGCGGGCTTCCCGGGCTGCCCGTGGCGACGACCGCAGCACCGTCGTCGGTCAGGCGCCGCAGCCATCGGGTCAGGCCTTCGCCGTCTGCGAATCGTTCAGGTTCGTCGAGCACCACGAACGGTCGTTCGGAGAGCAGTGCCGCGGCCAGCGACACCGCCAGCCGATCCGAGACTCGCAGGCGCCCGATCGGCACCGACGCCAGATTTGCGATGTGGAAACGCCCCAGCGCTGCCACGGCCGACGAACGACTGCATCGTGCGGCCCTGGCCGCCGCGACCGCCGCGGGCAATCGCGGTGGCGCCGCGACGAGTCCGTCGAACGAGCCGATGTGGTGCGTTCGCAGCCACGCCACCGTCCGGGCGTCAGCCGCGGTGAGATCGACCGCGCCGCGGCTACCCAGCCGATACGTCACCGTGCCGTTGTCGGGTCGGTACACCCCGGTCAGGCATCGCGCCAGAGTCGACTTGCCCGAACCTGGGGCGCCGACGATCAACGCGAGGCCGCCACCGCGTGCGGTCAGCTCAACGTCGTCGAGGACCTTGGGTTGCGGGTCGAACCGCTTTGACAGGCCGGTAACGCGTATTTCGGACGACGCGGGACGGGTCATGTCAGCCTCGACGACACGAGAAGCTGGGTGTAGGGATGCTGGGGGTCCTCGAGCACCTGCTCGCAGATGCCCTCCTCGACAATGCGCCCGTGGTGTAGGACCACGATGCGCGACGCCAGCACGCGGACCGCGGCGAGATCATGAGACACGACGATCGACGCCGATCCCAGTGCCTCGGTGACGCGTTGAACGACGTCGAGCAGATCGGCCTGAACCGACGGGTCGAGTCCGGTCGTCGGCTCGTCGAGCAGCAGCACCTGTGGCGGGTCGACCAGTGCCCGGGCGAGTTGGACGCGCTGCTGCATGCCGCCGGAGAACGTCATCAGCGCGTCGGTGTGGCGCTCCGGGTGTAGGCCGAGCTCAGTGAGCAATTCCGCTGCACGCGTGTGGACTTTGCCGAAGTGGCGCGCGCCGCGGCCGAGAAGACGTTCTGCGACATTTGATTCGGCGGCGAGCCGGGGATAAAGCCCTGCCGCCAGGGCGTTTTGGTGCACCATGACCACTGCCGACCGCTCGATTGGTTGTCCTGCAACGGAGATCGAGCCGGCATCCGGCGTGATGTCGAGGTGCAGGCAGCGCAGCAGGGTGGTCTTGCCAGATCCGGACTCACCGACGACGCCGAGTACCTCATGGGGACCGACGTCAAATGACGCGTCGTACACCGCGACGACGGCGCCGCACGCCGAGCAGCGGTTGGTGCCGGCGGCTTCGCCCGTCAGTGCGATGCATCGGTCACAGCCCGAGCCGAAGCGGTGTGTCAGGCCGCGTACCGATACGACCGGCGCCGGCGGAACAAGTGAGTTTGGGCCGGTCCAGTCGGAGGCGGGGTCGGTTGTCACGGGATCGTCGCCTCGAGCCGGACGCGGCAGGCGTCGATGTCGCTGCAGCGCCATCGGCCTTCGGCTGCAACACGATACGAGTGCGCACTACCACATCTGTGGCACGGCGCTCCCGCTCGCTCGGGTTCGAGCGGGCTGTCATCGAAGGCCAGCGGCGCCACGCTGGTGTGGGGCGGCAACGCCGCCAGCCGGGCTCGGCGTCCGGCGCCAAGCAGGATCGGGTGCACTCGCTGGTTGAGCCGCAATACGTCGTACCGCGGTATCGGGCTGGGGCTCATCAATCGCGCGCCGTCAACCAGCACCGGATGATCGGCTGCGGTCCGTGGTCCGCCTAGCCGGGCCTGTGCGTCGTAGAGGTCAAGCCATGCGGGTGTGTAGTCACGTTCGGCGTGATGTCGCAGCGCTGCGACCTCGTCTGGCACCACTCGGCGCAGTGGCTCGGGATGGGGCACCTGCAGGACGAGGAGCTGATCGGGTCGCAGCTCCAATTCCGGTATGCGGTGGCGGCTTTGGATGATGGTGGCTTCGGTCGTGCTTGTTGTCGCCGCGCAGCGTGCCGACGCGCTGATCAGGTTACGCATCCCAACGGCGTTGGAGGAGAAGTCGTCGCCCTGGTCGATAACCTTCACCACATCGGAAGGGCCGACCAGTGACAGGGTCACCTGCAGGCCTCCGCTACCCCAGCCCCTGGCGACCGGCATCTCACGCGACGCGAAAGGCACCTGCCAGCCGGGGATCGCGAGCGCCTTGAGAATCGCCCGCCGGACATTGCGTTTGGTGTCTTCGTCGAGATACGCGTAGGCCTCGGGCCGGCCATGTGCGGCGGCGAGGGCTGCAACCCTACGGGTCATGTCGCAACCAGCGCGAGGTAGGCGGCGAAGCTGGCGTAGTGGGGCAGCCGGAGGTGCTCGACGAATCCGTTGGTGGCGGGACCGTCGGTGGCTGCGATCACCGTCTGCTCGTCGAGTGTCAACGGTTCGCGCAGGTCGCCGTCGGCCTGCATCGCCGCGTCGAGCAGGGCCAGGGCGATCGCCCTGCGCTCCACCGTTCCCAGCGAGGCGCCCCAGCCCGTCGCGAGCCCTGGCCGCCCGTCGACGTCCGCGTCGAGGACGACCTCGACCTCGGTGAGCGGCACGTCGGCGACCGCACACGGCACGCCGGTGCGCGGGTGGGGCACCCTGATCGTGGCAACGCCGACGGTGAGTTCCAGCATTACCGCTTCCTGTCGGCGGCCGAGGATCAGCGCGGCCAGCGCGACCAGCGCGCCCGTCTCGCCCCTGGCGAGCATCGCCAGCCGATCTGCCCGCGCGAACGGCGGCGCCAGCACGGTTCGCGCCGGGTCGTCACCGTCGCCGTCGACCGGTGTCGGCACCACCCGCGCGTCGTCGATGAGGTCGCGGACACGCGGGGTGGCGGTGCGTGTCGGTGCATCGACCGCGTCAGACGGCACGTCGCCGGCCCGTTCAGACGGTTCGACGGCAGCTGGCGCAGCATTCCAATTCAGTTGGCGGGAAACAAGTTCGGGGGCGACACCGAGCCATTGCCCTCCGGGTATGCGCGGATACGCGGACGACAACCGTCGAAGTATGACGATGTCGTCGGAGCGAACCGGCAGCGCGTGCGCGTGCGGCTGCGTCGCGGCCCACACGCGCAGCATCGAAACGGCGTGCGCGGCATCGCCGCGCGACTGGTGCAGTGCCCGCCGAGCCGCCGTCGTCTCCCACAAGCCGGCCTCCGCGCACACCTGTTCCTCGAGCGCGCTGGTGTTCGTGCGATCCCCGGGTCCGGCCGAGGCACGTTGCGCAATCACCCGAGCGGCGCGCAGGGCGTCGTTCTCATGCATGCTCGCGTACATCACGCCACCCCGAGCGAGACGCTGCGCGGCAGTCCGATCACACAGTTCGCGGTGACGATCAAGAGGTCGACCCCGCATGGAGGTTGCGAATTCGCGGCGGTGAACGCGTGCACGGCGACCGCGTCGAGCGGGACGAGGACTGTGGCCCGGTCGCAGACACCGGGCCCGGTGATCGACATCGGATGGGGTTCACCGGCTGCGGCGATCACCAGCGTCGCCCCGGTTTCAGGCGCGAGGGGGCTGCCGCGCCGCGCCCGCGCGATGGTATCGGCCGCCGCGCCGTGCACCAACACCCAGTCGGCCTCGCTGACGCCGGCGCTCGTTGCACCGGTGTCGGCGACCACCATCGCCGCGACCCTGCGTGCGGCGTCACCGCCGGACACGCCCAGACTCAGTCCGCGGTCGAGCAGGGCGAGCAGGAGTGCCGCCGCACTGTCGAGTTCGGTGAGTTCGCACAGCTGCGGCACACACGGAATCTCGATGGGTGTGCCGGGTGCGCACATCGCCCGCATGCACGACAGGAAGGCGGTGCGCCCGTCATGTACCGAGTCCCACCTCACGGCTCCTCCAGCCTGGTCATCGCGACAAGGTCGGCCTGCGCGCGTCGTCGCCGCGCCTGAGCCTCCTGCGCAGCCCGGCACAGCTCGTACACCTGCGTCGAAAGCGCCCCGGCCCGTTCGCATTCGGCGTCACAGATGGCCGCCGCAACGGCGCCAGGCAGGTCATAGCCGACGCGTAGTCCGTCGCCTCGTATGCCGTCGACAAGGACCGAGCACCGGGTCAGCGCCACGTGCCCGAGCACCACGGTAGTGCCGTCTGAATCCGCCGCGCCTACCCGAACCGGAGCGCTCACCGATTCGGGTCCCGCGGAAACCGACACGTCGACCCCGCCGGCGAGGATCTCGTCGGCCAGCGATTCGAGCGCCTGGGCGTCCGCGGCGGCCAAGGCCTCGAACCGATCTTCTGGTCTCACAACAGGTCCACCGTGAACTGCACACGATCGGCTCGAAAACGGTGCTGCACCAAGGCAACCGGGTTCTGATCCTGGTCGACGTTGAGCCCGCGCATTTCGAGAAGTGGAGCCCCTACCCGCACCTGGAGGTGCTCGGCTTCGGAGGGTTCGGCTAGACCCGCCGAGAACGTCCGGTAAGCGCGCTGCATCCTCACCCCGTGGTGGTCGAGCAAAAAGTCGAACAGCGACGTATCACCCGACCACTGCTTGGTTAGGCCCGGGAAGCGTTCGGCGCCAATGGAGGTCACCGACAGCGACCACGGCTGGTCGTCGACAAGGCGCACCGCTGTGCACACCAGTACCTTGCCGCGCGTGCGCAGTTCGCTCTGCAGTTCGGGGGTCTTGACGACTTCGGTGGTCAGCAGCCGCATGCCCACCCGGTGGCCGAGCTCGCGCATGCTGCGGGTGAAGCTCGCATCGCGGCCGGTGGAGATGTCGTAGCGCACCACCGGTGCGGCGACGAAAGAACCCTTGCCGTGGATGGTTTCGATCAGCCCGCGCTGATGGAGCTCGTTGAGCGCACGCCGCACCGTGAGCCGGTTCACGTCGAACTGCTGCGACAGTTCCGCCTCGCTGGGCAGCCGGTCGCCCGGCCGCGCCTCCTCGACCAGCCGCGCTTCGAGCACATCGCTGAGTTGGCGGTAGATCGGGCGGTCGGCGTACCGATTGATCACATCAAGCAGATTACTCATCTACACCTCTACCCTCCCAGGACGCGCCGTCGGATCGCCGACGAAACCCGTTCGAAGACAACGACAACCCCGAGGATCGCCAGGATGATTGTGGCCGCCTCGTCGTAGCGCAGCAGCGTCATCGAGGTAGCCAACTCGATCCCGATGCCGCCAGCGCCGACGAGGCCGAGCACCACCGACGAGCGTGCCGATGACTCGAGCGCGAACATCGATGTCGTCACGAACGACGGCAGACAGGCCGGAATCACACCACCAACGAGAATGCCTAGCCGCGGGGCGCCCAGCGCGCGCAATCCCTCGATCCGCCCAGGGTCGAGGTCCTCGATACTTTCGGCGAAAAACCTTCCGCAGAAACCCATTACGTCGACAGCGATAGCCAGCACGCCGGCTTCGGGGCCCAGCCCCACCGCGATCACGAAGATCAAGCCCCACACCAGGTCGGGAATGGTCCTGCCGACGGTGACGATGGCACGGCTGACGGCGTACAGCGACCAATGCGGGGTGGTGTTACGGGCTGCGAGCACGGCGAGCGGCAGGCTGAGGACGACGCCGATGATGGTGCCGAGCAGCGCCATCTCGACGGTGACCAACAGGGCCTTGAGAATCGGCCCGAGCCGGCTCCCGTCGGGCGGTACCGCGTCGGCGACGAGATCACCGAGCCGGAAGACGCCGGCGGCAAGGGAATCCGGGCGCACCGCTGCACCCTGTGTCCAGCCGTGCACCAGCAGTCCGCCGACGACCAGCACGACGACGAGGGTCAGCAGGCTGGGCCGGCGGACCCGCGCAGGCGCATCGCTCCTGTCAGGCACTTCGATGGTCGCCCTGCCCACTACACCGCCTCGGCGTAGATCGAATCCAGCTGTGCGGCATCGCAATCACGGGCTGGGCGGTCGAACTCGACAACGCCGTCGCGCAGACCCACGACGCGGTCGGCGTAACGAAGGGCCAAGTCGATCTGATGGAGCGCAACGATGACGGTGACCCGCCGCTCGGCCGCGATCGCGCACATGAGGTCCATCACCGAGTTCGCCGATGCGGGATCGAGGCTGGCGACGGGCTCGTCGGCCAGGATGACGCGTGGCCGCTGCATGAGCATCCGCGCGATGGCGACGCGCTGCTGCTGCCCGCCGCTGAGCGTGTCGACCCGCCGGTCGGCGTAGGCGCTGAGCCCGACCCGCTCCAGGCATTCCATCGCCTCCGCGCGCACCCCACTTGGCGCCGTCACCGGCCAGGCGCACCGTGAACCGTGGCGGCCCATTGCGCCGTGAACGACATTGTGAAAGGCCGTGATCCGCGGGATCAGATGAAATCGCTGAAACACGAAACCGATGTCCTGGCGGATCTTTCGCAGCGTTCGCCCCGATGCACCGGTGACCTCCGAGCCGCCGATGGTGATGACACCTTCGGTCGGCTCGATCAGCCGCACGAGGCAGCGCAGCAGCGTCGACTTGCCTGCCCCGTTGGTGCCGATCAAGGCGACCTTCTCGCCATCGGGGACGTGCAGGTCGACACCCGACAGTGCGGCGGCGGCGTTGCGCCGGTACCGCACCGACAGATTCGTCACCGCAATCGCTGTGCTGGTCTTGGCAGCAGGGGCGCGTGTTACGGGTGCGACCACGTCAGTCGCCAAGGAACTGCGAGAAGTCGTTCACGCCAACCGCCTGGTACATCTTGCGCACCTCGTCGTAGTCCGCGTCGGTGACGTTGACGAGCTTCGCGTTTTCGTACTTGGCGTTGTCCTTACCCTCCAGCATCGCCGGCAGCAGTGTGTCGAAGTGGTCGTTGAACGTCTCGCGGATAGTCGTGACGGTCTGCTCGTCGAGGCCTTTGCGGGCCATCAGCAGATCCGGAGGCAGGATCGGGCCCTCGGCAATGACCCGGTACTGCGCAGGGTCGTCGGTGGCCATGAACTCCTCGTAGTCGTGATAGCCGATGCCGACCGCGTCCACGTCGCCGCGCTTGAGTGATTCGTGCACCGTGTCGCCCACGGTGAGGACCTCGACGTCAGCGCCCGGCTTGAGGCCGGCATCGACGAGCATCTGCGATGGTCCGAGGTGGCCGCTGGTGGAGCCCACGTCGCTCATGGCCACCTTCTTTCCGCGCAGTTGCTCGACTCTGGTGATACCGCTATCGGCCTTGGTGTAGATGGTCGAGCGGTACCCGTCGCGCTCGATGGCCACGATTGGCTCGGCGCCGGTCTTCTCGTGGATGACGACGTACTCGGCCGGACCCGTGAACACGACATCCACCCGGTCGGCCTGCAGAGCCGCCGCCGCCGCGGTGCGGTCGTTCACCGCGAAGAAGTCGACCTTCAGACCCGACTGCTTTTCGAAATTCATCCTTGAAGGCACCGAACTCTCGCTGCAGTTCCTCGAGTCCCTTCAGGTCGGTCACCGCGAGGCGGATCGTGTCGGGCTGACCCGCCTCCGATGGTTCATTGCTGCATCCGACCGTTAGTGCTGCCGCGGCGAGCACGGCCATGCCACTCGCGATCCATCCACGTGCAGACATCGATTTCCCCATCCCTCGGTTCGACTGTTGGTGTCTAGTTGTCTAGATGAGTAGTGCGAACTGCGGGTAAACGGTCCTAGACCGGCTGCGCAATCTCGCATGGCGGGCGATCTATCATCGGCGCCTGATGGCAAACCTGATCAACGTCGAGCGTGCGACCGTCAGCTACGGCACCCGCACGCTGCTCGACGGGGTCAGCCTGGGCATTGACGAGGCCGATGCGATCGGGGTCGTCGGCCGCAACGGCGACGGCAAGACGACACTTCTTTCGGTGCTGACCGGTGTGCGCGAGCCCGACTCGGGACGCGTCACCCATACCTCCGGTCTGTCGGTCGGATACCTGCGCCAGGGCGACGACTTCACCGGCGCCACCGTCCGCGACGTCATCGTCGGTGGCCGTGACGACCACGTGTGGGCGGCGGAGCCCGCGACGCGTTCGGTCGTGGAACACCTCCTGGGCGATGTCGCGCTCGACGCCGATGTGGCCGTGCTGTCCGGCGGGGAGCGCCGCCGGGTGGCGCTGGCCGCGGTATTGCTCGGTGGGCACGACGTGCTGGTTCTCGACGAGCCGACCAACCACCTCGACGTCGAGGTGATCGGTTGGCTGGGCGAGTGGTTGAAGCAGTTGAAGTCCAAGGCGCTGGTGGTGGTCAGCCACGACCGTTGGTTTCTCGACGCGGTGTGCACCCGCACGTGGGAAGTTCATGGCGGTGCGGTCGATGCGTATGACGGCGGCTATGCGGCCTACGTCCTGGCCCGCGCGGAGCGGATGCGACTGGCGGCCGGTGCCGAGGCGCGTCGACGCAACCTGATGCGCAAGGAACTGGCCTGGTTGCGGCGGGGCCCGCCGGCCCGCACGTCGAAGCCGAAGTTCCGTATCCAGGCGGCCAACGAGTTGATTGCCAACGAGCCTCCGCCGCGTGATTCCCTTGTGCTGCAACGCTTTGCCACCAACCGCCTGGGAAAGGACGTGTTCGACCTTCATCGGGTCACGTTGGAGGTCGGCTCGCGTGTGGTGTTGGACCGCGTCGATTGGTCGATCGGGCCGGGCGCCCGCATCGGGCTGGTCGGGGTGAACGGCACCGGCAAGACATCGGTGCTGCGGCTGCTCGCCGGTGAACTTGCGCCCACCGCGGGCACGGTCAAACGCGGCACGACGCTGAAAATCGGCTACCTGAGCCAGGCGCTGGCCGAGTTGGACGACGATTCGCGGGTGCTGGACGCCGTCGAAAACCGGCGCCGGATCACGGAGTTGGCGGGTGGTCGTGAGGTCAGTGCGGCAACGCTATTGGAGGACTTCGGGTTTACCGGCGACAAGCTGACCGCACGGCTGGCCGACCTGTCCGGCGGGGAACGACGCCGGCTGCAGCTTTTACGGGTATTGCTCGACGAACCGAATGTGTTGCTGCTCGACGAACCGACGAACGATCTCGACATCGACACGTTGACGGTGATCGAGGACTACCTCGACGGGTGGCCCGGCACGCTGATAGTCGTCACCCATGACCGCTACTTCCTGGAGCGGGTCAGCGATGTCACCTATGCGCTGACCGGTGGCGGGCGCTGCGACCTGTTGCCCGGCGGCGTCGAGCAGTATCTGGCTCAGCGGGCGGCGGCATCACCCGCTGACGTCGCGCCGTCGCCGCGTCGTGGCGAATCGACGGCTGCGCGTGAACGGCGCACCGCCAAGGAGATGGCGCGGATCGAGGGGCAGCTGGCCAAGCTCGACGAGCAGATCGCGGCGCTGCACGAGGCGATGGCCGCCGCGGCGGTCGATCATGTGCGCCTCGGCGAGCTCAACGTCGAACTGGGCGATCTGCAGGCACGCAAGGACGAGCTCGAAGAGGCATGGCTGGCGGCCGCTGAGGAATAGGCAACGAGCTAGCGGCGCAACGCAACCCGCAGTTTGTCAGCCGTCGCGCGCACAGCGCCCAGTTGCTTGGCCACCTGAATGGGTGCCGTACCGCCGCGCGCGTCGCGGGAGTTCACCGAACCGTCGACGGTGAGCACGTCGCGCACCTCCGGTGTCAGCTCGGGATGGATTGTGGCCAGCTCGGCGTCCTCGAGATCCTCCAGCCCCACACCGCGGGCTTCCGCCGCCCGCACCGCGGCGCCGGCGGCCTCGTGCGCGACGCGGAATGGGACACCCTTGCGGACAAGCCATTCCGCGACATCGGTGGCCAGCGTGTAACCCAGCGGCGCAAGTTCGGCCATCCGGTCGACATCGAAGCGCAGCGTGCCCACCAGACCCGCCATCGCCGGCAGCAACAGTTCCAGCTGGGCGACCGAGTCGAAGACCGGCTCCTTGTCCTCCTGCAGATCGCGATTATAGGCCAGCGGCTGCGCCTTCAGCGTCGCGAGCAGGCCGGTGAGGTTGCCGATCAATCGGCCGGACTTGCCGCGCGCCAGCTCGGCAATGTCCGGATTCTTCTTCTGCGGCATGATCGAACTGCCCGTGGACCACGCGTCGTCTAGCGTCACATAGCCAAATTCCGTTGTGCTCCAAAGGATGACGTCCTCGGCCAGCCGGGAGAGATCGACGGCGATCATCGACAACACGAACGCCGCCTCGGCAGCAAAATCCCGGGATGCGGTGGCGTCGATCGAATTGTCCGCGGCGGCGTCGAAACCCAGCTCTTCGGCGATCGCGTCCGGGTCCAGCCCCAGTGACGATCCGGCCAGCGCACCAGAACCGTACGGTGACACCGCGGCTCGCTTGTCGAAATCGAGCAGCCGGTCGACGTCGCGCAGCAGCGGATGAGCATGCGCGAGAAGGTGATGCGCCAGCAGAACAGGCTGGGCCGACTGCAAATGGGTCTTGCCGGGCATGATCGCGGTCGGATGCGCGGCGGCCTGGGTGGCCAACGCGCCCACCAGGTCGAGCACGCCGTCGGCGACCCGGCGCACGGCGTCACGCAGCCACATGCGAAACAGCGTGGCCACCTGATCGTTTCGCGATCGACCGGCTCGCAGGCGCCCGCCCAGATCCTCACCGACGCGGTCGATCAGCCCGCGCTCCAGCGCCCCGTGCACGTCCTCGTCGGTGACCAACGGCAAGAAGCTGCCGTCCGCGACGTCGGAGGCGAGGCTGTCGAGGCCGACCAGCAGCCCGTCGCGCTGCTCCTCGGTCAGCAGGCCGGCCCGAAACAGCACCCGCACATGCGCTTTTGACGCGGCGATGTCATACGGCGCCAGCACCCAGTCGAAGTGGGTGGACTTGCTCAACGCCGCGAGCGCATCGGATGGCCCGCCGGAAAACCGGCCACCCCACAGCGAACCCTCGTTGGTGCTCATGCGGTCAGCTTGGTCACTGCAGGTCCCGTCGCGCGGAGATGCTCGACGACAGGCCGTGGATCTGCACGAAGCCCCTCGCAGCGGACTGGTCGAAAGTGTCGCCTTCGTCATAGGTGGCCAAGTTGAAGTCGTAGAGCGACTCGGGGCTGCGCCGGCCGTTGACAGCAATGTGCCCGCCGTGCAACACCATTCGGATCTCGCCGGTCACATGCTCCTGGGTCTTGGCGACGAATGACTCCAGCGCCGTCTTCAGCGGCGAATACCACAGCCCGTCGTACACCAGCTCGCCCCAGCGTTGGTCGGTCATCCGCTTGAACCGGCCGAGTTCCCGCTCCAGCGTGACGTGTTCGAGTTCGGTGTGGGCGGTGATCAGCACCATCGCGCCCGGGGCTTCATAGATCTCACGGCTCTTGATGCCGACCAGCCGGTCCTCTACCACGTCGAGCCGGCCCACCCCCTGCGCACCGCCACGCCGGTTGAGCTCCTCGATCGCCTGCAGCACGGTGACGGGCCGGCTGTCGATCGAAACCGGCACACCCCGTTCGAATCCCACGATCACCTCGTCGGGTGTGCTCCAGTTGACGGTCGGATCCTCGGTGTAGTCGTAAACGTCCTTGGTGGGCGCATTCCACAAATGCTCGAGGAACCCGGTCTCCACCGCGCGGCCCCACACGTTCTGGTCAATCGAGAACGGTGACCGCTTGGTGACGTTGATCGGGATGGCGTTCTCTTCGGCGAACGCGATCGCCTTCTCCCGGGTCCAGGCGTAGTCGCGGACCGGTGCCAGCACCTCGAGATCCGGTGCCAGCGAGGCGAACCCGACCTCGAACCGGACCTGATCGTTGCCCTTGCCGGTGCAACCGTGCGCGACGATGCCGCCGCCGTGCTCACGCGCCGCCGCCACCAGATGCTTGACGATCAGCGGCCGGGACAGCGCCGACACCAGCGGATAGCGGTCCATGTAGAGCGCATTGGACTGGATGGCGGGCAGGCAATACTCGTCGGCGAACTCGTCCCTGGCGTCGACGACCACGGCCTCGACCGCGCCGCAGTCCAGTGCGCGCTTGCGCACCACTTCCATGTCCTCGCCGCCCTGGCCGAGGTCGATGGCGACGGCCACCACCTCGCGGCCGGTCTCCTTGCCGATCCAGCTGATCGCCACCGAGGTGTCCAGGCCGCCGGAATACGCGAGGATGACGCGCTCGGACATCAGTTTCTCCTCTTCGCGCACGCGCTCATCGGTTACCAGTCTCCTTTTGTTGGATGCTTTCGAGTTTCGTTGCCAGTTCGGCGCCGGTCATCGGTTCGCGGGCGATCACCAGAATGGTGTCGTCGCCGGCGACCGTCCCCACGACATAGGGCAGGGCGGCGCGGTCGATGGCACTGGCCAGATAGTGCGCGGCGCCGGGCGGGGTTCGCAGCACCGCCAGGTTCCCGCTGGCGTCGGTGGACACGAGCAGCTCCCCGAGCAGACGCGACACCCGTTCGGTGCCGCCGGATACGCCGCGCACCGGGCTGCCGTCTTCGGGTACGACGTAGACGCCGACGCCGCCGTCGGCGCCGCGCAGCTTCACCGCGCCCAGCTCTTCGAGGTCACGCGACAGCGTGGCCTGGGTGACCTCGATGCCTTCATCGGCCAGCATCGCGGCCAGTTCGCTTTGGCTGCGCACCGAATTCGACGACAGCAGCGTCACGATGCGGGCCTGCCGACCGGCTCGGGTGGTGGCCACCTCCGGACCGCTCATCGCCACTTCTCCAGCAGCCACACCAGCAGCGCCTTCTGCGCATGCAGCCGGTTCTCGGCCTCGTCCCACACCGCGCTCTGTGGTCCGTCGATCACCTCATCGGTGATCTCGTGGCCGCGGTGTGCCGGAAGGCAGTGCAGCACAACCGCGCTCGCGTCGGCACGGCCCATCAGCTCGGCGTTGACCTGGAATGGCCGGAACGGCCGCACGCGGTCCAGACCGTCGTTCTCCTGCCCCATCGACGTCCAGGTGTCGGTGACCACCACGTCGGCGCCGTCGGCCGCCCGGTGCGGGTCGGCTGTCAGCTGGACCGTCGCGCCGGTCTGGGCGGCCCGCTTCTCCGCGGCCGCAACGAAATCCGGGTGCGGCTCGAATCCGGCAGGGGCGGCGATGGTGACGTGGACGCCGGCGGTCACGCCGCCCAGCATCAGCGAGTGCGCCATGTTGTTGGCGCCGTCACCGAAGTACGACAGCCGCAGTCCCTGCAGCGAGCCCTTGCGCTCGGCCAGCGTCTGCAGATCCGCGAGCACCTGGCAGGGATGGAATTCGTCCGACAGCGCGTTGATGACCGGCACCGTCGCGCCGGACGCCATCGCGGTCAACCGTTCCTGCGCGAAGGTCCGCCACACGATCGCATCGACATAGCGGGACAACACCTTTCCGGTGTCCTCCAGCGTCTCTTCGCGGCCCAGTTGCGTGCTGCGCCCGTCGACGACGACGGCATGCCCGCCGAGCTGCGCGATACCCATCTCGAACGAGAAGCGGGTGCGCGTCGAGTTCTTCTCGAAGATCACCGCCACGCCGCGCGGCCCCTCCAGCGGGCGGCGCGACATCGGGTCCTTCTTCAGCTCGGCCGCCAGCGCCAGCACTTCGGCCTGTTCCTCGGGTGTCAGGTCATCGTCACGCAGGAAGTGTCTGCTCATGAGACCGCCTTGTCCAGGATGTTCGTTAGGGCGCCGAGGAACTCGTCGACCTGAGCCTCGGTGATCACCAGCGGTGGCGCGAGCCGCACCACGTCGGGCGCCGCGGCGTTGACCAGGAAGCCGGCGTCACGGGCGGCGGCTTCAACGGCTTTGCTCTGCGGTGATGTCAGCACCACGCCACACAGCAATCCGCGGCCGCGGACATGCCCGACGAGCGGATGGCCCAGCGCTTCGATGCCGTCGTGCAGCGTCTTGCCCAGCACGTCGGCGCGGGCGATCAGATCCTCGTCGGCCAGCGTGCGCAGCACCGCGAGCGCCGCCGCGGTGCACACCGGGTTGCCGCCAAAAGTGCTGCCGTGCAGGCCCGGCGTCATCAGCTCTCCGGCGGAGCCCACCGCGAGGCACGCGCCGATCGGCAGCCCGCCGCCCAGCCCCTTGGCCAGCGTCACCACGTCCGGGGTGATGCCGTCGTGCTGATGGGCGAAAAACGCTCCGGTGCGGCCCATTCCGGTCTGCACCTCGTCGAGGACCATCAGCGCACCGTGTTTGGCGGTCAGCTCGCGGGCCTGCACCAGGTAGCCGGCGGGCGGGACGACGACACCGCCCTCCCCCATGATCGGCTCGAGGAACACCGCCGCGGTCTGGTCATCGACGGCCTCGCCGAGCGCTTCGACGTCGCCGTACGGAACGAACGTGACCTCACCCGGCAGCGGAGCGAACGGTTCCTGTTTGGACGGCTGCCCCGTCAGCGCCAGCGATCCCATCGTCCGGCCGTGGAAAGCTCCGTGGGCCGCAACGAGTTTCGTCCGCCCGGTCAAGCGCGTGATCTTGAAGGCGACCTCGTTGGCCTCGGTGCCCGAATTGCAGAAAAACACCCGCGCCTGCGCGCCGAGCAGACCGACCAGTGCCTCGGCCAGGGCGATACCGGGTTCGGTGGCGTACAGATTCGATGTGTGCCCGAGCGTGTTGAGCTGCCGCGTCACCGCCTCGATGACGGCTGGATGCCGGTGGCCGAGCACATTGACGGCGATGCCGCCGAGCAAGTCGAGGTAAGACTTGCCGTCGGCGTCGGTGACCACTGCACCGTCGCCGCTGATCAACGCCAAAGGCGGTGTGCCGTAATTGTTCATCATCACGGCTTCCCAGCGCTGTTGCAGGGTCACGAGCTGACCACCTTCGTGCCGGTGCCCTCGTCGGTGAACAACTCCACCAGCACACAGTGTTCAACGCGGCCGTCGATGACGTGCGCACTGGGCACTCCGCCGGCGACCGCCCGCAGGCAGGCCTCGATCTTGGGCACCATGCCCGCCTCCAGGGTCGGTAGCAGTTGCGTCAGTGCGGCGGTGTCGATCTCGCTGACCAGCGAGGTGCGGTCCGGCCAGCTGGTGTACAGGCCTTCGACATCGGTGAGCATGACCAGCTTCTCGGCATTCAGCGCTTCGGCGAGCGCCGCGGCGGCGGTGTCGGCATTGATGTTGTAGACGACGCCATCGGCATCGGGCGCAATCGTCGACACCACCGGGATACGGCCCGCGCCAATGAGATCGAGCACCGCATCGGTGCTGACATGTTCGACATCGCCGACCAGGCCGATGTCGGTGTCCACTCCGTCGACGGTGACGCTGCGCCGCACCGCGGTGAACAGATGGGCGTCCTCGCCGGTGATGCCGACCGCATACGGGCCGTGTGCATTGATCAGGTTGACCAGCTCGCGACCGACCTGTCCGAACAGCACCATCCGCGCCACGTCGAGGACCTCGGGGGTGGTGACGCGGAAGCCGCCCTTGAAATCGCCTGCGATACCGAGTCGTTTGAGCATGGCGCTGATCTGCGGTCCGCCGCCGTGCACGACGACAGGGTGGATGCCGCAGTTGCGCAGGAACACCATGTCGGCGGCGAACGCCCGGCGCAGGGTGTCGTCGGTCATCGCGTTGCCGCCGTATTTGACGACGACGATTTTGCCGTGCAACTGCTTGAGCCACGGCAGCGCCGCGGCCAGGATTGCTGCCTTGGTATCAGTCGCGGCGGTCATGAGCTGTATGCCGAATTCTCTTCGACGTAACCGTGTGACAGGTCCGTGGTGCGAATCGATGCTTTGGCGGCACCGACGCCCAGGTCGACGGTGACGTCGATATCCGCTCCGGACAAGTCGACCTCACGGGCACCGGGCGCGCCGACACCATTGACGCACACCGGAGAACCGTTGAACGACACGCTGATCCGCGACGGATCCAGCGTCACCGGCGCCATGCCGACGGCGGCCAGAACCCGGCCCCAGTTGGCGTCGGAGCCGAACAGCGCGGTCTTCACCAGGCTGTCGCGGGCCACCACCCGTGCGGCCGTCAGCGCATCCTGTTCGGACGCGGCTCCGGTCACCGTGACGACGATGCGCTTGGTGACGCCCTCGGCGTCGGCCTGCAGCTGGGCGCACAGGTCGTCGCACACCCGCAGCACGGCGTCGTCGAGATCGCTTTGGCTGGGCGTGATTTCGCTGGCACCGGAGGCCAGCAGCAGCACCGTGTCGTTGGTGGAGCAGCTGCCGTCGACGTCGAGCCGGTCGAAGGTCAGTGCGGCCGCACGATTCAGTGCCGTGCGCAAGGCGTCCGGACTGGCGACGGCGTCGGTGGTGATGACGCACAGCATGGTGGCCAGGGACGGCGCCAGCATGCCGGCGCCCTTCGCCATGGCGCCGACGGTCCACTTGTCAGCATGGTGTAGCGCAACCTGTTTGGGCACGGTGTCGGTGGTCATGATGGCCCGGGCGGCCTCTTCCCCACCGGTCAGCCCGCCGGCCATCTCATGCACCAGTTCTTTGACGCCGCTGAGCACCTTGTCCATCGGCAGCCGGTCGCCGATGAGCCCGGTGGAGCAGACCGCGATCTCGATCGCGCCGGTCTCGGTACCCCAGTCCGAAAGGGCGGCGGCGACCGCCTCGGCGGTGGCGTGGGTGTCTTGGAAGCCCTGCGGCCCGGTGCACGCGTTGGCGCCACCGGAATTGAGGACGACGGCACGCAGCCGCCCGGTGGTCAGGACCTGCTGAGTCCACAGCACCGGCGCGGCCTTGATCTGGTTGCGGGTGAACACCCCGGCCGCCGCGTGGTCGGGCCCTTCGTTGAACACCAGCGCCATGTCGAGGGCGCCGGAGGCCTTGATGCCCGCGGCGACCCCAGTGGCGCGGAAGCCCGCGGGCGCGGTGACGCCCTGGGTCCGCACCAGCCGGGTGTCGGTGGATATGTCGGTCACGGCGCCACCCCCACGGTCGAAAGCCCTTCGGTCTCAGGCCAACCCAGCGCAAGATTCATCGACTGCACCGCTGCACCGCCGGTGCCTTTCGTCAGGTTGTCGATGGCGACGACAGCGATGAACGTTTGCGCCTCTTCGTCCACGGCGACCGCGAGTTGCGCGGCATTGCTGCCGATCACCGCGCCGGTCTTTGGCAGCTGACCCTCGGGCAGCAGATGCACGAAAGGCTCGCCGTCGTAGGCCTTTTCATATGCGGCCTGGAGCTGCGACAGCGGCGCGGTGGTGCGGGCGGTGCAGGTCGCCAGGATGCCGCGTGACGCCGGGATCAGCACCGGCGTGAAGGAGACGCTGACATCTTTGTCCGTGACGGCGCGCAGGCCCTGCGCGATCTCGGGGGTGTGACGGTGCTTGCCGCCGATGTTGTACGCCCGCGCGGACCCGATGACCTCCGACCCGAGCAGGTCGGTCTTGGCGGCGCGGCCCGCCCCGGATGTGCCGCTCACCGCCACGACCGTCACCGCGGGCTCGACGAGGTCCTCGGCCACCGCTGGCCACAGCGCCAATAACGCCGCCGTCGGATAGCACCCGGGGACCGCGATCCGGGTGGCGCCGCGCAGCCGATCCCGGGCGCCGGGCAGCTCGGGCAGCCCGTAGGGCCAGCTTCCGGCGTGCGTCGAGCCGTAGAACCGCTCCCATGCCGCCGCGTCGGTGAGCCGGAAGTCCGCGCCGCAGTCGATGATCAGCGTGTCGTCACCGAGCTGTTCGGCCAGCGCCGCGGAGTGGCCGTGTGGCAGCGCGAGAAATACCACGTCATGGCCTTCAAGCACGTCGGCGTCGGTGGCCTCCAGCACGCGGTTGCTCAGCGGCAGCAGGTGCGGATGATGTTCGGCGAGCGTGGTGCCCGCGCTGGTGGCGGCGGTCAGTGCGCCGATGCGCAGCCGGCCGTCGGCGTACGCCGGGTGGCCGAGCAGGAGTCGGAGGATCTCACCACCCGCATAACCGCTGGCACCGGCCACTGCCACTGATGTCATGCAGCGATTCTGCATGGTTATGCAGCTAGGTGCAAATTCATTTACAACGAGCGTGGGAGCTCAGCCCCGCAGTACGGCGCCGACACGGGCGGCCGCTTCCTGCACCGCGGCCTCGCGAGCCGCACTGGCCTCATCCTCGGTCAACGTCCGGTCGGCGGCGCGGAACCGCAGCGCCAACGCCAGCGATTTGCGGCCCTCCCCGATCTGCGGCCCGGTATAGACGTCGAAGAGCTGGACGTCCTCGAGCAGCTCGCCGGCGCCGTCGCGGACGGCGTCGATGACCGCCTGCGCGGCCACGTCCTCGTCCACGATCAGCGCGATGTCCTGGAATACCGCCGGGAACGGCGACACCACCGGGGCGGGCAGCGTCTCGACGATGGGAATCGCCTCGAGATTCAGTTCCACCGCGCACGTGCCAGTCGGCAGGCCGGACCGCTCGATCACGGCGGGGTGCAGCTGACCGGCATGCCCGACGACGGTGTCCCCGATGAGCACCTCGGCGCAGCGGCCGGGATGCCACGGCAGGTATTGCGCGGCGCGCAGCGTCAGCTCGACGCCGGCGGCCCGGCCGATCACCCGCACCGCTTCGAACGCATCGCCGGCCTCCGCCGGCCGGCCGGGTCCCCACGGCCCGCGAGGCTCTCGTAGCCCCGCCAATACGACGCCGACATGCTGTGGCTGCCGCGGCAGCGAGGCGTCGAGGAGTGCGATCTCCTCGTCAGTGGGGCGTCGGTCATTCGGGATACGTTCTACCGCACGGGTTTCAGCGGTGGGCAACACAACCTGGGCGATGCCGAACAGCGCGACATCCACCGTGCCGCGGGACACGTTGCGCACCAACGCTTCCAGCAGACCCGGCAAAAGCGTTGTGGCCAGATGAGGGCGGTCCGACTCCAGCGGGTTGAGCACGTGGGTGGTCGTCCGGCGGGGATCGTCGGCGGCCAGGCCCCATTGGTCGAACACTCCCGCGGGCAGGAACGGCGTCGGAAGGACCTCGACGAAACCCGCCAGCGCCAGCGACTTTCCGATCGCGCGACGGCGTTTCTGCACCGGGGTGAGACCACGGCCTGGCGGCGCCGACGGCAACACCGACGGTATGACCTCCAAACCCTCGAGCCGCAGCACCTCCTCGACCAGATCGGCGGGCTGCAACAGGTCGGGCCGCCAGCTCGGCGGCGTCGCCGTCAGCCGGTCGCCGTCGGCCACCACCGCGGCGCCGATCTGCGTCAGCCGCCGTGCCGTGGTGCCCTCGGGATAGGCCACGCCGGCGGTGCTGTCGGGCAGGTCCGCGGCAATCGTGATCGGCGGCAGCGACCAGTCGTCCCGTGGCGGGTCACCGCGCCAGTCGGTCAGGTTCGGCTCGATGGTGCCGTGTGCGATGTCGGCCAGCAGCCTGGCGCAACGGTCCAGCGCCGCAACGGAAATCGCGGGGTCCACCGTGCGCTCGTAGCGGCGTCCCGCCTCGCTGGTGAGATGCAGCCGGCGCTGCGTGCGCGACACCGCGGCAGGGTCCCACACCGCGGCCTCGAGCAGCACGTCGGTGGTGGTGTCGCGTACTTCGGTGGTGCCGGCGCCCATCACGCCGCCGATCGCGGCGGTGGCGACGTCGTCGACGATGAGCACGTCACCGCTGTTGAGCGTCCGCTCCACATCGTCGAGGGTGACGACGGTCTCGCCGTCGCGGGCGAACCGCACGTCGAATCCACCGGTGATCAGGCTGCGGTCGTGGGCGTGCATCGGGTGGCCGAGCTCGAGCATCACGTAGTTGGTGACGTCGACGGCCGGCGAGATGGCCCGGATACCACTGAGCAATAGCCGGCGCTGCATCCACCAGGGGGACACCGCGGCCGGGTCGATGCCGGTGACGGGCCGCAACCCGAACCGGATGACACCGGTGCCCGGCTGGACGGTCAACGGCCAGGCCTCGCCCTGTGCCGGCAACGGCTCGATGTCGGCGGGGTCGACGTAGTCGAGGTCGTACGCGCACGCGATTTCCCGGGCCAATCCCCGCACCGACAGGCAGTAGCCCCGATCGGGGGTGATCGCCAGGTGGAACACCGTGTCATCCAGGCCGAGCACATCGGCGGCGGCGGTTCCGGGTTCCGCGGTGCCCGGCGGCAGCACCATGATGCCGGAGTGGTCCACGCCGAGGTTCAATTCGGCGGCCGAACAGATCATGCCGTCCGACGTGCGACCGTAGGTCTTGCGCGTCGCGATCTTGAAGTCGCCGGGCAGTATCGTGCCCGGCAGCGCCACGACGACCAGATCACCAGCCGCGAAGTTCGTTGCACCACAAACGATGTCGCGAAGTTCTGCTTCGCCGACATCGACCTTGACGGCCCGGATCGGTTTCTTGAACTCCGTGAGTTCCTCGATCTCGGCGACGCGGCCGATCGTCAACGGCCCGGTCACCGGACCGACCGGGATGACCTCTTCGACTTCGTGCCCGATCCGGATCAGCGTCTGTTCCAGCTCGTCGACCGCGACGTCCCAGCCGGGGGCGCCGGCCTGCACGACGTCGCGCAACCAGCTGTACGGAATTCGCATCAGGCGCCGACCCCGAATGGCAGGGAGAACCGCACGTCGCCCTCGACCATGTCGCGCATGTCGGGGATGCCGTTGCGGAACTGCAGCGTGCGCTCCAACCCCATACCGAACGCGAAGCCGGAGTACATGTCGGGGTCGATGCCGCAGGCGCGCAACACATTCGGGTTGACCATGCCGCAGCCTCCCCACTCGACCCAGCCGGCGCCACCCTTCTTGTTGGCGAACCAGACGTCTACCTCGCCCGACGGCTCGGTGAACGGGAAGAAGTGCGGACGGAAGCGGGTGCGGCCCTGCGGGCCGAATAACGCCCGGGCGAATGCGTCCAGCGTGCCGCGCAGGTGTGCCATCGTCAGACCGCGGTCCACCGCCAGCCCCTCCACCTGGTGGAAGACCGGCGTATGGGTGGCGTCGAGTTCGTCGGTGCGGAACGTGCGACCGATCGAGATGATGTAGACCGGCAGTTCGCGCTCGAGCAGCGCCCGGATCTGCACGGGTGAGGTGTGCGTGCGCAGCACCTGCCGCGATCCATCGGGCGCTATCTGGAAGGTGTCCTGTTCGCTGCGCGCCGGGTGGTCAGGCGGAAAGTTCAAGGCGTCGAAGTTGAACTGCTCGGTCTCCACCTCGGGCCCCTCGGCCAGCTCCCAGCCCATCGCGACGAAGGTGTCGGCAACGTGGTCGGCCAGGATGGTGATCGGGTGGCGCGCCCCCAGCGGCTGCCGGGTGGACGGCAGCGTCACGTCGATACGCTCGGCGACCAGCACCGCGGCGTCACGCTCGGCGCGCAACACGGCCAACCGCTCGTCGTAGCTGCGTTGCGCCTCCGCCCTGGCGACATTCACGCGTTTACCGGCGTCGGCGCGCTCGGCCTTGGGTAGCGATCCCAGCGCCTGGCGGGCCAATGCGATCGGCGAGCGGTCCCCGAGGTGTTCGGTCTTGGCGCGGGCCAACGCATCGAGGTCGCCGGCCAGATCGAACGCATGGCGGGCCGCGCTGACGGCCTTCGCCAGCGCTTCTTCCGATAGGGCGGCGCTTATTTCGCTGGGCTGATCAGCCACCCGGCGATAATAGGCGATGCGCCGATGAGAGCGACGTCACGCCGTGGCCGAAGGCCTCTAGGCCTGGGCGGCTCCATCGCGTGCGGAGTCGTCGGCCGCGTGTCGGTGCGCCTTCAGTCGGTACATGGCCAAATCCGGCGGCACGCCGTCCGGTTTGTTCGAGAACACTTGCCTGCGCACCCGTTTCGCCGTCACACCGAGGGAGTCAAAGTCCTCGTCGGGGATGCGGTCGAGGGTCGTCTGCGACACGACGAGGCCGCCGCGGCCGGCACGTTCCATCACGCGCGCCGCGATGTTGACGTCGACCCCGAGCCAGTCCGAGCCGATCCGCTGTGGCCGGCCGGTGTGGATGCCCGCCCGCATCCTCGGCGAATAGCCTTCCACTTCAACGCCTTTCACGGCATCGAGCGCGACGAGCACCGCGCGCACAGCGGTGATCGGATCCGGGAAGACGGCCATGATGCCGTCGCCCATCCGTTTGACGATGTGGCCGCCGGCCTCGAGCAGCGGCGGCTCGACGACCTGGGCGACGCGCCGCAACAGCTTGAGGGTGGCGTCGTCCCCCGCCCGCAGGGACCACGACGAGAAGCCGACCAAATCGGTGAACACCAGCGTCACCTCGCGATTGGCCGGCCGGCCGGACACCCGCTCGGTGAGCGCCTGCCAGACCTGCAACGCCCCGAGACTGACCTCGCGCGACGCGGCATCACGCTCCAGCAGTCGGTCGGCGACGCGTGCGACGGCGCGGGGGCCGCCCACGCCCGTCGCGGAGAGCGGATCGCCGAAATCCGGGTCACCGGGCAGTGCGCGGCGTGCACGCCTGACGAACGCGATGACCCCGGGGCTGTGGTTGGTTCGCTTCAGCCAGCCGAGTGGGCCCGCGAATTCGACTCCCCCGTGATGCCCAGATGGTTCGTCGAACGGTTCGCCATCCACAGCGGCCAGCGTACCTGTCGGATAAATCGCCTGGTCACAGACGTGTGGCGGCGGGATCGCCCTCGCATAACAGTGCGCCGCCACGCCCCGGCAAATCGTAGACAACGTGCGTTGTCAACATTATCGTGAGGGCACCACCGTGGGATTCCCAGTCAGCGAGGACACGATGACCGCGAGATCGATGACGACCGCCAAGGCCGCCAAGGCCCCGGGCCCGCGGGCCGATGACGACCAGGCCCACGTGGCCAACCCCCTCGGCCCCGACTCGCTGACCTGGAAGTACTTCGGCGATCTGCGCACCGGAATGCTGGGCGTGTGGATCGGCGCGATCCAGAACATGTATCCCGAGCTCGGCGCCGGCGTCGAGGACCACTCGATCCTGCTACGCGAGCCGCTGCAACGCGTAGCGCGCTCGGTGTATCCGATCATGGGCGTGGTTTACGACGGTGAACGCGCCGCCCAGACGGGTGCCCAGATCAAGGGCTACCACAAGACGATCAAGGGCGTCGACGCCGCGGGCCGGCGCTACCACGCGCTCAACCCCGAGACGTTCTACTGGGCGCACGCCACCTTCTTCATGCTGATCATCAAGACCGCCGAATACTTCTGCGGTGGCCTGACCGAAGCCGAGAAGCGTCAGCTCTTCGAGGAACACGTCCAGTGGTACCGGATGTACGGCATGAGCATGCGGCCAGTTCCCAAGAGCTGGGAGGACTTCCAGGAGTATTGGGACCGCAAGTGCCGCGAAGAGTTGGAGATCAACCGAGCGACTCTGGACATCTTCACCATCCGGATCCCCAAGCCGTGGTTCGTCCTGATGCCCACACCGATCTGGGATCAGTTGTTCAAGCCGATGGTCGGCGCGCAGCGCTGGATCGCGGCCGGCGTGTTCGACCCCCCGGTGCGCGAGAAGGCGGGGATGCGGTGGACGCCCGGCGACGAGGTGCTGCTGCGGCTGTTCGGGAAGCTGGTCGAGCTGGCGTTCATCGCGGTGCCCGACGAGATTCGGTTGCATCCTCGCGCAGTGGCCGCGTACCGCCGCGCCCAGGGCAAGCTCCCGGCCGACGCACCGCTGGTCGAGGCGCCCGGCTTCATGGCACCGCCGCGCGATCGCAGGGGCCTGCCAATGCACTACGTGCCGCCCCGCAAGTCGCTGCTCGACCGGGCCGGATCCCTGGTGCACACCACCTTCTCGCTGGCCGGCCTACGCCCGGCGGGTGGCCGCGGCCGCGCAGCATAAGCTGGCGCCATGCTCGAATGGTCTGAAGTCGACCTCGCCGTGCGTGACGCCGTCCGGGAGTTCGTGGACAAGGAAATTCGCCCGCACATCGACGCGCTGGAAAGCGGCGAGATGGAGCCCTACCCCATCATTCGCAAGCTGTTCAGTGCGTTCGGCATCGACGCGATGGCGCGCGACTCGCTGGAGGAGCGGTTCGCCCGGCTGCGCTCCGGCGAAAGGCCGTCTGGCGGTTCGGGCGGGATGTTCGGCGGCGACGGTGCTGCGGCCGGTATGGGTTTCGTCGTGGTCAGCGAGCTGTGCCGGGTGTCCATGGGTCTGGTGACCGGCATGGGTGTGAGCCTCGGACTGACGGTGCCCACCATCCAGAGCCGCGGCACGCTGGCGCAACAGGAACGCTGGCTGCCCGGGTTGGTGACCTACGAGAAGATCGGCGCCTGGGCGATCACCGAGCCGGATTCGGGGTCGGATGCGTTCGGCGGCATGAAATCCTATGTGGTCCGCGACGGTGACGACTACATCCTCAACGGGCAGAAGACTTTCATCACCAACGGCCCCGACGCCGACGTCGTCGTGGTCTACGCGAAACTCGAAGAGCCGGGTGTCGACAAGCGCGATCGCAAGGTGCTGACGTTCGTGCTGGACCGCGGCATGGAGGGCTTCGTCCAGTCAAAGCCGTTCCGCAAGATGGGTATTCACTCCTCGCGGACGGGCGAGCTGTTCTTCAACAATGTCCGGCTGGGCCGGGACCGGCTGCTGGGCGAGACGGAGGAGAACGGGGCAGGCGACGGCCGCGACAGCGCGCGCTCCAATTTCGCCGCCGAACGGATCGGGGTGGCGGCGATGGCGCTCGGAGTCATCGAGGAATGTCTGCGGCTGTGCGTGGATTACGCGAAGAACCGCAAGCTATGGGGTCAGGAGATCGGGCAGTTCCAGCTCATCCAGCTGAAGCTGGCGAATATGGAAGTCGCGCGAATGAACGTGCGCAACATGCTGTTCCGCGTCATCGAGGCGATGCAGACCGGCACGCCGATCTCGCTGGCCGAAGCATCGGCGATCAAATGGTACTGCTCGCAGGCCGCGACCGACGTGGCGATGGACGCGGTGCAGCTGTTCGGCGGTAACGGCTACATGACCGAGTACCGGGTGGAGCAGCTGGCCCGCGACGCCAAGTCGTTGATGATCTACGCGGGCAGCAACGAGGTGCAGATCACCCACGTGGCCAAGGGACTGCTGAGTTAGCCCCGAGTGCCCGCCGAGCAGACGCAAAACTGCCTATTTTGAAGCGAAATTGGACAGTTTTACGTCTGCTCGCGCTGAGTGCGGCGGTGCGCGCGGGCGCTTTGGTACAGGCAGATCGCCGCGGCCGACGCCACATTGAGACTTTCCGCGTTGCCCGGAATGGGGATCCGTATCCGATGTGTCGCCAACCCCGCGACGGCCGCCGGCAGGCCGTGGGCTTCGGGACCGAACACCCACGCCGTCGGCCCATCCAACTCTGCGTCATCAAGAGATACTTCGCCGTCGACCGTCGTCGCCAGCACCTCGAAACCGGCTTGGCCCAATGATGTAACCGCCTGCACGGCATCGGGTTCGGTGATGACCGGCAGTGAGAAGATACTCCCGGCCGACGCCCGCAGGCACTTGCCGTTGTAGGGATCGACGCTGTTGCCGGCGAGCACCACGGCGTCAGCGCCCATCGCGTCGGCAATCCGGATCAATGTGCCCGCATTACCCGGCTCCGAAATCTCCACCGCCACGGCAACCAACCGCGGCGCACCAGCCAGGACGTCGGCCAGCCTCGGTTCCGGCATCGAGCACACGGCGACCAAACCGACCGGAGTCACCGTGTCGGACAATGCCTTTGCGGCGCGTTCGGTGACGACGTGTACGGGCACGTCCATCAACAAGGCCCTGAACCGCTCCATCGCCGACTCGGTGACGAACACCTCGGATACCAAACCGCGCCGCACCGCGGCCTCGACGAGGTTGGGGCCTTCGGCGAGAAAGCGGGCGGCGCGGCGGCGTCCGACGTGTCGGTGCAGTTTGATCGCTGCCGCCACTCGGGCGGAGCGCTCGGTGAGCGTCAGGCAGCCTCTCCGGACGGAGCGTTGACGTCCTCCGGCAACGCCGCCTTCGCCACCTCGACCAGCGCGGTGAAGGCGTCCGGGTCGCTGACGGCGATGTCGGCGAGGTTCTTGCGGTCCACCTCGACGCCGGCGGCCTTGAGGCCCTGGATCAGCCGGTTGTAGGTGATGTCGTTGGCGCGGGCCGCAGCGTTGATCCGGGAGATCCACAGCTTGCGGAACTCGCCCTTGCGGGCCCGACGGTCACGGTAGGCGTAGTTCAGCGAATGCAGCTGCTGCTCTTTGGCTTTGCGGTACAGCCGGGAGCGCTGCCCCCGGTAACCCTTCGAGGCCTTGAGGATGGTGCGCCGCTTCTTCTGGGCGTTGACTGCGCGCTTGACGCGTGCCATGAAAGTCTTCCTATCTCATTCGGGGGGCTTTGAATCAGCCGTTCAGCATCTTCTTGACGCGGGCGGTGTCGTTGGCCGACACGCCGGTGCGGCCCTCCAGCCGACGGGTGCGACGGGTCGGCTTGTGCTCCAACAGGTGCCGACGATTGGCCTTCTGGCGCACGATCTTTCCGGTTCCGGTGCGCCGGAACCGCTTCGAAGCGCCGCTGTGGGTCTTCGCCTTGGGCATATGTCCTCAGTTCTCGTTGATCAGTTCTGCGATACGTCTGGTTCTTCGGGTTTGGCCGGTGCACCGCTGGGGCGCTCGGCCTGCTCGGCCGCCTTGGCGCGAGTCTTCGCGCCGCGGTGCGGGGCCAGCACCATCGTCATATTGCGGCCGTCCTGCTTGGCGGACGTCTCGACGAAGCCGTAGTCGGCGACGTCGGCGCCAAGTCGTTGCAGCAGTCGGTAGCCCAGTTCGGGCCGGGACTGCTCACGTCCGCGGAACATGATCGTCACCTTGACCTTCGACCCCGCCTCGAGGAAGCGGATGACGTGACCCTTTTTGGTCTCGTAGTCGTGGTCGTCGATCTTGGGACGAAGCTTCTGCTCCTTGACGACGGTCTGCTGCTGGTTCTTGCGAGACTCGCGCGCCTTCTGGGCCGTCTCGTACTTGAACTTGCCGTAGTCCATGATCTTGCAGACCGGAGGTCTGGCGTTCGGGGCAACTTCAACTAGGTCGAGATCGGCATCCGCGGCGACGCGGAGAGCATCTTCGATGCGCACTATGCCTACCTGTTCACCACCTGGTCCGATAAGGCGGACTTCGGGTACGCGAATGCGCTCGTTGACGCGGGTCTCAGTGCTGATGGGGCCTCCCTGGATAGACACTGTTGTCCTCGAGGAATCCCAGACCATCAGCGAAAAGGCCCTGCTCGAAGCAGGGCCCAAGCCGACCAGGACAGGCATCGGATGCCTGTGACCGGACCGCTGTACCGGTATGGCCAGCGGTGGGAGCGGGACTCCACTTGCTGTCCCTGGCGTATGCCGGGACGGTCGCGCATGCCAGTCTAGCAGGCGTGACAGAGGTTCCTAACATCCGTGAGCTGGCCGAGATTCCCGCCGTCGAGGTGATCACCCGAGCCGCCGTGATGCTGATGAGCGCCGCGGCGGAAAAGCTCGGGCTGGCCGCGGAGGACCCCGACGAGAGCCCGCATCGCGATCTCGACGAGGCGCGCCGGCTCATCACGGCGCTGGCCGGGCTGGTGACAGCGTCGGCGGAGTACCTCGGGCCCCACGCCGGGCCGGTGCGCGACGGGCTGAAGTCGCTGCAGCTCGCCTTCCGCGAGGCCAGCTCCGCGCCGGACGAACCGGGTCAGGGTCCGGGCGAGAAATACACCGGCCCGGTCTGGTAGCTACCGGCACACATTTCAGGGTCGCAGCGCCTATCCTCCCAGCGTATGACCCTTACCAGGCTGTCCAGGCCGACGTCTCGGTACTCCTGGGTGCCGGCGGCCGCCGGCTGGACGGTCGGCATCATCGCCACCCTGTCGCTGCTGGCCAGCGTCTCGCCGCTGGTGCGCTGGATCATCAAGGTCCCGCGGGAGTTCGTCAACGACTACATCTTCAACTTCCCCGACACCAGCTTCGCCTGGGCGTTCGTGTTGGCGCTGCTGGCCGCCGCGCTGGCGGCGCGCAAGCGGGTCGCCTGGTGGATTCTGGTGCTCTACATGGCGGCGGCCGTCGTTTGGAACCTCGCGGGCCTGATCGCCGGGGACGAGCCGGTGGCCGACGAGATCGGCGAGGTCATCGGACTCGCCTTTCACCTCGCCGCGATCGCCTTCTTGGTGCTGGCCCGGCACGAGTTCTGGGCCAAGGTCCGCCGCGGCGCGCTCCTCAAGGCGGCCGCGGTGCTCGTCGCCGGGATGGCTGTCGGGATCCTGATCGGGTGGGGCCTGCTGGAACTGTTCCCCGGGACGGTGGAGCGGCAGTACCGGTTGCCCTATGCGGCCAACCGGGTGGCGGCGTTCGCGGGCGTCGACTCCGCCGCCTTCGACGGCCAGCACCCGCACGTGTTCGTCAACGCGCTGCTCGGATTATTCGGCGCGCTGGCGCTGATGGTCGCCGCGATCGTGCTGTTCCAGTCGCAGCGTGCCGAGAACGCGTTGACCGGAGAAGACGAATCGGCCATCCGCGGCCTGCTCGAACTGTTCGGCAAGAACGACTCCTTGGGCTACTTCGCGACCCGCCGTGACAAGGCGGTGGTGTTCGCCCCCAGCGGGCGCGCCGCCATCACCTATCGCGTCGAGGTGGGCGTCTGCCTCGCCAGCGGAG
>NZ_PIZU01000042.1 GCF_002838065.1 Mycobacterium hubeiense | reverse complement strand
CCCGCAAGCCTGATCCAGCTTCCAGGACACACCATGGGCCCCACCCTAACGACCCACCGCGATCAGCCCTGCGCGGTCACCAGCTGCCAGTCGGCCGGCAGGCCGTTGACCTTGACCGCCTCGCCCTCCGCCTCGACGTGCACCGTCACATCACCCAACCGCAGTTCGCTCAACGCGACCCGGCCCCAGGCCTGCGGCAGCCGCGGCGCCACCGTCAGCCGACGGTCCGGCACGTGCGGATCCAGGCCGAGGAACGACCGCAGCAACAGCAGCGGCGCCGCGCTTGCCCACGCCTGTGGCGAGCACGATGTGGGATAGGGCACCGGAAGCTTGAACTGCGACCGCGGGAAGCCGCAATACAGCTCGGGCAGCCGGCCGCCGAATGCGTCGGCCGCGTCGAGTAGGCCGCCGGCCAGGCGTTCGGCCAGCGCGACCGCGCCCGGAATGTGCGCATAGCGCAGCAGGCCTGCGACGGCGATCGCGGTGTCGTGCGGCCAGACCGAGCCGTTGTGATAGCTCATCGGGTTGTAGGCGCCCATCGTCGTGGCCAGGGTGCGCAGGCCGAATCCGGAGTCCATCTCGTCGCGGGCGAGCCGCTCGACGATCACCTCGGCGTGCGCGTCGGTGGCGATGCCGGTCCACAGGCAGTGCCCGATGTTGCTCGTCAGCGCGTCGACGGGCCGCTTGCGGCCGTCCAGGGCGATGGCGTACCACCCTTGCTCCGGCAGCCAGAACGCCTCCAAGAAGTGCTCTTGCAGCGCTTGGGCCCGCGCACGCAGCCGCCCGGCGGTCGCCGGCTCACCGAACGCCTCGGCGAGTTCGGCGCGGGCCAACAATGCCGCGTACTGGTAGCCCTGGACCTCGCACAGCGCGATCGGCGGGTCGGCGTGGTGGCCGGCGGCGTCGTTGATGCCGTCGAAACTGTCCTTCCAGCCCTGGTTGATCAGCCCGCGGTCGGTGGCTCGGCGGTATTCGATGAAGCCGTCGCGGTCGGCGTCGCCGTAGCGGGCGGCCCAGTCCAGCGCTGCGTCGGCGGCCGGCACCAGCGAGCGCACGAACTCCTCGTCGGCGCCCCACCGCCAGCTCTCGGCGAGCAGCATGACGAACAACGGCGTCGCGTCGACCGCGCCGTAGTAGACGGTGCCGCCGAACACGTCGTTGCTCGCGGGGCCGCGACGGATCTCGTGCAGTATCCGGCCGGGCTGCTCCTCGGTGACGGGATCGACGCGGCGGCCCTGCGCGTCGGCGAGCTGCTGCAGGGTGCCCACCGACAGGCCGACGTCCAACGGCAGCGCCATCCACGCGGTCAGCAGGCTGTCGCGGCCGAACAGCGTCATGAACCACGGCGCCCCGGCGGCGACGAAGGGGCGCCCGCCGGCGTCGTCGTGAATCAACAAGGCGCCCAAGTCGCTTTCGCTGCGCCGCAACGTCTGCGTCAGCCCGGCGTGATCGGATTCCACGTTGGTCGCGGTGTCGCGCCAGGCCTCGAGCTTGCGCGCCGGTGCGCTGGACTCCACCTGCTCGCCGCGCCGGAAGCGCGTCTTCACAACTTGATTCGCCCATGTCGGTTCGACGACGATCTCGGCCTGCCACCGCTGTCGCGGCGGGACCACCAGCCGCCAGGTGAACGAACCGGGCAGCAGCGCGGGATCTCCGGAGGCGGCGACTTTCACGCCGCGGATCGGGTCGGTGCGATCGGCGAGCACCAATTCGTCGTCCATGAGCGTCAATTCGGCACCGCCGAGGGGGGCACGGCCCTCCTTGACCGCGAACAGGTCGGCGAAGTCGGCGTCGGCGTGCAGTTCCAGGGTCACCACCGTGGCCTCGTCGTCGAGGTTGTGCAGCACGATGGTTTCGCGCATGCCGTCGGCGACGAGTCGCTCGCGCACGATCAACAGCGTGCTGTCCGCCAGGCCCGCCCTCGGGGCCCGCCGCAGAATGTATTGCGCGGCAAAGGCTTCGGGCGTCTGCACGGCCAGCGGTTCGGGTTGTTGACCGTCGACGCGCAGATCCCACCGGGACAGCACCCGGGCGTCGCGGAAGAACAACCCGTGCGAGCGACCCGCCAGCACGTCGCCACGCCGGTCGGACAGGCAGAAGGTGGCGCCTTCGACCAGCGTCACGGTGTCGCCGACGAATCCGAGGCCGGCGGGTTCGCTGCTGTTGAGCGGCGTCGGTGCATTCACGCCGTCGCCCGCTCTCCGATATCGGGCGGCAGCACTTGGCGCAGCGTCACGTGACGGGCCGAGGCGGGGTCGCCGACCACGCGCCGGTAGATCTGCTCGTAGCCCGAACCGAATTGGCCCACCCCGAAGTGCGCGGCCACGTGGCGGCGGCAGGCGGCGGGGTCGAGCGTCTGCGCCTTTTCCATCGCCGCGGGCAGCTCGTCGGGGTGTTCGCAGATCACCCCGGTCACCCCGTCGACGACGACCTCGGGCACCGCGCCGCCGCGCAGCGCCACCACCGGTGTGCCACAAGCCATCGCTTCGATCATCACCATCCCGAACGGCTCCTCCCATTGGATCGGGAACAGCAGGCAGCGGGCGCCGGCGAGCAGCTTGCGTTTGCTCACCGCATCGGCCTGACCGAACACATGATCCGTCTCGGTGAGCAGCGGGCGCACCTGTTCGTCGAAGTACGCCTGCTCGGATGGCTCGTCGCACTTGCCGGCCAGCACCAGCGGAACGCCCGCTTCGTGCGCCGCCCGCACCGCCAGGTGGGCCCCCTTGTACGGGGCGTAGCGGCCGAGGAACAACGCGTAGTCACCCTTGTCGGCGCGGAACGGCCAGTCGTCGATGCGCAGCGCATTGTGAACGCGGCCAACCCAATTGAGGTCCGGAGCGAGTTCGCGTTGACGGTCGCTGATGGCGATGAGCCCGACGTCGTCGCCCAGTTCCCGGTAGTAGGGGTACAGGTCGTCGTCGATGGGGCCGTGCACGGTGACCACGGTGGGCAGCCCGAGCGCCCGGTACGCCGGCGTGTTGAGGGGGCCGGCGAAGGTGTGATCGTGCACGAGGTCCACGCCGTCGGTGGCCGCGAGGTGTTCGATGGCGCGACGCACCTTCAGCGCGTGCATGACCTCCGGGTAGGGCTGGCCCAGCCGCTCTGGAATCGTCCGCTCCCACAACGGGATCAGCCGCGCTGACGTGCCTGGCTCACCGGCACCCAGGACCGTGACGCGGTGCCCGCGTTTGACCAGCGCGTCGGCCAGGTCGGCGACGACGGCCTCGGTGCCGCCGTAACCCTTGGGCGGGATGTCGAAGTACGGCGGTGCGACGAGCACGATCCGAAGTGGTTGGGCCGCATCGGGCATGGTGACGAGTTCCGTGCCGCTCACCGATGTTCCTCCTCTCCGTCAGCGCAGCAGGCGGCTTTTAGCACTCTTACTCGATGAGTGCTAATTATGACAACCGTTGCGCGCGTTCGCCATCCGGGGGTGGCGCGCGCGTTAGCCTCATGCGGTGAGCCGTATCGGCGCCCGTCAGCTTCGCGATGTCGTGCTGGACGACGGGTCGTTCGTCAGTTGGGACGGGCCGCCGCTGGACGTGTCGCCGGATGAGGACTATCGGCGGGAGTTGGCCGAAGCGTCCGCGAAGACCGGACTGGACGAATCGGTGCTCACCGGCGAAGGGCGGGTATTCGGCCGCCGGGTCGCGGTGGTGGTGTGCGAGTTCGACTTTCTGGCCGGCTCGATCGGGGTGGCCGCCGCCGAACGGATCACCGCCGCGGTGCACCGCGCGACCGCCGAACGGCTGCCGCTGCTGGCCTCGCCGTCGTCGGGCGGGACGCGGATGCAGGAGGGCACCGTGGCCTTCCTGCAGATGGTCAAGATCGCCGCGGCGGTGGAACTGCACAAGCGGGCGCACCTGCCGTATCTCGTCTACCTGCGACACCCGACCACCGGCGGGGTGTTCGCGTCGTGGGGTTCGCTCGGCCATGTCACCGCCGCGGAACCCGGGGCGCTGGTCGGATTCCTCGGCCCGCGGGTGTACGAACAGCTCTACGGCGAGCCGTTCCCGGCGGGCATCCAGACCGCCGAAAACCTGCACCGCCACGGCGTGATCGACGGCGTGGTGCCGTTGGAGTCTCTGCGAGCCACCCTCGACCGCGCGCTGCGGGTGGTCGCCGATGCACCGCGCCTGCCGCCGCCGGCGCCGGCGGCCGAGCCGTTGCCCGACGTGCCGGCGTGGACGTCGGTGGAGGCCTCGCGGCGGCCGGACCGGCCGGGGATCGGTTATCTGCTGCGCCACGGCACGACGGACCGGGTGCTGCTGTCGGGCACCGAGCAGGGTGAGGCGGCGACGACGGTCTTGGCGCTGGCGCGGTTCGGCGGTCAGCCCGCCGTCGTGCTCGGCCAACAGCGCGTCGTCGGGATGGTCGGGCCGGGCGCGTTGCGCGAAGCCCGCCGCGGCATGGCGCTGGCGGCGGGGCTGCGGCTGCCGCTGGTGTGCGTGATCGACACGGCCGGGCCGGCATTGACCGTGGAGGCCGAACAGGGTGGCCTGGCCGCTGAGATCGCCCGCTGCCTGGCCGAACTCGTCACGCTGGACACTCCGACGGTGTCGGTGCTGCTGGGTCAGGGCAGCGGCGGGCCGGCGCTGGCGATGGTGCCCGCGGATCGCGTGCTGGCCGCGTTGCACGGCTGGTTGGCGCCGCTGCCGCCAGAAGGAGCCAGCGCGATCGTCTACCGCGATACGGCGCATGCGGCGGAACTTGCTGGGGCGCAAGGTATTCGATCGGCAGACTTGCTACGGCACGGAATCGTCGACGCGGTCGTCGGTGAACATCCCGACGCGGCCGACGAACCGCTGGAGTTCACCAGCCGGCTGTCGGCGACAATCGCCAACGAGCTGCACACGCTGCGGGCCATTCCCGACGATCGACGGCTGACGGCCCGACTGAACCGGTACCGGCGAATCGGGCTGAACGGGTGACAACACTGCTCTTCGTGCATAGCCCGGCGCGGTCGCCGACCAGCTCAGCCACACGATCGACGGCCTGCCGTCGCACTGATGGCATCCTGGCGGTGTGGAGGCCTTCCTTCATTTCGCGGGCAACTTCTGGTGGCTGATCTTTCCGCTGGGCGGCATGATCGGCGGCGGAGTCAAGGCCGTCGCCGCCGCGAACGAGCGACGGGCCGAGCGCCGTCTCGAGCGGTACCGCATCAAGCAGCAGACGAAGATCGCGATGGCGGAAGCGGCCGCCCGCGGCCGGGACAACGAGGCCGCCCAGAAGCGCGAGCTGGCCAAGGTGCTCGCGCAGCATGACCGGACGAATGCCCGCTGGCTGGACTACGAGATCGACATCGCCAAGCTGCTCGACTTCCCGATGATGACCGATATGCGCGATCCGCTCACGATCGCGTTTCACAAGGCCCGCAGCCGCGCCGACCTGCTGCGGCCGGAGTCCGTCGAGGACCTGCTCGGCGACCGCGCTGCCCAGCTGGAGTACCGCGACGCGGTGCACGAGTATGCGGCGGCGTTCGACATCGCCGAGACCGAGGCGATTCGTCGGCGCCGCAGCGACTTTTCCGCCGAGGCCCAGGAGCGGCTGGCGCGGGCGCAGAACCTGCTGCGGCTGGCGTCCGATGACGGCGCCACCCCGCAGGAGCGCCAAAACGCCTATGCGCGTGCGCAAAAGGAACTCGACGGGCTCGTCGTGCTGCCGGCCGCCACCCGCGCCAGCATCGAGCGCAGGATCGCCGGCGAGATCGAGGCCTAACCGCCCAGCTCGGAGATCGCCGAGTCGAGGATTGCCGCCTGCTCGGCGAGCTCGTGTTCTGAAGGATCGGCGCCGACACGCTTGACCAGCTCGTCGCGCGAGATGACCTCCAGCGCACCCCGATACTGCTCGGAGGCGAGCCGGCCCGCCGCGATCACCTCGGTGCGGCCTTCAACCAGCACCAACACAGCGCCCCGCTCCTCGGCCTGCAGCAGCCGACGCACGTCGTCGGTCGAGATCGTCATGATTCACCTATACCCGCTACGCGGCCGCCAGCGCGACCAGCATCGCCACACACGTGATGACGTCCAACGGCAGCCGCAGCAGGCTGCGACGGGTCCACCCCACGGCGGCGGCCTCGTCGACATCGGCCGGGTCGGCCTTCTCGAACGACACCGCCTTGGGCACGAAGTCGACCAACGACCACACCCGCATCACCGCATGGCTGACCAACGCAAACAGCAGCGCGGCGCGCACATCAGTGTCGCCCCAGGAGGCGATCAACGTGAGGATGAGCAGGACTTCGAACACGGTATGGGCGGGAATCCAGAACCTGCGCCGAGAGATACCGCCGTTGCGCGGCTGGATGATGCCGGGCCGTTTGGGCCAGGCCGGGTCGACGACAAGGGTTTCATAGATCCCGCCGCCGAGCAGCACGCAAGCCATCAATGTCGTGACGGCGATCAGGACGAGCGGTGGAGTCCACACGACTGCCGATTATTACTAGGTGGAGGATTGAAGCCAGTATTTGACCACAATCCTCCACCTAACCGCCCGATTAGTCAGAGCCCGAGCAGTTCGATGGTCTGCTCGCGCATGTCGACTTTGCGGACCTTGCCGGTGACCGTCATCGGGAACTCGTCGACGATGTGGATATAGCGGGGGATCTTGTAGTGGGCGAGCTTGCCGGTGGCGAACGCGCGCACCGCATCGGCGTCCAGCGGCGCGCGGCCGGGCTTCATCCGGATCCAGGCGCACAGCTCTTCGCCGTAGACAGGATCGGGCACGCCGATAACCTGCGCGTCGTCGATGTCGGGGTGGGTGTGGAGGAACTCTTCGATTTCGCGCGGATAGATGTTCTCCCCGCCACGGATGACCATGTCCTTGATGCGGCCCACGATGGTGCAGTAGCCGTCGTCGCGCATCACCGCCAAGTCGCCGGTGTGCATCCACCCGTCCGCGTCGATGGCCTCAGCCGTCTTGGCGGGTTCGTTCCAATAGCCGAGCATCACTGAGTAGCCCCGCGTGCAGAATTCGCCGGGCCGGCCGCGTTCGACGGTCTGGCCGGTGTCGGGGTCGATGATCTTGATCTCGACGTGCGGATGCGCACGGCCGACGGTCGCGGTGCGTCGCTCGAGGTCGTCGTCGGGCAGCGTTTGGCATGAGACGGGCGACGTTTCGGTCATGCCGTAGCAGATGGCCACCTCGCGCATGTGCATCTCGTTGATGCAGCGTTTCATCACCTCCACCGGGCAGGTGGAGCCGGCCATGATCCCCGTCCGCAGGCTGGACAGGTTGCGGTTGGAAAAGTCGGGGTGGGCCAACATGGCGATGAACATCGTCGGCACGCCGTAAACCCCTGTGCAGCGCTCGGTTTCGATGGCGGCCAGCGTGGCGCCGGGGTCGAAGCCGGGGGCAGGGATGACGACCGTGGCGCCGTGGGCGGTGGCGCCGAGGTTGCCCATCACCATGCCAAAGCAATGGTAGAACGGGACAGGTAGGCACAACCGGTCGCTTCGGCCGAGCCCGATCAGCTCGGTAGTGAAATACCCGTTGTTGAGGATGTTGCGGTGGCTCAGCGTCGCGCCCTTCGGGAAACCTGTTGTGCCCGACGTGTATTGGATGTTGATCGGGTCGGTGTTGACCAGCTCGGCCATCCGCGCCCGCAGTGCGTCGCCGGGCACCTGCCGGGCCAGCAGCGCCTCCCACTCGTCACCGTCGAGGAACACCACGTCGCGAAGGCCCGGGCACTCGGGGCGCACCTCATTCACCATCGCCACGTAGTCCGACGTCTTGAATGAGCGGGCGGCGATCAGCGTGCGCACGCCTGACTGGTTGAGCACATAGCGCAATTCGTGGGTGCGATATGCCGGGTTGATGTTGACCAGGATCGCGCCGATTTTGGCCGTCGCATACTGCACCATCGTCCACTCGGCGCAGTTGGGTGCCCAGATCCCCACGCGCTCACCCTTTTCCACCCCCAGCGCCATCAAGCCGCGTGCTACCCGGTCGACGTCGGCGTTCAACTCGCCATAGCTCCACCGCCGACCCGTGGCCAGCTCCACGAGCGCCTCCGCGTCCCGGGCCGTCGCCACCGTGCGCTCGAAATTCGCCCCTATCGTCTCCTCCAGGAGCGGCGGATGGGTCGGGCCTGCGTCGTATGAGGTCATTGCTCCACCAGATCCTCGTAGCGATACTCGGTCGAAATCGGTTCGCCCGCTTGATGTGCAGACTCTTCACGCCGGCGCAGCTCGACGCGGCGGATCTTGCCCGAAATCGTCTTGGGCAGCTCGTAGAACTCGATGCGACGCACCTTCAGATACGGGGCCAGATGGTCACGCGCATATTCCATGATGGCCCTTGCGGTTTCGGCGGACGGCTCCCAGCCGGCTGCCAGCGAGATGTAGGCCTTTGGCACCGCCAGCCGGGTGTCGTCGGGCTGCGGCACCACGGCCGCCTCCATCACCGCCGGATGCTCGATCAGCACACTCTCCAATTCGAACGGCGACACCTTGTAGTCGCTGGACTTGAACACGTCGTCGGTGCGGCCGATGTAGGTGATGTAGCCGTCGTCGTCGCGGCCGGCGACATCGCCGGTGTGGTAGTACCCGCCGGCCGTCACCGCCTCGTTGCGCTTCGGATCGCCGAGGTAGCCGGTCATCAGATTGAGCGGATTGCGTTGCAAATCAAGACATATCTCGCCCTCGTCGGCGGGCTGGCCGGTGAGGGGATCGACGAGCACGACCGGCACACCGGGCATCGGCCGGCCCATCGAACCGGGTTTGACGGGCTGGCCGGGCGTATTGCCGATCAGCAGCGTCGTCTCGGTCTGACCGAACCCGTCGCGGATGGTCAGCCCCCACGCCTTTTCCACCTGCGCGATGACATCCGGGTTGAGCGGCTCGCCGGCGCCCAGAATCTCGCGCAGCCCTTCGGGTTTCGCACCCAACTCGGATTGGATGAGCATGCGCCACACCGTCGGCGGCGCGCAGAACGTGTTCACCTTCGCCCGCCGCAGCTGATGCAGCAGCGCCGCCGCGTCGAATCGCCTGTAGTTGTAGACGAAGATCGTCGCCTCGGCGATCCACGGCGCGAAGAAGCAACTCCACGCGTGCTTGGCCCAGCCCGGCGAGCTGATCGCCAGGTGCACGTCGCCGGGCCGCACCCCGATCCAGGCCATCGTCGTCAGATGCCCGACCGGATAGCTGACCTGTGAGTGTTCGACCAGCTTCGGCTTGCTGGTGGTGCCGGAGGTGAAGTAGATGAGCATCGAATCGTCGACGGTGGTGCGGGCGCTGAACCGCGTCGGTTCGACGTCGTACGCGTCGGCGTAGGTGTGCCAGCCGTTGACGGCCGTGCCCACCGCGACGCGGCTGTAGTCACCGGGCACGTCGTCGAACTTGGGCGCGTCGGCGGCGTTGGCGATGACGAAGCCCGCGCCGCCACGGGCGATGCGGTCCTGCAGGTCCGCGGGCCCTAGCGCGCCGGTGGTCGGCATGATGATGGCGCCCAGCTTGGCGGTCGCCAGCATCGCCTCCCACAGTTCGACCTGGTTGCCCAGCATCAGGATCACGCGGTCGCCCTTGCCGACGCCGAGGCCCTCGAGCCAGGTGGCAACGCGGTCGGAGCGGTCGGCCATTTCCGCGAAGCTGATCTGCTGTTCGCTGCCGTCCTCCTCGACGATCCACAGCGCGGTGCGGCGGTTGTCCCGCGCGATGACGTCGAACCAGTCGGTGGCCCAGTTGAAGGCGCCGGTGACCCGCGACCAGGTGAACGTCTGGACCGCCTTGTCGTAGTCGCCGATCGCGGCGACGAGCTGGTCGCGCGCGCTGCGGTAGACCTCGGTGTTCGTTGCCATGGTGGATATGCTCTACGTCACAGTCCACCAGCCGCCACCCCCGAAAGTGGGTACTTCGCGATGTCGGTCTTGCGCCCGCGTGATGCTGATGCGCTGCGGGCTGAGCTGCGTCAGATGGCGTCGACGACGGGGTTGCCGCTCGCGTTCGGCGGTGAGGTGCACGACGACACGCTGCTGCTCACCGAGTTCTTGGGCACCAGGACCAACGCCATGCGGGGACTCGCGGTGCGGCCCAGCGCCGGGCTGGGCGGCGCCACCGTCGTCGCGCGGCGGCCGATCTCGGTGGCCGACTATCGCAGCGCCGCCACCATCACGCACGACTACGACGAGCCGGTGCTCACCGAGGGCATCCGGTCGATTCTGGCCGTCCCGGTGGTGGTCGAGGGCAAGGCGCGAGCGGTGCTCTACGGGGCGCACCGGACGGGCGCTCCGATCGGCGGCCGAACCGCCGACGCGATGGTGGCCTCGGCCCGACGGCTGGGCCACGAGCTGCGCGTGCGCGACGAGGTCGACCGGCGGATGCGTTTGCGCGAAGCGCACCTGGCGAACTTCGGCGGCGGGACGGCCAGTACCGAGCAAATCCGCGAGGTGCACGCCGATCTTCGTCGACTGGCCGCGGAAAGCCCCGCGGTCGCAGATCAGCTGCGGGACCTGGCCGACCGACTGGCCAAGGCGCTGTCCGGCGATACTCCTGCGTGTGCGCCGCTCACCTCGCGGGAGGTTGACGTGTTGGCGCAGGTCGCCTTGGGCTGCACCAATGCCGAGGCGGCACAACGCCTTTCACTGAAGCCGGAAACGGTCAAGAGCTATCTGCGCAGCGCGGCTGCAAAACTGGGCGCCCGGACCCGGCACGAGGCGGTGTCCAAGGCACGACGGTCGCGATTGCTGCCGTAAATGGACACCATCGAGGCGGACTACCTGGTGATCGGCGCGGGCGCCACTGCGATGGCGTTCGTCGACACCCTGGTCTCTGAGACGACGGCCACTGTCGTCATTGTCGACCGCAATCACGCGCCCGGCGGGCACTGGAACACCGCGTACCCGTTTGTGCGACTGCATCAGCCGTCGGCCTATTACGGCGTGAACTCGCGACCGCTGGGCAGCGACACCATCGATCAAAGCGGCTGGAACGCCGGGTACTACGAACTGGCCAGCGGCGCCGAAGTGTGCGCCTACTTCGACGCGGTGATGCAGCAGCATCTGCTTCCCACCGGCCGGGTCTCGTACTTCCCAATGAGTGAGTACCTGGGCGACAGGCGATTTCGCACACTGGGCGGCCAGGAGTTCACCGTCACGGTGCGGCGGCGGATTGTCGACAGCACCTACATCGGCGTCGTCGTACCGTCGATGCGAAAGCCGGCGTACGCGGTCGCCGCGGGCGTCGACTGCATCCCGCCGAACGACCTGCCCAAAGTCCGCGAGGCCCGCGACGAGTACGTCATTGTCGGCGCCGGCAAGACCGCGATGGACGCCTGCCTGTGGTTGTTGCGGCACGGCATCGCGCCGCAACGGCTGACCTGGATCAAGCCACGAGACTCCTGGCTGCTGGACCGCGCCAATGTCCAGCCAGGGGCGTTGTTCGCCAAGCGGATGGCGGCCGACGTGGCGGCGCAGCTGAAGGCGGTCGAACTCGCATCGTCGGTCGAGGACCTGTTCGACCGGTTGGCGGCAAGCGGGTGCCTGCTGCGCATCGACGAGTCGATCGAGCCGACGATGTTCCGCTGCGCCATCGTGTCGCAGGGCGAACTCACCCAGCTGCGACGGATCGAGAACGTGGTGCGAATGGGTCACGTCACTGCAATTGCGCCGGGACGCATCGAGCTCGACGGCGGCTCGGTGTCCACGCACCCGACGGCACTCTACATCGACTGCACCGCAGACGGTTTGGGCAGCCGCGATGTGGTCACGGTGTTCGACGGGGAGGTGATCACGCTGCAGATGGTCCGCACTTGTCAGCCCGCGTTCAGCGCGGCTGCCATCGCCCACGTCGAAGCGGCGTATGACGACGACACCACCAGGAATGCCTTCTGCCGGCCGGTGCCCTACCCGCACGTCCCGCTGGACTGGCTGCGAATGATGCTGGCCTACAACAGCAATCAATTGCACTGGTTCACCGATCCGGAGATGATGTCCTGGCTTGACGGTGCACGGCTCAACATCCTCAGCCACGCGAAATCAGCCGTCAGCGAGCGGGTGCGCCAAAAGATCGCCGGCGCGCTACGGCCTGTGCTGCAGTCGACCAACGAGAAACTCGAGGCCCTGCTGGCTTCGTAGTCCGCACGGAATCGCGATCTCACCGCAGTCTCGATTTCCTTGCGGGGGTTCGAGTGTGCACTGGCTGCTGCGAGTGTGCGCTGGCTGCGGGATTCTTCGATAGGGCCAACCGTAGATGCACTCTCGACGCGCTACCCGCACACTCGACATCGACAGCCGCGACGTAGTCGCGAATTCGAGTAGTGCGCTACTCGTGTGGGCCGCATGCCGGCCGGACACTATCGAGCTATGACCAACCCTCCGGAAGACCAAGACTGGCTTCGCCTGGCCGAGGAGGCGTTCGGCAGCGGCGAGAGCAACCTGCCGGACGGCTTCGAGCAGCTGCCGTGGCGCTATCGGCTCTCCAGCCAGTGAGTCCACCCACGCATCCTTGGCATAGTCCCGTCTCCGCTCCCCGCGTCGAGATCGACAGCAGGGTCGTCATTTCGCGGCGGCCACAGCCCCCGACGCGATCTCACGCCAGTGAGTCGACCCACGCCCGGTGCAGGGCCGCATAGCGCCCGCCCGTGCGGCCGATGAGCTCGTCGGGCGGACCGTCCTCCACGATGCGGCCGTGCTCGAGCACCAGCACCCGGTCGGCGATCTGCACCGTCGACAGCCGATGCGCGATGACCAGCGCCGTGCGGTCGGCCAGCACCGTCTCCAGCGCCCGCTGCACCATGCGCTCGCTGGGAATGTCCAGCGACGACGTCGCTTCGTCGAGGATCAACACCGCCGGGTCGGCCAGAAACGCCCGCGCGAAGGCGATCAACTGCCGCTGCCCCGCCGAGAGCCGGCCGCCGCGCTTGGCGACGTCGGTGTCGTAGCCGTCGGGCAGCAGCGCGATGAACCGGTCGGCCCCCACCGCCGCGGCCGCCGCGGCGACCTCGGCATCGGTGGCGTCGGGCCGGCCGAACCGGATGTTGTCGGCGACCGTCCCGTCGAACATGAAGTTCTCCTGGGTGACCATCACGACGTGGCGGCGCAGTTCGGTCTGCGCGAGCTGACGCAGGTCGACACCGTCCAGTGTCACCGATCCCGACGTCGGGTCATAGAACCGCGCGATCAGCTTGGCGATGGTGGTCTTGCCCGCGCCCGTCGTGCCGACCAGCGCGACCGTCTGCCCGGCCGGTACCCGCAGCGACAGCCCCGGAAGCACCGGGCGGCCCGGCGCGTAGGAGAAGTCGACGTCGTGGAACTCGATCTCGCCGCGGACCTTGGCCAACCGCACCGGATGTGCGGGGTCTCTGATGGCCGGCGACTGCGCAAGCACACCGGCCAGCTTTTCCAACGCGGAGGCCGCCGACTGAAAAGTGTTGAAGAACTGCGAGATTTCCTGCATCGGCTCGAAGAACATCCGCAGGTACAGCAGGAAGGCGGCCAGCGTGCCAATCGTCATCTGGCCGTTGAGCACCCGGTAGCCGCCGTAGAGCAGCACGACGCCGGTGGTGATGTTGCCGACCAGCTTCACCCCCGGCATGAAGACCGCGAGCAGCTTGAACGTCTTCTCGTTGTCGGCCTTGTACCGGTCGGCGATGTCTTCGAAGATCTCCTGGTTACGCGGCTCCCGCCGGTACGCCTGCACGGCCTTGATACCGGTCATGGTCTCGACGAATTGCACGATGACCAGCGCTGCGCTCTCGCGCACCTTCCGGTAGGTCCGCGACGACTCGTTGCGGAACCACCACACCAGCGCGACCAGAAGCGGGAACGCGCCCAGACACATCAGCCCCAGCCGCCAGTCCAGCACGACGAGCAGCACGGCCGTGCCGAACAGTGTGAGCACCGCGGTGATCAAGCTGTCGAAGCCGGTCTCCAGCATGTCCTGGATGGCCTCGACATCGTTGGTGGATCGGCTGACCACCCGTCCCGAGGTGTAGCGGTCGTGAAATGCGACGTCGAGGCGCTGGAAATGCCGGAACACCCGGCGACGCAGTTCCAGCAGCACCTTCTGCCCGATGCGGCCCGACCGTCGCAGGAAGAACATCCGACTGCTGGCCTGCACCACCACCACGACGCACAGCACGCCGACGATGAGCATCAGCTCGCGGGCCGATCCGCCTTCGACGATCGGCGGGATGCCATGGTCGATGCCCCGCTGCACGAGCAACGGAACGGAAAGGCGCGCAGCGTTTTCCATCACCACGACCAGCGCCAGGAAGGCGACCGTCGCGCGGTACGGGCGCAGCAGCGAGAACAGCAGACTGCGGGCTTCCCGCCGCCGAGGCAGTGCCTCGTCGATGGGCAGGTTGTCATTTTGCTCTTCGTCGAGCTTCCCGCGCCACTCGGTGACCGTCGTGACTGTCATCGGCGCTCGACCTCCGATGGCACGAATTCCCTTCCGTCGCACACCTTGTCGGCGATCTCCTGTTCGGCGTGCAGGCGGCCCAGCCGGTCGCGCTCCTCATCGTCCTGCCACGCGCAGCTGCGCTCGGCGGCGTCGTCGAGTTCGTCGTCGGCGGCCAACAGGTAGCGATACTGCGGCACACCGGCGAGCAGTTCGGCGTGCGTGCCGACGTGGGTGATGGTGCCGTAACCGTCGCCGGCCTTACCGAGCAGCGCCACCTTGTCGGCCAGCAGCACCGTCGACGCACGGTGTGCGACGACGATGCCGGTGACCGAATGCAGCACCCGGCGCAGCGCCTCCTCCACGACCGCCTCGGTGTGCACGTCGAGCGCGGACAACGTGTCGTCGAGCACCAGGATCTTCGGTCCGGCCAGGATGGCCCGGGCCAGCGAAAGACGTTGCCGCTGACCACCGGACAGGCTCATGCCCTGTTCACCGATGCGGGTGTCCAGGCCGAACGGCAGGTCGTAGACGAACTGCGCGGCGGCGATCTCGATCGCTTGGGCCAACTCGTCGTCCGTCGCGTCCGGTCGCCCCAGCCGCAGGTTCTCCGCCACCGACATGGAGAACAGCGTCGGGTCCTCGAACGCGGTCGCCACCACCGTCCGCAGCGCCTCCAGGGACAGCTCGCGGATGTCCTGACCGTCGATGCGGATCACGCCTTCGGTGACGTCGTACAGCCGCGACAGCAACGCGGCCAGCACCGATTTGCCCGAGCCCGTCGTGCCGACCAGCGCCAGCGTCTCCCCCGGTTCGACGGTGACGGTGACGTGACGCAGGGCCCAGGAGTCAGAGTCGGGGAAGCGGAAGCCGACGTCGATCAGCTCCAGCCGCCCGCCGCGCGGTGGTTCGTCCAACGGCCCGTCGGTGATTTCTCTTGGCGCATCGAAGATCTCGGCGATCCGATTCGCGGCGGTGAACGACTCCTGCGTCATCGACAACAGGAAGCCCAGCGAGGCGATCGGCCACACCAGCGACAGCATCATCGTGATGAACGCGACCAGCGTGCCCATGGTGACGTAGCCCTGGCCCGCGGCGTACGCGCCGAATCCGAGCACGACGATCAACGTGAGGTTGGGGATGACTTCCAACAGCGTCCAGAATTTCGCCGACACCGACACCCTGTCGACCTGCGTGCGGTAGAGATTGGTGAGCTGCTCGTCGAATCGGTCGTAGACGTAGTCCTCCCGGCCGAAGCTCTTGACCACCCGCAGGCCCAACGCGGACTCCTCGACATGCGTTGCTACGTGGCCGGATTGGTCTTGCGCGAGCCGCGACAGCCGGGTGTAATCCTGCTGAAAGTGCAGGACGGTCAACGTGATCGGCACGATCGACACCAGGACCACCACGCCCAGCGGCCAGTACATGGTCAGCAGGATGACGGTGATCACGGTGATCTGAAGACCGTTGAGCACCAGGAACAGCAGCCCGAACGACAGGAACCGGCGAATGGTCGACAGGTCGTTCATCACCCGTGAAAGCAGTTGTCCGGATTGCCATTTGCCGTGGAAGCTCATCGGCAGGATCTGCAGACGGGCGTAGAGATCCTTACGGATATCGGCCTCGACACCCATCGTCGCGCGCGCCACCAGCCAGCGCCGGATGAACCAGAGCACCGCCTCGGAGATGCCAACCGCCATCGCCGCGCTGCCGAGCACCCACAGGCCCTGCTGATCCTGATGGCGCACCGGCCCGTCGATGACGGCCTTGGTCATCAACGGGATCGCCACGGTGGCTGCCAGGCTGGTGATCGCCACGATGACCATCGCGATCCAGCGCACGCGGTAGGGCATCAGATACGGCAGCAGCCGCCACAGGTCCGAGCTTGGCCGGGTCCGCGCCCGCGGTGGTGCTATCGCGGGCGCCGATCGCAACGCCTGATCTACGGATTCAACCACTTAGTACATCTTCCCATGCGGGGCAAGCAAATAACGTCACGCCGCCACCGCCTCGTCCTGCGGCCCGAACTGGGTCTCGTAGAGCTCCGCGTAGCGGCCGCCCCGCGCGAGCAACTCCGCATGCGTGCCGCGTTCGACGATGCGGCCGTCCTCGACGACGAGGATGACGTCGGCGGCCCGCACGGTGGACAGGCGATGCGCGATGACGATCGACGTGCGCCCGGCCAGCGCCGCGGCGAGCGCCTGCTGCACCGCGGCCTCGGACGCCGAGTCCAGCGACGCCGTCGCCTCATCCAGCACCACCACCCGTGACCGTCCCAACAGGAGGCGGGCAATGGTCAGCCGTTGCCGCTGCCCGCCCGATAGACGGTAACCGCGCTCACCGACAACCGTGTCCAACCCGTCCGGCATCTCGGCGACCACATCGGCGAGCCGCGCCCGCTCCAGCGCCTCCCACAGTTGCTCGTCGGTGGCGTCGGGGGCGGCCAGCAACAGGTTGGACCGGATCGACTCGTGGAACAAATGACCGTCCTGGGTGACCATGCCGACGGTCTGTTTCAGCGACGCGAACGTCACGTCGCGCACGTCGACCCCGTTGAGCTTCACCGCACCGGAATCGACGTCGTACAGCCGGGCCAGAAGCGCTGCGATCGTCGACTTGCCTGCACCCGACGACCCCACCAGCGCCACCATTTGACCGGGCTCGGCGGTGAACGAAATACCGTGCAGCACTTCGTCTCCCCCGCGCACTTCAGTTTCTGACAACGCGGCGACCTCCTCCAGCGAGGCCAGCGACACCTTGTCGGCCGACGGGTAGGCGAACCGCACGTCGTCGAACTCCACGGTCACCGAACCCTCAGGCACCGGCACAGCGGAAGCCTTTTCCCGAATCAACGGCTCGAGGTCGAGCACCTCGAAGACCCGCTCGAAGGACACCAGCGCGCTGGCGATCTCGACGTGCGCGTTGGCGAGCGCGGTCAGCGGCGCGTACAGCCGGGTCAACAGCAGCGCCAGCGACACGACGGCGCCCGTCTGCAGGTGCCCGCCGATGGCCAGCACCCCGCCCAGGCCGTAGACCAGTGCCAGCGCCAGCGCCGACATCAGCGTCAGCGAGTTCATGAACGTCGACTGCAGCATCGCCTGGCGCACCCCGATGTCTCGCACGCGGCCGGCGCGCACCGCGAACTCGTGCGACTCGCGGGCCGGGCTGCCGAACAGCTTGACCAACGTCGCCCCCGGCGCGGAGAACCGCTCGGTCATCTGGGTGTTCATCGTCGCGTTGTGGATGGCGCCCTCGCGGCTGAGGTTGGCCATCGCGGCGCCGATGCGGCGGGCCGGGACGATGAACAGCGGCACCAGCAGCAGCGACAACACCGTGATCTGCCACGAGATCTTCAGCATCACCGCCAGCGTCAAGGTCAGCGTCACCAGATTGGCGACGACGCCGGACAGCGTGTCGGAGAAGGCGCGCTGCGCGCCGATCACGTCGTTGCCCAGGCGGCTGACCAGCGCGCCCGTGCGGGTCCGGGTGAAGAACGCCACCGGCATCCGCTGCACGTGGTCGAAGACGGCGGTGCGCAGGTCGAGAATCAGGCCTTCCCCGATGGTTGACGACAGCCAGCGGCTGACAAGCGACACGACCGCCTCACCGACGGCCACCGCCGCGATGGCCGTCGCCAACACCGCCACGGCGCCCGCCGGACCGCCCGCGGTGATCACGTCCACCACCTGGCCGGCCAACAGCGGCGTGGCTACGGTGAGCAGCGCGGTGAGCACACTGAGCGCCACAAACACGCCCAACCTGCGGTGATGCCGGGCCGCGAAGCGCCAGATGCGGGTCAGCAGCGTGCGGTCGGCCAGCGCCCGCAAATCGCCACCACGAGCATGGGTCTGCCGGTAGAGCGCCTGACGGGCCACCGTTTCGATACTCATGAAATTCACCGTAGAACCTCAACAAAAGATGAGGTCAACAACCTTCCCGCGGTTCCGCCTCCACATCAGGCAAGATTTAGGGCATGGACAGTGGTGTGGCCTCGCCCCGTGTGCTCGTGGTGGACGACGACCCCGACGTGTTGGCGTCGTTGGAGCGCGGGCTGCGGCTGTCCGGATTCGACGTGTCGACCGCGGTCGACGGCGCCGAGGCGCTGCGCAGCGCCACCGAGACCAGGCCGGACGCCATCGTGCTGGACATCAACATGCCGGTGCTCGACGGTGTCAGCGTGGTGACGGCGTTGCGGGCGATGGACAACGACGTGCCCGTCTGTGTGCTCTCGGCGCGATCCAGCGTCGACGACCGAGTGGCCGGCTTGGAGGCCGGCGCCGACGATTACCTGGTCAAGCCGTTCGTGTTGGCCGAGCTGGTGGCACGGGTCAAGGCGCTGCTGCGTCGGCGCGGCGCGACGGCGACGTTCTCGTCGGAAACCATCACGGTCGGACCGCTGGAGGTCGACATCCCCGGTCGCCGTGCACGCGTCAACGGCGTCGACGTGGATCTGACGAAGCGGGAGTTCGATCTGCTGGCCGTGCTGGCCGAGCACAAGACCGCGGTGCTCTCGCGGGCTCAGCTGCTCGAGCTGGTCTGGGGCTACGACTTCGCCGCCGACACCAACGTCGTCGACGTGTTCATCGGTTACCTGCGCCGCAAGCTGGAGGCGGGTGGGGCACCGCGGCTTCTGCACACCGTGCGCGGCGTGGGGTTTGTGTTACGGACGCAATAGTGAACCTGCTGTCGCGGATCTTCCGCCGCACCCCGTCGCTGCGGCAGCGGGTCGCGTTCACGAGTGCGATAGCAGGGGCGATCGTCGTCGTCATCGCGGGCACGGTGGTGTGGTTCGGCATCACCGATGCCTGGAATGAGCGGCTGGACCGCCGGCTCGATGAGGCGGCCGGATTCGTGATCCCGTTGCTGCCGCAGGGTTTCGGTGAAATACCGAAGTCCCCGAACAATCAGGATGTCGTCATCACCGTGCGCCGAGGCGATGAGGTGACATCCAATTCCGACGTGGTGTTGCCCAAACTGCCCGCCGGGTACGCCGACACCTACGTCGACGGAGTGCGCTACCGGGTGCGCACCGTCGACATCCCGTACTACCCCGGTCCGATGTCGGTGGCCGTGGGCGCGACGTATGACGCCACCATCGCCGACATCAACAATCTGCATCGCCGGGTGATCATCATCTGCACCCTGGCGATCGCCGCGGCGACCTTCGGCGGCTGGGTGTTGGCCGCGTTCGCGGTCCGGCCGTTCAAACGGCTTGCGCAGCAGACGCAGGCCATCGACGCCGGGGACGCAAACCCTGACATCGACGTGCGCGGCGCCACTGAGGCGGTTGAGATCGCCGACGCGATGAACGGTCTGCTGCAACGCATCTGGAAGGAACAGGACCGCACCAAGTCCGCGCTGGCCTCGGCACGTGACTTCGCGTCGGTGTCGGCCCACGAGCTGCGCACGCCGCTGACAGCGATGCGCACCAATCTCGAGGTGCTGTCCACCCTTGACCTGCCCGACGAGCAGCGCAAGGAGGTCGTGCAGGACATCATCCGCACGCAGTCGCGGATCGAGGCGACGCTGAGCGCGCTGGAGCGGTTGGCGCAAGGCGAGCTGTCCACCTCCGAAGACCATGTGCCCGTCGACATCACCGAGCTGCTCGACCGCGCGGCCCACGACGCAATGCGGGTGTACCCGGACCTGGAGGTGTCGCTGATGCCTTCGCCGTCGGTGCTCATCGTCGGGCTGCCGGCCGGGCTGCGATTGGCCGTCGACAACGCGATCGCCAACGCGGTCAAACACGGTGGGGCGAAACGGGTTCAGCTTTCGGCCGTCAGTTCGCGCGAGGGCGTGGAGATCGCCATTGACGACGACGGGGTGGGCGTGCCCGAAGAAGAGCGCGAACGCGTCTTCGACCGGTTCTCGCGGGGGTCGACGGCCTCGCATTCCGGCTCCGGGCTGGGCCTGGCGCTGGTTGCCCAGCAGGCCGAACTCCATGGCGGCACAGCGTCATTGGAGGCCAGCCCGCTGGGCGGCGCGCGTCTTCTGTTGCGGTTACCCGGCGTTCGCTAGCGCTACTGCTTTCCGCGCTGCGACTTGCCGCTATCCCAGCGGTTGAAGCCGGCCCTTTCCGCGGATTCCACGTCCTTGAACCAGATCTCGGCGATCGTCTGCGCGTACGACGGGCTCTCCGGGGTGTGGTAGAGCATCGAATCCTCGTTGCCCTTCACGGTGTAGCCCTCCGGCGCGTCGGCCGTGCCGGTGGCGAGCCGGATCGAACCTTCGCCATACGGCTTCACCTTGACCTCAGGCGTGCCGGTGAACTTCGACGCCGCTGCGCCACCCGCGACCGCTGCCGCACCACCTGCAGCTGCCGCTGCACCCGTCGCGCCCGCCTTGGGCAGCTGGGTGGTCGCCTCGTCGGCATCGGCCCGCGGAAGCCTCGTGGTGGCCTCCTCCGCGCCGGCCACTTTGGCTGCGCCACCGGCTGATCCGACGTCTCCCACGCCGGGCGCGCGGCCCAGCGCGCCGTAGACCGGCACCTCACGCTTGACCCGCCGCAGCATGAAGGCGAACGTCAGGAGCAGGCCAAGGACGAATGCCAGGGCCATCAACCACCAGTTGACGTCACTCATGACCGAGCTCCTATCTCACGCGAATCAGGAAGCGCCGCAATTGCTTCTGCCTCACTGGTGTGCTTGACCGTGACGACGCTGATCAGCCACGCGACCAGTGAGCCCACCACGAAGGCGAGCAGGTACCACAACCACTGGATAACGAAGTCCATCTCAAACTCCTTAGCTGACGACGGTGATCACGACGCGGCGGTTCTGCGCCCGACCGTCTGGGGTGTCATTACTGGCGATCGGCTCGGCAGCGCCGACGCCCCGTGAGGTGACGCGGTCACCGGCGATGCCCTGCGAAACCAGGTAATCCGCAACGGATTTGGCCCGGTTGTTGGACAGCGGGATGTTGATCGCATCGTTGCCAGTGTTGTCGGTGTGGCCGACCACCTCGAGGCGGGCATCCGGGCACGCCTTCACCTTGTCGGCAATCTGCGTCAGCAGTTGCTGCGACGGCGGGGTCAGGGTGAACCCGTCGGTGGCGAAGGTGATCGGCGTGCGGAGCAGGCCCGTGATGTCGGCTTGCAGCGTCGCGCACGCACCACCCGGCGCTGGGGCGCCCGGAGCTCCCGGGGCACCCGGAGCCTGCGGAGCCGGTGGCGCAGGAGGCGCACCTGGAGCACCAACCTGAATGTTGTTGACCACGTTGATGTTCGGCCATGCCGCCTTGGCGGCCGCCTCGATGTTCGCCTTTACCTCTTCGGACGGTGCATTACCGGTGAGGGTGACGGTGTCCCCGTTGAGGTCGAAGTTGAAATCCGGAACGTCGACGGCGGCCTTGAACAGCCCCTCCAGGCCTCCGATATCCGGCGCGTTGACACCCGCCTTGATATTGAGGTTATCCGTCAGGTTGATATCGGGACCGAATAGACCCCGCAACCTGTCGAGCAACCCGTTCTTGAAGTTGATATCGGGTATGTCGCCGTTGAGCGTAAAGTTGTTGCCGTTACGCAGAATCGACAACGGCGCAAACGACAGGTTGGGCAGGTTCACGTCCGGCGCGTCGATGTTGGGCGCCGTCATCGTGACATTCGGATCGACGGTGGGAAGCGTCACATCGACATCGCTGTCCCCTCTGAGGCCAGCCCAACCGATGAGCCCCAACAGCAGTGGAACGGCAAGCAGCGCCAACAACCACCCGAGGCCCGGTGATCGTCGATACCATTTGGACGCTGTTCGCCAGCCTGTGATCGTACGGTTTTCCTCTGGACCCGACATTGACCGCTCCTGACGTACTCGACAGAATTTAGTCTTACTCGCAAACAGGTAGACCCTAGATCAATTGTCGATCTGGTGGGGCGGTTCTTTTCAACTGTGTCGACTGTCCTGACGTCAGTGTGAACGACAGGCAAATCTGCGGTGTTTGCCGTGGTGGCGTTAGCGGGTGGCCAGCAGGTCGATGACGAAAATCAAAGTTTTTCCGGACAATCGGTGACCGGAGCCGGCCGGACCGTAGGCCTGTTCGGGCGGAATGGTCAGTTTGCGGCGCCCGCCGACCCGCATTCCGGGGATACCTTCCTGCCAGCCCTGAATCAGCCCGCGCAGCGGGAACTCGATGGATTCTCCGCGGTTCCACGAACTGTCGAACTCTTCGCCGGTGTCGAATTCCACACCGACGTAGTGCACTTCGACATTGGCGCCGGGTAACGCTTCGGCGCCCTCACCGATCACCAGATCCTCGATCACCAGCTCGGTCGGCGCGGGACCCTCGGGAAAGTCGATCTCAGGTTTACTCGTCACGGCGTCTACCGTAGTCCGGCACACTGAAGTGGTGGCGACGGACTTAGCCGATGTGGTCGTCGTTGGTGGCGGACACAACGGGCTGGTCGCCGCCGCCTACCTGGCGCGAGCGGGACGTCGCGTCCAGGTTCTGGAGCGGCTGAATCATGTAGGCGGGGCGGCCGTGTCTGCGCATGCGTTCGACGGGGTGGATGCACGGCTGTCCCGCTATTCCTATCTGGTCAGCTTGTTGCCGCGTCGCATTGTCGAGGACCTGGGCGCGCGGGTGCGCCTTGCCCGGCGGCGCTTCTCGTCGTACACGCCCGATCCTTCGACCGGCGGTCGCAGCGGGCTGCTGGTGGGGCCGTCGAGCACGTTCGACGCTGTTGGCGCGGCGTCGGACGAGTCCGGTTTCACCGAGTTCTACCGTCGCTGCGCGGTTGTCACGCAACATCTGTGGCCGACGCTGTTGCAACCGCTTCGCACGCGCACCGAGGCGCGCAAACAGGTGGGCGACGACGCCGCGTGGCGGTCCATGGTCGAGGACCCCATCGGGTTTGCGATCGCCGAGGCCGTCGACAGCGACCTGGTCCGCGGCGTGATGGCCACCGACGCATTGATCGGCACGTTCGCCCGCACCGATGACCCCTCGCTGCGGCAGAACGTGTGCTTCCTGTATCACCTGCTGGGCGGCGAGTGGGAGGTGCCGATCGGCGGGATGGGCGCAGTCACCGGCGCACTGGCCGCCGCGGCGGCTGGGTATGGCGTCGAAATCATCACCAGCGCAGAGGTTTACGGCCTGGACCCCGACGGCGAAGTCCGCTACCGGCGCAACGGGCACGAACATCGGGTGCGGGCGGAGTTCGTGCTGTCGAATGTGACACCGGTGGTGTTGGCGCGGCTGTTGGGCGAGCCTGAGCCCGCACTGGAGCCAGGAGCGCAGATCAAGGTCAACATGATGCTGCGCCGGCTGCCGCGGTTGCGCGACGCATCCGTTACGGCCGAGCAGGCCTTCGGCGGCACGTTTCACATCAACGAGACGCTCAGCCAGCTCGACAGCGCCTACGACCGTGCGGCGGGCGGCGGTGTACCCGAGCCGTTGCCGTGTGAAATCTATTGCCATTCATTGACCGATCCGTCGATCCTGTCCGATGAGCTGCGGGCGTCCGGCGCGCACACGTTGACGGTTTTCGGCCTGCACACGCCCCATCACCTGGCGGTCGACGACCCCGCCCGCATGCGTGACCGGCTGACCTCCGCGGTGCTCAACTCGCTCAATTCGGTTCTGGCCGAACCCATTCAGGAGGCGGTGATGGAGGATGCGTCGGGTCGGCTGTGCATCGAGGCGAAGACCACGGTCGACCTGGAACACACGCTTGGCATGACCGCGGGCAACATCTTCCACGGTGCGTTGAGGTGGCCGTTCGCCGAAGACGACGAGCCGCTGGACAGCCCGGCCCGACGCTGGGGCGTGGCGACCGCCCATGAGCGGATCCTGTTGTGCGGGTCGGCGTCTCGCCGCGGCGGTGCGGTATCCGGTATCGGCGGGCACAACGCGGCGATGGCCGTGTTGCAAGGTTGACCGCCGCCACCGGAAACAGGGATACGCTGGCTTGCATGAAACTGCTGGTGAGCGTGGTCGCCGCGCTATTGGCGGCAGCCGTGTCAGCCGCTCCGGCCGCGGCGCGAAGCTATGGCAGCAATGGCGTGTTCGGCGTCAATGCCGAAGCTGCGGCGGGTTGGGCGACGGCCTACATACCGCCCGGCCGCTACCGCGTCGATCAGGCGCCCAGCATGCCGCCGTATCAGAGTGCGCCCGGTTCCTGGGTGCGGTGCCGCGCCTTTCCGTGCGGTTACAGCTTCGGCGGCAACATCATCGCCGTCGGGCATGCGATACGAGACGTCCCTACCTTCATGGACATCGCGCCGAGCGACGCCGCCGTCGCGCTGTACAACGTCACCCTCACCCCGGCCTAACCGGATTACGTGACGTGCACAGGTTCGCTTTGCGGGCCGTGCCCGGCGATCAGCGGCGCGAGCCGCTCGGCCGAGCGCAGCCCCCACGCTGACGTGGAGACCACGCCGAGCGCGAAGATCACGACGCCGAGGACGATGCAGACGAACCACAGCGGTTGAGCCGCCGCCGCGAAGTCCGCACCGGGCACCGCCAACGCGGCGCCCGCGACCGAACCGCACAGTGCCACACCGATACTCACGCCGATCTGCCTGCTGGTCGAGGTCACTGCCGACGCGGCGCCTGCCCGATCCAACGGCATCCCGCTCACCGCGGCGTTGGTGATCGGCGCGTTGACCATCGAGAAGCCGACCCCGAACACCGCGAAGATCACTAGCAGGGCCCACACCGGCGTCGTCGCGGTCAAAAAGGTCAGCAGCACCGACGCCGCGGTGATCAGCACTCCGGCGACGAGCAGCGAGGGGCGTGCCCCGAACCGACCGACCAGCCGACCCGACAGCGGGGAAAACACCAGGGCGCCAATGGCGATCGGCAGATAGATCAAGCCGGTGTGCATCGCCGAGTAGCCCCGCTCACCCTGCAGGTACAGCGACATCATGAACAGGAAGGCACCCCACGCCGCGAACGCGCTGATCGCCGAGAGCGTCGCCGAGGTGAACGGAACGCTGCGGAAGAAACGCAGGTCGACGAACGGGTCGTGGCGCCAGGCCTCGTAGAACAGGAAGACCACAAACGCCAGCGCGGCCACTACCGCGACGCCGATGGTGCGCGGGTCGGTCCAGCCCATGCCGGGGCCTTCAATCAGCGCGAAGACCACACCGAACAGGAACAGCACCGCCAGCCCCTGACCGATCGGGTCGATGTGGCGCATGGTCGCCGACTTCGTCTCGGGCACAAAGATCGCCGTGAGCACGATCGCCAGCAGACAGATCGGAAGGTTGATCCAGAACACCGCCCGCCAGCTCACCACCTCGATCAGCAGACCGCCGACGACGGGTCCCAGCGCCATCGAGATGCCCACCACCGCGCCCCAGAACCCGAGCGCGCGTGCCCGCTCGACGCGGCCGGTGAAGACTTGCGAAATGATCGACAGTGCAACGGGATTGAGCATCGAGCCGCCGATGCCCTGGACCAGGCGCGCGGCGATCAGGGTATCGATGTTGGGCGCCAGGCTGCACAGCAGCGATCCGAGCGCGAACACCGTCAGCCCGATCTGAAACACCCGCCGCCTGCCGAACCGGTCGCCCGTCGCACCCGACAGCATCAGCAGCGACGCCAGCACCAGCGTGTAGACGTCGATCACCCATTGCATCTGCGCGGGCGAGGCGTGCAGGTCGGCGCGGATCGCCGGAATCGCGACGTTGACGATCGTCGCGTCCATCGACACGATCAGCAGGCTCAGGCAGCACGACGCGAGGATGATGGCTTTGCGCCGGGCCGTCATCGTGCCGACAGCGACGCCGTGAGATTGTGCTGAGGGCTGCTGTGTCGGCGAATTCAGCGGCTGCCGACGCCGACGTAGTCGCGTTCGGTGTAGCCCGTGTAGATCTGGCGCGGGCGGCCGATCTTGGACGGCCCCTCGTAATGCATCTCCCGCCAGTGCGCAATCCAGCCCGGCAGCCGGCCCAGCGCGAACAGCACGGTGAACATGCGCGTCGGGAAGCCCATCGCCCGGTAGATCACGCCGGTGTAGAAGTCGACGTTCGGATAGAGCTTGCGCTCGATGAAGAATTCGTCGGTCAACGCGACCTCTTCGAGCTGCTTGGCAATCGCGAGCAGGTCGTCGTCGCCGCCGAGCTTGCCGAGGATCTTGTCGGCCTGCTCCTTGACGATGCGGGCGCGCGGATCGTAGTTCTTGTAGACGCGGTGGCCGAAGCCCATCAGCTTGACGCCGTCCTCGCGGTTCTTCACCTTCTTGACGAACTCGCGGACACCGCCGCCGCCGGCGCGGATCTTCTCCAGCATCTCCAGCACCGCCTGGTTGGCGCCACCGTGCAGCGGGCCCCACAGCGCGTTGATGCCGCCGGAGATCGACGTGAACAGGTTGGCCTGCGACGAGCCGACCAGCCGCACCGTCGACGTCGAGCAGTTCTGCTCGTGGTCGGCGTGCAGGATCAGCAGCATGTCCAGCGCCCGCACGATCTCCGGATCGACCTCGTAGGGCTCGGCCGGGAACCCGAACGTCATCCGCAGGAAGTTCTCGACGAGCGTCAGCGAGTTGTCCGGGTAGAGGAACGGCTGGCCGACGGACTTCTTGTAGGCATAGGCCGCGATGGTCGGCAGCTTGGCCAGCAGCCGGATGGTCGACAGCTCCACCTGGTCGTTGTCCATCGGGTCCAGCGAGTCTTGGTAATACGCCGAGAGCGCGTTGACCGCCGACGACAGCACCGGCATCGGGTGCGCGTTGCGCGGGAATCCGTCGAAGAACCGCTTCAGGTCCTCATGCAGCAGGGTGTGCCGCTGGATCTGGTGGGTGAACTTCTCCAGCTGCTCCTTGGTGGGCAGCTCGCCGTAGATCAGCAGGTAGCTGACCTCGATGAACGTCGACTTCTCCGCGAGCTGCTCGATCGGGTAGCCGCGATAGCGCAGGATGCCGGCGTCGCCGTCGATGTACGTGATCGCGCTCTTGGTCGAGGCGGTGTTGACGAATCCGCCGTCGAAGGTGGTGTAGCCCGTCTTGGCCAGCAGCGATCCCAGCTCGATGCCGTCCGAGCCCTCCGTGGCATGCACTATCTCCAGGTCAAGCTCGCCACCGGGGTACTTCAGGGTGGCGTGCTCTTCACCACGGGACGAGTTATCGGCCACGGGAATCCCTTCTTCGCTGCCGGCACTGCAGAGTCTGCCCTACAAAAGGTAGTCCCATTCCCGCGGCCGTGCCCGGCCGGGGCGGGCAGTTGCTCACCCGGGTTGGCGGACACTCGCGACGACGTCGACGAACTGCGCATACGTCGCGTCCAGCCGCGCAACGATGTCGTCGACCGTCAAGGCGTCCCAATCGGTGGTGCCACTGAGATCTCCGAGCGCCGTCATGATGATCGTGCCGAAGATCGAGCCGACCAGCCGCAGCCGGGGATCGTCGCCCGCCACTCCCATCCGTTTGGCGAGTGCGACATTGACGGAGTCGCGCCGGAACTCCACGGCCGCCAGCCGCAACGTCGGCGAGGAGTTCACGATCCGCGCGCAGGCCAGCAGGCGTTCGGAGGTCATTCCGCTCGCGGGAGCGGTCTTGGTGCCCAGGAACGCCCGGATATGCGCGCGGTAGAGCGCGTCCAGGTGGTTCATGTCGGGCGGTTGCTGGGCCAGTTCGATCGCCACGATGTCGGTGACGTCGTCGATGAAGGCCAGCACCACGGCGTCCTTGGTGGCGAAGTACCGGCTGAACGTGCGGGGTGACACATCGGCGAAGGCAGCGATCTGGTCGACGGTCGTATCGTCGAATCCCTTGCCGCTCGCACAACTCGACCGCAGCGTCGATCAACGCTGCGCGAGTTCGCTGCTTTTTGCGTTCCCGCAGGCCGAGGCCGGTCTCACCCATGCTCGGATGTTAACCCGCGCCGTCGGGGCCCAGTGGCAGAGGTCACACTAAGCCCGCTGCGGGCGCGCACACCTCTAGGGCTGGAGCCGTTCGACGCGGCCGTCGGCCCAACGAATCCTGTTGTGCAGCCGGTTTTCTCGGCCCTGCCAGAATTCGACGACCTCGGGCGCGATCAGGTATCCGCCCCAATTGGGCGGTGGCGGAACCTCATCGACGTCGGCGAACCGTTCGGTGACTTCGGCCAACTGCTCCAGTAGCGCCGCACGCGAGGCGATGGGGCGGGACTGATCCGACGCCCATGCGCCCAGCTGCGAACCGCGCGGCCGCTTCGACCAATAGTCGGCGGTCACCTCGGCGGGCACTTTGGTGACGGGCCCTCGCACGTGTACCTGGCGACCGAGCAGATACCACGGGAAGGTTGCCGACGCGTACGGATTGGCGGCCAGATCCTCGCCCTTGGCGGAGTCATAGTTGGTGAAGAAGGTGATTCCGGACTCGTCCACGCTCTTGCACAGCACCGAGCGGGTCATGGGCCTGCCCCGGCGGTCGACGGTGCCGACCACCATCGCGTTCGGTTCGGCGACACCGGCTCGCTCGGCATCGGCCAACCACCTGCGCAACAGGGCAACCCACCCGTCAGCCAGCCAGTCGGCGTCGAGATCGCCGCAGCCGTCCTTCTCCGGGCCGTATTCCACCCGCATCGCCGCCAACCGGTCTTTGTCAGCCACGCGATCACGCTACGCCCCGAGTGTTCGGCCCCAACGCGGGTGCAAGAATCGGCCCATGACTGCCGTACCCGAGGACTTCGTCGAAGGACTGGAAGGCGTCGTGGCCTTCACCACCGAGATCGCCGAACCGGACAAGGACGGCGGCGCGCTGCGATATCGCGGGGTGGACATCGAGGATCTGGTCAACCGGCAGGTCACCTTCGGCGACGTGTGGGGGCTTTTGGTCGATGGCCGTTTCGGCCACGGTCTGCCACCGGCAGAACCGTTTCCGCTGCCGATCCACAGCGGTGACGTACGCGTCGACGTGCAGGCCGGGCTGGCCATGCTGGCCCCGATCTGGGGCTATCCGCCGATCCTCGATATCGACGACGCCACCGCCCGCGATCAGCTGGCCCGGGCGTCGGTGATGGCGCTGTCCTACGTCGCGCAGTCAGCCCGCGGCATCTACCAGCCCGCCGTACCGCAACGAATGATCGACGAATGTTCCACTGTCACAGAGCGATTCATGACCCGCTGGCAGGGCGAACCCGACCCCAAACACGTCGAGGCCATCGACGCCTACTGGGTGACCGCCGCCGAGCACGGGATGAATGCGTCGACGTTCACCGCGCGCGTGATCGCGTCCACCGGTGCCGATGTGGCGGCGGCGCTGTCGGGGGCGATCGGCGCGATGAGCGGCCCGCTGCACGGCGGCGCTCCGGCGCGGGTGATCCCGATGATCGAAGAAGTCGAACGCACCGGCGACGCGCGTGCCGTCGTCAAGGGCATTCTGGACCGCAACGAAAAGCTGATGGGCTTCGGCCATCGCGTGTACCGCGCCGAGGACCCGCGGGCGCGGGTGCTGCGGGCGACGGCCAAACGACTGGAGGCGCCGCGCTACGAAGTGGCGGCCGCGCTGGAGCAGGCCGCGCTGGCCGAGCTGCGGGAGCGTCGCCCCGACCGGGCGATCGAAACCAACGTCGAGTTCTGGGCGGCGGTGATCCTGGACTTCGCGCGGGTGCCGGCCAAGATGATGCCGGCGATGTTCACCTGCGGGCGTACCGCCGGGTGGTGTGCACACATTCTCGAGCAGAAGCGGCTGGGCAAGCTGGTGCGTCCGGCGGCGCTGTACGTCGGCCCGGCACCGCGCAGCCCGGAGTCGGTCGAGGGGTGGAACGAGATCGCCAAGCCGTGACGGTGTTCGCCTCAGCGGCAAGGAGTTTCGCCGCTCTGGTGCGCGAGATCCCCGACTCGCGGTGGGACGGGCCGGGCCTGGGTGAGTGGGATCTGCGGTCGCTGGTCGGGCACACGTCGCGCTCACTGATCACGGTGAGCAGCTACCTGCAGACCAGCGCGTCGAGGGAAGACATCGCGACGCCGCAGGAGTACTACGTGCGCGTCACGGGTTCGGCTTTGGGCCTCGACCCGGCCGACGTCGTTCAGCGCGGCCGGCAGGCCGGGAGGGATCTCGGCGACGATCCCGCCGCGACGATCGATGGGCTGGTGGCGCGGGCGTTAGGCGATGTCGAAGCCGCGGACGACCCGTTGATCGAAGTCATCGGCGGGTTGGGCATCCGGTTGTCCACCTATCTGCCGACCCGCGTGTTCGAGCTGGCGGTGCACGGGCTGGACATCGCCCGGGCGACCGGTCTGGATTTCGCGCTGCCCGACGAGGTGTTGGACGAGGCGGTGACGTTGGCGGCGCGCATCGGTGTGGCCCTCGGCAAGGGAGAGACGGTACTGCTGGCGTTGACCGGCCGCGAGGCATTGCCGCCGTCGTTCTCGGTGGTGTGATTCAGATGCCGACAGGCCGTTCGGTGCGCAGCGTCGGCCCGACTTGTCGGTGCCCGGTGGTTGTATGGCGATTGCGATGAGATCCGCCGCCGCGCGTGGTCTGTACGCGTAGCCCCCAACGAAAGGAAATGCCCAATGGCCATAGAAGTACAGCCCTCGGTGTCCCCCATGCTCACGGTCAGCGACGGTGCCGCCGCCATCGACTTCTACGTCAAGGCGTTCGACGCCGAGGAACTCGGCCGCGTGCCGGGACCCGACGGCAAGAGGCTCTACCACGCCGCGCTGCGGATCAACGGTGCCATGGTGATGCTCAACGACGACTTCCCGGAGATGGCCGACGGTAAGTCGTCGACGCCGGAAGCGCTCGGCGGTACACCGGTGACGATCCATTTGACCGTCAACGACGTCGACAAGAAGTTCCAAAAGGCCGTCGACGCCGGGGCGACGGTGGTGATGCCGTTGGAGGACATGTTCTGGGGTGACCGCTACGGCGAGCTCCAAGACCCGTTCGGTCATCGTTGGTCGATGGGCCAGCCGGTGCGCGAGGTCAGCGACGAGGAGATCGCCGAGGCGATCAAGCAGCCCCAGTAGGGCTCAGCGCCGCAAGCCGGCGAGCAGGCGCTCACGCATCGACGGGGCGGGTGCCGTCGATGCCGCGGCCAGCATGTCGGCGACGGTGGTGAACTTGTCACGGGGACGGTCGTCGCCGCCGCGGGAGATCTCCGCGGCGTCGATGGCCTTCCAGCCGGAGGCGTCGACGACGTCGGGCTGGCGGCTGCGAATCAGCTTCTCCAGCGCCGAGGCCCGAGCGTTCGGCGCGGCGAGCAGCCCGGCGTTGTAGTCGGCGACGAGGTTGCGCACGGTTTCGGCCGCGCACGATTTGTTGGTGCCGATGAAGCCCGTCGGGCCGCGTTTGATCCAGCCGGCGACGTAGCTGCCCGGCACCGGTCGGCCGTCGGCGTCGATGACGCGGCCGCCGTCGTTGGGCACCACGGCTGCGGACTCGTCGAACGGCAGATCGGCAATTGGCTTGCCGCGGTAGCCGATTGACGTCAGCACGAGGCCGGCGTCGATGCGACGCACCTCGTCGGTGCCGGTGACAACGAACTCGATGCCGGACGCGCGCCGTTCGCCCAGCACCCGCCGTGGCGTCAACCGATACGCCAGCCGGATGCGCGGTCGCATGATCGGGGCCGACGCGTCGCCGAGCTTGGTGAGGATCTCGAGCTTGTTGCGGGTCAACGGATCCTCGGTGACGCTGAGGTCGCGAACGACCAATTCGTGGTCGGCCGCGTCGAGTACGACATCGCACGTCGACGTCAAGCCGATCAGCTCCGGCAGCGTGAACGCGGACTGGGCGGGTCCGCGGCGTGCCGCGATCACCACCTCCTGCACACGCGATTCGCGCAGCGCGGCCAGCGCATGATCGGAGATGTCGGTGCGCGCCAATGCATCCGGATCGGCGGTCAGAATGCGGGCGACGTCGAGGGCGACGTTGCCGTTGCCGACGATGACCACCCGCTCGTGGCTCAAATCGACTGGCAGATCAGTGTATTCGGGATGGCCGTTGATCCACGCGACCAGCTCGGTGGCGGTGCCGGTGCCGGGCAGACCCATCCCGTCGATGTCGAGGCGCCGATCGTTGGGCGCGCCAACGGCATACAGCACGGCGTGGTGGTGCGCCAGCAGCTCGGCGTGGCTCACGTGCCTGCCCACCTCGACGTTGAGGAAGAACCGGAATTCCCGTCGCCCGGCGATTCTGTCGAAGAGCCGCGTCACCTGTTTGGTGCTCTGATGGTCGGGCGCCACGCCGGCGCGCACCAGCCCGTAGGGCGTCGGCAACTTCTCGAAGACGTTGACCCGCACGCCTTTCTGGGTCAGCAATTCGTCGGCGGCGTACATGGCCGCAGGGCCGGATCCGATGATCGCCACCGTCAACGGACCGTCGCCGCGTGGGTACACCACGGGCGCTTCGAGCACCGGCGCCAGCTTGGACGTCGGCGGCACCTTGCCCTCGCGCTTCGGGTAGTACGCCGCGTTCAGTTCGACGAACGGCAGCTGTTTGGGCTCCAGCTTGGTGTCGGGTGCGATCGCGCCGACCGGGCAGGCGCTCACGCACGCTCCGCAGTCGACGCATGCGGCCGGGTCGATGTAGAGCATCTCGGCCGTGGCGAAGCCCGGCTCGTCCGGCGTCGGGTGAATGCAGTTCACCGGACACGCGTAGACGCAGGACCCGTCGCTGCAGCACGACTGGGTGATCACATGGGGCACAGTGCGCTCCGCACTACGCGGCGGTCACCACGTGCTGGCGCTGCGGCTCGCTGCGATAGCGGCTGGGCGGTCCGTCGATCTTGCAGATCCGCCACATCAGCTTCGAGATCGGATTCATCAGGCCGGTGTCATGGCACAGCATCCGAACATCGCCGAACATGTCGCGCAGCATCTGACGGGACTCCGGCGATCGGAAGAACACCTCCTTGCGCACCGAGCGCGGGATGTCGAATTCCTTCCAGAACGCCCGTGGCGGCACGATGATCGCCGAGCACAGGATCCGCATGGTCAGCGGCACGTAGATCGACAACCAGAACCGCTTGCGCCGAGGCAGATGCGGGAGGCGCTTACGCAGGTACTCGTGCGCGAACGAGATGTGACGGGCCTCCTCCGCGACGTGGATGGCCATCACCTTCTCCATGATGGGGTGCAGCGCCTTGCCCTCGCGCAGGACGTTCTTCTGGGTGTGGTCGATGGGCTCCTCGCCGGCGAGGATGCCGAACCAGAACGGGATCGGCAGCGGGCCGGCGACCAGCGGGATGACCGGCTGAACCCACTTGAGCAGCCGCGGCATGCCCGGCACGTCGGCGCCGATGCGGTTCACCATCTCCTGGAACATCATGGTGTGGTTGCACTCTTCGACCGCCTCGTGCAGGCAGTACCGGTATTCCGGTGAGCCGTTGGGCGTCCAGAACGCGTACTCCATCAGTCCGCGGATCAGAATCGACTCGAAGTGCAGACCGACCTTGGCGACGTTGGCCTGTCGCCACATGCCGATCTCGATCTGCCGTTCCTTGGGCTGGGACTGGTACCACGGGTGCCGGCCGAACGGGTCGGTCTTCGGCAGGATCCAGCGCTCGTCGTTGGGCACGACGGCGAACTCGGGGGCGTCCCAGTCAATGTCGGTGTAGGGATTGAAATTGCGCCGCACCGACCCCTCGGACAGTGTGGTGAGCATCTCGACGTAGGCGGGGTCGTCGCTGACATCCATATTGCGTCGCCAGCGCCGAACCATGCGGGTGCGAGCCGTCTTCTGGGCCATTCGGTACCCTCCTATGAGGTTTACATTGACCGGCTTGATGTACAACGGTACCGGAGGTATCGGGTAAATGTCCATCCCCCGATACCTCCGCTGAGACGGACGTCACAACGCCGAGATCTCAAGAGTCGCATGTCTGCGCCGAGCGGCGCATCTCTAGGCTTGCACACATGGCCGAACTCACCATTCCCGCCGACCTCAAGCCGAAAGACGGACGCTTCGGCTCCGGCCCCTCCAAGGTGCGGCCGGAGCAACTGCAGGCGCTTGCCGCCGCGGGCGACCTGTTCGGCACGTCGCACCGCCAGGCTCCGGTGAAGAATCTGGTGGGCCGAGTCCGCGAGGGTGTACGGCAGCTGTTCTCGCTACCCGACGACTACGAGGTGATCCTCGGCAACGGCGGCTCGACAGCGTTCTGGGATGCGGCGGCGTTCGGTTTGATCGACAAGCGCTCGCTGCACCTGACCTACGGCGAGTTCAGCTCGAAGTTCGCCTCGGCCGTCGCCAAGAACCCGTTCGTCGGCGATCCCGTCGTCATCAAGTCCGAGCCGGGCAGCGCGCCCAAGCCGCAGTCCGACCCGTCGGTCGACGTCATCGCCTGGGCGCACAACGAAACCTCGACCGGTGTGGCGGTGCCGGTGCAGCGGCCGGAGGGTTCCGGCGACGCGTTGATCGTCATCGACGCCACGTCCGCGGCCGGCGGGCTGCCCGTCGACATCACCGATGCCGACGCGTACTACTTTGCGCCGCAGAAGAATCTCGCCGGTGACGGCGGGTTGTGGCTGGCGATTGTCAGTCCCGCCGCGCTGGCCCGCATCGAGGCGATCGCGGCCTCCGGACGCTGGGTGCCCGACTTCCTGTCGCTGCCGATCGCGCTGGAGAACAGCACCAAGAACCAGACCTACAACACGCCGGCGATCGGCACGCTGATCCTGCTCGCCGAGCAGCTGGACTGGATGCTGAGCAACGGCGGACTGGACTGGGCGGTCAAGCGCACCGCCGACTCGTCGCAGCGGCTGTACTCCTGGGCGGAGGCCTCGCCGTTCGCCACACCGTTTGTCACCGACCCCGAGCTGCGCTCGCAGGTGGTCGGCACCATCGACTTCTCCGACGACGTAGACGCTGGGGCCGTGGCGAAGGTGCTACGGGCCAACGGCATCGTCGACACCGAGCCGTACCGCAAACTCGGCCGCAACCAGCTGCGGATCGCGATGTTCGCGGCCGTCGACCCCGATGACGTCAGCGCACTGACCCGTTGCGTCGACTGGGTGGTGGAACGGCTCTGACCTGCGGCGTGTCTACACGGTAACGAGTAGATAACGCAGTAGGGTGACCTGCTAATCGGGCCATTGTCAGGCCCGGAGGAGGTCGGTTATGCGGGAACTCAAGGTCGTCGGGCTCGACGTCGATGGCAAACGGATCATCTGCGAAACTGACGACTCCAGCGAGACGTTCGCCCTGCGTGCCGACGATCGGTTGCGCGCCGCGATACGTGGCGACAAAGCCGGTTCGAGCCAATCCCGAAACGATGCCGAGGTCCCGACCATGTTGCGCCCCAAGGAGATTCAAGCCAAGATCCGGGCGGGCGCGTCCGTCGAGCAGATAGCCGCTTCGGCAGGTGTCCCGATCGAGCGGGTCGAGAGGTTCGCGCATCCGGTGTTGTTGGAGCGCGCCCGCGCAGCGGAGCTGGCAACGGCCGCGCACCCGGTGCTTGCCGACGGACCGTCGGTGCTGACGCTGCTGGAAACCGTGACGACAGCGCTCATCGCGCGCGGGTTGGATCCCGACGCGACCACGTGGGATGCGTGGCGCAACGAGGACGCTCGCTGGACTGTGCGGCTGGGGTGGACAGCGGGTAGGTCGGACAATCTCGCGCATTTCCGGTACAGCCCCGGCGCGCACGGCGGCACCGTGACCGCACTCGACGATGCGGCGTGCGAGCTAATCGACCCCGACTTCAACCGGCCGCTGCGGCCGGTGGCGCCGGTGGCCCAGCTCGACTTCGAAACCCCCGAGCCCCCGGCGCCGGCGCCCGAACCCGAGCCGGTCGAAGAGCCCAGGCCGCGCAGCCGCAAGGGCAAGCCGCCCGTGCCGGCCTGGGAGGACGTGCTGCTGGGCGTGCGCTCGGGCGGCCAACGCTAAGCCGCCTTCTGCGCCAAACATGTTGCCCCAGTAAAACTCCGCACGTGTAGCATCCCGTTTCGTGGCGGAGGAACGGGCGCTTATCCAGCAAGTTCGTGATGTCGCCACGGAACGCAATCGGCTGGATTTTCGGTTGGAGCAACTAATCCGGCAGGCGCGAGTCGCCGGTGTTCATGTGAACGATCTCGCATCGGCAGCGGGAACCTCGCCTAAGCAGATCTTCAAGATCCTGCGGATGCCACCGTTCGAGGCGATCGATCCGGCACGCTATCGGTGGTATGCGCCTGATCTGGTGCTGCCACAGCCTGATGCGGGCTTAACGATTGGCATCGGCACCGACCCAGCATGCAAGCCGCTCGCAACGTTTACCTTCGACGCCACCCATCCGGTGTTGTTGCTACTCGACAACATCAGGAACGACGGCGGCCGCGACGTGTGGCCGGTGATTGCGGCGAGTGTCACCGCCAGTGATGCGCGGGTAATGATCTATGGCCCGCGGCCACACCAAAATTGGGATTCGCCTACCTATTTCGGCGACTGGCCCCATGACGCGGACCGCCTCATATATGACTGCGAATCACGCGCCGACAAAATTAGCAAGGGCCGCGATCTGCGGCCGATGTTGGTTTGCCTGGACAGTTACGCACACAACAAGGCGGCCCTGCACACGATGAACGCGGTGATGGCGTTTGGAAATGTCGCGCGCGTCTACCTGATTTTGCGTAGCCAACGCTGGTCGACGCCACTGGCAATAGCCAACTCCGTACTTGCTGTCGGCGGTGCAAGTCACCATTCGATGCTGCCAGCGTTCACGCGGAATCTTCCTAACATCCCGACTCGCCGAGACACAGCGTTGCTGACCACGCCAGAAGGGATCGCTGAGATCGTCTTGCCACCGAATGCCGCGCCACAGGACACCAGATCCGCAGGGGCATAACTTGCACCGCAATCGGAACGACACAAGCCACTCAGCCCTGTGCCCCCACCAGCCGGTCAAACGGAATCTTGCTCCGTCGTTATCCCTTGCTTTCCCATAATCTGCTGCAGATTTTGGCGACGCTCGGTGCAGACCGGTGATGCTAAACTCATCCAGCAAACTACTACCGCGTCCTGTTTCGCTAAAAGGGGGTCTGATTGTCTGAGGATTTGCGCGTAGATCCTGTAGATGTGCGGATGGCCGCCGATCATGTTGATCTGGCCGGTGACAACCTGCGAGCGGGGCACGCTTCCGCCCACGAACGCATGGGCGCTGCTCAGCCGGATGGATTGGGACGAGTGCCGCTGCGCTGGCCTCGGCGGCGACGAAGTGGGAACAGGAGTCGGCTGATCTGTATGCCGAACTGGCAGGGCACGCCGGGGACTTCCGGGCGGCCGCGGCGCGTTATGTGACAACCGATGACCAGCAGGCTTCTAATATCGACAGCGCCGCCAGCAAACTGAGCGACGACATGGGGCTCTGACCCGTGGGGATGTCGCTGGCCGACGTTCAGCGATGGCAGCCTGAACAGATCGACGAAGTCTCAGAAGCGGCGGCACAACGCGCCCGCACGAGTGGCGAGCAGGCCCAGGCCCTGCGCAATTTGCAGGTGTTTTCGACTTGGAAGGGTGAAGCCGGCGAGGCCGCAAAGCAGGCGACTGAGCGCTCTGCCACCAAGCTGGACATGACGGCAAAAGAGTCGTTCCTGGTGTCTCTGGGCGCACAGAAATCTGCGCAAGACGTGCGGACGGTCAAGAATGACCTCGATGCCATCCTCCAGGACGCCGCCGCGAGTCCGGCAGTGACGATCGACACGGCCACCAACACGGTGATTCCACCAGATACAACAGGGTGGGATGAGGCGGAAGTCCAGGCGTTGGTGGACAAAATCGAAGACTTGGAAAACCGAATAGTTACGGTGCTGGCCAACGCAGAAGAAGCCGACGCGGACTTGGCGCGGGTGCTGACCGCCGCGACGGGCGGCGATCCGGCGACGCCCGCTGAACGAGGCGCCGCCGACGGCACCTCGTTACAGGACGGGCAACTGACCCCTGAGGAATCGGAACGCCTGGCTGAGAACACCACACTAACCCCCGAGCAGCTCGCGGCACTACAGCGCGGCAACCTCGTACTCCCCGCCAGCCAGATGGAGTACCTGCATCAGCTGTCACGATCGCTAGATGGCAAGAGCACACCCGAGATTCGTGCGCTGATGGACAAACTTGGAACTGATGGGGGTCGGCTCCAAGACGCCCTGCAGCTGGTGTCGAACGAACACATCAGCGCGGCCGGGATTGACCCGTCACTCAAACCTGGCGATGCCGGTTACGTGCCAGCGCGGGGCAGTTTCGATGCCCTCCCTGACGCCGTCCGACGCGATCTCACGAAATTCCCGTTGAACTTCGAGAAGACGAACGTCGGGGCGGGGGTTTATCCACAGGCGCGCCAGGAGCTTCGCGACCTAGCCGCGATGGTGGACAAGGGCAACCCGGCGTTGCAGCAAGGCACTAGCTTCGATCAGCACATGCTCAAGCAAGCCGAGATCATGCTTGACAATTCGAAGGTTCCGCCGGATGCGGTGCCATTGGTCAAGGGGCAGGTTGATCCGGTGTTGCAGGACATGCTGTCGGCCGCAGGTCGCGACCAGTTCGCGGTGTACGACGCGCTGGCGGGCGAAGGTAGCAAGCCGCCGAACGACAAGTTCATCGAGAACCTCATGACCCATCAATGGGCCGATGGCGGAGCCGCCGCCGGCAGTCTCTTACACGGCACAGCCCCGGTCGCCAACCCCACCGACCTAACCGACCCCACCCAGCTGGCCCAAGCCACGCGGGCGGGGGAAACCCTGAACGCAGTCGATCTATGGGCGGGCTCGCACTCTGACAAGCTGCTCAACATCGCCGGGACCGACGGTCAGTCTCTCGGCCAGGTCAATCCCGAACTCACCAAAGCGCTCGCCGAGGCCAACAAGCCCTACCTCGACGACATGATGAGCAACAACCTCGACAGCACTCGCGGATTCGACGCGCTCGACAATCCGCGGGAAGATGCGGGATTGACCAATACCCGAGGGCTCTTCTCAGTAATCGACACTAACGAAGACGCCGCGAGGAATGATCAGAACCTGTGGATGAGCCTCGGTGTGG
>NZ_PIZU01000041.1 GCF_002838065.1 Mycobacterium hubeiense | reverse complement strand
GGCGGGTGCCTCAACCCAGGTTGGCAGAGAGGGGCCGCGTAGTTGTCGATCGCTTGTGCGCCGTTGGCAACGGCTGTTTCCAATCCTTCCGCCTTTGTTGCCCCACTTGTCATCCTCGCGACGAATGCATCCCCGGCGTCGCCGCGCCAGTCAGCACTCGCGGTAGTCCGCGCACCGTGAATCTGATCCACGGTGTGTGAAATCTTGCTTGCCAGGGTCGATCTCAGCCATTCCGCTGTCGAGCGAACAGCCTCTGGATTTCCTTCTACCTTGGTGTCGATGGGCACTAACTTGTCTCCATTGCTTGCTCCAGAGCCTCGGCGCCAGCTTCATCCTGGCCGAGATAACTGGCGTTGGCCGAAGCAACCGCGCCACCAACTGCTTTGACGGCAACAACGAGCTGGCCGGTGTTGTCGGTCAGCTTGGCGAGAATTCCCAGGATCGCCGGGGTCCCGACTCCACCATCAACCGACGTAGGGGCGGAACCACTCGCGCTGTCAAGATCGTTGCCGGCGTTCGATAGCGATTGGGATATCTTCGCGAGCGATTCGTGGTTGATATACAACGTCATTTTCGCCCTCGCCGTTGGTCAGCGGGAATCACCACGTCGAGCAGCAGCAGTTGAAACGGGTGGGCAGCCTGGAGCTGGGAGAGACTAGCTGTCGGCATCACGATCCACGCCTGATCGTCGCCACAGCAATATTGCAGTCGATCGAGGGCCGAGTATGCGAGCAGTGCAGTCCTCCCATCCCGGGTCTGCCGCATGTCGATGCGCGCCGCGTTCGGGTCATCGACTGCCTCGGCACACGGCAGGTAAACGACAGGTGGAAAGTCGCGTGGAATCGGTTTTCCACTGGTTTGGTTTGCCGTAGCGCTGGCAGCTGACGCCCTTTCTGCAACCTTGTAAGTAGCGTCGACGGGCGGAACCTCCTTGACGCGCTGAGTTGCAGCTGGCTGCGCGAGTGTCTGATTCGTGGGTGGCTCCCAACCATGTTGCGGTCCGGATCTGTCTGCACGTGGATCGTTGGGAGCTTGGTGGTGCGGCCAGCCGAGTTGTTGATCCCTTCCACCTGCAGCAGTGGGCACGCGTTCGCTTGCTCGCGCTGCACGAATCGACGACGACGAATCCTCGAGCTGACCAGCTAGGGTGCGTGGGAGTTCGGCATCAGCGGGCAAAACCCCTCCTCAGGGCAAAGCAAAGCACTCGGTTATCACGGCCGGGACAATAAGTTACACGAGGCCAGCAACAGGCATTGACACCAATTTTGGTGCCCTGTTGCAGCGGCTCTCCTTCGGAGGCATATCTCAATGAAGTGTCACCGGGCGCCTACGCGTCGTGTAGTTCGTTAGCGGCGTTTGAATGTGGACAGGTCGCGTCAGGCGTGGGCTCACTGGGGGAATTCACTCGACGCAGGTCCGCCGCCAGCAACTAGCTCCTACTGCGCCAGCACGCACCACGCCGAGGCTGGGAAGCAATACGAACCGTCGTTGCTGCGATACGACGCGACGTTCGCCTGGATCGCGTCACGTGTCGCGGCGCGCTCGTCCTCCGGCAGCGCGTTGAGCACGTCCGCCAGCGGGCCGGTGAGCCGAACAAGCATGTCCCACATGTCGTCGAAGTCCTGGAATGTGAAGTCAAATGCGATCTCGGCGACCTCGGGCTCGCTGAAACCGGCGCCGGTGACCATTTCGTGGATCCGGTCCGGATCGGCCATGGCGAAGATCCCCGGCGCGTCGGGCCCGGGCACCGGCATGTGGCCGCGTTGCACGAGGGTCATACCCGGCAGGGACGACCACGGGTTCTTTTCGGGGCTGCGCCACACGGCGAACGCCAGCCGCCCGCCGTCGCGCAGCACCCTACTGGTCTCCCGCAGGGCCGCGGCCGGGTCGGCCATCAGCATGTAGCCAAAACGGCACAGCACGCCGTCCACGGAATCGTCACCAAGGTCCATGCGCTCGGCGTCGAGGACGCGATGCTCGACGTTGGTCAGTCCACGGCTCTCGCTCTGCCGACGAGCCACGTCGACCATCTCGGCGGCGAAGTCAGTGCTGACCAATCGGCCATCTGCGCCGAGTCGCTCTGCCACGAGAAATCCCAAGTCTCCTGTCCCGCAAGCGATTTCCAGCACAGTCTGGCCCAGCTGCGGGTCGAGATTCTCCAACAGCCAGTCGCTTACCGGCTGCGTCGTCCTCATCAGCCATGCTCGCCGGTCCTCCCAGCCCGAGGCCATCTCGCCCCACGTGCGCCGGCTCTGTTCTCGATAGGTGTTGCGATCCATCGTTGTGCTCCCGCCTGTTGTGAGCGCGGCGACCTCCAAAAGTGGTATCGCCCCTGATACCGCATTTTCAAGGGCATCACGTCCGGATCGAGGTGCAGTTGTGACAGGTGTGATTACCTCGACGCGCCTCGACCGCAGTATGGACCCGGGCAACGGGTCAACGGCTAGCTTTGCCGGATTCCGGTGATGAATTGGCTTGGCGGCGTGGCATCGTCGCGCTCGGGCGTGCGATGGTAGCGCTCCATCAGCTCGACCGCCCCGATGGTGTCCACCTGGAATCCGTGGTCGCTGAGCCACTCGACGAGGTCGGTGCGCTCTTCGATGTACCACAGGCTGCCGGGGTCGGGCATATCGCCGCCGGCCTCGGCCGCCTCGTGGCGCATCTGCGCGATCTGCTCCCGGCGCTTGGCCTGGTGCTCTTCGGTGAAGAAGTCCGCGGTGAACGCCTCGACGGCGACCCTGCTACCCGGCGCGCTGAGCTCCGAGATCCGTTCGAACAGGCGGTCCTGGGCCTCAGCCGGCAGATACGGCAGCAACCCCTCAGCCGACCAGGCCGACGGCTCGGTTGCGTCGAATCCACTGTCGCGCAGCGCTTTCGGCCAGTCATGGCGCAAGTCGACAGGGACGGCGACGTAGCGTGCTGCCGGTTCGGCGCCGTGCGACCGTAGCGTCTCGAGCTTGAACTCGAGCACCTGCGGCTGGTCGATCTCGTAAATCACGCTGCCGTCCACCCACGGCAGTCGCCAGGCCCGCGCATCCAGGCCGGCGGCCAGGATCACGAACTGTTGGATGCCGGCGGCCCCGGCGGCGATGAAGAATTCGTCGAACCACTTCGTGCGCGACGCGGCATAGCCCCCGATCATGCGGATTCGCTCCGCCATCGGGCCTGCCGGCGGCTGCCACCCGCGGGATGCGGCGGCATCCAAGAACATTCGCGCGTACGGGTCACTGAACAACGGGCAACCGGATGCGGATTCGTCGGCCCGCGCCATCGCGACTCCGAGCGCGGTCTGGCCGACGCTCTCGGTGACATCCCAGCTGTCGCCGTCAGTTCTCGTCATGCGTATCGGGTTCCCTCGCGTCGGCGAATTCAAGCATGTCGTCCCTCGTCAGCAGGTCGTCGCGGATGTTCTGCTCCCGGTAGGCCAGCTGCCCGACGCGGTTGGCCACCACCGGCGCAGTGATGACGGTGAACAGTCCGGTCAGGATGACCATGCCGACGTCGGCCTGGCCGCGCAGCTGAATCGCAGCACCCGCGAGCACTAGCAGCAGGCCCAGCACCTGGGGCTTACTCGCAGCATGCATGCGGGACAAGGTGTCGGGGAAACGGATCACACCGATCGCGGCAGTCAGCGCCAGCGTCGAGCCGCCGAGCACGAGCACGGCGGTGATGATGTCGAGCGCGCTCACTGGCGTTTCCTTCGTGGAGGAAGTTTCTCGATGTCGGGGACACGGAAGCGCGCCACGCTCACCGAGCCGACGAAGCTGATCAACGCCAACGCGGTGAGGCTGTAGGTCACCGTGGTGTCCAGACTGAACGCGGCCCAGGTGCCGATGCCGCACATGGCCACCGCGATCAGGGTGTCCAGCGCGACGAGTCGGTCCAAAGTGCTTGGCCCGGCCAGCAATCGGAACATCGTGATCGCGGCGGCGGCACTGAGCATCACCGCCGCAATGACCCATACCGTGTTCATGCGCGCTCCGCCTTCGCCGCCGGCCGCCAGTCCTCGTCGCGCTCGAAGGCCGCCACCAACAACCGCTCGACAACGGCGACCTGCCGGTAGAACCGGTTGAGGGTCCGTTCGGAGCCGACATCGATGACATGCATGTAGAGCATGCGGCGCACTTGGTCGATCTCCAGCACGATCGACCCGGGTATCAGGTTGAAGATGTTGACGGCCAAGGCCAGCACCAGATCCGACTTCAGCCCCAGATGGACCCGCAGCACCGCATTGACCGGCGGCGGCCCCGGCCTTATCGCCAGCCACGCCACCTGGACGGAGGACAGCGCCAAATAGTAGGTGACCTGAATGATCAATCGCAGCAGGGACAACGGATGCACGCGTCCTTCCACAGGCACCGCCGGCAGCGGCAGCAGCAGCGTGATCACGGACGCGACGGCCAGGCCCGACACAATGTTGGCGGCAGAAACATCGCCCCACAACAGAATCCACACCAGCATCAGCCAGCACAGCAGCCATACCCGAAGCGCGATCCACCTCATCGCGTACCCACCACCGCAGTTATGTAGTTGTCACGGTTGAGGATCTCGTCGGCGGCGCGGTCGCTGTAGGCAATGATCGGCCCGGCCATCACCGTCAGCGTCAGGCCGACCGCGATCAGCGCACCCGTCGGCACCAACATGCCCACGGGCATGCGACCGACGCTGTCCCGGTCGGCGAAGTCGACGTCGTGCCCGTCGTCCAGCAGCACCGCCGGCGCCGCGGTCGCCAGGTGACCTTCCGGGGCGTCGACACGGGAGCGCCAGAACGCCTTCGTCCACACCCGCGCCACCACGTACAGCGTCAACAGGCTGGTGAGCACGCTTCCGGCAACCAGGGTCCACGCCAACACCGAGCCGCTGTCGGCGCCGGCCTCCAGCAGCGCCACCTTGCCTATGAATCCCGAAAACGGTGGTATGCCACCGAGATTGAGTGCGGGCACCACGAACATGAAGGCCAGTAATGGGCTGGCCGCGGCGAGTCCGCCGAGTCGTTGCAGCGTCGACGCCCCCGCTTGACGCTCGATCAGGCCGACCACCAAGAACAGCGTCGTCTGCACCACGATGTGGTGGGCCACATAGTAAATCGCGCCGGACATGCCCAACTGTGTCGACAGCGCGATGCCGAACACCATGTAGCCGATGTGGCTCACCAGGGTGAACGACAGCAGACGCTTGATGTCGCTCTGCGCGATGGCGCCGAGGATGCCGATGAGCATGGTCAGCAGCGCCGCGACCAACAACATCGGATCCAGTCCGCCATCGGGGAACAACAGCGAGTGCGCCCGAATGATCGCGTACACACCGACTTTCGTCAGCAAGCCGGCGAACACCGCGGTGACGGGCGCCGGTGCGGTGGGATACGAGTCGGGCAGCCACGCCGACAGCGGGAACACCGCTGCCTTGATGCCGAACGCCACCAGCAGCACCGCGAACAACGCCGTACGGGTGCCTGGGGCCACGTCGTCGAGGCGCACCGCCGCTTCGGCCATATTTAGCGTGCCGGTCGCGGCGTAGACGAGCGCGAGGCCGATCAAGAAGATCAGCGACGACACCATCGACACCATCACGTACGCGATACCGGCGCGCACGCGGTCCGCGCTGGCGCCGATGGTCAGCAGCACGAAGCTCGCGGCCAGCAGCACCTCGAAACCGACGAACAGGTTGAACAGGTCGCCGGCGAGAAACGCGGTGCAGACGCCGGCCGACAGCACCAGATAGGTGGGCAGGAAGATCGACACCGGCTGGCGCTCGTCGCCGTCGCGGATGCCCTGCCCGATGGCGTAGAGGACCACCGCCAACAGCACGATCGACGACACCACCAGCATCAGCGCCGACAGCCGGTCCACCACCAGCGTGATGCCCAACGGCCCCAGGCCGGGAACGCTTTGGCCCCAACCGCCGACGTGCAACGCCTGGGTACCGTCACGGTCGACCAGATACACCAGCGCGGCGCACACCCCGACGACAGCCGACAGGGCGACCAACGCGATGAGTCGTTGCAGCCGCGGGCGCCGCCCGGCGATCAACGTCAGCGCCGCGGCCACCGTCGGAATCAGCACGGGCAGCGGGGTCAGCACGGCAGAGATGCTCATCGCGACCCCTCCAGTCCGGGCAGGGCGTCGAGCTCGTCGGGCAGGTCGGTGTCACGGGCCGGCTCCGGTTGCGGGCGGTCCTCCTCGACGGGGGTGGCGTCCCTACTCGACAGCTCCGAAACCCGGGTGTCCTCGGGGTCGTTGACGACTTCCTCGGCGGTCGTCAGCCGATACGACCGGTAGGCCAGCGCCAACACGAACGCGGCGATGCCCATGCTGATGACGATCGCGGTCAGGATCATGCCCTGCGCCAACGGATCTGCCGTCGTCGTCTCACCGTTGCTGGTGCGGCCGCGCACCGGCGGATTGCCCGACGGCCCACCGACGGTGAGGATCAGCAGATTGACGGCGTTACCGATCACCAACAAGCCCAGCAACATTCGGGTCAGGTTGCGCTCCAACAACAGATACACGCCGACGCTGGTGAGCCCGCCGATGAGCACCAGCGGCACGATGTAGGTGGTCATGACTGGCCCACCTTCTGAGCCGTGCGCTCGCGCACCTGCGTCATGTCCACATCGACCCGCGCGCCCAGGCTGCGCAAGACGTCGAGTACCAGGCCGACGACCACCAGGTACACCCCGAGATCGAAGAACAACGCGGTGACGAACTTAACGCTGCCGAGCACTGGGACGTCGAATTGCACGACGGCCGAGGACAATACGGGTGCGCCCAGCAGCAGCGAGGCCACCGCGGTGCCGGCCGACAGGCCCAGCCCGACGCCGAGGATTTTTCCGGCGTCCAGCGGCAGCGTCTCGCCGAGTTCGTAGCGCCCGCCCGCCAGGTAGCGCAGCACCAACGCCAGACCGGCGGTCAGCCCGCCTGCGAACCCACCGCCAGGGGTGTTGTGCCCGGCGAAGAAGAAGTAGGCCGACAGCACCATGATGAGTGGGAAGATGATGCGCGTCGCGATCTCCAACACCAGGGAGCGGTGGCGCGGGTCGCGCAGCTCGCTGCCGCGCAGCCAGGTGACGTCGCCGACGGCGGGGGTGTAGGCGGAGATCCGCCCGATGTCGGGCTGACCGGCGTCGGCCACCCGCGGTGGAGTGCCAAAACGGCGGTGCCGGAACACCATTGACGCGACGCCGGTAGCTGCGACGAGCAATACCATGATCTCGCCCATGGTGTCCCAGGCGCGAATGTCGACCAGCAGCACGTTCACTGTGTTCGCGCCGTGGCCGCGGTAGTAGGCGGCGTCGGGCAGCAGTTCGGCGATGCCGATACCGCTGCGCGCGGCCATCGCGAAGACCGCGAGTGTGGTGACGGCGGCACCGACGGCCAGCGACAGCGCTGCGCGCGGCCACCGGTTGCGCTGGATGTTGACGCGGTCGGCCTCGGCGGGCAGCGTCCGCAGCACCAGCACGAAGATCACCAGCAGCAGTGTCTCGACCAGGAATTGGGTGAGCGCCAGATCGGGTGCGCCGTGGAAGGCGAAGATGACGCCGCAGCCGTAGCCCGTCACGCCGACCAGCAGCACGGCCGCCAGCCGGTTGCGCATCACCGTCGCGCCGAGCGCGGCGGCCAGCATCAGCAGTGCGACGACCACCTGGATCGGCGAATCCCACAGCGCGAATTCGGGTCGGTTGCGCGCGCCGAGCCACAGCACCACCACCGGCACCAGCACCAGGGTCGACAGGATCACCGCCTGCGTCGCCGGGATTGAGCCGCGCTGCGTGTTGGCGGTGAGCTTCACCGACAGCAGGTCCAAGCCCCGGATCACCGCGTCGTAGATGCGGTCGGCGTTGCCCAGTGGTTGATAGACCGCCCGGATCCGACGCAGCCGGGCGCGGGCGAAAAATGCGGCCGTGCCGACCGCGAGCACCAGAACCGACAGCAGCAGCGGCAGGCCCAGCCCGTGCCACAGCGCCAGGTCGTAATCCGCTCCGCCGGAAACGGTGTCGGCGTAGGTGTCCAGGGCGGCGTCGACGCGGGCGGGCCACAGCCCGAAGGCGAGTCCCGCGGCGGCAAGGATCGCCGGGGCGGCCAGGAAACTGGCTGGGGGACGGTGCATTTCGGCGACGCGGACGCTGGGCTGGCGTAATCCCTTGCGGGCGAACGCACCCCACAGAAACCGCAGACTGTAGATGGTGGTGAAGACCGACCCGAGCACGATCGCGGCGAGCACGTAAGGCGCAGCCGCGCCCAACGCCGGGCTGTGCGCAACGGTTTCGAAGTCGGCCTCCTTGGCGACGAAACCGAAGAACGGCGGCAGCGCGGCCATGCTCGCCGTCGCGCCGACCGCGATGACCAGCAACGGCCTGCTGCGCTGCCCGAGCCAGGCCAGCCGGCGGATGTCACGGGTGCCGGTGGCGTGGTCGATGACGCCGACGATCATGAACAGCGCGGCTTTGAACATCGCGTGGGCGCACAGCAACGCCAGCCCGCCGAGCATCATGTCGCTGCCGCCGGAGCCGACCATCACTGTCATCAAGCCGAGCTGGCTCACCGTGCCGAACGCGAGGATCAGCTTCAGGTCGTATTCGCGGACCGCCCGCCAGCCGGCCATCAACATCGTGAGCACGCCGAGAGAGATGATCATCGGCCGCCACGGCGGGGAGTCTGCGAAGCCGGGTGTCATGCGCGCGACGAGATAGACACCCGCCTTGACCATCGCGGCCGCGTGCAGGTAGGCGCTGACGGGTGTGGGTGCGGCCATCGCGCCGGGCAGCCAGAAATGCATCGGGACGATGGCCGATTTGGACAGCGCACCGACAAGGATCAGCACCACGGCGACCGATGCGGCCAGACCCGTCGGCGGCGAGGCGATCAGTTCGGAGAGCAGATAGGTCCCGGCGAGGTTGCCGAGGATGATGATGCCGACGAGCATCGCCAGCCCGCCGAACGTCGTCACCAATAACGCCTGGGTGGCAGCCCGCCGGCTGGTGGCGCGCTCGGCGTAATGGCCGACGAGCAGGAACGACAACACCGTCGTCGTCTCCCAGAACACGTAGAGCACCAGCAGGTTGTCGGCGACGACCAGGCCGAACATCGATCCGGAGAACGCGACGAGTTCGGCGGCGAAGCTGGGCAGCCGTTTCTCGATGTGCCCGTCGTGGTGGTGGAAGTAGTCGGCGCAGTAGAACAGCACGAGCGCGCCGATGGCCAGCACGAGCACGCTCATGATCGCCGAGAGCGCGTCGAACCGCAGCGTGATGTTCATCGCCAGCTCGGGCACCCATTGCAGGTCGACGGTGGGCGCGTCGCCCTGCCCCGGCCAGTTCAGCGCGACCCAGACCACCGAGCCCAGCGGAACCAGCGCCAACGGGTAAAACGCCATCCGCCCCCACCTGGCCACCAGAAGTGGCGCCACCGCGGTGGCCACCGCGTGGGCGAGCAGGATTGCGAGCATGGCACTCCGAGGGTCGGGGTGTCAGCCGGTTCAAGGGCTTTGGATCAAACCCAGTTTACGGACGAGGTCGGCGTGGACATCGGCGTCGTGAGCACCTCCGATGTGGTCGTGGTCGTGCGACTGAGGCGCTCCCGCGCGCGTCCGAGGTGCGCGCCGCAACCGCTCGTTTGATTCAGAAGTAGCGCAGCCAGACGTACACCCATGCCAGGGCGGTGCTCAGCAACGTCACCACGATGCCGTATTTGGTGAACCGCCAGAAGCTGATCGGGTGCCCGGCGCGGTGCGCGATGCCGATGGCGACGACGTTGGCACTGGCCGCGACCGCGGTGCCGTTGCCGCCGAAGCACGCGCCGAGGGCGAACGACCACCACAGCGCTCGACCCGTTTCGTCGTCCGGCGTCTGCGCCACCATTCCTTCGACGACCGGTGTCATCGTCGCCGTATAGGGGATGTTGTCGACGAAGGCACCCAGAACGGCGGACCCGAAGATCAGCGCGCTGGCCGCCAATAACCAGTTGTCTCCGAACGCCGAAACGGCCGCTGTGCCTAGCATCTCGATGACCCCGGTATGCACAAGTCCGGCGACCATCACGAACAGACCCATGAAGAACACCAGTGTCGGCCATTCCACCTCCGGAAGCACTTCGGTGACATCGACGCCAGTGAGAAGCAACATCGCCCCCGCCCCGACCAGCGCGACGATCGAGGGGGCGACGTGCAGCACCGAATGCAGCCCGAACCCCACGATGACGGCCGCGAGCACGGCCAGCGCATGGATCAGCAGCCGGGTGTCCTTGATCGCACGCTTCTCCTGCAGTGCCATCACGTCACCGATGTGGGCGGTGTTGCCATGTAGGTCGGCGTGAAACAGCACCCTGGTGAAGAGCACGAACAGCGCGAAAATCATGGCGACCGCGGGGGCCATGTGGACCAGAAAGTCGTTGAACGTCAATCCGGCACGGCTGCCGATGATGATGTTCGGCGGATCGCCGATAAGCGTCGCGGCACCGCCGATGTTCGACGCCAGCACCTCGGCGATCAGGTATGGCTGCGGGGAGATTCGCAATCGGTCGCAGATGACCAGTGTGACCGGGGCAACCAGCAGGATGATGGTTACGTTGTCGAGCACCGGAGAGGCGATGGCCGTGATCATCATCAGCATGACCATCAGGCGGAACGGTTTTCCGCGGGATCGCTTGGCGGCCCAGATGGCGAGAAAGTCGAACAGGCCGGTCTGTTTGATCACGCCGACGATCACCATCATGCCGAGCAACAGGAAGATGACGTTCCAGTCGATGCCCTCGTGCTCGGAATAGAAGATCCGCTCGCCGGGGACCAGGCCCAGCACGGTCATCAAACCAGCGGCGACAAGGACAGTCTTGACTTTGTGCGCACGCTCGGTGGCGATGAACCAAAAGGCGACGACGAAAATCGTGACCGCGAGCACCGGAGCCATTGCTGAACCTGCCGTAAGGACGTGCTCGCAGGCGCGCGGTCAGTCGCCCGGTCCGGCAACCGCCAGGCTGGTGAGCAACCGCTCCAGGGTCACCGCACCGGTGAGTCGCCCGCGCTGATCGATCACGGCGATGAGCGGGCTTCGTTTGTTCGCCATGACGGTGGCGATCTCGAGCAGGGTGGCCTCTGGCGCGACGGTGGCCGGCTTGGCAATCGGTTTGGGTAGGCAGTCGCCGACGGTCAGCTTGCCGGGACCATGCCAGAACAGGTCAGCGTGGATTTCATCGACTGTGCGCACGAGAGCCGGGTCGTCTTGGTATGACTCGGGGATCGCCAGACGGAGTACCTGGGTACCAGGCAGCACGGCGATGGGCCGGTCCGAATCATCGACCACGACCAGACCGGGCAGCCGATTGACGACCATGAGCTGGACCGCCTTGGAAACCGGATCATCCATACGAACCGTCGGTGCGGTCAAAGCGATTTCATGTGCTTGCATGGTTTCGGTCCATCGGGCGACGGCAGTAATGGTCATGGTCCTAGTTCTCCGATCAGTTCGTCTACCCGGCGTTCCAGCGACCGAAGACGATCGACGATCGGCCGGCTGTGCAGAATCTCTGCCACCTGATCGGCTTCATCGGATTCCAGCAGAATCGCCCGCGCGGGCACGTCGAGACCGTTCGTGTCGTACATGAACAGGTGCCGGTTGCCGGCGGCTTCCACCAGCACAGAAAGCCGTTCGCCCTCCCGCGTAACGATCTCGTGCAGAACGCCGCTCCCGGGCACGGTCCTTCGATCGATTTGCATCCCAGTTCCTCCGGCAGGTGAGGACAGTCTGGGTTGCTGAGCTGCGCGTGACTATCGGGTCTGACACCCATTTGGCGGGGGATACGACCTGTATGGACAAATATGTGTGGCGCGGATCAGGCTGAAAGGTATGAAACGAGCGCGAACCCCGGCGGCCGCGCTGTTCCGGCGGGTGTTTCTGATCAACGGCTTGATCTTTACGCTCGGCACGTTGATTTTGGCGTTGTCGCCGGCAACGGTGTCGGCGCGCATCAAGCTCACCGAAATCCCGGTGCTGATGGTCGGATTGGCAATCATCTTGACCGCGAACGGGCTGCTCCTGCGTACCAGTCTTGCCCCACTGGATCGGCTCGCCGCGTCCATGCGGCGGGTCGATCCGCCAAGGCGTAGCGACCGCGTCGACGACCGGAACAGTGGCGATCTGCACCACCTCATCACGTCCTTCAACGCGATGTTGGATCGTCTCGAGTCGGAACGGACTTCTGCCAGTGCGACGGCATTAGCGGCGCAGGAAAACGAGCGGCAGCGAATCGCCAGGGAACTGCACGACGAGATCGGGCAGTCGTTGACCGTTGCATTGCTGACCCTCAAACGCGCCGTCGACCGTGCTCCCGCGGCGATTCGCGCCGAACTCCAGGACACGCAGGAGACCGTGCGTGCGAGCCTCGATGAGGTGCGAAGCATCGCCCGCCGGCTGCGTCCTGACGCGCTCGACGACCTCGGCCTACAGAGTGCCCTTACCGCGTTGTGCAACGAGTTCGCCCAGGCCACCGGAATCGCCGTGGTGAAACATGTTGTGCCGCAGACGGATCGGCTCAAACCTGAAGTTGAACTCGTCTGCTACCGCATCGCCCAGGAAAGCTTGACCAATGTCGCGCGCCATGCGGACGCTCGCAAGGTCTGGCTTGACTTGCACGTCACCGCCGATCGTTTGACGCTTCGGATCGCCGACGACGGCAAGGGTGGCGTCGCGATGGAGGGTGCGGGGATCAGCGGCATGCGGGAGCGCGCCCTGCTGGTGAACGCGGACTTGACGATCAGCTCGCCGCCGGGCGAAGGCACCGAGGTACGGCTGGTCATCCCGCTGCGGAGCGACTGATGCCGGCCCGGGTGCTGCTGGCCGACGACCACGCGCTGGTGCGCAGCGGATTGCGAATGATCATCGACGCCGAACCCGACCTGCAGGTGGTGGCGGAGGCGGCCGACGGGCACCAGGCGCTGGCGGCGCTGGACGAGACGCCGGCCGACCTCGCCATCCTCGACATCGCGATGCCGCGCATGACCGGGCTGCAGGCGGCGCGGGAAATCAACAAGGCGCACCCGCGTGTACGGATCTTGATGCTGTCGATGTACGACAACGAGCAGTACTTCTTCGAAGCGCTCAGGGCCGGCGCGTCCGGCTACGTGCTGAAGTCCGTCGCCGACCGCGATCTGCTCGAGGCGTGCCGGGCGACGTTGCGGGGCGAGCCGTTTCTGTATGCCGGGGCGGTGACGGCGCTGATTCGCGACTATCTCCATCGGGCACGCCACGGCGATGCGCTGCCGGAGAACATACTCACGCCGCGTGAGGAGGAGGTGCTCAAGTTGATCGCCGAGGGATACTCGACGCGCGAAATTGCGACGACCTTAGGCATCAGCATCAAGACGGTCGACCGGCATCGGACCAACATCTTGGCCAAACTCGGCCTACGCGACCGTTTGGCGTTGACCCGCTACGCGATCCGCGCCGGGCTCATCGAGCCTTGACGGCCGCCTCGCGCTCGGCCAGCTCCTTCAGCGTGAGGAGCTGTTTGCGCATCATCACCAGGTCGCCGACCGCGAGCAGCTGGCCGAGGAGGCGCGGCCCGTCGAACAGCACCCGCACATGCAGGCGGGAGCCGTGGCCCTGAGGTGTGACCGCGTAGGTGACGACGACGTCCTTGGCCCGCAGCGTGATGTGCTCACCGTCGACGAATGACTCCAGCGTGAACATCGACATGAATCGTTGCCCGGTTTCGAGGCGCGTCAGTTGGGGATCGCGTTGACGCGGGCTGCGGCGGCCGACGTTGTCGAGAAGGTCATAGCTATAGGGCGCCGCGCGCAACTGACACAGCCAGGCGAACACGATGTGTGGCGGCGCGTCGATGCTGATGGCGCGGTCGGCACGCGTGCCCGCGTTCGGGGCCAACGCGTCGCACGGCATGCCCGCGGCGAGTTCGCACGGGGCGGCGCCCCAATTGCAGCCGAGGTTCACGACGCTACCGCCGCAACGCGTTTGAGCATCCGCCGCACGACGATGCGGTGCCCGCCACTACCGATGACCAGAGCGCGATACAGCTTCCCATGCAGACCTGGAAACGCTGCCCAGGTTCCCGCCCGCAGCCGGGTGCGCCGTGGCCCGTCGTCGTCAAGTTCGAACACGAGCCGGTAGATCGAGAACGGGTGGCGGCCCTTCAGCGCGAACCGCTCGCGGGGTGTCGCTTCGTCGAGGGCGAAGCCGATGGGCACCGTGTTCGGGTCCTTCGGGTTGCGGCACATCACTTGCAGCAGCGCCGCCCATGTTTGTGCGCGGTCGGCGGGGACCGATATGGCATGCTCATCGATATAGGGCAATCGTTTCATATAGAAGGACTGTACTAGATCATGGCGCCTCCCCGGAAGCACGAGACGGATGTGATCCTCGACGCCACACGGGCCTTGGTGCTTGCCGACGGGCCGCGTGCGGCCAGCGTCGCTGCGATCGCCAAGGCCAGCGGCGCGCCGGCCGGCACGCTGTATCACCGGTTCGGCAATCGCAATGGCGTGGTTACCGCGGCCTGGCTGCGCGCGCTCGAACGCTTCCAATCGCGGGCGATGGCCGCCGACGGGGACACGGCGCAGGAGGTCGCGGTCGCAATGGCGGTGTCGGCGGTGAGCTTCGCGCGGGAACTGCCCGAGGATGCGCGGCTGTTGTTGACGATCCGGCCAGCCGATCTGCTCGACGGGGGGCCCGACGCGGCCTTCGAGCAGACGCTGGCCGCGATGAACGCGCCTCTGATCGAACGTGTCACGGGCTTGGCCCGAGAGCTCTACGGCCGCAGCAGTTCACGCAATCTCGACGCCGTCACCAGGGCCGTCGTGGACCTGCCATACGCGGTGGTGCGCCGCCACGCCTATGACGAGGCCATGCCGACGTGGCTCGAGCCGGACGTGGCGGCGGCGGTGCGAGCGTTGCTATCCGCGTACCCGGCACATCGTTGATCGCACGGGAAGGACGTGCGACACCACGCCGATGCCCCAACCGAGAATTGGCCAGATCGGCCAGAAGTACCACGCGCCCGTGCTGACGGCGACGGCCAGCCAGATCGCCAGCATGAGCGCGACGCCGGCGAGGTAGGCGCCGACGTGGATCTGCATGCCGCGACGAGCGGCCCTGCGCCGGGCGGCCTGACGTCGCGGATCGTTGCTCTTCAGCCGGGCGACGGGCAGATCGGCGACCAGTGCCCGCAGCTCTGCGGTGGTGTGCGCGCCGAACGCGGTCTGCAGCCGCTCCTCGTACTCAGGCATCGTGAGATAGCCCTGGGCAAGCGCCTGACCGAGCAGGTCGGCGGTCTTCTCGCGGTCGCGGTCCCCGGCCCGGACGCCGGCATCGGTGGCGGTAGCCATTGCTGCACCTCCCACATCTTGACACTGTCAAGTTGATGATGCCATCTGCAACTTGTCACTGTCAAGATATATTTCCGGGCGTTTCACTATGCGGCTGTGGCGAAGAAGTTCGAGTGGAGCAAGCCGTCGCCGCAGAGTCGACGCCATCGGGTTGACTGGAACCGCGACCGCCACCATCCCGCTGACTGTGCGATCTGATACGCCCACCACGGCGCGTCGCGTATGAAACCGCACACTCGGCGCGGGCGGCGAGAGCGCGGGCGGCGAGAGCGCCGGGCGGTTACCGCCCGGCGGCAAAGGCCCGCAGCGACTCCACCTGAATCGGATCCAGCGACGGCCGCACCGCTTCGCGGGCCTTGGCCACGTCGGCAGCGGTGACGTCAGCGGCGTCGATCGAGCGCCGCATGGCCGTCAGCGCCGCCTCCCGTAACAACGCGACACAATCCGCGGCGCTGTAGCCATCCAGCTCCCCGGCCAGCGCATCGAGGTCGACGTCGTCGCTCAGCGGGATCGATTTGCCTGCGGTGCGCAGGATTTCGCGACGCGCCTCGGCATCGGGCGGTTCGACGAACACCAGCTTCTCCAGCCGGCCCGGCCGCAGCAGCGCCGGATCGATCAGGTCCGGCCGGTTGGTGGCGCCGAGCACCACCACATCGCGCAGCGGCTCGATGCCGTCGAGCTCGGTCAGCAGCGACGCCACCACCCGATCAGTCACCCCAGAGTCGAAGCTCTGTCCGCGACGCGGCGCCATCGCATCGATCTCGTCGAGGAAGACCAGCGACGGCGCCGAGTCGCGGGCGCGCCGAAACAGTTCGCGCACAGCCTTTTCCGACGAGCCGACCCACTTGTCCATCAACTCGGCGCCTTTGACCGAATGCACCGACAACCGGCCCGAGCTGGCCAGCGCGCGCACCACATAGGTCTTGCCGCAGCCCGGCGGCCCGTACAGCAGCACCCCGCGCGGCGGCTCGACACCCAGCCGGGCGAATGTGTCGGGATGCTGCAGCGGCCACAGCACCGCCTCGGTCAGCGCCTGTTTGGTGTCGGCCATATCGCCGACGTCGTCGAGGGTGACCGCGCCGACCGACACCTCCTCGGTGGCCGACCGCGACAGCGGGCGGATCACCGTCAGCGCGCCGGTCAGATCCTCCTGCTGAAGCGCCGGCGGGTTGCCGTCGGCGCTGGCCCGGGCGGCGGCCCGCAACGCGGCCTCGCGCACCAGCGCGGACAAATCGGCGACGACGAAACCCGGTGTACGCCCGGCGATTTCCTCGAGCTCGAGCCCCGACGCGGGTACATCGCGCAGCAGCACCTCCAGCAGCTGCTTGCGAGTCGCCGCGTCGGGCAGCATGAGGCCCAGCTCCCGGTCGCACAGATCGGGGGTCCGCAGCCGGGGATCCAAATTGTCCGGCACCGCAGACGTCGCGATGAATGCCACCCCGCGGGTGGCCACGGCGTCGCGCAGTTCGTTGAGGATCAGCGTCGCCACCGGTTCGGCGGGCATCGGCAGCAGCGCGTCGACGTCGGTGATCAGCAGCACGCCACCGCCGTCGCGCACCGTTCCCACCGCCGATGACACCCGCGCCAACCGGTCCTCGGCCCGCAGCGCGCCGACCTCGGGGCCGTCCAGCTCCACCAGCCGCCGCCCGGCGCACACGGTGCGGACCATGGTGGCCTTGCCGACGCCGGCGGGGCCCGACACAAGCACACCGAGATTGGCTGTGGCGCCCAGTGTTTCGAGCAGCTTAGGCTCGTCGAGAGCAAGCTTGAGCCATTCGGTGAGGCGCCCGGCCTGCGCGTGGGCGCCTTTGAGGTCGTCGTAGCTGATGGTGGCGGACGCCGTCGCCGCGGTGACGGTGGCTTGACCGACGCCGACGTCGGCCGGCGCGCTCGGGGTCACTCCGTCACCCCAGCTGACCGACGAATTCGGTTGCACGCTCACGGTTCCGGCGGGGTCGACGCCGGTGACCGTCAGCAGTTCGGAGGTCCAGGTGATGCCGACCGCCGAGGCCAGCGCGGTGGTGGCCGCCGACGTCGAGGTGCCGGGGCCGAGGTCGCGCGGCAGCAGCGACACCGTGTCGCCGACCGTCAGCACCTTGCCCAGCAAGGCCTGACGCAGTGTCGCCGGCGTGATCGACTGCGTGGCCAGCTTCGACCCGGACAGTGTCACCGATCGCGCGCCGTACACCGTCACCGGCGCCACCAGCACCGTGGCGTCCTCCCGCAGCCCGGCATTGGACAGGGTGACGTCGTCGAGCAACGCCACGCCGGCCGGTGTGCCCGCGGGCGCGACGCCGACGACCGCGGCGGTGGTTCGCGAGCCGGTCAACGACACCGCATCCCATTCCCGGATGCCTAGGGCGGCAATGGCTTCGGGATGCAGCCGGACCACCCCGCGGCGGGTGTCCAGCGCAGAGGTGTTGAGGCGGGCGGTCAACCTGAGATGGCTGATCGGTGGTTCCTCGGCCACATCGGTCTCCGTCATGTCAGCGGCCCGGTCGGCGCAGTCCGAGGCGCGCGACCGACCGGCGGTGCGGTTGGGTGCGCCGGATCTCACGGCGGGTGGCGCGCCGTATCGCACGGCGTTCCTGCGGTTTGTCGTTCCAGGTCTCGGGGTGCGCCGCCACCCAGCGGTTGCTGCGCACGGCGAATGGAATGTGGATGACGTAGGCGGCGATGATGACGAGAATCACGATGTAGCCGTACAGAATTGAGGCGGCCACGCCGATCGCCAACAGCGCCAGCAGCGGCACCACCATGTTGGGCGGCACCGCGAACGTGTGGACCTTGCGCATCGGAATGGTGCTCACCACCAGCAGCGAGACCCCGATCATCCAGATCGACACCGCCCACTCCGACGTCCACCAGCCCTCGCCGAACTGCATCTTCGCGGCCAGCGGCCCGATCGCGCCGATCGCGCCGGCCGGCGCGGGCATGCCGACGAAGAACTCCTTGGTGTAGGCGGGCAGTTCTTCTTCGAGCATCGCGTTGAACCGGGCCAGCCGCAGCACGATGCACACCGCGTACAGCAGCACCACGATCCAGCCCACCCGCGACTGCGACAGCAACGTCGCGTAGACGATAAACGCCGGTGCCACACCGAAATTCACGGCGTCGGCCAGCGAATCGATCTCCTCGCCCATCTTCGAGGTGGCCTTGAGCATGCGCGCGATGCGCCCGTCGAGCGCGTCGAGGATCGCGGCGACGGCAAGGAACGCCATCGCCTCGGTGGGCCGGTTGTCCAGCGCCATCTTCACCGACGACAAGCCCAGGCAGATCGCGGCCACCGTCATCGCGCTGGGCAGCATGCGCACGCTGACGACGCGCGTCTTGATGCGGGGTTTGATCATGGCAGCTCGGCCAGAACGGTTTCGCCGGCCAACGCCCGCTGCCCGACCGTGACAAGGATGTTCGAGCCCGCGGGCAGGTAGGTGTCCAGCCGCGAGCCGTACCGGATCAATCCGTAGGTGTCGCCGATCGCGAGTTTGTCGCCGACCTTGGCGTCACACACGATGCGACGGGCGATCAGGCCCGCGATCTGCACGGCGATCACCTGGGCGCCTTCCGGTGTCCGGATCACGATGCTGTTGCGTTCGTTGTCCTCACTGGCGGCGGCCATGTCGGCCGAGCCGAAGAGCCCCGGCCGGTGCTGCGCCGCCACCACCTCACCGCCGATCGGGGCGCGCTGCACGTGCGCGTCGAGCACCGACAGGAAGATGCTGACGCGGGGCAGCGGCGCGTCGGGCAGCCCGAGCTCGGCCGGCGGCGAGGCCTCCTCGATGAGGCAGATGAGCCCGTCGGCGGGGGCAACCACCAGGCCCGGGCGGGTCGGCGGGACGCGGGGCGGATGACGGAAGAACGCCGCTTGGGCGCCGGCCGCCAGCAGGCCGGTGCGGCGCAGCCAGGTGTGCTTGCGGCCCAGCGCGGCGACCGCCAGGCCGGCCCCGACAAACGGCAGACCCGCGGGATGCATCGGCGGGACGGCGGAACGGACCAGCGCCACAAGGCGTTCTGGGCCTGTCTTGAGGTCTGGGCGTCTGGCCATCGTGCAGCGATTCTACGGGTGCCTAGCCCGCCGACAGGTCCCACACAGTGACCTGCGATCCGGCCGTCAATTCGGCCACCTCCTCGTCAATTTCCAGCAGACAGTTCGCCGACGCCAGCCAACGCAGATGATGCGAGGCGGGCGGGCCGTAGCTGACGACGGTGTCAGTCGCCGGATCGAGCACGCCGCGGCGGAATTGCCGTTTGCCCTTCGGCGAGGTGAGGTCCTCGTTGAGCACGGCTTGGCGGCGTGGGCGGTCGGGTTGGGCGACGCCCATCGCCGCCCGCAGCGGCGAGCGTATGAACACCTCGAAGGACACCAGCGCGCTCACCGGATTGCCCGGCAACGTGATGATCGGGGTATCGCCTATCCGGCCCGCGCCCTGCGGCATGCCCGGCTGCATGGCGACCTTGACGAAATCGACCTCGCCGCCCAACGCGTCCTTGACCACCTCGTACGCGCCTGCGCTGACGCCGCCCGTGGTGATGATCAGATCGGCCTCGGTGGCATAGCGGGACAACGTGTTTCGGAAGGCGTCGACGTCGTCGCCGGTCATCGGCGCGGCCACCACGTGACCGCCGGCGTCGCGCACCGCCGCCGCGAGCATCACCGCGTTGGACTCGTAGATCTGCCCGGGCTGCAGTGGCGTGCCGGGCGCCACCAGCTCAGAGCCGGTCGACATCACCAGAACCCGTTGCCGCGGAACGACCGTCAGTTCAGCCAAACCCAGTGCCGCAGCCAGCCCTAGCGCGGCCGGGGTGACGACCTGTCCCGCGCGCAGCACCGTGGTGCCCGCCGTGACGTCCTCGCCGGCGCGGCGGATGTGCTGGCCGGGTTTGGCGGCGGCGCGGATCGCCACGGTGTCGACGCCGCCGTCGGTGGCCTCCACGGGCACCACCGCCGTCGCGCCGGACGGCACCGGAGCGCCCGTCATGATCCGGTGCGCCGTACCGGGTTTCAGAATGAGCCGATCGGTGCGCCCGGCCGGAATGTCTTCGGCGACCGGCAACCGCACGGTGTTTTCCATTGTGGCCGAGGCGATGTCGTCGGCGACGACGGCGTACCCGTCCATCGCGGAGTTGTCGAATCCGGGCAGCGACAGCGGTGCTTCCACATCACCGGCGAGCACCAGACCGAGCGCGTCGGCCAGCGGCAGCGGCTCCGGCGGCCGGGGGGCGATGAGGTCGGCGACGACGCGCCGGTGCAGTTCGACGGAGCGCATCAGACCGGATAAGTCACGCCGGTCAGCTCTTCGGACACCTGCCAGAGCCGACGCTGCAGGTCGGGATCGTGCGACTTCTTCGTGGACTCAACGCGTTTCGGATGGCCCCGCTGCTCGGCGAAGCCGTCGGGGCCGTAGTACTCGGCGTTGCGCACGGCCGGATCGGTCGCGGCGCGCAGCGTCGGCAGCGCCCCCATCGCGGCGCTTTGCGCTATCAGCCCCCAGATGAGGTCGGTGGCCGGGCGCAGGAAACTGGGCAGGTTGCGCGTCAGCTCGGTGTTGGAACCGCCGGGGTGGGCGGCGACGGCGATCGTCGGGGCACCCTTGGCGGCGAGCCGCCGCGCCAGCTCGTAGGTGAACAGCAGGTTGGCCAGTTTGGACTGGCTGTAGGCGGCGAAGCGGTTGTAACCGCGCTCGGCGTTGAGGTCGTCGAAGTTGATCCGGCCCGCGCGGTGGCCCTGACTGCTGATGGTCACGACGCGGGAGCCCTCGACCGGCAGCAGGTTGTCGAGCAGTTGGCCCGTCAGCGCGAAGTGCCCGAGGTGGTTGGTGCCGAACTGCAGCTCGAAACCGTCCTGGGTGCGCTGCAGTGGCGTGTACATGACGCCGGCGTTGTTGATCAGCAAATCGATGCGCGGGAAGGTGGCGCGCAGCTCGTCGGCGGCCTTGCGGATGCTGTCCAACGACGTCAGGTCGAGTTCCTGCACGGAGACGACGGCATTCGGGCTCGTGGCGAGGATGCGTGCCTTGGCGTCGTTGCCCTTGTCCACGTTGCGCACCGCGAGCACCACGTGCGCACCCTTGTCGGCGAGGACGGCGGCGGCCTCATATCCGATGCCGGTGTTGGCGCCGGTGATGACGGCGACGCGGTCGGACTGATCGGGCACATCGTCCGCGGTCCATTTGTCAGCGCTCATAGGAATGAACATACGGAACGCGGTCGCTGGACGTCGTGCGGATGGCATAGCAGTGTGGAGCCATGCGAGCCGTTGCGGGATTGCTGCTGGCCCTACTACTGGCGCTTGCGGGATGCGCGCCTGACGGCGGTACCGATCCGCTGTCGCTGTGGAACGACACCGCCGCCAAAGCGTCGATCACTGAGTTCGTCGAGCGGGTGACGACACCGGGCGACGACTTCGTCGCCGAGACCGATCGCGTCGCGGTGTTCGACAACGACGGAACCCTGTGGGCGGAGGCGCCGGTGCCGTTCCAATTGGCGTACGCGCTGGATGAGGTAAAGCGCCGGGCGGCCAGCGAGCCGCAGGTGGCCGCCGACCCCATGGTGCAGGCCGCGCTGCGCGGTGACGTCGCCGCCCTGATGGCCGGTGACCGCCACGACGGGCTGATGCGCATTCTGGGGCTCACCCACCTGGGCATGACCACCGACGAATTCGCCAAGCGAGTGGAGGACTGGATGGCCACCGCGCGCCATCCCCGTTTCGACCGGCCGTATGACCAGCTCACCTATCAGCCGCAGCAGCAGCTGCTGCAGTACTTGCGGGACAACGGTTTTCGCACGTACATCGTGTCGGGTGGTGGTGCGGACTTCATGCGGGTGTTCTCGCAGCGGGTGTATGGCATTCCGCCCGAACAGGTCGTCGGGTCGACGGCCACAGTCAAGTTCGAAATGCGGGACGGCCAGCCGGTTCTCGTCAAGACTGCCGACTACGTCTTCGTCGACGACAAGGCCGGCAAGCCCGCCGGGATTCACCAGTTCATCGGCCGTCGGCCGATCCTCGCTGTCGGCAACAGCGACGGTGATCAGGCCATGTTGGAGTACACCACGATCGGCAATCCGCGGCCGAATCTCGGTGTGCTGGTTCATCACACCGACGCCGAGCGTGAGTACGCCTATGACGCCCACCCGCCCGCGACGGGCAAGCTGGTGACGGCGCTTCAGGAGGCGGGGCCGGCGGGCTGGGTCGTCGTCGACATGAAGAACGACTGGAACGAGGTGTTCGCCGAATGAATCTGGTGGATCCGGCGAATCCCCCGAGCCGCAAGGCGCCGATCGTGTGGGCGGTCGGCGCGGCAATCCCCTGGCTGGTGTTGGTGATCGCGCAATTGGTGTGGTTCACGCTGGCCGGTCAGTTGATGTGGGTGCATTGGCTTGCGATGGCGGCGACGCTGGTCGGCATCGTGGTTTCCGTTGTGGTGGCTCCGTTGTGGCGGTATCGCGTGCACCGCTGGGATATCAGCCCAGAGGCGGTGTATACCCGCACGGGTTGGCTGGTGCAGGAACGCCGGATCGCCCCGATTTCGCGGGTGCAGACCGTCGATACGCAGCGCGGGCCGCTGGACCGGTTGTTCGGGTTGGCCAATGTCACGGTGACGACGGCGTCGTCGGCCGGGGCGGTGCGCATCGTCGCGTTGGATTCCGAGGTGGCCGACCGCGTCGTCGCGCAACTCACCGACATCGCGGCGCTCGGCGAGCAGGACGCGACGTGACCGTTCAGTCGGATGTCGGGTGGCATCGGCTGAGCCCGCGCATGCTGCTGGTGCATCCGGTGCACGAGGTGCTGCGGCAGATCCCGCTTCTTGTCGGCTCGGTGGTGTTGGGCTCGGCGACCGGTAACCCGCTGTGGACGTTGTTCGGCGTGGCGCTGATCGTCGGATACGGGTTGGCCCGCTGGTTCACCACGACGTACCACATCGGGCCCGACGACGTTCAACTGCGTACCGGCGTGCTGCAACGCAAAGTGCTGTCGGTGCCGCGCAACAGGATTCGGTCGGTGTCCACCGATGCCAGGCTGCTGCACCGGTTGCTCGGGCTGACCGTCCTGAAGGTCAGCACCGGGCAAGAAGCCACCGGCGACACGGAATTCGAGCTGGACGCGGTCGAGGCCGAACGGGTGCCGCAGTTGCGCGCCATCCTGCTGGCGGACTCGTTGGTCGTTTCCGATGAGGCGGCCCCGCCGGGGCGAGAACTGGCCCGCTGGGACCCGTCATGGCTGCGTTACAGTCCGCTGAGCTTCACCGGCCTGGCCATGATCCTGGCCGCGGTCGGGCTGGTGTATCAGGCGGGAATCGGTGCGGCGCTGGAGGATTCGCAGCTGGCACGGTCCGGACTCGACGCCGCCGAGCGCTTCGGCGTCGCGGCCAGTGTGGCGCTCTTGGTGGTCGTGGTGCTGGTGCTGTCGGTGGTGTTGTCGGTGCTGCGGTCGTTGGTGACGTACGGAAACCTGGTGCTGCGCCGCGACGCCGATGTTCTGCATTTGGAGCACGGGCTGCTGCGGCTGCGCCAGCACACGTTCGACATGCGGCGGCTGCGCGGGGGAACGCTGCGTGAGCCGTTGCTGGTGCGGCTGTTCGGCGGTGCGCGACTGGATGCGGTGATGACCGGTGTGGGCGGTGCGGGGGAGGCGTCGGTGTTGTTGCCGCCGTGCCCGGCGCACACCGCCCAATGGGTGTTGACGGAGTTGATCAACCGGCCCGACGCGGTGACCGGCCCGCTGCGCCCGCATGGGCCGGTCGCCACGCGGCGGCGGTGGACGCGCGCGCTGCTGGGGCCGGCGGTGCTGGCCGTGGTGTTGGGTGTGCTGGCCGCGCCGCTGTGGGTGTGGCCGCTCTGGGCGGTGCTCGTCGGGTGTTGTGCGCTGCTGGCGTTCGACCGCTCGCGGTCGCTGGGGCATCGGGTGGGCGACGGGTGGCTCGTCGCGCGCACGGGCAGTCTGCAGCGGCGACGCGATTGCATCGCGACCGCGGGGATCATCGGCTGGACGGTGCGCCAGACGTTCTTTCAGCGCCGGGCCGGGGTGGCGACGCTGATCGCGGCGACGGCCGCGGGGGTGAAGAGCTATCAGGTGATCGACGTGCCCGCCGAGTGGGCGTGGGCGATCGCGGGTACGGCGTCGCCGTGGGTGGCTGACAGCGCGTGGGTCCGCGGTGAGCACTCCGCCCCTAACTAGTTGCGGTGCCCGGCTACGCGCGACAAAGTCGCTGGATGCATTGACGCCCTAAGTTCTCAGCGACTTTGTCGCGCGTATGCGGGCACGCGAACACATGCATGGGCGGAGCGCATGAGGCTGGCGATTTACGCGATCGGAACACACTAGGTTTACTGTCGGCAACATGGCGATCGGTGGTGTGCTGTTCGACATCGATGGCGTGCTGGTGACCTCGTGGAAGCCCATCGAGGGCGCGGCCGAGACCTTGCAAGTGCTGGCGGACAACCAGATTGCATGCTCGTATCTGACCAACACCACCACCCGCACCCGCGTGCAGATCGCCGAACTGCTGACCGAGGCGGGCATGGCAGTGCACGCCGACGAAGTGATCACCGCGGCGGTGCTGACGGCGGAGTACGTCCGCAACCGCTATCCGGACGCGCGATGCTTCCTGGTCAACAGCGGTGAGATCGCCGATGACATGGCGGGCATCGACATCGTCTACTCCACCGAGTTCAGCGGCCCGAAGACGCCCGAAGCTCCGGATGTGGTGCTGCTCGGTGGCGCCGGCCCGGAGTTCAACCACCTCACCCTGTCGTGGGTGTACGACTGGATGGCTCAGGGCGTGCCCGTCGTCGCGATGCATCGCAGCACCGCGTGGAACACCGCCGACGGGTTGCGCATCGACACCGGCACGTATCTGATCGGCCTGGAGGAGGCGACCGGCCGCAAGGCCACCGCCGTCGGCAAGCCGGCGCCGGAAGGGTTTCTGGCGGCGGCGAGCCGACTCGGCGTCGACCCCGACGAGATGTACATGATCGGCGACGACCTCAACAACGACGTGCTCGCCGCGCAGGTCGTCGGGATGACCGGTGTGCTGGTGCGCACGGGCAAGTTCCGCCAGGAGACGTTGGACCGTTGGGCCGCAGACGAATACGCGATGCAGCCCAACCACGTCATCGACTCGGTGGCCGACCTGCCGCAACTGCTGGGTCTGTGACGACGAGTTTTCGCGCCGCGAGGGTCTACATTCCGTGACTGAAGAACATAAAAAAGCCAGCATCGACGTCGACGCGCCGGTCCAGAGTATTCGACGTGCTGGCGGATCCCTCGACACACGCCGCGATGCCTGAACCGGTGCGCAAGATCGGGATATCGGGCAAGCCACCAACCCTTCCTGCCGGCGGGGCCGGGCACCGATCTGCAGGCGGCGTTGTCCCCGGCGGCGGATTCGTCCTTGCTCGCACCCGCCCGGAACCCGTTGCCGCGCCGCCGCGCTCGAGCACGGTCACCAGCCCCGACAGCCCGGGCAGTGTCATCAACTCGACGCTCGCCGACGTTCGTACACAAGGCAATCTGCTCATCCAGGATCGAACCGTGACGGGTGATACGGCACCAGGGCTGCGATGCCAGCACACCCTGGGCGTGTGATCCAACGTCGTCGCAGAGGCGGTGGTATGCGACGACACCAACATCGGTGATCAATCGCAGCGAATCGTCCAGGAGATCTTGGCCAACGCGCAACGCGTCTAACCCTTTCGCGATTTCGGCGCGCTGGGTCGCGCTCACCGCGACTGCGCGCGCCGAAATCACGCTTGCAGTGTGCGCACCGCCTCGATGCGGGCCTTCAGTTGCTCCGTCGTCGCCGCCGCCACCGGTGGGCCGCCGCAGATCCGGCGCAATTCGTTGTGAATCCAGCCGTGCGGCTTACCGGTGCGATGGTGGGCCAGCGACACCAGCGTGTTGAGCTCGCGGCGCAGTTCGCGGATCTGCCCGTGTGTGGTCCGCGGCGGCGGCGTCTCTCCAGTGGCTGTCCGCTTCGTCAGCTGCTCTTCTTGCCTGCGCCGCAACAGGTCTCGCATCTGCTCGGCGTCCAGCAGCCCGGGGATGCCCAGATAGTCGGCCTCCTCGTCGCTGCCGGCGGGAGTCGCGGTGCCGAATGACGAGCCGTCGAAGATCACCTGGTCCAGTTCGGCGTCGGCGCCCAACGACTCGAAGCCGTTGTCCAGTTCGCTTGGCTCGCTCTGCTTGCGCTCGGCGGCGGCGAACTCGTCGGCCGGTTCGCGATCCGGTTTACCGAGGACGTGATCGCGCTGGGCTTCCATCTCGCTGGCGAGCAGCAGCAGATTGGGCACCGACGGCAGGAAAATGCTGGCCGTCTCGCCGGGACGACGCGACCGGACGAACCGTCCGACCGCCTGGGCGAAGAACAACGGCGTCGACGCACTCGTCGCATACACGCCGACGGACAGTCGCGGCACGTCGACACCTTCGGAGACCATCCGCACCGCGACCAGCCAGCGACTGCTGCCCGCCGCGAATTGACTGATGCGGTCGGACGACCCGGGGTCGTCGGACAGCACGACCGTCGGCTCCTCACCGGTGATCGTGGCCAGCAGTTTGGCGTAGGCACGCGCGGCGGTCTGATCCGAGGCGATGACCATGCCACCGGCATCAGGCACGTGCTGGCGCTTCTGCTGCAGGCGCTTGTCGGCCGCGGCGATGACCGCGGGCATCCACTCGCCGGCCGGGTTCAGCGCGGTGCGCCACGCGCGGGCCGTCTGCTCGGCATNTGCTGCAGGCGCTTGTCGGCCGCGGCGATGACCGCGGGCATCCACTCGCCGGCCGGGTTCAGCGCGGTGCGCCACGCGCGGGCCGTCTGCTCGGCATTCAGCGGCTCGCCCAGCCGCGCCGAGTGCTCCTCGCCGGCGCTGTCGCGCCAGCGCGCCTCGCCGGAGTAGGCCAAAAACACCACTGGGCGCACGACGCCGTCGGCCAGCGCCTCGGAGTAGCCATAGACGTGGTCGGCCTTCGAGCGCTGAAGGCCGTTCTCGTCGGGCTCGTAGGTGACGAACGGGATCGGGCTGTCGTCGCTGCGAAACGGGGTGCCCGTCAGCGCCAGTCGGCGAGTGGCGTCGCTGAACGCCTCACGGATCGCCTCACCCCAGCTCTTGGCGTCGCCGCCGTGGTGGATCTCGTCGAAGATGACCAGCGTGCGACGGTTCTCGGTGCGCACGCGGTGGCGGGTCGGGTGGCTGGCGACCTGGGCGTAGGTGACGACGACGCCGTGGTACTCCTCCGACGTCTGGGCGTCGGAGTTGCTGAACTTCGGGTCCAGCGCCATGCCGACGCGGGATGCGGCCAGCGCCCACTGGTTCTTGAGGTGTTCGGTCGGCACGACGACGGTGACGCGCTCGACGGTGCCGTCGGCCAACAGCTCGCCGGCCACACGTAGGGCAAACGCTGTCTTACCTGCGCCAGGGGTGGCGACGGTCAGGAAATCGCGCGGTTTGTCGGCAAGATACCGAACCAATGCCCGACGCTGCCAGCCCCGCAAAGCCTGGGTGTCGGGCGCAGCATTTGCCCGCACCCAAGACTCCTCACTGATCGAGGAGCAGTCTAGCGCAAGGGATTACGGCTGCGCACCCGCCACCGTGGTTACTCGATAAAGAAGTTGTCGTTCTTCTCGAACCACTCTTTGCGTTCGTCGTCGGTCATGTCGGCGAGCTGGGCGAAGCCTTCGAAGTAGTGCTCACGCGGCGCCCCTGGAGCAAACAACATCAAGATCGAGGTCGGCGCGTCGGCCTCGTTGCGGAAGCCGTGGATGCCGCCGGGCGGTACATAGAGGAAGTCGCCCGGATTGCCGTCGACCCACTCGTTGCCGTCGTAGAGCCGCACCGTGCCGGTCAGCACGAAGAACGCCTCGGACATCGCGCGGTGGAAATGCGGCCCCGGCCCGCCGCCCTTCGGGGCGATGTCCACGCGATAGAGGCCGTAGTCGCCGTCGGTGGCCTGCTGGTTCGCCAGATAGTGGTACTTGACGAGACCGAACGAGTCGTAGTTCGGCGGGGTGTCTGCCCGTCGCACCCACGCGCTGACCTCCGGTTCGTCCTTCACATAGCGCGGCGGGGGATAGGGCGGCACGACCAGTGACATCGACCCCAGCCTGCCACATCGCCATCGTCACCGACGACACATACATCAGTCATACAGTGAGCGCGCTGCCCTGATTGTCGTCGCCGGACAATCTTGCACTCTCCATGGGCGAGTGCTAAGAATGCAGTTGGCACTCGCGACCGGCGAGTGCTAGGTCGGGACGGTGAGGCCGAGCCGCACAGCTCAATGGCCGTCCGTCGCGGGCGCTGGGCCCGGCCGAGAGACGTGCCATCCCCTATCGGAGGAAACCTTCGCAATGGCCAAGACAATTGCGTACGACGAAGAGGCCCGGCGCGGCCTCGAGCGGGGCCTGAACAGCCTCGCCGACGCGGTAAAGGTGACGTTGGGGCCCAAGGGCCGCAACGTCGTGCTGGAGAAGAAGTGGGGCGCCCCCACGATCACCAACGATGGTGTGTCCATCGCCAAGGAGATCGAGCTGGAGGACCCGTACGAGAAGATCGGCGCCGAGCTGGTCAAGGAAGTCGCCAAGAAGACCGACGACGTCGCCGGCGACGGCACCACCACCGCCACCGTGCTTGCCCAGGCGCTGGTCCGCGAGGGCCTGCGCAACGTGGCGGCCGGTGCCAACCCGATGGCGCTCAAGCGCGGCATCGAGAAGGCGGTCGAGAAGGTCACCGAGACGCTGCTCAAGTCCGCCAAGGAGGTCGAGACCAAGGAGCAGATCGCTGCTACCGCCGGCATCTCGGCCGGTGACCAGTCCATCGGCGACCTGATCGCCGAGGCCATGGACAAGGTCGGCAACGAGGGCGTCATCACCGTCGAGGAGTCCAACACCTTCGGCCTGCAGCTCGAACTCACCGAGGGCATGCGGTTCGACAAGGGCTACATCTCGGGCTACTTCGTCACCGACGCCGAGCGTCAGGAAGCCGTCCTGGAGGATCCCTACATCCTGCTGGTCAGCTCCAAGGTGTCGACGGTCAAGGATCTGCTTCCGTTGCTGGAGAAGGTCATCCAGTCCGGCAAGCCGCTGCTGATCATCGCCGAGGACGTCGAGGGTGAGGCGCTGTCCACGCTCGTCGTCAACAAGATCCGCGGCACCTTCAAGTCCGTCGCCGTCAAGGCTCCGGGCTTCGGTGATCGTCGCAAGGCAATGCTGCAGGACATGGCCATCCTCACCGGCGGCCAGGTCATCAGCGAAGAGGTCGGCCTGTCGCTCGAGACCGCCGACGTCTCGCTGCTGGGCAAGGCCCGCAAGGTCGTCGTCACCAAGGACGAGACCACGATCGTCGAGGGCGCTGGCGACAGCGAGGCGATCGCCGGCCGGGTGGCCCAGATCCGCACCGAGATCGAGAACAGCGACTCCGACTACGACCGCGAGAAGCTGCAGGAGCGCCTGGCCAAGCTGGCTGGCGGTGTTGCGGTGATCAAGGCCGGCGCCGCCACCGAGGTGGAACTCAAGGAGCGCAAGCACCGCATCGAGGACGCGGTGCGCAACGCCAAGGCCGCCGTCGAGGAGGGCATCGTCGCCGGTGGTGGCGTGGCCCTGCTGCAGGCCGCCCCGGCGCTCGACGAGCTGTCGCTCGAGGGTGACGAGGCCACCGGCGCCAACATCGTGCGCGTTGCGCTCGAGGCCCCGCTGAAGCAGATCGCCTTCAACAGCGGTCTGGAGCCCGGCGTGGTCGCCGAGAAGGTCCGCAACTCTGCCGCCGGCACCGGCCTGAACGCCGCGACCGGTGAGTACGAGGACCTGCTCGCCGCGGGCGTGGCCGATCCGGTCAAGGTGACGCGCTCGGCGCTGCAGAACGCGGCTTCGATCGCGGCGCTGTTCCTGACGACCGAAGCCGTCGTCGCGGACAAGCCGGAGAAGGAAAAGGCCGCCGTGCCCGGCGCGGGCGATATGGGCGGCATGGACTTCTAAGTCCGTACCCGAGAAGGCCCGGTCTGCTTCGGCAGGCCGGGCCTTTTCGTGCGTTTGCGCTCGCCTCCACCCCTTCGCCTCGAGTGTGCAGTTTCATACGCGACACGCCGGGGGGGGCGTATGAGGACGCACAGTCGCGGCGGCCTGGGCTGTGGATAACCACCGTCCGCGCGGCGTCCGGTGTCACATCGCGATGCCAGCGTGCGGTCATGCAGAACATCGAATGGCCGTTTCTCGCAGCCGAGGCGTTGGACGCCGAAGCACTGACTTTCCGTGAGCTGCGGCGCTTTTACGAAGGGCTCTATCCCCGCGTCTGGGTGCCGCGTGGCGTTCAACTGTCGGCGGCTGAACGCGCCAGAGCCGCGTGGCTGTGGTCGAGACGCGAGGGCGCACTCGCCGGATTGTCAGCGTCAGCGATGCTTGGCGCCAAGTGGATCAACGGTGACACACCTGCCGAACTGATTCACCCCAATCGACGGCCACCGCCACTGCTCATCACCCACGCGGACACTCTGCTGGTCGGTGAAACGCAACGGATCTCCGGTATGTTCGTCACCACGCCCGCCCGCACCGCGTTCGACGTTGGCCGGAGGCTTGGGCTCAAAGTGGGCGTCCAGCGCATCGACGCATTGATGAATGCGACGGACGTCAAGGTCGAAGACGTCGAAGCGGTCATCACCAACCACCCGGGCGTTCGAGGGTTACGGCAGTTGCGCCAGACGCTCTCGCTTGTCGACGGTGGCGCGGAGTCGCCGTATGAATCGCTTACGCGACTTTTGTTGGTCCAGGCGGGATTCCCTCGACCAGAGACTCAGATTGTCGTCGTCAACGAGTACGGCGTGGTGGTCGCCCGCATCGATCTGGGTTGGCGAAAGTACCTCGTCGGCGTGGATTTCGACGGTAAGCAACATTGGGACGACCCTCGCCAGCGGGAGCGGGATGTCGATCGATACTTCGACCTGCCGCAGCTGGGTTGGAATGACATCAGGGTGACCGCCAGCATGGTGCATAACCGGCCGCGTGTCTTCCTCGACCGCGTTGGTGCGGCGCTGATCGCGCGTGGGTGCCCGAAGACGTGGTGAGTGTGCATCCTCATACGCTCTCGTCGGCGAGTCGCGTATGAAACCGCACACTCGGCGATCGGCGGGAACTAGGGAGCGGGTTGACGGCCGCGGACCAGCTTGCCGGGCCGCGCGTCGGTGGGTTTGCCGTTCTCCGCGATGATTTCACCGGAGACGATGGTCGCGACGTAGCCGTCGGCGCTCTGATCGAGCCGACGGCCGCCGGCGGGCAGGTCGTAGGTGATCACCGGCTTGTGCAGTCGCATCGCGGCGTGGTCGATGACGTTGAGGTCGGCCTTGTAGCCAACGGCCATGCGGCCCCGGTCATTTAGCCCCGCGACGCGCGCCGGCACCGAGGTCAGCTCGCGCACGGCCTCGGCCACCGACATCCGGCCCGACGAGCGGTCGCGTGCCCAGTGCGTCAGCAGATACGTGGGAAAGCTTGAGTCGCAGATCATTCCGTAGTGCGCGCCGCCATCGCCGAGGCCGAGGACGACGTCGTCGCGGCGCATCAAGGAGCCGACGGTGTCCAGCGAGTTGTTCTCGAAATTGGCCATCGCGCCGAGCAGCATCGCGTGCCCGTCGTCGTCGAGCAGCCGGTCGTAGGCCTCCTCCATCGGCGACACACCGCGCGCCCGCGCCCGTGCCGCGATGCTCTGGGAGGCTTCCGGCTCGTAGTTGGCGTCGTCGCCGAGCGGGAAGATCCAGTCCCACGCCTGCGCCAAGTACACCAGCGGGTTGGCGGGTGCGCCGCCGGGTTTGTCGTTCAGAATGCGTTCGCGCACTTCGGGTTTACGCATCTGCGCGACGCGCTCGGACAGCGGCAGCCCGGCGATCTCCTGGTAGCTGGGGTACAGCACGAACGGGTTGGCGGTCAGTTCCAGCCCGATCATCAGCCCGATCGGCCGCGGAAACACCTGCGCGGTGATGAAACCGCCTGCAGCGTTGGCCTTTTCGACCATCGTCATCGCTTCCGGCCACACCGGGTCACCGGCGTTGAGGATGAGCAGCGTGAACGTCACCGGTAGTCCGGTGTCGGCGGCGGCGTCGAATACCTGCTGCAGCACCGGCTGATATCCGCCGGCCGGGATGTCGGGGACGAACTGGATCAGCCCGCCGCCACCGTCGGCGACGCCTCGGGCGATCTCCAGAATCTCGTTGGAACCGGCTGCGTAGCTTGGGATCTGCTGACCGCCCTCGGTGCGATGGGTGGCCAGCCGCGACGACGCGAACCCCAGCGCGCCGGCCTCGACCGCTTCCCGCGCCAGCGCCCGCATCCGCGCCAGATCCTCTGCGGTCGCGGGCTCGCGGTCGACGCCGCGCTGGCCCATCACGTAGACCCGCAGCGGCGAATGTGGCAGGTACGCGGCAACGTCAATGTCGCGCCGCCCGCCATCGAGAGCGTCGAGGTACTGCGGGAAAGTCTCCCAGTCCCAAGGTAATCCGTCGACCATGACCACGCCGGGGATGTCTTCGACGCCGGCCATCACGTCCACGAGCACGTCGTGGTCGGCCTTGCGGCACGGCGCGAAGCCGACGCCGCAGTTGCCCATCACCGCCGTGGTGACACCGTGCGACGACGACGGGTTCATCCGGTCCGACCAGATCGCCTGTCCGTCGTAGTGGGTGTGCAGGTCGACGAAGCCGGGTGTGACGAGCAATCCCGTCGCGTCGATCTCCCGGGCGGCGTCCCCGGTGACCGATCCGACGCCGACGATGACGCCGTCGCGCACCGCCACGTCGCCGACGTACGGCTCGCCGCCCAGCCCGTCGACAATCGAGCCGTTTCGAATGACCAGGTCGAATGTCATACCTGAAATCTACGATGAGCCCGTGATCGATCACTTCGGAATCAATTGTGCTGACTACCCCAAGTCACAGGAGTTCTACGACAAGGTCCTCGGCGTGCTGGGCTACACCCGGCAGATGGACTACGAGGTCGCCATCGGGTACGGCAAGGACGGCAAGCCTGATTTCTGGATCGCCGAGGGCAAAGACATGGGGCCCAACCGGGAAATCCACGTCGCCTTCGAGGCCGCAAATACCGAAGCCGTGCAGGCGTTCTACGACGCGGCGCTGGAATTGGGGGCCGAGCCGCTGCATGCGCCGCGGCTGTGGCCGGAGTATCACCCCGGCTACTTCGGCGCGTTCGTCCGCGACCCCGACGGCAACAACGTCGAGGCGGTGTTCCACGGGGCGCAGTAGCGTCGAGGCATGCCTGACAACGACGCGACCGCCGCCCGTGAGCTCCTGCGCGACTCCTTCACCCGGCTGATCGAGCACGTCGAGGACCTCACCGACGAGCTGACCGACGAGATCGCGTACTTCCGTCCGACCGCCGCGGCCAACAGCATCGCCTGGCTGATCTGGCACAGCGCCCGGGTGCAAGACGCTCAGCTGTGTGACATCGCCGGCGTCGAGCAGGTGTGGACGAAAGACGGCTGGGTCGACCGGTTCGGCCTCGACCTGCCGCGCGACGACACCGGCTACGGCCACAGCACCGATGACGTCGGCAAGGTTCGCGCGTCGGCGGATCTGCTGGCCGGCTACTACCACGGCGTGCACAAGGTGACGCTGGAGTACATCGCCTCGGTCACGCCCGGTGAGTTGAGCCGTATCGTCGACACGCGATGGAATCCGCCGGTGACCGCGAGCGTGCGGCTGGTCAGCATCATCGACGACTGCGCGCAGCACCTCGGGCAGGCCGCGTACGTGCGAGGCATCGCGGGCTGACAGCGTGACTTGACGGGTGTCAACCCCCGATGCGATCTGCGTCACACACGGCGTTAGCATGACCCTCATGACCGCGACGCCCGAAGTTGATCTGCCCGACACCGGCACCATCCGCAACCCCGCCACCGGCGCCGTCGCCGGAAAGGTGCGGTGGACCGACCCCGCCGACGTGCCGCGCATCGCGGCGGGCCTGCGCGAGGCGCAGAAGGAATGGGAGGCCCGCGGCGCCAAGGGCCGCGCCAAGGTGCTGGCCCGTTACGCGGTGTGGCTGGGCGAGCACCGCGAAGAGATCGAAGAACTGCTGATCAACGAGACCGGCAAGTCGGCCGCCGATGCCGTCCAAGAGGTGCCGATGTTGATCGGCATCACGTCGTACTACATCAAGACGATGGAGAAAGCGCTGGCGCCGGAAACCCGGCCCGCGCCGCTGGCGTACATGGCGGTCAAGAAGATCACCGTGCACTACCGCCCGCGCCCCGTTGTCGGGATCATCGCTCCGTGGAACTTCCCGGTCGCCAACGCGTTGATGGACGCGCTCGGCGCGCTGGCTGCCGGATGCGCGGTGCTGCTCAAACCATCCGAGCGCACACCGTTGACCGCCGAGTTGCTGCTGCGCGGTTGGCTCGATTCCGGGGCGCCCGAGGTGCTGGCGCTGGCGCAGGGGGCGCGTGAGGTGTCCGAGGCCGTCATCGACAACTCCGATTTCATCCAGTTCACCGGCTCCAGCGCGACGGGCGTCAAGGTGATGGAGCGCGCCGCCCGTCGGCTCACCCCGGTGAGCCTGGAACTCGGCGGCAAGGATCCGATGATCGTGCTCGAGGATGCCGACATCGAGTTGGCGGCCAACGCCGCAGTCTGGGGCGGCCTGTTCAATGCGGGCCAGATGTGCGTGTCGGTGGAACGGGTGTATGTCCTCGAGCCCGTCTACGACCAGTTCGTCGAGGCGGTGGTCAAAGCGGTCAAGGAGCTCAAGATGGGCGCCGGTGAGGGCAACCACTTCGGCGCGATGATCGACGACACCCAGGTCGCGGTCGCCGATCGTCATGTGCGCGAAGCGGTTGCGGCCGGCGCGAAGGCGCTGACCGGCGGTGAGCGCGCCGACGGGCCGGGCAGCTTCTACCCGCCGACGGTGCTGGTCGACGTCGACCATTCGATGCCGTGCATGACGGAGGAGACGTTTGGCCCGACGCTGCCGATCATGAAGGTGTCGTCGGTTGAGGAGGCCATCCGGTTGGCCAACGACAGCCCGTACGGGCTTTCCGCGTCGGTGTTCTCACGCGATGTCGAGCGTGCGAAAGCCGTTGCGCTGCAAATCGATGCGGGCGCGGTCAACATCAACGACGTCGTCGCCAACCTGATGTGCACGACGGCGCCGATGGGCGGCTGGAAGTCCTCGGGCATCGGCGCACGGTTCGGCGGCGCCGACGGTATGCGCAAGTTCTGCCGGCAGGAGACGATTGTGGTGCCGCGCACCAACGTCGGCGCGGGCGGCAACTACTACAACAACTCTCTGAACGCGCTCAAGCGGATGAACAAGGTGATGACCAAGCTGGCGTTGGCTCGTCCGCGCCGCACGGCGAAGTAAGGCGCCGTTCACCGCGGGGTCACGTCGGCGTCAGCCGCAGTCGATACGTTCGGCCGGTGCTGGCGATCGATGGCTACACCGTCCGTGACGATGACGACGACGACCCGGTGTTGGTGCACGCCAGCGGCGTTGACGTGGACACCTGGCGGGAGAACTACCCGTACGACGAGCGCATGGCGCGTACGGAGTACGAGGAGCAGAAGCGGCTGCTGCAAATCGAGCTGCTGAAGCTGCAGAAGTGGAGTCAGCGCAACGGGTTACGTCACGTCATCGTGTTCGAGGGCCGCGACGCCGCGGGTAAGGGCGGCACGATCAAGCGGTTCATGGAACATCTCAACCCGCGCGGCGCTCGCGTCGTCGCGCTGGAGAAGCCCACCGAACGCGAACGCACCCAGTGGTACTTCCAGCGTTATGTCGCGCATCTGCCGGCCGCGGGGGAGATCGTGCTGTTCGACCGGTCCTGGTACAACCGGGCGGGCGTGGAGCGGGTGATGGGGTTCTGCACGCCGCGCCAGCACGCCGAGTTCATCCGGCAGGTCCCACTTTTCGAGCAGATGCTGGTCAACGACGGCATCAGCCTGACCAAGCTGTGGTTCTCGGTGTCGCCGGCCGAACAGCGCACGCGGTTCACCATCCGCCAGGTCGACCCGGTACGGCAGTGGAAGCTGTCCCCGACAGACCTGGCGTCGCTGGACAAGTGGGATGAGTACACCGCGGCGAAGGAAGACATGTTCGCGTGGACGGACACCGAGGTCGCGCCCTGGACGGTGGTCAAGAGCAACGACAAGAAGCGCGCCCGCGTCAACGCCATGCGCTTCGTGCTGAGTAAGTTCGACTACGACGACAAGGACCATGAGGTGGTCGGCAAGCCCGACCCGCTCATCGTGGGGCGCGCCCTGTCCGACTGACAGCGGGCCGTCCCGGCAAGGAGGACGGCGTGCGATTCGTGGCGGCGCTGCTGATGTGGGTTGTCACCACGGTCGCGCTCGCGGTGGCGGTTCCGACGGCGTGGGCGCAGAAGAACATCGTCGATATGAACGGGTATTCGGCGTTCGCGGCATCGGCGGCCGAGGACCCCGCCTTGCAGCGGGCGATGGCGGGTGAGCTCACCACGCAGGTGACCCGGTTGTCCGACGGGCAGGTGTCGTCAGATCTGGTGCGCGGAGTGGCGGAGGCGTACACCGCGAGCCCGTCGTTCCCGGGCCAGTTCGCGCAGGCCAATCAGATCGTGCACCGGTGGATGTTCACCGATCGCATCTCGACGGACTCCGAGGGGCGTTGGGTGGTGGATCTGGCACCGATGCTGTCCGATTCGTCGTTCCGGCAGACGCTGTCGAATTTCAACGTCGAGGTGCCGTCGTCGTTGACGGTGCCCGTCACGGTGTCCTCGGATCTACGGCCCGGACAGTTGCGGCCGTTGGCGACCTGGGGCCCGTGGGTCAGTGTGGGGGCGACGATCCTGGCGGGCGTGTTCGCATTGCTGACGCTGGCGGTAGCTCGCTCGCGGGGGAAAGCGCTTGCGGCATTGGGTGTTTCGGCTCTGCTCGTGGGTGCGGCAGGATGGGCGGCGCTGGAGGTGGCCCGCGGCTATATCAACTCCGCGTTGAATAACACCACGGGCGATGTCCGTGCGGTGGCCGACGCGATGGTCAACCACGCCGAAGATGGCCTGCACCATTGGCTGAACCTCACGCTGGCGGCGGGCGGGGCGTTGGTGGCGCTCGGAGTGGTCGTGTCGATGCTGGGTGGGCTGCGGCGGTCGTAGGGTTGTCGATCTCGGCGTCAGGGTTCGATGACGTGCGACGGGTCCGGCCGCCGTTCCGGCGGGGCCTGGCTGTAGTCGCCCCACGGGCCGTCGCGCTGTTCGACCGCGGCCCGAACGCCTTGCGATGCTGCGGTGTCGATGAATTCCAGCGCTTCGGGGGTGTTGCGCATTAGCCCGTCGAGGATGCCGCCGAGCGTCTGGGTCGAGGCCAGCCCCATGTTCTCGTAGGCCTGGTTGACGATGAGCTTCTGGGCCTGCAACTGGGACAACGGGATTCGGGCCAGCTTGGTGGCGATCTCGCGGACACGGGCTTCCAACTGGTCGAACGGCACCGACTCATTGATGAGTTCCACTGCGGCGGCTTCCTTTCCGGTCAGCGGCTCACCGGTCAGCGAGTGCCACTTCACCTTCGCGAGACTCAGGCGGTAGAGCCACATGCCGGTGAGGTAGGCGCCCCACATGCGGGCGTAGGGCGTGCCGATGACGGCGTCGTCGCTGGCGATGACGATGTCGGCGCACAGCGCGTAATCGCTTGCGCCGCCGACACACCAGCCGTGGACCTGGGCGATGACGGGTTTGGAGGCGCGCCAGATGGCCATGAACTTCTGGGTGGGCCCGGTCTCGCGGGCGGTGACCATGGCGAAGTCCTTGCCGGGATCCCACCGGCCGTCGGTGTTCATCCTGGCGCCCCAGTGTTTGAACCCGCCGCCGAAGTCATAGCCGCCGGAGAAGGCGCGGCCGGCGCCGCGCAGCACGATCACCTTGATGTCGGGATCACGCTCGGCGAGCCCGATTGCCTTCTCGATCTCGTCGGGCATCGGCGGCACGATCGTGTTGAGGTGCTCAGGCCGGTTCAGGGTGATCGTCGCGATGGGTGGCTCGGTCCTGTACAGCAGCGTTTCGAACTGGGGTGACGGGAGCAATGATCAGAACCTGTGGATGAGCCTCGGGATGGGGGCGTGAAAGTGGGCGCACCTTCCCGAGGATGATCTGAAAGTCAGTAGGTCCGATCATGAGCCGGCGTTGGCGCGCTGGTTCGGGAAGGTACGCCCATGCTCACCGTAGTTCACGACGCCGAGGACGCCAACGGCCACGAGGCCTCTGGGCGCTCGTTGTTGGACGAGATCGTCCGCGACGGTGCCCGGCAAATGCTGGCCGCGGCGTTGCAGGCCGAGGTCGCCGCGTATGTGGCCCAGTACGCCGATCAGCTCGACGACAACGGGCACCGGCGGGTGGTGCGCAACGGCTACCACCAGCCACGTGAGGTGTTGACCGCAGCCGGTGCGGTGCAGGTGAAAGCTCCACGAGTCAACGACAAACGCGTCGACCCCGACACTGGTGAGCGGAAACGGTTTTCCTCGGCGATCCTGCCGGCGTGGGCGCGCAAGTCACCGCAGATGAGCGAGGTGCTGCCGCTTTTGTATCTGCACGGGCTGTCGACCAGTGATTTCGGGCCGGCCCTGGAGCAGTTTCTGGGCTCGGGTGCCGGGTTGTCGGCCACCACGATCACCCGGCTGACCAGTCAGTGGCAAGATGAGGCCCGCGCGTTCGCCNCTGGGCTCGGGTGCCGGGTTGTCGGCCACCACGATCACCCGGCTGACCAGTCAGTGGCAAGATGAGGCCCGCGCGTTCGCCGCCCGGGACCTGTCGGGCACCGATTACGTCTACCTGTGGGTGGACGGCATCCACCTCAAGGTCCGCCTGGACCAGGAAAAGCTGTGCTTGCTGGTGATGCTGGGTGTGCGCGCTGACGGCCGCAAAGAACTGGTGGCGATCACCGACGGCTACCGCGAATCGACCGAGTCGTGGG
>NZ_PIZU01000040.1 GCF_002838065.1 Mycobacterium hubeiense | reverse complement strand
CCCAGGTTGGCAGAGAGGGGAAGGATTTACTCGAATTTTGGTCGCCCACGCCATGGCCTTGCGGGTGAGCGCTTGGTCGGCGGTCAGCGTCATCTTTGGCCTGGCCATCAGACCTTCTCCAAAACGTTCATGACGTTGTCGATGATCTCGGTGCAGGACTTTGCGGGGACCTGACTATCCAACAGGGGTTTGTATAGCCCACTACGCAGGCGGCGTCGTTCGTCTGGGTTTTGCCGCCAGTGCGGGAACTGATCCACCGCCACCTCGATGCTGACCGCGATCCTCCGGATGTCGATGTTCAGCCCACTCAACGAATGTTGCGTACTCAGTGCCGAGTAGATGCCGAAGGCGCGATCCGACAGCCCGCTCTGCTTAGCGAACTCACGCAGCCTGTCCGTCTCCTCCGCGATGGCTTTCAGCTCATCTAGTGCGGCAAGGCCGTTGACCTTTCGCTCTTCGAGATTTTCGATGACACGGTCGGCCTTTTCTTTGATGCTCTGGAGCGCCACCGCGGCTGCCGGGTTGTCTTCCATCTCCTTGCGTAAGCCACGCAACAGGTTGTAGACCTTCTCCTCGGGTGGTCCGTCGTCCCTACCCAGTGCCTCCAGCGTTGGGACGTCGAACGTGGCAACCTTGGTGAACCTACCCAGACCTTCCTGAGTTGCCGTCTCCTCGATCAGGCGCTTGGTCTTGTGCTCCAGATCGGCAGTGAAGGTGGTCGCCTCGGAGTAGGCGTTTCGCACGGCCGCGTATAGAACAGATAGGCGCTTGTACGTCGCGATGTGGTCGCGCAACTCCGCTGAGGGCGAGAGTATTTCCCACAACGCCTCGATGTCGCGGTAGTCGTCGAAAAACTTCTTGCGCTCGTCCTCCGATACGAACTTGCCGTAAACGATGCCTTCTAACTGCTCGTCATCGCCTTGGCCGCTTGTGACCTGCAGGTACTCGGTGGAAGCAGCGTCGATCTTCAGCAGCAGATCTGCCATCAGCACATCGAGGTCTTGCAGGGCGCCTTCCACATCGGCGGAATCGAACCGCAGCGCCTTGTGAAGTTCTTTCAAGATGCCAACGAAGTCTACGACGAGACCCACCTTCTTCTGCACACCCTCGCTGTCAACATACGGTCGGTTCACGCGTGCGAGCGCCTGGAGGAGGACGTGGTCACGCATCGGCTTATCGAGATACATCGCGTACAAGATCGGCGCGTCGTAGCCGGTGAGCAACTTGTCAGTGACGATAAGGATCTTGGGCTGTTGATGGGCCTTCTTGAACTGCCGGCGCACCTCTTTCTCGCGGTCATCGGAAAGCTGGAGCTCATGTACGTGGGGACGGTCGACGACATCGCTCGCATTCTTGCTGTAGACCACCTCGGACCACTCGGGCGGTAGCAGCTTGTCGAGCGCGCGCTTATACTTCGCACACGTCTCACGGTCGACCGCGACGAGAAAGGCCTTGTACCCCAGCGGATCTACGTTCTCATTGAAGTGGTTCGCGACGAACTCAGCCACCTGCGCCACGCGGCTGTCAGAGCCGAGGAAGGTGCGCAGTCCGACTGCTCGCTGCAGTACCTTGTTGAGTTCATCGATGTCAGTGACGGCCTCGTCGGATGCAAGGGCGTAGAACTGCTCGTCTAAATCCTCTGGCGCCATGGACATGGACGACGGCGCAAGCATGTACTTGATCGGCAGAGTGGTCTCGTCCTCGATCGACTCAATGATCGAGTACTTGTGCAGGTAGCCCATTTCGTCCTGTGATCCGAAGATCTGGAACGAACTTGTGCCACCGCCTTGTGTCCCGCCGACCGGGGTGCCCGTAAAGCCGATGATGGTGGAGTTTGGGACCGCCGCCATGAGGTATGAGCCGAGGTCAGCAGCGACTGACCGGTGAGCCTCGTCGATAAAGACAAAGACGTTGTCGCGGTTGGAGCTGTCCTTCCGGATTGTCTCGAACTTGTGGATCATCGAGACGACCAGGCCACGGAAGTCGGAATCGAAGATGTCTTGCAGGTCATCCTTGCTGTTGGCACGCCGAACCGGGATGTCGTTGGCCTGCATCTCGCCGAGCAGTCTGTCGACCCACTCCTTGAGCTGGCCCTCCAGCTCGGTGCGGTCAACGACGAGGATGACGGTTGCGTTCTTGAAGCGGTCCTTCTGGCTGAGGATCAACTGCGCCGCCGTTAGCAACGTGAAGGTCTTGCCGGAGCCTTGTGTGTGCCAGATCAACCCCCGGTTCTTCGCCTGGTCGGCGCACCGCTCGACCACCGCATCGACTGCACCTCGCTGGTGCTCGCGAAGGACCGATTTCTTCGTTTCACCGTCTTCGACATAGAAGAGCACCCACTCGCGCAAAGTGCGCAGGAAATCACGCGGCTCGAAGAACGCCTGTACGGCATCGCGGTAGGACTCGTCGTTCGTGTGCTTCCACCTAAAGAGCATGCGGCGGTTGATGTTCCACGTGACGCCGTACCAGTAGTCGATCAGGTGGGTCTCGTTGTGGAGCTGCGCCTGAGCCAAGAGTTCTGGCGTCTCCATCTCGTAACGTCGAAGCTGGGTCACGGCTTTGGTAAGTCCGTCGCGGTCCTTCGGGTTTTTGTGCTCGACGATGGTGACTGGGATGCCGTTGACGAGGAACATGACGTCAGCGCGGTTGCCCTTTGCCCGGGCCGGCGGCTCGATTTTCCACTCCCACGTGACGTGCAGGGCGTTCTCGTGGGGTAGATCGAAGTCGACAACCTGAACCGGGCGCTGGCGCTGTTCGTTCTCGTCGTGCCATTGACGTTCGCCTCGGAGCCAACGCAACACCTCTCGGTTGCCGTCGATCGTGGCGGGCAGAGCTTCAATGCTCTCGACGATCGCGCGGGCCTGGTCCTCGGTAAGCCACGGGTTGAACTGCAGCAGCTTGTTCTCCAGCACCTCGGGGAACAGCATGTTGGCCCGACCGCGACGCATGCGTTCGGCTTCCTCTGGTGTGAGTTGTTCCCAGCCGACGGCTGAGGCGTGCTTCACCATCGGGAACTGCACCGACTTGGCCTCGGAGATCTTGATCTGGCTCATGCTGCACTCCCGTCGCTGGCTGGCAGCGCGCTCAGGTCGAGGTCGTAGACCGAGATCTCGCCGGTCATGAGCTTGTGCAGCAACGACTTAAAGAGCTGGTCAAGAACCGCACGCTTGCGACGATGCAGGTCGGTCTTTAAGTCGAGAGCGTCGAGTATGTCGACGATTTCCTGCTGCTCGTCAATGGTTGGCGGCACCGCGATTCCGATCTTGCGCACAATGTCGAGGTTGAGGTTCTGCTGCTGTCCGCCGTGGGCTAGCAAGCGAATCGCTTCATAGTGCGACGTTAGGTAGTGGTAGAGGTACCGCGGCGCGACCTCATCATCCATCGGGGTCATCGCAGCGCACGCCTGATTGCAGGAAGCTTCGACGCCAAGAATCCCGACCTTCCCGCGGGTGACGCCTTGCCCGTACATGGCCATCAGGAGCGTGCCAGGGCGGAGTAGCTTCGCAGCCGATTCATTCAGCCCAGCCTGGGTGATGTGTTCCTCGGTCTCGGTGATCACCGAGTAGTTCACCTCGGTCGTCTTGACCCATGGGATCGTGCCCCCCGACCAGTACGCAGCGTTACTTCGAGAGGGTGTTCCACCTGAGACGACCGAGAAGTGTTCGTCGATAGCCGCTACACCCCAACTCTCGGGTACCGGACCAACCTCTGTTTCCCTTTGCGCCTCCCCGCGTAGACCCCGCGAGAACAACTGCTGCATTGCAGCCCGCTTCAAAGAGGAAGCACTACGGATGCCCTGTTCTGTTGCCATGCTCAGGTCGAACAAGCTCCACAGGAGCTTCGCGATGGATGCTTGCTCTGATCGGTCGTGGGCTGGCAACTCGAACGTCCTGATGTGCGCCCAAGAAGTTCGGGGGTGTTGGGCTCCGGTTACACCTTGCATAGCGAACTCAACGAAAGCGGGTGAGTGAACAACACATGCGAGGTACTCCGGGCTCACGCCCAACTTGGGTCGGAGGACTAACAACTCGGTAGTGGCAACTCCAGCGCGATCCGCGAGCACCGCCTTGTCGAGGTATGGCCGTAGCTTTCCGTAGAGCACATCACCCGGCTCGAACGCGGCCTTTTGGCTCTTGGCATCACTCGCTTTCCCGAAGCCGATCGCTCGAAGGCGACCAGGTTCAAGGTGTTCTAAGCCGAGGTAAGGGGACTCCGGCGTCGTCGCCGGATCGACCTGGAGACTGACCAAGTCGCAGAGATCACTGAGGAGGGCGGCTGACTCGGTCATGCGAGCTTCCTCAAACTCGCGAGTGCACTCTGCAGTTGCCCCTCAAGATCCGCTTCTGCATTCATGCACTGCTCGAACTCAGTCAGCAAATCAACGAGGTCGCCTGTGTCATCGGTGCCGACAGCGGAAACCCACCGACTGGGGCTCAGGTTGTAATCCGCTTCGGCGATCTGCGCGAGGTCGACGACCGCAACCTCCCCCTCGGCAGGATCGCCGGCGTTGTAGAGCTTCGCGAGCTCAACGACGTCGTCCTCGGCGAGGTGGTTCTTGGGTTTGCCCTTGGTGAACCGCTTGCTCGCATTGAGCAGGGTGATCTTGCCCTTCTTAGACTCGGGCTTGCGCTTGTTGAGCACCACGATGACGCCAGCGGCCGTCGTGTTGTAGAAGAGGTTTTCGGGCAACAGGATGACGCCCTCGACGAGGTCGCGGTCGACAAACCACTTGCGGATGTTGCGTTCCTTGTCTTCGTTCTTCGAGCCCGAGCCACGAGTTACGGCACCGGTGTCGAGGACGACCGCCGCGCGGCCGGTGTCCTTGAGCACCGACAGCGTCTGCTGGAGCCAGGCCCAGTCACCCTTGCCTGACGTTGCGCCACCGTGCTTGATGAACCGGTCGTACGGGTCGTCCTCGAAAATGCTCGGGTCAAAAGGCTGGTTCCACATCGGATTAGCGACGACAAGATCGAACTGGTCGAGCGATCCCGATGACGTGCGGAACTTGGGATTGATCATGGTGTCGCCGCGGCGCAGGTCGACGTCCATGTCGTGGATGATGGCGTTCATCCGGGCGACGGCGTAACTCTCGGCCTGGAGCTCTTGGCCAAACAGCTTGAGCGGAACCTTCGCGGTCGGGTCCAGCTCACGTGCGATGAGCTGGAGCTTGATGAGCAGGCCGGCGGAACCGCAAGCGTAGTCATGGCAGGTCTGTCCTGGCGTCGGCCTCAGGATGCGCGCCATGAGGAAACCGACCTCGGTTGGAGTAAAGAACTCGCCCGCACTCTGGCCCGAGCCTTCTGCGAACTTCCGGAGGAGATATTCGTATGCGCGGCCAAGGAAGTCGGGCTGCACGTCGGCGAGGCCCAGGCGATAACGCGGGTCGGAAAAGGTCTCGACGACGCCATTGAGCTTGGCGGGGTTGATATCCCGCTCACCGTTGCGCTCGGCCGCGAAGTCCACGACGTCGATGACTCCGGCGAGACTCGGGTTGAATCGGACGACGGCTCGTACTGCCTTGGTGAGGTGCTCACCGATGTCGCGTGGTCGTGTCGACCGACCGCGCTCGTCGTCAGGCCAGTCGTACTGCGCGCGTCCGCTGATGACGGCCCAACGCGCCTCGGCCGGGAGATAGAAGCGGAGCAGGTCGTGGTCGTTGTCCGCGATCTCCAGGGCGACGTCACGGTCGCCGTACTCCTCGGCGAGTCGGTCGATCTCGTCGTCAAAGACATCGGAAAGGCGCTTAAGGAATAGCAGCGGCAGCAGGTAGTCCTTGAACTTCGGCGCGTCCTTCTCGCCTCGGATCGAGCAAGCGGCGTCCCACAGCATCTGCTCCATTGGCTTTGTGGTCGGAGTCGCTGGCTTAGCTTGGCGGCCACGGCGGCGGGTGACTACTGCTCCACCGGCGAGCGGGGCATCGCTGGCATCGACGCCAGCATCCTCGGCCAGAGCGTTGATCTTGGCGAGTTGGGCTCTCTGTGGCTTGCTGGAACCGGCTTCCCACCTGTTCACCGTGGCGAAGGAGACACCGAGCCGCTCGGCCAACTCGGCCTGCGTGAGATCGAGCGCAGCACGGATGGCCTGAAGGAGCGCCGGAGTGGTCGCTGATTTCGTCATGTATGTTATGTTTGCATAGTGATATGACAAAGGTCCAGCAGTATCTCCAGCTGTGAGCCGCTGACCGTGTCAGATCGCAGTCGTGGCCGACCCCGAGATGTGCCATCGATCGGGCAGCAGGGGGGTGAAAGTGGGAATGGCCGACACACTGTATTCGGCGGCGGTTCGCACATGAAGGTATGAGGGACACATCCGTGTCTCTCGTACCTCAAGAATCAGGAGAGCGACGTCATGGCGATCTGCGGATACTGTGACCATCCCGGCTACCACGCCCAGTTCATCCCGCCGGGAGCCGAGCCATCGCAGCGGTGTGGTGACTGCACGCGCTGTCGGCAGGAACTGGACCAGCGGGCGGAACGGCGCCGGTAGCTGAACGGCTGAACCCGGGAGTGGTCGATCCGGTCCCGGGTTAGCCTCAGCCGACCATGGCGCGGACCCGCCTCCGCGTCGTGCAGGTGCTGCCGCTAGGAACGACGCTCTGCACCCAGGTACGTACCGTCCGCCACATGAATGAGAACAAGACGAACCGCGCCCCTTCCCACCGCCCTGCGCCAGCGCAGGAACACATGCCAGACCTCATGACGGTGTTCCCCAACGTTGACAAGGACGTCCGCGCACTCGTGTACACGCTGGCGTCAGTGCTCGCCTCCCACTTCGACGAGGCGCGCCGGCTCGGGTGCACGGACCTGCTGCTGGTGACCACGAACGTCGTCACCCGCCGCGTGGGCAGGTAGCGCCGTCACACCCGCGACGACCAGTTTGGCGAGAACGGGAGCAGCTTCCGGGTGGACGTGCTGATGATCCGCTTGTCCTGCTGCCGTACCGGCAGAGCGATCTGGCGTGGCTGGGGGCCATCATCGTCGGCTCCAGAGCTCCATTCGCTTTCGTCTGGCAGGCCCGGTCCCGATAAGTGCATGTCGACACCGTTGAATCGGCCGTCGACGTCCTTCTTAACCAACTCGTGCGTCAGGGTCCGGACGTGGGCTCCCTTCGCTGCTATGGGGCCGTCGATGGCGTTGCGCACCGCCTGAGCCGGCACGAGCGAGACTTCGCCCGCCTGACCGGTGTAGCGCCGCCGGGCAACGTTCCAGAGCGACGACACAGCTTGCTGGATCAGAAACGCGGTCTCGATGTCCTGGTCTGGCAAGGTGTGCGTCAGCGACACCCACCACTCGGTCCCGCCCTTAACGTCGGGTTTCTGAGGTCTATGCAGGTACGCGAATTGCGAACCCGCCACAAGCAGCACTGGGTCGCCGCCCGGCGGCGTGAACGCCATCTGCGTGCTCTCGTCGGTGTGCACCACGGTGAGACCATGCTTGGCGGAGTTGTACAGAAATGACTCGGACAGGACCGTGTCGGCAGCGGTCTCCAGGAGCAGCTGCCACGCAGCGGTCGTGTCTTCGAACTCATCGGCCTCCACGTTGAGGCCCGCGTCGGCCGGGTTCGTGCCCCCGAGGAACACCTGGGCCACGTCATCGCGGTCGAACCCGGATCGCAGAGCTGTGCTGACCTTCGTCTTGAACTCGGCGAAGCTGACCGACGCCGCCATTCCCAGCCACGGGCAGTCCTGCTTGTCGACGTGCGCGAAGAACAGCCGCAGCAGCATCTCGCAGGCGTGGTGCAGGACCAGGACGCACTCGGTACGCATGTAGCGGTCGCGGGCCTCCTTCGATGGGACCGGCGCACCGGCGCGTCGAGAAACGCCGATAATCCGCTCCGACTCGTACGCGGGCGCCAGGGCATCGGCCGGCGCCAGCATCAAGGTGACGGCCTCGATCTTGGTCAGCAGGTATTCGCTCGGGTCGTCCTCGTAAAAGGTCGCGTTGAGTTCGGAGAATAGCTCGGGCGCCAGCCGCGGCCGGGCCGGCTTCGCCGGCTTCGGCTTGCGGGATGGGTTACGCCGGGTCATCGACAAAGCGTACGGCGGGCTACCGACAGAGCGACCTACTCGTCCACAAGCACTGGTTCCGGTTGTTCCTCGAACCGGCGGCGCCAGAGGTCGCCAACCTCGTCTGCGAACTGGATGTCTGCCCGTACCTCGCCGGGCTCGGCGAGGTATAGCACGCCCGCGAACTGGCCGGCGGGAATTACACGCGGAAACCGATCGATCATCTGCTGCTGCACATGTCGAAGAAGCGCCGACATCTGCGGTGAATCCACCAGGTAGTTGGACATCATGGGACCGTAGGAACCGAGTCGCCCAAGCTGTGGGATCTGGCCGCCGAACCCCATCCCCTGCGGGAGTCCCGAGTACATCCCCTGGGCGCGTTGCCCGATGGCGTCGAGTCCGCCGCTCAGGCTCTCGGTCAGAATCTCTCGGGCGAGTTCGCGGACAGAGATGCTGTCTTTCGCCGGCCCGCACCTGCCGGCGGAGCGCGCTCCGGTTTCGTCGACGAGGTACACGTCAGCCTCGAGATCAGTGATGGGTCCCGAGGTGCCGTCATGCACCGTGACCTTCCAGAGGTTCATCTTGACCGGCACCCTCTCGGCCGACACGGTGACCGCGCGGATCCGGCCGCCGCTGTTACCGGCCGCGGTTGTTGCCCCGATCGTGACGTTGGTGATGTTGTCGCGGCCGACGTTGACGTTTCGCTGGGTCGAGGTAAAGGTTTGCGCGGAAGCAAGCTCGCTTGCTACTGCTCCCGCGCCACCGGAGGGTGGGGCGGCTCCTGAGGGCTGCGCGCCGACACACCGCTGATTCGCAACGAGCCGTCCGCGACAATGTCCTCGGCGTCGACGCCGCTGCCGCCCTCGACTGCGACGTCCGTGACTTCGATGTCACCACCGATTGAGGCGCGGCGGAGACGCACGCCCACGGTGGCGGGAACGCCGGGTTCCTGCTCCTCGATCAAGGTCAGCAGGGTCTGAGCCAGCTGGCGCAGCTCCGAGTCATCGTTGGCGCCGGCCGCGGCGAGCTTCTTGGCCAGCAGGGCCCGCCGCAGTTCTTCCTCCGGTTCCTGTTCGAGGCAACTGACCTCGGCGGCCACGGAGCCGTACTTGCTCGTGAGCCAGTTCCGTAGTGCTGTGTATGCGTCGCCGATTGCCTTCTTGGTCGTCGCGCGGGCGCCTTCAGACGCTCCTATCGCGACCGCTGCAGCGATCAATGTGACGGGGTCCATCTGCAACCTCCGAACTTCATAGGCCCGCACTCTGCTGTGGACCCTGAGCTTGAATCTAGCCGGAGACACCGACAGGACTCGGCCAAGATTCCGGTCGCTCAGCAGTGGTCGCCCGAACGTCAGTGCTCCGGCCGATGATGCGCAACACGCTGCAAATGTCCGAGCTCCCGTCGCTCCGTTTCCTCCTGTGCGTTCAACGCCAGTTCCCGGGCCTGCTCCGCTGGTTAGCCCGGTCGCGCATCTCCCACCAGCAGCGGCAGCAGGATCTCGGCGACCTCGGCCATCTTGTGCCGTGTCACCAGCAGGTCGAGGATCTGTTCCACGGTCTGTGGCGGGTTGGTACGACGATTCGACATCTCTCGCAAGGCACGCACTCCTGCGTGCGGGTGCGCTGAGACGGTGTTGGCGGCGAACTGATGTGGATACACGGTCTCGATGCCGGCTTCCACGAGAACGCTCGCTGTCCTGAACCCTGCGCGTTGATCGTCGGTGACGATGGCGTCGGCCTTGCCGATGATCGCCGCGTGGGCGACGTGGCCGTCATCGGCGTCGTTGAGGCCGTAGCTGTACTCGCGGTCTTTGGGGGCCTGAACCTCTGAGCCCGGAAACGCCTGCTTCAGCTGGTCGAAAAGGTGCAGTCGGCGCGTGACGCTGTCAGCGATTCCGCGCTTGTCGTGCAGGCCGGCGAGTACGTAGTCCAGCTCGAAGAGAATCCCCGACCCCCACACGGGCGCGTACGCCTCCTCGGTGGCCAGCTGTAGCAGGAAGTCACGCTGAAGACTCGGCACGAGGGCGCAGGTGTCGAGGACAGCGCGATACACAGGGGCGAGTCTTTCAGACCCCGTCGGTAGGTCAACGCTTGCGTTTCGCCTCGGCGAGCAACTCGGCGACCTCGTCGGCGTCGGCATCCGCGAACTCCGCTGAGCTCTCGGTGATGAACCGGTTGCGCCGGGCGCGAAGCTCCTCGCGGTAGGCAAGGACATCGGCAAGCCGGAGCTTGCGCCGGACCGCGCCGGGCACATGCGCGTGCAACTCGCCGTCCTCGATGAGGCGAATCACCGTCGGGCGGCTCAGGCCGAGGAGCTCGGCGGCCTGCTGGGTGGAGATTTCCTGGTCGCGAGTCAGGATACTGATCGACTGGCCACGGCTGAGGGCGTGGACGACACGCTTGAGGATCTCGTGAAGCTGCTCGGTCAGTTCGACACGGTCGTGTTCGCCCGCGCCGGACAGGAAGAAGACACGCTCAGGAGAGGTCCCGTGACGAGCCTCGTGCGCCTCGATGAAGCTGAGAACATTGGCAAGCTCCTCGGCATCGGCCGGAATCGGGCTGACGACCTCCGCGGCAGCGCTGCCCATGGATCTCACTTCCTTTCATCCCACCTTCGTAGCTCGACCTAGCGTAGCATAGTTACGAAAGTTACGAAAGACTCGTGAGGCGTCGGCCTATGCGCCGTCGGCCAGCAACGCCGCGGCAACCTGAGATGCGAACGCTGGGCCGTCATTAACAAGGGCGTAGCCACCGGCGAATCCACCTTGGTCGCACAGCGATCTTCGGCGTCGGACATTTCGGTGGCGGACCTTGCCGGTCGTGCTGTCGAAGCGGACGGCGACGCGCTGGGCCGTCCGCGGCAGTACTGCGGTGGGAAATCGACCTGTGACGTCGCCATAGACGGCTTGCGACCGCGACCACCGCCGGATGACCCGGCGCGCTTTCAGGTACGCATCCTGGGCGATTTCCACGACAGCGGTAGCCCGTTGTAGTCCGTGGACACCCCAGAAGCGGCCGGGTCCGTGGCCCGGCTTGCGCCAGGCATCGGGAACGATGTGCTGATATTCCTTGTCGCCCTGCGTGTTTGGCGACGAGTGCTTAGTGAAGTAGATCGCCAGCCGTTTGGGATCACAGGCTCGTAATCCGTTGAGGACGTCGACTGCGGTGCCGGCCAGCAGGTGGCGAGCCCGCTGCACGGGATCTGGATGGGCAACGATGTCCGCCCATTCCTGTGACAGCCACTCCCAGAATCGGCGCCCCGATCGCCCGGATACTTGTGGCGGAGCCATCCATAGGTGGATATGCGGCGCACCGCGGCGTTGAAATTCTAGCTTCCAGATGTAGCGGGCGGGTTCGCCCCATTCGCGTTGGAATCGTTTGCGCCACAGCACCATGTGCCGTTTCACGCTCGCACCGTCGGGGGCGACGGATTCCCAGTCGCCCGGGTAGGTCAGGGTCACCATTGCTGGCACACGACCGCTCTCCACCAGTGGTGTGTAGTCGAGCTCGGCGAAGGTGCGGCACATCGCGGCACGCGACTTCCGGGACCATTCGGTAATCACCCGGCGGGGCGGCTCAACGTGATCAGGGTCCGATTTGATCCGGTCCTTCTCGATCGCCACGTCGAGCCGGTGCCGATCAACTGCCCGCTCGGCGCACTTTTCCGCGCGGACCGGATTCGTCCACGACAGCCGAACGACACCAGGTCCAATCGTGATCCGGAATCGGCCTGATTCCGGTTCCTCGCCAAGGCGCCCACGCCCGTGCGCCCACGGCGGGGCCTGCTCGAACAGTGATGCCGCCGAGGCGACCAGCTCCGGGCGCGGGAACCGCAGCCCGAGCGCATCACAGGCCCACCGCCACTCTTCGCCGTCAACGCCACCGGCGACCGGGCCGCGGACACTTTTGGCACATATAACAAGCCCGTTGATCCCAGCCGGAACACGGTCTACGCCGCTCCCGCCATCCGACCGACCGCTGCCGCTCTCGCGCCCTGCGGCCTTGGCGGCCTCGGGCGCTCGCGGTCTCCCGGCGTCCGCGGCTCCGGCCGTGTCCCGGCTGGCCGTTCGGGTTGAGTTGCGCCAAGGAGTGGGTCGCTCCGCGGTCGTGCTTTTCCGGTGCGAGGTCGAGCGTGCGATGCTGGGCATCGGGTACCTGCTCCCCGAGAGCCCACGGCGCGCATCACTGAGTGAACGGGCTGCCGTGGGTCCCCTGTCAGGAGTGCAAGTACCGTGTCCGGTTCATGTCCGATCGTCGGCGCAGCCGAATACGTCGGCCCTGCTCTATGCGTTGCATACAGCGCATAGAAGTACATAAACCGCAGGTCAGTGCCTATTCTGTCCGCCTGAAAAGCGGAAGGTCGCCGGTTCGATCCCGGCCCTGGCCACACAAGTGTTATTGCGCCCACCGGCCTGCGCGGATGATCTTCGCCAACTCCTCGCGAGAGCTCGCGCCCACCTTCAGGCACGACCGATATACGTGTCCCTCGACGCTGCGCACCGACATGAACAATCGCTCGGCGATTTCGCGGTTGGTCAGCCCGGCAACCACGAACTCGACGATCTCGCGTTGCCGGTCGGTCAACGGCTGGTCGGCCGGATTGCGCAACGCGGGCGTGCACAGGCCCCCGCATGCGGCGGCGAGTTCACGCGCCACCGCCGCGGCGTACAGGCCGCGCTTGCGCCGTCCGCTGCTGGTGAATGCGACCCCGGCCTGCGCGGCGGCGTCGGCGGCGGTGGCCAGATCCCCGATCTCCTTGTAGGCGCCCGACACATCGAGCAACCCTTCGGCATCGTTCGCGCACAGCGATTCCGCATGCTGGGCAACGGCTTTGGCGATCGGCAGCGAGAGCATATCCGCGAGTTCGCGTGCCCGCGAAGCGCCCGAGGTGTCGCCCCACTGGGTCGCCGCCTGGATGCAGGCCAGCTCATGCGTCGGCTGCCCCCGGTCGCGGGCATCGTGGGCGGCGTCGTTGACCACCGCAATGGCGTCGCTGAGGGCACCGCCGGCGGCCAAGGTCCACCCGGTCGCCACCGAAAGGGCGGTCTGCATGTAGACGTAATCCTTGGGCACGCACCGGCGTGCCTCTTCGAGTGCGTCGTTCGCCGCTTCCGGTTCGCCGAGCTTGGCGTGTGCCTCGGCCAGCGCGAAACAACTCGCAGGATGCAAACCCGTTGTGACGCCGTGCTGTTCGACACCCGCGAGCGCCTCATGCAGATATGTCACCGCGGAGCGCAGCGAGCCGGATGCCAGCTCGGAGTGGCCGAGCAGATATGCGAGATTGGCGTACGCGACGCCCGGAACATCGCGCACCGACTCCGCCAGTTGCTTGGCCACCGTCACGCATTCGTCGATGCGGCCGGTCAGCCGGCACGCCCGGGCGTAGACGGCGCCGAACCAGAACCGCATCTGCGACGACTGGAACGACGTGGTGGCACGGTCGAGCGCCTGCCAGGCGACGGTGGTCATATCGTCGACCCGGCCCAGCGCGCCGAGCGCCATCATCAACGCGATGGACGCCAGCATCGCATGATGGTCCGACAATGTCTCCGAAGCCATTGCCGCCCTGGCCTTTTCCTCGGCCGCCTCGCAACGGCCCAGCACCGCATCGGCGCACGCCTCCACTGCCAGCCGCGCATTGCGCTCGGTGTCGGATTCGGGTGAGGCCGCTAACTCGTCAAGGATCGCCACCGCCTCGAGTGGCCGGCCCAGCATCCAGATCAGGTTGGCCGCACGCACCGTCGACCAGTAGTGGCTGTCTTCCCTTCCCTCCGTGCTGATCTCGCGCAGAGTTTCCTCGGCCTGCTCGCCGCGGCCGACGAGGACCATCGACATCGCCCGCATCGGTCCCGCCTCGGCCGCACCGCAATCCGCCGCCGCCACAGCGAATCTGTCGGCGACGTCGGGATCCAACAGTGTCATGGCGTGTTGCGCCGCTTCGAGATACAGGTCGGGGTCAGGATCGAGATCCGATTCCAAGTGCAGCAGCGCCCGTCGCACTGTGGCCTGCATGTCGCCGTCGGGTTCCTGGGCGAGGCGTTGCGCCAGCTTGCCTCGCAGATTCGACAGATACATCTCGCCTGCGGTCGCGCGACGCAATTCGCCGTAGAGCGGGTGCGCCAGCCGCGCGAGCAGCTTTGTGCCGCTGCGTTCGACGGTCACCAGACGCATCTGCTCTGCGACCTCGAGATCGCGGCGGCGCACCAGATCGCACAGCACGTCCACCCGCAGCGGCTCGCATTGCGACAGCATGTCGACCACCTGCGCCAGCTCCGGCGTGAGCTGACCCAACTGGCGACCGACCATATCGCTGATGCTTTGCGACACCACGACATCGCCGTCCCACATCCATACCCCGGCCACCCGCCGGATCCGGCCGGCTGCGACCTGATCCTTCAACAGCTGTAACACATACAGCGCGTTCCCGCCCGTCAGCCGCCAGAACCGTTGCGCGCTACGGCCATCCATCGGCCCGCCCAGCGTCGACTCGATCAGCGCGCGGGTTGCCTCGGCCGAAAACGGTTCGAGATCCAGCCGATCGAGCAGGCCGTCTTTCCACAGTGCAGTCACCGCATCGGGCTCAGTTCCACCGGACCGCAGCGTGACGATCAGCCGCACGCCACGGGCCTGTGCCAGTTGGTGAATGACGTGCGCCGACAAGCCGTCGAGCAGGTGCGCGTCGTCCACCCCGATCACCATGCGCCCCGAACCTGGTTGTGGGACAAACGAATCGATCAGCCGGCGCACGTTCGGCAGTGATTTCGACATGGCCGCGTTGATCACACCGGTGAATGCGCCCAATGGAAGCGGCCGTGCGGATTCGGTGCCGACCACCCACGTCGTACGATCACCGGCCGCCGCGGCCCGCGACAGCGCCTCCCGGGCGAGACGGGTCTTGCCCACGCCCGCGGGCCCGACGATCACCACACCGGAGTACTTGCCGGTGCTGCTGAGTGCGCGACGGATGGCCGCGAGTTCGCAGTCGCGGCCGGTCAGCGGATCTCCGCTGGTCACCGGCCGAATATAACGCGTGTGAAGAACGCACAACGGGTGATTCACACAGTACGATGGCACTCCGAAATGAAGGTTGTTTCGTGAGGACGGCGAAATCGGCGGAGCCCGATAGCGATAAGGGCAAGTTCCGCCAGCGGCTGCTCGCTGCACTCGAGGAGTCGATCGCCGAGGACGGTTATCAGAAAACGACCGTCGCCGACATCGTCCGACGAGCACGCACTTCCCGCCGGACGTTCTACGAGCACTTCGACAGCAGGGAGGCGTGTTTCGTCGCGCTCCTCACCGAAGCGAATGCCGAACAGGTGAAACAGATTGCTGCAGCCGTCGATGGCAACGCGCCTTGGCGTAGCCAGGTGCGGCAGGCCATCGAGGCGTGGATCTCGTCGGGGGAATCGCACCCGTCGCTGATGTTGAGCTGGATCCGCGACGTGCCGTCGCTTGGTACGCCGGCCCGCCAGTTGCAGCGGGACGTGATGGAGAACTTCATCGCGATGGTCCAGGCGCTGTCCGGCGTCGCCGACTTTCGCGACGGCGCGGGTCCGGTGTCGCGGCAACGCATCATCATGCTGCTCGGAGGGCTGCGCGAGCTGACCGCGATCACCGTCGAGAACGGTGGACGCATGAGCGATATCACCGACGAAGCCGTCGACGCGTCGATCGCGCTGTTGGAGCCACGCCGCTGACCCGTCCATAGCGGTGCTCACCGGAGCAGGCGCAGTGCAGTTTGCTGGTGAACGTGGAAACGAGGGGCTTGCGCCGCTTCGGTACCAGGGCGTACCGTAGCCGGTACATCGCGGTACCGGCGGAAGGCGGCGATATGGCGGAGGCGACGACGGAGCCCGTTCGGCTCCCGCCCGGCCCGAAGATCCCGAAGGCGCTCGTGGGGATCGCCTTCCTCACGGCGCGACACCGCGCGGTCAGGGCGATCGGTAAGCGCTATGACGGGACCTTCACCGTGAACCTGCCGATCTTCGGCGAGGCGGTCGTCATCAGTGACCGGGACCTGATCAAGGACCTGTTCACCACCAGCGGCGACCTGCTCGGCCGTGCCACCAATCTCGGCACCGTCCTCGGGCCGGGGTCGACCTTCAGCCTCGACGGCGACGAGCACCGCGCCCGCCGCAAGTTGCTGGTCCCGCCGTTCCACGGCAAGCGGATGGCCGGCTATGAGGCCATCGTCGAGGACGAGGTGCTCCGCGAGATCGCCGGCTGGCCTGAGGGGCAGGAATTCGAAACCCTGCAGCCGATGATGCGAATCACGCTCAACGCGATTCTGCGCACGGTGTTCGGCGCGCAGGGCGGCGCGTTGGACGAGCTGCGCGAACTGCTGCCGCCGATGGTGCCGCTGGCATCCCGGATGGCGGTGCTGCCGACGTTCCTTCGCCGCGACCTCGGCCCGTGGAGTCCGTGGGGGCGGGTGCAGCGCTCCCGGCGACGCTATGACGAGATCATCGCGTCGCTGATCGCCGAAGCCCGCACCGATCCGGCGTTCGCGGAGCGCAACGACGTCCTGGCACTCATGCTGCAGGCCCGATACGACGACGGATCGCCCATCTCCGACGGCCACGTCGCCGACGAACTGCTCACCCTGCTGGCGGCCGGTCACGAGACCACGGCCACGACGTTGGCGTGGGCGATCGAGCGATTGCGGCGCCACCCCCGGCTGCTGTCACGACTGACCGAAGAAGTCGACGCCGGCGGATCGGAACTGCTGCAGGCCACCATCTGGGAGGTGCAGCGGACCCGGCCCGTCGTCGAGGCGACCAGCCGCGTAGCCCGTGAGCGAATACGACTGGGGGAGTGGGTGATTCCCAAAGGCCACGCGATCATCGCGAGCATCACCATGTCGCATCTGTCCGAACGCAATTTCGCCGATGCGACAGCGTTCAATCCGGACCGCTTCCTCGGCGCCACCCCCGATACGCACACCTGGATCCCGTACGGCGGAGGCATCCGCCGCTGCATCGGCGCCGCCTTCGCCAACATGGAGATGAACGTCACGCTGCGCACGCTGCTGCGCGAATTCGAGTTCGGCACAACGTATTCACCGGGCGAGCGACGCCACTCCCGCGGAATCGCGACTGCTCCGGCACGCGGCGGCCGCGCCGTGGTGTACCGACGAAAGGACAAGTCCGTCATGCAAACCCCAAGCGACGCCCAGCGAGTCTCGGCGTGACACCGCAGCAGAAGGTTGTCGACGTCGGCCGCGGTATCCGGTTGTGCTACGAGCAGTTCGGCGATCCGGTCGACCCGCCGATCGTGCTGATCGCCGGTCTCGGGCAGCAGCTGCACAGTTGGCCGATCGGCTTCGTGACCGCCCTGGCCGAACGCGGATATCACGTCATTAGGTTTGACAACCGCGACGTCGGACGGTCGACCCACCTGAGCTTCCCGCCGCCTAACCCGTTGGCAATTCTTCGCGGCGGCAGCCATCCTCGCCAGTACCACCTCGGTGACATGGCCCGCGACACCGTGGGCCTGCTCGATGCGCTCGGGTATCGCGACGCGCATCTGGTCGGGATTTCGATGGGCGGCATGATCGCCCAGACGGTGACCGCGCACCACCCGGGACGGGTGCGGTCGCTGACCTCGATCATGTCCAATACGGGTGCGCCGCGTATCGGCCGGCCGGCGCTGTCGACATGGTTGCGCATGGCGACGCGGCGACCACCACGCACCCGCGCCGACGCGGTCGAGCAAGCCGTGCGGATGTTCAAGCACATTGGCTCCCACGGGTTTCCGTTCGACGAGGCCTGGATCCGTGAGAAGGCCGGCACCGACTGGGATCGCGACCCCACCTCCGACGGCGTGGCTCGGCAGCTGGCGGCGATCTTCGCGTCGGGTGATCGCACCCGTGAACTGGGCCACATCGACGTGCCCACGCTGGTGATCCATGGCGACCGCGACAAGATGGTTCATCCGAGCGGAGGCGCCGCCACCGCCCGCGCCATCCCGGGCGCGCGGCTGCAGATCATCACCGGGATGGGCCATGACCTGCCGGCCGGTGCGTGGGGACGTCTCATCGATGCGATCACCGAACACACCAGCCTGGCGAAACTCGAGGAGCAGCTGTGAGCAAAAGAACCATCAGCGGTCGCACCGTGGTGATCACGGGCGCCGCATCCGGCATCGGCCGCGCTCTGGCGCAACGGCTTTCGGCGCACAGCTGCCCGGTGGCCATCGCTGACGTCGACGAGCGCGGACTGAAGGAAACCGAGGTCAGCCTGCACGGCCCGGCACTCGCCAAGGTGCTCGATGTTCGCGACGCCGACGCGCAGCACGCATTCGCCGCTGAGGTGCGGGAGTGGGCGCCGCAACCGATCGGTGCGGTATTCAACAACGCGGGCGTCGCTGTTGCGTCCAGTGTGCTCGACGCGGTTCCCGAAGACGACAACTGGTTGTGGGACATCAATTTCCACGGTGTGGTCAACGGAACCAGGGCGTTTCTGCCGATCCTCGTCGAGCAGGACGAGGGCGCCATCGTCAACACCTCGAGCGTCTTCGGTCTGGCCGGCATGCCCAATCAGAGTGCTTACTGCTCGGCGAAGTTCGCCGTCCGCGGGTTCACCGACTCGCTGCGGCAAGAGCTTCGCGGCACGGGAGTCACGGCGATCAACGTCCACCCCGGCGGCATCGACACCAACATCGTGCGCAATGCCCGCTTCCGCAAGGATCCGGAGGGCCGCGGCCGCACCCACGAGCAGATGGTCCAGGAGTTCGCGGCGATCACCTTGACCAAGCCGGACAAGGCCGCCGCGATCATCCATCGCGGTGTCGAGCAGGGCAAGGCCCGTATTCTCGTCGGGCCCGACGCCTATGTGTTCGACATTCTCACGAGACTCACGCCGACGCACTACTACGACGTGATGAGCCGCTTCGAAGCGTGGCTCAGGCGGCGGGGGCCGGCACCGTCGCGTGCTGGTGCCGACGCTGGCGCTCGACGGTAGCGAGGTAGAACGCCCACGCGAACGCGGAGCTGGCGAACAAGATGAACCCGCAGTACAGCCATGCGTGTTTGATGCCGCGCCGCCGGCCGTCGACCACTGCGAACACCGGGAAGATCAGCAGGCTCATGATCGTGTAGTCCTGGCTCGCCGAACTCGCGGCCGGGTTGTCATAGCCCAGCGCAATGAACTCCGCCCAGCTGCCTGGCCCCCAGATCGGATTGTGTCCGCCCGCCGGTGCGTACTCGGCGACGAACTGGTGGTTGAAGTAGTAGCCCAGCACGACCGACGCGATGCCGACGACGTAATAGAAGAGCTCGAGCTTGGTCACCTGCCGACCCGATGTGTAGCGCGCGAAGATGGCCGGATTGGCCTTGACGATGAGGGCCAGCGTGGCGATTCCCAGGACCAGATGGATGATCAGCGAAACCATGAGCCGGAGTCTTCCATCCCCGAACCAAGTTTTGTCAATATTGACATAACTTGCCTCGGGTACCTTCTTGCTTATGGTCCGGCCTGCCCAAACCGCACGCAGCGAGCGCACGCGCGAAGCGCTGCGGCGGGCAGCCGTCGTGCGCTTCCTCGCCCAGGGCGTCGAGAACACCTCGGCCGAGCAGATCGCTGCTGACGCCGGGGTCTCCCTGCGCACGTTCTACCGCCACTTCGCGTCCAAGCACGATCTGCTCTTCGCCGACTATGCCGGGCTGCAGTGGTTCCGGGCCGCGCTGGCGGCACGTGATCCCGACGAGCCGATCATCGAGGCGGTGTACACGGCGATCATGGCACGGCCGTATGAGGATTGGGCCGTCGCGCAGACCGCCGCCCTGCGTGCACAAGAGCTCGAGCCGGGCCGGATCGCCCGGCACATGCGCCAAGTCGAAGCCGACTTCGCCGATGCGATCAAACAGCATCTCGCCGACGGCCACCCGCCTACGCCCGGCACCGATGAGGGCATGCAGATCACCGTCACCGCGCGTTGCATCGCGGCTGCGGTTTTCGGTGCGATGGAGGCGTGGATGCTCGGTCAGGAGCGTTCGCTTCCCGAACTGACACGGCTCACGCGCGAGGCATTGGACTCTCTCGCCGAGGGGATTCCGAACAAGTTTCGTCATAATTGACAAAACTTGGTGCGGCGTGTCAGCCTCGGCCGATGGCGGACTACGATGCGATCGTTATCGGTGCCGGCCACAACGGGTTGGCTGCGGCTGCGATCCTGCAGCGTGCCGGTCGGCGCGCGCTCTGCCTGGACGCCAAGCTCTACGCCGGCGGGATGGCCTCCACGGTGGAGTTGTTCGACGGGTTCAAGTTCGAGATCGCCGGCTCGGTGCAGATTCCGACGTCGGCCAAGGTCAGCCGCGAGCTGGGACTCGACGAGCTGGAAACCATCGACCTGGACGTGATGTCGGTGTCGCTGCGAGGCGTCGGTGACGATCCGCTCGTCTACTACACCGACCCGGTGAAGCTGCTGACCCATCTGGGCGAGGTGCACGGTGCCGAGGCGGTCAACGGCATCGCCGGGCTGATGGCGTGGAGCCAGGCGCCGACCCGCGCCCTTGGCCGGTTCGACGCGGGCCGGCCGCCGAAGACGCTCGACGAGATGTATGCCTGCGCCACAAACGAATTCGAGCGCTCGACGATCACCGACATGCTGTTCGGTTCGGTCACCGATGTGCTCGACCGCTACCTGCCCGACCGGGAGAAACACGGCGCGCTGCGGGGCATGCTGGCGTTGCTCGCCGTCAACACCACTTACCGCGGGCCGGCCACTCCCGGCACCGCCGCGGCGCTCGCCTACGGGTTCGCCGTACCCGACGAGAACGCGCTGCTGGTCAAGAAACTGCGCGGCGGCATCGGCGCATTGACGACGCACCTTCGCGAGCTGTTCACGTCCAACGGCGGCGAATTGCGTCTGCGCAGCAAGGTCACCGAGATCACCGTGGACGACGGCCGCGTGAGCGGCGTGCGCCTCGAGGACGGCTCGGCCGCGACGGCACCCGTCGTCGTCTCCGCGGTGGCCCCCGACCTCACCGTCACCCGTCTGCTCGACCAAAACGTCGTGCCTGCTGACATACGGCAGCGCTTCTCCCACGTCGACCACCGCGGCAGTTACCTGCAGATGCACTTCGCGCTGGACGACATGCCGACCTTCGCCGAACCGTACGCCATGCTCAACGATCGCCAAATGCAGTCCAACATCGGCATTTTCAGCACGCCCGAAGAGCTGCAGCAGCAGTGGGAGGACTGCCGCCGCGGTGTCGTGCCCAAAGACCCCGCGATCGCATTGCAGATCCCGTCCGCCAACGATCCGGATCTGGCACCGCGTGGTAAGCACGCGGCGTCGGCCTTCTCGCTGTGGTTCCCGATCGAAAACAGCCAGGCCAGCTACGGCCAGATGAAGACCGCGATGGGTCAACGGGTGATCGACAAGATCACCAGGCTGGCACCGGACTTCGAGAAGCTCATCATCAGGCACACCACCTTCACGCCGCGGCACATGGGCACCATGTTTGGTGCCCCGGGCGGCGACTACTGCCACGGCCTCATCCACCCCGACCAGATAGGCATCAACCGGCCCGGCCCGAAAGGCTATGTCGACCAACCCATCCCGATCGACGGGCTGTACCTCGGCAGCGCAGGCTGCCACGGCGGACCCGGCATCACTTTCATCCCCGGCTACAACGCCGCCCATCAAGCGCTCGCCGAGGCATTCTGACGTTTGAGCAGCCCTTCGGCGGGGAACGCCCTCGCCATGGCTTCCACGGTGGCGGTCACCGGGCCCACCGGCGAGATCGGCATCTCCGCGGTCGAGGCGCTGGAGCGGCGTCCCGAGGTCGACCACATCCTGGGGATGGCCCGCCGGCCGTTCGACCCGGCCGCGCGCGGCTGGACCAAGACCAAGTATCTGCAGGGCGACATCCGCGACCGGCGGGCCGTCGACGCGCTGGTGGCCGACGCCGACGTCGTGATCCATCTGGTTTTCATCATCATGGGCTCGCGCGAGGAAAGCGCGCGGGTGAATCTCGAGGGCACCCGCAACGTCTTCGAGGCGACGGTGGCCGCGAAGCGGCCGCGGCGGCTGGTGTACACGTCGTCGGTGGCCGCCTACGGCTACCACTACGACAATCCGGTGCCCATCACCGAGGACGTGCCGACGCGCGGGTCGCCCGAGCACTACTACTCCGAACAGAAGGCCGCGTGCGAGGCGGCGCTGGCCGAAATCACCGCCGACTCGACGCTCGAGGTGTACGTGCTGCGCCCGTGCATCGTGGCCGGGCCGAAGGCCACCGCGCTCGCCGACGCGATGCCGTGGAACCAGCTGCCCGGTCCGGTCAAGCGTTTCACCCAGGCGTTGCCGTTGCTCAAGCCGCCGTTCCCCGATCCCGGCACACCACTTCAGTTGGTCCACCACGACGACGTCGCTGAGGCAATCGCCTTGGCGGCAACGACTTCCGCGCCGCCGGGCGCGTACAACATCGCCGCCGACGGCGTGTTGTCCATGTCGGAGGTGGCCGAGGCGCTCGGCGCCTGCCCGGTGCGGGTGCCCAAGGCGACGGTGACCGCGGCGTCGGAGGTCATTTCGCGGTTGCCGTACGTCCCGTCAGTGCTGGAATGGCTGCACGTGGGTCGCACGTCGGTGGTGATGGACACCCGCAAAGCCAAGACGCTGTTGGGCTGGACGCCGAAATACACCGCCGCCGAGACATTGTCGGCGCTGGCCGAATCGATTTAGCGGTCGTCCTTGGCGGGACCGCTGGGGGTCGCACCGCCTTCGTCGGACCAGTCTGCGCGATCCCCCGCGCCCTTGGCCGGGTCGCTCTGCACGTCGTCGTCGGCGCCTTCGACGTCGGATTCGGTGGTCTTGGGCTTGTGGTTGGTCACCGGCCTTGGATACCCGGTGCGTCCGGCGCGGAAACGGTGAGCACGGCATCGACGACGTGCGGGTTGCGTTCGAGTTCGCGTTCGAGGCGGCGCAGCGTGTGGGCGACCGAGGACTCCAGCTGGTCACCCATCAGGTCGACGCTGGCGACCAGGAAAAGCTGTCGCGGACCGACGAATTCCATGCGCAGATACCGCACCGAGGCCACCTCGGGCAGTCGCTCGATCTCGGCGATGGCAGCGTCGCGGATCTGCGGGGACGGCGCCTCGCCGGTGAGGAATCGGCGGTTGCTGTCGATGAGCAACACCGCGACCACCCCCAGCAGAAGCCCAACCGCGATGGAGCCGAACGCATCCCACGCGGCCGACCCGGTGAGCTGGTGCAGCCCGATACCGGCCAGCGCCAGCACGATGCCGATCAGCGCGGCGGCGTCCTCGGCGAACACCGTGCGCACCGTCGGATCGGAGGTCCGCACGGCGTGTTCGAGCAGGTCGCGGTCGAGCTCACGGGCTTCGCCGCGCAATTGCCGCAGCGCCTGCGAGAATGAAAAGCTTTCCAGCACAAAGGCGATCGCCAACACCAGGTAGGCGATCAAATAGTCTTCGTGAGTGGCCTCGGATCCGCCCACCAGCTCGCTGACGCCGTGCCACACAGACACCGACGCGCCGACCACGAACAGGCCGACGGCCGCCAGCAGCGACCACACGTAGGCCTCCCGGCCGTAGCCCAGCGGCCGCGACGCGTCGGCCGCCCGGGCGCTGCGCCGGTTGGCGATCAGCAGGAACGCCTCGTTGCCGGTGTCGGCCCAGGAGTGTGCGGCCTCGGCGACCATCGACGCCGAACCCGAAATCACAGCGGCCACGGTCTTCGCGGAGGCGATGGCGAAATTGGCAGCGAACGCGATGACGACGGTCAGTGTGCTTTCGCCGCCTGCCTTGACCACAATGAAATAGTGTCACGCCATGGCAGTCACCGACTCGCGTGAAGTCGTCATCGAAGCAAGCCCGTCGGAGATCCTGGATGTCCTCGCCGATGTCGAAAAGAACCCCGAATGGACCCCGCAGCAGCAGAGTGTCGAGATTGTCGACACCGACGCGGAAGGCAGACCGCATCGAGTCAAGATGAAGGTCAAGTCCGCGGGCATCACCGACGAACAAGTCATCGAGTACACCTGGGCTGACGACGGCCCCAGCTGGACGTTGATCAGCGCGGGCCAGCTCAAGGCGCAGGACGCGAAGTACACCCTGACGCCGGACGGCGAGAAGACCAAGGTCCGCTTCGAGCTCACGGTCGACCCGTCGGTGCCCATCCCGGGCTTCATCCTCAAACGCGCCATCAAAGGCGCGATGGAGACCTCGACCGACGGGCTGCGCAAGCGAGTGCTCGACGTGAAGAAGGGGTAGACGCCCGCAACGCGGGCTACATTTGCTGGTATGGCGGTCAGAGCATCGCGGGAAGTCGTCGTCGACGCCTCACCGGAGGCGATCATGGATGTGCTCGCCGACGTCGATTCGCTGCCGTCGTGGTCGCCGCTGCACAAGTCCGTCGAGGTGATCGACCGCTATCCGGACGGCCGGCCGCATCACGTCAAGGCCACGCTGAAGCTCATGGGCATCACGGACAAAGAGCTCCTGGAGTATCACTGGGGCGATCGCTGGATGGTCTGGGATGCCGAAGAGAATTTGCAGCAGCGCGGACAGCATGTCGAGTACAACCTGACGCCTGAGGTCGACAAGACGCGGGTGCGCTTCGACGTCATCGTCGAGTTGGGCATGCCGATTCCGGAGTTCTTGGTCAAGCGCGGGAAGAAACTCGTCCTCGACGTGGCGACGGAGCGGCTGCGCAAACGCGTGATGGAATACGTGCACCGGGAATAGTGGCCGGCCATACCGTCGCGAGACTGCAGTTATGGAGGTCGTTACTCGGACTTTCGCCCGGCAACGACAGTCTCGCGGTATCTCTAGTCCCGCAACACGGCCAGTCGGCGGATCGCCTCGTCGAGCGTGTCGTCACGCTTGCAAAAGGTGAAGCGCACCAAGTGATTCCACACGTCGGCGTGCGGCGCGTCGGGATCGCAGAACGCCGACATCGGAATCGCGGCAACACCGGCCCGTTCGGGTAGCTGCGCGCAGAAGGCCGTGCTGTCGTCGTAGCCCAGCGGCCGCGGGTCCGCGCACAGGAAGTAGGTGCCGAAGCTGTCGTGCACCTCGAAACCCAACTCCGCCAGCGCGGCGGCCAGCTTGTCGCGCTTGGCTTGCAACGACTCTCGCAGCGAAGCGACCCATGCCTGCTCGCTGTTGAGTGCATGCGCGACCGCCGGCTGGAACGGGGCGCCGCCGACGTAGCTGAGGTATTGCTTGGCCGCCCGCACCCCGGCGATGAGTTCCGGTGCGCCGCAAGCCCATCCGATCTTCCAGCCCGTGACGTTGAACATCTTGGCCGCACTCGAAATGGTGACGGTGCGCTCGGCCATCCCCGGGTAGCCGGCCAGTGGAATGTGACGACGGCCGGTGAAGACCAGATGTTCGTAGACCTCGTCGGTGATGACGAGCAAGTCTGCAGCTACGGCCAATTCGGCGATGGCCGTCAACTCCTCATCGGTGAACACCGTGCCGGTCGGGTTGTGCGGTGTGTTGACGATCAGCGCTTTGGTCCGCGGACTGACTGCCCGCCGCAACGCGTCGATGTCCACCGCGAACCCGCGGCCGTCCGGCACCAGCGGCACCGCGCGACGGTAACAGCCCGCCATCGCAATCACCGGGGAGTAGGAGTCGTAGAAGGGTTCGATCAACAGCACCTCGGAGCCCGGCTCCACCAAGCCGAGCACCGCGGCGGCGATGGCCTCGGTGGCCCCGACGGTCACCAGCACCTCGGTGTCCGGGTCATATTCGACGTCGAAGTAGCGTTTGCGCTGCGCGGCGATCGCTTCCCGAAGCACCGGCATGCCGATGCCCGGCGGGTACTGGTTGACACCGTCGGCGATCGCTTGCTGGGCGGCCGCGAGCATGCCCGGCGGGCCGTCCTCGTCGGGAAAGCCCTGGCCCAGATTCACCGCGCCGATGCGCGCGGCCAGCGCCGACATCTCCGCGAACACCGTGACGGCGTAGGGCTCGAGGCGCTGCACTGTCATGAGTGTGGAGCCTAGTTGGGTGTTGCTGCTGGCCAAGATCGCCGCAGCCATAGGCTCTTCAGCCTTGCCTTCACATATTCGGCGCCAGGTGGCAGCGGGACCCGGTCGACCGATTCGTGGAGACGTTCCATCGATTCTTCGGTGGTAGTCCGGGCCCGTCTCATCGACATTCCCCACGAGGCACCCTCGTTGGCTAGGTCCTCGACGTCGATTCCGTCGATGTTGGTCTTGCCGTTGATGATGTGCCCAGTGCCTTTGTACCTGGCATCGAGATGCATGACGGGTGCGGCGTCGTAGACAGGCGCCAAAGACACGCTTCCCACGCGGTCAATCAGCAACGAGTAGTTCTTCGAATGGGCGTCTCCGTTGCCAATCACGACATTGAGCGTGACGGCCTCGAGTAGCGCGGTGCGAAATGCGTCAGGGTCACGTGACCTCGCTGCGGCTGCCCGCGCAACGCGTCGAAGTCTTGAGCCGTACCTTTGGAACTCCGCGGTGCTTTCGTACTTGGCTTGAGGGTCGAGGCCAAGCGCTTGGCAGAAATCTTCCTGATGTAGCCGTAACCCTGATTTGGTGCGGTCGTAGCGGGTGACAACGATCGCGTCGCGCTCATCGAACCTCGTGAGGACGGATTCCGCCGCTGCGATTCGTGCGTGCTTCGCCACCCGCAGCGCCCAGTCTTCGGTTTGTACGAGCTGCTGCAACGCGCCCCCGAGGGGCTCGGGTTTGATGATGTGTGTCGACGGTGCGCCGTCTTCCGGCCAACCCCACGAACCATCGGGTAGCAAGACGAGCAGGACTTTGTCTTGGATTCCTGCCAGGGACGCTTGTGGTGTCGTGCCGTCCGGCAGGTGATAGGTCGGTAGATCGGCGACCAGTCTCGTGACCTCCTCGGCGGTGAGGCGGCGCACGCGGCCGTCACCCGGTTCGACCCCGTCGGGAAGGATCTGGATTGCGCCGGCGCACTCGGCGCCAACTTTTCGCAGTAGTCCCATCGTGTCGGTCACGGGCACGTTCGCCTCGGTGGCCAGGTGTCGGCGAACGTTGCCTTCGGGCAGCAAGCCTTCGAGGAATGCCGAAACGACGTTGTCGGCTCGCCGTTTTCCATCGAAAACCGGTTCTCTGCTGATCGGCAGCGACAGTGATAGGACCCGGCTGCCCTCACCGAATGCGTCGAGTGCGTCAGTCGTGAAATCCATTCGGAGTCGAAAGGGACGCGGCTCGCTCAGCCGAGCGACATGAATGCCGTACAGCCATACGTTTAGGCGTCTAGTCGGCATCGATCACCGCCATTCGAGTGAACTTTGGTGCCACGGCGATCGCGTAGCCGCACTCCGAGAGCGCGCGCAGCGCGGTGTCGACACTGACCGGCTCACCGCGCTCGAGGCGAGATATCGTCATTCGCGTCACGCCTACCCGATCACCGAGCTCATCCTGTCGGAAGCCTTTTTCCTTGCGTGCAAATCTGATGCGCTCGCCGAGTTCAACAGCGTCGTAGACCAATGCCGCCTGGTGATTCATATAGCGATCATACGCACCGTGGGCGTAAGTGCACGATATTTCGATCATCAGTTTGTCAAGGCCATATGATTCGTATACCGATCATCAGTTGCTGGTGGATCCAGCGCTGCCGACCGCCCAACCAACAGGTTGGCCGAGCCTGTTAGGCTGGCCGAACAGCGGACATCCGTCCACGTGGACAGGACCCCAACAACCCATCTGAACAGGAAAATCTTCATGTCTGAAGAAGCCTTCATCTACGAGGCGATCCGTACGCCTCGCGGTAAGCAGAAGAACGGCTCGCTCAATGAGGTCAAGCCGATCAGCCTGGTCACCGGCCTGATCGATGAGCTGCGACGGCGCCATCCCGACCTAGACGAGACGCTGATCAGCGACGTCATCCTCGGTGTGGTCTCGCCGGTCGGCGATCAGGGCGGCGACATCGCCCGCACCGCGGTGCTGGCCGCCGGCCTGCCCGACACCACCGGCGGCGTGCAGCTCAACCGGTTCTGCGCCTCGGGCCTGGAGGCGGTCAACACCGCCGCGCAGAAGGTCCGCTCCGGCTGGGACGACCTGGTGCTCGCCGGTGGCGTGGAGTCGATGAGCCGTGTGCCGATGGGTTCGGACGGCGGCGCCTGGGCGACCGACCCGGAGACCAATTATCAGATCGGCTTCGTGCCCCAAGGCATCGGCGCCGACCTGATCGCCACCATCGAGGGCTTCTCCCGCGAGGATGTCGACGCCTACGCGCTGCGCAGCCAGCAGCGCGCCGCGGCCGCGTGGTCGGGCGGCTACTTCGCCAAGTCCGTCGTCCCGGTCCGCGACCAGAACGGTCTGGTGATCCTCGATCACGATGAGCACATGCGCCCGGACACCACGATGGAGGGCTTGGCCAAGCTCAAGACCGCGTTCGACGGCATCGGCGCGATGGGCGGCTTCGACGACGTGGCGCTGCAGAAGTACCACTGGGTCGAGAAGATCAACCACGTACACACCGGCGGCAACAGCTCGGGGATTGTCGACGGCGCCGCGCTGGTGCTCGTCGGTAGCGAAAAAGCTGGTGCGTCACAGGGATTGACGCCGCGGGCGCGCATCGTGGCGACGGCCACCAGCGGAGCGGACCCAGTCATCATGCTGACCGGCCCGACGCCGGCCACCCGCAAGGTGCTCGACCGCGCCGGGCTGACGGTCGACGACATCGACCTGTTCGAGCTGAACGAGGCGTTCGCGTCGGTGGTGCTCAAGTTCCAGAAGGACCTGAACATTCCCGATGAGAAGCTCAACGTCAACGGTGGCGCCATCGCGATGGGTCACCCGCTGGGCGCCACCGGCGCCATGATCACCGGAACCATGGTCGACGAGCTCGAGCGCCGGGGGGCGCGTCGCGCGCTGATCACGCTGTGCGTGGGCGGCGGCATGGGCGTGGCCACCATCATCGAGAGGGTTTAACCAGCATGGCCGAGAACACCATCACGTGGGACAAGGACGCCGACGGCATCGTCACCCTGACGTTGGACGACCCGACCGGGTCGGCCAACGTGATGAACGAGCACTACAAGGAGTCGATGCACAACGCCGTAGAAAGGCTTGTGGCGGAAAAGGATTCGATCACCGGCGTCGTCATCACCAGCGCCAAGAAGACGTTTTTCGCCGGCGGTGACCTGAAGTCGATGATCAACGTCGGCCCGGAGAACGCGCAAGACGTGTTCGACGAGGTCGAATCGATCAAGGCCGATCTGCGCACGCTGGAGACGTTCGGTAAGCCCGTGGTCGCCGCGATCAACGGCGCGGCGCTTGGCGGCGGTCTGGAGATCGCGCTGGCGTGTCATCACCGCATCGCCGCCGATGTCAAGGGTGTGCAGATCGGATTGCCCGAGGTCACGCTGGGCCTGTTGCCCGGTGGTGGCGGCGTGGCCCGCACGGTGCGCATGTTCGGGATCCAGAAGGCCTTCATGGAGGTGCTGTCTCAGGGCACCCGGTTCAAGCCTGCCAAGGCGAAAGAGACCGGCCTGGTCGACGAATTGGTCGGCAGCGTCGAGGAATTGGTGCCCGCCGCCAAAGCGTGGATCAAGGCCAACCCCGACGCGCACGTCCAGCCGTGGGATGCCCAGGGCTACAAGATGCCCGGCGGCACACCGAGCAGCCCCGGCCTGGCGAGCATCCTCCCGTCATTCCCGGCGTTGCTGAAAAAGCAGCTCAAGGGTGCGCCGATGCCGGCGCCGCGGGCGATCCTGGACGCGGCGGTCGAGGGTGCGCAGGTGGACTTCGAGGCCGCGACGCGCATCGAGAGCCGCTACTTCGTCAGCCTGGTCACCGGCCAGGTCGCCAAGAACATGATCCAGGCGTTCTTCTTCGACCTGCAGACCATCAACGGCGGCGGCAGCCGTCCCGAGGGCATCGGCCAGACGCCGATCCGCAAGATCGGCGTGCTCGGCGCGGGCATGATGGGTGCCGGAATCGCTTACGTCTCAGCGAAAGCCGGCTTCGACGTGGTGCTCAAGGATGTCACCCTCGAGGCCGCGCAGAAGGGCAAGGGCTACTCCGAAAACCTCGAAGCCAAGGCGCTGTCTCGTGGCAAGACCACCGAGGAGAAGTCCAAGGCGCTGCTGGACCGCATCACGCCGACGGCCGACGCCGCCGATCTCAAGGGCGTCGACTTCGTCATCGAAGCCGTCTTCGAGAACCAGGAACTCAAGCACAAGGTGTTCCAGGAGATCGAGGACATCGTCGAGCCCAACGCGATCCTCGGGTCCAATACCTCGACGCTGCCGATCACCGGTCTCGCGACCGGCGTGAAGCGCCAGGAGGACTTCATCGGGATCCACTTCTTCTCACCCGTCGACAAGATGCCGCTGGTGGAAATCATCAAGGGCGAGAAGACCTCCGACGAGGCGCTGGCCCGGGTGTTCGACTACACGCTGGCCATCGGTAAGACGCCGATCGTCGTCAACGACAGCCGCGGCTTCTACACCAGCCGCGTCATCGGCACCTTCATCAACGAGGCGCTGGCGATGCTGGGCGAGGGCGTCGAGCCGGCCAGCATCGAGCAGGCGGGTAGCCAGGCCGGGTACCCGGCGCCGCCGCTGCAGCTGTCCGACGAGCTCAACCTCGAGCTGATGCACAAGATCGCGACCGAGACCCGCAAGGGCGTCGAGGCCACGGGCCAGACCTACGAGCCGCATCCGGCCGAGGCGGTCGTGGAGAAGATGATCGAGATCGGGCGGCCCAGCCGCTTGAAGGGCGCCGGCTTCTACGAGTACGCCGACGGCAAGCGTGTCGGCCTGTGGCCGGGGCTGCGGGAGACCTTCAAGTCGGGCAGCTCGCAGATGCCGCTGCAGGACATGATCGACCGCATGCTGTTCGCCGAGGCGCTGGAAACCCAGAAATGCCTCGACGAGGGCGTGATCACCTCAACCGCCGACGCCAACATCGGCTCGATCATGGGCATCGGCTTCCCGCCGTGGACCGGTGGCACCGCGCAGTACATCGCCGGCTACCCCGGCGGCAAGGACGGGTTCGTGGCCCGGGCCAAGGAGCTGGCCGCCAAGTACGGCGACCGGTTCAACCCGCCGGCCTCGCTGACCTAAGCACCCACGCCGAGCAGACGCAGAATCGCATCCCGGCAACCGGATTCATGCGATTCTGCGTCTTCTCGCGCTAGATTGGCCGCGTGCCCGAAAGCTTTACCGAAACGTTCGCGGCAAGGCTCGCCGGCTACGGCGAGCGGCCCTGCATCGAGTTCAACGGCCGCTGGTACACCGGCGACGAGGTCACCGGCTGCGCTGACGCGATCGCGGCCCGACTGCGCGACGCCGGCGTCGCCGACGACGCCCCGGTCGGGCTGGTGGTGCGCAACCGGTTACCGCACGCGGCCGCGGTCGTCGGCTTTCTCGCCGCGGCGCGGCCCGTCGCGATGATCTATTCGTTTCAGTCGCCGGAGTCCATCGCGCGCGACGTGGAGCAGCTTGATCTCGCCGCCGTCGTCGCCGACCGCGAGGACTGGACCGCACCCGTTGTCGACGCCGCCAAACGCGTGGGCAGCACGGGTATCGCGATCTCGCCCGAGGGCGTGGAAACGGTTGCGGGCCTTGACGTCACGGACAACACGAGACCACGACCGTCGCTGACAGCCGCGCTCTACATCCTCACCAGCGGCACCACCGGGCCGCCGAAACGGCAGGCGATCAACGCGGCGGTGCTGGAGCACACGGTGTTCAGCGTGACCGGCGGCCAGGCCTCGCCGGATGATCCGCCCGAGCTGATGTACTGGCCGCTCGGCGGCATCGGCGGGGTGTGCCAGCTGGTGACGGGGGCCTACGTCGGCAAGCAGATGGTGCTGCTGGAGAAGTTCAGCGTCGACGGCTGGTTGCGTGCGGTGAAGACCTACGGCATCAAGCGGTGCGGCGTGCAGCCCGCCGCCGTCCGGATGCTGCTCGACGCCGACCTGCCGCCGGAGGACTTGTCGTCGCTGGACTTCGTCATCAGCGCCGCCGGCCCGCTCGACCCGGACGTCCGTGACGCGTTCGAGCAGAAGTACGGCATCCCGGTGTTGCTGGCCTACGGCGCAACGGAATTCGCCGGATCGGTGTGCACGTGGACGCCAGAGCTTTATCGGGAGTTCGGCGCCACCAAGCGGGCCAGTTCCGGGCGGGTGCTGCCGGACACCGAGGTGCGCATCGTCGACCCGGACACCGGCGAACAGGTGCCGACCGGCGAACAAGGATTGCTGGAGGCCAAGATCGCTCTGCTCGGCCCGGATTGGATCCGCACGATGGACCTGGCCTCCATCGACGCCGACGGCTTCATCACCATCCACGGCAGGGCCGACGGGGCGATCAACCGCGGCGGGTTCAAGATTCTGCCGGAAACGGTTCGGCGCGTTCTGGTTTCGCATCCCGCAGTGCACGACGCGTGTGTGGTCGGCGTGCGCGATGACCGACTCGGCGAGGTGCCGTTCGCCGCGTTCGAGCCGGAACCGGGGATGGCGGTGCCGTCGGAGTCCGAATTGCAGGAGCTGGTCCGCAGATCGCTTCCGCGCCACCATGTTCCGGTGGCGATCACGGTTGTCGACGAGCTACCGCGCAACCCCGCGCTGAAGGTCAGCCTGCGGGATGTGGCTGCGCTCTACGACCGCGCAAACAGGTAGTAGCGCACCGGATTTCTGCGGTTGTGGTCCATCCCCGGCTCGTCGCCCGAGTCCAGCAGCGTCCACGTGGGCGGAAGCGCCGCCTCACGTCCTGCGGGTCGATGCCGGGCACACCGTATGAGCCGCCGTTGACGAACTCGACGAGCAGCAGCCGCGCGTCGGGTGCGGCCACCGCGGTGACTTCGCGGACGTAGGCGTCGCGGTCCTCGTCGCTCATACCGTGCAGGCAGCCGTTGTCGACGATGAACCCGAAGTCCTTGCCGACGCCCTCGGTGCTCAGCCGGGTGACGTCGGCCTGCACGAAGTTGACGTCGACCTTGTCGCGCAGGCTCTGCGTCAGCGGATGGCCGTCCCACGGCGTGAAGTCGAGCCGGTACCGCAGCCCGAACAGCAGATGCCGCGACGACATCGGTCAGATCGCCCCGAGGTCGGCCGACAGCCAGTGCTGGGGCTTGAGGTAGATCGCGACGCTGTCGCCGTGCTCGCGACGGGCGAATTCGAGGTACGGCTCCACCTTTTCCGGCGCAAGGTAGCGCTTGGTCATCTCGACGAGCTGCTCGTCGGTGCTCGGCTCGATGCGGCTGACCGGGCCGTCGACGGCGACGTAACGCACCGTCGGCTCCAGGCGTTCGACCATCAGGGTGAACTCCCCGGCCGACTCGATGAGGCGGTGCTTGCGCGAGCCGGCACCGGTGATCACCCACGGCTCGCCGCCGGGGGAGTACTGATACCAGATCGGCACCGTCAACGGTCCACGCTTGTCGCCGGCATTCACCGACAGCGCCGCGATGTGCGGCTCCGCCAGAAACTGTTCGCGTTCTTCCTTGGAAAGGGCCATGCCCGCCAGGCTAGTGCGCTCCGCCGATTCTCGGCCGTCGTCGCGGGTGGAAGCGTTACTGTCTCGATGTAGCCGATGCGGGGAGGGTAAATGGGGCCATATCAGACCGTCGTGGTCGGGACTGACGGCTCGGAGTCATCGCTGCGTGCGGTCGAGCGCGCAGGCCAGATCGCCGCCGAATGGGATGCGAAGCTGATCATCGCGACGGGGTACTTCCCGGAGGCCGAAGACAAGCGGGCCGCCGACGTCCTCAAGGACGAGGCATACAAGGTGACGGGCAGCGCGCCCGCCTACGAGATCCTGCGGGTGGCCCGCGATCGCGCCAAATCCGCCGGTGCCAAGAACATCGAGGAGCGCCCGATCCAGGACGCGCCGGTCCACGCGCTGGTCGATCTGGCCGACCAGGTCAACGCCGATCTGCTGGTGGTCGGCAACGCCGGCCTGAACGCGATACTCGGCAGGTTGTTCTCGGTGCCCGCCGGCGTGGCCACGCGGGCCAAGGCCGACGTGATGATCGTCCACACCACCGACTGAGCGGAGCGTCGTAGAGTCGGTCCTCATGCGCTTCGGACTATTCATCCCGCAAGGCTGGCGACTCGACCTGGTGGACATTCCCGTCGAAAAGCACTGGGCGGTGATGCGTGAGTTGGCCGCGTACGCCGACGACAGTGCGTGGGATTCGCTGTGGGTGTACGACCACTTCCACACCGTGCCGGTGCCGACGGACGAGGCCACGCATGAGGCGTGGTCGTTGATGGCGGCGTATGCGGCGTCGACATCGCGAATCAAGTTGGGCCAGATGTGTACTGCGATTTCCTATCGCAATCCGGTGTATCTGGCGAAGGTGGCCGCGACCGTCGATGTGATTTCCGGCGGCCGCATCCAGATGGGCATCGGTGGCGGCTGGTACGAGCATGAATGGCGGGCGTACGGCTACGGGTTCCCGTCGGCCGGGGTGCGCCTGGGTCGGCTCGACGAGGGCGTGCAGATCATGCGGGAGGCCTGGCGAGAGGGCCGAGTGAGCTTCCCGGGCAAGCATTATCAGATCGACGGCGCGATCGTGGCGCCAAAACCGTTGCAGGCGGGCGCTATTCCGTTGTGGATCGCCGGCGGCGGGGAGAAGGTGACGCTGCGGATCGCGGCGAAATACGCGCAGTACACCAACTTCACGTCCGATCCGGCGGGATTCGAGCACAAGTCTCGTGTGCTCGCCGAGCACTGCCGCAATGTCGGCACCGACTATGACGCGATCGTGCGGTCGGCGAACTTCAACGCCGTCATCGGAGAGTCAGAGGCCGACGTCAAGGACCGCATCGATCGCATCCGCGCGCGGCAGGTGCGGGTGGCCGATGAGGGCGCCGTGGATGCGATGCTGGCCACCCTCAGCGCACCCGAATCCGCTTCGGGCACACCGGAACAGGTCGTCGAGAAATTGCAGCGGATGCGCGACCTGGGCTGTGAGTACGCGATCTGCTACTTCCCGGAGGCGGCCTATGACCGGTCCGGCATCGAGATGTTCGAGCAGAAGGTGATCCCGGCGCTGAGTTAGGGGTCGCTGCGCGGCGACTGCGCCCGAGTTCGACTCCATGGCTGTGCGAAACAGCCATCGGACCTTGACGACGACCGTGGTGTCGATCTCGGCGATAGCCGTCAGAAGCAGAACGCGACAGGACGCGCGAACATCTCGGCCACCACGCCGAGAGCGACGACGACCGCCGGCACGGCCACCGCGATCTGCCAGCGGCGGCGTCGCCAGAGCGCGACGACGACGAACGGCGCGGCCCACACCGCCGCAGCCGCAATGACCAGCCAGCCGCCCTCCATATCGACTCGCGGCTCGACATGGCCACAGCGGGTGTCAGCCGCGGCGAACCTACCAATGACCACCAGATACGCCGCGGCGATCGTCCAGCCCACCGCGGCGAGTGCGAACACGGCCGCCCGAACGAATCGGCGCATCGCGTCATCGTTTCAGAATGCGAGGTGAGACGATTCATGTGGAAGGGGACACCGCGATGGAGAAGATTTCACTGACCGCACTCGCCCGCCAGCACATGGCCGCGGCGCGCAACGCCAGCAGCGGCCGCAGCGCCAGCACGGTGTACGGCGGGCACGAGCACACGCTGCGCCAAACCATGATCGCGTTGACCGCCGGCAGCAGTCTCGATGACCACGAAAGCCCGGGGGAGGCCACGCTGCAGGTGATCCAGGGCCGCGTTGAGGTCACGGATTCGACGTCGAAGTGGGAGGGCTCTCCCGGCGATCACATCGTCATCCCGCGCACCCGCCACGGCTTACATGCCCTCGAAGACTCGGTGGTGCTGTTGACCGTCGTGAAGCCCGTTGGCCCGCACGTCTAAGACGTTGCCGCGGCCAGGGTCGTGATTTCGCCGCGAGAACGAGCCTCAGCGCAATGTCAACGCGTCAGATGGCCGGGCCTAGCAGATCGTCGGCATCCTTGATGACATACCCGTAGCCCTGCTCGGCGAGGAAGCGCTGCCGATGCGCGGCATACTCGGCATCCAGCGAGTCCCGCGACACCACCGAATAGAACACCGCGCCGCCGCCGTCTGCCTTGGGCCGCAGCAGCCGCCCCAACCGCTGCGCCTCCTCCTGCCGCGACCCGAAAGTGCCCGAAACCTGCACCGCCACATTGGCTTCCGGCAGGTCGATGGAGAAGTTGGCCACCTTCGACACCACCAGCGTCGGGATCTCGCCGCGGCGAAACGCGTCGAACAGCGCCTCGCGCTCGGCCGTCTTCGTCGACCCCTGGATCACCGGAGCGTTCAGATGCTCGCCCAGTTCGTCGAGCTGGTCCAGGTACGCGCCGATCACCAGCACCTGGTCGCCCCGGTGGCGCTCCAGGATGGACTCCACCACCGCAATCTTGGTGTGCACCGTCGAGCACAGCTTGTAGCGCTCATCGGGTTCGGCGGTGGCGTAGAGCATGCGCTCGTTGTCGGTCATCGTCACCCGCACCTCGATGCACTCCGCGGGTGCGATCCAGCCCTGGGCCTCGATGTCCTTCCACGGGGCGTCATAGCGCTTCGGGCCGATCAGCGAAAACACGTCGCCCTCGCGGCCGTCCTCACGGATCAGCGTCGCCGTCAGGCCCAGCCGCCGCCGCGACTGCAGATCCGCCGTCATCCGGAACACCGGCGCGGGCAGCAGGTGCACCTCGTCGTAGATGATCAGGCCCCAGTCGCGGCTGTCGAACAACTCCAGATGACGGTATTCACCCTTGGTGCGCCGCGTGATCACCTGATACGTGGCGATGGTGACCGGGCGAATCTCCTTTTTCTCACCGGAGTATTCGCCGATCTCGTCCTCGGTCAACGACGTGCGCGCGACCAGCTCACGCTTCCACTGCCGGCCCGCCACGGTGTTGGTGACCAGGATCAGCGTCGTCGCGCCGGCCTTGGCCATCGCCGCCGCGCCGACTAGCGTCTTGCCCGCGCCGCACGGCAGCACCACCACGCCGGAGCCGCCCGCCCAGAACGACTCGGTGGCCATCTCCTGGTAGTCCCGCAGATGCCAACCGTCTTGCTTGAGGCTGATCGGATGCTTCTCGCCGTCGACGTAGCCGGCCAAATCCTCTGCGGGCCAGCCGATTTTGAGCAGCATCTGCTTGACGCGGCCGCGCTCGCTGTTGTGCACGATGACGGTGTCGTCGTCGATGCGGGCACCCAGCATCGGCGCAATCTTCTTGTTGCGCAGCACTTCCTCGAGCACCGCGCGGTCCAGGCTGACCAGCGTCAGGCCGTGTGCCGGGTGCTTGACCAACTGCAGGCGGCCGTAGCGGGCCATCACGTCGACGATGTCGACCAGCAGTGGTTGAGGCACCGCGTATCGCGAGTACGTCACCAGCGCGTCGACCACCTGCTCGGCGTCATGTCCCGCGGCGCGGGCATTCCACAGCGCCAGCGGCGTGATCCGATAGGTGTGCACGTGCTCGGGTGCACGCTCCAGCTCGGCGAACGGCGCGATGGCGGCGCGCGCATCGCCGGCCAGCTCATGGTCGACCTCGAGCAGCACCGTCTTGTCGGACTGCACGATCAGGGGGCCGTCGGTCATGCGCGATCCCGCTTCGCTTCTCGCTGGGAAGTCATCCCACCCACTATATTTAGCCGCCCGACACGCACCCCTTCGAAAGGCCCTGACCTGCAACGTCGCCGACATTCCTAAAATTGGTTGGGAAAGCAAGGGTCGGGACGAGACGAAGGGAGCCTCTTGCGATGGGCCTACCGCGACGTCTGCTGATCGCCGGGGTCGGCGCGCTCGCGCCGTTCGCTTTCCTCACGCTTGTGACGCCGGGTGTCAGCCAGGCCGCCGAATGCGGCGCCGGCACGGTCTATGACGCGGCGACGAACAGCTGCGTGGCGGCGCCACCGCCTCCTCCGCCGCCACCCCCGCCTGCCTGGAACGGCGATCCGACGCCGTACTTCTCGGTCGGCGTGTGCGCGCCGATCCCGTTCGTCGCCGTGTGCACGGGGATCTGACGCGCCGCAGCGCTCAGTCGCCGTCCGCCGACACCACCGAGGTGACGCGGTGGATGGCGAACTCGCGCACCCGCCCGGACGCCGGGTCGAACGCGGTCAGCTGCCCCCCGCGGACACTGATCGGCGCCACCACCCGCTGCGTGGCGACGCCGGCCGCGTCGACGTAGCCGATCACCACCGGCGTGTCCCGGTGCACCGCCTGCTGCAGCTGCGAGATGAGTACCGCCGGGTCCAGCCGCATGCCGGAGAACGGCCCGGCTGCCACCTTGCGCAGCACCGCGACGATGGCCGCCAGCGTTTGCGTGGTGGGCGCGACGGTGGGCCGGAAGGTGCGACGGCGCGGCGGCGCGGGAACTCGGGCGCCGCGGGCGCGGATGTCGACGATCGCGCCCGACGAATCTTCTGCGGCCGGGGCGAACCCGGCGCTGCGCAGCGCCGCCAGCACCTCGTTGATGGGGGCCTGCGACACCGCGACCGTCGGCGCGAGCACACGCATCTCCAGCGCTTCAGCGGCCGGCGCGCTGACCGCCTGGGCGAGCAGCACCGCGTCCTCGCACCGCACGAACGATGCGGCCATGCCGACACGCAGCTGCCCGTGCCGGCGCGCGACGTCGTCGATCAGGTAGGTCAAACCCTGGGGCACAGGCGTTTTCGAATGTTTCGCAAACAAGGCGTGCAATTCGCTGGCGGTGCGTCCGGTGTCGAGCGCCCGCCGGATCGACGCCTCGGTGATGCGGTACACCATCGCCGCGCCCGCCGATTCGACCGTCGCCACTGCGGCCAGCTGCTCGGCGAGCTCACGTTGCAGCGGGCCCGGCACGATCACCGTGAGGTCCGCCTGCAGCAGGAAATGGTCGATCGGCGCGGGCAGCGCCTTGTTCATCGTCGCCATCACGTCGTCGGCGCTGTCGCCGGCCAGCAAGCCGCGGCCCGGCGTGCTGATCGCGCCGCGGCCCACCAGGCCCATCGCATGCGCCTCGGCCAGAAGGCCGCCCACCGGCTCGGGCTGCAGCCGCACGGCCCAGCGCGGTCGGCGCCAGATCATCGCCTTGGACGCTTCGGCGGCGTCGACGCCGGCGCCCGGCGGTAGGTCGGCCAGCATGCTCAACAACAACCGTCGATCCAGCGGGGCGGCGGTCGAATACAACGAATCCGACAGTGCCGCATACGGTTTACCGTCGGGCCCGCGACTGCCGATCAAGCCTGGACGCCCCGGCAGGTCCAGCCACGTCGACGCCAGCAGATGCCAGCGCACGGCCGTCGGCGACTCGACGAACCGGTCGGCGGCCACCGTCGGCGCCCAATACGGTCCGTCGCCGTCGACGGGCTCCGGGTCGGGCATGCCCGCCGCGATCAGACCCGCCGCCGCGGCCACCTCGAGGATCAGGCCCAGCCGAAAGTCCTCGATGCCAGTGCTTTTGGCCAGTCGCTTGACGTCACGCACGCCAAGCCCGCCGCTGCGCAGCTCGGGAACCGGTGTGGCGCCGAGTGTTTCGAGCACCAGTTCCACCTCACGCAGCAGATCGAGCACGGCGCCCGCGGCGGCCGCATCAACGTCGGCGGCCGTCGTCGTCGACACCACGGGATCGGGCGGCGTCAGCGAGATGGGCCCGGGTTCCTCGCCGCGCAGCACCTGGCCCACCAACCGGGGCAGGATCACCGTTTCGTCATCGACCTGACGCAGCAGACCGGCGGCGAGCAGGCGCTGCACCGGCCGGTCCGGCGGCGTGCCGGGCGCCGCGTCGCGTGTGCGGCCCATCGGGGAGCCCTCGAGCAACTTGTTCAGCAATTCCAGCTGCGCGTCGTCGAGCGCCTCCAGCCGGTCGGCGATGTTCTCCGCGTCGACGTCTTCCACGACGGCCTGGCCCGGATACCAGGGCAGGCCCGACGCGGCCTCGGCGACCACGCGCACCGCGTCCCCGCCCCAGACCAGCGCGCGCTCACGAAGGTCGTCGAGTGCGGCGGCGACGGCGTCGGGGGTGGCCTTCTCGCCGATCAACTCCATCAGCTTGGTCACCGGCACAGCGGCGGTGTCGGCATGCAGTACCAGCAGCGCGTCGAGCACCGCCAGGCGCAGGAAGTCGAGCGCGTCGGTGGCGGCCTTCACCGATTGCCGGGCCGCGGCGCGGGCGGCCAGCGCCGCGATCGTGCCCGGTGGCGGTTGCGTCAGGTCGGGTCGCAGCTCCAGCAGCCGGATGAGCTGGTCGTCGTCGAGCTCGGCCAGCCAGGCGCCCAACGGGACGCTTGGCGTCTGTTCGGTCATTGCTGACCAGCGTAAAGGACACGCCCGGCCTCGCCACTTCGCGCGGCGTTTGCCACAATGTGGTCGTGGCAGACAACAAGCGTCAGAAGAGCCGTTACGTCGACCCGGGTTGGCCCCAGCTGGATGGCGACGACGACCACGCGGTCAGCGAGCTGGCGACCGACCGTACCGGCGCGCTGTCGCCGTTCGGGGAACTGACGTTCCCGCTGCCGTCCGACGACATCCCCTACGTCCACCCCGTCACGGTCGTCAACAAGTAACAGTGACGTCCGAGGGCCGCCTTTCGCACCTCGACGAGTCGGGGGCGGCGCACATGGTCGACGTCACCGCGAAAGACGCCACCAGGCGCACCGCCGTGGCGGCCGCAAGCCTGCGCACCCGTGAAGACGTTGTCGCGCTGATCGCATCCGGCGGGCTGCCCAAAGGTGACGCGCTGGCCACCGCGCGGGTGGCGGGCATCCTCGCCGCCAAACGCACTCCTGATCTGATCCCGCTGTGTCACCAACTGGCGCTCACCGGCGTCGATGTCGACTTCGAGGCGGGCACCGACCAGATCGACATCACCGCCACCGTCCGCAGCACCGACCGCACCGGGGTTGAGATGGAGGCGCTGACGGCGGTCAGCGTCGCGGCGCTCACGCTCTACGACATGATCAAGGCCGTCGACCCTGCCGCGCGCATCGACGACATTAGGGTGCTGCGCAAAGAGGGCGGCAAAACGGGCAGCTGGTCGCGGCCATGAGTACCGCCCGGGTGGTGATCGCCTCCACGCGGGCGGCCGGCGGTGTCTACGAAGACCGGTGCGGCCCGATCATCGTGGACTGGCTGACCGAGCGCGGCCACGCCGTATCCGATCCGGTCGTCGTCGCCGACGGCAGCGCGGTGACCGAGGCGTTGAAGGCGGCGCTCGCCGACGACGTCGACGTGATCATCACCTCCGGCGGCACCGGCATCTCGCCGACCGACGCCACCCCCGAGGCCACCCGCGCTGTGCTGGACTGCGAGATTCCCGGACTGGCCGATGCGATCCGGCGCTCCGGGCTGCCCAAGGTGCCGACGTCGGTGCTCTCCCGCGGCGTGTGCGGGGTCGCGGGGCGCACACTGATCGTCAACCTGCCGGGCTCGCCGGGCGGGGTGAAGGATGGTCTCGCGGTGCTTGACGACGTGCTCGGCCATGCCCTGGATCAGCTCAGCGGAAAGGACCACCCGCGATGAGTGCCGCCGTACTGCGCGTCGCGCTGAGCGAGGACCCGATCGATCTGACCGAGCACGAGTCGCTGGTGGCGCATCAATCCGCCGGTGCGGTAGTGGGTTTCGCCGGTGTGGTGCGCGATCACGACGACGGACGCCACGTGGTGCGGCTCGAGTACTCGGCTCATCCCACCGCGCAGCAGACGCTGGCGGAGGTGGCCGACGAGATCGCCGCCAGCTGTCGCGGGGTGCGCGCGATCGCGGTGAGCCACCGCATCGGCACGCTGCAGATCGGTGACGCCGCACTGGTGGCCGCCGTGGCCGCCGACCACCGCGCGGCGGCGTTCGAAACCTGCGCGCGGCTGGTCGACACCGTCAAGGAGCGGCTACCGGTGTGGAAGCACCAGTTCTTCGCCGACGGCACCGAGGAGTGGGTCGGCTCCGCCTGATCAGGCCGGTGGCGGCGGAACCGGAGCCGGCGCCGGAGCGGGCGGCGCAACCGGCATGTTGGGCGCCTCGCCACCGGGAACGTCAGGCGTGGTGAGCGGACGCTGCGTCAGCGCCAGCAGCGCGTCCTTGCCGCTGATCTCCTGCGTCTGGATCGCGTGCCACAGTTCCTTGAGGTACGTGACATTCGGGCTCTGCGCCGGCAGCTGCGACGGATCGATTGTGGTGCCGGGCGGCAGGTTCTCCGGGCTGGCCAGATGCGGCACGCCCTCCGGCATCGGCACACCGTCCGTCATCGCCTGATTGGCTGCGTCGTAGACCGGCGCCGGAATGTCGACCCCGTTCAGCGCGGCCATCGGATCGGGACCCGGCGCGGGTGCAGCGGGCGCTGCGGCTGGAGCTGGAGCCGGGGGAGCCGGCGGCAACACCGGGTCGAGCGGCAGCGGCGCGCCGTTGTGCAGCGCCCACACCTCGGGCTGCGGCTCGGCCGGCGGCTCGACGGCGTCCCAGTTGGCGGCCTCGACGACCGGCTCCACGGGCGGAGCGGGCGGGGGCGGCGGGGGTGCGGGCGCGGGCGGCGGAGGCGGAGCGTCGGGCAGCGGCGCGGGCGGCAACGCCTCGGGCGCCGGCGGGGCAGGGGGCGCCGCGGGGGCCGGGGGGAGAGCTTCGGGTGCCGGCGGTGGCGGCGGCGGTGCGTCGGGAGCGCGCGGTGCGGCGGGTGCCGGG
>NZ_PIZU01000004.1 GCF_002838065.1 Mycobacterium hubeiense | reverse complement strand
GCGCAACGGTGCCTCATTCAGGTTGACAGGTTCCGCCGCCCGAGCTGTCGAATTGCCAGTGCTTGAAAGGATCGCTGATGTCACAGTCACATCACACCTTTGGGACCTACAACGTCTCTACCGTCTCGACACGTCGGGTCTAGAACGTGAGGTCATTACTGTCGATATCGTCGATCTCCTCGGACGACCTTTGCCATGCCTGCCGGGGCCTGCTGGAGCGGATCACACGGTGCATCTCGCCGTTGTTCCAGGCGGGCTAGTTGCCGACCTCTACGGTCGGTATGGCTCTCGACTGTTGGAGCGCAACGTCCGGTCCTTCCTACAGGCCAGGGGAGCAGTCAACCGCGGGATCCGCGACACGCTTATCAAACGTCCAGACCGCTTCTTAGCTTACAACAACGGGCTTTCGGCTACCGCAGCCGACGTAGAGCTGGTCGATCTCGTTGAGGGAGGCAGCGGGATCGCACGAATCCGTGATCTACAGATAGTCAATGGTGGCCAGACGACTGCATCGATTCACCACGCTGCAGCGCGCGACAAGATCGACCTGTCGGGAGTAGCTGTACAGCTCAAGTTGACCGTCGTACGTCCAGATCTGATCGACGAAATCGTGCCGGCGATCTCAATGTACTCGAATACTCAGAACAAGGTCACGGGCGCCGACTTTTCTGCAAATCACCCTTTTCACGTACGCGTTGAGGAGCTTTCGCGGACAGTGTGGGCACCTGCACCCGATGGTGCGCAGCGGCAGACCCGATGGTTCTATGAACGTGCGCGGGGCCAGTACGCGGACGAAGTCGCCAGGGCAGGAACACCTGCGAAGCAACGGCAATTCAAGGCCACCACTCCGACCACTCAAAAATTCACCAAGACCGACCTCGCCAAGTTCATCCATAGTTGGGAGCAGAGACCGAATACGGTGAGCCTCGGCGCAGAGAAGAACTTCCGCGAGTTCATGCTGCGGCTGCGGGAACGTCCGATCACGCCTGATGTCGAGTGGTTCCATCGCCTCATCGGCATGGCGATTCTGTTTCGAAGCGCCGAGAAGATAGTGCAGAAGCAAGGATTCGGCGGCTATCGAGCCCAGATCGTAACCTACACAATCGCCAAACTGGCCCATGAAACGGAGTCGAGGCTGGACTTAGACAGGATCTGGCGTCAGCAACGGTTGTCTCCGGCCGTTGAGCATGTAATAGCAGAGCTGAGCCATCCCATTCATGGGATTATCACCAACCCGTCTGGAACCGTGAGGCACGTTGGCGAGTGGGCTAAGAAGCTCGATTGCTGGAAGGCTGTCGAGGAGTTGCCGTGGAGCAGGCCGGTAAGTCTCTCGGAAGATATGCGGGCAACGGATGCGGGCCCCCGTCGCTCGGCTCCGACCAATGCAGGTCTTGCCGGCGCAACTCCCCAGGAGCAGGCACTCATCGAGGAAATGTCCGAAATCGCCCCAGAGTCTTGGTTTGGCATAGCTAAGTGGGCAAAAGATACGAGTAACTTGCAAGGTTGGCAGCGGGGCATCGCTTTCAGTATCGGTCGGCTCCTCGCGGATGGGCGGCGGCCTTCTGTTAAGCAGGCAAAGCAAGGGAAGGTTCTGTACGAGGAAGCCCTCAGACTCGGGTTCCGACCCGTCGTCGAATGAATGCGACGGGACGGGACCACGCTGGTGGAAGTATCCAAGCGCAGGATAGAGACGGAGTGCTATGTCACTAATTTCTTCCTTTCGATATCGGCCTGACCGCCGAGTCCACTACAAGACGGAAGCTGAATGCGGCTGGACGTTCAATGAGGTAGGTGGCCGGATGATTCTGCAGCTGGAGACGTACGCCTCGGACGGAACGACCAGCCAGGTCCTCCAGCTTGACCGACGGAATGCAGCAGAGTTACTGTCGATTCTGTACGAGGTGTTTCCAAGTCTCGGCAGCGCTTACTAAATGCGATGTGCGAAAAGGAATTTCGCAAGGGGAGCCATATTTCTACCTATCCCCTCGACGAGGGTGGCGGTTGGCCCTATGACTCGACCGCGTCCGACTTCGGCCGCTGCCCCGCAGAAGCGACCGCCGCAGGGCTGAGATTCTCAGCTCCTGCAACGGTGTAGTGCGCCGCTGCCAACACCGACACTATCGACGTCCGATCTGAGTAAGCGGAGGTAGCAGCCGATTGGTCAGGTCAGACCCGTTTGCACATCGCTGAGTGCTTCGGTCGAGGCGAGTGGTGTTAGACCTGAAGGTGAGCAACCACCGAATCGATGATGGTTGCCGGGTCGTCATGCTCCCAGAACCGCAGGACGGTCCAGCCGTGTTGTTTAAGGATCGCGTCAACACGTCGGTCTCTCTCCCGATTCCCATCGATCTTTCGGCGCCACCATTCAGTGTTCGATTTCGGAGTAGTGCCGTGAATCGGGCAGCCATGCCAAAAACAGCCGTCTAAGAAGACGACTAGCCGGCGGCCTGTCCACACGATGTCGCCGCGGAAGTTGTGATCCGGCAGGGGCCGTCGATCGATCCGGTAGCGATAACCCCGCGCATGCAGTCCTCGACGGACTGCCAGCTCGATACGCGTGCCGGTCGTTCTCTGGGCCTGCATCTGTCGTCGGACTTGCTCAGTAGGTGGGGTCAGGTCGCCAATCACGAACGTCGCTCCTGAGGGAATTCTGGACTGTTCCACCGCGTGTAGCGCCGAGGTGAGCATGTCAGACCGCTAACCTAGTCTTCCACCATGAACGAGATTGCGCCGACCCGTTCGGGTTCTTTTTATGCGGTCAAGCAGGTACGCGGGCCGTTCCTCAATCTGCCTCCACACCGCGACGGCGTCGAAACGGAAAGGGAGTTGGCGTCTTTGTGTGACGCCTTGCGGGGACAGGGCATGCCCTTGGCTGCAGATCTATTCGCGGGCGCTGGGGGCCTGAGCCTAGGGCTTGAAGACGCTGGCTACCGAGTCGTCTTTGGCGTGGACCATTACAGCTTCGCGATCGAAACACACCATCACCACTTCGCCGGAATGTCGGTTGATTGGGACCTTGCAGAGGCCGGCACCGTGAAACGAGTCGCGAAGCTTATCAAGCGGAATCAGATTGAGATGCTAGCCGGTGGACCGCCGTGTCAGCCATTTTCCAAGGCTGGAAGGTCCATGCTCCGACATCGTGTCCAGAGTGGTGCAAGTGATCCGCACGACGAGCGTCGGGACTTATGGAGATCTTTTCTCGAAGTAGTACAGCTGGCGCGTCCCCCTGCAGTGGTAATGGAGAATGTCCCGGATATGGCACTCGACCGAGAGATGTTCATACTACGCAGCATGGTTGAGGAACTTGAGCAGATCGGCTATTCAGTATCAGCTCGCGTAGTTGAGACTTGGCGGTATGGCGTACCGCAGATGAGGCAAAGACTTGTTTTGGTTGCGTTGAAAAATAACACGCGATTCACATGGCCTGTGGAATCCGCGAAGAGGGTTACGTTATGGAATGCTATCGGCGATATGCCTGAAGTGGAGGGTGGCTGGCGCCCATCGGGCGGGGCGTACGGTTGGGTAGAGTACGCCGGTCCACGTACTGAATACCAGATCTGGACGCGCCGGCGAGTACCCAAGCGAGACGCGCATAAACTGTTCGACCACATTACACGGCCGGTCCGAGACGACGATCGTGCAGCGTTCGAGTCGATGACCCACAAAACCAAGTACACGGATCTAGCGCCCGAGTATCAGCGCTATCGCAAGGATATTTTCGACGACAAGTATAAGAAGTTGGACGAGAATGATCTCTCGCGCACTATCACCGCCCACATTGCGAAAGACGGGTACTGGTATATTCACCCGAGACAACCGCGAACACTCACTGTGCGAGAAGCGGCGAGAATCCAAACGTTTCCCGACGATTTTCGATTCGCAGGGCCTCCGTCGGCGGCATTCAAGCAAATAGGAAACGCGGTACCTCCACTGATCGGGCGTGCGATCGGCGAGGCCGTGCGTTCTTCGCTTGCGGCGTCGGCTCCGGCAGGCCTTTCCACGCGTCAAACCGCAAAGAAACTTGCCAGGTGGTTCGAGAGCTCGAAATCGGTCAAATCAATGCCGTGGCTGAAGACAGCCAACCGTTGGAAGTTCGTCCTAGCGGAGTTGCTGTTAGATCGTGCATCCGCTACGGTGATCAACTCCATCTGGCCAGTTATCGATGCTGGATATGAACTGCGCCCAGGACAAGATCCGGACAAGCAGGATCTCGACTTGCTTGAAGAGCTGATGGTCGGCGTGGGTCGGCAACAACGGATGGCGACCGTTCGTCTACTCGTTGAGCAGGTCAAGTCCTCCCCGACAGCTCTTTGGGCGCCAAGCGTTGATCGGAGGAAATTGACTGCGATTCCCGCGTCCCTTGCTGACTTGGTGGAGCTGGCGATCCCTACTGCGGTTGCGGGTCGCGAGAGCGAAGAACCGGTCTTGGTGACTAAGGGCGTTCTTCGTGTAGCTAGTCGATTCCAAGGTAATGACGCCGACACGCGCAATATCCAAACAGACGGGCGAATCGCAGTCGCGAGCATGATCGGGCTCGGAGAGGAGTCGCGATCAGCCCATCTCGGTTTGATAGGACTGGCGGCAGATGTCTGCCTCGTGGATGACCCGAATTGTGGTATGTGCCCGCTTCAGAAATGGTGTAATGCTGCGAATTCTTAGAAGCCTAGTCCGCGGGCGAGCTCAGCATGCTGTGCGCGCATTACTTCCATGACGCGCTTGAACCCGTCGTACTGGCCGGACTGGATCGCTGCCGACTTCAGTGCCAGACCGACTTCAGCAAGCGCCCCGCTCGCGGGGGCCTCGCCGTTGTTGCGGTCGTTAACATCAGCATCGTCGTTGGGGTAATCGCCATTCTGGCGACGGTACGTTCGGTCAGCCAATATGCAGAGCTCGCTGACAGGTCGATCGAGCATTTGCTTAAGCTGCGCCGGAACGGAAACTCGCATCTTCGCGACATTGATGTTGAAGATCTCATCTAGATCACTCTTGAAGTCAAGGCTTGCTCTGGCAAGCTTGGTATGCTCGTCGATGCCGCGTGTGCCACCCCAGCTGCCCCATTGCACCAGCCGGTTTTCGCGGTACACATAAAGGCCTTGCTGCCGATTCCAGTTGAGGGGGCCGGCGGCATTTTCGAATGCATCCAGACTGCTGAATGTTCGCTTTCCCGGCAGTATGTATCGCCGTAGCTCCACCATCCCGACTCCAGTCGCGCTTTCCAATTCAAATTGTTGCGGGGGGAGCTGCTGCGTTGCGGGCTCGTCGCGTACGAATGGATCCCAGGGTGCTACCTTTTCGCCGTTAACCGAAATGGAGATTCGTGGCGCGCCGTTCTCCCCGATCAGAAACCTGTGGAACACCATTGCGAGGTGGTTCTTTGTCTTGCTCGTAAGGACTTCGAAACGCCGCTTTGCCCATCCGCCGTTCGCTCCAGATGCAGGAAGCACACGGTCAAGGGCTTCCCAGACGACTGTTCCATTACCGTCCCCAAGTATCTCCTCGCATTTCGCAATAACGCTATTCCGCGGATTCTCGGCGATGACCCATTCGTCTAACTCTGCAATGAGATCAAGATCAAGTGTGTGCCATAGCGGTCGCTTGCGCTCAATGGGCCGGGATACAAGAGTCAAACAGCGTCCTTGCGATAACGAGGCAGTCTTCAGTCCTAGGCCATACCGGCCGAGGTCGCCTAGGCCGTATTCGCGACGGCTGCCGAACCGCAGCGCTTCTGTCATACCTCGAGGCGTGAGGCCGCAGCCGTTGTCGGCAATGTACACAGCGGAGTCTTGTCCCGCGAACTCGATTTCGACCGATACTTCGGTCGCGTTCGCGGCGATACTGTTGTCGATCAGGTCGGCGACCGCGCTTACGAAGTCATAGCCAATGTCTCGCAGTGACGATGTGAGGCGGGCTGCCGATGGTGCTGCATCAGTCAACGTTGTTCGCACGGAGTCTCCACCTTCTAGGCGTGCTGTTGGTTACAAGTTAAGCAGGGGTTACCGACATCCCGAGGTTCGACTCGCGGCTCGTCGTCAGCGATATGCGATGGCAACGTCCTAGACCAAGGCTGTTGGTCAGAGCTGGGCGCGCAAATCACGTGTCGGCCGCGTAAGGCTGCACCTGCGTGACGTCACGACGCGGGACATCTTCTTCAGCATCGTCCTAGCCCTCGAGTTCGATTATCGCAGAAAGGTTTTCGGCGATCTCGTCGACGAGCAGCCGGCCTGGACCATCGAACAGGGACGAGGCGCCCGGACCAAAAAGCCGCCAACTGCCGCGCGTCGACGAGTACCGCGGCCCACCGTACAGCACCATTACCTCGAGTTGGTCGCGGCCGGCCAGCTCAGCCTGCCGAGAATGCCAGATCAGACCCTGGATACTGCGCCCGCCGCGTGCCTGCCCCAGCGCGGCGACTGCCAGTCGGCGTGTGCACGGATAGTGCTCGGCGTCGCTGGAGACGACTTGCTCGCGGCGCAGTCCCAGCCGCTCTAGTTCCGGATCGCGCAGATCGGCCAGTCTCGCCACCGCGGGTGCACGCACGTGCGCGAGCAGCATGCCTCGCATATTGCGTTCGTAGACGATGCGGCCGCTGTCGTGATGGACATCGTGAAACACCGTCTCCAGCAAGGCCGCGGCCGGTGTGGCGGCCAGGTACATGCTCGGCAGACGGTTGCCATCGGTCGGATCGTCGATCGGGGAGAAGCGGGCATCGCCGTAGCCGGGGTTGTGCTCGTCGTAGCCCCAGGTCGCGTTGTACACGCGGTACCAGGCGGTGCCTGCCCGCACGGAAGTGGTACGCAGACGCGGCAGCCGGTCCGCAACCGGGCAGCCTGCAGGATCCGGGCACGCCAGGTCGGCGGCCGGAAACGCGCTCATTCAGGCGGCTCGGGCCGCTGCGAATCGCTCCGCCGCCCGCCGCACCCGCTGTGGAGCGGTGCGCACCAGCTGCTCGGGAACTGCACCGGACAGCAGGGTTGTCGGCGAGGTCAGCCATGTCCACAACGCCCAGCCCTGCACTCCGGCGCCTTGCAGTACGGCCAGTACCGGCTGCAGCTCCGGGCGCGGCTCACCCCGGTCGTCGAGCTGGAACGCTGGGATCAACGTGCGCCCGTTGTGAGTCAGGGTGAAGACCTTGCCTTCGGCCTTGCGGCGGGAGAGCCATGTGCGGGTGCTGGACTCTCGGGCATCACCGCGCAGCTCGCATAGCGAACCGTGCGTGTAACTCGGCGTGGCCAACAATGCATCTCGGTGACTGGCCAGCCGCTGGGCCTGTGCGACGGTCGCCGGAGGAGTCAGCGGGACATTGCTGGCCATCAATGTGTGCACGAGATCATCGCGGGTGGCCGCGGCATGCTCGGCCTGCACCGCCCGGACCCGATCCAGCAGACTCAAGGCCTCCACGACACGGCGCCGACTCACCCCGCGGACTTCCACGTGATCGGAGCGCTCCGCGATGTCGTAGCGTTCCACGCCGGATGTCTTCATGTAGCAATCGTAGCATCAAAAGCCGATCATAACGGTCGCTACAACTCCCCAGCGAGTGCGACGACTACCTGTCCCTGACGCCGAGTTTGGGGGCATAGACGTCCCCGCCGGATCTGGCCCACGAATCGGGCACTATGGCGATGTGCCGCTTTCCGAGACAGCGCTGTTCAACGTGGCCGGTGATCTGGTCTACGGCCGGGGCGAAGACTACGTCCGCTATGTCAGCGGGCTCCGCACGACCGACTTCAAGGCCTACGCATCGATTCAGGCCAAGAACGTCTACACCGTGGAGCTCGACTGGTCCGGTCCGCTACCCGACGGAACCTGTACCTGTCCGCACAATGCCGACGGCAACTTCTGCAAGCACCTGGTCGCGACGGGACTTGCCGCGATAGACAGCGGACGCGTCGCCGTCGACGACACCACCAGCAGTACGGCCGACGCTGCGCTGGAATCAGTAGTGCATTCGATGGACGTCGACGAGCTGCGTGAACTGGTCATGACACTTGCCCAGCGCGATGACGGGGTACGCCGCATGCTGGAGATCCGCGCCGCGACGGCGTCCGGCGACGTCGAACAGGCCAAGGCCGAGTTCGAAGCCTATGTGCGAAACATGTTGGCGTTTCGGGGTTTTGTCGACTACCGGCGTTCCTTTGAGGTCGCAGAAGCGGCCAGTGAAATGCTCGATGAACTCGAGAGCCACCTCGACAATGGCGCCGCCGAAGTCGTGCGACCGGCGTTGCTGCGCGCACTGACCCGGCTGCGCAAGATGCTCGAGCAAGTTGACGACTCCTCGGGCTCGATCGGCTACGAATGCCAGCGCGCCGCCGACCTCTACGCGCGGGCCTGCCGGCTGGGTGAGCCCGACCCCGTCGCACTTGCGAAGTGGCTGGTGAAATTCCGCGCTGACTCGCCCGGCTGGCCGCACCTGGTCCTGGCGGATTTCGTGGACTGTTTCGACGAGCAGGCACTCGCGACATACCGCCGTGCGGTGGCGGCGCTGGACCGAAAGCTCAAGGACCGTAATGAATTCCATCGTTCCGAGGTCGACGACATGCTGCTGGAGCTCGCCGATCACGACGGCGACGTCGACCGTGCCATCGACCTGCTGAGTCAGGGCGAACATCCTCAGTACGGGGCGATCGTCGACCGGTTACGCGCGGCCGGACGTAACGACGATGCGGTGGCATGGATCGACCGCGCGGTCGCCGAGGGACGAATCAGCAGCCACGGTGGCGGCAACGCCTATTGGCTGAGCCCCGACCACGTCGCCAAGACGTACCTGGAATTGGGCCGCATTGATGATGCCGTCGGCGTCCTCCGTGCAGACTTCGTTCGACAGCCATCGGTCCAAAACTACCGTGTCCTACTCGATTTCGCGGCCACCGTCGATCGTGTCGACACCGAACGCGCCTGGGCCTTCGACCACGCCCGGCAACTGGCGGCCTCTGACCGCTTCGCTGCCGGCGCGGTCCTGGTGCAGCTCCATATGAGCGACGGCGATATCGATGCCGCCTGGCAGGCCGCCGACCGCTATGGCCCCGGCTGGGCGTGGCGGGAATTGGCCGTCCGAGGCGCCGACGCTCGGCCAGTCGACGCCGCGGATCTGTACCGGCCGGAGCTCGAGAAAGATCTGCGGTACCCCAACTCCAAGCTTTATCCCGACATCGCCGAGAGACTGGCGACGATGGCCGAACTCTACGAACGAGGCGGTCGCAGCGCCGATTTCGCGTCGTTCATCGAGCAGATCCGCCGGGACTACGGCAGGCGACCCTCGTTGATAAAAGCGCTGGACGCGAAGGGTCTCTGACCGGCGCGACGGCGATGTCACTGCCCGTGAGTAGCGTCCGCGATATGAGTAAAGGACGACGATTGCGCCGGGCTAAGAATCGCATCCCGGAAACCTCTGCCGACACGACGCTCACCGACGCCATACGCCGTGCGCTGGGCAAGCATCCCCTTGGTCTGCTGAGTGTGGCCAGCTTGTTCATCCACGTGGCGAAACCGGGACCGCTGCACGAAGAGAAGTATCTGGATCGGATGCTGACTGGCTTGATCGGTGTGCGGAATCGCGAGACGACCGCGCTGCTGGCCGTGGTCGCCGAACTGCTCGTCGACGACCCCGCGGCACAACTGCGATGCCGACATGAGTTGGCCGAACGGAACGAGCACTTGCCGCGATGGATCACCGCGCTTCCACAGGTCGAGGCGTACCGGGCTGTGTGCATAACTGATGTGCTCGGCGATGCTGACGAACTCGCGGTTGGTGCTCGACTCAATGGCGGGCACGAGCTGACTGTCGCAGTCCTGATCGACCACAACACCTTTTCGACCGTCGTCGACGTGGGCGTTGTGCCGGATCCGATCGATGAGGCTCTTGCACGGGCCGCCGATTTCAGTACCGATACCGACGTGGTCGAAATGAGCCTGGCCGATGCGCGGGTGCGGATCGAGAATGCCCTCAGCAAGCCGAGGCTCGCACCCGAGACCGACACCTGGCCGCTCTACCGCGCAGTGGTGCAGTGGCTGATAACGCGGCTACCCGAAGGTGGCGAGCACCGGTCACGGGCCACGAATTGGGAGGAGGCCGAGAAGATGTGCGACGGGTTCTTCGCCACCAGTTCCGCAGCGCCGTTCACCGACCCCAGCCATCGCGAGCTGCTGCTGGAGCTCCTTGAGACCGGTACGGGTGACCCCTTGCGGTGGAGCACGGCGCGAGTCGAACACGCGATCGGCGACCCGCTCTACTACGACGACAGGATTCCGCTGGAGGTCGTCCTGGATGCTCCCGACCTGCTACGCGCGTACGTCCCATACGCGCACGCGCAGAGCGGGATTCGAGACGAACTGACGTCACGAGCACTCGCGGTTATCGACGCGCGGAGGACGAGCTACAAGCGGGAAATCCTGAGGCAAGCGCAGCGCTGGGATTTCGACGACGCGGTCTAGCGGTGGCGACATCGCAGTCGCGTATTTCAGTCGTATGATAGCGACATGATTACGACCGTCGATCTCGAGGATCTTCTAGAGGAGGTCAACGACGCGACCAAGCTGATGCAGCGGTCCAAGACCGTTCCCCAGAAGGTCGTCGCGCTGATTGACGGCTTCGGATCGGCGCTGCAACACGGGATGCCGCCACGCGGGGAAGCCGACCCATATCTCACGGCCGCCTTATGGGAAGCGGCGTATCGCGCGGAAAAAGGGCTGCGGCATGACAACGCCTACGAGCAGCGTCGCGACGTGCGGCTCGCGCTCGAGCAGTTCCGCCATGTCCTAAGGGATCTCGTCGAAAATCAGCCGTACCGCGAGGGCGCGTCAGCCCGCGACATCCTGGCACGGACCGCCGAGACACTCGCCGCGCCGCAGAAAACGCTTGCCGAGCTGCTCGGCGTTTCCGTTCGTCAGCTCCAGCGCTGGCTCGCCGAGGACGGGCCCGAACCGGCAGCCGACGACGCCGCGCGCATCCGCGCGGTCGGACAGGTGGTGAATCAGCTGCGCCATACCTTCACCGGGCCAGGAGCCGTCGCCTGGTTTTACCACCCGCACCCGGTATTGGGTGAGCGACCGCTCGACCTACTTGCCGACCCGTTGCGCTACCCGCAGCTCATCAGTGCCGCCACCGCGGCGCGCGCCATGACGGTATGAAGCTAACGGCATTTCGGCACGCCGCCTACGACACGCCATGGTGGGTGTTCCCGAGTTCTCGTGAGGGTCGGTTTCATCGCGCCGGGCAAGACACCGTTCAGTACCTGAGTCTTCATCCCCTCGGACCGGCCGCTGAAATGCTTCGACACCACGTCGGTCCGAATGGCGATCCCGACGACGTGATCCTGAATTTGTGGACCGCGGTGATGGATATCGATGGTGTCGAACGGATCGACTTCGACGATTGCGAACGTTACGGCCTGACCGCCGACGAACTCGTCGGCGACGACTACACCGCAACGCAGGCACTGGCCGACGCGGTGCGTGCCCGTGGCGCACCTGCGATAGTCGTCCCGTCGGCGTCACTGCCGGGCACCCACAATCTGGTCGTGTTCGGCGTTCGTCTGCTGTGCCCATTTCTCTGGGAACCGCTGATGCCCGAGGAGATCCCGACGGGCCACGTGTCCGATGGAGCGCGGGCAGCGGCGGAGGTCGCGGGCCACGTGCGATGGTTGGGCACTTCGCATCCCGCGGTGCAGCAATGGAAGTCGAGCGGGACTTACGAACTGTTCGACGATCCCATGGCCATGCGGTGGTAAGACTCCCGCAGTGATTGCTGATTGCCGCGGAGGGTTCCGCGCCCGTTCGATTATTGCGATGCAGTCGTTGAATTAGCCGCCGTCGCGGATTCCTATAGCCAGCCCTTCAACGCCTCGCTCGCTCATCCCTTGGCGTCAGGAGGTTTGTATGCCAAGTGAAAGCAATCGACGCGCACCAGCATCGAGGCTTTCCGCCAGAGCTGGACACGCAAGATTACGGGCCGCCCGCGTAAGGCGGCGCCAGCGTGACAACCCGACGACGGGCGCCGTGTTCGGAACGGGTCGGACCACTACGCAATCCACATCGCCGCGTTGATTAGACCCCGGCGCAGAGCGTGGAGCGCACCGACGATTGGGTCGGTATCGCGGTAGGCGAAGGACTTTGCGCCTGCCGTGTGCCTGCGCCCGTCTTGCAGCGACTCTTCAGGACAACGTTTCGTCCACCATCACGATCCCGGCCTATTGCTGAAAGTCGCTACGAGGCGGGCATTTCGCATGATGGGGTCGGCGCCGTGACCGGTGTGACATGGCGGCTCCGCGCAACCGCGCTGCAGTCAACTGTCGAAGAGAGCCCGGGCGTCCTTGATCAGTAGCATCAGGTGCAAGGGGTCGGTAGGAGAAGGCTCGAAGTCGAAGTGGGCGTAGAACTCGCGAGCACTTTCATGAAGAGCGTGGACGAGCATTGCCCTCACGCCGATGATTTCGGCTGCTTCGACGCAGCGTGCGATCGCGTCGCGCAGTAGATGCTTGCCCAGGCCGTGGCCCTGCTCTTTGCGGTCGACCGCGAGCCTCGATAGCAGAATCACGGGCACCGGTTCCGGCATGTTGCGACGAACCTTGCCCGGTGCGTCGCTGCGCTGCACGCCCGCCGCTGCCAGTGCGTAGTAGCCAACCACCCGGCCATGTCGGCAGGTCACGAAACAGCGCGACGCCCCTTGCAGATGGTTGGCGTACGCCCGCTTACGCAAGTACTCGTCCAGGCTCGGCTCGCCGCTGTCGAAGGTAGCCGTGTCGTCGTCCTCGCGAATGGCTCGGGGCCGGCTGTAGCCCCTCATTCGTCGTCGAATACGGATGCCTCGGCAAACAGCTCTGCCAGCCGCGGCTTAGACACGACCGGCCGGTCCAATGCCGCCAAGAACTCCCTCCACGCGGCATCGTCGATCACGAACAGCCGCCGATCCGCGAGAACGTCCTGCGCATGAGCGAGCGTCGCCGTAACCGTGAAGTTAGTGAGATCGGTACCCTCCGCCTCTGCGGCGCGGCGAATGAGTGCATCCTGCTCTGATGTCAGGCGCACGGCGATACGGGAGTCCTTCGTAGCCATGCCACCACTGTACGCCTAATCGGCGTACAATCCCAGCTGGCGTACACGGGCCACCGCCGTCTGCGGCTGGAGTACGCCACCAGCTACTACGCCTTCGACATCGCCGCGTCGACGATCCCCGTGCCCGCGAGCCACGCGAAGAACTCGTCCGCGGAAAACACCGGCTTGCCGTACTCCTGGGCCTTACGCGCCTTCCCGGACTGACTGCCCGCCTCCGCCGTCACCAGCACCTCGCACCGCGTCTTGGTCACCGACTTGACAGGTGTCAGACCAGCTTTCGCCGCCAGCCGCTCCATCTCGTCGCGCTCGACGATCTGCCCGCTGGCGTCCTGCGCCGTCCCGGTGAAGCAGATCCGTGCGCCCGGTACCAGGACCGCGCCGATGTCGTGCCGCTCTAACACGCAAGCGCCAGAGACGATCTCGGCTCCTAGGAATGCCTCGGCCTCCCGCAGTCGCTCCATCACGACATCCGTCAGCGTCGCCCGGGACGCCGCCGCGCATAGCTGATCGGCCACCGACTGCCGCGCTGCCGCGATCCACGGCGTCTCCGTGGCTCCCGAAACCTCGTCCGCCGAAAGCCCTCCCAACACAATCGCACTCACATCCCGGCTCACTCGCAGTATTGCCGACAACCCCGGCAGATGGCCGGCCGCCGGCGTCGGCGCATCGTCATCGCGGCTGACCAGCAGCCCCGACACCGTTTCTGACCCTTCTGGTTCCTCGAACGCCGACGCGCCGCCGTCGTCCACCTCCGATCGGGCATGCGCCTCCAGCGCCGCCCGCGCCCGCTCCAGCGCCGTCGCCGCCCGCGAAGCCCCAGAAACCTCCAGCCCCAACGGCATTGGCGTCACATGGCCCAGCCTCTTCAACTCGAAGTCGATCAGACCCAGCGTCTCGTCGATGCCGAACCCGACCGGCGTGTATCCCGCCAGCATCGGCGCGATCACCGCCCACGCCTCCCGTAGCGTCGGCGCCAACAGCACGTCGGACACCGAGATCCCATACGCCTGACGGGCATCCGCCAAATCCCGCTGCGGATTGACCACCGTGGACACCGCCGTGCCGTCGTCGAACGCCACCGCCAACTCCACCGGCCGCGGCCGCGACATCCGCCCCTCCTCGCCGACCGTCAGGATGCCAAGACTGCAATACCGCCGCACCCGGTCATCGCGCACCGCGCTGCGCAGGAACCGCGCGATCCGGCGGTCGACCTTCAAATCCTTCGGCAGCACAGGCCGTTTCAGCACCAGTCCATTCATTGACGTGCACCGGCTCAGCGCGACATACAGCTGGCCCGTCGAGAACATCCCGCCCGTCAGGTCCACGATCAACCGGTCCAGCGTCTGACCCTGGCTCTTGTGGATCGTGATCGCCCATGCCAGCTTGAACGGCAGCTGCGTGTACGAGCCGATCACCTCGCGGGTCAGCGACCCGCCGGCCACCACCGGACGGGTCGCCTCCCACGTGAACGGCGTCACCTCCGCACACGACCCGTCGGCGAATTCCACCTCGACGACGGCGCCGTAGCGGTCGTAGTCGACGCCGACCACCCGGCCGATCGTGCCGTTGACCCAGCGGCCACTTTGGTCGTTGTTCAGCATCATCACCTGTGCGCCGACTTTGAACCGCAGCGTCTCCTCGACCGGCGGGTCGAACAACGACAGGTCACCCGATGCCCGCGCGTGGTGGACCAGCTCGTCGCCGGGCAGCCGCTCGAGGTGCTGGCGATTGCGCGCCGTCACCAGCCGGTTCGTCGGCGCCAGCGTCAGCCAGAACTCGTCCTCCGGCGGTACGAAATCGGGATTGGTGCGGGCGTTGAGCTGCTCCTGGGCGTGGCCCAGCAGAACCCCTTCACGAATCTCGTTGAGAATCGCGGTCATCCGATCATCGCCCAGCTGGCGGAACACCGTCGTCAACGCCACGGTGGGGAAGTCGTCGCGCCGGAAACTGTTGGCGGAGAAGAAATACGGCGTCTCGTACGTCGTCTCGAAGAACCCGGCCTCGCCTTCGGTGACCACCGGCGGCAACTGGTACAGGTCGCCGACGAGCACGATCTGCACACCGCCGAACGGCTGGCCCGGCGACGGCCCGAACCGCTCCAGCGCCGCGGCCAGCATGTCGAACACGTCGGCGCGCACCATCGACGCCTCGTCGATAATCAACGTCTGCAGCGACGCCAGCGTCTTGGTGAACCGTCCCGGCCGGTAGCCACCACCGCGGACGTCGTGCAGCGTCGTCGTCGCGCGGAACCCGAACAGCCGGTGAATCGTGAACCCATCGACGTTGAGCGCGGCGATGCCCGTCGGCGCGACCACCACGACGTTGCGGTCGGTCTCGGCCATGAAGCGGCGGATCAGCGTCGACTTACCGGTGCCCGCCTTGCCCGTCAGGAACAAGTGCTCGCCACCGGCCAGCAGCGCCAGCGCGTGCTTGAACTCGTCGGTGAGGACGATCTCCCGCTCGGCAGGTGCTGATGCCACGGGACAAACGTAACTGCGCGCGGCAACGAGACAGGGGATGGGATCTCATTGGTACTCTAATCCCATGGAGGCGATCATCGATTCCGGAGGTCGAGTGGTCCTGCCCAAGCACCTGCGTGATGCGTTGGGTCTGACCCCCGGCACGAAGGTCGATATCTCTGCATACGGCCGTGGACTGCAGATCGTCCCGGGCGGGCGAACCGCACGACTGGAGCGGGATGCGGATGGGCGCCTGGTCGCCAGGGCCGACACGGTCGTCACTGACGAGATGATGTTCGCCCTCATCGACTCTGGACGGCGTTGACATCGGTAGCTGTCACCGCGGTCGACACGAGTGTCGCGGTGCCGCTCCTCGTGACCTCGCACCGGCAACACACCATGGTTGCGAACTGGGCAAAGGGGCGAATGCTCGGGCTCAGCGGTCATGCGCTGGCCGAAACGTACTCGGTGCTGACGCGTCTGCCGGGTGATGCTCGGGTCGATCCTGCGGACGCGGTGCTATTGATCGACGAGAACTTCGAATTCCTCCCCCTTGGCGCACGCGCCGCGCGAGCGGCCCATCGCGAGTTCGCTCGGCGGGGCATCGCCGGTGGCGCGACCTACGACGGACTTGTCGCATTGGCGGCCCGCGAGCACGGTGCAGACCTTGTCACCCGGGACGCGCGTGCGAGGTCGACCTACGAAGCGCTTGGAGTCAACACCCAAGTGTTGGCAGACGGCACTGCGCGCTGACCGACCACCCGCCATTGCGGGATTCTGTCGGTGCACCTGCCTACCCTCTACCTCGTGGACTACGACGCGATCAACGCGGTGCGTGAGCGGCACCCGGCCTGGCGGCTGCTGCGGGCCGGCAACGCCGCGCTGATCCTGTCGTTCCTCGGCGACTTCTTCGTCGAGGGCAATCGTGGGGCGTGCGCGGCCAGCGAAGTCGCCGACGCACTGGACGACCACCTCTATGCCTTGGACGCCGGCGAGGACCGGTATCCGAAAGAACGGCGCGCCTACCTGGAAGACTGGGCCGCAACCGACGCCGGGTATCTCCGACGGTTCTATCCGCCCGGCGACGACGAGGTGCACTATGAGGTGACCCCGGCGTTCGAGAAGGCCTACGCCTGGGTCCTCAGCCTGCAGGGCAGATCATTTGTGGGCACGGAGTCCCGGCTGCATACCGTGGTCGAGCTGCTCCGTCAGATCGTGCACGGAACCGAAGTCCAACCCGAAGTCCGGCTGGCCGAATTACACCGCCGCCGCGCCGAACTCGACGCCGAGATCGCCGCCGTCGAAGCCGGCAACGTGCCGATGCTGGACGCCACCGGGGTGCGCGACCGCTACCAGCAGCTGTCGAGCACCGCGCGTGAACTGCTGTCGGATTTCCGTGAGGTCGAGGAGAACTTCCGGCTGCTGGACCGGGCCGCCCGCGAGAAGATCGCGGCCTGGGACGGTTCCAAGGGCGAGCTGCTCGCCGAGTTGGTCGGCAGTCGCTCCGAGATCGCCGGCTCCGACCAGGGCCGCAGCTTCCAGTCGTTCTACGACTTCCTGCTGTCCGAGCAACGTCAGACGGAGCTCGCCGAGCTGCTTGCCAAGGTGTCCGCCCTCGACATCATCGAAGCCGATCAACGGAGCCAAAGCGTCAGGGGCATCCACCACGACTGGTCCGAAGCCGCCGACCGGGCACAGCGCACGGTGCGACAGCTCTCCGAACAACTGCGCCGATTCCTTGATGACCAGGTGTGGCTGGAGAACCGGCGCGTGCTCGACCTCGTCCGCAAAGTGGAGGCCGCCGCCCTCGAGGTGCGCGACATCCCGCCGTCGTTCGGGCTCGAGGTTGACGAGCCGGGCATCGACATCGCGCTGCCGTTCGAACGTCCGCTGTATCAGCCGCCGGTGGCGGTCGCGGTCGAAAGCCGCATCTCGGCGGCAACCGAAGACGTCGACGCCGACCTGCTGTTCACCCAGACCTACATCGACCAGGCACGGCTGGCTGAGACCATCCGTGCTGTCCTGCCGGAGAACTCCTCGGCGCTGTTGTCCGACGTCATCGCGATGCACCCCATCGAGCAGGGCGCGGCCGAGATCGTCGGCTACCTTGCGCTCAACGACGAGGACTTGAGCATCGACATGGACGACACCGACCAGACCGTGCTGGACTACCCCGACGCCGCCGATCCGGACGTCACCAAACGGGCGCGGCTGCCGAAGGTGACGGTGCGACGCCTATGAGTAGCGACCGGGCCGTCGCCGCCGCCATCATCCGACTGATGCAGGGGGTCGTCTACCGCGACTCCGACGAGGACAGCTGGCTGACGCTGGAACGGTTGGGCGCCGGCGTCCGAGACCACTTCGCCACCATTGGCGTCGACGTGGTGGTCGACGACGCAGAGGGCTACGCCTACTTGCGCTCCCGGCCGGAGGAAGACGGTGAGGAGGCGCTGCCACGCCTGGTCCGCAGACGGGCCCTGACCTACAACGTCAGCCTCCTGCTGGTGTTGTTGCGCAAACGGCTCGTCGAGTTCGAGACCAGCGGCGGTGAGGGCAGGTTGGTGCTGAGCACCGACCAGATCGTCGAGACGCTGCGCCTGTTCCAGGCCGAATCCACCAACGACGCACGCGTCGTGGACCAAGCCGAGACCACCATCAAGAAGGCCGCCGAGCTCGGCTTCCTTCGCCAGCTGCGCGGCCAGCGCGACCATTGGGAGGTGCGGCGCATCCTCAAGGCCTACGTCGACGCCCAAACCCTGAACGACTTCGCGTCCAAGCTGCGCGAATACGCCGGATCGGCAGTCGATAATGAGTGAAACACTCTTCAGCACAACCGAACTCGGTGAGGGCCGCGGAGCCGGCTACCGGCTGCATTACGCCGAGGTCTACAACTGGGGCACGTTCGACGACCATGTCTGGAGATTCACGCCGGGCACCGATACCGCACTCTTGACCGGTGACATCGGCTCGGGCAAGTCGACGATCGTCGACGCGCTCACCACCTTGCTGGTGCCGTCGCACAAGGCTGCCTACAACAAGGCCGCCGGCGCCGACTCCAAGGAACGCACCCTGCGCTCCTACGTCGAAGGGCACTACAAGTCCGAGCGCAATGAAGCCACTGGCAAGTCTCGCCCCAAGGGTCTGCGCGAGAACAAGCGGACCTACTCGGTGATCCTCGGCGTCTTCTGCAACCACGGCTACGACGAGACGGTCACCCTGGCCCAGGTGTTCCAGCAGCGCGAAAGCACCGGGCAGCCCTACCGTTTCTTCGTCACCGCAACCAAGGAGCTGTCGATCGCGACGGACTTCGCCGACTTCGGCACGGATCTGCGCGAGCTGCGCAAGAGACTGCGCGCCGCGGGGGCGGAGATCTTCGATGAGTTCCCCAAGTACGCGACCTCGCTACGCCGGCTGCTCGCCATCCGCTCAGAGCAGGCGCTCGAGCTGTTCCATCAGACTGTCTCGATGAAATCCGTTGGCAACCTAAACGATTTCGTGCGTGATCACATGCTCGAGCCCAGTGACGCCACCGAACGCGTGCGCGACATCATCGGCCACTTCGAGGATTTGACCAAGGCCCACGACGCCGTCAAACGCGCCCGCGAGCAACTCGAAGCGCTCCAACCCATCGTGGACACCGCGGCAAAGTACGACGCCGCACTCACCGAGCGTGACGGTCTGGAGCTCGAGCGCTCGGCGGTGCGACTGTTCATCGCCGAACTTCGCTCCGGGCTGCTCACCGATGAGATCGCCCGGCTCGAAGCCGAAGGCGTCGCCGTGCGGCAGCAACAGGATGCCGCCGAATCCGACCAGCGCAAGCTCAACCGCGAACGGGAATCCCTGATCGAGGAGCGCGCCAAGGCGGGCGGGGACCGCATCGGCGAGTTGGAGCGACTCGCCGCCGAGGCCCGTAGCCAAGCCGAAACACGGCGGCACACAAGGGCTTTGTTCGATGCCGCCGTCGGCGACGCCGGGCTGCAACCCGTCACCGACAGCGAGGCCTTCAAGGCGCTGTCAACGCTGGTTGCCACCGAGCGCTCCCGGCTCACCACCGAGAAGCGCGACCTCGACGCTGCCACCGTCGACGCGATCGGCCGCGAGAAGGAGTGTCAACGCAAGTGCGATGTCCTCGCTGAGGAGATCGCCAGCTTGGAGCAGCGCACCAACAATCTGCCCCGAGAGCAGGTCGTGGTGCGCGCCGAACTGTGCGCGGCGCTCGGGCTGACGCCGGAGGACCTGCCGTATGCCGGTGAGCTGCTCGACGTGTACGACGAGCACGCCGACTGGCGGGGTGCCGCCGAACGCGTGCTGCGCGGGTTCGCACTTTCGCTGCTGGTGCCACAGCGGCATTACGACGCGGTCTCCAGTTGGGTCAACGCGCGCAGGCTCACCGTCGCGGGTCGCGGCGCGAAGCTGGTCTACGAACGCGTGCCCCAGCAGCGGGTTCGGCTGCAGCCGACGGCGCAGGACGGCCTGCTGCTGGCCGAATGCATCGATGTGCGGGACGGGCCGTTCCACGAGTATCTTCGCAACGAGCTGATGAAGAGGGCCGACTTCCGCTGCGCGGCAACGCTTGACGAGTTCCGCAGTCAGCGCCGGGCGGTCACCCGTGAGGGTCAGGTGCGCTCCGGTGACCGGCACGAGAAGGACGACCGGCACCGCGTCGACGACCCCCGCCGCTGGGTGCTGGGCTGGGTCAACGAACGAAAGATCGCCGCGCTGCGCACCGAACTGGCCGAGCTGGAGCACGAACGCGAGCAGGCCGCCGGCGCGGCGGTCAGGCTGGGCGAGCAGCGCGAAGCGCTGCAGCAGCGACTGGACGCGTTCCTTCGCGTCGAGGGGTTCCGCTCATGGGTCGACCTCGACGTGGAAGAGGCCGAGTCGCGCGCGAAAGAGTATGACGCCGAACGGATCCGGCTGGAGGCCGGTTCATCGCGGCTGGCGGAGATCACCCGGGCGCTTGAGCGCAACACCGATGCGTCTGAAGCTGTAGCGGACCTGATCAAGAAGCTCACCGGCGAGCTGGCCACCAGCCAAGCAGCGGTGATTCGTGCGCAGCAGGACCGCACGCGCGACGGCGAGTTCGTCGCCGCCCACGCTGCCGAGCAGCTGGAAACGGCCCGAGCGTCGTACCCGGCCCTGGATGAACGCCTCGGGGCAAGTCGGCCCATGCGCGCGACGGACTGCGCCGAGACTGAGACGACGCTGTCGGCCGATCTGCATCGGCGCATCGAGCGACTCACTCGGGAGCTCAACGGCCACGGGTTGAACTTGGGCCAGCACATGGTGGCGGTCTTGAACCGCTGGCCCGAGCTGCGCGCCGACATGGACGCCAGCGTCGAGGCCCGCGGCGACTTCCTGGCCTTCCGCGATCGCGTCGCCACCGACGATCTGCCGCGGTTCGAAGCCGAGTTCAAGGAGCAGCTCAACAAGAACGCGATCCAGGAGCTGGCCGGGTTCAACAACTGGCTCAACCGGCAAGCGTCGGCCATCGACGAGCGGGTCGATCGCATCAACGACGCCCTCGGTGCGGTGCCCTACAACCCGGGCCGCTTCATCCGGCTGGAGAAGGAACCGACCACCAATCAGGACGTCGCGCAGTTCCGTTCCGAGCTGCGCAACCTGACCAACGACACTCTGGCCGTCGACGGCGACCAGTACTCCGAGCAGCGATTCCTCGACGTGAAGCGGATCATCGAGCGTTTCCGGGGCCGCGACGGCTACGCCGAATCGGACAAGAACTGGACCCGGCGAGTCACCGATGTACGCAACTGGTTCGTGTTCTCGGCCTCCGAACGTGACGTCGACACCGACGCAGAGTGGGAGCATTACAGCGACTCCGACGGCAAGTCCGGCGGCCAGAAGGAGAAGCTCGCCTACACGATCCTGGCGGCATCCCTGGCCTACCAGTTCGGGCTCGAATGGGGCGTCGAGAAGTCGCGGGACTTTCGGTTCGCCGTCATCGACGAGGCATTTGGGCGCGGCTCGGATGTTTCTACGCGCTACGCGCTGGATCTCTTCGCGACGCTCGGACTGCAGCTGCTGATCGTCACGCCGCTGCAGAAGGTGCACGTCATCGAGCCGTACGTGAAAGCGATTGGCATCGTGGACAATCCGACAGGAACATACTCGCGGCTGCAGACCATGACGATCGAGGAGTACCGGAAACGGCGGGACGGAGCGCGGGTGTGAGCGCGGGGTGGACGACACCCGATGACATCGCCGCGAAAGTCCGACGCCGGTGGAACGATGGATCGTTGTTGCGCGCCTACGCCAACGGCGAACCCTTCGATCCGATCGAGGTGGCGCTTCGCGGTCCCAGACCGGCGCAGATCGGTGACGACCTCGCTGCTGCCCGTGACTGGGTGGCGGCCCTCGACGCCGGTCGCCGCGACGACACCCGCTACGCACTGGAATGGAAATCGGTCGGTGGCAGGCAGATTGGCCACAACCGGCTGCCCGTCCGTGCCGTGGTCACTTCGCATGAGCAGGCGTGGGCGCTGCTGGGCGTGACGGCGATGGTCCGTCGTTTCAACGAACTTCTGGCTGCGGCGCAACGACATCCGCGGATTCGCGAGTGGGTCATCGCCAACCCGCATCGTGCGCTGGCGCTGGCCCCGGAGATGCCCCGGCTGATCGCCGCCTACGAGTGGCTCGACGGTCACCGGCACTCGCAGCGCTACCTGCGGGAGATCAGCGCGCCCGGGGTGGACACCAAGTTCGCCGAGCGGTACCGATCAGACTTGGCTGGGATGCTTGGGGTTTCGTCGACGTCGTCGGGATTTCTGGCCGAGCTGGGGCTGCGGACCAAACCCGCGCTGGTCCGGCTGCGGGCCGCGTCGTCGCTTGGGCTGCCGACACCGCTCACCGAGCTGGCGGCACGTTCGGACGAGTTGGCGCAGCTCGATCTGGCCCCGCGTGTTGCGGTGATCATCGAGAACGAGATCAGCTATCTAAGTGCCGAGGTCCCCGAACACGGTGTGGTGATCTGGGGCAAGGGCTTTGAGGTCGACAGCGTGGGTCGGCTGCCATGGCTTGCCGGGGCCGACGTCGTGTATTGGGGCGACATCGATACGCACGGGTTCGCCATTCTCGATCGCCTGCGCGCATGGCTGCCGGGTGCCCGGTCCGTGCTGATGGACCGGGAAACCCTGATGGTCCATCGCGACCGCTGGGTGACCGAAAACCGCTCGGCGACATCGGTTCTCACGCGACTGACATCCGACGAGCAGAGTCTCTACCGGGAACTGGTTGAGGCCGCGCTAGGTGATCGCGTTCGACTCGAACAAGAACGAATCGACTGGGGATGGGCCGCGAAACGGCTGTGCGCTGCCACCCGTGCGAAGAGGTGACTCAGGCCTAAGTGCCGGTCAACACATCGATCGCGAATTCCATCTCGGCCGGCTCGCTTACCCGGATCGTGCCTCCATCGAGCGCAGCGGTGCGTTGATAGGCGTCGCCGTCGAGGCGATAGGCGAGAAAGCGATCATCTGGCGGTGCGTCCGGATCGACGATCCAGTAGTTCTCGATGCCCGCCTTGGCGTACTCATGCGACTTCATGACGTGGTCTGTTCCGCGTGAGCCCGGTGACACGATCTCGACGACCAGCACGACGTCGGCCGCCTGGACCCGGGCGGGGCGCTGCATGATGAGAGTGCCCTCGCTGAGCTCCCACCGTCGCGTCGGGTCGAGTTCAAGAGCGTCCCACTGCTCGAGGGTCAGCAGACCGCGGGGCAAGTTTGCAAGGTCGCACACCGCCCGCCTCCTCTCGCCACAGGTGTGTGCAGACTACGCGCAACGGCGATCACATCGGACGGCCGAGACGCGGTGCCTCACTGTGGCAATGCCGTCGATCGGTGGGGGGTTCTCTGGTTTAGCTGGTTGATCACTCGCGCCAGGTGTGAGCAATCAACCTGCCATGCGCACTACTCGGCGGCGTCGTCACGCCCTTGATCGGTGATCATCGTCTGAAGAAGGTCGACGATCTGTTCTTGTCCGGCGGCCATGACGTCGAACTTCCCGCGCATCTCGGTGAAGCCGATGTCGACGTGCGTACGGAGGTCGACGAAGTCCTGCCGTAGGTCGACGAAGTCCTGCCGAAGGGCATTGAAACTCGCAGTGGTGGCTTTGCGGAACTCGCGGATTTCCCCGCGGAACTCGCTGACGTCACGGTCGGCGGCGCCGGCGAGAACCCGAGCGGCCGCCGCGTCCTGCTCAGTTGCCCGGACTCGGCCGGCCAGATCCCGCACTTGCTCCTCAAGAGCGCTGACGCGTGGTTCGAGATCCCCAGACTCCACGTCGACCACCCTAACGCTGGCGCGCGCATCCATTCGACAGTTATCCAGCGTTAAGCGGCCATAGCCGCCAGTCGTCAGAGGTACATCCCCGCTGGGACCTCGGCCCGGTACCGCCCGCTGCCGAGCTCGGCCAATAGCGTTGCCGTGCTGACGCTTCCTTCGTCGCTCGCCAGCACCGCGCGGCGGACGACCTCGCGGATGTCGCTCCCGCTCGTCCGTTCGGGCAGCGCCGCGGCGACCGCCGCCGTGTCGACGGCCTGGCCGCCGCGCTGCGTCGAAAACGACGAAATGGCTGCGAAATGCCGTGTTGGCGCGACCATTGCGTCCGTTTCGATGCGGTCACCGACTCGATAGCTCTTGTGCCACAGTACCGTATCGCTCGACGCGTTCGGGGTCTGTCAACGCGTTGTAAAGCACGATGCGCGTGGCGATTCCGCCGTACTTCTCCGCCAGTGCGTCCGCCAAGCCGTCCCATGTCGATTCTGTCGCAAACATCGCGATGTGCTCGTCGGTGATTTGGGCCGCCATTCCCTTGAAGTCACCGACCTTCTGCTTCTCGCGGATACGGGCAGTCGTCCCCTGGAACCCCGCCTCGTCCCAAATGAACGCGTAGTTCGGCGTGCTGCCGTAGAAGCTCATGCTGGTACGCACCAGCTCCCGCTCGTTGTGCCGTTCCTCGTCGCTGTCACCCACGATCGTCATCACCGGCACAATCACCGCGATGTCCGACAGCGAGCGCCCCGACTTCGCCGCTCCCTCAGCCACATTCGGCATCACGTGACGCGTGATGTAGCCCGGCTCGCCGAGCGGATGCACATGCACTCCATCCGCAACTTCGCCCGCCATCCGCAGCATCCACGGATTCACCGCCGCCACATCGACTTTGGGATCCGGTGCATCGATCGGCCCCGCGCTCCACTGCGGCGTGATGAAGTCGAGGTCGTAGAAATCGCCGTGGTGATCCAGCTTTCCCGTCCGGAACGCGGCGAAGCACGCCTTCACCGCCCGCACATAATCCCGCAGCCGCGGACCCGGACGATCAAACGTCGCGCCGTAGCGCCGCACCACATGTGTGCGCACCTGCGTGCCAAGCCCCAGCCGGAACTTGCCGCCCGTCGCCTCCTGCAACTCCCACGCCGTCGCCGCGGTGACGAACGGACTGCGCGGAAACGCCACTGCCACACCGGTCAACAGCTCCAGACCCGGCGCGGCCTGTGATGCCACCGCGGCATTGAGATACGCGGTCCGGCCCGTCTCGGTGAACAGCAGGCCCGAGAAGCCCGCGGCCTGCACACGGCGGGCGAGATCGCCGGTCTTGTCCAGTGGCTGCGGAGTCGTCATCGCATCGACGCGCACGGTGGAACCCTACGCCGGGCCTGGCCGCCCGGGCCGCGCTGTCGTAGTCTCTACCCATGGAACTACTACGCAACGTAGTTGTACTGTTTCACGTCATCGGTTTCGCCGTCACCTTTGGCGCATGGGCCGCCGAGGCCGCGGCGAAACGGTTCCGCACCACCCGCATCATGGATTACGGGTTGCTGCTCTCGCTGATCACGGGTCTGGCGTTGGCGGCGCCATGGCCCGCGGGCATCGAGCTGAACTACCCGAAGATCGTCGTCAAACTCGTCCTTCTGGTGATGCTCGGCGGGCTGCTCGGCATGGGCTCCGTGCGGCAGAAGCGCACGGGCAACCCGGTGCCGCGTCCAGTGTTCGTCTCCGTTGGCGTGCTGTCCTTCGCCGCGGCGGCCATCGCCTTCTTGTGGTGACCGGCCGGCGGTTCGGCCATTCGCGCTTCCTCGGGATAGTCGCGCGTCCGCTCCCCGCGTCGAGATCGACATGAGGGGTCGTGATTTCGGGGGCAAAGGCCGAATCCACAGCCATGAGGTCGATCTCGACGCGGGGAGCGCATCCGGGTACATGCCGCCGGCGTCGTTTGAGATTGCGCCAAGGGTCGTGATTTCGCGGCCGCCACAGCCGTCAACGCAATCTCAACGCGAGCCCCGAAGGCTCACGAGTCGACGAACAGCACCATCGACGCGGTAAACCCGTGCAGCGCGTTGCGGCCCCCGATCGGCCCTATCTCCCCTGCCGCGAAGAAGCCGGCCAGGGGGATATCGCCGAGCATCTCCTCGATCGTCGACGCATCGTGATCGGCGACCCCGAACATGCGGCGTCCCCGCCCGTTGCAGGTGAACAACAACGCACCCACCGGCCGCCCGGGCAGCCCCGCGACCGCCCGCTGCACCGCCAGACACAGATCCTTGTCGGCCGCCGCCGCGTCCCGGACCTGGAACTGCACCGTCGCACCGACCTCGACGGCCTCGCCGATCTCGATCGCCCCGGACGACGGGTCAGCGCCGAGCAGTCCACGAATCATGAAGTCGCCCTGGCCCGGAGCCGCCAGGTGCTCGTCGACGACGATCCCGATCTGCAGGCCCTCGTTCACCAGTTTCTGCTCCTCGCGCGGCATCCCCTCGACGATCTCCCGCAGCCGCAGTAGCGGTGGCCGGCCGCCCAGCTCGGTGATCACCGCGCCCGACGACCCCGTGACGATGTACGGATTACCGATCGGCCGGCACCCCTGCGACACGATCGGGACCGTGTGTGCGCCGGGCAAATGCACTCCGACCAGGCCCGAGTGCAGCACGTTGCGGTCGCAGAACAGCCTGGTGTCGCCCGGGGCCAACCCGCCGCTGACCACGCCGCCCACCACGGTCGTTCCCGGCAGGTCGCTGTTGAGGTGCTCGATGAGCAGGTTCGACGGAAATGTGTACGGGTCCGGCAGCAGCAGGTATAGATCGTTCGCGGTCCTGTCGAACCGGTAACCAGTCAGCAGGGCACCCGATCCGGTGCGGACGAAGTCCAGGTGGAACGTCTCGGCGGGCAGCGCGGACGCCAACCACACCGCCACCGCGGACTCGTCCTCGAGCTCATGACGACCCGCGACGATCGCCTGCGCGACACACCCGATCAGCGCCGGCGGCTCGGCCGTCTCCTGGACCGCCTCGAGAAGGTCCGCCGCCTCATCGCCGTGCGATCGCGACGCCAGCAGCACAGCCAGCGACGGCGCCTCGCCCGCGAGTTCGTCGCGCGCGTGCGCGGTGGCCTCCGCCGCGGCCTTCCACGCGTCGGCTGCGGTGGAGATTCCCACCCCGATCCGCATATATCCATGATGCCCCCCGCCACGCTCGCCAAACCGCTTTGAAGAGAGAAGAGTGAAGACATGACCTCGCCAACGGCCCGGTTCCTGTTCGGGTAGATGTGGCGATCCACGAACAGCTGCTCGCGGCGGTCGACGGCCGCCGCGGGGTAGACGCCGCCGACCGTCTCTGCGAGGCCTGCGTGATGCTCTTCGATATCGACGCCGCGGCCATCTCCCTCGTCTTCGACGGCGCCAACACCGGCACCCTCGGCTCCAGCGGCGCCCCCGCCCGGGCCTACGACGAACTGCAATTCACCCTCGGCGAAGGCCCCTGCCTCGACTCCGTCACGCATCGCGCGCCCGTCCTCGTCGTCGACCTCGCCGCCCCCGACGAGCACCGCTGGCCCGTCTACGGCCCGGCCATGCTCGACCTCCAGATCCGCGGCGTCTACGCCATGCCCGTCGTCGTCGCCGGCGAATACGTTGGCGCCCTTGACTTTTTCCGCACCCAGCCCGGCCGGCTCGACGAAGAACACTTCGCCGGCGCCGTCGTCGCCGCCGAAATGGCCGGCGTCCCCATGCTCGACCTTCTCGACGCCGACCTGCAAGCGGCCGCCAACGACCCCACCACCGACGCCTGGGCCGAACTCCACACCCTCAGCCGCGCCGAGGTCAGCCAGGCCACCGGCATGCGCACCTCGTCGTGATCGTCAAACTCCTTGGATTCCACCGCGACCGCGAACGTTTCCCGCGAGTGCCCGGCGTCCAATCGCACCGCCACCGCGCACCCCGGCCGCACACCGTCGACGCGGGCCGCGGCGCGTTCGATGTCGGTGGGGTAGATGTTGCGGCCGGCCATGATGATGACGTCCTTGACCCGGCCGCACACCACGATGTTGCCGTCGTCGGTGAGGTAGCCGAGGTCGCCGGTGTCGTACCAGCCCTGCTCGTCCCGCGCGGCGACGAAGCCGGCGCTCGTCGTGTAGCCGTGCGTCACCGGATCACCGCGCACCTCGATCACCCCGACGCCGCGGGCGGGCAGCACCGCGCCGTCCTCGTCGACGACGCGGATCTCGAGGCCCTGCAGCGGCCGGCCCAGCGACACCAGCCGCCGGGTGTGGCCCCTGGTGGCCGGCACCGCGCGGTGCAGCACGGCGAGCAGGTCGGCGTCCACCTCGTCGACGACCATGCCGCCGCCGCACTCGGAGAACGACACCGCCACCGTCGTCTCGGCCATCCCATAGGCGGGGATGATCGCCTCGGGCTTGAGCCCGAACGGCGTGCCGGCGTCGATCAGGTCCTCGACGTCGTCGGGATCGACCTGCTCGGCGCCCGAGAGCGCCCACCGCAGCGACGACAGGTCGAACTGGCCAGGCGTGGCCTGCCTGCGCAGCCGCTTGGCGAACACGTTGTAGGCAAAGTTCGGCGCGGCCGTCATGGTGCCCTTGTACTTGTCAATCAGCTTGGCCCACAACAACGTATCCCGCATGAAGTCCATCGGCGTGACCTTGACGAGCTCGGCGCCGACATACATCGGCACGGCCAGATAACCCGTCATACCCATGTCGTGGAAGCACGGCAGCCAGCTCACGATCACGTCGGCGTCCAGGTCGAAATCGCAGCCGACCATCATCGCCTCGGCGTTCGCGACGATGTTGGCGTGCGTGATCCGAACCGCCTTGGGCGAGCCCGTCGACCCGGAGGTCAGCTGCATCAGCGCGACGTCGTGGTCGTCGGTGTCGATGGGGTCCACCGGGTCGCCCGCGAGGAGCTGTTCGGCGGTCAGCACCGTCATGCCGAGCTGGGTCAATAGCGGGGCCGCGGCCATGAACGGGTCGGAGACGACGACCGCGCGGGCGTCGATCATGTCGATGACGGCGGTGGTCTCCTCGGCCCATCGCTGCAGGTCGGTGCGCGGGGTGGGCTGGTGCAGCATGGTCAGGCTGGCGCCGCGCATCCAAATGCCCTGCGCAGTGGGGGCGATCTCGACGGGGGCGCCGGCCAGCACCGCGACGGCGTCACCATGCCCGACGCCCGCTGCGGCCAGGCCACCGGCCACCTGGCGGGCGCGCTGGTGGACCTCGGCCCAGGTGTGGCGCATCGGGGCGTCGGGTTCGCCGGTGACCATGCCCTTCATGGTCCAACGGGCATTGGCGTACATGGTCTCGGTAAATCGGCTCACGACAATCCCCTGGCTCCGGCGCAACCGCGCGGCTCTGGTCGGTGTTGTGCCGGGATTCCGGCCGCTCCATCGGCCGAAAGCACAACCTGAATCTGGCGGCTTACGTCCGAGGGCCGAGCCCTGCCGGCGGGGTGTTCAGATCGCCGCCGGGACGTGTCCGGAAGGCTGGGGAGTCAACCTCGTACGACGGTACAGTGCGGGCCGATCATCGGCGGCACCGACCGCCGATCCTGCTGTGGTGCGGCTCACTGCCGGGCTATAGTGTGTGCGCTGTCACAGCGAAAGGATGGGTCCAATGGTTGGTGCACAGGAGGGTCCGTTGGACCACCCGCACGTCGTCCCGCCGCGGGCGACTGCGCATACCTCGTCGCTGCAAAGCATCCTCTTGGTGCTGATCGCCATCTCGGGGATTGTCGGCGTGGTGGCATTCATCTTGATGGGGCAGCCGACCGTGGCGTTCATCATCGGCCTCATCTCCGCTGCAATCATCGCCGGCACGGTCTGCTGAGGCCGTCTCGCCGCTCGGCCGTCAGCTTCTGCTGACGCGGCCCGACGCCATGTCCTTGGAAACTGCGTCAACTCTTGCTGACGCGCGTGAGCGACATATGGCCGACGGCATCGCCGCACCCAGCTAGGCCTGCAGCCGCTGCCGCAGGCCGCTCGCCCGCACCACCCGCCGGTCGATCGCCATCCGCAGCGCAGCCTCGGACCCCACCACCCGCACCCGCTCCTTCGCGCGAGTCACCGCCGTATAGAACAACTCTCGCGTCAGCAACCGCGAATCCTCAGGCGGCAGAAGCACTGTCACCTCGTCGGCCTGGCTGCCCTGGCTCTTGTGGATCGTCATCGCATGCATGGTCTCGACGTCGGCCAGCCTGCTGGTGGCGAACTCGAGCGTGCCGACGACGACGCTCAACGCGTTATCCCTGACGATCGCCACGCCCGTGTCACCGTTGTACAGCCCCAGCCCGTAGTCGTTCGCCGTCACCAACACCGGCCGGCCCGCGTACCAGTCCGACCAGATCGGCTCACCCGTCGCGTCCGTCAGCCATCGCTCCACTTGCCGATTCCAATACCGCACGCCGTACGGCCCACGCCGATGCGCGCACAGCAGCCGATGCTCCTCCAGCGTCGCCAACGCCGCCGCCGCGTCTCCTAGAATCGCCGCCTCTCGCAGCCGCATCGCCTGCGGCACAAGAACTTTGCGCAACTGCTCGCCCGGATCGTCGACCTCGAGCCACTCGATGTGCTCACCGCCGGCGCGCAACACCTCGACCACCCGATCGGCGTCGCCGTCGCGAATCGCCGACGCCAACGCCCCGATCGACTCGCCGAACCGATGCGACGTCGCCAGCGCCGCTATCCGCACATCTTTGCGTGCACCCAGGCCGTCGACCAGATCGGCCAGCACCGCGCCCGCCTCCACCGACGCCAGCTGATCCGCGTCGCCGACGAGCAGTAACCGGCTGTCCGGCCGCACCGCCTCCAGCAGCCGCGCCATCAACGTCAGCGACACCATCGACGTCTCGTCCACCACGATCACGTCGTGCGGCAACCGGTTCTCCCGATGGTGCCGAAACCGCGACGAGTTGTCCGGCCGCGTCCGCAACAACCGATGCAAGGTCGACGCGCTCAACTCCGGCAGCCGGTCGCGGTCCACCGCGTCGAGCTTGTCCACCTCCAGCTGCACCGCCTCCAGTAGCCGCGCCGCCGCCTTACCCGTTGGCGCCGCCAACGCAATCCGCAGCGGCGGCCTGCCCTCCAACGACGCCTGCTCCGCCAACAACGCCAGCAGCCGGGCCACCGTCGTCGTCTTGCCGGTGCCGGGCCCGCCCGTCAGCACCGTAAGCGATTGCGACAGCGCCACATCCGCCGCCTCGCGCTGCTCCTCCCAGCCCGCCGGAAACAGCCGCTCCAGGCTCGGCACCGCACCGGGAAGCGACGACGACAGCAGCGTCAGCACGTCGCCGCACACCTGCTCCTCTTCGCGCCAATACCGGTCGAGATACAGCAGGTCATCGAATAGCCGGAGCACCTGCTTGTCGGCCAGTGTGCTTGCCCGCACGGCCGTCAGCCAGTCGTCCGGCGACGGCCACGGCAGCTCCGGCATCCCGACCTGTTCGGCGACCGACCGCAGATCCACGCACACCGACCCGCCCCGCAACGCCCGCACCGCAAACGCGACCGCCAGCGCCACGCTCTCGTCGGAGTCCTTGGCCAGCGCGGTGAGCCGACGCGCCACGTGGACGTCGGCCGGCTCGAACACCCCGGCCTCGTCGAACTCCGCGAGGCTCATTCCTCGACTCCCGCTCGCTCCGGTCCTCGCTCGTTCCTCGCTGCGATCCTCACTCGCGATCGTCTTCGGGCGCTCACGCCGCTGCCCTCCCATCGAGCATGTCCGACAGCGCCACGATCAGCTCCGCCGGCGGCTGCCAGCTGAACACCCCGGCCGGATGGCCGTCGACCACCGGCGTCTCCGGACCGCACATGCCACGGACGAACAGGTACAGCACCCCGCCGAGATGCTGTTCGGGGGCGTAGGACGGCAGCCGCCACCGCAGGAACCGGTGCAGCACAACGCAATACAACAGCGCCTGCAGCGGATAGTCCGAATGCAGCATCGCCTCGGCCAGCCGCAGCCGGCCGTAGTCCGCAGCGGTCAACGGCCGGTCCGGCTCGCCCAGCCAGTTCGTCTTGTAATCGACGACGAGATAGCGGTCGCCCACCCGCAGCACCGCGTCCACCGACCCGCTGAGGTAGCCGCGCAACGCCTGCCGCGCCAACGCCCCATCCGAGAGCCGTGACGCATACGACGCGAGGACGTCGTCGGCGGGCAGGTGTTCTTTCAGCAGCCTGCCCATGCCGGACAGTTCCCCGCCGCCCAGCGGGAACTCGAAGTCCAGCTCCCGCAACCGATCCCGCAAGCCGATCTGCCGCAGTGTCATCCCGGGCGCCAACGGGCCCAGCGGGGTGTCGTGCATCGGCACCATCGCAGCGGCCAAATCCGAAGCGGCCACATCGACCGGCCACCACACCGAGTGCTCGCGGATCTGCGCCTCCAGCTCTGCGGCCAAGTCGGGCGCGAACGGATCGGCGGTCTCCAGCACGGCATGCACCAGCGTGCCGAACTTCGCCCCGGTCGGCAGGTCGGCCATCGGCGACACCACGTCGCTGCCCGACGGCGGCGCCACCAGCGGGACGTCGGCGACTTCGTCGTCGAGCTCGACGACCTCCGGCTCGCTCGACACCCCGGCCGTCTCCGCAGCTCGAATCAAACCGGAGTACGACGTCCGACGCCACGACGTATCGATCGACCGGTGGAAGTGCCGCACCGCGAGATCCGTTGGTGGCACGGGCAATTCCACCGCAGCGGGCGGGGCCACCACCGACTCTTCGAGCACCGGACCGCCGACGTCCTCCCATGCGCGCAGAGCCGCCATCGCGTCGGCGTCGTCGATCTTCGCCGGGTCGCAGCGATCCGGCACCACCGGCTCGCCGGGCCGCCGGCCCCGCAAGAGCCGTGACAGCCCGCCGTTGGCTTCGTCGTACGACGGTGCCCACCATGCCACCACTTGCGACTGGGCCCGGGTCAGCGCAACGTAGGTGAGCCGGATGTCGTCGCTGGCCGCCTCACGCTTACCCAGCCGCTCGACGGCGGTGAAGTCGGGGCTGTCCTCGCCGCCGATGTGGAGGCACCGCTGATCGCGGTCGTGGAACAGCACCACATCGCGGGTTTGGATGTTGCGGTTGAATGCGAATGGCAAGTACACAATTGGGTACTGCAGCCCCTTGCTCACCCACACCGTCATGATCTGCACCGCGGCGGCGTCGCTGTCCAGGCGCCGGTTGCGTTCGGTAGCGCCGCCGCGCTCGTCGCGCTGGGTGCGAAGCCAATCACGCAGCGCCGGCAGGCTGTAGTGCTCGCGGTGCGCGGTGTCGTGCAGCACCTGCGTGATGTGGGTCAGGTCGGTCATATGCCGCTCACCGTCGTGCCACGACAACACCCGTCGCCCCATGCCCGCCAATTGCGCGGCCTCAAACACCGCCGCAACCCCGCGTTCGCGCGCGTGGTCGGCCCATTCGCGCAGCGTGTTCGCGATCCGGTCGGTCAGCTTCTCGCCCTCCAGCGCAAGGGTTTCCGCGGTTTCGCCGAAGAACATCGTGGTGGCTGCGGCGCGCACCAACCCGGACCGGTGCGGCTGGTCGAACGCCTCCAGCAGGCACAGCCAGTCGTCGGCGGCCCTGGAACCGAAGATGTCCGAATCGCCGGTGTAGACGGCGGGGATGCCGGCCGCGGCCAGCGCATCGAAGCAGGCGCGAGCGTCCTTGTGCGTTTCGACGATCACCGCGATGTCGCGGGCCTGCAACCGCTTTCCGCAGAACGTCGCGGCGCTGGCCAGCAGCTCGCCGATGTCAGCGGCCAGATCCTCGCCGATGTGCTGACGCAGCCTGTCGATCTGGATATAGCGGTCGGGCCTGGTGCCCAACGCTTCTCGCGACACCACCCGCAGCCGGAACGGTTCGTTGTGCGGCGCACCCTGCAGCCGATGACCGCCGTGGTAGGCCTCGACCGGACGCACGACGATCTCGGCGTCGCCGAGCTGCGCGTCGCGCAACACCGCCTGCAGGCTGTCGACGAGCACCCCGTCGCTGCGCCAGTTGATGCCCAGCGTGCGGCGCTCGCCGGCGGTCTGCGCGGCCCGCAGATAGGTGACGATGTCGCCGCCGCGGAACGCGTAGATGGCCTGCTTCGGATCGCCGATCAGGATCAGCGTCGAATGGCCGCTGAACGCCCGCTCGATCACCTGCCACTGCACCGGATCGGTGTCCTGGAACTCGTCGACCATCACGATCGACCACCGCCGGTGCATGCGGGTGCGGGCGGGGGAGTCGTCTTTGTGCAGCGCCGCGGCGAGCCGGGTCAGTAGATCGTCGTAGCCGAGGATGCCGAGCCGGCGTTTGCGTCGCTCCAGCTCGGTGCAGACAGCGTTGGCGAAGTCGACGCGCACGGCGGCCTCGGATCCCGGTGGCGGGCTGACCGGCCGCAGTTCGGTGCTCGGGTTGGCGACGACTTCGCGGGCCAGCTCCAGCGCCTGCCCGCGGCTGAGCACCGGATCGTCGCTCTGGTGTCCGAAGTGCGCGAGATAGAGGTCGTCGACGATCTCGCTGACCAGGTCGTCGAGGCTCTCCACCAGCGTCACACCAGCGTCGGTATCGCCTGCCACACCAAGGGATTTCAGAACCAGCTGGCAGAACTGATGGATGGTGGCAATAGTGGCGGCGTCAAACGTGGCCAGCGCGTCGTGGAGCCGCTGCTTGCGTTGGCGCAGTTCCTCGGGCGTGCCGTTGAGCAGGTGCGCGACGAGCTGGTTGTCGCCGACCGTCGACGGGTCGTCGAACGCCACCAGCGCGTGGAGCATCTGGCTGCGCACCCGCTCGCGTAGCTCCTGGCTGGCGGCGCGGCCGAAGGTGATGAGCAGCATCTGGTCCAGCGTCGCCACACCCTCCGCGACATAGCGAGTGACCAAGCCCGCGAGCGCGAACGTCTTTCCGGTGCCGGCACTGGCTTCCAGCACGGTCGTCGATCGCGGTGGGGGCAGCGGACCCAGCAGATCGAAGCGCTCCATCAGTCGGGATCCTGTTCGGCCATCAGCATCGGCAGCCACAGCCGCATGGCGAATGCGCCGAGCCGCGTGGTCTCGCCCTCGTACTCCTCGCCGGGTTGCACCGGTTGCAGCAGCACGCTCAGCGGCGCGTTGCGGCCCCACTGCTGCACATGGGCGGGCTGTTCGTTCTCACCGGGAAACCGGTTCGAGTTCCACCGGAAACCCGCCTCACGCATCGGATCGCCGCGGCTGTAGCGGGCTTCGGCCCAGGCGTAGGACGTCTTGAGCGGCAACGGAATCGGCTCGCGACGGCCCGTGTCATAGATTGCGACGAGATCGCGGAGCACGTCGACGGCCTGTTGCGGCGAGCCGAGCAGCCGCTCCTTCGGCGTACTACCCCGCTTCGGCCGGCCGATGCACACCGCCGACCACTCTTTGCCCGGATGCTGAGCGGCCAACGCCACCAAGCGAATCCACGACTCCAGCAGATGGCGTCCGTCGAGTTTCGAGTACGTGACCGCGACGAGCCTTTCGCCGTATACCCTCGGTACGGTGCCGGTGACGCGACGGCCATCACCGATGTGGACGTCGACGTCGTAGGCCCGCGGCTCGTGTGCGCGATGCCGGCGGGCCGCACTCGCGAGCGCCGCGACCTGGTCCCGCAGTTCGGTGGCCTTGCGCCAGCCCAGCTTTCCCGGTGGCAGCGAGCCGCGACGCCATTCCGCCTGCTGCGCGGCCTTGGGGTCCATGCCGCGCAGCATGTCGTCGAGCATGCGGTCGCCGACCTTCCACTCCTGCAGGGCGTCGATCTCGACGGGCATGGCGTCTTCGATCGCCCCGACGTCCCACGGCAGCGTGTAGTCGAGCGCGCGGAAGAACCCCTTGACGGGATCCTTGAAGAAGCCGATCAGATCCTCGAGCGCGACGTCGTCCGGAGGCGGTGGTGGCAGCGGCTGCGTCAGCAACGGCGGACGTGGGGCCCTTTGGCCGGCAGCGACTTTCGCCGCGGTGAGGGCGGTCGGGTCGAAGGTGAACGGCTCCTGGGGAACGCCGAGCGCGCCCGGCGTGACATTGCGAATGTCAAAGGGCTGCAACGGGTGTTCGACGACTATGGTGTCGCGGATCTTGGCTTCAGTGGTGATGTCGAGGGTGTCGAGCAATTCGACCAGAGGGACCGCGGGTGGTTTGCGCTGGCCGGAGTATTCATTGGCGCCGGTGTAGGTGATGACCAGCTTCTCGGTCGCCGCGCCGATGGCGTCGAGCAGCAATTGCCGGTCCTCGGAACGGATGTCGCGTTCGCCGGTCATCGGGTCGCGGGCCAATGCGTCGTCGCCGTCGACCACGCCCAGCCGCGGGAACACTCCGTCGTCGAGCCCGACGAGGCACACCACGCGATGCGGGACGGAGCGCATCGGCACCATCGTGCACACCGTGAGTGTGCCGGTGCGGAAGTTGGCGCGGGTGGGACGGCCGGCGAGATGACGGTCCAGCAGCGCCTTGACGTCGGGGAGCCGGAGCACGGTGTCGGCCCGCGGGCCAGCGGTGGCAAGCACATCGCCGAATTCGCGTTCGACCTGGCTGGTCTGCCAGGCGTGGTCGTCGGGAGCCTCTGTCAGCGTTGCGATGCCGTCGCTGAGCGCGGCCAGCCAGTCGGTGAGTGGCCGTGCGCTTGAAAGGGATTCGACGACGGTGTGCAGGCGTTCGACGTATTCGGCGAGGCGGCCGGCCAGCTCGACGCGGTTGCTGCTGACGTCGTCGAGCGGCAGGGTGGTGTCGAGCCAGGCGTGCGAATCGTCGGACATCGCGACGCCGGCCAGCACCCGGTCGATGCCGAACCGCCAGGTGTTCTGCACGAAGTCCACGCCGTAGGGCAGCCGGTGCTGCTGGTCGAAACCCCAGCGAATGTTGGCCTCGCGCACCCAGTCTCCGATCGCGTCGAGGTCGTCGTCGGTGAAGCCGAATCGGGCCCGGATCGGCGGGGCCTCGGCGAGATTGAGCACCTCGCTGGCGGTGGCGCGTCCGCCGGCCAGGCTCAGGAGTTGCGATGCCACCCCAAGCAACGGATTGGTCTGGGTGAGCGCGCGGTCGGCCAGCTTGACCCGCAACCGGTGGGCCGGATGCGCACCGTGCACGACGTCGCCGAGACCGAACCCGGCGACGATCAGCGGGGCATAGGTTTCGATGTCCGGGCACATGACGAGGATGTCGCGCGGCTCCAGCGTCGGATCGTCCTGCAGCAGACCGAGAAGCACCTCACGCAGCACGTCGATCTGACGGGCGGGCCCGTGGCAGCTGTGCACCTGGACGCTGCGGTCGGTCGAAGCCAGCCTGCGGCCGGTCGGGCGGACGGCGTTGGCGGTGATGTCGGACTGCAGCCAGCCGAGCAGCGTGTCGGGATGTTGTGCGCTGCCGAGATATTCGTCGGTGTGCGGCTCGGGCAGAGAGCGTTGGAGCTCGCGCAGATCGCGGCCGAGGGTGGCCAGCAGGGGATGAGCAACGGCGCGGTGGCTGGTGTCCTCGCGGCGGGGGACAGGCCCTTGCATGCCTGCGAGCGCCTGCCACAAGCTGTCGCTGGGGTGCGGCAGCCACAGGTGCAGGTCGTGGTGGGTGGCCAGCGCGTCGAGCAGCTCGATCTCGGTGACAGGCAGTCGGGTGTGGCCGAACAGCGAGAGCCGTTCAGGCAGATCTATCGGCGACTCCTGCAGTCGGGCAAGGGTTTTCGCGTGGCGGATGTGCGGCGGGTCGGCGTCGATACGGTCGACAAGTGCGCGCCACAGCGGAGGCTGCCAGCGCAGGTCGTCATCGAGCGCCGTGTCGTCGCCGTCGAGCCAGTCGACGAGCAGCTGCGGGCGCTGGCGGGCATAGGACGCGAACAGGCCCGCGAGGCGACGCGCCACGGCGTAGCGGCGGCCCTGCCGCAACTCCTTCTCCTCGCCGGCCTCGAAATGGCCGAGGTGCGTGGCCAGCGTCGTGCACCAGGGCTCGTCGAGGCAGCCGTCGATGACCTCGAGCAGCGGCCACACCATCGCGTCGGGCGACCACGGGTCGTCGGCTTTGGTGCCGGTGATTTCCGCGATCAACGAGCGGGGATTGCGGAACGCGATGCCCGCGCAGACCCCGTCGGCGCCGTCCGAGCGGCCGAGGATATGCGAGAGCCGCTGACTGAGCCAGCGCTCGACACCCTTCGCCGGGACGATGACGAGCTCCTCGGCGAACGGGTCGGGCAGCGGTGTCGAGAGCAGGGCACCGAGACCGTCGGCCAGAAGATCAGTGCGCTCAGCACGGTGCAGGTGCAGTGCCATTGCGCTCAACGATAGGAGAAGGGGCTGACGTCACGTGCGCGATCGCGGGGCGCATAGTTCGCTAGGTAGAGGATTTGTGTCAAATAGTGGCACGGGTCCTCCACCTAACGGCCGCCGCAGACGCGGGCGCGGCGCTATGCCTAGGATTCGAGTCAAATACTGGCACGAATCCTAGGCATAAGCCCGCCGCAACGGCCGACGGAGTAGCTCAGCCCTGCTCGACGCTGTTGTCGTTTCCTATGTTGTGGATCTCCGGCGACCCCGAGTGGTAGACGATCTGATTCTCGAAGCCGGACACAATGATGTACTCGACGTCGTCGACGGTGACGCGGTTGTAGACGCCCGACACGCTCAGTTTGCCGCAGCGGCCGGTGATCGTGACGGTGTTCTCGGCGCCGCTGATAGTGATGAGGCTGTTGTTGCAGTCAACCGTTCTATTCTCGCCGATGCCGGAGACGCTCAACACACCGCTCGCAGAGTCCGTAATCGGCGGCGCCTCAACGAAAGTGGTGGTCTCCTCGATTGCACCGCCGCTGACGACGTCGGGCGTGCTCGTCGTGAAGTAGCCAATTGCTGCGATCACCGGCACGACGACAGCGAGACACACCAGCGCCCAAAGCCACGGCCGAAAGCCCTTCTTCGGAGGCGTATACGGCGCATAGGGCGTGGTGCCCAATTCGGAGGTCCGAGCGACATCGGCGAGCGGGCGCTCAAGCTCCCGGATCCGGGCCTCGGGATCGTCCTGCGGGTTCATCTGCAGATCGTCGCACACGTGCGAGCGTCGACGGCCGACACAGCAGCGCGACGGCCAGCGTCACCGCTCCGGCGACCGCGAACGCGGCCTGCACGTTGAGCGCGTCGGCCGTCCCGCCCAGCACCAGCGCGGCGAACGGGCGCGATCCGATGAAGCCAACCAGCCACAGCGCCATGATGCGGCCCCGCAACGCGTCGGGCGCGCGCTCCTGCACGACGGTGCTGAGCCCCGTCATCGCCCACCCGAAGCCCAGGCCCGCGACGACGAAGCCCGCCAGCGCCACGGCGATCACCGAATCGATCGCGAGCAGCACGCAGCCCGCGCCCATCAGCCACAGCCCGATCGTCGACACCCATCCCGATGCGACCCGGCCGCGCATCAGCGCCAGCATGGCCATACCGGCCGCCGCGCCGATGCCGAATGCCGCAGACAGGATGCCGACCAATTGCGTTCCGCCGCCGAGTTGTTCGGCCATCGACGGCGTCAGGGTGATCGACGGGTCGGACGCAAACCCGACCGTCGTCACCGCGACCAGAGCCAGCAGCAGCGGGCGATCCCGCCAGACATAGCGCAGCGCGGCGCGCACCCGGAAGTCGGTGTCGTCCGGCAGGCCCGGCGGAGCCGGGAAGCGCACCACGACAAGGAAAATCGCGAAGATGAGGTGCAGACCGGCGCTCACGGCGAACGCCGTCGTCGCGCCGAGATGCGCGGCGATGTAGGCGCCGACGGCGGGTCCGATCAACCGGCCGATCGTCATCGGAAAGCTGTTGAGCGCCATCGCCGTCGGCAGTTCGCCGTCGCGAATCAGGCTCGGCACGATCGACTGCATGGCTGGGCCGCCCACCACGAATCCGATGCCCACGAGCAACGAGCCCAGCAGCACCGCACCCGCGGCGTGCTGGCCGTCCAGCGCCAGCCAGGCCGCCACCGAACCGGACCCCGCGACGCAGAGCACGCGCCCGAGCAAGATCTGACGGGCGGGGTTGCCGCGGTCGGCCCACTTGCCGCTCGTCGGGCTGAGGAGCAATTGCGGTCCGAACTGCACGACACCGACCAGGCCGACCATCAGCGCCGAGCCGGTGGCCTCGAACATGACGATGGCGGCGACGATGCCGTGCGTCCACACCCCGACGACGGCGAAGATCTTGCCCCAGAACAGCGCGCCGAACACCGGGTCGAACATGAGATGAAGCGCGCCCCGGGCCCGCAGCTGGGCGGTGGTCGGGGCGATATCCATGACCTCGAACGTATCGCCCGCCGACGGGCGTGCTACGTCACACCCCCCGCTGGACCGCTACCGAAACCCCGCCAACAGCGCCGAGACGCCCGTCTTCCACCGCCGCTCGATCTCGGGTGCCGACGTGCCCAGCCACCGCCCGGCCTCCTGCACCGCCAAACCCTGCGCCAGAGCAAGCAATACGTGCGCGATGTCGGTCGGGTCGCCGGCCAGCAGGCCTTCGTCAATGCACCGCTGGATCCGGCCGACGAACAACTCGCGCACTGCCGCTCCGGCGGCCAACTCCGAAGCGCCCGGCTCGAAATCGGCGAACGGCCGCGAGAACATCACCTGCGCCAGTTTGGGATAGGCGCGGCAGAACAACCGGAACACCGGCACCAGCCGCTCGACATCGGCCAACGCATCATCTGAGATGGGCACCTTGGCCAGTTCGGCGCCCAGCAGCCGGAAGCCCTCGAAGAACATCGCCCGCACCAGGCCGGCCTTGTCGGTGAACAATTCGTACACCGCGGGCACCGACGTGCCCGCCCGCTCGGCCACTCGGCGCGTCGTCAACCCGGAGATACCTTCCGAATTCAGTGTGTCGATGGCCACCGACAGCAGGTGCTCACGCAGTTCGGGCGTGCGCTGCTTCGCCCTGGGCACGGCGGCGGCCTAGCCCGTGAATTCGGTTGCCAGCCCGTCGATCCCGGCGCGAATCGCGGTCAGCGCCGCCTTGCGGGCCTTGAGCTTGCTGGCCCGGTGTGCGCCGGTGTTCAACGTCGACGCCGCCTCGGCGGCCACCTCCTGCGCGCGCGACAGCACGGCGTCGGCGTCGACCACCTCGTCCAGCCAGCCCGCGGCGAGCGCGTCGTCCCCCGCGAACGTGGCCGCCATCGACACCGCCCGCTGGAAGGCCGCGGGCGCCAACCGCATTCGCATGATCTCGATCGCCGCGTTCGGAATGGTCATCCCGATCGCCACCTCGTTGGCCTGACACCGCGATTTCGGCCCGCCGACGCGGTGATCGCCGGTCAACAGCAGAAACGATCCCATCGCGATGGCCGGGCCCGTCGCGGCCATGATGACCGGCACCGGGAAGGTCAGGCACCGCACCGCCAGTTCGAAGCCGCCCGACAGCATGCCCAGCGCGGCCTGCGCGTCGCCCGACGAGAACACCGACAAATCGAACCCGCCGCTGAACACCCGCTGGTTGCCGGCCAGCACGACGGCCTTGGCGCCGTCCGCCTCGGCGCGGTCCAGGGCCTCGTTGATCGCCGACTGCATTGCCGGCCCCAGCACGTTGACCTTGCCGTCGTCGAGGGTGATGGTCGCAACGGACTCGTTCAGCTCGTAGTGCACGTTCATCGGAACGATGTTACGTAACGACGTTACGAAAGCCAAGGCCTGCTAGGCGCTGCGATGCCGCCCGTTGATGGTATCGGTCTCGGGCTCGTGATAGTCGGGGCTGCGAGGGGGCCGACCGGGGCCGATGGGGGCACTGGGGCCGCTGGGGCCGCCGGGGCCGCCGGGACCGTTGAAGGCACGGGCCGGCTCCTCGTACGTGGGGGGCGGCTCGTTGTACTGACGCTGCCAGCGCTCGCGTGCGTCGGCCGCCATTTTGTTCATCCGGTTGATCTCGGCCCGCAGCACCTTCTCGTCGGTCTCCTTGGCCGTGTACTGGAAGTAGGACAGCAGAGCCCGCAGCAGCTCGAGCTTCTGCTTCTCTTGACGGGCGCGGTCATGGGTAGTCAGCAGCTCGAGCCGGTCCACCGGCGGCAGCGTCGCCCAATCCAGCACCGCAGTGTTGCGGAACTTGCGGCCCGCGGTCTTGCCCTGCCTGCCGGCGGTGGGCTGGTCGTAGTAGGTGATGGCGCCGTCGAAGCGCGACGCGATGGCCTCGCCCAATTGTTTGCGGTCCATCGCCGAATCCCAGATCATCCGCCATTCCTGGCCGGGCGCCAGATAGGGGATCTCGGCGGGCAGGTTCAGCGGGACGATGTCGACGAAGTGGTCGTCGGCGGTCTCGTAGCGGCCGACGGTCGGCGGATTGGCAAACTCGAACCGGATGCCGTACGCCGGTCGCTGGCCGAAGTTCTTCACCACGAGTTCGATGAGATGCCAGTCGGTCGCGCTGGGCTCCATGAACATCGACACGTTGGGTTGTGTCAATTCGGCTTTGCGTTCTTTGGAGCGCTGATATTGCCGCCACACGTACAGCAAAGCCACGACAACGACGACGATGGCCACCCACGCGGCGACTGCGAGCCATGCGCCGGGACTGAATTCGGCCAACTCGCGCCCCCACTCCTCGACTGTCCCCATCATGCGCTTATATCACGATGCGCCGAGGGTCACAGTAGTCGCCGCAAAGCACCAAGCCCAATTTGCTGGGACACCGCTGCCTGATGTGTTTGGAGGGGCAAAAGTGCCAGGCGAGACTCGCGCCTACTGTGGCGGCAACTGGTAGGCCGATCGCGGCGCCACCTCGGGGCACTGCCAGCCGTCGCGGCCGTTGGACGCCTTCCAATTCACCGCGCCGGTGCGGGCGATGTCCTTGCGCCGCGTCGCCGAGATGCGGTTGGCCGAGTCGTCGGTGACGACCACGGCGTACCCAGATTGCGGAGTCCACTTCGCGGGCACCAACACCCACCGGTCGTCGCGGACCACCAGCGGGCGGAAACACTCGTAGCGGTAGACGACCGTCTCTTTGGGGTTGCCCGACGACGGCGCCGCTGTCACCGTGGAGCTCTTGATCAGCGCGGGCGGCGGATCCAGTTGGTCACTGGTCTCCAGGATGACGCTGGATTCCTTGGTCCACAGTTTCGCGGCGGCCTTCTGCGCCTCGCGTTCGCCGTAGGTGGTCGCGAACAGGTTGGTCAGCCAGAACAATGCCATCAGCATCATCGCCCCCGCGACGAACAGGCTGGCCCGTTCGGCCGGCGCATACGGGCGTGGGATCGCCTCCGTGCGCAGCAGCGTGAGCAGCCAGATTCCGCTTACCAGCAGCAGCGGACCCAGGCCCAGCGCCAGCGGCGTCAGCAGCGGGTGGCGGAGGACGGCCCATTGCGGGAGCAGCACACCTACCACCCCGCGCAGCACGCCGAGCGCGCCGACGACGATCGCCGCCCACGCCGTGCGCCGGATCAAGGTGGTGCGACGGCCGTCCTGAGCCAGGCGACGGGCATAGCCGCCCGCCCACAGCAGCGCCACCCATGCCAACAGCAGCACGAGGATCGGGGCGTAGAGCACGCTGATGCTCGTCGTCACGTAGTCGGTGGTGGTGAAACCAATTGCATTGGAATCGATTCCGAAGTACCCGTAGAACTTGCGGGTGTACACCAGGCCGAAGTAAACGCACACCGACGTGATGATGGTCGTCGGCGCGATGAACAGGCCGATGATGCCGACCCATCGATGCACGGGCGGGGCGGCGGCGTCGTCGTCACTCATTGTCGAACGCCGGCGTCGGAAGGGGCAGCGGCAGAGCCGATTCCGGAGTCGTCGGCTCCGGCGTCGGGCTCGGTGTCGTCGGCACGATGACCAACGGGCCCGGCTCGGTGGGCTGCGGGCCGGGGGTCAGCGCGGGCGCGCCGGGTCCCGCGGGCGCTTCGGGCGCGGGGGCGGGTGGCGGTGTGTACGACGGCGTTGTCTCGCCACCGCAGGACGTCAGGAGAATGGCGGCGACGACGACAGTCGCGGTGAGTTTCATTGCGGTGGCTCGCCTTCGGGCGTCGGCTCCGGCTCCGTCGTCGTGGTGGTTGGCGTCTCCAGGGCTGACGGTGGCGCTTCGAAGTTGGGCACCGGCGGCGCCTCGACGAGCGGGGGCGGCGCGACCGGCTGCGGCACGTCGACGAACGGTGCCGGCTCTTGCGGTTGCGGTCCGGGCGCGCCGACCGCTGGGTCGTCCTCCGCGCCGGAGCCGATGGATGCGATCTCCGGTGGCGCCGGTGGTGGCGAATACGCCGGCAGGGGTTGACCGCCGCTGCACGCGACCACCGGGGCGACGAGAAGGCCGGTGATGAGCTGGGCTAGGCGTGTCGATGTCATGGTGTCGGCTCGAATTCCGGTGTGGGGCTTGGGGTCGTTGTGGAGGTGGGTCGCAGCGCCGGTCCGGGCAGCTGCGGCGCGTCCGGAACGTCGACAATGTCGGACACCTCTTGCGGCTGCGGACCCACCTCGCCGGGGCCGTTTTCGGGCGGCGGCGTCTGGCTGCCGCACGCCACCAACGGCGTCAGCGCAATAAGCGCGCCGACGAGTTTCGCGGCAATTGTGTCCGTCACCATAGCGACTCCCTGGCAAATCAATTGCACTGTGATGCTCCACCAATGCGGGCCGAATATCGCGAGTAGTGCACTACTTCATTTCTGTCGATTTCGGGATCCGGCCGCCTTACTCACGCCAAATGGGCGGGACGCGGGGTTTACTGAATGCGGGAATTACGTCGGGGAGGAAAGGCGAGGGAATGCCATGGCGATCGAAATTCCCCGGGCGCTGATCGAGTACATACTGCTCGGCAGTGGCGATAGTCGACGCCAGCTGCAGGATTCCCCGATTCTCGGCGATGTGTGGGTGCGCTATGCCCAGCATCCCGCCGCCGCGGCGGACCTGTTGATCACCTCCCACAAGGACACCACCGCCAATGAGCTGGCCGCGGCCATCTACAAGGGGATCGACCGCCCGGCGTCGGCCGAGGACGATCCTGACATCGCCCCGCTGCAAGGCTTCGTCGCCGCGCGGCTGTTCTTCGGTGAGCTGCTGCGCATCGTCGTCCCGATGACCAAGTGGTGGCACGAGCCTCGCACCCAGGCCGAACTCGAGAAGTACCGCACACCCGACACCGCCGGGGATGACGACGGGCCGGAGAAGCTCACCGACACCGTCGACGACGTCGCCAGCCTGCTCGAGCGCTGGACCACCACCGCCGACACCACGCTGACCGCGAACCGGCGCTCGGCGTTCGAGCGGTTCGTCGCGCTGTGCGCCCTGGTTTTCTTGGCGCAGGCCAACATTCCCGACTCGGTCGCCGAGACCCAGCCCGACGGCTCCACGCCCACCATGTCCGCCGACGAGGTGGCCGCGGTGACGGAGGAGGCGGTGGCCAACCTCCGGCAGAGTTCGCGCTCAGACATCTCCGCCGCGGTGTTCGCGGTGCTGCAGACGATGAACCTCGAACCCCAGTCGGAGCCGATGGTGTTCCAGATCTCGTTGAACCGACGCGCCACCCCTGCGATCGAAAAGTCGATACCGACGGTCAAGGCGGACGCCGCACGGCGACTCTTCGGCGTGGACTGCAGCGGAATCAATTGGGCCATCATCGATTCCGGTGTCGATCACCGCCATCCCGCATTCGGCCGCAATCAGATCAAAGGCACCTACGACTTCACCAGCTATCGCCGCATCGTCAGCCTCGGCAACGACAAGCCGGCCGTCCGTAAGAGAAATCTCGAACACATCGCGGCGGCCAGCGCCGACCAGCTGCCCGACGACGCCGACGCCAAAATCGCCGAGATCGCCGACAATGCTGTCAAGGGCCGACCGGTGCGCTGGGATCTGGTGAAGGAGTTCGTCGAACTCTCCGATGCGCCGACGCCCGACAGTGAACACGGCACGCACGTCGCCGGCATCATCGGGGCCTGCAAGGGCGAGGACGCCGAATCGGCCGACGGCATGTGTCCGGGTATCGGCATCTACGACTTCCGTATTCTCAGTTCGGATCTCACCGACACCGAGTTCGCGGTGATCGCCGCGCTGCAGTTCATCCGCTACACCAACGAGCAGGCCGGCTTCCTGCTCATCAACGGCGTCAACATGAGCCTGTCCATCCCGCACGACGTCCGCAACTACGCGTGCGGCGGCACACCGGTGTGCGTGGAAAGCGAACGCCTGATCGACAGCGGGGTCGTCGTCGTCGCGGCCGCAGGCAATCTCGGCTATCAGCACAGCGTCGTGGGCGGTCAGCCGTTCGACAACTACACCGCATTCTCGATCACCGATCCCGGCAACGCCGACCGGGTGATCACCGTCGGCTCGACCCACCGCTATGCCCCGTTCACCTATGGGGTGAGCTACTTTTCGAGCCGCGGCCCCACCGGCGACGGCCGCCTCAAGCCGGACCTGGTCGCGCCCGGCGAGCGCATTCACGCCCCGCTGCCGGGCACCCGCTGGGGGTGTCTGGACGGAACCAGCATGGCCGCACCGCATGTCAGCGGCGCCGCCGCCATGCTGATGGCCCGCTATCCCGAACTGATCGGCAAGCCCGAATGGGTCAAGAAGATCCTGTGTGAGACCGCGACCGATCTGGGTCGCGAGCGCAACTTCCAGGGCCACGGCATGCTCGACGTCCTACGAGCCCTGCAGAGTAGGTGAAGGATCGTGTTCAGTCTCGAAGTGCTACGGGCCCGCAAGGGCGACTGCCTGCTGCTGCACTACGGCACGGCCGACGAGCCCGCGCTGGCGTTGATCGACGGCGGACCCGGCGGCGTGTACAAACCGTTCCTGCGACCGCGGCTGCTCGCGCTGCGCACCGAGCGGGGGCTTGCCGACGACGAACCCCTGCCCGTCGATCTGTGCATGCTCAGCCACATCGACGACGACCACGTCGTCGGCCTGCTCGGATTGACCAAAGAACTCGTGGCGGCCAAAGACGACAACAAACCCAGGCTGGTTTCGATACTGGACCTGTGGCACAACAGCTTCGACGACATCGTCGCCAACGACGCCGAGGAGCTGGCCGGTGCGGTAGAGGCCCGGTTCGGGCCCGCGTCATTGACCGGCGACCTGCCCGCGGGTGTCAATGTGGACTCGGTGATGGTGCTGGCCAGCATTCCCAAGGGCCGCCAATTGCGCAACGACGCAATAAAACTGGGCATCGAACGAAATCTCGAGACTGACGGCGAGCTGATCGCCGCCAGCGATGTGAGCCAACCGATGGAGATGGGCGGCGGGTTGACATTCACCGTCGTCGGCCCCATGCTGCCCGAGATCGAAGAGCTGCAAGCCGATCACGCGGAATGGGTCAAGACCCATCCCGATGAAGTGCGCGCCTCCGCCGAGGGCCTCGCGAGCTATGACGACGAATCGGTGCCCAACCTGGCCAGCATCGTGGTGCTCGCCGAAGCCGACGGCAAGTCGATCCTGTTCACCGGCGATGCGCGCGGCGACAAGATCCTGGCGGGCCTCGAGCTGGTGGGCCTCGTCGAACCCGGCGGCGCCCTGCACGTCGACGTGTTGAAATGCCCGCACCACGGCAGCATCAACAACGTGGATCGGGACTTCTTCGAGCGCATCACCGCCGACCATTACGTGTTCTCCGGCAACGGCGAGCACGGCAACCCGGACCGCGAAACCCTGGAGCTGCTCGCCGATGTCCGCGACGGCGACGACTACCGCATCCACCTGACCTATCCGGCCGCCGAGATGGACGTCGAGCGTAAGAAGCACTGGGAACGCCATCACGACGAGCCGTGGTCGGCGCCGTCGCAGGGCCTCGTGGCGTTCTTCGCCGACCACCCAGACCTCACGGTCGACATCGTCGAGGACGGCGTGCCACACATCATCGACCTAGCGGGGCAACGATGAAGAACATCGCGCTGTGCTTCGACGGCACCGGCAATCTTGTTCGCGCCGAGGGCAATACCAACGTCATCTTGCTGTTCAAGCGTTTGACCTACGACCCGGCGCGGCAGTTGACGTACTACGACCCCGGCGTCGGCACCTTCTCGTCGGGCGGGGCGTGGACGCCGGCGGCGCGGTGGGTGTCTCGAACGCTTGGGCTGGCGTTCGGCTCCGGCATGCGCGAAAACCTGGAGAATGCCTACACATATCTGATCAACCATTGGGAACCCGGCGACCAGATCTATCTGTTCGGCTTCAGCCGCGGCGCCTACACGGCGCGGGCGATGGCGGGTCTGCTCCGCACCGTCGGAATCCTGCGCCCCGGAGCGGACAATCTCGTCCGCTACGCCATCGGCAACTACGCCCGGCGCAAATCGCGGTGGCGCTCCACGGAGTGGAAGCAGGCCGGCCAGTTCGGCTCGTTGATGTCGCGGCGCACACCGCAGGGCAAAGTGACGGTGCCGGTGGCGTATCTCGGCGTGTGGGACACGGTGAAGGCGCCGGGGTTGTTGCGCCGCAGCATGGTGTGGCCGTACACCCGAGCGCTGCCGAACGTCAAGGCCGGCCGGCACGCGATCTCCATCGACGAGAAGCGCCGGCCGTATCGCGAGTATCTGGTCGACGAAAAGGCCAGTGCGCGAATCGAAGAGGTGTGGTTCGCCGGAGTGCATTCGGACGTCGGCGGCTCGTACACGGATAAGCCACCGCTGGGGGAGATCACGCTGAACTGGATCGCGGACGGCGCCCGGGACGCCGGGCTGTTGTTCGAGGACGAGCCGCCGTTGCCGGTGCTGACGCCCGAGCATGCGACGGGGCCCATCCACAAGATGTCGTGGGCGTGGTCGTTGCTGGTGCCTCGGCGCCGGCCCGTGCCCGCGGGGGCGAAGGTGCACGCCAGCGTGCGCGCGCGCATCGAGCGCCAGCCGGGGTATGGGCGCCGGCTGCCCAGCGATGTGGTGTGGGCCGAGCCGGACTGGCTGGGCGCTGCGGAGATACCCGCGAAAGTCGAGTAGTCCACCACGCGTGTGCATGCGGCGGGTTCGCCGAATGATCAAAGCGTACAGGTCGTTCGACGAAAGGAACCACTGCCATGACCACACCAACGCCCACCGGGCCGCAGTACACCGGCCGCCAGGTCATCGTCCTGGCGCCCAGCCGCGCCAACCCCGAACGTGCGCTCGCGCGCATCGCCGGCTTGGAAAACATCGCGCGCACCAAGGACTTCGAATCGCAGGCGCTGGAGGTCAGCGCCGTCGGCGGTGCCGATGCGACGATCTTCGATGAGCTCGGCGTCGCGGTGGTATCCGGTGACGCCGATCAGCAGTCGGCACTGGCCGCCGCTGCCGAGCGCGGTGATGTGGTGCTCTCCGTGGAGCCCGAGCTGATCCACCACGCACTGGTGGGCACCGCGATGCCGGTGGTGAGTACGCCGCCGACCGACACCGACGAATTCACCTGGGGGCTGCTGGCAACCGGCGTCTCGACGACGTCGAAGACGGGCAGCGGTGTGCGGCTCGCGGTGCTGGACACCGGATTCGACGTCGCGCATCCGGACTTCACCGGCCGCGTGGTGATGACGCAATCGTTCATCGTCGGCGAGAGCGTGCAGGACGCGCATGGCCATGGCACCCACTGCATCGGCACGTCGTGCGGCCCGTCGCGGCCCGAGGGCACCCGCCGCTACGGCGTGGCCCCCGGCGTCGAGATCTACGCTGGAAAAGTGTTGAGCGACAGCGGCTCCGGCACCGACACCGGCATCCTGGCCGGTATCAACTGGGCGATGGCCAACGACTGCGCCGTCATCTCCATGTCGCTGGGCGCCGACGTGCCCGAGGTGTCGCGGGCGTATGAAACCGTCGGCAAGCGGGCGCTGGACCGCGGCACGCTGATCATCGCGGCCGCCGGCAACAACGCGCGACGGCCGGGCAATCCCGGGTTCGTCGGGGTGCCGGCCAACAGCCCCTCGATCATGGCGATCGCGGCACTGGACAAACACGGCCAACCGGCCCGCTTCTCGGCCCGCTCCGGGCATCCCGACGGGGGCAAGATCGACCTCGCGGGTCCCGGCGTCAACGTGTTCTCGTCGTGGCCGATGTCGCAGCGCTACCACACCATCAGCGGCACCAGCATGGCCACGCCGCACGTGTCCGGCATCGCCGCGCTGTGGGCCGAGGCCACCGGTATGACCGGTCGCGACCTGTGGACGGTGTTGGTGCAGAACGCCCGCGCGCTCGACGTGCCGACCGTGGACGTCGGCGCGGGCCTCGTGCAGGCGCCGCAATGAGCGGTGTGACCGTCACCACCGACGGCAGCGACATCGACAAAGTCGTCGAGTCGCTGCGGTCGGCGGGCATGACGGTGACACAGGTGCACCGCGAAATCGGTGTGGTGTCAGGCACTGTCGCCGACGCCGACCGCCCGGCACTGGAGGCAGTGCCGGGCGTCGAGGCGGTGGAGGCCGACCGCACAGTGGAGATCGCGCCGCCGGACGCAGGGGTGCAATAGCCGCGCTCGCCCGCCCGACATTTCGAGTGTGCACTGGCCGCGTCGAGTGTGCGCAGGCTGCGGGATTCTTCGACGATCTCGACAGTAGCCGCACACTCGACGCAGTCACCGCACACTCGACGTCGTTCGCGACGTCGTCGCGACGTCGTCGCGCCCGCAACGTGATTCACAGCACGATGTGGTCGAGCTGAATGAGTTCGCGTGGCAGCCCGGTGGTTTCGAGCCGCTCCAGCGGGTCGTTGGCGATGAAGGCATCCAGCTGCAGGCCGGTCAGATCGGCGATCCGTCGTACCGGCACCTGGAACGTCCGATACGCCCCGTAGGAGAACGATTCCGGTAGCGTCCCCGGCGTGCGAGGCGTGCGGAATTCATCGAGCAGCGCCGCCTGGCTGAGCAAATATCCTGTGACAGAAGGCGCTCCGTCCGTTCGTACCATCGCGACGATCTTCCAGTACTGCAACGGCAACGCCACCCCGCGGTAGTGCGGATCGCCGTCGTCGAGCACCGGGCCGCTCAGCACACTGACCTGCAGGTCCGAGGTGACCGCGTTGCGCAGCACGTAATCCTCCAGGCCCAGCCACAGCGTCGAACCGGCGTTGAAGTCATGATGCTGCGGCGTGCAATTCGTGAAATGGAACGTGTCATCGACGGCCGCCTCCGCCACCGGACCCCACGCCGGATCCAGCCGGCGCACCAAGTGTCCACGGTCGAGATCGTTGTCGCGGTACACGTGTTCGCCGGTCTGCGCCTCAGCCGGCAGCCGCGAATCGAGGATCCACACGTCGCGGTCGCGGCGCGGGTGCGAAGCCTTGGCGCCGTCGATGTTCACCGCGGTGTAGAGCGCGAGCCGACGCTGTCTGTGCATCACCACACTGAAGTGGTGATAGGCCAGCGGGGCCGCCGCCGCGGCGCCGCCGGACGGCAGCGGCAGCGAAATCCCCAGGAATGCGGGGTCATAGCCGCGCCGGTTGGTGTAATCCGGGTCGATGGACGCGGGAGCCGAGGGAGCCGAGGGAGCCGATACCGAAACACTCGCGACGGCTCCGGGTGGCAGCGTGACGTCGAGCGTCAGCGGAATCTTGATGGAGATCGGCTCACCCGGCGAAGCAAGCGGTGTCGCCGTCGACGGCTTGCGCTCCGGCGCGGGCGGATGCAGGATCGCGTCGGCCAGCGCGCGCTGCTCCGTCGTCAGCTCAGCGGACTTCACCATCCCGAGGATCGACGACACCCGGATGCCCTCGTTGAGCACGCCGCCGAACTCCGTGCGCTCCGGGGCCCGCACGCTGGCGTGGTGCAGCGCGATGACCTCCCACTGGTCGTTGAACACCGGCGAGCCTGACGAGCCGGGCTCGGTGTCGGCGCAGTAGTGCACGAAACCCGCAGGGCCGTCGATGATCCGGTTGTCCCGCAGCGCCACCTGCTTCTTCTCACCGCGCGGGTGCTGCACGATCGTGACGAACTCACCGACGAGCGCCTTGCCATCGGATTCGATCAGCCTGTTGAATCCGAACGGCGCCAACTCCGAGCCACTCGCCCGCACCGCCACGATTGCGAAATCCAAAGCCTCGTCGGCAAGGAAGAACCGGTCGGGGTCGAAGCCGAACGTCGTGACGTCGAGAAGTTTGCCGTCGATGCCGTCCTGGTAGTCGAATTCGACCTGACTGGTGGCCGCGGTCTCGGCCGCGTCGAGCACATGGTGGTTGGTCAGCATCAGCTGCGGCGAGATCATCGACCCCGTGCCGTAGCCGATCAGCCGGCCCCGGCCATCCTTGATCAGGATGCGTCCGACCGCCCGCGCGGATGCCACGCCGGAGTCCAGATAGCGGGTCCCGACGAAGTCGGCGGTGTTGATGATGGCCTCGAGAAGCTGTTCTGGCGGAGTCGAATTCGGCACCGGCGCACGTTCGACGGCTTTGGCCAGCAGCTGTTCCGGCGGTTCGGTCGGCGTGGTCTCGGGCAGTTCGTCGCCGGCCTCGTAGCGGGTGATCCGGTCCAGTCGCTGGGCGATCCGCTCCGGGGTGTTGGCCTGCAGCAGGCCGCACGGCGACGCCAGCGCCTGCTCGTAATGGATGCGCGGCTCGGTGCGTTCGGCGACGCGGCGGCGGGTCGCCTCGCGCTGGCGCTCCTCCAACAGTCGGTGACGCAGCAGTGCATCGCGGCGCGGATCACGATCGCCGTTGAGCGCATCGGATGCCGGGGTGATGACGGTCATGTGAGGAAGTGTGCGGACCGCGCCCCGGCCTGTCGTGGGTAGTGCACTACCTGTTCTGAGACGGCTAGGAGGCGGCGGCAGTTAGCGTGCGGCGTTCGACGCGCGTGGCCGGTTCCGTTGGCGCGTACGCCAATCGTTCGCTGCGAGCCAGCCAGTCGAGGTCGGCCCATTCGAAGCGGGCGGGCAACCGGCGCCAGTACTGCGGATGTGCGCGCACGTAGATCTCGACGCTGGCGTGCACCGGCGCGCCGAGCGGAAGTTTGCGCCGCGACAGCACGTGGGAATTGCTGGCCAGGGCGTAGAGTTCGCTGGGAGCCGGTGCGGTGCAGCGGAATCCGTCGCGCAGCCTGATCCCGGCGCTAACGGCGCCATCGAGCACCCAGTCGAGCGCGATGTCGGCCAGCGGCCAGCAGGCCGACGGGCCGCCGGTCACATCGCAGTGCGCGCCGCGGAACCACACCTGCTCGATGTGCGATGCCCACAGCAGTTCTCCAGACGAACTGCCGTCGATCGCGACCGCGTGGCGCCCCGCGACGACGTTGTCCAGCGGCTCAGCCGACGACAATGACGGCAACCCCGGCGCCCGCACCGTGTCCCACAGTCCCAAAAACCTTACTGGCACGGCGATTTCGTCCTGCCCCACCAGTTCCGCCGCCAGTCGGCGCACCTGCTGCCAGTCCTGTGCGCTGCGCATCGTGCGCGGCAGCGTGTAGGTGTCGACCGCGTAATCCAGCACGTCGTCCGAACGGTCGTCGACCACGCCGACGGTGCCGAGCAGTCGCGTCAATGCCCGCGCACAGTACGCGCCGCGGCCGAGGCCGAATATGTAGATCGCATCACCGGGTTGCCACGCGTCGACCAGGAATTCGTAGGCCTCCGCGATGGTTTCCCGGACTTCCTCGCGGACGACCGCGGGCAGTCGCGCCCGCGCGCCATAGGTTGCTGTCCCGGCGTCGTACCACCGGATCTGCCCGTCGGTGTCGTCGAGCAGACGGAACAGCGCCCTCACGTTCGTGGCGTCGCGCAAGCCAGGTTCGACATCTGTGCGGTCGAAGCACAACACGATGTTCTTCATGGCGACCCCCGGGCCAAACCCGTTAACTGACGTACGGATTAGTTTGCCCGCGGGACACGGCCGTGTCTTGCGTATTGCACTACTCGAATCTGAAACGTCGACGGATTCTTGACTATGCAATCTCGTGTGCGACGGAATCAGTCGACACAGCGCCGCATATACGGATGATTGCGCGGTTTCAGGCGCCCATCAGCATGCGCCACTGGTCCAGGTTGCTGGCGCGGTACACATAATTGGTGCGGCGGACCTCCGACAGCGCGGCGCTGGGCTCGGCGGAGTACCAGTGGCCGGGGAAAACCGTCGGGTCGCCCTGCAGCTGGGCCAGCGCCTGCAGGCTGCGGAACATGTCGTCGACGTCGCCGCCGGGGAAGTCGGTGCGCCCGCAGCCCTCTAGGAACAGTGTGTCCCCGGCGACGAGCCGCCCGTCGAGCAGGAAGCATTGGCTGCCGGGCGTGTGGCCGGGGGTGTGCAGCAGTTCGATCTCGACATCGCCGACCGACACCTTGTCGCCGTGGTCGTGGGAGGTGAGGTCGGTCAGCGGGATGCCGGTGATGCGCGAAACCCAGTCGGCTTCGTGCTTGTTGACGTGCACCGGCACGCTGACCCGTTCCAGCAGCTCGGCGAGGCCCTTGAGCTCGAAGCCCATCATCGACCCGCCGACATGGTCGGGGTGGTGGTGTGTCACCAGCACGCCCGACAGGTGCATGCCGTCCGCCTCGAGCGCGTCGACCAGATCGCCTGCGGCATACGCGGGGTCGACGACGACGGCGTCGCCGGTCTGCCGGTCGCCGATCAGGTAGGCGAAGTTGCGCATCTGCGCAGCGATCATGTCGGTCGCGGCGAAATCTCGTCCGGACAGCAGCTGGCGGAAGTAGAGGCGGTCGTCGGCCATGCCCCCAGATTAGGTGGCCGGCTCCGCCGCTGTTTCACTGCGCAGCCGCACCAGCCGCGTCGTGCTGCTTTCGTCGAGTTCGACCAGGTCGGCGCGGGAGCGCAGGAAATCGCTGAACGACCGGAAGCCCAGCGACTTCTCGGAGAACGACGGGTCCATCCGCTTCATCTGCGCCTTGACCGCCGAGTTGTGCAGCCAGTCGGCGTCGTCCTTCTCGTGGCCGATGCGCAGCGCCCGCTCCAGCAGACCCGTCGCCGCGGCCTGGGGGTCTGGTTCGTCGTCAACCGACTTGGCGGTGGTGCGACGGGTGCGTTTCTTCGGCGCCGCCGGGGCAGTGGCGACCGGCACGCCGGGCAGCGCGTCGTAGGTGACGAACTCGTCGCATGCCGCGGTCAGCGACTTGCTGGTGGAGCCGGCCACGCCGATGCCGACGACGTAGCGGCCCAGGCGTTTACACCGCTGCGCGAGCGCGATGTAGTCCGAATCGCCGGCGACGATGACGACGTGAGTCAGGTCGGGCAGCCGGAACATGTCCTCGACGGCGTCGACCGCGAGCCGGATGTCGGCGCCGTTCTTGCCGTAGGCGGCGGCCGGGAAGAGCTGCACCAGATCGACCGCGCGGCCGACGAGCTGGCCGCGGTAGCCGGCGTTGATGTCGTCGGACCAGTCGGCGTAGGCCTTGGTCAGCACCAGCGTGCCGAACGACGACGCAAAGTCGATGATGGCGCCGACGTCGACGGTCGCGCCGGCCAGCTTTTCGGTGTCGAATCCGGCCGCCTTGTCGCGCTGGAACGAGTTGCGGCCGTGCACCTGGTCATAGCGCGAGATGACGATGTTGTCGAAATCGAGGTACACCGCCACGCGTGGTGCGCCGGGCTCCGTCATGGGGGTGACCTTTCGTAGGTGTGCGACGAGCAATGACCTGCAGTTTGGCGGGGGTGTGGGGCAGGCTGTACCCTCTTTAAGGCCCACCGCACTGCTGTCGCTGAGTGCTGCGGGCACGGCCCCCTTAGCTCAGTCGGCAGAGCGTTTCCATGGTAAGGAAAAGGTCAACGGTTCGATTCCGTTAGGGGGCTCGATGGGCACCGGGTCGAGCGGAGCCCGACGTGGCGGTGTAGCTCAGTCGGTTAGAGCGAACGACTCATAATCGTTAGGTCGCCGGTTCGAGTCCGGCCATCGCTACCACAATTACAGGGCTTGAGTTAGAGGAGACAGCAGACGTGGCGTCGAGTACCGACGTACGGCCGAAGATCACAATGGCCTGCGAGGTGTGCAAACACCGCAACTACATCACGAAGAAGAACCGCCGAAACGATCCGGACCGGTTGGAGCTGAAGAAGTTCTGCCCGAATTGCGGCAAGCACCAGCCGCACAAGGAATCGCGGTAGTCGGCCAACCGCTTCCCGGTTGCTGACCTCTGACCAGGTAGGTTCCATACCCGTGGGTTTGTCTTCGAAAATTGTCGGGCTGCACTACCGCTATCCCGACCATTACGAGGTAGGGCGGGAGAAGATCCGCGAGTACGCGGTCGCGGTCAAAAACGACGACGCGGCGTTCTTCGACGAGAAGGCCGCCGCCGAACTCGGCCATGACGCGCTGCTGGCGCCGCTGACGTTCATCTCGATTTTCGGCTATCAGGCGCAGTCGGCGTTCTTCGAGGCTGCCAACGTCGCGATCAAGGACGCCAAGATCGTCCAGGTCGACCAGGAGCTGAAGTTCCTCAAGCCGATCAAGGCCGGCGACAAGCTCTACTGCGATGTGACGCTGCACGGTTTGCGCCAGGCGCACGGCACCGACATCGTCGTCACCAAGAACATCATCACGAACCAAAACGGCGAAGTGGTACAGGAGACCTACACCACCCTTGCGGGGCGTAGCGAGGACAACGGAGAGAGTGGCTTCAGCGATGGCACTGCGTGAGTTCAGTTCGGTCAAGGTGGGCGACGAGTTGCCGGAGAGGGTCATCTCGCTGACCCGTCAGGACCTGGTCAACTACGCGGGGGTTTCCGGCGACCTCAACCCGATCCACTGGGACGACGACATCGCCAAGCAGGTCGGCCTGGACACCGCGATCGCCCACGGCATGCTGACCATGGGGCTTGGCGGCGGGTACGTCACCTCGTGGGTGGGTGACCCGGCCGCGGTCACCGAGTACAACGTGCGGTTCACCGCCGTGGTCCCGGTGCCCAACGACGGCAAGGGCGCCGAGATCGTGTTCAATGGCCGTGTGAAATCCGTTGAGCCGGAGAGCAAGTCGGTCACCATCGCGCTTTCCGCGACCACTGGCGGAAAGAAGATCTTTGGTCGGGCGATCGCGACCGCTAGGCTGGCATAACTGATGGCGCTCAAGACCGACATCCGGGGGATGAGCCACAAGTACCCCGACTATTTTGTGGTGGGCCGCGAGAAGATTCGCGAGTACGCGAAGGCGGTCAAGGCCGACGACCCCGCCAGCCATGACGAGGCGGCCGCCGCCGAGTTGGGGCATCCGGCGCTGGTCGCGCCGCTGACGTTCGTCTCGACGCTGGCGCTGCTGGTGCAGCAGGACTTCTTCCGCACCGTCGACGTCGGCATGGAGACCCTGCAGATCGTGCAGGTCGACCAGAAGTTCGTATTCCACCGACCGGTGTATGCCGGCGACAAGTTGTGGGCTCAGATGGACATCCATTCGGTCGACGAGCGGTTCGGCGCCGACATCGTCGTCACCCGCAACACCTGCACGGATGAGCACGGCGAACTGGTTCTGGAGGCCTTCACCACGCTGATGGGCCATGAGGGCGACAACTCGATCTCGGTGAAATGGGATCCGGAGAGCGGCCAGGTGATGCGCAAGGCCGTGGGTGAATAGGCGCTAACGGATTAGTAACTAGCACCAGGCCCGATGTACACTCGGACCTCGGGGTTTTCCCACCTAAGCGCGCTGTCCGTCGGTTTGAAGATCAACCGTTCGGGGAGCGCGCAAATTGTGTAAGCCCCGGCAGTTCCGCTGAAGGGGCGTAGCTCAACTGGCAGAGCAGCGGTCTCCAAAACCGCAGGTTGCAGGTTCAAGTCCTGTCGCCCCTGCTCAACTGAATACTCGACAAGCGTGGACACTGGAGGGTGACCACCAAGAAACCCAGACGAAAGGCATGCGGTGAGCGACGAGCGCGATGATGCCCGCTCCGCGGGACCAGGTGCCGATAGCGAGGACACCGGCGGCCAGACCGCCGTCGTGACCCGGCCGACGCGTCCCACCGGTAAGCGGGCCCGCCGAGCCGTCGACGGTGAGGACACCGCCGGGGCCGAGACCGAAGGCGGCCTCAGCAAGAACGGCGGGACGGCCACCAAGACGGCCAAGAAGGCCGAACGGCCCGGCAAGCGCCGGCTCAACCCGTTCGCCTTCGTCTGGAACTACCTTGCGCAGGTCGTTGCCGAGCTGCGCAAGGTCATCTGGCCGAACCGTAAGCAGATGGTCACCTACACCATCGTGGTGCTGGTGTTCCTGGCGTTCATGGTGGCGATGATCGGCGGGGTCGACTTCGGCCTGCGCGAGCTCATCTCACTGGTGTTCGGCTGACGGACTAGAGAGGATTGACAACCGTGACGAGCTTCGAGGGCGATACGCCTTCGGCCGAGAATGTCGACGTGATGGCCGATGAGGCCACCGTCGAGGAGACGACCGTCGACGAGACCACCGAGTCGGCGGAGCAGGCGGAGCCGGAAGAGGAAGATCCCGCCGTCGCGCTCAAGAAGGAGCTGCGCACCAAGCCCGGCGACTGGTATGTCATCCACTCCTACGCCGGCTACGAGAACAAGGTGAAGGCCAACCTCGAGACCCGCGTGCAGAACCTCGACGTCGGCGACTACATCTTCCAGGTCGAGGTGCCCACCGAAGAGGTCACCGAGATCAAGAACGGCCAGCGCAAGCAGGTCAACCGCAAGGTGCTGCCCGGCTACATCCTGGTCCGCATGGAACTCAACGACGAGTCGTGGGGCGCGGTGCGCAACACGCCCGGCGTCACGGGTTTTGTCGGCGCGACATCGCGGCCGTCGCCGCTGTCGCTGGACGACGTGGTGAAGTTCCTGCTGCCGCCCGCCGCGGTCAAGAAGCCCGGCAAGATCACCGCGGCATCGCAGGCCGCCGCCGACGTCGGCGCCACCGAGCGGGCGCCGATCGAGGTCGATTTCGAGGTCGGCGAGTCCGTCACCGTGATGGACGGGCCGTTCGCCACGCTGCCCGCGTCGATTTCGGAGGTCAATGCCGAACAGCAGAAGCTGAAGGTGCTGGTGTCGATCTTCGGCCGCGAAACCCCTGTCGAACTGACCTTCAACCAGGTCGCCAAGATTTAAAGCTGCGATTTCGGCGTGAAAACCTGCGGTGGGCGCAGGAAATCACGCCGAAATCACTGAGAAAGGAAGAGCATGGCCCCGAAGAAGAAAGTCATCGGGCTGATCAAGCTGCAGATCCAGGCCGGGCAGGCCAACCCCGCCCCGCCGGTCGGTCCGGCGCTCGGCCAGCACGGCGTCAACATCATGGAGTTCTGCAAGGCGTACAACGCCGCGACGGAAAACCAGCGCGGCAACGTCATCCCCGTGGAGATCACCGTCTACGAGGACCGCAGCTTCACCTTCACCCTGAAGACACCGCCCGCGGCCAAGCTGCTGCTCAAAGCCGCCGGTGTGCAGAAGGGCTCCGGCGAGCCGCACAAGACCAAGGTCGCCAAGGTGACCTGGGATCAGGTGCGCGAGATCGCCGAGACCAAGAAGGCCGATCTGAACGCCAACGACATCGACGCCGCGTCGAAGATCATCGCCGGCACCGCCCGGTCGATGGGCATCACCGTCGAATAGATCGTCAACACAGCAGAACCCGTGGGAGAGCTGGCATCGGCTCGCCAACCACAACTCTGAACAGGAGATCGCAATGAGCAAGAACAGCAAGGCATATCGCGAAGCCGCCGAAAAGGTGGACCGCACCAAGCTCTACACCCCGCTCGAGGCCGCCAAGCTGGCGAAGGAGACGTCGAGCAAGAAGCAGGACGCCACCGTCGAGGTCGCCATCCGGCTGGGCGTCGACCCCCGCAAGGCCGATCAGATGGTGCGCGGCACCGTCAACCTGCCGCACGGCACCGGTAAGACGGCCCGCGTCGCGGTGTTCGCCGTCGGTGACAAGGCCGCCGAGGCTGAGACCGCCGGCGCCGACATCGTCGGCAGCGACGACCTGATCGAGAAGATCCAGGGCGGTTTCCTCGACTTCGACGCCGCGATCGCCACGCCCGATCAGATGGCCAAGGTCGGCCGCATCGCCCGCATCCTGGGCCCGCGCGGCCTGATGCCCAACCCGAAGACGGGCACCGTCACCACCGACATCACCAAGGCCGTGAACGACATCAAGGGCGGCAAGATCAACTTCCGCGTCGACAAGCAGGCCAATCTGCACTTCGTCATCGGCAAGGCGTCATTCGACGAGAAGGCGCTGGCGGAGAACTACGGCGCCGCGCTCGACGAGATCCTGCGCGCCAAGCCGGCGTCGTCGAAGGGCCGCTACCTGAAGAAGATCGTCGTGTCGACGACGACGGGCCCGGGCATCCCTGTCGACCCGTCGATCACCCGCAACTTCGCCGAGGTCTAGTCACGCAAGCGATTTCGCGAAGCCGCTGACGTCACGCAGGCTGGCCGCGTACACGTCGGGCATGGCGCCGGGGCACAGCATGTCGCCGGCGTGGCAGGTGCCCGCGACGACGCGGCCGACGGCGGGCACGCCGGCCTGCAGCAGCCGCCGGTAGTAGACCAGGCCCTCGTCGCGCAGCGGGTCGAGCTCGTTGACCGAGATGACGTGCGGCGGCAGCCCGACCAATTCCTCGTCGGTGGCCATCGCTGCCCAGCAGGTGCCGTCGCGAGAGTTCTGCCCGCCCGGGTCGTAGACCGATCCGAGAAGTGCGGCCTGCTGGCAACTGATGAAGTACTCGTCGTTCTCCTTGAGCGACGGCAGGTCGTCGGGGTAGTCCAGCCAGCGGTTGGAGATGTACGGGCATTGCGCGTACGCGCCGGCGATTTCGTCGCGCCAGCCCTCGCGGGCCGCCTTGAGCGTGACGGTGAGCGTGAGATTGCCGCCGCCGGATTCACCGGACACGATCAGGTGGCTGACGCCGAGCTCGGTCCGGTTGGCGTACACCCACCGCACCGCGGCCGCGCAGTCGTTGAGCCCAGCCGGATACGGGTGCACACCGAGCTTGCCCGCCGAGTTGCGGAACTCGACACCCACCATGACAAGTCCTGTGGCGGCGAGGTTTTCGCGCCATCGCACGTATCCTGTGTCAGCGGCGCTGGCGATGGCCATGGCGCCGCCGTGCAGATGCACGACGGCCGGCAGCGGGCCGTCGGCCTCGTTCGGGCGGCTTATGTAGAGGGTGACATCGTTACCGTCGGGCCCGGCGATGGTGACCGTCGTGGACGTGACGCCCTCGGCGACGGGCGCGCCCTGGGCGAGGGCGTCGAGCACCCCGCCCAGAACCTCCTCGCTCGTCGCCGCATATGCCAGCCGCTCCGGCAGGGGCGAATCGACGGTCAACTCCGCGGCCGGGAAGCGGCCGTCGAGACCGAAAGGCGCAAGCGCGGACACCATGCGCGGATCGGAACGCGGATCGGTGCCGAGCGTGCAATCGGGGTTGGCGAAACGACCGTGGGGCATGGCGGGATGGTACTGCCGCAGCTGCGGTCAGCGCTGGCATTCGGTGATACGACGACGCAGGAACGCCAGCGCGGGCTCGGAGCCGTTGCAGTCCAGGGCTTTTCGATACCAAACCAACGCCTGGTCCGCCCGCCCGGCTCGACGCAGCAGATCCGCCCTGATCGACGCGACGGTGTTCGACCGGGCCAGTCGCGGATCGTCGGCCACCGCATCCAGCGCCTCCACACCCGCCGCGAACCCGTCACGAAACCCGATCGCCAACGCGCGGTTGGCCCGCGCCACCGGCGAGTCGGTGATCTCGATCAACCGGTCGTAGGCCGCGCAGATCCCCGTCCAGTCGGTCTCTTCCCACGACGGCGCGGTCGCGTGCAGCGCCGCGATCACCGCCTGCGGCAGATACGGTCCGGTCGAGCCCGCGGCCAGGCGCAACCGGGCCAAACCACGCGCGATCCGGGCATGGTCCCACCGTCGGCGGTCCTGCTCGTCGAGCGGCACCAGTGCGCCGTCGCCGTCCACACGCGTCGACCGTCGCGAATCATGCAGCAGCACAAGCGCAGCCAACGCCTGCGCGTCAGGCGATCCGGGCATCAACGAGCACAACTCGCCGGCCAGCCGGACGCCTTCATCACACAGCTCGTCGCGGATCGCCGACGGGCCTGCGGTGGACCAGTAGCCCTCGGTGAACACCGAGTAGATGCAGGCCAGCACATGCGGGGTGCGTTCGGGCAAAAGCTCCGCCGGCGGCACCCGCAGCGGGATGTTGGCATGCCGAATCTTGTTCTTGGCCCTGGTGATTCGCCGTCCGACCGCCGCCTCGGACTGCAGTAGTGCGCGGGCGATCTCGGCGACGGTCAACCCCGAAACCAGGCGCAGGGTCAAGGCCAACTGCGACGGCCGCTCCAACGCCGGGTGCGCGCAGGTGAACATCATCCGCAGCTCGTCGTCGCGAACCGGATGCGGATCGCCACGCTCGGTACGAGCCATGATGCCCTCCAAGGATGCAGCCAATTCCTTTCCGGGCCGCACGGATTCACGCCGCAGCCGATCCAGCGCGCGGTTGCGCGCAGCCGTCACCAGCCAGGCGCCGGGTTTGTCGGGCATACCGTCGCGAGGCCATACCCGCAGCGCGTCCGCGCAGGCCTCCTGGACGGCGTCCTCGGCGACGGTGAGGTCGCCAGACCATCGCGCGATGGCCGCGACGGCCGGGCCCCACTCGCGACGAAACACACCGTCCAGGTTTGCCATTCGCGCCCGATTACAGCCCGGATACCCCGGCTAGCTGCCGAAGCTCCACCGCAGAAGCCGGAATCATCGACGCCAGCTTGACCGCCTCGTCGCGGTCGGCGGCGCTGAGCACGTAGTAACCATTGGCCACTTCGGCACCCTCGATGTACGGCCCGTCGGTGATCAGGGTTTCGCCGTCGCGCACCCGCACTGTCGTCGCCGTCGACGGTGGATGCAGACCCGCGCCCGCCCGGATGTGCGAACCGGCTGCGGCGCCGAATTCGACGTGCTGCGCGACGCCTTCCTCCCACTCGGGGCTGCCGGGCGTCACCGACCACGTCGGCGGCTCCAGCAGCAGGGCGATCCAGTTCGTGCCCTCCAGCGGTTGCCGCGGCAGCGAATCAGCCATCGGCCAGACCTCGATGGCGCCGTACTTGGCGGCCGGGATCTGGCGGGCCAACTCCAGTGCGTCGTCGAGGTTGTCCGCGTCGAACACGTAATAGCCGCCCGCGACCTCCGCGGATTCCGCGAACGGGCCGTCCGTGACCGTCGGCGCGTCGGGTCCACCGGTGATCCGCACTCCGGTCGCCGCGGGCCCGAGCGCGTCGCCGGCCCGAATCGCCGACGCCGCGCGGGCGTGGAAATCCCGATACGCCGCCATCTCGGCGGCGCCCTCGTCAGGGGTGAGGTCGCGTTGCGGGCTGATCAGTAGCGCGAAGTACTCCATCGTGGTCACCTCTCAGGTAGCGAGCGAAACCCTGTGTTTCACTCTCTACCCATCCGACGAACGGCGCCGTCGCGATCCGACACCTACTTCTCCAGGGTGAACTGGCAGACGTCGACGAAGCCCTCGCGGAACATGTTCGCGCAGCCGGTCAAGTACTTCATGTAGCGCTCGTAGACCTCTCGCGATTGGATGGCGATGGCCTGTTTCTCGTGCGCCCGCAGTGATGCCGCCCATGCGTCCAACGTCTTCGCGTAATGCGGCTGCAACGAATGAACCCTCGAAACCGTGAAGCCCGCCCGCACAGCGTGGTCTTCGACCACCGGAGCCGTCGGCAGCCAGCCGCCGGGAAATATCTCGCTGATGATGAACCGGCCGAAATGCACTATCTCCGCGCGCAACTCAATTCCCCGGCGCTTGCGCTCCTGCAGGCTCTGCCGAAGGATCGTGTGCAAAAGCATGACTCCGTCGTCGGGAAGCATCTCGTACGTCTTCTTGAAAAAGCGGGCGTAGCGGTCGCTGCCGAAGTGCTCGAACGCGCCGATGGATACGATGCGGTCGACGGGCTCCTCGAACTGTTCCCAGCCACACAGCAGCACCCGCTTGGTGCGCGGCCCGTCCAGCTCGCATAACGACTTCTGCACATGGGCTGCTTGGTTTTTCGACAGTGTCAGGCCGACGACGTTGACGTCGTAGCGCTCGACGGCCCGGCGCATCGTGGAACCCCAGCCGCAGCCGATGTCGAGCAGCGTCATCCCGGGCCGCAGCCCCAATTTGCCCAGCGCCAAATCGATCTTGGCCAGCTGCGCCTCTTCCAGCGTCATGTCGTCGCGCTCGAAATAGGCGCAGCTGTACGTCAGCGAAGGGTCGAGGAACAGCCGATAGAAGTCGTCGGACAGGTCGTAGTGGTGCTGGACGTCCTCGAAGTGCGGTGTCAGTTGTTCTGACATTCCGTTCCCACCCTCCGCCCTAACTCCCGCCCCTCAGGGCGGGCTATTTGACCAGAGTGAACTGACAGACGTCGGTGTACCCGTCCCGGAACAGATCTGAACAACCGGTCAGGTATTTCATGTACCGCTGGTAGACCTCTTCACCCTGCAGCGCGATGGCCTCGTCCTTGTGCGCCTCCAGCGCCTCGGCCCAGGTGTTGAGCGTGCGAACGTAATTCGAGCCGATCTTGTGGTGGCGGGCGATCTTGAATCCGGCGTTGGTCGCGTACTCGTCGACGATGGAGATCATCGGCAGCCGGCCGCCCGGGAAGATCTCGGTCAGGATGAATCTGATGAACCGCAGCAGCGACATCGTCGTCTTCAGCCCGAGCTCTTTGCCCTCCTCGGCGGTGGGCACCACGATCGTGTGCAGCAGCATCACGCCGTCATCGGGCAGGACGTTGTAGCACATCTCGAAAAATGCCTTGTAGCGCTCGTAGCCGGCGTCACCGGCGCCGTCGGCGAAGTGCTCGAACGCACCGAGCGACACGATGCGGTCGACGGGTGTTTGGTCGTACTGCTCCCAGCCGCACAACCGCACCTCCTTGCGGCGCGGGCTGTCCATTTTGTCGAATTCCTGCTGGACATAAGCCAATTGGTTCTCGCTCAGCGTCAGGCCGATGACGTTGACGTCATATTTGTCGACCGCGCGCCGCATCGTGGAGCCCCAGCCGCAGCCGATGTCGAGCAGCGTCATGCCCGGCTGCAACCCCAATTTGCCCAGCGCCAAGTCGATCTTGGCGCGTTGGGCCTCTTCGAGCGTCATGTCGTCGCGCTCCCAGTAGGCGCAACTGTAGGTCATGGAGGGGTCAAGCCAGAGCTTGAAGAACTCGTTGGATCGGTCGTAGTGCGACTGGACCCGCTCGACAGGCGGTGCCAGTTCGGTGGCTGAACGTTCTGTCGGCTGTGTCATACCGGCCGACCCTACTAAGGCGGGCCGCTATTTGACTAGACCGCGCCGCCTACTTCTCGCAGGTGAATTGCGCGACGTCGACCTGGCGCTGGCGGAACAACTTCGCGCAGCCCGTCAGGTACTTCATGTAGCGCTCGTAGACCTCTTCGGACTGGATCGCGATGGCCTCGTCCTTGTGCGCCTCAAGCGCCTCGGCCCACAGGTCGAGGGTCTTGGCGTAGTGCGGCTGCAGCGACTGCACCCGCGTCACCTTGAACCCGGCCTCGGTGGCACGCTCCTCGACCATCGGGATCGACGGCAGCCGTCCGCCCGGGAAGATCTCGGTCATGATGAACTTGATGAACCGGGCCAGCTCGAAGGTCAGCGGGATCCCAAGATCCTTGGCGTGCGCGGGATTCAGGCCGCAGATGGTGTGCAGCAGCATGATGCCGTCGGCGGGCATCGCCTCGTAGGCCATCTTGAAGAAGGCCGGATAACGCTCGTGGCCGAAGTGCNCGCAGATGGTGTGCAGCAGCATGATGCCGTCGGCGGGCATCGCCTCGTAGGCCATCTTGAAGAAGGCCGGATAACGCTCGTGGCCGAAGTGCTCGAAGGCGCCGATGGACACGATGCGGTCGACGGGCTCGTCGAACTGCTCCCAGCCCTGCAGAAGCACGCGCTTGGTGCGCGGGCTGTCCATCGCGTCGAACATCTTCTGCACGTGGGCGGCCTGATTCTTCGACAGCGTCAGACCGACGACGTTGACGTCATACTTCTCGATCGCGCGGCGCATGGTGGCGCCCCAACCGCAGCCCACGTCGAGCAACGTCATCCCGGGCTGCAACCCCAGTTTGCCCAGCGCCAGGTCGATCTTGGCGATCTGCGCCTCTTCCAGCGTCATATCGTCGCGTTCGAAGTACGCGCAGCTGTAGGTCTGGGTCGGGTCCAGGAACAACCGGAAGAAGTCGTCGGACAGGTCGTAGTGCGACTGCACATCTTCGAAGTGCGGCTTCAACTGCTTCGCCATGACGTCGTGCGCCTTTCGTGAAGTGACGGCGTGCACGAGGGATGCGCGACGCTTCCCCCGAGACGCACACCCCCAATGCGTTGCAGGGATGCTATCCGATGTGGGGGGCATGCTCCGAATCGAGCTATTTGCCCCTGCAAAGGCCTCGCTGACCTGCGGTGTTACTTCTCCAGCGTGTACTGGCAGACGTCGAGGTGGCCGCTGGCGAAGTAGCCGGCGCAGCCGGTCAGGTACTTCATGAACCGGTCGTAGGCCTCCTGGCCCTGGATCTCGATGGCCTTGTCCTTGTTGGCCTGCAGGTTGGCCGCCCAATCGTTGAGGGTGCGCACGTAGTGCGGCTGCAGCGACTGCACCCGGGTCAGTTTGAAGCCCGGCTTCGGGGCGAGCTCCTCGATCATCGAGCGTGACGGCAGCTGCCCGCCCGGGAAGATCTCGGTGACGATGAACTTGATGAACCGGGCGATCTCGAACGTCAACGGCAGGCCGCGCGCCTTCATCTCGTCGGGGTGCAGCGAGCTGATGGTGTGCAGCAGCAGAATGCCGTCGTCGGGCAGCGCGTCGTAGGCCATCTGGAAGAAGGCGTCGTACTTTTCGTGGCGGAAGTGCTCGAAGGCGCCGATCGAGTAGATGCGGTCGACCTTCTCGTCGAATTCCTCCCAGCCCTGCAGCCGAACCTCGAAGGTGCCGTTGGTCTTGACCTTGGCCAGGCGCTCCTCGGCGGCTTCCTTCTGCGCCTTGCTCAGCGTCAGGCCGATCGCGTGGATGTTGTCGTAGTTCTCCAGCAGGCGCTGCATGCCGCCGCCCCAGCCGCAGCCGATGTCGAGCACCCGCATTCCGGGCTGAAGTTTCAGCTTGCCCTGCGCCAGGTCGAACTTGGCGTTCTGCGCCTCGCTGCAGGTCATGTCCTCGCGCTCGTAGTACCCGCAGGTGTAACCCATCGTGGGGCCGAGGAACAGCTCGTAGAACTCGTTAGAGATGTCGTAGATCGACTGCAACAACTCGTAGTTCGGCTTCAGCTTGGGCATGCGTGACGACTCCAACCAATCTTCTTTGTTCCGTGCAGGTGCCGACCTGGCACGGCACTCTACCTGAATGCGCCGGCGACCATTCCGAGGCTCCGGCGCACGGCGTCTACCAACTCTCGGCGAAATTCACCTTAAGTTCGCTGACAATCTCATCCCACAGTTGCTCGGGCAATTCGTGGCCCATGCCGTCGATCAGCACCAGCCGGGCGCCCTTGATGGCGCGGGCCACGGCCCGGCCGCCGGACGGCCGCATCAGTTTGTCGGCCTTGCCGTGGATGACCACCGTCGGTGCGGTGATTTGCCGGTCGTAGCGCAGCAGGCTGCCGCTGCCGAGCACCGCGGCGAAATGGCGACCGATGCCGGCCGGGTAGTAGGCGCGGTCGTAGCCCTCGATGGCGTCGGCGCGGATGCGGTCCTCGGGGGCGGGGTAGCGGGGGCTGCCGATGAGCTTGCTGATGCGGACCGAGTTCTCGATGATCTCCTCGCGCGACGCCCCCGGCGGCGGCGCCTTGATGAGGGCCAGCAGCTGCCTGGGCGCGGGCGGCGGCAGCATCGGCTGGTTGTTGCTGGAGAAGATCACCGCCAGCGTCTTGGTGCGGTGGGCGTGACGGGCCGCGAAGATCTGGGCGATCATGCCGCCCATCGAGGCGCCGACGATCTGGGCCTTGTCGATCTTCAGGTGATCCAGCAGCGCGGCGGCGTCGTCGGCCATGTCCTCGAGCGTGTAGGGCGCCGGGCTTTTGAGCCCGAAGAACGAGCGCACCATCCGCTGGGTGAGCGGCATCCCGGCGTGGCGGCCGGTCACCTTGGACGAGAGCCCGACGTCGCGGTTGTCGTAGCGGATGACGCGCAGGCCCTGGTCGACGAGCTTTTCGCAGAAACCCTTGCGCCACAACAACAACTGCGCGCCGAGGCCCATGATGAGCAGGACGGCCGGATCGTTCGGGTCGCCCATGTCCTCGTAATAGATGTCGAGCTCTCCCGAGCGGGCAGTGCCGGTGCGGACGTCCATCTAGGCGTCCAGCTCTTCGGAATGCTCGCGGCTGATATCGACCATGAAGTTGGCGAAGTACCCCGTCAGCTGCGGATCGGACATCATCTGCCACTTCGGGGCCAGCAGCTTCATGTAGCGCTCGACATACAGGAACTGCTTGCCGATCAACACCAGCTCGCGGGGCAACTTGACGTCGTAGGCGTCGGCCAGGGCGGAGAGCTGACGGCCGATCTCGGCGTAGCTCATATCGCCCAGCGACTTCATCGTCAGCGGGGTGGCGAACTTCTCCAGGTCCTTGGCGGCCTGCGCCTCGGGTTTGACGGTGCCGACCGCGCCCATCAGCACGACGATCTTGCCCGCCGCGGCGTGGTCCTTCTTGACCAGCAGTGCGTACACCAGCTCCCTCAAGAGCCAGCGGGTGCGCGGGTCGATGCGGCCCATGATGCCGAAGTCGAAGAAGACGATCTTGCCGTCTTTGTCGACGTAGAGGTTGCCGGCGTGCAGGTCGCCGTGGAACAGGCCGTGGCGCAGCCCACCCTCGAACACGCTGAACAGCAGGGCCTTCACCAGCTCGGTGCCGTCGAAACCGGCCTTGCGGATCGCGGCGGCGTCGTCGATGCGGATGCCGTTGACCCGCTCCATCGTCAGCACTTTCTCGCTGGTGAGGTCCCAATAGACCTGTGGTACCCGGATGTTGCGGCCCAGCGGCGAGGCATGCATGTGTGACACCCAGGCGTCCATCGACTGCGCTTCGAGCCGGAAGTCGAGCTCCTCGGCGAGGTTGTCGGCGAAGTCGGCGACGACGTCTTGGGCGCTCAGGCGTCGGCCCAGCTTGGCGAGTTCGACCAGCTGCGCGCCGCGCTTGAGGATCTGCAGATCGGCGGCGACCCTTCTGCGGATGCCCGGCCGCTGGATCTTGACGACGACCTCCTCGCCGGTGTGCAGCGTGGCGTAGTGCACCTGCGCGATCGAGGCCGACGCGAACGGCTTCTCGTCGAAGCTCTTGAACAGCGTGGACGGCTCGTCGCCGAGCTCCTCGATGAACAGCTTGCGCACCTCGTCGGCGTCGGCCGGCGGCACCCGGTCCAGCAGGCTGCGGAACTCCCGGCTCAGCGGTTCACCGAACGCGCCCGGGCTGGACGCGATGATCTGGCCGAACTTGACGTAGGTGGGCCCCAGGTCGGAGAACGTCTTCGGGATTTCCTTGATGATCTTTTGCTGCAGAGAGCCGCGGCCGGTCAGCTTGGTGAGGACGCGGGCGCCGGTGCGGGTGACCTGCCATCCCGTCGCCCCGATGCGGGCGGCCTCGACCGGCAACGGCACCCGATCCAGCTTGGCCACCTCGCGGTGCTTGGTCTTCGGCGTAGCAGTCATAGCATGCAGTGTCTCAGAGGCCGCCGCGAGGCTCCGAATCCGTGCAGTCTGCGTCACACCCTCTTGTGCGCCGAAATGGCCTCAGACGAAGGCCGCCTCGACCTCGTCGCGGCTGCGCACCGGGTCGCTGCCGGGCACGTACGACGGCAGCGTATGCGGCGCCAGGGACGGATCGACGCCGCCCTTGACCCGGGCCTGCGCCTGCTGGAACTCCGGCACCGGTCCCGACGCCAGGCCCAGCCCGTTGATGACCGACCAGACGATGCCGCGCCGGGCGGTGCGCTCGACGATGTTCGGGTCGCGGTGTGCGATCAGCTGCTTGGCCCAGCGTGGCATGGTGTCGCGGACGGCCCAGTCGATCGCGCTGTGCGGCATCGGGACGTTGGGGCCGGTGGCCATCGCGGTGCCGTGTGTGACCGCCAGCCGGGGCAGATACGACTCGAGGCACTCCAGCGTTTCGGCCTTGGTGGTCGGCAGATCGGTGCCGCCCAGGGCGTGTCCGACGCGTACGAACTCCCCGTAGTAGCGGTCAAGTTTCTTGCCGCGCAACGGGTTTGGGTGGTACAGCTCGTGTGCGGTGGCCAGCCCCCACACCACCGTGGCGTAGTTCCAGCGCAGCCAGTCCGGGTCGTCGGCGTCATAGCGGGCGCCGTCGGGCCGGACGCCCTTGATGGTGTGGTGCATCGCACGCACGGTTTGCGCCAGCCGCTCCGCGGTCTCGGTGGAGCCGTAGGCCGTGCCGATGAAGAATGCGACCGAATGCCCGAGCCGCACCACGGCGCCGGCCTGGTCGATGCGCGGCGGATGGCCGGCGGGGTTGCCGTCGGCGTCCCGTTCGACGAGCCGGGAGTGGTGCAAGCCCATCCAGTAGATCGACGGGTCGAGGCGCTCCATATAGGCCGCGCACTGCAGGCCGAAGATCAGCGCGTGCATGTGCGAGTGCACATGCCACACCGCGCTGCCCGGCCCGAACCAGCCGGGGTCGCCCGCCGGCCCGGCGAACTCCATGCCGCGGAAGTAGTTGCTCCGGACGTCCTCATCGAACTTCTTGTTCAGCCACTGCCCGACGAGCTGATGCGGCAGAAACACTTCGGCCCCTTTCGAGTTCTGGTCACGCTTGTAGCCAGACTACATTTTGGATACGCCCGTGACCAGACATAGGCTGGGGTGATGTCGAGCCCCACCCGCTGGGCCGGCGTGCCGTTGACCGACCGCCGTGCCGAACGCCGCGCGCTGCTGGTCGACGCCGCATTCCGGCTGTTCGGCGAGGGCGGCGAGGCCGCATTGTCGGTGCGCTCGGTGTGTCGCGAGTGCGGACTGAACACCCGCTACTTCTACGAGAGCTTCGCCGACACCGACGATCTGCTCGGCGCGGTGTACGACGAGGTCAGCGTGCAGCTGGCCGCCGACGTCGCGGCCGCGATGGACGCCGCGGGGAAGTCGTTGCGGGCGCGGACCCGGGCGGGCATCGCCGCGGTGCTCGGGTTCAGCTCGGCCGACCCGCGGCGGGGCCGGGTGTTGTTCACCGACGCGCGTGCGAACCCGGTGCTCGCGGCCCGCCGCGCGGCCACCCAAGACCTGCTCCGCGAGGCGGTGCTCACCGAGGGCTGGCGGCTGCACCCGGAGTCCGACCCCGTCGAGGCGCGGGTCGTCGCGGCGATGTACACCGGCGCGATGGCCGAGCTCGCCCAGCAGTGGCTGGCCGGCAGCCTCGGCGACGACCTCGACGTCGTGGTGGACTACGCGCTGCGGCTGGTGTTGCGGTAGCCCGGCGCCACGAGCCTCACGCCGGCGGCTTCCACGGCTTGATCCAGTCGGTCTCCGGCCAGCCCTCGATGCCGGCCATCAGTTCGTACATCGTTGCGCCGTCGATGGATTCGCGGATGATGTCGGCGTGGCCGGCATGCCGCGACAGTTCCTCGATCAGATGGTGGGCCACCCAGCGCACCGACCAATGGTCGATGTCCTGCGGGAACCACGGCACACCATGCGGCACCGGCACCGGCGCGTCGAGGTCCTGCTCGGCGAACACCCGCAGCGTCTCGGCGTTCTGTGCCTTCAATGCCGCCAGCAGGTCTGAAAGGGTTTCGTCCTCGCGCATCGTGTACTGGTCGCCGTACTCGGCCATCTGCTCCTCCAGCGGACGCGGGTCCGGTGGCGGCGAATCCGGCGCCGCCGCAGCGCGTTCCGTCCAGCCCTTCTGTACACCGGCGGCATGTTTGACCAGCCCGCCGATCGACAGCGCGCTCACCGACGGCGTCGAGCGGGCCTGCTCATCGGTCAGCCCATAGGCCACCGCGAAGAACGCATTCTGTTGAAAGGCAAGGAAGTTGAGCAGCGTCTGGCGCTCGTCGGCGGCGGGTGGCGGCATTCCGGGCATTACTGGTTTCCCTTCGTGTTGGTGTTGTGCGCGTAAAGATCTCGGATACAAGCGATTTCGGCGCCGTGGTGGATGACTTCGCGGTTGATGTGCAGGACAAGGGCGATGAACGGATAGTCGGCGTAGGGACCTTCGGCCGGCCCGCACGGGCGGTTGAGGTCATCGAGTGACAGGCTACGGACCCCGTCAATCCACCTTTGGTACTGCTCGTCGAGCTGCCGCAATGCGGTCGCGGCGTCGGTGGCATATTGCCACGTTTGGTAACTGGCCGCCGGCGCGCCGAAATGTGAATGGTTGCGCATGGCGAACACACCGACGATGACGTGCGCCAGCCGCCACGCGATCGTCGTGAACGGCGCCGGCTGCGGCTCGGGATAGGTGAAGTCGATGGAGCCGTCCGGATGCACCGTCCAGCAGTTGGGCACCGGCTGCCAGAAGTACTCGTCGTCGGTCAGCCCGTCCAACCGCGGCCGCAAGTGCCCCGTCCAGTGGAAGTCGAGTTGGTCTGCCAATTGTGCCGTGATGTCCATGCGACTACCCTGACAGAGATATAGGATAGTTTCGGTCCTATGACTGCGGCAAGGTGAACGCATGGCGGAAACAACCAGCCGGGTGCTGCAGCTGCTCGGACTGCTGCAGTCGAGGCGGGTATGGACCGGCGACGAGCTCGCCGCCCAGCTCGGCGTGACGACCCGCAGCGTGCGTCGCGACATCGAGCGGCTGCGTGATCTCGGCTATCCGGTACACGCCAGCAAGGGCCACGGCGGTGGTTATCAACTGGGTGCCGGCGCGGCGCTACCGCCCCTGCTGCTGGACCCGGACGAGGCGGTCGCCGTCGCGGTGTGTCTGCGGCTGGCGGCCGGCGGCAGCGTGGCCGGCGTCGGCGAGTCCGCGCTGCGGGCGCTGTCCAAGCTCGACCAGGTGATGCCCGCGCGGCTGCGCTCGCAGGTGTCGGCAGTGCACAACGCGACGGTGACGTTGACGTCCGCGACCGACACCCCTGTTGAGCCCGACGTGTTGATGACGCTGGCCCGAGCGTGCCGCGACCACGAACACGTCGCGACCAGCTACACCGATCTGCGGGGCAACACCACCCAGCGGCGGCTCGAGCCCTATCAACTGGTGACGACGGGCCGGCGCTGGTATCTGCTGGCCTACGACCGCGACCGGCAGGACTGGCGCACCCTGCGGCTGGACCGGATGACCGACGTGCGTGCGCTCGGCAGCACGTTCGCGCCGCGGCCGGCGCCGGATGCGGCGGCCTATGTGCGACAGTCGATCAGCGCGTCGCCGTATCCTTATGTGGCGAAGGTGCGCTATCGAGCGCCGGAACATGTTGTGGCCCAGCACTTTCCACCTGCCACCGCGACGATCGAACCGGACGGACCCGACGCCTGCGTCGTCACCGCCGGCGCCGACGATCCCGAGAAGATGGTGTTTTATTTCGCGATGGCCGGCGAGCCGTTCGAGGTGCTCGAGCCGCCCGAAGTGGTGGCCGCGGTGCGCACGGTCGCCGAGCGCCTGCGCGTCGCGTCGACCCCTCGCGAGCAGACATAGAATCGCACGTCGCGGCGCCGAATCATGCGATTCTGCGATCCCCTACCTTCGGTGTGGGCCCAGCTCGCGCGCACAAATCAGGTGATGCCCAGCCGCTCGGTCAGCACCAGGAAAGCCGCCGCGAAGTCGTTGTCGGCGGTATCGGCCCGCACCTGATCCCAGTCCACCTGCTCGCGCACCGCCCGGACGGCGGGCAGCAACGCCGCGAAATCGCAGTGATGCTCATTGAGCGAACACAGCTTCTCGGTCACCACCTGCGTCGGCGGCAGCACCAACATGCGGATGGCCAGCACGTCGAGCTCCTCGGCCGTGCGGATCGTCGAGGCATCCACCGGCACGCCGTTGAGCCGATACAGCACGTCGACGACCACATCGCCGGTGCGGGCCTTGAACAACCAGTCCTCCGGCGTGCGTTCGATGGTGAAACCCGCCTGCTGCAGGGTGGCCGCGGCGGCGTCGGCGTCGGGTTCGGCGACGACGAAATCCACATCGTGCACCGGCTCGGGCCCGCCGTGCACCCACAGCGCGTAGCTACCGGCCAGAGCAAACTCCGGGCCGTTCGCCTTGAGCGCCGACGCGGCGCGTTTCAGCGCCTCACGCAACTCGTCATTGCGCGGCAGCACATGCCATCCCGGGTGATCGATACGGGACAAGCGGGTAGGCAGTAACCATGCGGGTGGCCACGTTCAACATTTTGCACGGGCGCAGCGTGCATGACGGGGATGTCGACCTCGACCGCCTCGCGGCGTCCATCAAGCAGCTCGACGCCGATGTCCTCGCCCTGCAGGAGGTCGACCTCGACCAGCCGCGCTCCGGCAATTCCGACCTGACCGCGCTAGCCGCCGAGGCGATGGGCGCCGTCAGCCACCGCTTCGTCGCCGCCATCTCCGGGACACCGGGCGCGACGTGGATGGCCGCCACCGGGCGCGAACAGCCCGGCACCGCGGCCTACGGCATCGCGCTGCTGTCGCGGTATCCCGCCGAGAACTGGCAGGTGCTGCGACTGCCCAGGATTCCGTTCAAATTCCCCATGTATCTGCCCGCACCACACCGGGTGCAGATCGTCGACGAGGAGCCGCGCGCGGCGGTGGTCTCCCGGCTGGACACCCCGCTGGGCCCGTTCACCATCGCCAACACCCATCTGTCGTTCGTGCCGGGATGGAATCGTGTTCAGCTGCGCCGGCTGCTCCGTGACCTGCGCGGTTTCCCCGGGCCGCGGATTCTGATGGGCGATCTGAACATGGGTGCGCAGCGCAGGTCGGGGCTGCGTCCGCTCGGTACCGCGCCGACCTTTCCGGCCGACGATCCCACCCACCAGCTCGACCACATCCTGACCGACGACGACGCGGTGCGGGTCGACGACGCCTGCGCGCCCCGCCTGCCGGTCTCCGACCATCGCGCGCTTGTCGTCGACATTTCGCGGCCTTGACGCCGTAGGGTTTTGGGTGTGGACCTGATCTCCGCGGAGGCGACGGAGTTGTTCGTCGGCCCGCCGGACACGCCGCTGCAGCTGCTCCGGGTGGCCTATGCGGGCGCCACCACGGCGACGCCGATCCGCGTCGAGGGCGACGGCCTGTCCGGCGAGGCGGTGGCTGCGCCCGGCGACGGCGTCGTCGAGGTGCCGGTGCGGGTGCAGCGCCCCGTCGTCGGCGAACATCGGCCGGCACGTGTGTCCGACACCGAGTTTGACTTCGTGGTGGCCGAACCCGGCTGGACCATGCACATGATCAGCCACTTCCACTACGACCCGGTGTGGTGGAACACCCAGGCCGCCTACACCAGCGTGTGGACCGAAGACCCGCCCGGGCAGTGCCGTCAGACCAACGGCTTCGATCTGGTGCACGCCCACCTCGAAATGGCGCGCCGCGAACCGGAATACAAATTCGTGCTGGCCGAGGTCGACTACCTCAAACCGTATTGGGACACCCACCCGCAAGACAGGGCCGACCTGCGCCGGTTCATCGCCGACGGCCGAGTGGAGATCATGGGCGGCGCCTACAACGAGCCCAACACCAACCTGACCAGCCCGGAAACGACCATCCGAAACTTCGTGCACGGCATGGGGTTTCAGCGTGACATCATGGGCGCCGACCCGGCTACCGCGTGGCAGCTCGACGTGTTCGGGCACGACCCGCAGTTCCCGGGCATGGCGGCCGATGCGGGGCTGACGTCGTCATCGTGGGCGCGCGGGCCGCATCACCAGTGGGGTCCGATGGCCGGCGACGGCGATCCGGAACGGATGCAGTTCAGCAGCGAATTCGAATGGATCGCCCCGTCGGGGCGCGGCCTGCTCACGCATTACATGCCCGCGCACTACTCCGGCGGGTGGTGGATGGATTCTTCGGCGTCGCTACAGGAGGCCGAAGCCGCCACCTACCGGCTGTTCACCCAGCTGAAAAAGGTTGCGCTGACCCGCAATGTGCTGCTGCCGGTCGGCACGGACTACACGCCACCGAACAAGTGGGTCACCGAGATCCACCGCGACTGGAACGCGCGCTACACCTGGCCGCGATTCGTCTGCGCGTTGCCCTCCGAGTTCTTCGCCGCGGTGCGGTCCGAACTTTCCGAGCGCGGGATCAGCCCGTCGCCGCAGACACGTGACATGAACCCGATCTACACGGGCAAGGACGTCTCCTACATCGACACCAAACAGGCCAACCGGGCCGCCGAGGACGCGGTGCTCGACGCCGAACGGTTCGCGGTGTTCGCCGGGCTGCTCGGCGGGGCCACGTATCCGCAGGCAGCACTGGCCAAGGCGTGGGTGCAGCTGGCGTACGGCGCGCACCACGACGCCATCACCGGATCGGAATCCGATCAGGTCTACCTCGACCTGCTGACCGGCTGGCGCGACGCCTGGGAGCTGGGGCGGACGGCGCGAGACAACGCCCTGGAACTGTTGTCGAGTGCGGTCGACGGGTCGGTGGTGGTGTGGAATGCGTTGGCGCACAATCGCACCGATGTGGTCACCGCGCGACTGCAGACGCCGCTCGGTGCCGGTGTGCGGGTGTTCGACGCCGACGGTGACGAGGTGCCCGCGCATGTGGAGCACAGCGGACGCTCGGTCAGCTGGTTGGCGCGTGACGTGCCGTCGCTGGGCTGGCGGGCCTACAAATTCGTGGCCGCGACCTCCGCCGCCGGCTGGGAACCATTGGCCGGTAACGAGATAGCCAACGAACACTACCGGCTGTCGGTCGACGGAAGCCGCGGCGGCGGGGTGAGCTCGCTTGTCGAACTGGTCTCGGGCCGCGAGCTGATCGCCGACGGCGCCGTCGGCAACGAACTGGCGGTCTACGACGAGTATCCGGCGCATCCTCAGGCGGGCGAAGGCCCCTGGCATCTGCTGCCCAAGGGGCCGGTCGTCTGCTCGTCGAGTCTGCCCGCCGAATCGGTGCAGGCCTACCGCGGGCCGCTGGGCCGGCGTGTCGTGGTGCGCGGCCGCATCGGAAACACGTTGCGCTACACCCAAACTCTGACGTTGTGGGACGGCATCGCGCGAGTGGACTGCCGCACCACCATCGACGAGTTCACCGGCGTCGACCAGCTGGTCCGGCTGCGCTGGCCGTGTCCGGTGCCGGGTGCGGTTGCGGTGAGCGAGGTCGGCGACGCCGTCATCGGCCGCGGCTTCGGGCTGATGCACGATCGCGGCTCTACGGAAGCCGTTGACGCAGCCCAGCATCCGTGGACGCTGGACAACCCCGCCTACGGCTGGTTCGGGCTGTCGTCGGCCGCGCGGATCCGTGTCGGCGATGCCGTGCGCGCCGTCGCGGCCGCCGAAGTGGTGGCGCCGACGGAAGCCGCGTCGAACGTCTCCGCCCGCGATCTGGTGGTCGCACTGGCCCGCGCCGGCGTCACCGCCACATGCAGCAGCCCCGACAAACCGCGCTACGGCGACCTTTCCGTGGACTCCAACCTGCCCGACGCCCGGTTCGCGATCGGTGGCCCGGACGAAAACGCCTTCACCGCAGCGGTGTTGGCCGACGCCGACCCGGCGTACACCGAGGAGCTCAAGCGTCAGCTCTACGCCACCGGCGCGGCCAGGGTGTGGGTGCCCGCCGCCGCGCCGCTGCTGGGCCAGTGGGTGCCCGACGCTGACCTGCGGGGCGTGCGGACGCTGCCGGTGCTGGTGCTCGCCGGCGGGGACGCGGTGGCCGCTGTGGTGGACGACCTTGCCGACGCGGAGATTTCGGTCGAGCAGCAGGCGCCCAGCGAGATCGAGGCCTTCGAATCGCGCACCGTCGCGCTGCTCAACCGCGGCGTGCCGAGTTTCGCCGTCGACCCCGACGGCACGCTGCACACCTCCCTCATGCGCTCCTGCACCGGCTGGCCGTCCGGCACCTGGATCGACCCGCCGCGTCGCACGGCACCGGACGGCTCGAACTTCCAGCTGCAGCACTGGACCCATGCGTTCGACTACGCGCTGGTCTCCGGCGACGGTGACTGGCGACACGTACGGCTGCCGGCCCGCAGCGCGGAGTTCGGTCGAGAGCTGTTGGCGGTCACCGGCCATGGCGAGCCCGCTGGTGGCCTGCCCGCGTTCGGCTCGCTGTTCGAGGTCGAACCCGCCGACACCGTCGCGTTGGGCGCGCTCAAGGCCGCGGGCAACCCGCTGGTGAGCGGCAGCGGTCAGCCCGTCGACCCCAACGACGGCGTCGCCATCAGGCTTGTCGAAACCTGCGGCACCACAGCCGATCTCGCAGTCCGCTCGGGCCTTCGTAGAGTGACCACCGCGGCCCGGGTCGACCTGTTGGAACAGCCGCGACTGCAGCAGCTCGAGGCGGACGGCCTGCAGCTGCACGGGTACGAGATCGCGACGGTGCTGACTCGACTGAACATGCCCAAGATCCTCGACGCCGACCACGCCGTGCTGGCACCCGACGCCGAAGCCGCCCAACCGCTTTACGCCCGGTACTGGCTGCACAACCGCGGGCCGGCGCCGCTCGGTGGGCTGCCCGCGGTTGCGCACCTGGAGCCTCAGTACGCGGACAGCGAGCCCAATTCCGAAGTGCTGCTGCGGCTTACCGCCGCCAGCGACTGCACCGACGCAGCGCTGCACGGCCGCGTGCGGCTGGTCTGCCCGGACGGCTGGACTATTGAACCCGACAAACTGCCGTTTGTGCTGCCGCCCGGCGAATACCTCGAGACCGACCTCGCTGTGACGGTGCCCGCCGTGGAGCCCGGCCTGTATCCGGTGCGGGCCGAGCTCGTCGTGACCGGCAGCGACACCGCCGGGATGCCGCCCGCGTGGCGCCAAGTCGTCGAAGACGTGTGCATCGTCGCGGTCGGCGACCCTGCCGAAGCGCAGCTGCTGCGGCTGGACAGCGAGCCCGAACCCGTCGACGTCCGGGCCGGCGAAACCGCGCGGCTGGCCGTCACCGTCGGCACCGACGCGCATGCCGAGCTCGCGGTCGAGGCGCATCTGATCAGCCCGTGGGGAACCTGGGAATGGATGGGGCCGGCCGCAATCGGGGCCGCGTTACCGGCCCGCGGCACCGTCGAACTCGGCTTCGATGTCGCCCCGCCGGTGTGGGTGGAGCCCGGCGAATGGTGGGCGCTGATCCGGATCGGCTGCGCGGGACGGCTGATCTACACCCAGGCAGTGCGGGTGACGGTCCGATGATCGCGGCGACCGTGGGCGGTGTGCCGGTGACGGTCGAGGACGTCGACGCCCGCGAAAACGAGCTTCGCAGCACGAGACTCGCCGCCGCGCTGCCGCGGCCGGGCACCAGCGAGGGCCGACAGCTGCGGCGCTGGCTGACCCAGCTGCTGGTGGCCGAGCGCGTGGTGGCGTCAGAGGCCCGGGCCCGCGGGGTGAGGGCCGACGGCGCGTCGGCCGAAGATCACCTTTTGCCCGATATCGCCGCCCGGCTCGACATCGGCAGCATCGCCGCGTCGGTGCTGGCCGACCCCATGGCGCGGGCGCTGTTCGCACACCTGACCGCCGGGGTCGACGTCACCGAGGAGCAGGTGGCCGCCTTCCACGCCCGCAACCCGCATCGCTTCGCGCCCACGCCTGTCAAACCTGTTGTGCGCCACGGTTGGCGGAGCCGCGCGCCAGATCCTCCGGCGCTCGACGAGGTGCGGCCCGCGATCGCCGCCCACCTTCGCGCGGCGGCCCAGCGGCGCGCATTCCGGCTCTGGCTCGACGCGCGGTGCGCCGAACTGGTCGAACTCGCGCCGGGCTACGAGCATCCCGGCGACCCACGCCAGCCTGACAACACCCATAGGCATTGATGCGCGAGCTCACCCTGGCCATCGACATCGGCGGCACCAAGATCGCCGCCGGCCTCGTCGACCCCGACGGCACGCTGGCCCACCAAGCGAAACTGCCCACCCCCGACGCCGACGCCGAGCAGGTGTTCGCGGTGGTGGAGCAACTGGTCACCGAGGCGCTGGCCGAGGCGGGGGGAGCGGTGTGCGGCGTCGGCGTGGCGTCGGCGGGGCCCATCGATCTGGGCGCCGGGACCATCAGCCCGATCAACATCCCCACGTGGCAACGCTTTCCGATCGTCGAGCGGGTCGCCAGGAAAGCTGGAGTGGCCGCGGCGCAGGTCCGGCTGGGTGGTGACGGGCTGTGCATGGCGCTCGGCGAGCAGTGGCGGGGCGCGGGCCGCGGCGCGCAGTTCTTGCTCGGCATGGTGGTGTCCACCGGTGTCGGTGGGGGATTGGTGCTCGACGGCGCCCCGTACGACGGACGCACGGGCAACGCCGGCCACGTCGGCCATGTCGTCGTCGACCAGGGCGGGGCGCAGTGCGCCTGCGGTGGCCACGGCTGCGTCGAAACCATCGCCGCCGGCCCGCGCATGGCGCAGTGGGCCCGGGACAACGGCTGGGACGCACCGCCCGAGGCCGACGCCAAGGAGCTGGCCGACGCCGCGAACGCCGGAAACGCCGTCGCGCTCAAGGCGTTTCGGCGCGGCGCGACCGCCGTCGCCGCGATGATCGCCTCCGTCGGCGCGGTCTGCGATCTGGAGCTCGTCGTCATCGGCGGCGGAGTGGCCAAATCCGGTGCGCTGCTGTTCGATCCGGTGCGCGAGGCGCTGACGTCCTACACCGGGCTGGCGTTCCTGCACGGTCTGCGGGTGCTGCCGGCCGAACTCGGCGGCGAGGCGGGTCTCGTCGGGGCCGCGGCGCTCGTGCGCCTAGCGGGCGCTCGTCGCGCGTGAGCGTGAAGTTTCATCCGCGACGCGCCGTGACGGGCGTATGAGAATGCACAGTCGACCCGGCAGGACCGGGCAGGCCAGCGAAAGCACCGTTTTGGCTGATCGGCGGGCGGCAGGCTATCCTTGACCGGTTCCACCGAAGACCGTCGGTCACCGAGTTATCGGTTGAAGGTCCGGGATATCCCGGCGGCCCACGCAGGAGGACGAGGCTATCGCTATTGCGCCCCGACCTGTCTGCGTCGGGGCGTTCGTCATTTCCGGCCACCTTGCGGTTCACGGGGAACACCCGACACCGACCACAAGGAGGCATGCATGGCCAAGGCTGACAAGGCCACCGCGGTCGCCGAGATTGCCGAGCAGTTCAAGGAGTCGACGGCCACCGTCGTCACCGAGTACCGCGGCCTGACCGTGGCCAACCTCGCCGAGCTGCGTCGCTCGCTGGGCGACTCGGCCACCTACACCGTCGCCAAGAACACGCTGGTGAAGCGTGCGGCGGCGGAGGCGGGTATCGAGGGCCTCGACGAGCTGTTTTCCGGCCCGACGGCGATCGCGTTCGTCAAGGGCGAGGCCGTCGACGTTGCCAAGGCGCTCAAGAAGTTCGCCAAGGACAACAAGGCGCTCGTCATCAAGGGCGGCTACATGGACGGTCACGCGCTGAGCGTGTCCGAAGTCGAGCGCATCGCCGACCTGGAGTCGCGCGAGGTGCTGCTGGCCAAGCTGGCCGGCGCGATGAAGGGCAATTTGGCCAAGGCCGCCGGCCTGTTCAATGCGCCCGCATCGCAGGTGGCCCGACTGGCCGCCGCCCTGCAGGAGAAGAAGGCCGCGCAGGAAGCCGCTTAACCCCATCCGCAACTAGCCCGTAAGAAAGAAATCAGAAAGGACCCACATCATGGCGAAGCTGAGCACCGACGAACTGCTCGATGCGTTCAAGGAAATGACCCTGCTGGAGCTCTCGGAGTTCGTGAAGCAGTTCGAGGAGACCTTCGAGGTCACCGCCGCCGCTCCGGTCGCAGTCGCGGCCGCCGCGGGTGCCGCCCCGGCCGCTGGCGCCGAGGCCGCCGGCGAGGAGCAGTCGGAGTTCGACGTCATCCTCGAGTCGGCCGGTGACAAGAAGATCGGCGTCATCAAGGTCGTCCGCGAGATCGTTTCCGGCCTGGGCTTGAAGGAGGCCAAGGATCTGGTCGACGGCGCACCCAAGCCGCTGCTGGAGAAGGTCGCCAAGGAGGCCGCCGACGAGGCCAAGAGCAAGCTCGAGGCCGCTGGCGCCACCGTCACCGTCAAGTAAGAAACGACACCCAGACACAACTGTGGGGTCGGCCCGGTCACGGGTCGGCCCCACAGTTGCGTCTGGGCCGTCTGTGCGCCGCCCTGGCAAATTTTTGACCCTGCCAGGTTTCAAACCGCGGCCAAGATGTAACCCCGCACAACAGTGTTGCGGCAATCGGGCGTAAGCTACAGTGACTCAAGCCACAGGCGGGAGGGCAGGTGGCGGGGTGAATACTGGCGGAAGGATCGCGCGTGGGCATTGCAATTCAAGTCGAGGGCCTGACCAAGTCCTTCGGCCCCCAGAAAATTTGGGAAGACGTCACGCTCGAGATGCCCGCGGGAGAAGTGAGCGTTCTGCTCGGCCCCTCAGGTACCGGCAAATCGGTCTTCCTGAAGTCCCTCATCGGCCTGCTGCGTCCTGAGCGCGGCAAGATCATCGTCGACGGCACCAACATCATCGAGTGCTCGGCGAAAGAGCTCTACGAGATCCGCACGCTGTTCGGCGTCATGTTCCAGGACGGCGCCCTGTTCGGGTCGATGAACATCTTCGACAACACCGCTTTCCCGTTGCGTGAGCACACCAAGAAGAAGGAAAGCGAGATCCGCAACATCGTCATGGAGAAGCTCGAGATGGTGGGCCTCGCCGGTGACGAGAACAAGTTCCCCGGCGAGATCTCCGGCGGTATGAAGAAGCGCGCCGGCCTGGCCCGCTCGCTGGTGCTCGACCCGCAGATCATCCTCTGCGACGAGCCCGACTCGGGTCTTGACCCGGTGCGTACCGCCTACCTGAGCCAGCTGCTCATCGACATCAACGCGCAGATCGACGCCACGATCCTGATCGTCACGCACAACATCAATATCGCCCGCACGGTGCCGGACAACATGGGCATGCTGTTCCGCAAGCACCTGGTGATGTTCGGTCCGCGCGAGGTGCTGCTGACCAGTGACGAGCCCGTCGTCAAGCAGTTCCTCAACGGTCGCCGTATCGGCCCCATCGGTATGTCCGAGGAGAAGGACGAAGCGACGATGGCCGAAGAGCAGGCGATGATGGAGGCCGGCCACCACGACGGCGGCGTCGAGGAGATCGAGGGCGTGCCGCCGCAGATCGTCGCTACGCCGGGCATGCCGGAACGCAAGGCCGTCGCACGGCGCCAGGCCCGCGTCCGCGAGATGCTGCACACGCTGCCGCCCAAGGCGCAGGCCGCGATTCGCGACGATCTCGAGGGCACGCACAAGCTGCCGGTGCACACGCTGCCCGAGCCCGACGTGCCGACCTCCCGGCACCACCGCCTCGAGGACGACGAGCCCACGGCGTCGATCCCGGTACAACGCGAGGGGTAGCCGGCAATGAGCGTCGAGCACAAGGTCGGCGTTCAAAAAACAACGTTCTGCCGGATCTGCGAGCCGCTGTGCGGCATGGTCGCGACCGTTGACGACGGTCGGCTGGTCGCGCTGCGTCCCGATAAAGACCACCCGCTGTCGAGCGGTTTCGCCTGCCAGAAGGGCATCGCCTTCACCGAGGTCGTCAACGACCCCGACCGCGTCACCACCCCGCTGCGCCGGACCGCCGACGGCTTCGAGCCGGTCAGCTGGGACGAGGCGATGTTCGACATCGCCGCCCGCCTCGCCGACATCCACCGCCGGCACGGATCCGGTGCGATCGGCTGGTACTTCGGCAATCCCGGGGCGTTCAGCTACTCGCACACACTGAGCCTGTCGATGCTCATGGCCGGGCTGGGTCCGCGGTTCCACGTGTTCACCGCCGGCTCCCAAGACGTCAACAACCGTTTCGTCGCGAGCCAGCTGCTCTACGGCACACCGCTGGCGCTGCCGGTGCCCGACGTGTTGCGCACCGATTTGCTGGTGGTCATCGGCGCGAATCCCGTTGTGTCGCATGGCAGCGTGCTGACGGTGCCGCGGATCAAGGACCGGATGCACGACATCGTCAAACGCGGTGGCCGCGTGGTGGTGGTCGACCCGCGGCGGACCGAGACCGCCGCGCAGTTCGAATGGCTCGGCATCATCCCCGACGGCGACGCGTTCCTGCTGCTGTCGCTGCTGCACGTGATGTTCGGCGAGAACCTGGTGAACCGGGGGCGGCTGGCGCGGCAGGCGCGCGGCGGGGTGTGGCTGGAACGGCTGGCGCGCCCGTTTCGCCCCGAGTCCACCCAGCCGCACACCGGCATCGAACCCGACACGGTGCGCGCACTGGCCCGCGATCTGGTCCGCACCGAGCGCGCCGCAGTGTATGGCCGCGTCGGCACCAGTACCGGTGAAAACGGCACGCTCACAACGTATTTGCTCGACGCGGTCAACTTGGTGGCGGGGAACCTCGACGTGCCAGGCGGCAGCATGTTCGGCCGCTACGGGCTACCCGCGGAGCGGCTCTTGATGAAGGCCGGCGGCGCGTTGATGCGCACCGTCTACACCCGCAAGCGGTCGCGGATCGGCGGGTTCCCGTCGGTGCTGGGCTCCGAGCCGGCCGGGGTGATGGCCAAGGAGATCACCACGCCCGGGCGCGGTCAGGTCAAGGCGCTGTTGGTCAGCGCCGGCAACCCGGTGCTGTCGGTGCCCAACGGCGACGAACTCGAGCAGGCGCTGGGCACGCTGGAGCTCATGGTCGGCATCGACCTCTACGTCAACGAAACGCTGGCGCACTGCGATTACGTGCTGCCCGCGGCGTCGATGTACGAGCGCGACGACTTCCCGCTGCCGTTCCAGACGTTGCAACCCACGCCGTTCCGGCAGGCCACCGAAGCCGTCATTCCCCCGGTCGGGCAGTCCCGGCCAGAGTGGGAGGTCATCGACGAGCTCACGCGTCGGCTGTGGCGCCGAACCCCGGGCCTGCTATCGCTGGCTGTGCTGCGAAAAGCGTTGGAACTGTTCGGTGTTCAGCTCAGACCGCGGTTGCTGGTGGATGCCGTCATCCGGCTCGGCGAGGGTGGCGACCGGTACGGGCTGCGCCGCGGGTTGAGCTTTTCCACACTGGCCGCCGACTATCCCCACGGCAAGGTGCTCGCCGAGCACCTGCGCGCGGGCGTGCTCTCCGACACCGTGGTGTACCGCGGCGGGCGGGTGGTGCTGGCCCACGACGAGATCGCCTCCGAAGTCGCGGCCCTGACCCGCCGCAGCGTGCCCGACGGGTATCCGATGCGGTTGATCGGCATGCGCGAGAGCCGCTCGGAGAACACCTGGATGCACAACGCGCCGCTGCTGATGCGGGGCAACCGCAGGCAGCACGCCATGATGCACGTCGACGACGCCGCCGCGGCCAACGTCGTCGACGGCGACGTGGTGCGAGTGGTGTCGCCGCACGGCCAGATCGAACTGCCCGTCACGGTTACCAAGGACATCGTCGCCGGCGTGATCGCGGTCCCGCACGGTTGGGGACATAAGGGCACCGGCGGCTGGCGACTGGCCAACGGCGCCGGTGGCGCGAACGTCAACCAGCTGATGTCCAGCGCGCCCGAGGATCTCGAGAAGCTGGCCGGGATGGCCCGGCTGACCGGTGTCCCGGTGCGCGTCGAGCGGGTCTGACCCCGACGCGTCGGCCGATCTGCCCTTGCGGAACCGCGATTTACGCTAACGTCACCGACCATGCGTCGGGGGATCGTGTTATGGCTCGCGGGAGGAGCCATCGCGGCAGGCGTTTCGGCGGCGATGCTCGCCGGGGCAGCCGTCGCCGCCGCAGACACCGATTCATCGTCTGATTCCGGCGCCTCGACTTCCTCGACATCGTCGACATCCGCTTCGCAATCGGAATCGAAAGCGGACAGCAAGAAGCAGGAATCGCGCAGCGTTCAGACGAGCCCAAAATCGAGTGAAAAACCCTCGCGCACAAGCAGATTTGCTGACAAGTCGCGAACGCTGAGCCGTTTGGCCGTCAAGGCCTCCGCTGAACAACCGGCTGAGGCGGAGGCGAGCCCGCAGCCGCGAACCGCCGCCAAGACACGGGTGGCCCGCTGGCTCGGCGCCGCCAAACAGGCCGTCAAGGTCGAGGTGGACGCCGAGGTGGTCAACGCCAACCAAAAGACGCCGCCGGCACCCGTGGCCCGAACGCAGCGCAAGCCGGCACCCGTCATCGCCGACGTGGCGAAGCGCGTCGTGCAGGTTGTGACGAACACCGTCGACGACACGGCCAAAGCACCACTGCCAAGCGCGCCCAAGGCCGCGGCCGCCCCGCCCGAGCTGCCGTCACCGGTCGAGGTGATCGGCTCGCTCGTCTTCAACGTGTACGGCGCGGTCATCAAGGTCGCCGTAGGACCGCCGAAGCTCCCTCCGGGCAGCACCGTCACCGTGAAGAGTTCGACGCTTGAAGTCGCCGACGGACACGTCGTGCCCGCGGACTGGTATTACCCGGCGGGCGACGAGCCGCCGGAGCGGATGATTTACCTCCAGCACGGCTTCCTGGCCAGCGGACCGATGTACAGCTACACCGCCGCATATCTCGCCGAGGCGACGAACAGCGTCGTCGTCGCACCGTCGCTGACCTCGAATCCCTATGCGCGCGACTCACTTTGGCTCGGCGGGGACGGCATGCACCGGGCGGTGGCCGATCTGTTCGTCGGCGACCGCGAGGCGCTGACGCAAAGTGCGCTGGCGGCCGGATACGCCGAGCAGTACGGCCTGGATCCCGCGACCGCGGTGCTGCCGCGACGGGTTGCGTTGGTCGGGCATTCGCTCGGTGGCGGCCTGGTGGCGGGCGTGGCCGGCTACATGGTCGACAACGGCACGGCCGACGACCTGGTGGGGGTGATTCTGCTCGACGGTGTGCCGCCCGACGGGGTGTTACCCAGTGCGCTGACCAAGTTGGCGGCCTACGAGAAGCGCACCGGCCGATATATCCCGGTGCGCGAGATCGGCGCCCCGCCGAACAACTTCAACTCCGGCAGCACTGTGAACGAGGACCTGGCCGCGGCCCGGCCGGACAGGTTCAACGGCGTCGTGCTGGTCGACGGCACGCATATGGACGGGATGCAAGGCGGAAACCCACTCATCCAGTTCGCGGCGTACCTCGTCGCGGGCTTCCCGACGGCGCAGAACCCACCGGCCGTGCAGGAACTGGCCGTGACCTGGCTCGATGACTGGTTCCAGGGCCGGACCGGCGTCGGCGACGACCTGGTCCCCGGCTCGACGATCGAGATCGAGACGCCGAAGGGCACGGCGCGTGGCATCGTGATCGGCCAGCCGGTGCCCGCCGCCGGCGTCGCGCTGGCCGCCTGACGCGTCGAGATCAGGCAGAAATCGGCGAACGCCGGGGCGGAGAATCGGCGCGCCGGGGGGTGAGAAATCAGTCACATTGCGGTCACGACTCATCCACACTTCTGGCGCGTCACCTCTTGACGGAAAGGCCCAAACGAGCCAGTCTGTTGGGCAGCATGTGTGCATGGGTTAAGGACGCCAGCCAGCGCCCAGTTATCCCCCCATGCGGTGGTTGAGGAATGCGCCGTCCTGCGCTATTGTTGGACGTTGCGCTGGCTGCCTCCTGCCCACCTATACCCGCACCTGACATCGTGGTCCTAGCCTGAGCCTCGTTTCTGCTCAGTGATCTAGCTGCGTGCCGTGCGTTCGGGGATGTTCTGGACAGGTAGAACGCCAGCCGAACCGACGCAGATAAAGCGGCACTTCGGGCCGGCCCAGGCCGACCCCGGAATCGTCGCATGAGGTGCTGGAAGGATGCATCTTGGCAGTCTCCCGCCAGAGCAAAACAGCCGTAGCTACCACCAATAACTCCGTTCCCGGAGCACCCAACCGAATTTCTTTTGCCAAGCTCCGCGAGCCGCTCGAGGTTCCGGGGCTGCTTGACGTACAGACCGAGTCGTTCGAGTGGCTGATCGGGTCCGACGCGTGGCGTGAAAAGGCCAAGGCCCGCGGCGACGTCGACCCCAAGGGCGGTCTGCAGGAGGTCCTCGAGGAGCTCTCGCCGATCGAGGACTTCTCCGGCTCGATGTCGCTGTCCTTCTCCGATCCGCGCTTCGACGAGGTCAAGGCGCCCGTCGACGAGTGCAAAGACAAGGACATGACGTACGCGGCCCCGCTGTTCGTCACGGCCGAGTTCATCAACAACAACACCGGCGAGATCAAGAGCCAGACGGTGTTCATGGGCGACTTCCCGATGATGACGGAGAAGGGCACCTTCATCATCAACGGCACCGAGCGTGTCGTCGTCTCCCAGCTGGTCCGTTCGCCGGGCGTGTACTTCGACGAGAGCATCGACAAGTCCACCGAGAAGACGCTGCACAGCGTCAAGGTGATCCCCGGCCGCGGCGCGTGGCTGGAATTCGACGTCGACAAGCGCGACACCGTCGGCGTGCGCATCGACCGCAAGCGCCGCCAGCCGGTCACCGTGCTGCTGAAGGCGCTGGGCTGGACCAACGAGCAGATCACCGAGCGGTTCGGCTTCTCCGAGATCATGATGAGCACCCTGGAGAAGGACAACACCGCCAACCAGGATGAGGCGCTGCTCGACATCTACCGCAAGCTGCGCCCGGGCGAGCCGCCCACCAAGGAGTCCGCGCAGACCCTGCTGGAGAACCTGTTCTTCAAGGAGAAGCGCTACGACCTGGCCCGCGTCGGCCGCTACAAGGTCAACAAGAAGCTCGGCCTCAACACCGACAAGCCGGTCGGGTCGATGCCGACCACGCTGACCGAAGAGGACGTCGTCGCGATCGTCGAGTACCTGGTGCGCCTGCATCAGGGTGATCAGACGATGACGGCGCCCGGCGGGGTCGAGGTGCCCGTCGAGGTGGACGACATCGACCACTTCGGCAACCGTCGCATCCGTACGGTCGGCGAGCTGATCCAGAACCAGATCCGGGTTGGCCTGTCCCGCATGGAGCGTGTGGTCCGCGAGCGGATGACCACCCAGGACGTCGAGGCCATCACGCCGCAGACGCTGATCAACATCCGTCCGGTGGTCGCCGCCATCAAGGAGTTCTTCGGGACCTCCCAGCTGTCGCAGTTCATGGACCAGAACAACCCGCTGTCGGGTCTGACCCACAAGCGCCGCCTCAACGCGCTGGGCCCGGGTGGTCTGTCCCGTGAGCGCGCCGGCCTTGAGGTGCGCGACGTGCACTCCAGCCACTACGGCCGCATGTGCCCGATCGAGACCCCGGAAGGCCCGAACATCGGCCTGATCGGTTCGCTGGCCGTGTACGCGCGGGTCAACCCGTTCGGCTTCATCGAGACGCCGTACCGCAAGGTGGTCGACGGCAAGGTCACCGACGAGGTCGTCTACCTCACCGCCGACGAGGAGGACCGCCATGTGGTGGCGCAGGCCAACTCGCCGCTGGACGACGACGGCCACTTCATCGAGGACCGCGTGCTGGTCCGCCGTAAGGGTGGCGAGGTTGAGTACGTGTCCAGCTCCGAGGTGGACTACATGGACGTCTCGCCGCGCCAGATGGTGTCGGTCGCGACGGCAATGATCCCGTTCCTCGAGCACGACGACGCCAACCGTGCCCTGATGGGTGCCAACATGCAGCGTCAGGCGGTTCCGCTGGTGCGCAGCGAAGCCCCGCTGGTCGGCACCGGCATGGAGCTGCGCGCCGCGATCGACGCCGGCGACGTCGTCGTCGCCGACAAGGCCGGGGTGATCGAGGAGGTCTCCGCCGACTACATCACCGTGATGGCCGACGACGGCACCCGGCAGACGTACCGGATGCGCAAGTTCGCCCGGTCCAACCACGGCACCTGCGCGAACCAGCGTCCGATCGTGGACGCCGGGCAGCGTGTCGAGGCGGGTCAGGTCATCGCCGACGGGCCGTGCACCGAGAACGGTGAGATGGCGCTGGGCAAGAACCTGCTCGTGGCGATCATGCCGTGGGAGGGCCACAACTACGAGGACGCCATCATCCTCTCCAACCGCCTGGTCGAAGAGGATGTGCTCACCTCGATCCACATCGAGGAGCACGAGATCGACGCCCGTGACACCAAGCTGGGCGCCGAGGAGATCACCCGGGACATCCCGAACGTCTCCGATGAGGTGCTGGCCGACCTCGACGAGCGCGGCATCGTCCGCATCGGCGCCGAGGTCCGTGACGGCGACATCCTGGTCGGCAAGGTCACCCCGAAGGGCGAGACCGAGCTGACGCCCGAGGAGCGGCTGCTGCGTGCCATCTTCGGTGAGAAGGCGCGCGAGGTGCGCGACACGTCGCTGAAGGTGCCGCACGGTGAGTCCGGCAAGGTCATCGGCATCCGGGTGTTCTCCCGCGAGGACGACGACGAGCTGCCCGCCGGTGTTAACGAGCTGGTCCGCGTCTACGTCGCGCAGAAGCGCAAGATCTCCGACGGCGACAAGCTGGCCGGACGCCACGGCAACAAGGGCGTCATCGGCAAGATCCTGCCCGTCGAGGACATGCCGTTCCTGCCCGACGGCACGCCGGTCGACATCATCCTGAACACGCACGGTGTGCCGCGACGGATGAACATCGGCCAGATCCTGGAGACCCACCTCGGGTGGGCGGCCAAGAGCGGCTGGAAGATCGACGGGAACCCCGACTGGGCCGCCAAACTCCCCGCGGAGATGGCCGATGTCGAGCCGGAGACCATCGTGTCCACGCCGGTGTTCGACGGGGCCCGCGAGGAGGAGCTGCAGGGGCTGCTGTCGTCGGTGAAACCCAACCGCGACGGCGAGGTGCTCGTCGACCCCGACGGCAAGGCGGTGCTGTACGACGGCCGCAGTGGCGAACCGTTCCCGTACCCGGTGACGGTCGGCTACATGTACATCCTCAAGCTGCACCACCTGGTGGACGACAAGATCCACGCCCGCTCCACCGGCCCGTACTCGATGATCACCCAGCAGCCGCTGGGCGGTAAGGCGCAGTTCGGTGGCCAGCGGTTCGGCGAGATGGAGTGCTGGGCCATGCAGGCCTACGGCGCGGCGTACACGCTGCAGGAGCTGTTGACCATCAAGTCCGACGACACCGTCGGGCGGGTCAAGGTGTACGAGGCGATCGTCAAGGGCGAGAACATCCCCGAGCCGGGCATTCCGGAGTCGTTCAAGGTGCTGCTCAAAGAGCTGCAGTCGCTGTGCCTCAACGTCGAGGTGCTGTCTAGCGACGGCGCGGCGATCGAGATGCGTGACGGCGACGACGAGGACCTGGAGCGCGCTGCGGCGAATCTGGGAATCAACTTGTCCCGCAACGAATCTGCCTCTGTTGAGGACTTGGCCTAATTAGTTATTCTAGTCCCGAAAGGGGAAAGGGAGTTACGTGCTAGACGTCAACTTCTTCGATGAGCTCCGCATCGGCCTTGCCACCGCCGACGACATCCGTGAGTGGTCCTACGGCGAGGTCAAGAAGCCGGAGACCATCAACTACCGCACATTGAAGCCGGAGAAAGACGGCCTGTTCTGCGAAAAGATCTTCGGACCGACTCGCGACTGGGAGTGCTACTGCGGCAAGTACAAGCGCGTCCGCTTCAAGGGCATCATCTGCGAACGCTGCGGCGTCGAGGTGACCCGCGCCAAGGTGCGACGTGAGCGGATGGGCCACATCGAGCTGGCCGCGCCCGTCACGCACATCTGGTACTTCAAGGGCGTGCCCTCGCGTCTGGGGTACCTGTTGGACCTCGCGCCGAAGGATCTCGAGAAGATCATCTACTTCGCGGCCTACGTCATCACCGATGTGGACGAGGAGATGCGGCACAACGAGCTGTCCACGCTCGAGGCCGAGATGGCCGTGGAGCGCAAGGCCGTTGAGGATCAGCGCGACCTGGACCTGGCCGAGCGTCAGCAGAAGCTCGAGGCCGATTTGGCTGAGCTGGAGAAGGAAGGCGCCAAGTCCGACGTGCGCCGCAAGGTGCGCGACGGCGGCGAGCGCGAGATGCGCCAGATCCGCGACCGGGCCCAGCGTGAGCTGGACCGGCTCGAGGAGATCTGGACCACCTTCACCAAGCTGGCGCCCAAGCAGCTGATCGTCGACGAGAACCTGTACCGCGAACTCGTCGACCGCTACGGCGAGTACTTCCAGGGCGCCATGGGCGCCGAGTCGATCAAGAAGCTCATCGAGAACTTCGACATCGACGCCGAGGCCGAAGCGCTGCGTGAGGTCATCCGAAGCGGCAAGGGGCAGAAGAAGCTTCGTGCTCTCAAGCGGCTCAAGGTGGTCGCGGCGTTCCAGCAGTCTTCCAACTCGCCGATGGGCATGGTGCTCGATGCGGTGCCGGTGATCCCGCCGGAGCTGCGCCCGATGGTGCAGCTCGACGGTGGCCGGTTCGCCACGTCGGACCTCAACGACCTGTACCGCCGCGTGATCAACCGCAACAACCGGCTGAAGCGACTGATCGATCTGGGTGCGCCCGAGATCATCGTCAACAACGAGAAGCGCATGCTTCAGGAGTCGGTGGACGCGCTGTTCGACAACGGCCGTCGCGGCCGTCCGGTCACCGGACCGGGAAACCGTCCGCTCAAATCGCTGTCCGATCTGCTCAAGGGCAAGCAGGGCCGGTTCCGTCAGAACCTGCTCGGCAAGCGCGTCGACTACTCCGGCCGTTCGGTCATCGTGGTCGGCCCGCAGCTCAAGCTGCACCAGTGCGGTCTGCCCAAGCTGATGGCACTCGAGCTGTTCAAGCCGTTCGTGATGAAGCGTCTGGTCGACCTGAACCACGCGCAGAACATCAAGAGCGCCAAGCGCATGGTCGAGCGTCAGCGTCCGCAGGTGTGGGACGTCCTCGAAGAGGTCATCGCCGAGCACCCGGTGCTGCTGAACCGCGCACCGACGCTGCACCGCCTCGGCATCCAGGCCTTCGAGCCGATGCTGGTGGAGGGCAAGGCCATTCAGCTGCACCCGCTGGTGTGTGAGGCGTTCAACGCCGACTTCGACGGTGACCAGATGGCAGTGCACCTGCCGCTGAGTGCCGAGGCGCAGGCCGAGGCGCGCATCTTGATGCTGTCGTCGAACAACATCCTGTCCCCGGCGTCGGGCAAGCCGCTGGCCATGCCGCGTCTGGACATGGTGACCGGGTTGTACTACCTGACCACCGAAGTTCCCGGCGACACCGGCGAATACCAGCCGGCCGCCAAGGATCAGCCGGAGCAGGGCGTGTACAGCTCACCGGCCGAGGCCATCATGGCGATGGACCGCGGCGCGCTGTCGGTGCGAGCCCGGATCAAGGTGCGGCTGACGCAGCTGCGTCCGCCGGCCGACATCGAGGCCGAGCTGTTCGGCGACGACGGCTGGAAGCAAGGCGACGCCTGGACCGCGGAGACCACGCTGGGCCGGGTGATGTTCAACGAGCTTCTGCCGCACGGGTATCCGTTCGTCAACGAGCAGATGCACAAGAAGGTGCAGGCCCGGATCGTCAACGACCTGGCCGAGCGCTACCCGATGATCGTCGTCGCGCAGACCGTCGACAAGCTCAAGGATGCCGGCTTCTACTGGGCCACCCGCTCGGGTGTCACCGTGTCGATGGCCGACGTGCTGGTGCCGCCGGAGAAGCAGGAGATCCTGGAGCGTTACGAGGCCGAGGCCGACGGGATCGAGCGCAAGTACCAGCGTGGCGCCCTGAACCACAAGGAGCGCAACGACTCTCTGGTCAAGATCTGGCAGGACGCCACCGAAGAGGTGGGTCAGGCGCTGCGCAAGCACTACCCGGAGGACAACCCGATCATCACGATCGTGGACTCCGGTGCCACGGGTAACTTCACCCAGACGCGAACGCTGGCCGGCATGAAGGGTCTGGTGACCAACCCGAAGGGTGAGTTCATCCCGCGGCCGATCAAGTCGTCGTTCCGTGAGGGCCTGACGGTGTTGGAGTACTTCATCAACACCCACGGTGCCCGAAAGGGTCTGGCGGACACCGCTCTTCGCACCGCCGACTCGGGTTACCTGACCCGTCGTCTGGTGGACGTTAGCCAGGACGTGATCGTTCGCGAGCACGACTGCGAGACCGAGCGCGGCATCAACGTCCCGCTGGCCGACGTGCAGCCCGACGGCTCGCTGCTGCGCCACCCGCACGTCGAAACCTCGGCGTATGCGCGGACTTTGGCCCAGGACGCGGTCGACGAGAAGGGCAATGTCATCGTCGAGCGCGGCCACGACCTGGGCGACCCGGCGATCGACGCGCTGCTCGAGGCGGGCATCACCTCGGTCAAGGTGCGGTCGGTGCTGACCTGCGCGTCGGCCACCGGCGTGTGCGCGATGTGCTACGGCCGCTCGATGGCCACCGGCAAGCTGGTCGACATCGGCGAGGCCGTCGGCATCGTCGCCGCCCAGTCCATCGGTGAGCCCGGCACGCAGCTGACCATGCGCACCTTCCACCAGGGCGGTGTCGGTGAGGACATCACCGGCGGTCTGCCCCGCGTGCAGGAGCTGTTCGAGGCCCGCGTGCCGCGGAACAAGGCGCCGATCGCCGACGTCTCCGGCCGGGTGCGCCTCGAGGAGGGTGAGCGCTTCTACAAGATCACCATCACGCCGGATGACGGTGGGGAAGAGGTTGTCTACGACAAGCTCTCCAAGCGTCAGCGGCTGCGCGTGATCAAGCACGAGGACGGCACCGAAGGCGTGCTCTCCGACGGCGACCACGTCGAGGTCGGCGACCAGCTGATGGAAGGCTCGGCCGATCCGCATGAGGTGCTGCGTGTGCAGGGCCCGCGCGAGGTGCAGATCCACCTGGTCCATGAGGTCCAGGAGGTCTACCGGGCGCAGGGCGTGTCGATCCACGACAAGCACATCGAGGTGATCGTCCGGCAGATGCTGCGTCGCGTCACGATCATCGATTCGGGTTCGACGGAGTTCCTGCCCGGTTCGCTGACCGAGCGTGCGGAGTTCGAGGCCGAGAACCGTCGCGTGGTGGCCGAGGGCGGCGAGCCCGCCGCGGGTCGCCCGGTGCTGATGGGTATCACGAAGGCGTCGCTGGCCACCGACTCGTGGTTGTCGGCGGCGTCGTTCCAGGAGACCACTCGCGTGCTGACCGATGCGGCGATCAACTGCCGCAGCGACAAGCTGAATGGTCTGAAGGAGAACGTGATCATCGGCAAGTTGATCCCGGCCGGTACGGGTATCAGCCGCTACCGCAACATCCAGGTGCAGCCGACCGAGGAGGCCCGGGCCGCCGCGTACACGATCCCGTCCTACGAGGATCAGTACTACAGCCCGGACTTCGGTGCGGCCACCGGTGCCGCGGTGCCGCTGGACGACTACGGGTACAGCGACTACCGCTAGTCACCTCTCTGCACGAGCAGACGCAAAACTGCCCCAAAACCAAGGTTTTGGGGCAGTTTTGCGTCTGGTGGGCAAGTTATCCACAGGGAGCTTGGGCGCTGGCTTTCGCGGCGGACCGTCGCGGTACAGCATGTCTGCGTGTCGCTTGAGGAGATTTTTGTCGAATCCGGGGGCCTGGCGACCACAGAACAGTTACTCGCCAGGATGTCTTACCGCACGCTCGCTCGACTTGTCCGCACCGGAAAGGTCATACGCGTCTGGCATGGCGTGTATGCGCTGCGACCGCCCACCACCCTAGATCGGCTTGCCGCGCTCGACGTCATTGCCGGTCAACATATCGTCGCGTGCATGCACACCGCGGCTGAACTGTATGGATTCGCAACCGAATCCGACGGGCGCATCCATGTGCTCGACCCCGGCGTGCGGATGCGGCCGTCGGCGCAGCTGACGGTTCACCAGCGGATCGGCGCGCCACTTCGCCGGGTGAGCGGCCGTCTCGCAACGGCACCCGCGTGGACGGCGGTGGAGCTTGCGCGAACCCTCCGCAGGCCGCGGGCACTTGCGGTACTGGACGCGATACTGCATGCGGGATGCTGTACTTCCGCAGACCTTCACTCGGCGGTCAGCGAGCAGAAAGGCCGACGCGGCATCGTGAAGGTCCGCGAACTGATTGAGTATGCGGACGGTCGATCGGAGTCTCCACTTGAAAGCGAAGCGAGACTCGTCTTCATCGACGGTGGACTTCCGAAGCCTGAATTGCAGTACGAGATCATCGATAGGTACGGCCGCCTTTGGAGGGTGGATTTCGCGTGGCCCGATGCGATGGTCGTCGCCGAGTACGAAAGCATGGAATGGCACGCCACCCCGGAAGCCCTCAGACATGACCGGATGAAGGTGGCCAGCTGCAGGAGTTGGGCTACACGAGCGTGCCGCTTGTGGTCGACGACGTACGTCGACACCCGACGGAACTCGTGGCGCGGATCGCTGGCCACCTCGATCGCGGCCGTCTCGCTGGCTGAACATCTGGCTGAACATCTGGCTGAACAGACGCAAAACTGCCCAAAATGGGGCGATTTTATGCGAGTTTGCGTCTGTTCGCGGGGAGAAGGGCGCCGACCCCTGGGCCGTCGAGTTCGTCCAGCGCCACCCGCCGGCCGGATACCGCCAACAACAGTGCGAGCGCGGGTCCACGTACCTCCGGGCCTTCACCGATCGACAGGTCGGCATCCGTCGCACACAGCCGCACCCGCGCGACTAGTTCCTTGGCCCCGCCGAACGACGCCGACATGCGGGCCTGCTGGTGTAGCGATCGGACGACGGCCTCCACCGGATACGTGCGCGTGAGGCCCAGCGGACGACGGATGTCCTCGCCGTGGACGACCTCCTCGACGAGCCGGGTATCAAGGGGCGCGGGCGGGGTCGATGTCCGCGGCGCCACGCGGCGAAGCCGCGCCAACGTCTCCTGCGGCGACGCACCGCGGGCGCGCTGTAAGCCGCGGGCGTTCTGCCGGTCGAAATCCATTCCCGCCCGCACCATGTCGACCATGAAACCGATCCGGGTCGTCATCGCCACATCGACCAGGTGGGCGACGACGTCGCGCACGCGCCATCCGTCACAGAGCGACGGCGTCGCCCACTGCGCGTCGTCAAGCCGCTCGAGGTCTGCGATCAACGCGCGGCGCTCCGCATGGACCAGCGGCCACACATCGTTACGCATGCCAGGTAGACCAGCGGCGCCGCGGAAACTCACCGCAGGCTCACTAGACTGGCCGCGTGCTCATTGGTTCGCATGTCCACCAAGACGATCCCCTGGCCGCCGCCCAAGCCGACGGCGCCGACGTCGTGCAGTTCTTCCTCGGCAACCCGCAGAGCTGGAAGAAGCCCAAGCCCCGTGAGGACGCCGAGGCGCTCAAGGCGTCGAGCATGCCGCTGTATGTGCACGCGCCGTATCTGATCAACGTGGCGTCGGCCAACAACCGGGTGCGCATCCCGTCGCGCAAGATCCTTCAGGACACCTGCGATGCGGCCTCGGAGATCAACGCCACCGCGGTGATCGTGCACGGCGGGCACGCCGACGACAACGACATGGAGGCGGGCTTCGAGCGCTGGGTGAAGGCGCTCGACTACCTCGAAACCGACGTGCCGGTGTACCTGGAGAACACCGCCGGCGGGGACCACGCCATGGCGCGCCACTTCGACACCATCGCCCGGCTGTGGGATCACATCGGCGACAAGGGAATTGGCTTCTGCCTGGACACCTGCCACGCGTGGGCCGCCGGTGAGGCGCTGATCGACGCCGTCGACCGCATCAAGGCCATCACCGGACGCATCGACCTGGTGCACTGCAACGACTCCCGCGACGCCGCAGGCTCCGGTGCGGACCGCCACGCCAACTTCGGCACCGGGCAGATCGATCCGCAGCTGCTGGTCGCGGTGGTCACCGCCGCCGACGCCCCGGTGATCTGCGAGACGGCCGACGAGGGCCGCAAGGACGACATCGCCTTCCTGCGCGAGCACGTCGGCTGAACACGGTTCGGTAACCGAACGGGTACCTGAACCCGCCATGACAATGCGGTGAACTAATCTCGTCGGAGTGTCCGCAGTTGACGAAGCGTCAATTGCGTTGACGCGCGCCCCAGATACCACGCCGGCGCCACGCGACAAATGGCTGAGGATCGCCCGGTGGGTGGCGATCGCGATATGGGCGACGGTGGTGGTCTACCGGACGGTGACCGACGGCTTCGCATTCAACCGCGAACTGCTCCTGCTCTACATCTGCACCGGGTTGGCCGCCGCCAGCATCGGGCAGGGCCGGCGGATGCTGTACATCATCCGCGACTGGCTGCCGTTCGCGTTGATCCTTGTCGCCTACGACCTCAGCAGAGGAGCGGCGGATCTGATCGGCCGGCCGACCATGTGGCATTGGCAGGCCGACGCCGACCGCTGGATGTTCTTCGGGACGATGCCGACGGTATGGCTGCAGGAACGACTCAAACTCCCGCAGCCGCCGTGGTGGGAGATCGTCATCAGCAGCGTGTACATGTCGTTTTTCATCCTTCCGTATGTGGTTGCGGGGGTGCTGTGGCTGCGTGACCGCGAGGAATGGAAGGCGTTTGTCCGGCTGTTCGTCGGCCTGTCCCTGCTCGCGCTGATCGTGTACGCGGTGCTGCCCGCCGCGCCCCCGTGGGCGGCGGCACGGTGCAGCGCGGCCGATGTCGAAGGCGGCCCGGCGTACCCGCGGTGCATGTTCCGCCGGGGCAGCGGCGAACCCGGCGGTGGGCTGCTCGGCGCGATGCAAACCACGCAGGACGGCGCCAATCCGTGGGTCGAGCGCATCGTCGCCCGCGGATGGGGCAAGTTGAATCTGCACTCCGCCAGCGCCCTGATCGACCAGGGCCAGGCCAGTGTCAACCTCGTCGCGGCGATCCCGTCGCTGCACGCGGCGTTGACCGCGGCTGTCGCGGCGTTCCTCTGGCATCGGGTGAACCGCAAATGGCGGCCGCTGCTGGCGGCCTACCCGCTGATCATGGCGTTCACGTTGGTGTATACCGCGGAGCATTACGTCGTCGACATCCTGCTCGGCTGGGCGCTGGCGGCGGTGGTGCTGCTCGCGCTCAATCAGCTGAGCAGACGCAAACTCGCGCGTGAGGAGGCTGCGCCGTGCGAGTCCGCGCCTGTTCGCGAGGAAATCGACGACGACTATTACGAGTCTTGTGCGGTTGTCGAGAAAATGTAATATGGGCGGCATGGCAGACACGCATGTCGTCACCAATCAGGTCCCGCCGCTGGAGAACTACAACCCGGCCACGTCGCCGGTGCTCGTCGAGGCGCTGATCCGCGAAGGCGGACAGTGGGGCGTCGACGAGGTCACCGAGCTGGGCGCCATCTCCGGCAGCCCACAGGCGCAAAGGTGGGGTGAGCTGGCCGACCGCAACCAGCCGATCCTGCACACCCACGACCGCTACGGCCACCGCGTCGACGAGGTCGAGTACGACCCGGCCTACCACGAGTTGATGACGGTCGCGATCAAACACGGCCTGCACGCCGCGCCGTGGGCCGACGACCGGCCCGGTGCACATGTTGTGCGCGCCGCCAAGACGGCGGTGTGGACGCCCGAACCCGGTCACATGTGCCCGATCTCGATGACCTATGCCGTCGTCCCCGCGCTGCGCCACAACCCCGAACTGGCCACCGTTTACGAGCCGCTGCTGACCAGCCGCGTCTACGACCCCGAACTCAAGGTGCCCACCACTAAAGCCGGTATCACCGCGGGCATGTCGATGACCGAAAAGCAGGGCGGCTCCGACGTACGGGCCGGTACCACGCAGGCGGTGCCCAACGCCGACGGCAGCTACTCGCTTACTGGCCACAAGTGGTTCACCTCGGCGCCGATGTGCGACATCTTCCTGGTGTTGGCGCAGGCGCCGGGCGGGCTCAGCTGCTTCTTCCTGCCGCGGGTACTGCCCGACGGCACCCGCAACCGGATGTTCTTGCAGCGCCTCAAGGACAAGCTCGGCAACCACGCCAACGCCTCGAGCGAGGTCGAATACGACGGCGCGACAGCCTGGTTGGTCGGTGAGGAGGGTCGCGGCGTGCCGACCATCATCGAGATGGTCAACCTGACCCGGCTCGACTGCACGCTGGGCAGCGCGACCAGCATGCGCACCGGCCTGACCCGAGCCATCCATCACGCACAGCACCGAAAAGCGTTCGGCGACTACCTGATTGACCAGCCATTGATGCGCAATGTGCTGGCGGACCTCGCGGTGGAAGCCGAGGCCGCGACGATGGTCGCGATGCGCATGGCCGGTGCCACCGACGCCGCGGTGCGCGGCGACGAGCGTGAGACGCTGTTGCGACGCATCGGCTTGGCGGCCAGCAAGTACTGGGTGTGCAAGCGGTCCACCCCGCACGCCGCCGAAGCGATGGAATGCCTCGGTGGCAACGGCTACGTCGAAGAATCGGGCATGCCGCGGCTGTACCGCGAGGCGCCGCTGATGGGCATCTGGGAAGGGTCCGGCAACGTCAGCGCGCTGGACACGTTGCGCGCCATGGCCACTCGCCCGGAATGCGTCGACGTGCTGTTCGACGAACTCGGCACCACCAAGGGCCACGACCCGCGGCTCGACGCGTACACCGAAACGCTCAAGGCGGACCTGGGAGACCTCGAGACCATCCAATACCGGGCCCGCAAGGTGGCCGAGGACATCTGCCTGGCGCTGCAGGGCTCGCTGCTGGTGCGCCACGGCCACCCTGCAGTGGCCGAGGCGTTTTTGGCCAGCCGGATGGGCGGCCAGTGGGGTGGCGCATTCGGAACCCTGCCCACCGGACTGGATCTCGCGCCGATCCTCGAGCGGGCACTGGTCAAGGGATGAGTCGTTGGCTTGCACCGAAACGGAATTCCCGGTTGCTAAGGGCGCTGCTTGACAACCCGGAGTTCCATTTCGGTGAAAAGGATATGACGTGACACACGCGATCAGGCCCGTCGACTTCGACCACCTCAAGACGATGACCTACGAGGTCACCGACCGGGTTGCCCGCATCACCTTCAACCGGCCGGAGAAGGGCAATGCGATCATCGCCGATACGCCGCTGGAACTGTCGGCGCTTGTCGAAAGGGCCGACCTCGACCCCAATGTGCACGTGATCCTGGTGTCGGGTCGGGGCGAAGGCTTTTGTGCGGGTTTCGATTTGAGCGCCTATGCCGATCGAACCTCCTCGGCGGGCGGCACCGGCCCCTACGAGGGCACCGTGCTGGACGGCAAAACCCAGGCCGTCAACCATCTGCCCGACAAGCCGTGGGACCCGATGATCGACTACCAGATGATGAGCCGGTTCGTCCGCGGCTTTTCCAGCCTGCTGCACGCCGACAAGCCGACGGTGGTCAAGATCCACGGCTACTGTGTGGCCGGCGGCACCGACATCGCGCTGCACGCCGACCAGATCATCGCCGCGGCCGACGCCAAGATCGGCTACCCGCCGACCCGTGTGTGGGGTGTGCCCGCCGCGGGCATGTGGGCGCATCGGCTCGGCGACCAACGCGCCAAACGCCTTCTGCTGACTGGTGATTGCATCACCGGCGCGCAGGCGGCCGAGTGGGGGCTGGCGATCGAGGCGCCCGACGCCAAGGATCTCGACGAGCGCACCGAGCGGCTGGTCGAACGCATCGCGGCCGTGCCCGTCAACCAACTCATCATGGTCAAGCTGGCGATGAACTCGGCGCTGCTGCAGCAGGGGGTGGCCACCAGCCGGATGGTCAGCACCGTCTTCGACGGCATCGCCCGGCACACGCCCGAAGGGCACGCCTTCGTCGCCGACGCGGTGCAACACGGCTTCCGGGAAGCGGTCCGGCACCGCGACGAACCGTTCGGCGACCACGGTCGTCAAGCATCCGGGGTATAGCCGATGCCCAAGACGCTCTCCCGCATGACCGCCAGATCGGTCGTGCTGAGCGTGCTGTTGGGCGCCCATCCGGCATGGGCCAGCGCAAGCGAACTCATCCGGCTCACCGCGGATTTCGACATCAGGGAGCCGACGCTGCGGGTGGCGCTGACCCGCATGGTCAGCGCCGGCGATCTGGTCCGCTCTGCGGACGGCTACCGGCTCTCCGACCGGCTGCTGGCGCGGCAGCGCCGCCAGGACGACGCGATCAACCCCCGGCTGCGAAGGTGGGACGGCACCTGGACCACATTGGTCATCACCAGCGTGGGCACCGACGCCCGTACCCGCGCTGCACTGCGGACGACATTGCAGGACAAGCGATTCGGAGAGCTACGCGAAGGGGTGTGGCTGCGGCCCGACAACCTTGAGCAGGAGCTGACCCGAGAGGTCATCGACAGGGTGCGCCTGCTGCGTTCCCGCGACGACGATCCCGTCGAACTCGCCAACCGGCTCTGGGACCTGCCCGGGTGGGCGCGCGACGGCCACCAGCTGCTCGACGAAATGTCCACGGTCACCGATGTTCCCGGTCGATTCGTGGCCGCGGCAGGCATCGTGCGGCACCTGCTCACCGACCCCGTGCTGCCCGACGAGCTGCTACCCGACCACTGGCCCGGCGCCGCATTGCGCGAGGCCTACACCAGCTTCGCCGCCGAACTCGTCGCGCGGCGCGACAACGCCCAAGTAGTGGAGGCATGATGGCAGAACCCGTTCGGGTCGAACGCAATGGCCCGGTGACCACCGTCATCATCAACCGGCCGGAGGCACGTAACGCCGTCAACGGTCCGACCGCGCGTGCCCTCTACGAGGCGTTCGACGAATTCGACAAGGACGACTCGGCGTCCGTCGCCGTGCTGTGGGGCGACAACGGAACCTTTTGCGCCGGAGCCGATCTCAAGGCGCTGAACACCCCGGACGCGAACCCCGCGCACCGCACCGGACCCGGTCCGATGGGTCCTACCCGGATGGTGCTGTCCAAGCCGGTGATCGCCGCCGTCAGCGGCTACGCCGTCGCCGGGGGCCTGGAACTGGCGCTTTGGTGTGACCTGCGCGTGATGGAGGACGACGCCGTCATGGGCGTGTTCTGCCGGCGCTGGGGTGTGCCGTTGATCGACGGCGGCACCATTCGGTTGCCCCGGCTGATCGGGCACAGCCGCGCGATGGACATGATCCTCACCGGCCGGGCCGTCGACGCGAACGAGGCGTTCGCGATCGGGCTGGCCAACCGCGTCGTGCCGAAAGGCCAAGCGCGCCAACGTGCCGAGGAGCTCGCGGTGGAATTGGCAGCGCTGCCGCAGCAGTGCATGCGCTCCGACCGGCTGTCAGCCCTGAACCAGTGGGGGATGTCCGAATCCGAGGCGCTGGACGTCGAATTCGGCAGCCTGTCACGGGTTGCCGCCGAGGCGCTGGAAGGCGCCAGCCGGTTTTCGGCCGGCGAAGGCCGGCATGGCGCTCCGGCCGGAGCGGGGAGGCACGGCGCCAAGGCCTGACGGGCGAGAACTCAGCCCTTGGAGATCTTGTTGTTCGAGCCGGTGTTGTTGATCGTCGGGTCACCGTCTTTGTAGGTGATCGTGTTGTTCAGCCCGACGACGCTGAGCTCCTTGTCGATTCGGTCGAACGTGATCCGGTTGTCCGAGCCGCCGATGTTCACGTTGGCGCAGGTGCCCTTCACCGTCAGCGTGTTGTTGGCGCCCCCGACATTGAGCGATTTGCCGTCGGCACAGTCGATGTCGGCGGTGGTGCCGAAAGAGCCGTAGTTGATCGTGTTGCCGACCTCGATCTGGCCGCCCTGCTCACCGGCCGTCGCGGTCGGCCTGTTGGTGTCCTGGCTTTCCGAACCACAGCCGGCCACAGCGATCATGGCCGCGGCGACGGCGCCGACACCGACGATTGCGCGCATAACTCCTCGATTCCTCACGCGGGCACGCGATCCAGACGATTCGTCATGCCCAGTTCACGACCCCGGTCCCACAAGACCGGAGTGCCGTTGTGGAACAGCACTGTCTGATCCCAGCCGTACACCGTGATGTCGTTGATGACGGTGTCGGCAACCACGACGTTCGACGAGCCCTGCACCGTCACCGCCCAACACGTGCCCAACGCGGTGATCTGGTTGTTGGTGCCGTTGACCAGCAGTGTGCGGTTGTTGCAATCCACCGTCTGCTCGATGCCCTGCCCGACGATGTGGGTATCACCCGGGACGTGGGCACCGACGACAGCGTTGTCGGCGCAGTTACGCAACCACGGGTTGCAGACCTCGCGCGGTTGTGCATCCGCGTCCGGCGCTCCCGCGGTCAGTGCAACCGGCAACGCAACCAGGCATGCCGCCAACGAACGGACCACAGCTCTCCACATCATGGGGGAGAGCGTACGTCGCTCGGCCGGTGTCGTGGCCGCGTTCACATGAGTCGCGATCAACGACGGTGCTGGGTACCGTGATGACCAATGCGGTGGCGGGTGAGTGCGGTTGCTGTCGCGGCGGTCACGACGGTGGTGACCGTCGCGGCCTGTTCGCAGACTGTCACCGGGTCCGCCGAGCGTGCCAAGCCCGCCGTCCCCGATCCGACCCGTAGCTATGGCTATGTCGACGACCGCTGCGGCCTTCTGCACGACAGTTCCATCCAGGAGATCCTGACCGCGGACCATGTGGTGCGGCCGTACAGCGGCGCGGTGTGCCAGTACGTGCTCGCGCGCGGCGACAAGATGGTCGACGTCACCTTCTCCTGGTTCGAATCCGGCGAGCTGGACCGCGAACGCGCCCTGGCGCACGAACGCGGCGCCCAGATCACCGACACGGATCTCGAACGCCACCAAGCGTTTTTGGCCCGCCGCGACACCACCGGCGCGGCCTGCTCGGCCACCGCCGCGGCCGGCACCGGGGTGCTGAGTTGGTGGGTGCAGCTGCGCGGCGAGAAAACCGGCGATCCGTGCCAGGACGCCGAAAAACTGTTGTCGGCCACGCTGTCGTCGGATATGTGACATGACTGGCCGGTTCTTCGTCATCAGGTGCCTCGCGGTGTTGGCCGCGGGCGCCGCGGTGGCCGGTTGCGGATCGTCGGATCAGCCGACGGAGCCGGCGCCGACACCACCACCGGCCGCAGGCGCAGGTTTCGACAGCGGTGACTGCAACGGGGTCACCGACGCCGACGTCGACAAGGCGGCCGGACCGGGCGTGTTCACCAAGGCGGTGGTCAGCGACGCGGGCTGCTTCTGGCAGGAGAACACCGTGTTCGGCACCGTCGGCGCCGGCATGGGCATCTCGACGTGGTGGTATCGCGGCAGCGATATGGACACCGAGCGCCACCTGGAAAAACAGGCCGGGCGCACCCTCACCGAGCTGTCCCTCGACGGCAACAAGGGCTTCAAGGCCCACGACGCCAACGCCTGCAGCATCTATGTGGCCAAAGGTAACGACGTCATCACCTGGTCGATCCAGACCATGAATCCGGCCATGCTGCCGGATCTGTGCACGATCACCGAGCAACTCGCCCAACTCAGTGCGGACCGTGTCAACTGACCTCAGAGAAACTAGAGGTGTTAGTTTTTCCAGGTCACACGAACTGAAGGGCGGTCCAACCATGGCGGTGCGCGCGACCAAGCTGAGCCGCGACTCCATCGTCAACGCCGCGCTGACCTTCCTCGACCGTGAAGGCTGGGATGCGCTGACCATCAACGCGCTGGCCAATCAGCTCGGCACCAAGGGACCGTCGCTGTACAACCACGTGCACAGCCTCGACGACCTGCGCCGCACCGTCCGGATGCGGGTGGTCGGCGACATCATCGACATGCTCAACACCGTCGGCCAGGGCCGCACCCGCGACGACGCGGTGATGGTGATGGCCGGCGCCTACCGCAGCTACGCCCATCACCACCCCGGCCGGTACTCGGCGTTCACCCGGATGCCGCTCGGCGGGGACGACCCGGAATTCACCGAGGCCACCCATCGCGCGGCCGCACCGGTCATCTCGGTGCTGGAGTCCTACGGGCTGGAGGGTGACGACGCGTTCTATGCCGCGCTGGAGTTCTGGTCGGCGATGCACGGATTCGTGCTGCTGGAGATGACGGGTGTGATGAACGGCATCGATACCGACGCCGTGTTCACCGATATGGTGCTGCGGCTCGCGGCCGGGATGGAGCGCCGGTAGAGTCATCGCTGACCTGCGGTAAGACCGTCGGTCGCGGGTTTGGAGCGAGGTAGCCCGCCCTGGTATTGTGGACGATCGTGCCTGGCAGATAAGGCGCTTGCAGTCAGCGATTCTGCAAGCATGCCCGCACGCCGGGCCAATTCGCATGTCGTGAGCATCGGAATTGCACCGCAAAACAACCGGTGCTCAGCGCGTGCGACACGCCCGGTCGCGGGGTAGCCACCCGGGTGATAACAGCAGTACAGAGACTTAGAACTACAGAAGAGCCAACCGAAAGACACACAGAAAGCCGGTAGATGCCAACCATCCAGCAGCTGGTCCGCAAGGGGCGCCGCGACAAGATCGCCAAGGTGAAGACGGCCGCCCTCAAGGGCAGTCCGCAGCGCCGCGGCGTGTGCACTCGCGTGTACACCACCACTCCGAAGAAGCCGAACTCGGCGCTTCGCAAGGTCGCGCGCGTCAAGCTGACCAGTCAGGTGGAGGTCACCGCCTACATCCCGGGCGAGGGCCACAACCTGCAGGAGCACTCCATGGTGCTGGTGCGCGGCGGACGTGTGAAGGACCTGCCCGGTGTCCGCTACAAGATCATCCGGGGCTCGCTGGACACCCAGGGTGTCAAGAACCGCAAGCAAGCCCGCAGCCGCTACGGCGCCAAGAAGGAGAAGAGCTAATGCCGCGCAAGGGGCCCGCGCCCAAGCGTCCGTTGGTCAACGATCCGGTCTACGGGTCGCAGCTGGTGACCCAGCTGGTCAACAAGGTTCTCCTGAAGGGGAAGAAATCGCTGGCCGAACGCATTGTTTACGGTGCGCTCGAACAGGCCCGCGAGAAGACCGGCACCGATCCGGTCGTCACGCTCAAGCGCGCTCTCGACAACGTCAAGCCGGCGCTGGAGGTGCGTAGCCGCCGCGTCGGTGGCGCGACCTACCAGGTGCCCGTCGAGGTGCGTCCCGATCGTTCCACCACGCTGGCCCTGCGCTGGCTGGTCAGCTTCTCGCGGCAGCGCCGGGAGAAGACGATGGTCGAGCGCCTGGCGAACGAGATCCTCGACGCCAGCAACGGCCTGGGTGCCTCCGTCAAGCGGCGTGAGGACACCCACAAGATGGCCGAGGCGAACCGGGCCTTCGCGCACTACCGCTGGTGACCTAACGCGCCCGCGGCAGTGCTGCCGTCCGGCGCATTGACAGACACCAACCAAGCAAGCGAAAGAGAAGACTTCTGTGGCACAGAAGGACGTGCTGACCGACCTGACCAAGGTCCGCAACTTCGGCATCATGGCGCACATCGATGCCGGTAAGACGACGACCACCGAGCGGATCCTCTACTACACCGGAATCACCTACAAGATCGGTGAAGTCCATGACGGCGCCGCCACCATGGACTGGATGGAACAGGAGCAGGAGCGGGGTATCACCATCACCTCGGCTGCCACCACCACCTTCTGGAAAGACAACCAGCTCAACATCATCGACACCCCCGGGCACGTCGACTTCACCGTCGAGGTGGAGCGCAATCTGCGCGTGCTCGACGGTGCCGTCGCGGTGTTCGACGGCAAGGAAGGTGTGGAGCCGCAGTCCGAGCAGGTCTGGCGCCAGGCCGACAAGTACGACGTCCCGCGCATCTGCTTCGTCAACAAGATGGACAAGATCGGCGCCGACTTCTACTTCTCGGTGCGCACCATGGAGGAGCGTCTCGGCGCCAACGCGGTGCCGATCCAGCTGCCGATCGGCGCGGAGGCCGACTTCCAGGGCATCGTCGATCTGGTCGAGATGAACGCCAAGGTGTGGAGCGCCGAGACCAAGCTCGGCGAGAAGTACGACGTCGTCGACATCCCGGCCGATCTTGCCGAGAAGGCCGAGGAGTACCGCACCAAGCTGCTCGAGACCGTCGCCGAGAGCGACGAGACGCTGCTGGAGAAGTACCTGGGCGGCGAGGAGTTGACCGTCGAGGAGATCAAGGGCGCGATCCGCAAGCTGACGATCGCCTCGGAGATCTATCCGGTGCTGTGCGGCAGCGCATTCAAGAACAAGGGCGTGCAGCCGATGCTCGACGCGGTGGTCGACTACCTGCCGTCGCCGCTGGACGTGCCGCCGGCCGTCGGCCATGTGCCCGGCAAGGAGGACGAGGAGGTCGTGCGTCACGCGACGACGGATGAGCCGTTCGCCGCGCTGGCGTTCAAGATCGCCACGCACCCGTTCTTCGGCAAGCTGACCTACATCCGCGTGTACTCGGGCACCGTCGAATCGGGCAGCCAGGTCATCAATGCCACCAAGGGCAAGAAGGAGCGGCTGGGCAAGCTGTTCCAGATGCACTCCAACAAGGAGAACCCGGTGGAGCGGGCGTCGGCGGGGCACATCTACGCCGTCATCGGCCTCAAGGACACCACCACCGGCGACACCTTGTCCGACCCGAATGACCAGGTCGTGCTCGAGTCGATGACCTTCCCCGATCCCGTGATCGAGGTGGCCATCGAGCCCAAGACCAAGAGCGACCAGGAGAAGCTGGGCACCGCGATCCAGAAGCTCGCCGAGGAGGATCCGACCTTCAAGGTGCACCTGGATCAGGAGACCGGCCAGACCGTCATCGGCGGCATGGGCGAGCTGCACCTCGACATCCTCGTCGACCGGATGAAGCGCGAGTTCAAGGTCGAGGCCAACGTCGGCAAGCCGCAGGTGGCCTACAAGGAGACCATCAAGCGTCCCGTCCAGAACGTCGAGTACACCCACAAGAAGCAGACGGGTGGCTCGGGCCAGTTCGCGAAGGTCATCATCAACCTCGAGCCGTTCACCGGCGAGGACGGTGCGACCTACGAGTTCGAGAACAAGGTCACCGGCGGCCGCATCCCGCGCGAGTACATCCCGTCGGTGGACGCCGGCGCGCAGGACGCCATGCAGTACGGCGTGCTGGCCGGCTACCCGCTGGTGAACCTGAAGGTAACCCTGCTCGACGGGCAGTACCACGAGGTGGACTCGTCGGAAATGGCGTTCAAAGTTGCCGGTTCACAGGCGCTGAAAAAGGCTGCGGCCCAAGCTCAGCCGGTGATCCTCGAGCCGATCATGGCGGTCGAAGTGACCACACCCGAGGACTACATGGGTGACGTGATCGGTGACCTGAACTCCCGCCGTGGTCAGATCCAGGCCATGGAGGAGCGGGCCGGTGCGCGCGTCGTCAAGGCGCACGTGCCGCTGTCGGAGATGTTCGGCTACGTCGGAGACCTTCGGTCGAAGACCCAGGGCCGGGCGAACTACTCCATGGTGTTCGACAGCTATGCCGAGGTTCCGGCGCAGGTGTCGAAGGAGATCATCGCGAAGGCGACGGGGCAGTGAGGACACGAGGCCTGACCGGCCGAGGCCCGGAGCTGACCCGGAGCCGAGCAATGGATGGCGCGAAGGCGACGGGGCAGTGAGGACACGAGGCCTGACCGGCCGAGGCCCGGAGCTGACCCGGAGCCGAGCAATGGATGGCGCGAAGGCGACGGGGCAGTGAGGACACGAGGCCTGACCGGCCGAGGCCCGGAGCTGACCCGGAGCCGAGCAATGGATGGCGCGAAGGCGACGGGGCAGTGAGGACACGAGGCCTGACCGGCCGAGGCCCGGAGCTGACCCGGAGCCGAGCAATGGATGGCGCGAAGGCGACGGGGCAGTGAGGACACGAGGCCTGACCGGCCGAGGCCCGGAGCTGACCCGGAGCCGAGCAATGGATGGCGCGAAGGCGACGGGGCAGTGAGGACACGAGGCCTGACCGGCCGAGGCCCGGAGCTGACCCGGAGCCGAGCAATGGATGGCGCGAAGGCGACGGGGCAGTGAGGACACGAGGCCTGACCGGCCGAGGCCCGGAGCTGACCCGGAGCCGAGCAATGGATGGCGCGAAGGCGACGGGGCAGTGAGGACACGAGGCCTGACCGGCCGAGGCCCGGAGCTGACCCGGAGCCGAGCAATGGATGGCGCGAAGGCGACGGGGCAGTGAGGACACGAGGCCTGACCGGCCGAGGCCCGGAGCTGACCCGGAGCCGAGCAATGGATGGCGCGAAGGCGACGGGGCAGTGAGGACACGAGGCCTGACCGGCCGAGGCCCGGAGCTGACCCGGAGCCGAGCAATGGATGGCGCGAAGGCGACGGGTCAGTAGCCCGGTTGTCGAGCGGCGAACAACAACTGCAAAGATCAACCCTGCTTTAACAAGCACCAACAAGAAGTCCAGGAGGACACCACAGTGGCGAAGGCGAAGTTCGAGCGGACGAAGCCGCACGTCAACATCGGGACCATTGGTCACGTTGACCACGGCAAGACCACGCTGACCGCAGCAATCACCAAGGTTCTGCACGACAAGTATCCCGATTTGAACGAGTCGCGCGCGTTCGACCAGATCGACAATGCGCCTGAGGAGAAGCAGCGCGGCATCACCATCAACATCTCCCACGTGGAGTACCAGACCGAGAAGCGTCACTACGCGCACGTCGACGCCCCGGGCCACGCTGACTACATCAAGAACATGATTACCGGCGCCGCCCAGATGGACGGTGCGATCCTGGTGGTCGCCGCCACTGACGGCCCGATGCCGCAGACCCGCGAGCACGTGCTGCTGGCCCGCCAGGTGGGCGTGCCCTACATCCTGGTGGCGCTGAACAAGGCCGACGCGGTCGACGACGAGGAGCTCATCGAGCTCGTCGAGATGGAGGTCCGCGAGCTGCTGGCCGCCCAGGAGTTCGACGAGGAGGCCCCGGTCATCCGCGTTTCGGCGCTCAAGGCGCTCGAGGGTGACGAGAAGTGGGTCAAGAGCATCGAAGAGCTGATGGAGGCCGTCGACGAGTCCATCCCGGACCCGGTTCGCGAGACCGACAAGCCGTTCCTGATGCCCGTCGAGGACGTTTTCACGATCACCGGCCGCGGCACCGTGGTCACCGGTCGTGTGGAGCGCGGCGTGATCAATGTGAACGAGGAAGTCGAGATCGTCGGCATCCGCCCGGAGACCACCAAGACCACGGTCACCGGTGTCGAGATGTTCCGCAAGCTGCTCGACCAGGGCCAGGCCGGCGACAACGTCGGTCTGCTGCTGCGCGGCATCAAGCGTGAGGACGTCGAGCGCGGCCAGGTTGTCGTGAAGCCCGGCACCACCACGCCGCACACCGAGTTCGAGGGCCAGGTCTACATCCTGTCCAAGGACGAGGGCGGCCGGCACACGCCGTTCTTCAACAACTACCGTCCGCAGTTCTACTTCCGCACCACCGACGTGACCGGTGTGGTGACGCTGCCGGAGGGCACCGAGATGGTGATGCCCGGTGACAACACCGACATCCATGTCAAGCTGATCCAGCCCGTCGCCATGGACGAGGGCCTGCGCTTCGCGATCCGCGAGGGCGGCCGCACCGTCGGCGCCGGCCGGGTTACCAAGATCATCAAGTAACCCTTAGCTGCAGAAGCGGCGCTCACCTCACGAGGGTGGGCGCCGCTTTTGTGTACGACGGCTGTAACGCATGAGACTCGTGTGACGATGGTCATGGCAACGAGCTTGTGGGCCGGGCTTGTGGTCAGTGAAGGGTAGGGGGTCCGGGTGTTATCACGTTTAGGCGCGCTGAGCAGCGCAATCGCCATCGGTTCCGCGTTGTTCGGTCTGACGACCGGTATCGCGCACGCGGATCCCAGCTGTCCCGATGTCCATTGGATCGGGGCGGCGGGCTCGGGTGAGCGCGGTCCCGAAGCGACCCTCAACGGCGGGATGGGACGCGTGGTGTACCAGTCGTACAACGCGGTCAAAGAGCTCGTGGAGCGTGACGGCCGCACCATCACCGCCGAGGCCGTCGAGTACCCGGCGACCGAGGTGCCCGAAGACGGCGGCGTGCTGGATTGGGCCAACTTCATGAGCAGTGTCGACGCGGGTACCGCCGCGCTGGGCGGCCAGTACGCGGGGTTCACGCAGCGCTGCCCGGCGACCAAGGTGGTGTTGGCCGGTTACTCGCAAGGAGCGATGGTCGTGCACCGCAACCTGCATGCGCTCGGCGCGCATCCGAATCTGGCTGCCTCGCTGTTGATCGCCGACGGCGACCGGTTGCCGGCCGATCCCACCGTCAACATCGGTTCGGTGACGTCGGTACCGGGCCGCGGGAAGGGCGTCGCGCAGGATTGGCCGATCTTGGCCCATGCGCCGGCGCCGCTGCCCCCGGCGATCGGCGGCAAGACGATCAGCGTGTGCGACCTCGGCGACGTCGTGTGCGACTACCGCGAGGAATCCGAGGAAACCGAGGCGGTGATGGCCACCGCCGTGGCGATCCACACCGGCTACGACGTGACCACGCGTGCCGGCCAAGCCTGGACGTCCCAGCTGCACCAACTGCTCGGGCCGGCACCGGCGGCGCGCGAACTCGTTTTGGCCGGCGCGGACGGCACGCCTGCTGAGTAATCTGACACGCGAACCGCCGGCCAACCCGGGGAGCGTGGCTGATGTTGTGGCGTTATGTGAAGGCCCAACTCTGGGTTCTGTTGTGCGGCGGGTTGGTCGGGCCGATCTTCCTGGCGGTGTACTTCGCGACGGGCCAAGACAGCCTGCTGCGGTGGATGTTCTGGGTCGGCCTGCTGATCACCGCCGCCGACGTCCTGATCGCCTTGGCGCTGGCGAATTACGGCGCCCGCACGGCGGCGAAGACCCAGGTGCTCGAGCAGCAGGGCGTGCTGGCGCTGGCCGAGGTCATCGGAATCGGCGAAACCGGTACCCGCATCAATGACCTGCCGCTGGTGACACTCGATCTGCGGATCTCCGGGCCTGGCATCACGCCGTTCACCACCACCGACCGCGTGCTCGCATCGGTGTCGCGGTTGCCGATGATCACCAACCGCAAACTCGTCGCGCTCGTCGACCCAGCCACCAACGAATACCACATCGATTGGGAGCGAAGCAGTCTCGTCAGCGGGCTGATGCCTGCGACGTTCAACGTGGCCGAAGACAACACGACCTACGACCTCACCGGCCAAGCCGAGCCGCTGATGGAGATCCTGCGGATTCTCAAGGCCCACAACATCGGGCTGGACAACATGATCGATCTGCGGTCCAACCCCGCCGCTCGCCAGCAGGTGCAGGCCGTGGTCCGCCGCGCCGCCCCGCAGCAAGCTGCGCCGGCCGGAGTCCCTCAACCCGTGGCCCCGTACATCGCAGCGCCGGCCTCGTCGACCGCGCAGCGGTTGCAGGAGCTGGAGACCCTGCGCGCCACCGGGACGATCACCGAATCGGAGTACGCGGCCAAGCGCCAGCAAATCATCGCCGACTTGTAACCGGCTGGTACCCAACGCTGGCCTACCTGCCGTTCGCATTCTTCAACATCGCCACCCCGTTGCTGAGCGTGATCTACGGTTACATCGGCTTCGAGATCGTCAAGATACCGTCCACCGAGAAGGCCGGAGACGACAGATGGCGTCAACCGAACCGCGCATCGAGCAAGCCGGCGACAAGGTGAGCCTGCCAACCCTGACCGCGATGGTGGTCGGGTCGATGATCGGCTCCCGGCGCGGCACTGTATTTCGTCGCACGGCGTGAGCGCGGCCTGCGCGTCTTCACACCCGCCGAAGCGGTGCTGTTCGGCGTGATCGTCTTGGGGGCGGTCGCGGGGGTGGCGTCCCTGGCAACCGGCGCGATCGAAATCTAGAGACAGGAGCGACGATGACCAATCCATCCGCCACCTACGGTGTGCATTCCGAGGTGGGCAAGCTACGCAAGGTATTGGTGTGCTCGCCGGGTCTGGCGCACGAGCGGCTGACGCCCACCAATTGCGACGCATTGCTTTTCGACGACGTGCTGTGGGTGCAGAACGCGCGCCGGGATCACTTCGACTTCATGGACAAGATGCGCGATCGCGGCGTCGAAGTGGTCGAACTGCACGATCTGCTCACCCAGACCATGGAAATCCCCGAGGCCAAGGCGTGGCTGCTGGACCGCAAGATCGTGGCCAACGAGGTCGGGCTGGGCCTGGTCGACGACACGCGTGGCTTCCTGGACTCGTTGGTGCCACGCCGGCTGGCCGAACTGCTGATCGGCGGGATGTCCATTCGCGATCTGCCCGCCGAAATCCAGTCCGGCTACCGGGCATTGGCGCGCGAGGCCGCGGGCGTCACCGAATATCTGATGCCGCCGCTGCCCAACACGCTCTACACCCGCGACACCACCTGCTGGATCTACGGCGGCCTGACCCTGAATCCACTGTTCTGGCCGGCGCGTCACGACGAAACACTGTTGATGAAGGCCATCTACGAGTTCCATCCCGATTACGTCGGGTCGACGGTGTGGTGGGGCGACCCCGAACAGTCGTGGGGGCTGTCGACGTTCGAGGGCGGCGACGTTTTGGTGCCCGGCAACGGTGTGGTGCTGGTCGGGATGAGCGAGCGCACCTCGCGCCAAGCCATCACCCAGGTGGCCGCGAAGCTGTTCGCCGAGCAGGCGTCCAACAAGATCGTCGTCGCGGGGATGCCCAAGCTGCGGGCGGCCATGCACCTGGACACCGTATTCACGTTCGCCGACCGTGACGTGGTCACCATTTACCCCGATATCGTCGACTCGATCGAGACCTTTGTGCTGCATCCCGCCGACAACGACACCGGCGTGGAGGTGGAGACGGCCACCAAACCCTTCGTCGAGGTGGTGGCCGACGCTCTGGGTCTGGCGAAGCTGCGTGTGGTGGAAACTGGTGGCACCAAATACGATTCGGAACGCCAGCAATGGGACAGCGGCAACAACCTGGTCGCGGTCGAACCCGGCGTGGTGTTCGCCTACGACCGCAACACCCACACCAATTCGCTGCTGCGCAAGGCGGGCGTCGAGGTGATCACCATCGTCGGCGCCGAACTCGGCCGGGGCCGCGGCGGCGGGCACTGCATGACCTGCCCCATCATCCGCGATCCCATCTAGAACACGTTTCAGTTCGGCTGTTAGCCTGGTCCGCAAGCTGGCGATTTCGGCGCGCTGGGTCGCGCTGAGCGCAACCAGGCGCGCCGAAATCGCCGCGGACGAGAGGAGCAGCGGTGACGGCAGCTGGCGGACCCCTGGACGGACGGGTCGCATTCATCACCGGGGCCGCGCGCGGGCAGGGCCGCGCGCATGCGGTCCGGCTGGCCAGTGAGGGCGCCGACATCATCGCCATCGACATCTGTGGGCCGGTCTCCGACACCATCACCTACCCGGCGGCGACGCCCGAGGATCTGGCCGAGACGGTGCGCGCGGTGGAGGCCACCGGCCGCAAGGTGCTGGCGCGTGAGGTGGACATCCGCGACCTCGCAGCCCAGCAGCAGGTGGTCGCCGACGGCATCGAGCAGTTCGGCCGGCTGGACATCGTGGTGGCCAACGCCGGGGTGCTGAGCTGGGGTCGCATCGCCGAGATGTCCGCCGAGCAGTGGGACACCATCATCGAGGTCAACTTGAACGGCACCTGGCGCACGGTCCGCGCGGCCGTGCCCGCGATGATTGAGGCCGGCAACGGCGGGTCGATCATCATCGTCAGCTCGTCGGCCGGACTGAAGGCCACCCCCGGCAACGCCCACTACGCTGCGTCCAAGCACGGCCTGGTCGCGCTGACCAATTCGTTGGCACTGGAGGTGGGGGAGTATGGAATTCGGGTGAACTCAATCCACCCGTATTCGATCGACACCCCGATGATCGAACGCGAGGCGATGATGGCCGTCTTCGCCAAGCACCCGAGCTACCTGCACAGCTTCGCGCCAATGCCGCTGCACCCGGTGCAACACGAAGGCAAGAAGGGCCTCAAGGAGTTCATGACGCCCGAAGAGGTGGCCGACGTGGTGGCGTGGCTGGCCGGCGACGGCTCGGCCACCATCTCGGGCAGCCAGATCGCCGTCGACCGCGGCGTGATGAAGTACTAGCTCGGCAGCACCAGCACCGGAACGGGGCTGTGCCGGATGATCTTTGCGCCGTGTGAGCCGAGAAACACGCCCTTGATGCTGCGGCGGCTGGTGGTGCCCAACGTGAGCAACTCACCGTCTTCCCACTCGGCGCGGTCCAGCGCCTCGTCCCAACCGTTACCCGTAACCACTTGCAGCACAACATCTTCGCCGACGATGCCGTCCGACTTGAGCTTGGCCAGCATTCCGCGCAGCTGTTCTGCCCACGCCTCCAGCAGCGAATCCTCGGCGTGTAGGCCCACTTCCGGTGGGAACATGGTGCGCCCGCGGATGGCGAAACTGATAACCCGCATGGCGACGTCGAGCCGCGCGGTGAGAGCGACAACCCGCTCCACCACGCGGACGGATTCGGGTGTGCCCGAATAGGCACACGTGATGCGGGTCAGCGTGCCGGTGCGCACGCCGCGGTACCCCCGCGGGCTGATCGCCACCGGCACCGGGGAGGCGTGCAACAGCCAGTCGGTGGTCGATCCGAGAACGATCTGACCCAGCGCGCCGTTGGTCGACGACCCGACCACCAACACCTCGGCGTTCAGTTCTTCGGCGGCCTCGAGTAGACCTTCGCCCGCGGTGCGATTGGCCACCTTGTGATAGCCAATCTCCAAACCCTCGGCGATCTGGTCCAGGCAGTGCTTCGCCTCACGGTGCGACTCGGCGCCCAATTGGTCTGCCCACGCGGCATATTCGGCGTCGATGCGGGCCGGAGACGGTGTCATCCACGGCTTGGGCACCACGGTCACGACGGTCAGTGACGTCTTGAGCACCCGCGCCGCCTCGACCGCAAGATGCAGCGTGGAGCGTCCGCTTCTTCCGGCGAGATAGCCGACGACGATGGTCACGTCTGATCCTTCGGTGGGGTGACGAAGTGGTGATTCTCCGGTTCGGTGACGAACATGACGTCGTCGTCGCCCGGCACCGCCGATGGGATATAGCCGTCGCTGGCACCGGGATTCAGTGCGCTGTGATGCCGGCCCCAGAACACGTAGAACAACAGCGCCACCCCGACCCACACGCCGAACCACACCCAGGTGTACCAGCGCAGGCCCGACAGAATCCAAATGCACGCTGCGATAGACAGAATCGGTGTGATGGGATATAGCGGCACCTTGAACCCGCGTTCCAGATCGGGTTCACGCACCCGCAGGATGATGACGCCCAGCGACACCACGATGAAGGCCACCAGCGTGCCGATTGACACCATGTCGAGCAGGTAGTCCAGCGGGATGAATCCGGCCAGCAGAGCCACCACCACGGCCACGATGATGGTGTTGTTCACCGGAGTCATGGTGCGCGGATTGACTTTTGCGAACATCGACGGCAACAGGCCGTCGCGGCCCATCGCGAACAGGATGCGCGTCTGCCCGTACATCACGACGAGGCTGACCGAGAAGATCGAAATCACCGCGCCCGCTGCGAGAACCATGCTCGCCCACGTGCCCCCGGTGATGTTCTCGAGGATTACCGACAGCCCGGCGGTGGCCTGTTCCTCCGACGAGAACTCCGCGGTGGGTTGCGAGCCCAGCGCCGCAATGGCCACCAGGACATAGACGGTGGTGACGACGATCAGCGCGCCGATGATCGCGCGCGGCATGGTGTGCTGCGGGTCCTTGACCTCGTCGCCGGCGGTGGAGACGGCGTCCAGGCCGATGTAGGAGAAGAAGATGGTGCTTGCCGCGGCGGTAATGCCGGCGAAGCCCGAATCCCAGAAGCCGGCGAAATGGTCGGTGTTGAACGCCGTGAACGCGATGACCGCGAACATCAGCAGCACACCGAGTTTGATGATCACCATGATGGTGTTCACCAGCGCGGATTCGCTGGCGCCGCGGATCAACAGCAGCGCGCACATCGTGATGAGGATGACGGCAGGCAGGTTTACGAAGCCGGGATTGGCATCCCACGGCGCCGCCGACAGTGCCTGCGGGATCTGCACGCCGAACAGGTTGTCCAGCAGATTGTTCAGATAGCCGCTCCACCCGACCGCGACGGCGGAGATGGACACGCCGTACTCCAGCAGCAGGCAGGCGGCCACACCCATGGCCACGAATTCGCCGAGTGTGGTGTAGGCATAGGAGTAGGTGGAGCCCGATACCGGTACGGCAGAAGCCAATTCGGCGTAGCAGATCGCCGACAGACCGGCCGCGATACCCGCGATGATGAATGAGATGATGACCGCCGGGCCGGCCTCCGGGACCGCCGCGGACAGGACGAAGAAGATGCCGGTGCCGACGGTCGCGCCGACGCCGAACATCGTCAGTTGGAATGTGCCGATACTGCGTTTGAGGTGGTCGGATGCGCCGTGGGCGACCGGGGCGCCGATCACCGGACGGCGCCGCAACATCTGCTCGGAGAGGCTCATCGATGGGGCGGTCATGCTGCCTCCTGCCTAGTGCTATGTATCGGTCAAGTGTGAACCCGTTTCGGCCAGTACGTAGGCGAACTGGCCAACCGCCCAGTCGATTTCCTCAGCGGTGATCACCAGCGGTGGCGCGAAGCGCAACGTCGAACCCTGGGTGTCCTTGACCAGCACGCCGCGTTCAGCCAGCCGCAGGCTGATCTGTTTGCCGGTGCCGATGCGGGGGTCGACGTCCACGCCGGCCCACAGCCCCATACCGCGCACGGCGACGACGCCGCGTCCGATCAGTGCCCGCAGCCGCGCATGCAATCGTTCACCGAGTTCAGTTGAGCGGGCCTGGAATTCGCCGCGCTGCAGCATTGCGACGACGGTGCCGCCGATCGCGGCCGCGAGCGGATTGCCGCCGAACGTCGAGCCATGTTCGCCGGGATGCAGCACGCCTAGAACACCGCGATCGGCCACCACCGCCGACAGCGGGACCACCCCACCGCCGAGTGCCTTTCCGAGCAAATAGATGTCAGGCACGACGCCCCAGTGCTCGCAGGCGAATGTCCGGCCGGTGCGCGCCAGCCCGGATTGGATCTCGTCGGCGATCATCAACACATTGCGCTCGGTGCAGATTTCGCGTACCCGCGGCAGGTAGTCCTCGCGCGGCACAATGATGCCTGCCTCACCCTGGATGGGTTCGAGCAGCACGGCCACGGTGTGCTCGTCGATCGCTGCGGCCACCGCGTCGGCGTCGCCGAACGGCACCGGGCGGAACCCCGGGGTGAACGGCCCGAAGCCGCGACGGGCCACCTCGTCGTTGGAGAACGACACGATGCTGATCGTTCGTCCGTGAAAGTTGTTCTGCGCCACCACGATATTGGCCATACCTGCCGGCACGCCCTTGACGTCGGTGCCCCACTTGCGGGCCACCTTGATGCCGCTCTCGACGGCCTCGGCGCCGCTGTTCATCGGCAGCACCATGTCCTTGCCGCACAGCTCGGCCAGCGCCTGGCAGAAAGGTCCCAGCCGGTCGGAGTGAAACGCCCGGCTGACCAAGGTCAGAGCGTCGAGCTGAGCGTGTGCAGTCGCCGTGATCTCGGGGTTGCGGTGCCCGAAGTTCACCGCGCTGTAGGCCGCCAGGCAGTCCAGATAGCGTCGGCCCTGCACGTCGGTGATCCAGGCGCCTTGGGCGCTGGCGGCGACGACGGGCAGCGGCGAGTAATTGTGGGCGACATAGCGGTCGTCGAGTTCGATCGCGGCGTCCGTCATGCTTCGCGTCGTTTCCAGAATCGTCACGGGTGGACCTCCAACGTGCAGCACTTGACGGACCCGCCGCCCTTGAGCAGCTCGGACAGATCGATTGCGACGGGCCGGAACCCGGCTTGGCGCAGCTGTTCGGCGAACCCGGTGGCCGCCGCGGGGAGCACGACGTTGAGCCCGTCGGAGACGACGTTGAGGCCTAACACGTCGGCGTCGGCGCTGCCGACCTCGATGGCGTCCGGGAACAGCTCTCGCAGCCGCGCGCGGGCTTCATCGCTGAACGCCGGCGGGTAGTAGGCGATCGTGGTGTCGTCGAGCACGGCCAGGGCGGTGTCGAGGTGGTAGAACCGCGGATCGATCAGCTCCAGGCTGACCACCGGCATGCCCAGAGTCGCAGCGACCTCGTCGTGCGCGCGGCGGTCGGTGCGGAAACCGTAGCCCGCCAACATGATTGACCCGACGACGAGCATGTCGCCCTGACCCTCGTTGACGTGGCGGGTGTAGACGGGCTCTCGGCCGTGGCGGGCCATCCACTCGGCATAGGCGGCGGATTCGCCGGCCCGCTGAGGGAATGCGAACCGCGCCACAATGGCCTTGCCGTTGACGAGAACACCGCCGTTGGCGGCGTACACCATGTCGGGCAACCCGGCGACGGGCTCTACGAGTTCGACGGTGTGGCCCAACTCTTTGTAGGTCCGGCGCAGGCTCTCCCACTGGTCCATCGCGCGGTGAGGATCCACCGACGTCGCAGTGTCCATCCAAGGGTTGATGGCGTACTCGACGGCGAAGAACGTCGGCGGCGTCATCGCGTAGTGGCGGATGCGGGCGGAGCGTGCGCGCGGCAGCGCACTGGCGACCGGTGAAATCGTCATGAATCAACGATATGGCGGCGCGATTGCGCAATCAATCGTCGACTATTGCGTATAGCCCCACGAAATATTGCGTCAAGTCTAGAATTGCAGCAGTTTGTTGTGCGGAGGTGACCGTGGACCGTCTTGACGAGACCGACGAGCAGATCTTGGCCGAACTCGCCGACAACGCGCGGGCGACATTCGCCGAGATCGGGGCGCGGGTGAACCTGTCGGCGCCGGCGGTGAAGCGCCGCGTCGACCGGATGCTCGACACCGGTGTCATCCGGGGCTTCACCACCGTGGTCGACCGCAACGCCCTGGGATGGACGACAGAGGCCTACGTGCAGGTGTACTGCCACGGCACCATCGCTCCCGACCAGCTGCGTGCGGCGTGGGTGGGCATCCCCGAGGTCGTCAGCGCCGCGACGGTGACCGGTACCTCGGATGCGATCCTGCACGTATTGGCCCGCGATATGCGGCATTTGGAGGAGGCGCTGGAACGCATCCGCTCGAGTGCGGACATCGAGCGCAGCGAGAGCATCGTGGTGCTCTCCAACATCATCGAGCGGGCCCGGCCCTGAAGCGGGGGTGGCGCACCATCGTCGCAGCGCATCGTGTAGAAACGCCGCGTGAGCACATCAGGGGGCATCGTCATCGTCGGCGGCGGTCTGGCCGCGGCGCGCACCGCCGAGCAACTGCGGCGTTCGGAGTACAGCGGGCCGATCACCATCGTCAGCGACGAGGACCATCTGCCTTATGACCGGCCGCCGCTGTCCAAAGAGGTACTGCGCGCCGAGACCGACGACGTCACGCTGAAGCCGGCCGAGTTCTACGCCGAGAACGACATCACATTGCTGCTCGGCAAGGCGGCGACGTCGGTGGACACCGCCGCGCAGACGCTGACACTGGCCGACGGCAGCCAGCTCGGCTACGACGAGCTGATCATCGCGACGGGCCTTGTGCCCAAACGTATTCCGTCGTTCCCGGATCTGGAGGGGATCCGGGTGCTGCGGTCGTACGACGAGAGCATGGCGCTGCGCAAACACGCCGAGTCGGCGCGGCGCGCAGTGGTGGTCGGAGCTGGGTTCATCGGCTGCGAGGTGGCGGCGAGCCTGCGCGGCCTGGGCGTGGACGTCGTCCTGGTGGAGCCGCAGCCGGCGCCGCTGGCGTCCGTGCTCGGCGAACAGATCGGGTCGCTGGTGGCGCGGCTGCACCGCGACGAAGGCGTCGACGTGCGGTGCGGCGTCGGGGTGGCCGAGGTCCGCGGCGCCGAACAGGTGGAGAAGGTGGTGCTGGCCGACGGCACCGAACTCGATGCCGATCTCGTGGTGGTGGGCATCGGCTCCCATCCCGCGACTGGCTGGCTCGAAGGCAGCGGCATCGAGCTGGACAACGGCGTGGTCTGCGATGCGGCGGGCCGCACCAGCGCACCGCATGTGTGGGCGATCGGCGACGTAGCATCGTGGCGCAACACCTTCGGCCACCAAGTGCGCGTTGAACATTGGAGCAATGTCGCCGATCAGGCGCGGGTGCTGGTGCCCGCGCTGCTGGGCCAGGACACGGCGGCCGCCACCACGGTGCCCTACTTCTGGAGCGATCAGTACGACGTCAAGATCCAGTGCCTCGGTGAGCCGCAGGCCGATGACATCGTGCACCTCGTCGAGGACGACGGCCGTAAGTTCCTGGCCTACTTCGAGCGCGACGGCGTGGTCACGGGCGTGGTCGGCGGCGGGATGCCGGGCAAGGTGATGAAGACGCGCGCCAAGATCGCTGCGGGCGCACCCATATCCGACGTCCTCCCCTGAGCGATTTCGGCGTGATTTCCTGCGCCGAGCGCCGGTTATCACGCCGAAATCGCCTAGAACTGGCCGAGGTAGAAGCGCGCACCCTGGTCGTCGGTGCACTCGGCCATCAATCCGTACGGCTGCCGCGACGGCGCCTGGATGACGGTGCCGCCCGCCTCCCGAACCCGCGCCACGGCGGCGTCGATATCGGCGACGGTCCACATCGGTACAGTCACGGCGCGTTCACTGCCTCCCGCGACACCGGCCATCGGATGGGTCTCGGCGATCTGCCAGCCGTCCTCGACGCGGCCGGGGTCGAACGTCCAGTACAGCACCCGGCTGTAGAACGCCTTGAACGCAGCCGAATCCGGCACTTCGTAGGTGATGTACGAAAGTTCGCCCGGCCCAGCGCCGTTCAGCTCCGGGCGCGGCTGGCCCGGCGCAGGCTGGAAGACGGCGAACGCCGTGCCAAGTGAATCGGTGGCATCCAGCACGGTGCCGAAGTCGAACTCCTGCGCCTCGCCCGCCTGGCCGCCACCGGCCTCGATCGCCTGCCGGGCCGCCGCAAGATCGGCGACCGCGTAGCAGCACAGCAACGTCTGTCGGTCGGGCACCGGATAGATGCCGATGTGCTGTTTGGTGTTGGTGACCTGATGGGTGGCCCGGTCGTAGGTCCAGCCGAGCACATGGCCGTAGAACGCCGCGGCCCGATCGGCGTCGGGTGTCCACACGGACACGTAGCCGACATCGCCGTGCTGGATCGGTGTCACCGCACCCGTGCTGGGCCCGCTGAGCATCCAGCGATGCCCGAACGGGTCGACGATCGTGGCGTTGCGGGTGCCATACGATTCGTACACCTCGCGCTCGACGCGGGCGCCCTTCTCCCGCGCCGTCTCCAGAGCCGTGTCGGTGTCCGGCACATGCAGCATCAGACTCACCGAAGTCGACTGCGGCACTGGCGCTTTCAGTCCGAGCTCGGGATACTCGTCGGCCAGGTAGAGCACACCGCCGGCCAGCGCCAGCTCAGCGTGGCCGATGCGGCCGTCATCCATCACGATCGGCTCCCCGACCACCGAGGCGCCGAAGGCCTCGACATACCAGTCGATCGCATCACGGGCGTTGGCGACGGTGAGGTAAGGCAGCGCCGCGGGCCGGGGCGATGGCGCCGCCACGGCGGGCTCGTTGAGTTCGGCGATGGCGGTTTCGGTGCCACTCATGACAACTCCTCGGGTTCGATCAGGTTGGGACTCATACAGATTCACGGCCGTTTCCAGCCGGGACCGCAGCCGCGCCGCGAATTCCGGATCGGGCTGGACCGGAAGTTCGTCACCATGCAGCACGGTCAGCGGATCGATGCTGTTGTTCATGGCATCCCTCCTTCCGATCCTGGGTAGTGCGCTCGGAACGCCCGGCGGGCGCGAACCAGCAGCGCTTCGGTCGCGTGTACGGTGCGGCCGATCAACTCGGCGCATTCGGGCACCGAGCAGTCGTCCATGTAGCGCAGCGCCAGCACGGTCCGGTGCTGCTCGGGCAGCTTGGCCAGCACGCGCTCGGCGACGATGCGATCGAGCGCGGCGTCCCAGTCGTCTTCGGGTTCGACGGGCTCGGGCAGCTCGGCGACCGGCACGCTGAACCGGTCGTGTCGCCGGCGGTAGTGGTCGGCGAGCTTGTGCCGCGCGACGCCGATCAGCCACGGCACCGTCATCGGCGGTGGATCGGCTTTTCGGGCCGCATCCATCGCCGCCAGAAACGTTTCCGACGTCAGGTCCTCGGCGGTGCTGCGGTCCGCGCAGCGCCGTACGAAGTACCCGTACACGACCGGCAGGGCATCGTCGTACAGCGCCAGCAGGGCCCGCGGCGCGTCGTCGCGATCCGGTTCGGCCGTCACACCCCTATCGTCGCCATCCGGGCCCGAACTCCGACGGGGTTGCCGGAAAATAATTGGAGTCCGGGGGCGGAGTGCGCAATCGTGTGTTGCCGTGATCGATGTCGAGGCGTTCGTCCGGGACGGTTTCGTCAAGCTCGAGCAGGCGGTTCCCCGCGGTATTGCCGACGCGGCGCGGGATTTGCTGTGGAAGCAGATCGGGCTGTCGCCGCACCGGCCCGAGTCGTGGACCCAGCCGGTGGTGTGGGCGGCGGATCTGACCGGTGAGGGGCCCTTCGGCCAGTTGGCCCGCAGCGCGCGGTTGGCAAGCGCGCTGGATCAGTTGTGCGGGCAGTCGGGCTGGCTGCCGCGTAATGCGCTGGGACACATCCCGATCCGATTCCCGGTGAGTCCGCCCGCCGACGACCGCGGCTGGCACATCGACCTCAACACGCCGGTGTCGGCCGATGCGTGGGCCGTCAGCGGCCGGCCGCACACCATGTTGGTATTGACGCTGCTGTCAGCGGTCGGTCCCGACGACGCGCCGACACGCATCCGGGCGGGCTCACACCGCGATGTCGCAAAGGTCCTCGGCGAGGAGTCGGTCGACTTCATGGAGTCGGGCCCACTGGTGGATGACGCCAGCACCGGCCGCCCGGAGGTCACCGCGACCGGACTACCGGGCGATATGTACCTGGTGCACCCGTTCACCGTGCACGCCGCCGACGTGCACCGTGGTGCCACGCCGCGGTTCATGGCGCAGGGGCCGATCGTATTGACCCAGCCGCTCCGCCCCCAGAGCCCGTCGGCGCTGGCCAGGGTGTGGCACGAATAGCGTTGTCACGCTATGGCTCACGGCCGTTCCAGTGCGTCCAGTCCGGGACGGGCGATGATGTCGAACGCCTCGCCCAGCGCGACGGCCAACGCCACCGACTCGTCGGCCAGCCAGTGCTCGTAGGCCGAGAGCGCGACGCCCAACATCGTCCACGCCACCGTCTGGGGAACCAGATCGCCGACTTTCACCCCCAGCCTGCGCGCCACGAAGGCAGCGATCACGTCACGCCATCCGGCGTACATGGTCATCGAATAGGCCTGCAGTTCGGCGGTTTGCAGTATCACCCGCATCCGTTGGCGATGGCGGGCGGTCTCAGACTCGTCAAAAGTGTTGAACGTCAACAACGCATCGCGTAGAGCTGCGCCGAGCGGAACCGTCGCGTCCACCTGGTCGAGCAGCTCGCGCAGATACTGAAGGTGTGCGTCGAAATCGCCCCAGGGCAGCGCGTTTTTCGACGGGTAGTAGCGAAACAGGGTGCGACGCGCGATTCCGGCGGCGTGCGCGACGTCGTCGACGCTGACCTCGTCGAAGCCCCGGGCCGCGAACAGATCGATCGCGACATTGCTGATGTGGTCCCAGGTCGTCGAGCGGCGCCGGCCCACCCGGTGTGTGGAAACCGGCCTCATGACAACCCCACCCTTCCGTTCTGGCACTCAATGCCATATTATTGCGACCTCGATCACAATTGTCGAGATCCGTCCGACAGGAAGGTGCAGTTCATGGAGCCGAATCAGCACGTCGAGACCGAGACCGAACTCGTCACCGAGTCTCTGGTGGAAGAGGTCTCGATCGACGGTATGTGCGGGGTTTACTGACCGTGCCCGCGCCGGCGGCCCAAACGGCCGTCTTCGACCCCGACCTGCGCTGGCGGCTGCACCATCAGGTGGCGGTGCGCCCGGAGCCGTTCGGGGCGTTGCTGTATCACTTCGGGACGCGCAAGCTGTCGTTCCTGAAGAATCGGACGATCGTCGAGGTGGTCAAGTCTCTCGATGACCACCCCGACGCTCGATCCGCTTGCCGCGCTGCGGGAATCGACGACGCCCAGCAGGCGCCGTACCTGCACGCGCTGGGCGTATTGGCCCAGTCCCAAATGCTGGTGATCAAGGAGACGCAATGACAGCGGCGACAGCCCCCGTGCCCCGACTCGTCGAGCAGTTCGAACACGGTCTCGACGCGCCGATCTGCTTGACGTGGGAGCTCACCTACGCATGCAATCTGGCCTGCGTGCACTGCCTGTCCTCGTCGGGCAAGCGTGATCCCCGTGAGCTGTCCACCCAGCAGTGCAAGGACATCATCGACGAACTCGAACGCATGCAGGTGTTCTACGTGAACATCGGCGGCGGAGAACCCACTGTGCGGCCTGATTTTTGGGAGCTGGTCGACTACGCCACCGCGCACCACGTCGGCGTCAAGTTCTCCACAAACGGTGTGCGCATCACCCCGGAGGTGGCCGCCAAGTTGGCGGCCAGCGACTACGTCGACGTCCAGATCTCCCTCGACGGCGCCACCGCGGAGGTCAACGACGCGGTGCGGGGCGCGGGGTCCTTCGCGATGGCCACCCGGGCACTGGAGAACCTGGCTGCGGCCGGGTTCAAGGACGCGAAGATCTCGGTGGTGGTCACTCGGCACAACGTCGACCAGCTGGACGAATTCGCTGATCTGGCAGCGCGTTACGGCGCCACACTGCGGATCACCCGGCTGCGACCGTCGGGACGCGGCGCCGATGTGTGGGACGAGCTGCACCCCACCCCGGAGCAGCAGGTGACGCTCTATGACTGGCTGGTCGCCAAGGGGGAGCGGGTGCTGACCGGTGACTCGTTCTTCCACCTGTCCGGGCTGGGCGAGCCGGGCGCGCTGGCCGGGCTCAACCTGTGCGGCGCCGGCCGGGTGGTGTGCCTGATCGACCCGGTCGGCGACGTGTACGCCTGCCCATTCGCCATCCACGACCGCTTCCTGGCGGGAAATATCCTGTCCGACGGTGGTTTTGACAATGTCTGGAAGAATGCGCCGCTGTTCCGCGAGCTACGTGAGCCGCAGTCGGCAGGCGCCTGTGGCAGCTGCGGGCATTACGACAGCTGCCGCGGCGGCTGCATGGCGGCCAAGTTCTTCACCGGGTTGCCGCTCGACGGTCCCGACCCGGAATGCGTTGAGGGCTACGGTGTTCCGGCGCTGGCCCGCGAGCGCGACAAGCCCCGGCCCAGCCAGGACCACTCCCGAAGTGGTCCGGTGGCGCTCAAGCTTCTCACCACGCCTCCGAAACGCCTCTGCAACGAAAGTCCGGTCTAACTCATGGCACGCGATAAGTGGTTCGAGACGGTGGCGATCGCCCAGGAGCGGGCGCGCAAACGGCTGCCCAAGTCGGTGTACGGCGCCCTGGTGGCCGCCAGCGAGAAGGGCGTCACGGTATCCGACAACGTCGAGTCGTTCGCCGAGCTCGGCTTCGCGCCGCACGTGGTGGGCGCCGTCGAGAAGCGTGACCTCGCCACAACCGTTATGGGGCAGGATATTTCACTGCCCGTCGTGATCTCCCCGACCGGCGTGCAGGCGGTGCACCCAGACGGCGAAGTCGCTGTCGCGCGGGCGGCAGCGGCGCGTGGCACCGCGATGGGCCTGTCGTCTTTCGCGAGCAAGCCGATCGAGGAGGTCATCGCCGCCAACCCCAAAACCTTCTTCCAGGTTTACTGGCTGGGTGGGCGCGACGCCATCGCCGCGCGGGTGGAGCGCGCCCGAGCGGCCGGCGCGGTCGGTCTGATCGTCACGACCGACTGGAGCTTCTCGCACGGCCGGGATTGGGGCAGCCCGAAGATCCCCGAGCAGATGAACCTGCCGACCATCGTGCGGATGCTGCCGGAAGCCCTCACCAAGCCGCGGTGGCTCTGGCAATGGGGCAAGACGCTGCGTCCGCCCAACCTGCGGGTCCCCAACCAAGCAGCCAAGGGCGAACCCGGCCCGCCGTTCTTCAACGCCTACGGGGAGTGGATGGGCACGCCGCCGCCCACCTGGGAGGACATCGCGTGGCTGCGCGAACTGTGGGGCGGGCCGTTCATGCTCAAGGGCGTGATGCGCATCGATGACGCGAAACGTGCTGTGGATGCGGGTGTTTCGGCGATCTCGGTGTCCAATCACGGGGGCAACAACCTCGACGGCACACCCGCGTCGATCCGCGCGCTGCCGGCCATCGCCGACGCCGTGGGCGATCAGGTCGAGGTGTTGCTGGACGGTGGCGTGCGCCGCGGCAGCGACGTCGTCAAGGCGCTTGCGCTCGGTGCGCGCGCGGTCATGATCGGGCGGGCGTATCTGTGGGGGCTGGCCGCCGAGGGACAGGCCGGTGTCGAGAACGTGCTCGACGTACTGCGCGGCGGCATCGACTCGGCACTGATGGGATTGGGCCGCGCGTCGGTCCACGATCTGGTTGCTGGCGACGTCTTGGTGCCGCCTGGGTTCACCCGGGCGCTCGGGGTGCCTGCCGACCCGCAATCCTGACCCATCCGCTGGGCAGCCGAGCACACGGTGGTACGGGCGTGGCGCAAGGGGCTAACGGGGTCGGGCGTCAGGGCGTCGCGGAAACCCTCGGAAAATCAAATCCTACGTATCGGCCAACAATTGGCGCACGCCAGGTGAATTCGGCTTACCATCGGCGAGTGGCTTTCCCAAACGAACTTGGGAACTCAACGTCGAGACAGCTACACAGTATGTCCCCCACGTTGGTCGTCCCGGTAGGTTCCACCGAACAACATGGACCCCACCTGCCGTTAGACACCGACACCCGGATCGCGACGGCGGTCGGTCACGCGGTTGCTGACCGGCTGGCCGCCGAGCGCTCGGAGGGCTCCGACTGGCTCGTCGCGCCTGCGATCAACTATGGCGCCAGCGGCGAACACGAGAGCTTCCCGGGCACCGTATCCATCGGAACCTCCGCTCTTCGGCTTTTGCTGGTGGAATTCGGCCGGTCGGCGGCGAGATGGGCATCGCGCCTAGTGTTCATCAATGGGCACGGTGGAAATGTCGAGGCATTGGGCGCTGCGGCGGCTTTGCTTCGATACGAGGGACGCGACGTCGGATGGTGCTCCTGCAGCGTCGCGAACGCCGATGCACACGCCGGGCACACCGAAACGTCTGTATTGCTACATATTTCGCCAACCGATGTGTGGGCCGACGAGCGGTTGCCCGGCAACACCGCGCCCCTGGCCGAGCTGATGCCACAGATGCGTCGCGGCGGTGTGGCGGCGGTCAGCGCCCTCGGCGTGCTCGGTGACCCCACCACGGCCACCGCCGAGGCCGGCGCGCGTATATTTGCCGAGATGGTCAACGGCTGCGCGGATCGGGTGCGGCGATGGCGACCTGACCGCGACGGGATGCTCATATGACTGGACCGCGACTACCCGACGGATTCGCCGTTCAGGTGGATCGCCGGGTGAAGGTTCTCGGGGAGGGCTCGGCTCTGCTCGGCGGTTCACCCACCCGGTTGCTGCGCCTGGCTCCGGCCGCGCAGACCATGCTCAACGGCGGGCGGCTCGAGGTGCACGACGCGCTGTCGGCACAGCTGGCCCGCACGCTGCTCGATGCCACCGTCGCGCATCCGCGTCCGCCCAGCGGTCCGTCCTACCGCGACGTGACGGTCGTTATCCCGGTGCGCAACAACACTTCTGGCGCGCAACGGCTGGTCGCCACGCTGCGCGGGTTGCGTGTCATCGTCGTCGACGACGGTTCGACGCCGCCGGTTGCGCTGTCCGACTTCGCGGGTGTGCACTGCGACGTCCAGGTGCTGCGCCACGCCCAGAGCCGGGGTCCCGCGGCCGCACGCAACACCGGGCTGGCGGCCTGCGACACCGACTTCGTCGCGTTCCTGGACTCCGACGTGGTGCCCCGGCGAGGCTGGCTCGAGGCGCTGCTCGGCCATTTCTGTGATCCGGCCGTCGCACTGGTGGCGCCGAGGATCGTCGGGCTGCGACGGGCCGACAACCTGGTGGCGCGGTACGAGGCGGTGCGCTCATCGCTCGATCTCGGTCAACGCGAAGCGCCGGTGGTGCCTTACGGCACGGTGTCCTACGTGCCCAGCGCGGCCATCATCTGCCGACGCACGGTGCTCAACGAGGTCGGCGGATTCGACGAGACGCTGTCCTGCGGTGAGGACGTCGATCTGTGTTGGCGCTTCATCGAGACGGGCGCCCGACTGCGCTACGAGCCCGTGGCGCTGGTCGCCCACGACCACCGCACTGAATTGCGAGAGTGGTTGGCCCGCAAAGCATTTTACGGTGAGTCAGCGGCACCGCTGGCCGTGCGTCATCCCGGTAAGACCGCACCGTTGGTGATCTCGGGGTGGACGTTGGTGGTCTGGATTCTGTTAGGCATGGGCTCGTGCATCGGCTACCTGGCCTCGATGGTGATCGCCGCGATGACGGGGCGACGCATCGCCAAGTCGTTGAGCGCCGTCGAAACCGAACCCAAGGAAGTCGCAGTGGTGGCCGGTATGGGGTTGTGGTCGGCGGCCCTGCAGTTGGCCTCGGCGATCTGTCGGCACTACTGGCCGATCGCGCTCATCGCCGCGGTGCTGTCGCGGCGCTGCCGGCACGCGGTTCTGGTGGCGGCTATCGTCGACGGGGTGGTGGACTGGATCCGTCGCAACGGCAACGCCGATGACGACACCAAACCGATCGGCCTGATCACCTACATCCTGCTCAAACGGCTCGACGACATCGCCTACGGCACGGGCCTGTGGACCGGGGTGGTCCGCGAGCGCCACGTCGGAGCGTTGAAGCCGCAGATTCGGAACTGAAGCGCGCCTTGCACAGCGACGTGTTGATCGTCGGTGCCGGTAGCGCGGGATCAGTTCTGGCCGAACGACTTTCGGCAGATCCACAGCGACGTGTCACGGTGGTGGAGTCAGGTCCGGCACCGTCCGATCCGCGAGTACGGGCGCAGATCACCGACGGGCTGCGGCTGCCCATCGGCGCTGCCAGCTCCGTCGTCGCGCACTTCAACACGACGCTGACCGACGAGCCGATCCGGCGCACACAGATTACGCGCGGCGCCGTGGTCGGCGGTTCCGGGGCGATCAATGGCGGCTACTTCTGTCGCGGGCTGCCGGACGACTTCGATGGATGGGGACTGCCCGGCTGGGCGTGGGCCGATGTCTTGGAGCACTTCCGCGCGATCGAAACCGACGTCGACTTCACCGGCCCGCTGCATGGGTCGGATGGACCGATTCTGGTCCGCAGAGTGTCTGAATTCGACGGCTGCACAGCGTCATTCGTGCAGTCTGCCACCGATATGGGCCACCGCTGGGTGGACGATCTCAACGGGGCCGACGCCGGACGGCCGTGCCCGCCGGGGGTCGGGGCGGTGCCGTTGAACATCAACGGTGGCACCAGGGTCGGGCCCGGGGGCGCCTACCTGCAACCGGCGATGGAACGCTCAAACCTCACTGTGCTCGCCAACACCCGGGTACGCCGGGTGAGCATCGTCAACGGCCGCGCGCGCGGCGTCGAGTGCGTCGGGCGGAACGGCGCGGACGAACTGACCGCTGATCGAATTGTCCTGTCCGCCGGGGCAATAGGATCAGCACATCTACTGATGTTGTCGGGAATCGGCCCGGAGGACGTGTTGGCGGCCGCGGGCATTCCGCTGATCGCGGCGCTGCCGGTCGGCACGTCGTTCTCCGATCATCCCGAATGGGTGGTTTCCATCGATTGGTCACCCACCCACGGCCTGCCTCCACTGGAGGCGGTGCTGACCACACCGCACGGCCTCGAAATCCGGGCGTATACAGCAGGATTCGATGCTCTGGTGCACGGACCCGGCGATGATCCGGCCGATCACCCTCACCTGGGAGTGGCGCTGATGCAGCCGCAGTCACGAGGCCGCATCAGGCTGGCCTCCGCCGACCCGACGGTGCCCCCGATCATCGAACACCGCTACGACAGCGCACCCGCTGATGTCGAGTTGCTGCGCGCCGGAGCGGATCTCGCAAGGGAACTGGCCGGTCCGATAGCGCGAGTCGGACCGCCCTCGTGGTCGACATCGCAGCATCTGGCAGGTACGGCTCCCATGGGCGCCGATGGCGATCCCGCGGCCGTGCTGGATCCGCACTGCCGGGTGCGTGGGGTCGACAGCCTGTGGGTTGTCGACGGGTCCATTCTGCCGTCGATCACCAGTCGTGGCCCGCACGCCACGATCGCCATGATCGGCCATCGCGCGGCCGAATTCGTCGCTTAGCGACGGGAAATCAGCCGACGTACGACACGGAGCTGTTGGCCGTCGCGGCCGGGAGACCAGATGAACACGAACACCGCAGCCACGATCAGCGCGATGGACAGCACCAACAATGACGCGTCCATCGCCTCCAGGAACGCGGTGTTCGCGACATCGCGCAATTGGCTACCCTGCGGACCCATCTGGTCGGCGATGGCGAGCGCGTGGGCAAGCGAGTCCAGCGCCGAATTGCGAATCGGCTCCGGGAAGTTCGCGATCATCGGCGCGAGCTGGTGATGATACTGAGCCGCCAACACCGAGCCCGCGACCGCGATACCCAATGCTGCGCCGACCTCCCGTGTCGTGTCATTGACCGCGGACGCGACGCCCTGCTTCTCGTCGGGCACCGCGTGCATGATGGCGGTGGTGGTCGGCGCCGTACACAGCCCGATGCCGATCGCGGCCAGCAGGAACGGCCACGCCATTTCGGCATAGGGCGAATCGGCTTCGAGGGTTCGCATGCACAGTAGCCCGGCGGCGAGGAACAGCAGCCCGAGTGTCACCGCCACCCGCAGCCCGACCTTGGGCAGGTACAGGTGCAGTGTTCCGCCAAGTATCAGCACGGGTACCGCCAGCGGTGTCAGCGCGAACGCGGTTTGCAGCGGGCTGTAGCCCAAAACGAGCTGCATGTATTGCATTGCGACGAAGAAGAATCCGAAGTTCGCGAAGAACAGGAAGGTGATACCGACCGATCCGGTGGCGAAATCCGCCCGGCTGAACAGTCGCACGTCGAGCAGGGGATGGCGCCGCATCAGTTGCACGATCGCGAAGGCTGCCGACAGCGCAACACCCGCGGACATGCAGCCCCAGACGAGCGGATGGCTCCACCCGCGGACGGGCGCCTCGACGACCCCGAAGACGAATACCGCCACGGCCGCCCCGATGAGGACTGCGCCGATCCAGTCGACGGGCGTGGCGGTCTTGTCACGCGAGGAGGTGATCGTGCAGGTGAGCACGAACATCAACACCGCGCCGGCGGTGAACGCGTAGAAGATCGACTGCCACGACCAGAAGTGCAGCAGGACGCCGGTGCCGAGAAATCCGAACACCGCCCCCGACCCCGCCACACCGGCCCAGATCCCAACGGCCTTGTTGCGCTCAGATTTTGGGAACGCCGCGGTGAGCAGAGACAACGTCGCAGGCATGATGAACGCCGCGCCGATGCCGGCCACCGCGCGGGCAACGATGATCTGGACCGGGCTGTCGAAGAACACCGGTGCCATGGAGGCCAGCGCGAAGATGGCGAGACCGGCGAGCAGCGCGCCACGCCGTCCGTAGCGATCGCCGATCGCGCCCGCGGGCAGCAGCAGGCACGCCAGCACCAAGGTGTAGCCGTCGACGATCCAGGTCAATTGGCCCTGAGTCGCGTTGGTCTGCAACGCGATATCGGGCAGCGCGGCGTTCAGCGCGACCATGGAGGTGATCACCATCAACACGTCCACACTGGCCACCGCCAGCAACCAGACGCGCGCTCGCGAGGACAGCTTCGCGATGTTGGCGTCGATATCCTGATCTGACCGGGCGAGGGTGTCGACCATGGTCGTCGCTCTCCTTCGGTGGCGTACTTTTGAGACTAACAGTCTCGTAGCAAGACCGATAGTCTTCTTGGCTGGAGGTGAGACAAAACGAGTAACGACCCACGGCCGGCCCGCTCGCGCGCGCGGTTGCTCGAGGCGGCGACGGCGCTGCTGCGCTCGGGCGGCCCGAGCGCGGTGACCGTCGACGCGGTCACTCGTGGCGCCAACGTCGCCCGGGCGACGTTGTACCGCCACTTCCCGAGCGGAAACGACTTGGTGGCAGCCGCTTTTCACGCGTTGATGCCGGCCGCCCCGACACCGCCCGACGAAGGGTCGCTGCGGGATCGGTTGATCGCGTTGGTGCAGGCGCAGGCGGAGTTGATCGCCGAAGCCCCGGTCAGCATCATCGCGATGTCCTGGCTGGCGCTCGGCGGCGACATGCCGGACCTGCCCTGGGCCCGCCGTCGTGGTGCGCTCGACAGCCCCGAAGTGCGGACCCTGCGCGAGCGCGTCGCCGCGCAGTACGCCGTTCCATTCGACGCCATCTTCGACAGCCCCGACGCGATGGCACAACTGGGCGATATCGATCGTACGCGTGCGGCGGCGCTACTGCTGGGCCCCATCGTGCTGGGCAAGCTGAGCACGGTGACCGATTTCGACTACCGCGGATGTGCGCGCGCCGCGGTGGACGGGTTCCTGGCCACCCACCGCAAGTCGGCCGACAGCGTCAACGCAACGAGTACCGAATCGGCAGGTGCTTGAGCCCGCCGACGAACACCGTCGATGAAAGCTCCGGTTCACCAGTCAGCTCAATGGATTCCAGCCTGGGAACCAATTCGGTGAACAGGCTGTTCATCTCCATCCTCGCCAAGGCGGCGCCGAGACAGAAATGAACGCCGTACCCGAACGCCAGATGCTTGTTGGGATCGCGGCCGACGTCGAACCGGAACGGCTCGTCGAAGATCTCTTCATCCCGGTTGCCCGAAACGTAAGCGAGATAGACGGATTCACCCTTCGCGATCGGCACGCCGCGAACGTCGGTGTCATCGGCGGCCGTACGCATGAACTCCTTCACCGGCGTCGTCCACCGGATCATCTCTTCCACGGCGGTCGGCATCAGATCCATGCTGTTGCGCAATCGCTCTAGCTCGCCGGGGTTTTCGATCAATGCGAGCAACCCTCCCGAGATGGCGTCCTTGGTGGTGTCATGCCCGGCGGTGGCGACGATGACGTAATAGGACGCGGTGTCGACGTCCGACAGGGGTTCGCCGTCGATGCGGCCGTTGGCGATCGCCGACGCCAGGTCTTCGGTGGGATGCTCGCGCCGCGAGGCGGTCAGCTTGGAGAAGTAATCGAAGAAGTCCAGCAGCACCGCCATCTGTTCCTCGAGCGTGTTGCCGCGCTTGTACTCTTCGTCGTCGCCGCCGAATATCTCCTGGGTGAGTTTGTGCATGCGCGGGAAATCCTCTTCGGGTACGCCGAGCAGCGACATGATCACGTAGAGCGGGAAGTTGACGGCGATCTCGGTGACGAAATCGCACTCCGGGCCGATGTCGCGCATCCGGTCGACATAGCGCTTGGCGAGCTCGTCGACGCGGACCTTGAGATCGCGCATCGCCTTGGGGCGGAACCAGTCTGCGCCGATGGCCCGTACCTTGCGGTGATGCGGGTCGTCCATGTGGATCAGCGTGCGCAGCCCCATTCCGGCCTCGAGTTGCGCCTTGGCGAAGTCGTCGGCCTCGGCCGTCGCCAGGAGCGGACGGGGCTCGGAAAGGAACAGAGCGTTGGCCCGCTCGATGGCCATGATGTCGGCGTGCTTGGTGATTGCCCAGAACGGCCGATATGGCGGGTTGTCCACCCAGGCAACGGGATTGTTCGCCCGCAGATGCGCCAGCGACGCGTGAAGTCGGGGTTCGTCGGCATAGGCCGTCGGATCGGCCAAAACCTTCGCGGCTTCATCCATCGTCGGCGTGCTCATCGAGTCTCCTCACGTGTGGGCTGGACGAAACTTGACGGGTGTCAAGTTGCCAGTGTATGTGACGGACGCCACTCGGGGAAGGGGGGTGATTCGGGGCCTGGTTAGGCTCAAGCGTCGTGCTGTCCCGATCCGCCCGTCGTGCTCTCGCAGCGGTAGCCGTGGTGCTGCTCGCGGCGGGCTGCGCGCGCGGTGGGGGCGAACCGCCGCGGGCGGCAGTGCCGGCGCCGTCGAGCGATCCAGCGCTGGTGCAGACGACGACGGGAACGCTGCGCGGACAAGTGACCCGCGGCTACCGAGTGTTCGCCGGAATCCCTTATGCCGCCGCTCCAATCGGACCGCTGCGGTTCCAGCCGCCGGCGCCCGCGCCGGCCTGGGAGGGCGTGCGTGACGCCACTCGTCCGGGGCCTCGCTGCATCCAGGATCCGGGCGGCGATCCGGAATTCGGTCGACAAACCGACGAGGACTGCCTGACCGTCAACGTGTGGACGCCCGGCGGCTCGGTCGGTGCGCGCCCGGTGATGGTGTGGATCCACGGCGGCGGGTTCATCAACGGCAGCGGCGGGATGTTCGACGCGCGGTGGCTGGCGTCGCGGGGCGACATCGTCGTCGTCACCCTCAATTACCGCCTCGGCACGCTGGGTTTCCTGGCCCATCCGGACCTCGGGCCGGCCGGGGCCGTCGGCAACTACGGGCTGGCCGACCAGCAGGCGGCGCTGCGCTGGGTCCGTGACAACATCGCCAACTTCGGCGGCGATCCGGCCAAAGTCACCATCGCCGGTGAATCGGCGGGCGGCATGTCCGTGTGCGACCACCTCGTCGCGCCCGACTCCGCCGGATTGTTCCGGGCGGCCATCATCATGAGCGGGCCGTGTCAGGTGCAGGCCGATCTGCCCACCGCGGAACGGGCCAGCCTCGACTACGCGGCTGAGATCGGTTGCGGGGACCGGCAATCAGCGGCGCAGTGCCTACGCGATCTGCCCGTGGATAAACTGCGCAAGCCGATCCGCTACGTGCACCTCGGCGCCGAAACGATGTCGGGGCCGGTCACCGGAACCTCGGTGCTACCGGTGGACCCGGTCGCTGGTATGGCCGACGGCCGCGGCGCGCCGGTGCCGGTCATGATCGGCACCAACCGCGACGAATTCACCCTGTTCACGGGACTGCGCTATCTACGGCTCGGAGAGCGGTTCAGCGCCGAGGACTACCCCAGTCTGCTGGCAGAGATCTTCGGTCCAGACGCCGACGCGGTCGCGGCGCATTATCCCGTGGAGCGCTACGACAGTGTGCCGCTTGCCTATTCGGCCGCCGTCACCGACGGGATGTTCTCCTGCGTCGCCGACCGGATCGGCGACGAGCTGGCCGAGACCGCGCCCGTCTACGCCTACGAGTTCAACGATCGTGACGCCCCTGCGCCCGAACCGTTGCGCACCTTGCCGTTTCGGGTCGGCGCCAGCCACTCGCTGGAGCTGCGCTACCTGTTCGACGTCGGCGGGGCGCCGCCGTTGAGTGCGCCGCAGCAAGCGCTCTCCGACGCGATGATCGACTACTGGAGCGGCTTCGTCAGCACCGGCGTTCCGCGCGCGCCGGGGCAGCCGGAGTGGCCGGACGTCGACCCCGACGGCGCACGAATGTCATTGCAGCCGGATGGCAGTCGCGTCAGCACGACGTTCGACGACGCTCACCAATGCGAATTCTGGGCCAGCCTGGAAGGTTGACGACGCCGCCCGCGCCGCAGGCGTTCGCGAGACTGTCGTTATCGAGAGGTTTCTCGAGTGGGGGCCTCGATAATGACAGTCTCGCGGTCAGTGGGCTGGCGTCACCCAGCAGGTGATGTCGGCGTGCACGACCTCGACGCCGGCCCGGTCGAGCACGCTGACCGGCACCACCACGTCGACGCCCTCGGTGATCGCCTCGAAATCGGGGAGGGGTTCGAGGCGGGCCTGCGCCCGCAGCGACGTGGTGGCCTTCTCGAGGTAGTGCACGTTCATCGCCTTGGGGATCCACCGGTGCGACGTCGGCACGGTGGCCTCCATCAGCATGCCCATCGCCATCTCGGCGGCGTTGCACGACGCGATCGCGTGCACGGTGTGCAGGTGATTGTAGACGAAGAACCACTTCGGCACGGTGACCTCGGCCAGACCGGGTTCCATCCGCACCACATGCGGGGTGATGGAGGCGAAATAGGGCACCCGCGCTATCGCCGCCGCCGAGAACAACCGGCTGCCGCCGGGGCGCGCCGCGAGCCGTTTCCACATTCGATATGTCGTGGTTGGAGCCGCCATGCCCGCGTACCTTACTCTGGAGTAAGAACGCGGCGCGTCGTCGTGGTCACAGATTGGCCAGGGATTTGGATGACGCCCGGATCTAAGGCATACTGTTCGGGTTGCCTTGAGCCGGGTTCACGCCTGGTCGGGCACACAACCGGCGCCCTAGCGGGCGCTTCCGGTTCCAATCTCGATCGTGACGGATTTCCGAAGCGGCCGAGTGCGCGTCAGGGCGACACACCCGACCGCGGGGATCGGTGAACCACAGACAGGTAAACAGCGGCGGCATACCGGGTGCGATTGAGCGTGCGCGTGCCCCAAGCAGGAGTGAGGTAGGAGAAGCGTGGCGGGACAGAAGATCCGCATCAGGCTCAAGGCCTACGACCATGAGGCGATTGACGCCTCGGCGCGCAAGATCGTCGAGACCGTCACCCGGACTGGCGCCAGCGTGGTGGGCCCTGTGCCGCTGCCGACCGAGAAGAACGTGTACTGCGTCATCCGGTCCCCGCATAAGTACAAGGACTCGCGGGAGCACTTCGAGATGCGCACCCACAAGCGGCTGATCGACATCCTCGACCCGACGCCCAAGACCGTTGACGCCCTCATGCGCATCGATCTGCCGGCCAGCGTCGACGTCAACATCCAGTAGGAGATCCCAGAAAAATGGCTAGAAAAGGCATTTTGGGCACCAAGCTGGGCATGACGCAGGTGTTCGACGAGAACAACAAAGTCGTCCCGGTGACGGTCGTCAAGGCCGGCCCCAACGTGGTGACGCGCATCCGCACCCCCGAGCGCGACGGCTACAGCGCCATCCAGCTCGCCTACGGCGAGATCAGCCCGCGCAAGGTGAACAAGCCGGTGACGGGTCAGTACAAGGCTGCCAACGTCAACCCGCGCCGCCACCTCGCCGAGCTGCGGCTCGACGACGAGGCCGCCGCCGCGGAGTACGAGGTCGGCCAGGAGCTGACCGCTGAGATCTTCGCCGACGGCACCTACGTCGACGTGACCGGCACCAGCAAGGGCAAGGGCTTCGCGGGCACCATGAAGCGGCACGGCTTCGCAGGCCAGGGCGCCGCGCACGGTGCCCAGGCGGTGCACCGTCGTCCCGGCTCCATCGGTGGCTGCGCCACCCCGGGCCGCGTGTTCAAGGGCACCCGGATGTCGGGCCGGATGGGCAACGACCGGGTGACGACGCAGAACCTGTTGGTGCACAAGGTCGACGCCGAGAACGGCGTGCTGTTGATCAAGGGCGCCATCCCCGGCCGCAACGGTGGACTGGTGATGGTCCGCAGCGCAATCAAGCGAGGCGAGAAGTAAATGGCTGCCAAGACTCTCAAGATTGACGTCAAGACACCGGCAGGGAAGAACGACGGCACCGTCGAGCTGCCCGCCGAGTTGTTCGACGTCGAGCCCAACATTCACTTGATGCACCAGGTGGTGACGGCGCAGCTGGCCGCGGCCCGGCAGGGCACGCACTCCACCAAGACGCGTGGTGAGGTGCGCGGTGGCGGCAAGAAGCCGTACCGGCAGAAGGGCACCGGCCGCGCCCGTCAGGGCTCGACCCGCGCGCCGCAGTTCACCGGCGGTGGCATCGTGCACGGCCCGAAGCCGCGCGACTACAGCCAGCGCACGCCGAAGAAGATGATCGCCGCCGCGCTGCGCGGGGCATTGTCGGACCGCGCCCGCAACGGCCGTATCCACGCGGTCACCGAATTGGTGGAGGGGCAGACGCCGTCGACCAAGAGCGCCAAGGCGTTCCTGGCCACGCTGACCGACAACAAGAAGGTGCTTGTCGTTGTCGGCCGCAGCGACGAGACGGGCGCCCGCAGCGTGCGCAACTTGCCTGGTGTGCATGTCCTTTGGCCCGACCAGCTCAACACCTACGACGTGCTCAACGCCGACGATGTGGTGTTCTCCGTCGAGGCGCTCGATGCCTACATCAGCGCGAATTCCAAAGAGTCCCAAGAGGAGGTGTCGGCCTGATGGCAACCGTCACTGACCCCCGCGACATCATCCTGGCTCCGGTCATCTCCGAGAAGTCCTACGGATTGATCGAAGACAACGTGTACACGTTCGTCGTGCACCCCGACTCGAACAAGACCCAGATCAAGATCGCGATCGAGAAGATCTTCAACGTCAAGGTCGCGTCGGTGAACACCGCCAACCGGCAGGGCAAGCGCAAGCGCACCCGCACCGGATACGGCAAGCGCAAGGACACCAAGCGCGCCATCGTGACGCTGGCCGCGGGCAGCAAGCCCATCGACCTGTTCGGAGCACCGGCCTAGCCGGCAGTTAGGGATTGAACTGATATGGGAATTCGCAAGTACAAGCCGACGACCCCGGGTCGTCGCGGTGCCAGCGTCTCCGATTTCGCCGAGATCACCCGCTCGCGTCCGGAGAAGTCGCTGGTTCGCCCGCTGCACGGCAAGGGCGGTCGCAACGCGCACGGCCGGATCACCACCCGGCACAAGGGCGGTGGCCACAAGCGCGCCTACCGCGTGATCGACTTCCGTCGTCACGACAAGGACGGCGTCAACGCCAAGGTCGCGCACATCGAGTACGACCCGAACCGCACCGCGAACATCGCACTGCTGCACTACCTGGACGGCGAGAAGCGCTACATCATTGCGCCGCAGGGACTTTCGCAGGGCGATGTGGTGGAGTCCGGCCCCAACGCCGACATCAAGCCGGGTAACAACCTGCCGCTGCGCAACATCCCGGCCGGCACCGTGATCCACGCCGTCGAGCTGCGTCCCGGCGGTGGTGCCAAGCTGGCCCGCTCGGCCGGTTCCAGCATCCAGCTGCTGGGCAAGGAAGGCACCTACGCGTCGCTGCGCATGCCGTCCGGCGAGATCCGCCGCGTCGACGTGCGCTGCCGCGCCACCGTCGGCGAGGTCGGCAATGCCGAGCAGGCCAACATCAACTGGGGCAAGGCCGGCCGCATGCGGTGGAAGGGCAAGCGCCCCACCGTTCGTGGTGTGGTGATGAACCCGGTCGACCACCCGCACGGCGGTGGTGAGGGCAAGACCTCCGGTGGTCGTCACCCGGTCAGCCCGTGGGGCAAGCCCGAGGGCCGTACCCGCAAGCCGCACAAGCCGAGCGACAAGCTCATCGTCCGACGCCGACGCACCGGCAAGAAGCACCGGTAGGAGTTAGCTGATGCCACGTAGCCTGAAGAAAGGCCCGTTCGTCGACGACCATCTGCTCAAGAAGGTCGACGCTCAGAACGAGAAGAACACCAAGCAGGTCATCAAGACCTGGTCGCGTCGGTCGACCATCATCCCCGACTTCATCGGGCACACCTTCGCGGTGCACGACGGCCGCAAGCATGTCCCGGTGTTCGTCACCGAGGCGATGGTCGGGCACAAGCTGGGCGAGTTCGCGCCCACCCGCACGTTCAAGGGTCACATCAAGGATGACCGGAAGGCGAAGCGCCGGTAATGACTACGACGACTGAATATCCGTACGCCGTCGCGAAGGCGCGCTTCGTGCGCGTCTCGGCGACCAAGGCGCGCCGGGTCATCAACCTGGTGCGCGGCAAGAGCGTGTCCGAGGCGTTGGACATCCTGCGGTGGGCGCCGCAGGCCGCCAGCGAGCCGGTGGCCAAGGTCATCGCCAGCGCAGCGGCCAACGCGCAGAACAACGACGGGCTCGATCCGTCGACGCTTGTGGTGGCCACCATTCAGGCCGACGAAGGCCCGACCGCCAAGCGCATCCGGCCGCGCGCGCAGGGGCGTGCGTTCCGAATCCGCAAGCGCACCAGCCACATCACGGTGATCGTGGAGAGCAGGCCTTCGCGCGAGGACCGCGCATCCGCACGGTCGGCGCGCTCGCGTCGGGCCGAGGGCAGCAAGGCGGCCGCCGCGAAGAAGGCGCCGGCTTCTAAGGCTGCGGCCGAGAAGGCTCCCGCCAAAAAGGCGCCGGCCAAGAAGGCGGCGGCATCCAGCACAGCGAAGAAGGCGCCCGCGAAGAAGACGGCCGCTAAGAAGACTGAAGCTTCAGCGGAAGCGAAGGAGGGCTCGGAGTAGTGGGCCAGAAAATCAACCCGCACGGCTTCCGGCTCGGTATCACCACCGACTGGAAGTCCCGGTGGTACGCCGATAAGCAGTACAAGGACTACGTCAAGGAAGACGTGGCGATCCGTCGGCTGCTGGCCACCGGTCTCGAGCGCGCCGGCATCGCCGACGTGGAGATCGAGCGCACCCGCGACCGGGTCCGCGTCGACATCCACACCGCCCGGCCGGGCATCGTCATCGGCCGCCGCGGCACCGAGGCCGACCGCATCCGCGCCGACCTGGAGAAGCTGACCGGCAAGCAGGTGCAGCTCAACATCCTCGAGGTCAAGAACCCGGAGTCACAGGCGCAGCTGGTGGCTCAGGGTGTGGCCGAACAGCTTTCGAATCGTGTGGCATTCCGCCGGGCGATGCGCAAGGCGATCCAGTCGGCGATGCGCCAGCCGAACGTGAAGGGCATCCGCGTGCAGTGCTCGGGCCGTCTCGGCGGCGCCGAGATGAGCCGCTCGGAGTTCTACCGCGAGGGTCGCGTGCCGCTGCACACGCTGCGCGCCGACATCGACTACGGCCTCTACGAGGCCAAGACGACCTTCGGCCGGATCGGCGTGAAGGTGTGGATCTACAAGGGCGACATCGTCGGCGGCAAGCGTGAAGCGACCGCCACGGTGCCCACCGGCGCCGACCGTCCGCGCCGCGAGCGCCCCTCGGGTACCCGACCGCGCCGCAGCGGTGCCTCGGGCACGACCGCGACGAGTACCGAAGCCGGCCGCGCCGCATCGGGCACCGAAGAAGCGCCGGCTGCAGCCGAGGCGACCTCCGGTACCGAGGCAGCCGCGGGGGCCGCGGTCGAGACGCCGACCGAAAGCACGGAGAGCTGAATCATGTTGATTCCCCGCAAAGTCAAGCACCGCAAGCAACACCACCCCCGGCAGCGCGGCATCGCCAGCGGTGGTACCTCGGTGAGCTTCGGCGATTACGGCATCCAGGCACTGGAGCACGCGTACATCACCAACCGGCAGATCGAGTCAGCTCGTATCGCCATCAACCGGCACATCAAGCGTGGCGGCAAGGTGTGGATCAACATCTTCCCGGACCGTCCGCTGACCAAGAAGCCGGCCGAAACCCGCATGGGTTCCGGTAAGGGTTCGCCGGAATGGTGGGTGGCCAACGTGAAGCCGGGCCGGGTGTTGTTCGAGCTGAGCTACCCGAATGAGGAGATCGCGCGCGCCGCACTGACCCGCGCGATCCACAAGTTGCCGATCAAGGCACGCATTGTGACCAGAGAGGAGCAGTTCTGATGGCAGTGGGAATTACGCCTGGCGAACTGCGCGAACTGACCGACGACGAGTTGAAGGACCGGTTGCGCGAGTCCAAGGAAGAGCTGTTCAACCTGCGCTTCCAGATGGCCACCGGCCAGCTGTCCAACAACCGTCGGCTTCGCACGGTGCGGCAGGAAATCGCGCGCGTGTACACCATCTTGCGCGAACGTGAGCTGGGTCTGGCTTCCGGGCCCGCGGGTGAGGAATCGTAATGGCAGACAAGGCAACCAAGGCGGCCGGCTCGAAAGAGAAGGGCCCCAAGTACACTCCGCGTCAGGAGAAGCCGCGTGGTCGGCGCAAGACCGCCATCGGCTACGTCGTGAGCGACAAGATGCAGAAGACGATCGTCGTGGAGTTGGAGGACCGTAAGAGTCATCCGCTCTACGGCAAGATCATCCGGACCACCAAGAAGGTCAAGGCGCACGACGAGAACGGCGATGCCGGTATCGGCGACCGCGTCTCGCTGATGGAGACTCGCCCGCTGTCGGCCACCAAGCGGTGGCGACTGGTCGAGGTTCTCGAGAAGGCCAAGTAACCTTCTCGCGCGAGCAGACGCAAAACCCCCCATTTCGCAACGAAAATGGGGGGTTTTGCGTCTGCTCGGCACGCCGAGTCGGGCCTGAAATCACCGTGATTACAAGGGTGCCGCCGGTGCCGCAGGGTCTGTCCGCCAGCACGTGCACGTGGTCGGTTTCGCCGTTGAACTGAACCCACTCGGCGTTGAGGTGGCAGCAGACGCTGCGCGTGGTGTTGTCGCAGTGGGTGTGGGTGGCGTCGGACACCCGTCGCCGGTCGGTCGTGACGAACACCAGATGGCGTGCAGTGTCACGCTGTGGCGGGTGTGGCGGTAGGTCTGGGTTGTCAGAGGTGGTCTTTACAGTCGCCGGTATGCAGATGCGTTATCGGTATCGCATCGATCCGACATCGGCTCAGAAGGCGGTGCTGGCGCGGGTGTTCGGGTGCTGTCGGGTGGTGTTCAACGACGCGCTGCGGGTGCGCGAGGAGGCCCATCGGGCTGGCGTGAAGCTGTCCGACAGCGAGATTCAGCGTCGCGTGATCACCGCGGCCAAGACCACCGAGGCGCGCGCGTGGTTGTACGAGGTGCCCAGTGTGGCGTTGGTGCAGTCTGTCAACGACTCCCGGCGGGCCTGGCGCAACTTCTTCGACTCACACACCGGGAAACGCAAGGGCCGCAAGGTCGGTCGTCCCCGGTTCAAGTCCCGCAAGGATCACCGGCAGTCGTTTCGGCTCACCCGCAACGGATTCAGCGTGCGGCCCAACGGCCGGTTATATCTGGCGAAGGTGGGCGAGGTGGCGGTGCGGTGGTCACGCGAGCTGCCGTCCGAGCCGTCGAGCGTCACGATCATTCGGGAGCCCGACGGGCATTGCTACGCCAGCTTCGTCGTCGACGTACCGCCGTCACCACGAGCCTGTCACGAATTCTGTGTAAGTCAGAGGTGACTTGACTACGAGTTGTATTCTAACACAATGGAATTCGGCCCCGGGAAAAGCCTGGCGAGTGTGTTCAACGCCACAGTCCAATTGTAGGTCCCGGTGCCCGAGAAACCTCCCCTCTCGCTGGAGATGTTGCGCAGCCCCAGATACAGCAACTTCATCGCGGCGTCTTTGTCGGGGAAATGGCCGCGGTTCTTGGTGATCTTGCGCAGCTGGAAGTTGATCGACTCGATGGCATTGGTGGTGTAGACGATCTTGCGCAGCTCCACCGGATAGTCCAGGAACGGCACGAACTCCGGCCAGGCGTTGCGCCACACGTCAATCGCGCCGGGGTACTGGGCGCCGAAGGCGGTGTCGAAGTCCTTGAGCGCGAGCTCGGCGGCCTCCACGGTCGGCGCGCCATAGATCGCGCGCATCGAGGTGGCGACCTTCTTGCGGTCCTTGTAGGACACGAACCGCATGGCGTTGCGGATCACTCGCACCACGCAGGTCTGCACCACGGTGTCGGGGTAGGTCGAGCGGATCGCGTCAGGCAGCCCGGTCAGCCCGTCGCAGCAGGCGATCAGGATGTCGCGCACCCCGCGGTTGCGCAGGTCGATGACCACCTTCTGCCAGAACTTCGCACCCTCGGAGTCTTGGATCCACACCCCCAGGGCGTGCTTGCGGCCCTCCAGATCCACCCCGATCGCCAGATAGGCGACCTTGGTGGTGATCACCCCGTTGTCCTTGATCCGCAGCCGCAGCCCGTCGATGTAGAGGATCGGATAGACCTCATCGAGGGGGCGCGATTGCCAGGCCTTGATCTCATCGACGACCACCTCGGTGATATTGGAGATCAACTCGCGCGACACACTGGCTCCATACACCTCCTCGAGGTGGGCCTCGATATCGCGGGTGGTCATGCCCCGCGAATACAGCGACAACACCACCGAATTGATGTTGTTGAGCCGGCGGGTCTTCTTCGGCACGATCGCCGGCTCAAACGACCCGTTGCGGTCGCGGGGAGCGTCGATCTTGACCGGGCCGTTGACTGTGGTCACCGTTTTCGGCGTGGTGCCATTGCGGGAATTACCCGAGCCGCGCCCGGCCGGATCGCCGGCCTCATAGCCCAGATGATGGGTCAGCTCCGAGTTCAGCGCCCGCTCCAGCACCGCCTTGGTCAGCTCATTGAGCAAACCATCAGCACCATCGATCGGCGTGCCGGACTTCACCGCATCCTTGATCAACGAATCCAGCGTCTCTTCCGAAAACGTCTCAGCCAACTGCCGAGCGGCCGACTTCTCCTGCCGTCCAACCGATGTCGCCTTCGTCACAAATCACTCCTTCTGCCCGCCCGAATAGCGGTCCGATGATGGACCACCCCGGACTTACACAGATGGAATGACACGCCCGTCACCACTGCCGGCTGTTGCCCGCGAGGCTGGAGTGGATCTGGGGATCGCGCGGCTAGCCGCGATCGCCACAACAGATGGCGTGCGGTCAGAGGTCGCCAATCCGAAGCATTTGGGCCGCAAGCTACGCAAACTGGCGCGGTTGGAGCGGGAGAAGTCCCGCCGGCAGAAAGGATCGAACAACAGGGACAAGTCGCGGCGCAAAATCGCCGTCGCGCACGGAAAAGTGGCGCGCGCACGGCGGGACTATCACCACAAGCAGGCCTTGGCGTTGGTACGCGACAACCAAGTGATCCACGTCGAGGACCTCAACATCGCCGGCATGGTCAAAAACCGTCGGCTCGCCCGCGCCATCAGCGATGCGGGGTGGGGTCAATTCGTGCGAATCATCGGCGAGAAGGCCGACCGCTACGGACGGACCGTACACACGGTGTCGCGGTGGTTGGCGTCGAGCAAGACCTGCTCGGGCTGTGGGCACCGGCTGGCCGAACTCCCGCTGCAGGTCCGAACATGGACGTGCCCGGCGTGCCGGGCCGTGCACGATCGCGACCACAACGCCGCCAAGAACATTCTCGCTGCCGGGCGGGCAGAGAGACTAAACGCCTGCGGAGCCCCGGTAAGTCCTCCCACCACTCGCGAGGCGCGGGGCGATGAAACAGGAAGCACCCCAACCGCGGCATAGCCGCACGGGAATCCCACCATCGACGGCGGGGAGCACGTCAAATGTACAAGTACATGCACAGTCCGTCTGTTGAACCAGGGCTATATCGGCTGAACATCACCATGAACGTCAACTTTACCGATCAGCCGCACTCAAATACGCGCCAGCGCCGATCCCCGAACGCAACGTCGCCGTCACCCTGGACGCGAGCGCCCAGAACAACCTCACCATCGACGGTAATCGCGAATCGTTCAACGAGTTCATGGGGCTGCTCGACACATTCCCGTTCTGGTTCAACATCGTGACGCCGTGACCGCTTACGCGCGATGCCCGGGCTCTGCGCTGCGCATCTGCGCGGCGATGCCGTCGAGCAGCAGGCGCAGACCGGAGTGAAACTCGGCAACAAATTCGTCGCCGCCGTCGAGCACCCCAGCGTCGAGCGCGGCCGCCAAGGCAGGAAAACGTCGCGGGTCCAACAGTTTTCGCAGTAACTCCGGATACACAGGACTGTCGACGCCGCTGGCTTCGATGGCCAACGCTGCTGCCCCTCGCACGTAATGCAGGATCGCCGTAACCGCGGTCAGCTTGACCCGCTCGGCCAGGCGGGTGCCGCCCAACGTCGCTAGCCCGGCGTCCAACCAGGCCAGCTGACCCGGGTCCAACGGCGGACCGGACGCGGCGGTGTGCAGGATCCACGGATGGCGGTGATACACCTCCCAAAGGCCGAGAGCCCAATCGGTCAGTGCGCCACGCCAATCCGCCGCATCGGTGAACGCGGGCGGTGGTGCGGGCACGGCCGACAACATGAACGTCAGCAATTCGTCTTTGTTGGCCACGTGCCGGTACAGCGACATGGTGCCGCAGCCGAGACGCTCAGCCAGCCGCGCCATCGACAGCGCGCCGAGGCCGTCGCGGTCGGCCAAATCGATCGCCGCGGCCACGATGCGCTCACGGCTCAGCCCGCCGGCCTTCCGGGTCGACGTTTCATCCCGCCACAGAATCTCGAGTGCGCGGGGGAGCGGGGCATCGCTGGCCATCGAGGGACAGCCTAATCGACTGGGCCAGCGGATGCGTATGGCGTACGCTCACGCGTATGGCATACGCAATCCGTCGTCCTTCTTGGCCCTCTATCGTCCTCGGCCTCGTCGTCCTCGCCTTCTTGGTTTTCTCGCTGCCGCCGTACTTCATCGGCGACACCCGGGTCCCCGCCACGTTCGCATTGCATTACCCGCTGCTGGTCGGCCATGTCATGTTCGGGGCGGTGGCGATGGTGTGCGCCGTCGCGCAGATCTGGCCCGGCTTGCGCCGTCGCCGCCCGGTGCTGCACCGACGGACCGGCCGGGTCTACGTCGCCACCGCAATTCCCGCCGCGGCGTGCGCGATGGTGATCGGTGCGGCCACCCCATTCGGCCCGATCCTTGCCGTCAGCAATGTCCTACTCGCCGCCCTGTGGCTGTGGTTCACCATCCGCGGCTACCTCGCCGGACGGGCGCGTCACTTCGGGGAGCATCGCCGCAACATGGTGTACAGCGCGACACTGGCGTTCTCGATCATCACCAACCGGCTGTGGACTCCGGTGCTCTACATCACGTTGAATCCTTTGCAACACAGTGTCTTTGACGGAAACGAAGAACACTTCCTCTGGGTGGTGGCCGGTGTCGGCGCCTGGTTGGGCTGGACGATTCCGCTGGCCGCCGTGCATTGGTGGATGCGCAGGAGACCGGCCATCGAGCCGTCGTCCATTCCGCGGACCACTGCTACGGAACCGGTGTAACCTCCGAGCCACTGACACAAGCGTTCTCGGGGGGCTGACCGGATGCGATATCTGTGCCTACTGCTCGGAACGGGCGCCGCGGTGGCGGGTTTGATTGCCGGCTGCCAGAAGTCCAGCGAAGGCACCGCCGTGAGAGCGGAGGCGCCGATCGCGACGTCGGCCACGGCGTCACCCGCGGAGGTGCCCGGCGTCAAAGAAACGCTGCGCGAAAGTATCCCGCCGAATGCGTTCCTCTGCTTCCCGAAGCCTGGTGCAGGTCGGGCCACGCCCGCCACGATCGCCGACGCCGCCGCCCCCAGGGTCACCATCAGCTTGCCGGACGGCTGGACCTCGAAGCCCGGCACCGGTGACGTCGCACTGAATCTGCAAGGGCCCGAAGGGATGTCGGGCACGGTGAGCATCGTCCGCACAACGCTGGACCCTGCTGCGGCGTTCGACAAATACGCCGACGACCTCGCCAAGAAGGCGGCGCTGTCCGTCATCAACGTACGCCCCGCCGAGTTCTGCGGGTACAGCAGCCAGAAGCTGTTCGGCAACCTTTCTGGTCCGCCCGAAGGGCCCGTCGACTTCGCGGACCGCATCACGCACATCTGGACCAACACCGACGACTACGTGGTGGCAATCCACCTGCAGGCTCCGCCACGGGCCGCGGGATTCGAGAATGCGAAAAACGTGCTGATGCAAGACTTCGCCGTCGTCCTACCCTGAAGTCATGCTGACCGAGCTGGTCGACCTGCCCGGCGGATCATTCCGGATGGGCTCAACGAGCTTCTACCCCGAAGAGACGCCGGTGCATACGGTGTCCGTCGCGGCATTCGCGATCGAAAAGCACCCGGTCACCAACGCCCAGTACGCCGAGTTCGTCGACGACACCGGCTACGTCACCGTCGCCGAACGCCCCCTCGACCCGGCGCTCTACCCCGGCGTGCCACCTGAGGATCTGCAACCCGGGGGACTGGTTTTCCGGCCGACGAGCGGTCCCGTCGACCTGCGCGACTGGCGCCAGTGGTGGGACTGGGCGCCCGGCGCCTGCTGGCGTCACCCCTTCGGGCCCACGAGCACGATCGACGACCGACTCGACCACCCGGTGCTTCAGGTGGCGTACGCCGACGCCGCCGCCTACGCGGAGTGGGCGGGCCGACGGCTGCCCAGCGAGGCCGAGTGGGAGTACGCGGGGCGCGGCGGCACCGACACCACCTATCCGTGGGGCGACGACGCCACGCCGGGCGGGCAGCTGATGGCCAACACCTGGCAGGGTCGCTTCCCGTACCGCAATGACGGATGGGGCGGCACCTCGCCCGTCGGCACCTTCCCGCCGAACGCCTTCGGCCTGCTCGACATGATCGGCAACGTCTGGGAGTGGACGACGACGGAGTTCTCGGCGCACCACCGACCGGCCAAGCCGGCGTGCTGCCCGCCCACCGATGCGGACCCGTCGATCAGCCAGACGCTGAAGGGCGGCTCACACCTGTGCGCGCCGGAGTACTGCCACCGCTATCGCCCGGCCGCGCGATCGCCGCAGTCGCGGGACAGCGCGACAACGCATATCGGATTCCGCTGCGTGGCTGCCTTATAGGTCATCCAGTAGCAGCGCGACCCTGGGTTCGTCGATGTCGAGTGACTGCGCAAACGCTAGGCAAATCTGAATGTCAGCCCCGGCACCTGCTGGATCTGTCGCCAACCCCACACGGCGCACACCGCCACGGTCGCAACCGTCAACAGCGTGCTGAGCAGACCTCGGGACAGCAGGCCGGCGTCGACGCCGAAGTGCAGGCTGCCCATGCTCATGCCGACGTCGATCAGCCGGGACACACCCCAGATCAGCGAGACGTTGATGAAGATCCGACGCACCCGTCGATCACTGAACACGTGCGCCGGCAACGCCACGAAATCGCGGGCGAGCGGCACCGTCACCGGTTTGCCGATCGCCGCACTGCCGAGAAACAGCACCGCCATACACAGCGAGCCGAGGATCGGCTGGAAGAGATAGAGGTACATGTTGGAGAACGCCAACGCCACGGTGGTGCGCCCGACCAGGCCGCAGAGCGCGAACAGCAGCATGCTGGGCACCCGCTGGCGCAGCGTCACCCGGGCGCCGACGCACAGCGCGCACCATCCGAACACCGCGACCAGCCCCCACATGCTGCCGACGGTGACCGTGCACGCGTAGAGCAACAGCGTCGGCACGACGGCCGTCTCCACCAGCAGCAGCGCGGCCCGGATCAGCGTCGGTTTGAGCTTGTCCAGCTCGACGACGTGGTGTTCGGGCTCGGCCCGGTCAGAAAGCACGCGGAACACTGTCGCATGCGATCCTGAGAATCAGCACGCTCGTGCCAGACGGGCCAGCACGTGCAATTTGGTGCATTGCCCGTGCTCACCTAGTATGTAGGGGTTGCCTTGGGCAGACCTCGGCTGGCTTTCGCGAGTTGGCCCCGCGTGCCCTTCGGTGACACAAGACCGCGCACGACCAGGTCGGTATCTGGCGTGCATACAAAACCAGGTCAGGAGATCGAGTGATTCAGCAGGAATCGCGGTTGAAGGTCGCCGACAACACGGGCGCCAAGGAGATCTTGTGCATCCGCGTGCTCGGCGGCTCGTCGCGGCGCTACGCCGGAATCGGCGACATCATCGTCGCGACCGTCAAGGACGCCATTCCCGGCGGCAACGTCAAGCGTGGCGAGATCGTCAAGGCCGTGGTGGTGCGCACCGTCAAGGAGCGCCGCCGCGCCGACGGCAGCTACATCAAGTTCGACGAGAATGCCGCCGTCATCATCAAGCCCGACAACGATCCCCGCGGCACCCGCATCTTCGGCCCGGTCGGCCGCGAACTGCGTGAGAAGCGCTTCATGAAGATCGTCTCGCTGGCTCCGGAGGTGCTGTAGATGAAGGTCCACAAGGGCGACACCGTGCTGGTCATCTCCGGCAAGGACAAAGGCGCCAAAGGCAAGGTGCTGCAGGCCTATCCGACCCGCAACAAGATCCTCGTCGAGGGCGTGAACCGGATCAAGAAGCACACCGCGATCTCGCGCAACGAGCGTGGTGCGCAGTCCGGCGGCATCGTCACCCAGGAGGCGCCGATCCACGTGTCCAACGTGATGCTCATCGACTCCGACGGCAAGCCCACCCGCGTCGGCTACCGCCGCGACGACGAGACCGGCAAGAAGGTCCGCATCGCCAAGACCAACGGCAAGGACATCTGACATGACTACAGCTGAAAAGACTCTGCCTCGTCTGAAGCAGCGCTACCGCGAGGAAATCAAGGAGTCGCTGCAGAAAGAGTTCGGCTACGCCAACGTCATGCAGATCCCCGGCGTGGTCAAGGTCGTCGTCAACATGGGTGTCGGTGACGCCGCCCGCGACGCCAAGCTGATCAACGGCGCCGTCAACGACCTCGCGCTGATCACCGGCCAGAAGCCGGAGATCCGCCGGGCCCGCAAGTCCATCGCACAGTTCAAGTTGCGCGAGGGCATGCCGATCGGCGCGCGCGTCACCCTGCGCGGCGACCGGATGTGGGAGTTTTTGGACCGGCTGATCTCGATCGCGCTGCCGCGTATCCGCGACTTCCGTGGTCTGAGCCCCAAGCAGTTCGACGGCACCGGCAACTACACCTTCGGGCTGACCGAGCAGTCGGTGTTCCACGAGATCGACGTGGACTCCATCGACCGGCCCCGCGGCATGGACATCACCGTCGTCACCTCGGCGACGACCGACGACGAAGGACGAGCGCTGTTGCGGGCGCTGGGCTTTCCGTTCAAGGAGAACTGAGCAGATGGCAAAGAAGGCACTGGTCAACAAGGCCAACAAGAAGCCGAAGTTCAAGGTGCGCGCCTACACCCGGTGCAGCAAGTGCGGTCGCCCGCACGCGGTTTACCGCAAGTTCGGGCTGTGCCGCATCTGCCTGCGCGAGATGGCGCATGCCGGCGAACTGCCCGGTGTGCAGAAGTCCAGCTGGTAACGGCCCACAACTACAGACCTATTCGAAATAAGTTGCGGTAGGCCCTGATACAGGGAACCGCCGCGAGGAAGGTGAATCCCGCTGTCATGACTGCGATGACGACGATGCGGAGCGTAGCGACGAAGAGGAGCAGCGCTCGATGACTATGACGGACCCGATCGCAGACTTTTTGACACGTCTGCGCAACGCCAATTCGGCGTACCACGACGAGGTGTCCCTGCCGCACTCGAAGATCAAGGCCAACATCGCCGAGATCCTCAAGAAGGAGGGCTACATCGCCGACTACCACGTCGAGGATGCCCGCGTGGGCAAGGCGCTGGTAGTGCAGTTGAAGTACGGCCCCAGCCGGGAACGCAGCATTGCGGGTCTGCGCCGGGTGTCCAAGCCCGGTCTGCGGGTGTACGCGAAATCCACCAATCTGCCGCGGGTGCTCGGTGGCCTGGGTGTGGCGATCATCTCCACGTCCTCGGGCCTGAAGACCGATCGCCAGGCGGCCCGAGAGGGCGTGGGCGGCGAAGTCCTCGCTTACGTGTGGTGAGGGGTAACTAGACATGTCGCGTATTGGTAAGCAGCCGGTTCCGGTTCCCGCCGGGGTCGATGTGACGATCGACGGGCAGAGCGTGTCGGTCAAGGGCCCCAAGGGCACCCTGTCGCTGGATGTCGCGGAGCCCATCAAGGTGGCCCGTGACGATGACGGCGCCATCGTGGTGACCCGGCCCGACGACGAGCGGCGCAACCGCTCGCTGCACGGGTTGTCGCGCACGCTGGTGTCCAACCTGGTCACCGGTGTCACCGAGGGTTACACCACCAAGATGGAGATCCACGGCGTCGGCTACCGCGTGCAGCTCAAGGGTCAAAACCTCGAGTTCGCACTGGGATACAGCCATCCCGTGGTGATCGAGCCGCCCGAGGGCATCACGTTCGCGGTCGAGTCGCCGACGAAGTTCTCCGTGTCGGGGATCGACAAGCAGAAGGTCGGCCAGATCTCCGCGGTGATCCGCCGCCTGCGCCGCCCCGACCCGTACAAGGGCAAGGGCGTGCGCTACGAGGGTGAGCAGATCCGCCGCAAGGTCGGAAAGACAGGTAAGTAAGTCATGGCTACTGAGACGAAGCGTAAGACGGTGGGGCAGAGCGTGTCGCAGGCCCGCCGCACCGCGCGGTTGCGCCGGCACGCCCGGCTGCGCAAGAAGATCTCCGGGACGGCCGAGACGCCGCGCCTGGTGGTGCACCGCTCCGCGCGGCACATCCACGTGCAGTTGGTCAACGACCTCAACGGCACCACGCTGGCGGCGGCGTCGTCGATCGAGCCCGATGTGCGCGCGATCGAGGGCGACAAGAAGGCCCACAGTGTGCGCGTCGGTCAGCTGATCGCCGAGCGCGCGAAGGCCGCGGGAATCGAAACGGTGGTGTTCGACCGCGGCGGCTACACCTACGGCGGACGCATCGCGGCACTGGCAGATGCGGCCCGCGAAGGCGGGCTGAAGTTCTGATGATGAAGACGTACAACGAAGGGATTAACTGATGGCCGAGCAGCCAACTGGCGCCGGCGGGCCAGGAACCACGGACGGCCGACCCCCTCGGGGCGACCGGGAGGGCCGGGGTCGCCGTGACGACCGTGGCGGCCGCGGCCGTGACGGTGGCGACAAGAGCAACTATCTCGAACGCGTCGTCGCGATCAACCGAGTTTCCAAGGTGGTCAAGGGCGGTCGGCGGTTCAGCTTCACCGCGCTGGTGATCGTCGGCGACGGCAACGGCATGGTCGGTGTCGGCTACGGCAAGGCCAAGGAGGTGCCGGCCGCGATCGCCAAGGGTGTCGAGGAGGCGCGCAAGAACTTCTTCCGCGTTCCGTTGATCGGCGGCACCATCACCCATCCAGTGCAGGGTGAAGCCGCTGCGGGTGTGGTGCTGCTGCGCCCGGCCAGCCCGGGTACCGGTGTGATCGCCGGCGGTGCCGTTCGTGCGGTGCTGGAATGCGCTGGCGTGCACGACATTTTGGCCAAGTCGCTGGGTAGCGACAACGCGATCAACGTGGTGCACGCCACCGTTGCCGCGCTGAAAATGCTACAGCGCCCGGAAGAGGTGGCGGCCCGACGTGGCTTGCCCATCGAGGACGTCGCGCCGGCCAGCATGCTCAAGGCGCGGCGCGAGGCCGAGGCGCTTGCCGCGTCGGCCGCACGTGAAGGGTCGGCATAGCCATGGCAGAGCTTCGGATTACTCAGGTACGCAGCACCATCGGCGCGCGCTGGAAGCAGCGCGAAAGCCTGCGGACGCTGGGGCTGCGCAAGATTCGCCAGTCGGTGGTCCGTGAGGACAACCCGCAGACGCGCGGATTGATCAAGACCGTGCATCACCTCGTCGAAGTTGAGGCGGTGGAGACCAAATGATCAAATTGCATGACCTGAAGCCGGCACCCGGCAGCAAGACCGCGAAGACGCGCGTCGGCCGCGGTGAGGGATCCAAGGGTAAGACCGCCGGCCGCGGCACCAAGGGCACCAAGGCCCGCAAGAACGTCCCCGTGACGTTCGAGGGTGGCCAGATGCCGATCCACATGCGGCTGCCCAAGCTCAAGGGCTTCCGCAACCGGTTCCGCACCTCCTACGAGGTCGTCAACGTCGGCGACATCAACAAGCTGTTCCCCAAGGGCGGCGACGTCGGCCTGGACGAGCTGGTGGCCGCGGGTGCCGTCCGCAAGAACTCACTGGTCAAGGTGCTCGGCGACGGCAAGCTGACCGCCAAGGTCAACGTCACCGCGCACAAGTTCAGCGGTGCGGCGCGGGAGAAGATCACCGCCGCCGGCGGCTCGGTGACCGAGCTGTAGTTTCGCTTGACGCGAAAGGCCCCGCATTGGCGGGGCCTTTTGCGTGGGGTCCCGGTTTCGCCACTGTGCGATTTGATACGCCTCCGGCGGCGGGTCGCGTATGAAACCGCACAGTCGGCGCCCAACCCTGCCCTATCGCGCGCGTCGGTAGGCTCGGAGCATGTTCTCCTTCTTGTCCGGTCTCCCCGGCGCCGACGAACTTAGGAACCTTGTGCGCAAGGTCGACACCGCCCGCCATCACGGTGTGCCCAGCGGTTGCGTGCTCGAACTCGACCTGCTGTCGGTGCCCGCCGAGACCGGTGGCTTCGACCCGTTCGCGATCATCGCCAGCGGCGGTCGCCCGCTGATCCTGCGCGAGGCCGTCGCCGCCATCCACCGCGCCGCCGAGGATCCGCGCGTCGAAGGACTGATCGCACGGGTGCAGATCCCGGCCGCCGCGGCGGGCCCGATACAGGAACTGCGGGAAGCGATTTCGGCGTTCAGCGACGAGAAGCCGTCGCTGGCGTGGGCCGAGACCTATCCGGGCACCCTGTCGTACTACCTCGCCTCGGCATTTCGCGAGGTGTGGATGCAACCGTCGGGGACGGTCGGTCTGGTGGGGTTCGCCACAAATGCACTGTTTTTGCGCGACGCGCTGGACAAGGCCGGCATCGAGGCACAGTTCGTCGCCCGCGGTGAATACAAGTCCGCGGCAAACCTTTTCACGCAGGACCGCTACACCGATGCGCACCGCGAGGCCGACAGCCGGCTGATCGAAAGCCTGCACTCGCAGGTGGTGCAGGCCGTCGCCGAGTCCCGCCATCTCGAGCCCGATGTGGTGAACGCCTTGGCCGACAAGGCGCCGTTGATGCGCGACGACGCGGTGAGCGGCGGGCTGATCGACCGGATCGGCTTCCGCGACGAGGCGTACGCGCGGATGTGCAATCTCGTTGGGGCGCGAGATGTTTCGCCCGATGACGATGACGCCCCGCCGCGGCTGTACCTGTCGCGTTATGCCCGGGCGACCGCGCCCAAACCCACGCCGCAACTGCCGCCGCTGCCGGGCCGCAAAACCAAACCCACGATCGCGGTGGTCACCCTGCACGGTCCGATCGTCAGCGGCCGCGGCGGGCCGGGGCTGCTCCCGCTGGGAGGGTCGAGCGCCGGCGGGGACACCATCGCCGCGGCGTTGCGCGAGGCCGCCGCTGACGACTCCGTGGCGGCGATCGTGCTGCGGGTGGACAGCCCCGGCGGATCGGTCACCGGCTCGGAAACCGTGTGGCGCGAGGTGAATCGGGTGCGTGACGGCGGCACGCCCGTCGTCGCGTCGATGGGTGCGGTGGCCGCGTCCGGCGGCTACTACGTGTCGATGGGCGCCGACGCGATCGTCGCCAACGCCGGGACCATTACCGGCTCGATCGGCGTGGTGACGGGCAAGTTGATCGCGCGCGAGCTGAAGGGCCGCATCGGTGTCGGCTCGGATTCGGTGCGCACCAACCCCAATGCCGACGCGTGGTCCATCAACCAGCCCTTCACCGACGAACAGAAGGCGCACGTGGAGGCTGAGGCCGACATGTTCTACACCGACTTCGTCGAGCGGGTTGCCAAGGGCCGCAAGCTGTCTGTCGAGGCCGTCGACGCGGTGGCCCGCGGCCGGGTGTGGACCGGCGCGGACGCCAAAGAACGCGGCCTGGTCGACGAACTCGGCGGCCTGCGCACCGCGATCGACCGCGCGAAGGTGCTGGCGGGCCTGGATCCCGACGCCGACGTGCGACTGGTGAGCTACCCCGGCTCGTCGCTGCTGGAGTTCCTGCGGCCCAAGCAGTCATCGCAGCCCGCGGCCGCATCGCTGCCCGACGCGCTCGGCGCGCTGGTGGGCCGGTCAGTCCTCGGCCTGGTGGATCAAGCCGAGCGGTCTTTCAGCGGCGTCAACGCACTGTGGCTGGGGGAGTACCGCTTCTAAGTGGCGGAATTACATTTCGGCGTCAAGCCAGCGTGCCGCTGACGTAGACGATCTCGCCGAGCGGGTCGTCGTCGCCGAAATCGGGTACCGCAAGGCGGTGCCGGGCGAACAGGTCCGAACGCGGAATGCCCTGCACCCGCCAGTCTTTCGACGCCAGGTAATCGACGACGTGGTTGCGCTCGCCGTGGTAGATCAGCGACGGCATGTCGATGTCGAGGCCGAACTGGCGCATGCTCTCGGTGGCAGCGCGCGCTTTCTCGGGATCGAAATCCTTGATCCCCGGCACATATTCGGTGGCGATGGTGCTCCCACGGGCACTCAGCGCGGTGATGTTGTCGAACAACCGGTCCTGAGCCTCGGGCGGAAGGTAGATCAGTAGGCCCTCCGCGCACCACGCCGTCGGTGCGTCGACGTCAAATCCCGCGGCCCGCAAGGCCGCCGGCCAGTCGTCGCGAAGATCAATCGACACGGTGCGCCGCTCGGCGGTGGGCTGCGCACCAATTTCGGCCAAGGTCTGAGTTTTGAACTCGATGACGTCGGGTTGGTCGACCTCGTAGACGACGGTGCCGTCCGGCCAGGCCAGCCGGTAGGCGCGCGAGTCGAGGCCGGACGCCAGGATCACGGCCTGCCGTATACCGGTGCCGGCGGCGGTTTCGAAGTAGTCGTCGAAAAACCGTGTGCGAACTGCCATTTCGTCGATGTTGGCCTGTACTCGGGGTGCCTGGTCGGGAGCAATAGCGGTGAGGTCGACCTCGCCGTCGACCATCTTGGTGAAGAATTCGATGCCGACCGCCCGCACCAGCGGGGCGGCGAACGGATCGTTGATCAACCCGCGTGGGTCTCGGCTGGCGATGGCGCGGCCCGCCGCCACCATCGTTGCCGTCGCGCCGACGCTGGAGGCCAGGTCCCAACTGTCGTCATGGGTGCGTGCCATTTATCTCTCCGCGCTGATGTAGAGCACTTCGGCAAAGCGGGCATCGTCATCCTCGGGGACCGGCAAGCCGGCGCGCGCCAACAGCTCGTTGGCGCCGATGCTTGTCGTGCGCCAGCCGTGTCCCTCGAGATAGTGGGTGACATTGGCGCGGTCGTCGAGATACACGAGTTCGGTGAAGTCGAGGTCGAACCCGTGCGCCCGCCAGCGGTCGGACACCTCTTTCATGCGCGCCTTGATCGCGTCCTCGTCGACGTCGGCGGCGTTGAGCACGCCTTCCGCGCCGACCCGGCTGCCGGGCGCACTCAGGTCGGTAATCTGATCCAGCAGCCGGTCCTGGGCTTCTGGCGGCAGATAACCGAACAGCCCCTCGGCGATCCAGGCCGTCGGCTTGGCCGGGTCGAAACCGGCCTCCAACAGCGCCGCGGGCCAGTCGCCCCGCAGGTCGATCCCCACCGCCCGCCGGTCGGCGGTCGGGGCGAACCCGAGGTCGGCCAACGTGGTGGTCTTGAAGTCGATCACCGACGGCTGGTCGATTTCAAACACCACGGTGCCCGCCGGCCACGGCAGCCGGTACGCGCGGGCGTCCAGTCCCGACGCCAGGATCACCGCCTGCCGGATGCCGGCTCGGACGGCGTCGAGAAAGAAGTCGTCAAAGAAGCGGGTGCGCGCGGCCATGCCGTTGGCGAACCGGGACACACTGACGGCCGAGTCGCCGTCGAGATCCTCGTCGCTGATCTCGCCGTCGACGAGTTTGGTGAAGAAGTCGACACCGACGGCGCGGACCAGCGGTGCGGCGAAAGGGTCGTCGATCACCGGGTCCGGGCTGTTGGACGCGACTGCGCGGGCCGCAGCCACCATCGTCGCCGTCGCTCCCACGCTGGATGCCAGATCCCAGGTGTCGTTGTCCGTACGCGCCATTGATCAACCCCGTCCACGATGTTACTTAGCCGACATAACAACTGTACGCCTCCGCATTGGACCGCAGCTTGTGTCATCGATGCGGGCCGGGGCGGGCGCAACTGTTACTCTCGTAGACTGTTTGACGCGTGACTCCGCAGGCTGCGCGCCTGACGGGGGTCGCCACCGGACTTAACCAATACGCTGGTCGAAACCAGCCCCATTTGGCACGCCGCGATATGAGGTCGGCTGCACAGGAGGAAGAGTGCTCTCGGCTTTCATCTCGTCACTTCGGACGGCCGACCTGAGGCGCAAGATCCTGTTCACGCTAGGCCTGGTGATCTTGTACCGGGTCGGCGCGTCGATCCCGTCGCCGGGCGTCAACTACCCCAACGTGCAGAAGTGCATCGAGCAGGTCAGCGGCGGTGACTCGGCGCAGATCTACTCGTTGATCAACCTGTTCTCCGGCGGTGCGCTGCTGCAGCTGAGCGTGTTCGCGGTCGGCATCATGCCCTACATCACCGCGAGCATCATCGTGCAGCTGCTGACTGTGGTGATCCCGCGCTTCGAACAGCTGCGCAAAGAGGGTCAGGCCGGGCAGGCCAAGATGACGCAGTACACCCGCTACCTGTCCATCGCATTGGCGATGCTGCAGGCCACCAGCATCGTGGCGCTGGCCGCCAACGGCGGGCTGCTGCAGGGCTGCACGCTCGACATCATGGCCGACCAGTCGATCTTCAGCCTGGTGGTCATCGTGATCGTGATGACCGCGGGTGCGGCCCTGTTGATGTGGATGGGCGAACTGATCACCGAGCGCGGCATCGGCAACGGCATGTCGCTGATCATCTTCGCCAGCATCGCCGCAGCCATCCCCGGCGAGGGCAAGATGATCCTGGAGAGCCGCGGCGGCCTGGTGTTCACCGCGGTGTGCGTGGCCGCGCTGGCCATCATCATCGGCGTCGTCTTCGTCGAGCAGGGCCAGCGGCGTATCCCGGTGCAGTACGCCAAACGAATGGTCGGCCGTCGCATGTACGGCGGCACGTCGACGTATCTGCCGTTGAAGGTCAACCAGGCCGGCGTCATCCCGGTGATCTTCGCGTCGTCGCTGATCTACATCCCGCTGCTGATCACCCAGCTGATCGAGAGCGGCAGCGCCAACCCCGGCACCGGGTGGTGGGACCGGTTCATCGCGAACTACCTGACCAACCCCGCGGACCCGGTCTACATCGCGATCTACTTCGGGCTGATCATCTTCTTCACCTACTTCTACGTGTCGATCACGTTCAATCCCGATGAGCGTGCCGACGAGATGAAGAAGTTCGGCGGCTTCATCCCCGGCATCCGGCCGGGCCGCCCGACCGCCGACTATCTGCGCTACGTGCTGAGCCGGATCACCCTGCCCGGCTCGATCTACCTGGGCGTCATCGCCGTGCTGCCCAACCTGTTCCTGCAGGTCGGCTCCACCGGCACCGTCCAGAATCTGCCGTTCGGCGGCGTTGGTGTTCTGATCCTGGTTGGCGTCGGGTTGGATACCGTCAAGCAGATCGAGAGCCAACTGATACAACGCAACTACGAAGGGTTCCTGAAGTGAGGGTCGTTCTACTCGGACCGCCTGGGGCGGGCAAAGGCACGCAGGCGCAGAAGCTGTCCGAGAAGCTCGGCATCCCGCAAATCTCGACCGGGGACCTGTTCCGTAAGAACATCAGCGAGGGCACACCGCTCGGCGTGGAGGCCAAGCGCTACCTCGACGCCGGCGACCTGGTGCCCTCGGAGCTCACCAACAAACTGGTCGAGGACCGCATCGAGCAGCCCGACGCGGCCGACGGGTTCATCCTCGACGGCTATCCCCGCTCGGTGGAGCAGGCCAAGGCGCTCGACGACATGCTCAAGGCGCACAACACCAAGCTCGACGCCGTCGTGGAGTTCCAGGTGTCCGAGGAAGAGCTGCTCAAGCGGCTCAAGGGCCGCGGGCGTGCCGACGACACCGAAGAGGTCATCCACAACCGGTTCGTGGTCTACCGCGAGGAGACAGAGCCGCTGCTGGAGTACTACCGTCACAACAACCTGCAGACCGTCGACGCGGTGGGCAGCCTCGACGAGGTGTTCGCCCGCGCGCTGCGCGCCCTCGGCAAGTGATCACCCTGCCGTCGCTGCGCGGCCGCAAGGTCGTCGCCCAACGCAGCGCCGGTGAGCTCGACGCGATGGCCGTGGCCGGGGCGCTGGTCGCGACGGCGCTGCGGGCCGTGCGCGAGGCCGCCGCGCCGGGCGTATCGACCCTCGCGTTGGACACCATCGCCGAACAAGTCATCCGCGACGGCGGCGGCATCCCGTCGTTCCTCGGTTATCACGGTTTCCCGGCCAGCATCTGCTCGTCGGTCAATGACCATGTGGTGCATGGGATTCCGTCGGCGTCGGAGATCCTGGCGCCCGGCGACCTGGTGTCCATCGACTGCGGCGCCATCGTCGACGGCTGGCACGGCGACTCAGCGATCACCTTCGGCGTGGGGGCGCTGATCCCCGCCGACGAAATCCTCTCCGCGGCAACGCGTGAGGCGATGGAGGCCGGCATCGCCGCGATGGTGCCCGGCAACCGGCTCACCGACGTGTCGCACGCCATCGAAGTCGAGACCCGCGCCGCCGAGAAGCGCTACGACCGCAAATTCGGCATCGTGTCCGGTTACGGCGGCCACGGTATCGGCAGGCAAATGCACATGGATCCGTTCCTGCCCAACGAGGGATCCCCCGGCCGCGGACCGTATCTGGCGCCCGGATCCGTGCTGGCCATCGAACCGATGCTGACGCTCGGAACCACGAAGACCCGGGTGCTCGACGACGAATGGACCGTCGTCACCGCCGACGGGTCGCGCGCCGCACACTGGGAGCACACGGTGGCCGTCACCGAGGACGGCCCGCGGATTCTGACCCGCTGATACCGCTTCAGCAATCTTTGGTCGAACGCCCTCGCGCCGGGTGCGCGCAAAGGTAGTAATGAACCGGATCACCACCAACGTCGTGTCACAGACGGAGGTTGGCAATGGACGATCCGGAGGCCGCGATGATGCGGGTGCTTTACGACGAGCACGCCGCGGCGCTGTGGCGATACGCGCTGCGGCTCACCGGTGACCAAGCCCGCGCCGAGGACGTCGTCCAGGAAACGTTGCTGCGTGCCTGGCGCCACCCCGAGGTGACCAACGACCACGAGCGGTCGGCCCGCGTGTGGTTGTTCACCGTGGCGCGAAACCTCATCATCGATGAGCGACGCAGTGCACGCTTCCGCAACGAGAGCGGTACCCCCGATCTGGAAGGGGTGGCCGATCGCGCCGGACCGGATGAGGTGGACGCCGCATTGGACAAACTGTTGCTGGGCACGGCGTTGAGCCAACTCTCCGAGGAACACCGCGCGGTGATCCGCCGCGCGTACTACCAGGGCTGGACCACGGCGCAGATCGCCGCGGATCTGCAAATCCCCGAGGGCACCGTCAAATCACGGCTTCACTACGCGGTGCGCGCTTTACGGCTCAACCTGCAGGAAATGGGGGTGACACGATGACACAGTTCGGTGCACCCCGAGGCGGTGACGTGGTGAACGGCGATCGCTACGCGACCTGGGATGCGGCCTACGTGCTGGGTGCGCTGACGAGCAGTGAGCGCCGGGAGTTCGAGGCGCATCTGCAGGGTTGCGCGCGCTGCCGGCAGTCCGTCGCCGAGCTGAGCGGTATCCCGGCGTTGCTGGCCATGCTCGACGCCGACGACGTCAAGTCTCTCGACCAGGCGCAGCCCGAACCTCCGCCGCTGCGTCCCGAGGTGTTGGACTCGGTGCTCGCCAAGGTGCGGTGGCGTCGTCGCCGGAACCGGTGGTTGACCTCCGCTGCGGTCGGCGTGGCCGCCGCGGCGCTGGCGGTGGGCATTGTGCTCGCCGTCCGTCCGGACACCGCGGACGAAACTCCACCGCAGGCCGGGCAAACGGTGGAAATGGTCAAGGTGTCACCGACGCCCATTAACGCCACGGTGACGTTGCACGGATTCGGCTGGGGCACCCGGATCGACATGGCCTGCACCTACGGCGACTGGGGCAACCGCGACGCTCCGCCGCAGAATCTGGGCATGGTGGTGGTGGGCCAGGACGGCAGCCACGAGCAGGTGGCGACCTGGCTGGGCCTGTCGGGCGCGACGGCGCTGCCGAGCGCGAACACCCCGCTGCCCAAGGACGAAATCGCTGCGGTGCAACTGGTTTCGGTCGACGACGGCCAGGTCCTGCTGGAAGCAAAGGTGTAGATCCGCCTCTCCGGTGAACCGAACTGCGATGCGGGACGTGTCACTGAGGTAGAGAGCGGAAGCGGGTGACAGATGGCCAGCAGGCATCGAGTGGTCGACCGCATCGTCGGCCATCTCGCGGCAAGCGGGGTGGAGCACATCTTCGGCGTCGACGGCGCCAATATCGAGGATCTCTACGACGCCGCCTTCTTCCGCGACGACATCACCGCGGTGCTCGCCAAGCACGAGTTCTCGGCCGCCACCATGGCCGACGGATACAGCCGCAGCGGCGCCGGGCTCGGCGTGGTGTGCGCGACCTCCGGCGGCGGATGCCTGAACACGGTTCCGGGACTGGGGGAGTCGCTGGCCAGCCGGGTGCCGGTGCTGGCGCTGATCGGGCAGGCGCCGACGCCGCTCGACGGGCGGGGCGCGTTCCAGGACACCAGCGGCCGCAACGGCGCCCTGAACGGTGAAGCGCTGTTCTCCGAAGTGTCGGTGTATTGCCGCCGGGTGACGACACCCGAGGACATCGTCACCGCGCTGCCGGAGGCCATCGCCGCCGCGCGCACCGGCGGCCCGGCGGTGCTGCTGCTGCCGAAAAACGTGCAGCAGGCAGACCTGCGGCCCAACGGGACACCCAACGGGACGTCCGGTGGGATCCAGCACCGCGCGCTCATCGGTGATCCGCAACCGGTCGCGCGGGCGCTGCGCCGGGCCACCGGTCCGATCACGATCGTCGCCGGCGAACAGGTCGCCCGTGATGACGCCCGCGCCGAACTCGAGCAACTACGCGCGATCCTGCGGGCCCGGGTGGCCACCGTGCCCGACGCCAAGGACGTGGCCGGGATCCCGGGGCTGGGCTCGTCGTCGGCGCTCGGCGTCACCGGGGTGATGGGCCATCCCGGGGTCGCGACCGCGATCGCCGACAGCGCGCTGTGCCTGCTGGTGGGGACGCGGATGACGGTCACCGCTCGCACCGGGTTGGACGACGTGCTGGCCGCGGTGCCCGTGCTGTCGATCGGCTCGGCCGCGCCGTATCTGCCGTGCACACATGTGCACACCGAAAACCTGCGCGGGTCACTGGCGCTGTTGATCACCGCGTTGTCGGGCAACGGCCGCCCGACGCATCTGCGGGTGCCGGACGTGTTGTCACGCACCGAGCTGGCGCCGCCGGTATACGACGGGCCGGGGGTGCGCTACCGCGACGCGATGGCGGTGCTCGACGCGCATCTGCCCGACGGGGTGGACATCGTCGTCGACGCCGGAAACATCGGGGCGTCGGCGCTGCACTACCTGCCGGTGCGCCGCGACGGCCGGTTCATCGTCGCGCTCGGCATGGGCGGGATGGGCTACAGCTTCGGGGCCGGTGTCGGTGTGGCGTTCGGCAGAGGTAGACGCACGGTTGTCATTGCCGGCGACGGCGCATTCTTCATGCACGGCATGGAGATTCACACCGCACTGCAATACCGGCTGCCCGTGACATTTCTGCTGTTCGACAACCACGCGCACGCCATGTGCGTCACCCGCGAACAGCTGTTCTACGACGATCTGTACAGCTACAACCGATTCGGGCCGAGCCGTCTGGGCGCCGGCCTGGCCGCGATGTTGCCCGGCCTGCCGTCGACCGATGTGAGCGACATCGCCGGGTTGCCGGGGGCGCTGAGGGCGGCGCTGGACGTCGACGGACCCTCGGTGGTCAGCGTCGAGTGCTCGGCCGACGAAATCCCGCCGTTCGCAAACTTTCTCGGCAAAGCCGCAAAGCCACTTCCGATTCCAAAGGAGAACCGCTCCAATGTCACTGCCCGCGCTTGAGGACATCACCGCCCGCGAAGGGGCCAGCATCGACGGCGTCATCCGGATCGAATCGCATCCCCGCGAAAAGGCCACCCCGATCATCATGGAGATGATGCGGTCGGTGTACCCGCACGATGAGGTGTTCGGCGAATTCTGCACCGTCAACAGCTATATCGACTGTCCACCCGACGAGTTGTTCGACTATATGGCCGACACCCGCTGCCTGGAGGAGTGGACCTACAGTCTGCGCGGATTCGCCCCGACCGAGGAGCCCGGGTTGTGGGTGGCCCACGACATGTTGGGCGCCGGCGAGCGGCAGACCAAGATCTTCACCCGCACCGTCGCCAACAAAGAGGCCAGGACGGTCGACTACCACTGCGCCTGGGACCAGGGCAAGCACCTGTGGATGATCTATTTGATCCGGATCGTCGACGCGCAGCTGGTGTTCGGCAAGCCGGGATCCGTTGTGCTGTGGACTAATTGCCACCACCCGTTCTACGACCACAACCCGTATCCCGAAACGGCACCCCCGCAGCGCCCGGTGTGGGTCGGCGACTTCTGGGACATGTTCGGTGCCGGTCACATGCTGGAACTCAAGACGCTCAAGGCAATTGCCGAATATCGCCATCACAACGGCTTGCCGATCACCCCGGACTGGATGAAGTGAGGACCGACATGACGGTGAGTTTGATCGATGTTTCGACGTACCTGCCCGGGCCGCCGATCAGCGCCGACTACTACGCGCAGTTCGCCGACACCGACGACCTACGCGACAACGTGATGTTTCGCGCGCCTCGGTTCCGCCATCACGTGGCCGAAGACGAAACCGCGATCGACATGGTGGAGCGCGCCGCCGCGGGCCTGGTGGAACGGCACGGTCAGGACACCATCGCCGGCGTCGACGTGTTGATCACCCACACCCAGCTGCCGGACATGCCGTTCTACGGCGGCGGTGGCGGGATGGCGCATCGGCTCGGGATGAAGCCGGGTTGGGTCATCGATCTGCACAACGGCGGCTGCGCGGCATTCGTGTTGGGACTCAAGCTGGCCCGCAATCTGCTGGAGTCCGGTGAGGGTCGCACGGCGATGATCGCCGTCGCGCAGAACGCCGCGGGAACGGTGTTCGACCAGAAGACGATTCGCTGCAAGGCGCAGGCCGCGGTGCCCGGTGACGGGGCCGCCGTCGGACTGATCACGCTGTCGGACGAGTCGCCGATCCTCGACGTCGAATGTCGCACCTATGGCGAGTACGCCGGTGATATGACCATCGCGGTCGATCCGCCTCGCAAGTGGTGGCAGCCCGGGCCCGGCGAGGGGTGCATCGGATTCACCGAAAGCAAGATCACCAAGGTGATGGCGCGGGGCAACCGCCAGGTGCCCGAGGTGTCGTATGCAGTCTGTGATCGAATCGGGTTGAAACCCAAGGACATTGACTTGTTCGTGACGAATCAGCCGAACCGGGTGTTCCTGCGCAACTGGCGCGAGGCCCTGGAGCTGCCGCCCGAACGGCACCGCGACACGTTTGATGAGTGCGGCAATCTGTTCGCCGCCGGGATTCCCATCAACCTGGACAGGGCGATCTCCGACGGCCAGCTCAACAAGGGCGACGTGGTGCTGATGGCCGCGTTCGCGCACGCCGGTGACTTCGCCGGTGCCGCAGCGGTGCGCTGGGGCGGGCGCTGATGAGCATCCTCAGCCAGGTGCGCGAACTCGATCTTCGGACCGACACGCTTGCCGCGTTGCCGGCCGCGGTCAACCCGATGGCGCTGGCGCTCAACGAGAATCCGTTCCCGCCCCTTCCGGCGGTCCGCTCCGCGGTGAGCCAGGCGGTTGGCGTCGCCAACCGCTATCCCGAATTCCTGCCCGAGCGGTTACGCAGTCTCATCGGCGCCCGCATCGGGGTGCTTGACGAGCAGGTGGTGCTCGGGGCGGGCGCGACGGGCGTGGTGAGCCAGGCGTTGCACGCCATGACCCATCCCGGTGACCGAATCGTGCTCAGCACACCGACTTTCGACGGGTATCCCATCCTGACCCGGATGGCGCGGCTGACTTCGGTGCAGGTGCCGCTCGACGAGTACGGCCACCACGACCTCGACGCGATGGCCGACGCCGCGACCGACGCCAAGGTGGTGGTGTTGTGCCGCCCGCACAACCCGACCGGCACGCTGGAATCCGCCGCCGACGTCGAGCGGTTCCTGCGGCATGTGCCGCGCGAGACCATGGTGCTGCTCGACGAGGCCTACATCGAATTCGTCACCCCCGAGCACCGGCTGGACAGCGCCCAGCTGGTGGCGCGGTTCCCGAATCTGGTGGTACTGCGCACATTCTCCAAGGCGTACGGCCTGGCCGGCCTGCGGATCGGGTACGGCTTCGCGTCACCGGAGCTGGCCGAGGAGTTGTCCCGGATGCAGCTGCCGTTCGGCATGAGCATCACCAGTGCCGTCGCCGTCGCGGCATGCTACGAGGCGGAAGATCAGTTGGCTCAGCGCATCCGGTTCATCACCGACGAGCGGCGCCACTTGCGGCGGCGGTTGCAGGCGATGGGCATCGTCAGCACCGACAGCCACGCGAACTTCGTCTACCTGCCGCAGCAGGGCAGGCCGTGGCGCGAGGTGTTCCGCGACACCGGGTTGCAGCTGCGCTATTTCGACAACGGCGCCTTGCGGATCACCGCGGCGGGTCGCGCGTCGACGCAGGCGGTGCTGGCTGCGCTGGCGCGGTAGCTGGTATGAAGAAGCGTGCCGTCCGAACCGTCGGAAAAGCGCGACCCCATCGCGCTGGCGCGCGCCAATTGGGAGCGCGCCGGCTGGGGTGACGTCGCCGACGGCATGGTCGCGGTGACGTCGGTGATGCGGGCCCACCAGATTCTGCTGGCCCGCGTCGAAACCGCACTGCGGCCCTACGACCTCAGTTTTTCCCGCTACGAGCTGCTGCGGTTGCTGGCTTTCAGCCGCACCGGGGCGCTGCCGATCACCAAGGCATCGGACCGGCTGCAGGTGCACGTCACCAGCGTCACGCACGCGATCCGGCGGCTGGAGGCCAACGGCCTGGTGGAGCGGTTGCCACACCCCACCGACGGGCGCACCACACTGGTGCGGATCACCGATCTCGGCCGCTCCACGGTGGAGGATGCGACCGTCACGCTGAACAAAGAGGTGTTCGCCGATATCGGCATGTCCGACGAGGAGTCGCGGGCGCTGGCGAAGGCGATCGAGACGCTGCGCCGGCACGCCGGCGACTTCTGACGGCTCGACTTGGGTCGAGCGTGCGGTTTCATACGCGACGCGCCGAGGAGCCCGTATGAGAATGCACAGTCGCGGGCCCGTTCAGGCTGTCGACGGTAGCGGGATCGTCGCGGTGACCGCCGTTCCCGAGCCCGGCCGCGACCGGATGTTCAGCCGCCCGCCGACGATCTCGGCGCGCTCGGCCATCGACAGCAGGCCGTAGCCGCCCATCTCGTCGCTGCCCAGCGGATGCTCGAAGGTGTCGAAACCGACGCCGTCGTCGACGATTTCGAGCCGGGCGATGTCCTCGTCCACGGCGAAGGTCAGTCGCGCCCGTTTGGCATTGGCGTGTTTGACGATGTTCTGCAGACATTCCTGGGCGATGCGGTAGAGCGCCAGCTCGATGTGGTCGGGCAGCCGCCGCTCGGCCAGCTCGACCTCCATATCGATCTCCGGGATGGACCGGGCCAGGCTGGCCAGCCCGCCGGCCAGACCCAGATCGTCGAGCACCGGCGGCCGCAGCCCGCTGATCGCTGCGCGGGCCTCGGCCAGCGTCAGGTCCACCAATTCCCTTGCCTTACCGAGCTGTTCGGCGACGGTGTCCGGATCGTCGATGCCCCTGGTGGCGGCGTCCAGCCAGTACGACAAGGTGATCAACCGCTGGGAGATGCCGTCGTGGATATCGCCGGCCAGCCGTCGTCGTTCGATCTCCTGGGCCTCGATCACCTGCTCGACGAAGTTCTCGTGGGCGCGTTCGCGGGCCACCAACTGGCGGTGCAGCCGCGCCTGGTGCAGGGCACCGGCGATGAGCCGGCCGATGACGAGCAGCAGTTCCACGTCGCGTTCGGTGAACTCCCGTCGCGCCACGGTGTGCACGTTGAGCACGCCGACCAGCCCGCCGGGATCGGTTTCCATCGGCACCGACACCATCGACGTGAAATCGGATCCCCGCAGCGACTGGAACGGCATGTAACGCGGATCGGATTCCTTGTCCTCGGTGATCACCACGGGTTCGCGGTGGCTGGCCACCCAGCCCGAAATGCCTTGTCCCAGCGGCAGTCTGATCTTGCCTACTTCGCTGTCGAACGGCGGGGTCGCACCGGCCAGCGTCAGCGAGCGCTCGGTGTCGTCGAGCACGTGCACGAAGCAGACGTCGCTGGCGGTCGCGGCGGTGATCATCCGGGCGGCCGCGGCAGCCAGCGGTTCGACGCCCGGCCCGCTGGAGGCGGCCTGGATCAGCTCGCGCAGTAGGGCGAGTTCGTCCTCGGCGTCGACGAGGTCGCGGACTTTCGCGGGCCCGGGGGTCAATGGAATATCCCTTCCCGCAGGGCCGTGGCGACCGCGCCGGCGCGGTCACTGACGCCGAGTTTGCGGTAGATCGAGCGCAGATGGCTTTTGACGGTCTCGTCGCCGATCACCAGTTTGTTGGCGATGCCGCGGTTGGACAGGCCGTTGACCACATAGGACAGGATCTCGCTCTCGCGCTGCGTCAGGCCTTGGCGCGCTCCCGGCCAGAACTCGTCGCGCTGCAGCCGCGCCGCGGTGTCCACCGCGCGCGCCGCCATCCCCGGGTCGATCGCGGTCTCCCCGTTGTGCACGAATTCGAGCTGACGCACCAGCTCGTCGCTGCTGATGCTCTTGAGCAGATACCCCGACGCCCCGACCCGCAGCGCCTGGAAGAGGTACTGCTCGTCGTCGTAGACCGAGAGCATCACCACCTTCTGCTCGGGATCGCGTTCGCGCAGGTCCCGGCACAGGTCTAGCCCGCTGGACCCCTGCATGCGCACGTCACACAGGACGATGTCGGGTTTGAGGTCGGCGATGACGTCCATCGCCCGTTCGGCGCCCACGGCCTGCCCGACGACCTCGACCCGGTCGGCGAACGCGGTGAGCATCGCCTTGAGGCCCTCGATGACCATCTCATGGTCATCTACCAGGACAATCCGTACTGGTGAGCCCGTGGCCGTCATGGCATCACCTTAAATCGCACGCCGAATCCCCCCTACGGGGGACGCGCTCATTGTGTGACGTGGGCCACTCTGACCGCGTGCCTTCCACACAGGAGAGAACGTGGCGTGCCGGACGGTTCTGGTGGGACTGTCCCCGGCCCGATGAAGTGAGCGTGTATCCGGTGCGTGCGGTGATCTTGGATCTCGACGCACTGACCGACCTGGAGTGCGACGGCCATCGCGTGGTCTTCAACGCCGCCTTCGCCGCGCACGGGTTGCCGATCCGGTGGAGCGTGCCGCGCTACCGGCAGTTGCTGACGCTACGAGACGAACGCCAGCGCGTCGTGGCTGAGCTGCGCAAACGGTGTGTGGGCACGGAATGCGATGTGCTCACCGAAATGCTTGCCGACGAGATCTGCGCGACCAAGGCGATGATGTTCGAGGAGATGATTCTCGACGTCGGCCTGGCTCCGCGGCAGGGACTCGTCGACCTGGTCATGGATGCCTTCGCGGCCGGGATTCCGGTGTGCGTGGTGACCCGCGGCCGGCGCAGTTGGGCCGAGGCGCTGGTGCGGCAACTGGTCGGCGACGGGCTGGTCGAAACGATCGTCACTGCCGACGATGTGATGTCGGCGGATCCCACCGAGGCCTATCAGCTGGCGTTGCGTGAACTCGGGGTGTCCCCGCAGCAAGCCATCGCGATCTCGGGTTCCGCGGCCGGCCTGCGGACGGCAACCTCGGCGGGGCTGGCCACCATCCTCGTCGGCGGTGACGTCGCCGCGCCGCGCGATGTCGCGGCCGCGGCCGCGATTCGTGCCGACTATGCAGGCGCCGAGCCGCTGGGCATCGCGACATGCGAGCGGCTCCTCACCCAATGGTGGACCTCGAAACCGGCTAAGACGCCGTCCGCCGCGTAGTAGCTTGGGTGCACGGCGCACGGCGCGTTGGCGGTCGAGGGGTCGCCGACGGGCCTGGCGGCGTTAGGCGTAAGCCGCCAGATTGCACACACGCAGGCCGCTTCTCGAACTTTCCCGGCGTGAATGCAATCTCGCGGCTGATGCGGGTGGTTAGCCGCGCAGCATCTCGATGACCGCGCTGAAATCCTTGTCGGCGTGGTCGGCGGCGAATTTTGCGTAGATCTCGGCGGCGTGGCTGCCCAGCGGGGCTTGTGAACCCGTCGAACGGACCGCGTCCATGGCCAGGCCCAGATCCTTGTTCATCAGCGCCGTCGCAAAGCCCGGCTTGAAGTCGTTGTTGGCCGGTGATGTCGGAACCGGTCCCGGCACCGGACAATTCGTGTGCACCGCCCAGCAGTTGCCCGTCGCGCCGGTGATCACGTCGAACAACGACTGCGCGGACAGGCCGAGCTTCTCGGCGAGCACGAACGCCTCACCGATCGCGATCTGCTGCACGGCCAACACCATGTTGTTGCACAGTTTCGCGGCTTGCCCGGTGCCCGAGGCGCCGCAGTGAATGATCTTGCCCGCCAACGGTTCCAGCACTGGGCGGGCGCGCTCCACCGCGTCCGTTTCGCCGCCGACCATGAACGCCAGCGTGCCCGCCGTCGCGCCCTTGACCCCGCCGGAGACCGGGGCGTCGAGTTGCGCGTGGCCTTGCTCGAGGGCCTGTGCGTGGATGGCGCGGGCGTCGTCGACGGAGATGGTGGAGGTGTCGATGAACAGCGTGCCCTTGGGAGCGGCGGGCAGCACCTCGGCGTAGCACGCCTTGACGATGCCGCCATTGGGCAATGACGTCATCACCACATCGGCCTCGGCGGCTGCAGCGGCCCCGCTGTCAAACACCTTGGCGCCCTTGGCCTCAGCGACAGCTTTCAGATCGGGCACCGGATCGAAACCGTGCACGGTGTGTCCGGCCGCGACCAGGTTGGCCGCCATCGGGCCGCCCATGTGACCTAGCCCGAGGAACGCGACGGTAGTCATATCTCTCCTTACGCGGATGCGCGGGTGCGGGCCGCCTCGGCCCGCCCGATGACCACGCGCATGATTTCGTTGGTGCCCTCCAGGATGCGGTGTACCCGCAGATCGCGGACGATCTTCTCCAGACCGTACTCGCGCAGATAGCCGTAGCCGCCGTGCAATTGCAGCGCCTGGTCGGCCACCTCGTAGCACGCATCGGTGACATAGCGTTTGGCCATCGCGCACAGTTCGACCTTGTCGGGATGGTTCTCGTCGAGTGCGCTCGCCGCGCGCCACAACAGGATTCGCGACGTCTGCAGCGCGGTGGCCATATCGGCGAGGGTGAACCGCACGGTTGGCTCGTCGAGCAGCGGCCCGCCGAACGCCTGCCGGTCGGCCAGGTAGCCGGTGGCCTTGTCGTACGCGGCCTGGGCACCGCCCAGCGAGCAGGCGGCGATGTTGAGTCGGCCACCGTTGAGCCCGTTCATCGCGATGGCAAAGCCGGTGCCTTCACCGTCGGCGCCGCCCAGCATCGCGTCGGCGGGGACCCGCACACCTTCGAAGATCACCTGCGCGGTGGGCTGAGCGTTCCAGCCCATCTTCTGCTCGTCGGCACCGAAACTCAGTCCCGGCGTGCCCTTTTCGACGATGAAGGCGGAGATGCCCCGCGGACCCTCCGAGCCGGTGCGGGCCATCACGATGTAGACGTCGGAGGACCCCGCACCGGAGATGAACTGCTTGACGCCGTCGAGCACGTAGTGGTCCCCGTCTCGGACGGCCTTGGTGCGTAGCGCGGCGGCGTCAGACCCGGCGCCGGGCTCGGTCAGGCAGTAGCTGGCGATGGCCTCCATGGAGGCCAGCCGCGGGACCCAGCTCTTGCGTTGTTCACCGGAGCCGTAGGTGTCCACCATCCACGCGCACATGTTGTGGATGGACAGAAACGCCGCGACGGTGGGGTCGGCGGTCGCGAGTTGTTCGAAGATGCGCACCGCATCGAGCCGGCGCAGCCCGCTGCCGCCGACGTCCTCGCGGCAGTAGATCGCCGCCATGCCGAGTTCGGCGGCCTCGCGCAACACATCGGTGGGGAAGTGATGGGTCTCGTCCCACTCCAACGCGTTTGGCGCGAGGCGCTTCTCGGCGAACGCGGCCGCCGTTTCGGCGATCACGCGTTCGTCGTCGTCCAGCCCGAAGTAGTCCATCTGGCTGTTGGCCTACTTCATGGTCGGGATGACGAACTCTGCGCCGTGGCTACCCGCGGGCCAGCGCTGCGTAACCGTCTTGACCTTGGTGTAGAACTGGATTGACGCGGGCCCGTGCTGATTGAGGTCGCCGAAGCCGGACCGCTTCCAACCGCCAAAGGTGTGGTAGGCCACCGGAACTGGGATCGGCACGTTGACGCCGACCATGCCCACCTGCACCCGGGACACAAAGTCGCGGGCGGTGTCGCCGTCGCGGGTGAAGATCGCGACGCCGTTGCCGTACTCGTGTTCCGACGGCAGCCGCAGCGCCTCCTCGTAATCCTTGGCGCGCACCATGCACAGCACCGGGCCGAAGATCTCATCGGTGTAGATCGACATGTCAGGGGTGACATGGTCGAACAGGGTCGGGCCGATAAAGTAGCCGCTCTCCAGGCTGTCGTCGCCGAATTGCATTTCGTCGCTGGTGCGTTCGCGCCCGTCCACGACGGCCTCGGCACCGGCCTCGACGCCCTGGTTGATGTAGTCCTTCACGCGGGCCAGCGCGGCCTCGGTGACCAATGGGCCGTAGTCGGCCTTGGGATCCAGGCTGTGGCCGACGCGCAGATTGTTGACGCGCTCGACCAGCCTGGCGCGCAGGCGATCTGCGGTCTGCTCACCGACCGGGACGGCGACGCTGATCGCCATGCAGCGCTCGCCGGCGCTGCCGTAGCCGGCGCCGACCAGCGCGTCGACGGCGTTGTCGAGATCGGCGTCGGGCATCACGATCATGTGGTTCTTGGCGCCGCCGAAGCACTGCGCGCGCTTGCCGTGGGCGGCCGCGCCGGCGTAGATGTACTGCGCGATGTCGGAGCTGCCGACGAAGCCGATTGCCTTGATCTCCGGATGCTCGATGATCGCGTCGACGGCCTCCTTGTCGCCGTGCACCACCTGGAACACCCCCGGCGGCAGGCCGGCTTCGAGGAACAATTCGGCCAGCCGGACCGGGACCGACGGGTCACGTTCACTGGGCTTGAGGATGAACGCGTTGCCGCACGCCAACGCTGGGCCGGCCTTCCACAGCGGGATCATGGCCGGGAAGTTGAACGGGGTGATGCCCGCGACGACGCCGAGCGGTTGCCGCAACGAGTAAACGTCAATGCCGGGGCCCGCGCCCTCGGTGTACTCGCCTTTCATCAGGTGGGGGATACCGATGGCGAATTCGATCACCTCGATGCCGCGCTGAATGTCGCCCTTGGAGTCGGCGACGGTCTTGCCGTGCTCGAGCGAGAGCGTCTCGGCCAACTCGTCGACGTTCTTGTTGACGAGCTCGATGAACTTCATCATCACCCGGGCCCGGCGCTGCGGGTTCCAGGCGGCCCATTCCTTTTGCGCCTCGGCCGCGCCGGCGACGGCGGCGTCGATGTCGGCCGCCGAGCCCATCGGCGCCTTCGCCTGCACCTGGCCGGTGTTGGGGTTCATCACGTCTGCAGTGCGGGTCGACTGACCGGCGGTGCGCTTGCCGTTGATGAAGTGGGAAATCTGTGTGGTCATGAGCGTGCCCCTCGGCGATATTGCGGAATACTAGGATATCCTAGTAACTGTTCGGGGTGCTGCGCAAGGGGGCATCGGCGGCTACTGAGCACTCAAGAGCGCTAATTGGCCGGCATGCCGAGCGACCGGCCGTGGGCGGACTTGACCGCGCCGATGCTGGCAACGGTGACGAGTACGACGCCGAGGTAGCCGAGGACGCCGATCTGCTGCCCGAGCACGACCAGCCCCGCCAGCGCCGCGGTCACCGGCGACAGACAAGTGAGCACCGCGAACGTGGCCGCCGAAAGATGGCGCAGCGAGATGAGTTCCAACGAATAGGGAATCACCGACGACAGCAGCCCGACCGCCACTCCCAGCGCGACGATCTGCCACCGCAAAGCGCTGGTGTCGACGGCGATCACCGCGAACGGCGCGGTGACGACGGCGCCCATCGCCGTGGCGAGTGCCAGGCCGTCGACGCGTTGGAACTCGGCGGCGGTGCGAGCCGACGCCAGGATGTAGCCTGCCCACGCCGCTCCGGCCGCGGCGGCGAAGGCGAATCCAATCGGATCGAAATGCCCAGCGTCGCCGGGCAAACCAAGTGCCGAGACGCCGGCGAATGCCAGCAGCGCCCACAGCCATGCCGTCTTACGCGTGGCGGTGATCACCGAAAGTATCAGCGGGCCAAGTGCTTCGATCGTCACCGCGACACCCAACGGAATTCGGGTCAGGGCCGTGTAGAAGCAGAAGTTCATCACCACCAGGGCGGCGGCGAGCGCGGCCGCCGATCCCCACGCGCTGCGGGACAACCCCCGGATCGACGGTCGCACGCCCACGCACAGCACCACCCCGGCGACGAACAGCCGCGCGAACACCGCCCCGGATGGCACCCAGCGCCGCGAACAGTCCGACGGCGAACGCCGCGCCCACCTCCTGGCTGACGGCGGCCACCACGACCAGCATCGCCGCGCCGACGGGCGCTTGCTCGCGACGGCGCTGCATCCCCGCAGCCTAAAACGGCGGTTACCCGTCGCCGGCGTTCGAGTGTGCGCTGGCTGCTTCGAGGGTGAACACACTGCGCGTGATCAGCGGAGTTTCCGCAGTGGATGCACTCTCGACGCGGTGACCGCACAGTCGACATCGCGGCATGCGCGTTATGGCCTCGTCGCTCACACCGTGTCGGGCAGCTGCGCGCCCGTCGCAAGCTCCGCGTACTGCCGCATGAGCCGCAGCGCGGTCTCACGACTCATCGCGGGATCACGCGCGACGATGCGATAACCCAGGTAGTCCTCCATTGCCATCAGCGTCAGCGCGATATCGCGGGCGGGCGAGCCGAGGCGAAAGGTGCCTGCCTTGGCGCCCGCGTCGAGGATCTGCGTGTACAGATCCACCTGCCGGTGGTAGATGTGCTGCACGTCGCGGCGCTGGTCCAATTCGAAGCCCGCAGCCAGTACCGCGCGCCAGATCGCCCGCCACTCAGCGTCTTCCGGGCCCGTTGGAAGCCCTGCCGCGATGGTCAATGCGAGTTGTTCGCGGACATCTTCGGTGCGTTCGACCACGGCGAGCCGGTCGTCGTAGAAGCGGGTGTCGGACCGCTGCGCCAGCTCCGAGAGCAGCTGGTCCATCTCCTTGAAGTAATAGCGCACCGCGTTGGCGGTAAGCCCGAGCTCGGCGGCGATGTCGGCGATTTTCAGCGTGGCCAGGTCGTGGCGTTCGATCAGCGCGATCGCGGCATCGAGGATCTCCTCGCGTCGTTCTGCCTGTCGATTAGGCCGTGCCACGCATCCATCCTTACCGATTTTCGCCGTTTCTCTTGCGCGAGCGGCCTGGCACGTCCATTATTTTCCAAATGTGAAAAAAACTCGGAGCGGAAGGCCCCATGCGCGCGCGAGATCTCGGCGTCGTCGTCGGTGAACATCCGACCGGCCCGCACAACGCCATCACCGACGTTGCGGGCGTCCGGGTCGGCCACGCCACGATCCAGCAGGCCGGGCCACCCGCCGTGCACACCGGTGTCACCGTCGTCGAACCTCACCGCAACATCTGGAACGAACCGGTGTTCGCAGGCGCGCACCGGCTCAACGGCAGCGGCGAACTCACCGGCCTGGAATGGATCCGCGAGTCCGGTGAACTCACCACCGCGGTCGCGCTCACCAACACCCACAGCGTCGGCGTGGTGCGCGACGCACTGGTCGACGCGCAGGTGCAGGCCCGCGGCGACGGGCTGTACTGGTCGCTGCCCGTCGTCGGCGAAACCTATGACGGGCTGCTCAACGACATCAACGGCCACCATGTGCGCGCCGAACACGTGCACGCCGCGCTGGCCGCCGCCAGCAGCGGTCCCGTCGCGGAAGGAAACGTCGGCGGCGGAACCGGGATGATCTGCCACGGCTTCAAGGGCGGCATCGGCACAGCGTCGCGGATCACCGACACCGCCGCGGGTCGATACACGGTGGGCGTCTTGGTGCAGGCCAATCACGGCCGCCGGGAACGGTTGCGCGTCAACGGGATTCCCGTAGGGGAGTTGATCGGGCCCGACCTGGTGCCCGTGCCAGAAATGCCGCGCGAGTACGAGCCGGGGTCCGGATCGATCGTCGTCATCGTGGCGACCGACGCGCCCCTGCTGCCGCACCAGTGCACGCGGCTGGCGCAACGATCGGCGCTCGCGGTCAGCCGCCTCGGCGGCACCGGCGAGCAGTACAGCGGCGACCTGATGCTGGCCTTCGCCACCGGGAACCGCGGCATCCCGCCGTACGCCTGGGACGACGACCCCGACACCGCACGGCCCGAAGTGCCCCTGCGGATGGTCGCGCCGCAACTGATGACGCGGCTGTTCGACCTGACGATCGAGGCCACCGAGGAGGCGATCGTCAACGCGCTCGTCGCCGCCACCACCCTCACCGGGCGCGACGGCCGAACCGTCCACGCCCTTGACCACTCGCTGTTCCGCAAGGCACTGGCCCAGGAGGACCGATGAGCACCGACACCCCCACCGTCGAATCCCAGCGCCTGCACGGACAACTCGGCCCGATCGCCGTCGTCTTCATGGTGGTGGCCGCCGCGGCGCCGCTGACCGTCATCGGCGGCAACATGCCGCTGGCGATGGGATTGGGCAACGGTGCAGGTGCGCCAGTGGGCTTCCTCATCGCCGCGCTCGTGCTGCTGCTGTTCAGCATCGGCTTCGTGACGATGACGCCGCATGTGCCCGAGGCCGGCGCGTTCTACTCCTACGTGACCCTCGGCCTGGGCAAGCGCTTGGGTATGGGCATCGCCGTCGTCGCGCTCATCGCCTACACCGCGATTCAGGTGGGGATTTACGGCTACATCGGGTGGGCCATCGACGACACCGTGCGGTTCTACGGCGGACCTCAAATCGCCTGGCCCGTCTACTCATTCGCGATCCTGGCGATCGTCGCGTTTCTCGGCTACCGCCATATCGAGCTCAGCGCCAAGGTGCTCGGCGTGGCCCTCGCCCTGGAGATCAGCATCGTCGTCCTGCTCGACCTGGTGATCGTCGCGAATCCCGGTCCGGCCGGCCTAACGGTCGCCTCGTTCACCCCCGACGTCTTCATGCAGGGCGCCTTGGGCATCGCCGTGCTGTTCGCGCTGACGGGTTTCATCGGCTTCGAGGCCACCGCGGTGTTCCGCGACGAGGCCCGCGACCCGGAGCGCACGATTCCGCGGGCGACGTATGCCGCGGTGTTGATCATCGGCGGCTTCTACGCGCTGACGTGCTGGGCGTTCGTCGTCGCGATCGGCCCCGACCTCGTCACCGAAACCGCACAGCGCACGCTCGACGGCGAGGCAAACATGTTGCTGGACACCACCAATGACAACCTGGGACGCATCGGCCGCGATGTGGTCAACGTTCTGCTGATCACCAGCCTGTTCGCCTGCGTGCTGTCGTTTCACAATGTGATCGCGCGCTATCAGTTCGTGCTCGCCGGAAAAGGCTTGCTGCCAAGCCGGCTCGCGAGTGTGCACCCCCGGCACGGCTCACCTGGGGTGTCTTCGGTGGTGCAGACGATCACGGCGGCGCTAATCGTGGGCGTGCTCGCGCTTCTCGGGGTCGACCCTTTGGTCGGAGTCTTCGGCTCGATGGCGGGAGTGGCAACTGTCGGGATGGTGTTGCTGATGCTCACCACGTCGGTGGCCGTCCTCGTCTACTTCGCGCGGCACCGCGAGCAGGCGGCCGGCCGCGTGTGGCAGACGCGGATCGCCCCGGCGCTCGCATGTGTGGGCCTGCTCGTGAGCCTGTGGTTGGTGCTGACGAACTTCACACTGGTGACTGGCGGCAGCGCCACACTGAGCGCCATCCTGGCGGCGGTGCCGTTCGTGGGTCTGGTTATCGGCGCGCTCGTGGGGCAGCCGACCGCGAACTAGCGAGAGCGACGGCGTAGCTCCTCGACGAACGCCTGCGATTCCTCCCACGTCGGCAGCAGGCCGGTGGCGCGGACCTCGTCCAGTGTCGGCGCCTCGCGGTCGCGTTCGGAGGTGATCGGCTCGCCGTCGACCACCGGCCACGCGATGCGCAGGGCAGGGTCAAGGGCGTTGATGGTGTGCTCGCGGGCTGGGTTGTAGCTCGCCGAGCACAGGTAGGCCACCGTCGAATCATCTTCCAGGGCAAGGAAACCATGCCCCAGCCCCTCGGAGATGTACACCGATCGGCGGGTCCGGTCGTCGAGCTGCACTGCATCCCAGCGGCCGAATGTCGGTGAGCCGACGCGGATGTCGACCACCACGTCGAACACCGCACCGTGCAGGCACGTCACGTACTTGGCCTGGCTCGGTGGCACCTGCGCGAAGTGCAGTCCACGCAGCACGCCGGCCGCCGACACCGAACAGTTTGCCTGCCGCAGATCGAACCGATGCCCGGCGAACGCGGTGAACTCCGCTTCGGTGAACCACTCGAAGAACACCCCGCGCGCGTCGGAGTGCAGCTGGGGAGTGATCTCCCACGCGCCGGGCACCGCGAGCTCACGCACCGTCACTGGCCCCGCTCCTCGTAGGCGGCCTCGACGACGTCCTTCAATGGTCCCCACCAGGATTCGTTGTCGCGATACCAGTCGATAGTAGCGCGCAAACCCTCGTCGAAGTCGGTGTGCTTTGGGGCCCAACCCAATTCGTCGTACAGCGGTGTCGGGTCGATGGCGTAGCGCAGGTCGTGGCCGGCGCGGTCGGTGACATGGTCGAAATCGTCGGGATCGCGGCCCATCAACGTCAGAATCGTGCGGATCACCGTCAGGTTGTCGCGTTCACATTCCGCGCCAATGAGATACGTGCGGCCGGCCTGGCCGTCGGCGAGGATGCGCCACACCGCGGCGTTGTGGTCATCGACGTGGATCCAGTCGCGCACGTTGGCGCCACTGCCGTACAGCTTGGGCCGTCGCCCGGTGAGCACGTTGGTGATCGTGCGCGGGATGAACTTCTCCACATGTTGGTAGGGCCCGTAGTTGTTGGAGCAGTTCGAAATCGTCGCGCGCACACCGTAGGACCGCACCCAGGCACGGACCAGCATGTCGGCGGCGGCCTTGGTCGACGAGTAAGGGCTCGACGGGTTGTACGGGGTTTCTTCGGTGAACCGCCGCCGGGTGTCCAATTCCAGGTCGCCGTACACCTCGTCGGTCGACACGTGGTGCAGCCGCACTCCGTGGCGGCGGACGGCTTCGAGGATCGTGAACGTGCCGACGACGTTGGAGCGCAGGAACGGTTCGGGATCGGCCAGCGCGTTGTCGACGTGCGTTTCGGCGGCGAAGTGGACGACGGCATCGGCCTCGGCGACCAGCTTGGTGACCAGTTCCGCGTCGGTGACGTCACCCTCGACCAGGCGGATGTCGCCGGCCACCGGCGCCAGCGCTTCGCGGCTGCCCGCGTAGGTCAACGCGTCGAGCACGGTCACCTCGTGATCGCGCACGCTGCCGTGCACGAAGTTGGCGCCGATGAACCCCGCGCCGCCGGTGACCAGCAACCGCATGGGTCAACCCTAGCGGGCTACCCTGGCCGTGTGAGCAGCCAACGAGTACCGGGCGGTGTGGTGCACAAGCTGCCGGCGGATCTCCGCACCGCATTGGTCGGCGACGGTGCAGCACTCGACGCCTGGAACGACATCACGCCCTTGGCGCGCAACGAGTTCATCTGCTGGGTGGAAGACGCCAAGCAGCAGGTGACCCGTGAGCGCCGCATCCGACGGACCCTCGAAGAGCTGGAGGAAGGTAAGCGCCGCCCGTGCTGCTGGCCGGGGTGCAAGCACCGCGAGCGCACAGGCAAAGCCGTCAGCTCGTGAGGCCCAGCGGGCCGGCGAGCTCCGTCAGCGTCGGAATCAGCTTGTCCCAGCCGCCCAGCACCTGAATGGTCACGTGGTCGGCGCCGGCCTCGATGTGCTCACCGAGACGCCGCGCGATCTGAGCTGGGGTGCCGTAGGCGACGACCGAGTCGATGAGCCTGTTGCTGCCCGGTTTGGCGACGTCGGCGTCGGTGAAGCCCAACCGCTTCCAGTTGTTCACGTAGTTGCTCAGGTCGAGATAGAAGCCCACGCTCTGGCGGCCGATCTCGCGTGCCTGCTCGGCATCGGTTGTCAGCACCACCTTGTGCTCAGGCGCCAAAAACACTGTGTTGCCGATCAACTCGCGCGCCCAGGCGGTGTGCTCAGGCGTGGTCAGGTAGGGGTGTGCACCGGCGCTGCGCTGGGCGGACAGCTTGAGCACCTTGGGTCCCAGCGCGGCGACGACCAGCCGGCTGGTCGGCACCTTGGCCTTGTCGAGTTCGTCGAGGTAGGCGACTAGGGCGTCGTAGGGTTTGCGGTACTCCTGGGTGTGCTCCGGATGGCCGACGCCAATGCCGAGCAGAAACCGGCCCGGATACGCGGCCTCGATACGGTGGAAGGACTCGGCGACCGCCTTGGCGTCGGCGGTCCAGATGTTGACGATGCCGGTAGCCACCTGCAGTCTCTGCGTCTGCTCCAGAATCGGCTCCACGAACGACAATTCGGCAGCAGGCGATCCGCCCACCCACACCGCGCCGTAGCCGAGCTTCTCTATTTCGACGGCCTGCTCCGGCTGCACCGGGCCACCGGTCCACACCCCGTAGCGGCCAAGCTCGGGCTTGAGTTCGGTCATGTCGAATCCCCTCAGTTCAGGCCAAGTGGTCCGGCCAGCTCGGCAAGCGCCGGTACTAACTTGTCCGGTCCGGTCAGCACCTGCACGGGCACGTGATCGGCGCCCGCGTCGAGATGTTCTCGCAGCCGCGCCGCGATGGCGTCGACGGTGCCGTACGCGACGACGGCGTCGACGAGTCGGTCGCTGCCGGGCCGTGCCACGTCGTCGTCAGTGAAGCCCAACCGCTTCCAGTTGTTCACGTAATTATTCAGGTTGAGGTAAATGTCGAGCGCCTTGCGGCCGACGGCGCGGGCCTTCTCCGCGTCTGTCGTCAACACGACCTTGTGTTCGGGCGCAAGGAAGGCCTCAGGCCCGATGAGCTCGCGGGCCTTCGCGGTGTGTTCGGGCGTGGTCAGGTACGGATGGGCGCCCGCGGACCGCCGCGCGGACAGCTGCAGGACCTTCGGCCCGAGCGCGGCCACCACCCGCCGCTGCTTGGGGACGCCGTACTCGTCCAGCTTGTCGAGGTAATCTCTCAGCGCTTCAACGGGTTTGCGGTACTCCTGGTGCGCCTCGCGATGCCCGACACCGATGCCGAGCAGGAAGCGGCCCGGATGCGCCGCCTCGATGCGGTGAAAAGATTCGGCGACCGGTCCCGCCGCGGCGGTCCAGATGTTGACGATGCCGGTGGCCACCTGCAGCGTCGTCGTCGCCTCCAAGATGGGCTCGACCCAGTCCAGCGCGGCGGGTGGTGACCCGCCCACCCACACGGCGCCGTAGCCCAGCGCCTCGATGTCTTTTGCTTGCTGTGGCGTCACGCCCCGGCCGAATGATCCGAACTTGCCGAGATCGGGTTTTGCGTCGGTCATGGTGGGGTCAACCTGATCCTCGGTGTCGGCTATTCCTGGGCGGAGACGACGAGAGGTCGCACCGCGCCGCGAAACTGTGGTTATCGTGGTCCCTTCTCGCACTTATCCACGACAACGACAGCCTCGCGGCGTCCGGCGCTGTCCGCTACTCCGGCGCTGGCGCGTTCAGCGGTAGCAGCACGATGAAGCGAGTATCGCCCGGACGCGACTCCACCCGCAGGTCGCCGTGGTGTTTTTCGACGACGATGCGGCGGGCCAAATCCAGCCCGAGCCCGGTGCCCTCGCCGAAGGGTTTGGTGGTGAAGAACGGCGTGAAGATGCGGTCCACGATGTCGTCGGGGATGCCGGGGCCGTCGTCGCAGATCTCCACCCGGATCATCTGCTCGTTTTCCCGCATGGTCCGGATGGTCAGCGTGCCAGCACCGTCCATCGCCTGTATCGCATTGTGAATGACGTTCGTCCACACTTCGTTCAAATCACCTGGATAGCAAGCAATTTCGGGCAGCGACTTATCCCATTCCTTGACCAGCTTGATCGGCTTGTCGCCGCCCACCTTGTCGCCGAAGATCGTCTTGAGGGTGGAGTGCAGCAGTTCGTGAACATTGGCGTTCTGATACGGCGCGCGATCCATCTGCGAGTACTGCTTGGCGCCGGCCAGCAGTTTGGAGATGCGCTCGCTGGCGTCGGCGATCTCCTTCATCAGCAGTTCGGTCTTGATGGTGTAGTTCAGCCAGCCGATGGCGCCCTGCAGCGACGCCGACGCGTCCACTTCGTCGACCGATGCCGAGATGCGTTCTAGCCAATCGATGTCCAACCCGGCGTCGACGAACGTCGGCGCATAATCCCACGCACCCGAAATGCCTTGCTCCTCAAGCCATTCACCGAGACGTTCCTCGCGGTCCGCAGCCTCCAGCGAGGTGAGCTGTTCCGACTTGGACTTCGCGACCTGCTCGGCGACCTCATCCTGGATGCTGACCAGCACCCGCAGCGCCTGGGGCGTGAACTTGCCGTCGGCCAGCATCGCCAGCTTGTGGCGCATCTTGCCGAGGTCCTCGCGAAGCTCGGCGACGGCCCGGGCGGTGGCCGCGGCGGGATTGTTGAGCTGGTGGGTCAGCCCGGCGGTGATGGTGCCCAGCGCCAGCAGCTTCTCGCGCTGATCGATGATCTGCCGAGTTCGCATACCGCCGACCCGGTGGCCTTCGATCAGGTGCACGGCCATCGGAAACTCCGACTGCATGAACCGCGCGAACGCGTCGGCGTCGAGCACGAAGAACCGGGACGGCTTGGTCACCCGCACCGAGGCTTGGTAGACGTGCTCCTCGCCGGGGATGTACGCCGACCACGCACCGGCGTACACGCCACGCTGCGAGGTCCGGTTGGTCTCGATGTCCACGCCGCCCGAGCGCTTCGACATCACCAACTCGCCGTCGAGCAGCACGTAGAAGCACGTCGCGGGCTCGCCTTCGGTGCAGATCGGGCCGGGCTCGAAGGTCTGGATGTGCCCGTTTTCGCACAGCATCTGCAGCTGTCGGTCGGACAGCGCCTCGAACAGGAACAGCGTGCGCAGTTCGTCGGGCAGACAGGTCTCGCCCATCGCAATCAGCTCCTCATGCCTCGGCCAGGTAGCGGTGCACCAGCATCACGGCCATCGATCCGTCGCCGACGGCCGCCGCCACCCGCTTGGCGGATTCGGCGCGCACATCACCTGCAACAAACACACCGGGCACGCTTGTTTCCAGGTGGTGCGGCGGGCGGTCCAGCGTCCAGCCGCAGACGTTGCGCAGGTCGGGGCCGGCCAGCACGAAGCCGTAGTCGTCGCGGGCCACCACGCCGTCCAGCCACTCGGTGCGCGGTTCGGCGCCGATGAAGATAAACATGCGAGCACATGCGACTTCCTCGGTCGCGCCGGTGCGTTGGTCCTCGAGGACCAGCCGTTCCAGGTGGCCGTCGCCGCACACTTCCTTGACGACGGTGCAGGTGCGCACCTTGATGTTGTCGATGGCCTCCACCTGCTGGATCAGGTAGTACGACATCGACGCTTCCAGCGACGGGCCCCGCACGACGAGCGTCACCGACTTGGCGTACTTCGACAGGTTCACCGCGGCCTGCCCGGCGGAGTTCGCGCCGCCGACGACGTACACCTCTTCGCCGCCGCAGTCGGTCGCGATCGAGGTGCTGGCGCCGTAGTAGACCCCGGCGCCGGTGAGCTTCTCGCATCCGATCGCGGGCAGCTGCCGGTAGGAGACGCCGGTGGCCAAGATCACGGCGTGGGCGTCGATGGAGGCGCCGTCTTCGAACCGGATGGTGCGCGCCGAACCGTTGACTTCGAGCGCCACCGCCTTGCGGGCGGTGATCAGCTCGGCGCCGAACTTCTCGGCCTGCCTGCGGGCGCGGTCGGCGAGCTGGCCGCCCGAGACGCCGTCGGGGAAGCCAAGGTAGTTCTCGATGCGTGAACTCTGGCCGGCCTGCCCGCCCGTCGCGGTGCGTTCGATCAGTACCGTCTTGAGCCCTTCGGACGCCCCGTACACCGCGGCCGCCAGCCCGGCCGGCCCGCCGCCGACCACGATGAGGTCGTAGAAGTCCTTGGACGGCGTGGTGGTCAGCCCGAGTTGGTCGGCGATCTCGGTGTCGGCCGGGGCCACCAATGTTTCGCCCTGCTCGGTGATCAGCACGGGCAGCGTCAGACCGTCCTGGTCGGCGGCTTCCAGCAGCCGTCGGCCCTCGGGTTCGTCGGCGCGGATCCACGTGTAGTACAGCCCGTTGCGCGCCAGGAACTCCCGTACCTGCGATGACCGGGCGTTCCATGGGTGGCCGATGATCTTGGTGTGGGGGATCACCCGGTCGCCGTCGGCGCGCCAGGCCTCGAGCAGCGCGTCGATCACCGGGTAGAGCTTCTCCTCGGGCGGATCCCACGGTTTGAGCAGGTAATGGTCCAGGTCGACGACGTTGATGGCGTCGATCGCGGCGTGGGTGTCGGCGTAGGCCGTCAACAGCACCCGCCGGGCCCGGGGGTAGAGGTCCATCGCCTCTTCGAGGAACTGGATGCCGCTCATCTGCGGCATGCGGTAGTCGGCGACCAAGACTGCGACGGTGTCACCGCGCAGTTTGAGCTCGGACAGTGTTTCCAGCGCGTCGGGGCCCGACTCGGCGCGCACGATCCGGTGGTCGTCGCCGTAGTGGCGGCGCAGGTCGCGCGCCACCGCACGGGATACGGCGGGGTCGTCGTCGACGGTCAGAATGACGGGTTTGCGAGACTGTGAGGTGGGGCCGGTCATCGGTAACAAGTATGCGCGCCACGTCCAATCGATATCGGCTCAGCTCAGGCGCCCTGACGTCGGTGTTCGGCGATTTTGGGCACCGCGGCCGAACAGGTAGTATGGACCGACGGTGCGGTCACCGCGCCGACTCCTGCGTGCCCCTGCTCCGGAACTGCTGGAATCTTGGAATTCCCTGCTCCCGGCTCACGTTTTGTAGTCGGAGCGGAAGCTGCGCCAGCGGCGCCAACATAGGGACGACGGAGGATATGGCCAAGAAAGACGGTGCCATCGAGGTCGAGGGCCGGGTGGTCGAACCCCTGCCCAATGCGATGTTTCGCATTGAGCTGGAGAACGGTCACAAGGTGCTCGCCCATATCAGCGGCAAGATGCGGCAGCACTACATCCGCATCCTGCCCGAGGACCGCGTCGTGGTGGAGTTGTCTCCCTACGACCTGTCCCGGGGCCGCATTGTTTACCGGTACAAGTAACTAGACCTAGAAGGATCGAACACAGCCGTGAAGGTGAACCCGAGCGTCAAGCCCATTTGCGACAAGTGCAGGGTGATCCGTCGGCATGGGCGGGTCATGGTGATCTGCTCCGATCCCCGCCACAAGCAGCGCCAGGGATAAGCGGTAGCTGCCAGACAACTTAATGACGAAATCCCAGTTCCACTGAGCGGATAGGCCGCTCGCGTACGTCCGGCACGGAGGCCGGACCCCCGCCGAGCCGGGGAACGGACTGGGACCAGACCTCCGCTTAGAAGAAGGAACACCGCCTGATGGCACGTCTCGTGGGCGTCGATCTGCCGCGCGATAAGCGCATGGAGATCGCGTTGACCTATATCTACGGCATCGGCCGTACCCGCTCCCAGGAGATCCTGGAAGCCACCGGCATCGACAAGAACATGCGCACCAAGGACCTGACCGACGATCAGGTGACCCAACTGCGCGATTACATCGAGGGCAACCTCAAGGTGGAGGGTGATCTGCGCCGCGAGGTGCAGGCCGACATCCGCCGCAAGATCGAGATCGGCTGCTACCAGGGTCTGCGCCACCGTCGCGGCCTGCCGGTGCGCGGCCAGCGGACCAAGACCAATGCGCGCACCCGCAAGGGCCCCAAGCGCACCATCGCCGGCAAGAAGAAGGCCAAGTAACCGATGCCCCAAGCCAAGAAAGCCGCCCCGAAGAAGGGCGCTGCCAAGACCCGCCGCCGGGAAAAGAAGAACGTCCCGCACGGCGCCGCGCACATCAAGAGCACGTTCAACAACACGATCGTCACCATCACCGACCCGCAGGGCAATGTCATCGCCTGGGCGTCGTCGGGCCACGTCGGCTTCAAGGGTTCGCGCAAGTCGACCCCGTTCGCCGCGCAGCTGGCCGCCGAGAACGCCGCCCGCAAGGCCCAGGAGCACGGCGTGCGCAAGGTCGACGTGTTCGTGAAGGGCCCGGGTTCGGGCCGCGAGACCGCGATCCGCTCGCTGCAGGCCGCCGGCCTCGAGGTCGGCGCCATTTCCGACGTCACGCCGCAGCCGCACAACGGCTGCCGTCCGCCGAAGCGGCGCAGGGTCTAGGAGGAATCAGAACTTATGGCTCGTTACACCGGACCCGCCACCCGCAAGTCGCGCCGCCTGGGCGTCGACCTCGTCGGTGGTGATCAGTCGTTCGAGAAGCGTCCCTACCCGCCCGGTCAGCACGGCCGCGCGCGCATCAAGGAAAGCGAATACCGCCAGCAGCTGCAGGAGAAGCAGAAGGCCCGCTTCACCTACGGCGTGATGGAAAAGCAGTTCCGTCGCTACTACGACGAGGCCGTGCGTCAGCCGGGCAAGACCGGTGACAACCTGCTGCGCATCCTGGAGAGCCGGCTGGACAACGTGGTGTACCGCGCCGGACTGGCGCGCACCCGCCGGATGGCTCGCCAGCTGGTCAGCCACGGGCACTTCCTGGTCAATGGCGTCAAGGTCGACATCCCCAGCTACCGGGTGTCGCAGTACGACATCATCGACGTGAAGGAGAAGTCGCTGAACACGCTTCCCTTCCAGATCGCTCGCGAGACCGCGGGTGAGCGGCCGATCCCGTCCTGGCTGCAGGTCGTGGGCGAACGCCAGCGCATCCTGGTGCATCAGCTGCCGGAGCGCGCGCAGATCGACGTCCCGCTCACCGAGCAGCTGATCGTCGAGCTCTACTCGAAGTAAGACTTCCCGTCCGTCCGGATGACGGAAGGGATTTGCGGCATCAAATAGCGGGTGCCGTAGAGGAGGAAAGAAAACATGCTGATCTCTCAGCGACCCACACTGTCCGAAGAAAGCATTGCCGAGAATCGCTCCAAGTTCGTCATCGAGCCGTTGGAGCCCGGATTCGGCTACACCCTTGGCAATTCGCTTCGGCGCACACTGCTGTCGTCGATTCCCGGCGCGGCGGTCACCAGCATCCGCATCGACGGTGTGCTGCACGAGTTCACCACCGTGCCCGGCGTCAAGGAAGACGTCACCGACATCATCCTGAACCTCAAGGGCCTGGTCGTTTCGTCCGAGGAGGACGAGCCGGTCACCATGTACCTGCGCAAGCAGGGCCCCGGCGAGGTCACCGCGGGTGACATCGTGCCGCCGGCCGGTGTGACGGTGCACAACCCGGACATGCACATCGCGACGCTGACCGACAAGGGCAAGCTCGAGGTCGAGCTGGTCGTCGAGCGCGGCCGCGGCTACGTGCCCGCCGTGCAGAACAAGGCGTCGGGCGCCGAGATCGGGCGTATCCCGGTCGATTCCATCTACAGCCCGGTGCTCAAGGTCACCTACAAGGTGGAGGCCACTCGCGTCGAGCAGCGCACCGACTTCGACAAACTGATCCTGGACGTCGAGACCAAGAACTCGATCACGCCGCGTGACGCGCTGGCCTCGGCCGGTAAGACGTTGGTCGAATTGTTCGGTCTGGCACGGGAACTCAACGTCGAGGCGGAGGGCATCGAGATCGGCCCGTCGCCCGCCGAGGCCGACCACATCGCGTCGTTCGCGCTGCCGATCGACGATCTGGACCTCACGGTGCGGTCGTACAACTGCCTCAAGCGCGAGGGTGTGCACACGGTGGGCGAACTGGTCGCCCGTACGGAGTCCGACCTGCTGGACATCCGCAACTTCGGCCAGAAGTCCATCGACGAGGTGAAGATCAAGCTGCACCAGCTGGGTCTGTCGCTCAAGGACAGCCCCGCCACGTTTGATCCGTCCGAGGTGGCGGGTTACGACGCCGCCACCGGCACCTGGAACGCCGACGCCGGTTACGACCTGGACAACGACCAGGACTACGCCGAAACCGAACAGCTCTAGTCCGCTTGTAATACAAGGAGTCACCAATGCCCAAGCCCACCAAGGGCCCTCGCCTCGGCGGTGGGTCCGCCCACCAGAAGGCGATGCTGGCCAACCTGGCCACGTCGCTGTTCGAGCATGGCCGGATCAAGACCACCGAGACCAAGGCCCGGGCGCTGCGGCCGTACGCGGAGAAGCTGATCACCCACGCCAAGAAGGGCACGCTGCACAACCGGCGTGAGGTGCTCAAGAAGATCCGCGACAAGGATGTGGTGCACACCTTGTTCGCCGAGATCGGGCCGTTCTTCTCCGACCGCAACGGCGGCTACACCCGCATCATCAAGGTGGAGGCACGCAAGGGCGACAACGCCCCGATGGCCGTCATCGAGCTGGTGCGGGAGAAGACGGTGACCGCGGAGGCCAATCGGGCTCGGCGGGCGTCTGCGTCGAAGAAGGCCGCTCCGGCCAAGGCGGCAGCTCCGGCTGCTGAGGAGGCTCCGGCTGAAGAGCCCAAGGCCGAGGAGACCGTCGCGGAGGTCAAGGCAACCGACGCCGCCATCGAGGAGGCGCAGACTGCCGAGGCCGAGGCTGAGGTCGCCGAGGAGAAGGCTGACTCCGACGAGGATGCCGACAAGTCCTAAGGGCATGAGCGACGACGAGCCCGCCATCGACTCCGATGGCGGGCTCGTTCGTCTTCGGCTCGATATCGCCTACGACGGAACAGAGTTCGCGGGCTGGGCGGTCCAAAGCGGGCAGCGCACCGTCGCCGGCGTGCTCGACGAGGCATTGTCGACGGTGTTCCGCACGCCGGTGCGGTTGTTCGCGGCGGGGCGCACCGACGCCGGCGTGCATGCGACCGGCCAGGTGGCCCATGTCGACGTGCCCGCTGGGGCGTTGAAGCATGCCTACCCGCGGGTGAGGCCCGATGGTCCGGAGTTTGAGCCACTGGTCCGGCGCTTGGCGCGGTTTCTGCCCGCCGATGTGCGGGTGCTCGACATCGTCAGGGCGCCAGCGGGTTTCGACGCACGGTTCTCGGCACTGCGCCGACACTACGTGTACCGGTTGTCGACGGCGCCGTACGGCGTGGAGCCGTTGCAGGCTCGGTATGTCGTGGCGTGGCCGCGCCCGCTGGATGTGGAAGCGATGGCTGCTGCGTCGCGAGATCTACTGGGGCTGCACGATTTCGCCGCGTTCTGCCGCCAACGCGAAGGCGCCACGACGATCCGAGACCTGCAGCGGTTGCAGTGGGTGCGCGACGGCGATCTTGTCACCGCATACGTCAGCGCCGATGCGTTCTGCTGGTCGATGGTCCGCTCGCTGGTCGGTGCTCTGCTGGCGGTGGGGGAGCACCGTCGTGAACCGCAGTGGTGCGCAAGCCTGTTGGACGCGGCGCGGCGCTCGAGCGACTTCGCGGCCGCTCCTGCGCACGGGCTGACGCTCGTCGGCGTGGACTATCCGCCCGATGACGAGCTCGAGGCCCGTACCAGAGTCACCCGCGATCTGCGCGTCGCCGAGTAGCCAGCGATTTCGGCGCGCGCAGTCGCGGTGAGCGCGACCAACTACGCCGAAATCGCAAGTTAGAGCTTGCTCGCGACGAAGTCGGCGGCCTCGTTGACCATCCCCGACGAGATGTACTGCCCGGCGCTGTGATCGCCCCAGTTGTCCGCCCATGTTTCGGGGTCGGCGGGCACGCAGACCGGGTCGGCGCCGTGACACTTCTCGACCGTCTTGGCCCCGTACGCCGGATTGATCAGGGGCAGCAGGCCGCCGATCCACGGTGCTCCGTTGCCGAACAGGGCGACGGCCGCGATGTGCTGATCCATCCCCGGCGGCAGCGGGCTGTTGAAGCCGAACGCCGAAATCGGCGCGGCCAGCACCACGTCCGTCACCGCCGCGCCCAGCGAGTAGCCGCCGATCACCAAGCGGGTGTCCGGACACGTGGCCGCCATGTGCTGGATGCGGCGGCTCATATCGTTGGCGCCCTCGTCCACCTCGACGTCGGCGGGGTAGTTGACCGCGTAGACGTTGACGTTCTTGTCGACCTTCGACCGCAGCGCGCTGACAAAGGCGTTGCCGACGCGGCCCACACCCGGAGACTCGGTGCGACCGCGCGCGAAGATCACTTCGACGTCGGGGCAGGGCTCCGCGTGTGCGGCCGGCGCGGCGCCCGGAGCGGTGCCGGGGAATGCCGCAGGCGCGACCAACAGGCCCGCGGCGGCGAGGACGGATGCGGCAACGCCGAACCACCGGCGAGCCCAGTTGCTGGAGCCACGATCGATACTCACCCAGCCGATAGTAGCGCTAACAATTGACGTAGTCGTTCGAATTGTGTTTGCCGTTACACTCGGCCGGCCACGAAACTCGCCGCCTGGCTGGCCATTCCGGATTGCACGTAGAGGCTGTGCGCGCTGACGTCGCGGCCCTGCGAGCAGATCGGGTCGGCTCCGTTGCACAGGTCGATGGCCTTGTAGCCGAACAGCGGACTGAGCGCCGTGATGGGCCCGCCGAGCCGGTTCGACGGGTTGCCGAAAACGGCAACGGCGGCAACGCGATCCGCCAAATCCGGCGCCATCGCGGGGGCCAGCGGGATGCCCACAGGCGCGCCGCCTGCGGCGTCGACCACCGCGGCGCCCTGCGAGAATCCGCCCAGCACCATCTTGGTGTCGGGGCATGCATCTCGCATGTACTGCACGCGGCCGGCGGCGTCGCGCGCGCCGTCCCCGATGCCGAGGAAGGTGCGGTTGGCGGCGTAGTTGACCGCATACGCGCCCACGCTTCTCGGTGCGATCTGCGATTGCAGCGCGCCGACAAACGCATCGCCGACGCGTCCGAGGCCGGGCGGTTCACCGGTGCCGCGGGCGAAGATCACCTCGACGTCGGGACACGGCTCGGCAGACGCGGTTGGGGCGGAGGAGATGGAAACCACGCCGGCGGCGAAAACGAGGGCGACAAGTGCCGCGAGCAGGCGGCGCCGAACAAGATCAGAATTCACAGGCAATGTTAACGCGGGAAACCGTCAAACCAATCCCGCGACGAAACGCGCGGCCTGCTCGGTCATACCGGAGCTGACGTAATCGTTGTGCGCGAACGGGTTGCGCCCGCGCGAGCAGATCGGGTCGCCGTCCTTACACAGGTCGATGGCCTTGCCGCCGAAGACCGACGACGTGAGCGGATTGCTGAACTTGGTTGCGGGGTTTCCGAACACCGCCACCGCGGCGATGTTGGGCAGCAGGCTCGCGGGCAACGGCGGCGCCGACCCGATGCTGCCGATCTTGTCGCCCAGCGGCGGGACGCCGGCCAGCATGTCCATGACCGCGGCACCCTGCGAGTACCCGCCGAGTACGAGCTTTGTCGAGGGGCACTCCTGCGCCATCTTGGCGATCCGGTCGGTGGCGTCTGCCGCGCCGTCGGCGGCGGCCAGGAAGTCGTACGACGCGGGATAGTTGACGGCGTACGAGGTGACGGTCCGCCCGCCGACTTGGCGGCGTAGCGCGTCGACGAACGCCTGGCCGGGGGTGCCGAGGCCCGGTGTGTCGTCGGTGCCGCGGGCGAAGATCACCTCGATGTCGGGGCAGGTTGAGGTGGATGTGGATGCGCGTCCGGACCGCGGGCCCGGCGAGGCGGCCCCTGGCGCGTGTTCCACTCCCGGCCTGGGCGGCGGTCCTGGTGCGGGCCCGGGTTCGGCCGCCACCGGGGACGCTGCGCCGGCGAGCACAGTGGCGGCAGATACGACGGCTGCCGCGATAGCACGTGGCAAAGTCACGCCGACAATAGTCACATACGGAGGCTAGCGGGGACCAACCGTTTGCCCGCTTTCCCATTCTTCGACCGGGCCGTCCGGCCACATCGCCTCGTCCAACCGCTCGCTGCGGTCGCCCTGGCGGGCCAGCGCGAGGCCGATCAGCACCACCGCGCCGCCGATGGCCTGGGTCGCGGTGATCGCCTCACCGAGCAGCAGCCAGGCCGCCAGCACGGCGAACATCACCTCGGACAGGCAGACCAGAGAGGCGAAGCGTGGCCGCAGCCGCGCGATGCCCATGATGCCCAGCGTGTAGGCGATCGCGGTGGGGATCAGGCCGAGCGCGATGACCGGCACCACCCACGACGTCGTCCACCCCGCGACGACCGCGTCGTTGGCGGTGAACCGCAGCGGCATCACCCCGGCCGCCCCGAGCACAGCGACCGCGGCCGTGCCCACGACCAGCCCGCCGGCCGCCAGCGTGATCGGGTGCAGGCCGTCGCCGTCGGCGGACGTGTTGTTGACGCGGTCGGACATCATGAAGTAGCAGGCCGCGCAGACCGCCGCCGCCAAGCCCCACCCGACGCCCACGACGTTGACGTGGGCACCGGAGAAGACGTTGAGTACCAACATGATTCCGGCCACCGCGAGGGCGACGCCGGCGAGCGTGAGGTTGCTGGGGCGACGGCGGGTGGTCGCCCACAGCCACGCGACGACGAGGATCGGCGCGGTGTACTCCAGTAGCAGTGCCACACCGACCGACAGGTGCGCGACGGCGTTGTAGTAGAAGAGTTGCGCGCCGGCGATCGGGATCAACCCATAGGCCACCACCGTCTTGGCGTGCTTAAGCGCCTGGCGTGCCCACCCGGGCGTCACGAGGGTGGCGTAGATCGCCATGAGCAACGCGCCGCCGGCGAGTCGGGCGGTGACGGCGGCGGTCGGGCTCCAGCCGGCCTCCATCAGTGATTTGGCCAGCGGGCCGGACATCCCGAAGCTGAGTGCCGAGCCGACGGCGAGCACCAGACCCAGCCGGAAGTGGTCGACGGCGGCGGGGGTCGGCGCGGCCATGACTACCTCCGGAGGTTGTAATGAGTAAACTGAGATTTGGTCATGACATTAACGCCGAAGGGAGTCATGAGTCAAATGATTTTCACTCATGACACGGAGCTCACACTGCGGGCGGCCTGTGTGCTGATCAACAGCGACCGGGTCGACGGTGAGCAGCTCGGCGACCTGGCGGCGCTGGACGCCTACTTGGACGGGTTCGGCTGGACCGGCCGGCGCGATCACGACGCCGCGGAGCTGGAGGCCGTGCACCGGCTGCGGGCCCGGCTGGGCAAGATCTGGGCGGCGGCCAACGACGAGGAACGCGCCGTCGAACAGGTGAATGCGCTGTTGTCCGACACCCGGGCGGCGCCGTGGCTGACCCGTCACCCGGAGATGCCGGAGTGGCATCTGCACCTGGCGTCGGTACACGATCCGCTGTGGCAGCGGATGGGCGCCGAGATGGCCATGGCGCTGGCCGACCTGATCCGTGCGGGGGAGTTGCGACGGCTCAAGACGTGCGCGGCACCGGATTGCGACGCGGTGCTGATGGATCTGTCGCGTAACCGGTCGCGGATCTTCTGCGATACCGGCAATTGCGGGAACCGTCAGCACGTGGCCGCATATCGCGAGCGCCGCGCGAAAGGGTAGTAACCTCAGCCAGCATGCTCGCCGGCGAGCGTGATCTCGACATCGTGCTTTACGGTGCCACCGGGTTCGTGGGCACATTGGTTGCCAGGTACCTGGCGCGAGTTGGTGCCGGAATTCGCGTCGGGCTGGCTGGCCGCTCCCTCGATCGGTTGCAGGCCGTCCGCGACACCATTGGTGGCCGAGCGCGGAAGTGGCCGCTGATCATTGCCGAGCTGAATCAGCCGGCGGCGCTACGGGAAATGGCCGCCCGAACGCAGGTCGTGCTCAGCGCGGTCGGTCCGTACAGCCGCCTCGGCCTGCCGGTCGTCGCCGCGTGCGCCGCCGTCGGCACCGACTATGCCGACCTCACCGGTGAAGTGCCGTTCGTCCGCGAGAGCATCGACCGATACCACCAACTGGCCATCGACAACCGCTGCCGCATTGTGCACTCATGCGGATTCGACTCTCTCCCTTCTGATTTGACGGCTTATGCATTGCACCGCCGTGCCGTCGACGATGGCGGCGGCAACCTGGCCGACACCACACTGGTGCTGCGGGCCTATTCCGGCGGCTACGCAGGAGGCTCGATCTCCACGATGGTCGAGTTGATGCGCATCGCGGCTGAAGATCCCACGATGCGACGCATGCTCGACGACCCGTACAGCCTGAGCCCTGACCGCAGCGCCGAACCCGAACTGGGAACCCAGCCGGACCTTCCGCTATGTGAGGGGTCCGCGATCGCACCCGAGCTGAAAGGGCTGTGGTTGGGCGGTTACATCATGGCTCTGTACAACACCCGCTGCGTTCGCCGCAGCAACGCGTTACTCGGTTGGGCCTACGGCCGCCGCTTCCGGTATTCGGAGACCATCACCATGGGGTCGTCGGTGGTGTCCCCCTTCATCGCCGCCATGTTCAACATGGGGATCGCCGGTGCGTCCAGATTCGGTGGCGAATATCTGCGATTGCTGCCCCGCGGCTTGGTCGATCGCGTCACGCCCGCCCCGGGCACGGGGCACGACGAAGGACCGCGTGGCTATTACAAAGTCGAGACGTACACCACGACCACGACGGGGCAACGCTATCGGGCGACGATGAGCCAGCAGGGCGATCCGGGCTACAGGGCCACCGCCGTGATGGCCGGTGAAAGTGCCCTGGCGCTGGTGGTCGACCGGGATCGACTGACCGATCGGTTCGGCGTGCTGACACCGGTATCTGCAATGGGCGAGGTACTCCTGGACCGGCTTCCGGCCGCCGGGGTGAAACTCGAAACGGCGCAACTGAATTGACGGGTCAGGGTAGGTAGAAACCCCGAATCCGGTGGTACCGTCCACGACCCAACAACGCGTTGGCTGCTTGCAGGCCCGACATCACGGCGGCTTCGATGCATCCGGCGTTCATCCCGGAGTCGGTCCAGTCACCGGCCAGAAACAGGTTGTCGTAACCGCTTTCGTCAGGCCGCAGTCGGTATTTGTCCGACCCCGGGACCGACTGCACGTAGCGGTCCGAGGGGTCGATGTTCACGCTGACGTGCTGGGTGTCCAATGCTGAGCTGCCACTCGCGCCGTCGGCGCCGCTGAGCAGATGCCAGGCGAAACCTCGCTCGGTGACCGCGCCGGGCAGGTAGAGCCCAACGTGGTGGTCGAGGTAGCGGACCGCGTGTGTGCGGACGTCGCGGCTGCAGCGGGCGACGTATTCGTCGTGGTCACCCTCTGGCGGCCACTCGGCGTCGAAGGCACCGCAAAAGTAGGCGACGGTGCGTGGGCTGTCGTGCTCCGGCCAGTCTTCGGCCCACAGCGTTTGGGGCATCGACGCCCAGGTGTCGAACGGGGCGACGTATCCGCTCGTGGTGACGCCGGGGCGGTGCCAGCCCAACGCGGATTCCTCTGGGCGAAGCCAGAGTTGAAAGGCCTGGGTGGCGACGGTGCGCATATGCGCGGTCATCTCCCGCCAGTCCGGACGGTCGACGATCAGCTCGTCCGCCACCAGCTCGACCATGCCCAGTGATACGGCCAGTACGAGCTGATCGAAGTCGACGCCGCGACGCAGCACGACGGTCTCGACATCGTCGCGATTGCTGAAATGTGATTCCAGACCGTCGATTCCGGCACTGCCGTCAATCTGATCGGCCAGCGGGGCGTTCGGGAAAACCGGAAGTCCGCCGACGGTGGTGAGAGGTTCGTACTCGTCAACTCCGTCTGCGAGCCGGACCTGACGGCCGACGGTGACCGCCGCGATGGCGTGGCGAGACTGGTCGAGATGCAGTGCGTCGACCCGGTGAAAAAATTCGAACCGAACACCCCGCCGGCGCAACACCTGGTACAGCGGGGCGATCACGACGTCGCCCATCCCGGCGGTCATCTTCCAGAAGAAGGCGCCTTTGTACTGGAAGAGCGCGATGCCGGTGAGCAGGACGGCCACCCCCGCCGCGAACGACGGCCGCTCGTAATCCCCGTCCTCGTAACCGAACACCATGTCGTACATGCCGCGAACCAGCGAGAAATCGAGTACCTCCGGGTGGGCGCCGTGCCGAAGTAGCCACTGGCCGTAGTCCTCGTCGTTGATCGCCCGGAACCCTCGCGGATCGGTGACCAGGTTGTCGACGATCAGGCCACGGGCGGTGGCGATCAGCATCGACAGCAGCAGCCAGATCCGCTTGTGGTCCGGTCGATGCGCAGAGTCGAGGGCCTCGCGGACCGAATCGGCGAAACGCCGCAGCACGCCTTCTCGAAAGATTTCGGCCGCAAGCAGATCTTCCCTGGTCGCCGATTCGAGTGCGGCGCGCAGCCCCCGCTGGACGATGTGAAGCCATTGTGTCGCAGCGGGATCGGAAGATGAAGACAGCACCAGTTCGCCCGATTCGTCGAGCGAATCGATGAAGTCGAGCAGCAATTCGGCTGCCCGGTAGAGGAATTCGACCACAGTGAACTCGCGACCCGTCGCGTCGGGTTCGCCGGGCAAGCGCTCGTTGCGGCTGAACTTGCCGGGCCACACCAGCCAGCCGTCGCCCCAACGGTCGGCCATCGCAAGATTGTCGGCGGGGATCAGCGCTTGGTCCCAGGTTCTGATTGGGCAGCCGGGATCGGTTGTGGCTCGGTCCAGTTCGGCGTAGCACTCGCGAAGCAGGGCGAAAGCATTCTCATACGATCCCAGCCAGACGTGAAGACCGTGCTCCTCGATGCGGCCGTGGGGCCCGCGGCTCGATGCACCCTTTCCACCGAGTCGCCAGCCGCGCTGATAGACAGTGATGGACTCGAAGCGATCCTGCCAACCGGGTTCACTGAGCCGCCAGGCAGCGCTCAGACCGGCCATGCCGCCACCGAGGATGGCCACCCGCTTGCGAATGCGCCTCACCGCAGCAAGGCTCGTGCGCGCGCCAACTCCGGCCAGCTCTGGTCGGCCGGGAAGCGGCTGAGCGCGTCCTGCAGACTACCTCGTGCGGACTCACCGAACAGTCTGTAATTGTCTGCGGCAGCACGTAGTTCGAAGACGGCGGAGCCCTGTCGTCGGGCCAATTCGATTGCGGCGAAAAGATCGGTGCGCTTGGCGTCTGGGTCGTCATACGTGTGCGCCCGCACGCGCAGCAACTCGGCGTCGTAGAAATGTATCCCGGTCTCGTCCGCCATCTCCAAAGCGAGCCTCATGCGTTCGCGCGCCTCATCCGTCCTGCCGGCGGCGGTGAGCAACCACGCCAAGACGGCGTCGTAGCACGCGAGGAACGTCTTCAATTCGGCCGCGCGCCACGCGTCGACGACCGCGGTCATGTTGTCGATGTGCTCCTGCAAGTCGGCGGGGAGAGCCTTTCCCGAAACCAGCGCGCTGCGTGCGGCCAGGGTGAGTTGGTTGCAGGTCGCCACCATCACGTATTCGTCGAAGCCGTGCTGCTCGCCTCGGCGGGCAACCTCCGCCGCGAGTTCGACCGCACGGTCAATCCGGCCAGCCTCGATACATGTCAACGTTTCCAGCCCGCGCGCGAAGCACAGTGTGAACGGGCCCTGGGGGAAGCGCAGCTTTTCGCACCGGCCTTCCACTTCGGCGAAGGCGGACTCGGCGCCGGCAAGATCGCCCTGAAGGAACCGCACGAGCCCGATCGCGGAGTACACCCCGGCAACCGGGTCGTAGGGCGCAAACCACGGCCCCTCGATAGAGGGCGAGCCGATGCGGTCGAGTGTCGCCGCGGCTGCCTCGAGCGTGGCGCGCGCGGTACCGAAATCGCCTTGGAAAATCTCCAGCATGCCCAACACCACATCGTTGGCCGCCCGATACCCTTCCGCCACACCCTCAAAGCTTCTCAACGCCTCCACCAGGTGGGTGGCCCGGCGGAGGTCACCGCGGGTGGCGCAGTAACTCCAGAGGGCACTGAACGTCGCGTACAGCTCCGGAGTGGGCTCGTCCCCGATGATCTGCAGGCACCGTTCGAACTCGGCGGCGACCTCTGCGCTCGCCTGGCCCGTCGCCGTCGATGCGAGGAAGCCGCGTTCCAGGCGAACGGCGACCTCGCGGCGATCGCGTGCCGGATTCGGTTCCATCCGCTCGATGTTCTCGAGTGCGCGGGTGAGGTGGCCGCGGGCTTCTGCGAGAGCGCCACGGTGTCGGGCGTTGGCCGACGCTTTCTGGTATGCGGAGGCTGCCTCGTCAAAGCGCTCGGCTTGTTGGTAGTGGTGCGCTACGAGTCTCCATTCCGGCCGTCCGTCGGCCGCGGTGGCGACGAGCGCGTCGGCGATCCGGCTGTGCACGCGGCGCCGCACGGTGGGCGGGGAGAGTTCCGCGGCGACTTCACGCAGAAGTTCGTGGTGGAAGCGCCAGCTGTCCTTGCCTGCGGCCCGCAGCACCCTGTTGCGCGTGAGTTCCGCCAGCACGTCGGTGAGTTCGCGCTCGCCGAGGTTGACCACGGACGACAGCACACGTTTGTCGATGCGGCTTCCCATCAGTGCGGCTGCTTCGACGACGACCAACGCGTTCCTGCTGGACCCCAGCCGCGCCACCAATGTCTCGTACAAGGTGTCGGGCACCTCGGTGGATTCGCTCAGGTCGGGGTGCCGCTCCTTGAGCTTGGCCACCACCTCTTCGATGTAGAGCGGGACGCCGTCGCATCGCTCCTGCACCGCCCGTCGGGCGTCTGGCTTCATCTCCGGGTGCAGCGCGCGAATGAGGGTGTCGGCTTCGGCGTCGCTGAGCGGGTTCAACTCGAACCGTGTCTCGTCGGACAGGGCCGGAACGTTGCGACCCGTGATGATGACGAGCAGCTGCCCACGGTTCTCCCGTAAGAGCGTCCGCACAACCTCGATGGTGTCCTCGTCGAACCAATGGATGTCTTCCACCAGCAACAGCCCGGGCCCGGCTCCGACGCACGCCAGCAGATAATCCTTGACCGCGGCAGTGATCTCGCCGTACAGCCTGTCGGCATTGGTCGTGACCGGTTTGTACCCGGAGGGGGGATCGATGCCGAGCACCGGGGCGAGTAACGGAACCATCGTGGTTGGATCCATCGCCCGGCGTTCGACCTCTGCCCGTAGTTTGTGCAGGCTCTCCGCGGGGTCGCAGTCGCGACCGATGCCGCAGCGGCGCTCGAGTAGCCGGCGCACCGGGCGCAGCCCGACGTCGGTGTAGAACGGGGATCCGAACAGAGCGAGCACCTCGGCACCAGATCGTTCGGCCATGTCCACGGCCGCGCGTGCCAGGCGGCTCTTGCCAATTCCGCCCTCTCCGCAGAGCACCACAGCGGGTGTGGGCAACGTGCCCGCGACGGCCTTGCGCCAAATGTCTTGCAGCTGTGCAAGTTCGCGGTCGCGGCCGACCAGTGGACCACGCGCGAGGCTGGCGACGTCGCGTTCGGCGACCACGCGGTAGTGGACGATCGGCTCGTCGAAACCCTTGACCTGCTTCGCGGGGCAGCTCTGTAAATCGAACTGGTCGCGCACCACCCGTTCGATTGCCGCTGAGACCGCGACGGTTCCCGGCTTGGCCAGGCTGCACATGCGGGCGGCGAGGTTGGCGCCCATGCCGTAGACATCGTCCTGCGCGATGTCGAGATAGACCAAACCGCGGTGTATGCCGACCCGAACATCGATGTCGAAACCGAAGCGTCGACGTACGCGTTTGCTCAGCCGGTCGATCTCATGCGTGATGTCCAGACCGGCCTGCACAGCCCGATGTGCATCGTTCTCGTGCGCTCGGGGATGGCCGAACACCGCAAACAATCCGTCGCCCTTTGTCGAGCAGAGGTGGCCTTCGTATCGGTTGACGATGCCGATGACCTCGTCGCGGTAGCGCCCGACAACGGTGCGGTAGACCTCTGGGTCGACCCGTGTCGACAATGCGGTCGAATCCACCAGATCCGCGAAAAGCATGGTGAGACGGCGTATCTCGCCGCTGTCCATCGGGGCGGCGAGCAATTCTTCCGCGTCGGGGTTCGCGCGGTCGACAGCCAGCACCTGCCCGGCCAGCGCGTTTGCTGTCGCGCGGTCGCCCTGATTGATTGCGCCCACCGCCCGATCGAGCAACTCATCGATCGCGGACTGGTTTTCAGAAGCGCTCACAGTCCGACGACGACCTCCATCTGGTCGGGCTCGGCGGTGCCGCTGGTGGCGGTCAGAAACACTGTGCCCTTGTAGTTCGCGCCGAGGAACCGGTCGTCCTTCAGCACTATTCGGTACTCGGTGAAGCCCGCGGGCAGGATCTCGGGTTCGAAGCCGAGGCTGTAGGGCGGAATCGTCATCGTGGGAAGGCCAACTCGTTTGAACGTGGAAGCGTTCAATTTCCGCGGATAGTTCGTTTGCTCCACCGTGATCGGATCGGTCTCTATCGGCGCGTCAGGCGATTCGGTGGCCGCCCACCATGGGCCGGCGATTCCGGCCCGCAGCACCGTCGCGAAGGTGCGCACCTGGAGGTCGAAGAGGTCATGGATGGTGACGATCCAGCCGTCCACGCCCCACTTTCCTGCCTTGTCGATATCCGACGCGTTTTGCGTGATCTGGTTGATCTCGTCGAGGTACCCCTGCAGGAACTTGTTGGTCTGCTTCCTGATTTGATCCGTTTTCATTGGCCGCCGTCCCGCCGTGCGTCGCTTGTGTGCCGGTTCCGGGGCCGGTTCACCCGCTCCAGGAAGTTCAGCGGTGCGTTGATGAGATGCCCGGTGAACTGTTGGCTGAAATCCGTGATGTCGGTGAGGGTCAACCCGCCCGCCATCCATTTCTCGGCGAGGTCGAAGTAGTCGTTCGTCAGGTCTCGGACCGCCTCGGTCCACAGACCGACCGCGGTGGCCGCGACATGCGTTGCCGGGCCGTCCTCGTCGGTAAGGCCGGCCTGCGGCGCCACTCCCGCTTCGTAGTACGCGAATTCCCGCGTCTCGTCTGGAGGGTGGGCTGCCGGGCCGAATAGGAATTCGTTGGAGGCGGTGCCGTACCCGGTGATGCACACCAGCCGTTGTTGCGCGAACGGGGACAAACCCTTGATATGGACCACTTTCCGGGTCCGCACGCGGACGCCTGGCTGATCCGGGTCGCGATCGGCGTTGGTCGCCCACATGTTGATGAAGCCCCTGTCGACGAGCACCTGGCCATCGCCTGGGCCTGGCGTGGGATCGTCGAGGTCGTAGTCAATCCGCGCTTCGCCCTTTCCCTCGCTGGGGTAGTACTTGAGCGCGGTGGTGATCCAGCTGCCCTCAAACTTGTCGAAACCGACCGATTCGAGGACTTGCCGCCAGCCGTCCGGTCGGTGAGGTTCAGGGCACGGGGTCATGCGCTGGAAAAAGTCGCTGTAGTTTCTAGCCCAATTGAACGGATTGACAACCTTTTTCAAGTTCGTCAGCGTGATGTCATCGGAACTCATAGCAGTGTCGATGACCACTGATTGGATCCCGTTGATCGTCCGAACCACGGCTCGGCACAACGGAATCCGCTGCAACACCGGGTCGACCATGCCAATGTCTGCGGTGGCACTTCGAAGGGTTTCGAAGTGCTTCCATCCGCCGAACTCGGACTGCGCGGCGGCGACAAAATCGGCCTTGCAGCCCTGTGCTTTGGCGAGGCTCGAATCCCAGTGTGCGGGGTCGTCGTCGGGTCCGATGGCGGCCACCACGCCGTCGAGCGCGTCCTGGAAATCGTCGTCATCAAACGAGGGCAGCGCCTGCGTGCCAGTGATCTGTTTGATGCGCGCCGCCGCGGACAACCCGTACAGCAGCCGGGATTTCTGGGGGTTGGTCAGTGGCGCTCCGGCTTGGGCCTGCTCGCCGATCCGACGGCATGCAGCTTGCAGGTTCGGCGAAGTTCTTGCGTTCTCGCGGAAGAAGAACTCCTCGATCTCGCGGTACCAGCCAGTGTTCGCGGAAGCATCAGGCAGGAAATCATCGAGCGCGGTGGCGACTGCCGGATCGGCCGCGGCCGCCTCGTCGAGCGCGCCATACACCTCGAGAAGATCACGTAACGCCGCCATCGCCCCTCCTGCCGCCGTCCGCGCAGCTAGCATACCGTGATGCGGGCGTTGCGGGGGGTTAACTGAGGGGGCGAGTAAATGGGCGTGGCCAGCGGAAACGGCGACGGACCGGGTAACGATCTGCCGTGGGCGTCGGTGTTCGATTCGGCCGCCAACATGCGCGCTCTCAGTGCCATTCAGTCAGAAGGCTTCCGGGCCGCCAGCGCGCTGGTCGATCGCTTCATCCGGCTCGCGTCGAGCGGCCTTCAAGCGAGTGAGGGCGTTTCCTCGCCGGAACCGCTATCGCGGGCCGAGCGCGCCGATCTATTCGGTGCCACCGACATCGAGCCGTTGATCCGGTCGTGGTGGGTGATGCTCGGTCAGTTGTTACTCGGCGCTGCTCCGCGGGCTGCTGAGACTCCGACAGCAGTGCCAGCCGCTTTCGACGTTTCGGCCGCCGACGCGAGAGGTCGGATCATGCTCGACGTGGTGGCGCCGGGTGTTGCGACGGCAACGGTGTGGCTACACAACACGGGGACGACGGACATGGGCCGGACCCGGCTGCGGTGCAGTGACCTGATCGCCGAGCACGGTGGCGTGGTGGACGCCGGGCACGTCGCCTTTGATCCCGCCGACATCCCGGTGCCGGGCCGTTCGAGCCGGGGCGTCGACATCTCGATCAACGTCGAACCCGACGTGCGGCCCGGTGTGTACCGCGGCATCTTGCTGACCGCGGGCCACCCGGACCTGTGGCTTCCGGTGGCGCTAACCGTTCGGCTCGAATGACGGACATCACTGACCGGTCCGAGCTCGTCGCCGGCGTCGAAGATCGGTTACGCAGGGTTGCCAAGGACGTGCGGCGCGCGATGCTGGACGCGTTGCCCGACGGTGAGCCGGTGCGGTGGCTGTACGGGCCGATGCGTGACTATCCGTCCCGGCCCGGGAAGGGCCTGCGGCCGGCCCTGTGCCTTTCGGCCGGAACAGTTTTCGGCGCAGACCCCGCCGACTTGTCGGGTATCGCAGTTGCAATCGAATTGCTGCACAACGCCTTTCTCATTCATGACGATGTGGCCGACGGTAGTCTGATGCGCCGCGGCAGACCCACACTCGCCGCTACCCACGGACTTGCCGCGGCGGTGAACACCGGCGATGGCGTCGCAGTGGTCGCCGGGCAGGTGTTGCGCCGAGCCACCCGCCGCTTCGATCGCGACCTCGCCGAGCTGGTATGGCAGGAATTCGACACGATGGCCTTGCGCACGCTGGAAGGCCAAGCGACTGAAGTGGGTTGGCTACTGGATGATGTCGAAGACGTCGGTCCGGATGACTACCTCGATCTCATCATGCACAAGACGTGCTGGTACACCACGATCCACCCGTTGCGCGTCGGCGCATTGGTCGGGTCGAGGGGCGAGGCCGACTTGGCGCCGTTGGTGCGCTTCGGGTTTCACTTTGGTGCGGCGTTTCAGATCCGCGATGATCTGCTCAACCTCGTCGGCGACGAGCGTACCTACGGCAAGGAGATCCTCGGGGATCTCTACGAGGGCAAGCGCACGCTGCCGCTCGTCCACCTGATGGCCAACGCCGACGGCGACGACCGCGCGCTGCTGCGTAACTACCTGCGGCGCACCAGGGCCGAACGCTCGGCCGAGCAGGTGCAGACGGTGCGCCGGCTGATGGACGACTACGGGAGCATCGCGTTCACCCGCGAATACGCCGAGGGCATCCTGCTGGTCGCCGAGGAGTACTTCGAGCAGGCTTTTGCGGTCGCCCAACCGGGCCCGGATCTGGACTTCCTGCGTGCGCTGGTGCCCTACGTGTGGGCCAGGTGGCGCTGAAACTGGTGACATCAGGCCCCTGCACCGGCCACTACGCTCGGTGTCGGGGGATACATGGGTCCGAAACCGACAACCCGGCTGCAGGTCAGCGGCCATCGCTTCCTGGTGCGCCGGATGGAGCATGCACTGCTGCGTGGCGATGTCCGCATGCTCGACGATCCTGTGCGCGCGCAATCACTTTCGCTGGTCGCAGGGTGTGTTGTGGCCGCGATCGCGGTGGCCGCCTGCGGGATGCTGGCGCTGCTCCGGCCGCACGGCACCATCGGCGACGCCGCTATCGTCATGGGCAGGGAGTCCGGGGCGCTCTACGTGCGCGTCACCGACACCCTGCACCCGGTCCTCAATCTGGCGTCGGCCCGTCTGATCGCCGGTGCACCCGCCAATCCGGAGATCGTCAGCGATGACACGATAACCTCGGCCAAACGCGGTCCGCTGCTAGGTATCCCAGGCGCCCCGGCGACCATCGGTGAACCGTTGCGCAGTGACGAGTCGGCGTGGACAGTGTGCGACGACCACGGGTCCACCACCGTCGTCATCGGCGCGGTTGACCATCCGGGCCTTGACGCAGGGCACGCAATCCTCGTCACCGACGCGGCGGCAGGCCCCGCGACCACCTACCTGCTCTACGACGGCCGACGGGCGCGTATCGACCTGCGCAACTCTGCCGTCGTCCGGGCGCTGCGCCTTGACGGTGTTGAGCCGCAGCTGGTTTCACGTACCCTGCTCGACCTGCTTCCCGAGGCGCCGGCGATCGCAGTTCCGCAGATACCGCAGGCGGGGTCACCCGGACCGGCGGCACTCGGCGGGCTGACCGTCGGCACCGTGGTGCGGATGACGCGCGTTGACGCCGAGGAGCACTACGTGGTGCTGGCGCACGGCGTGCAGCGGATCGGCGAGGTGGTCGCCGACATGATCCGCTTCTCGGTACCCCAACCCGACCGCGAGCTTCCCACCGTCGCGGCCGACGCCGTCGCGGCGGTGCCGGCACTCGACACCCTGCCGATCTCGACCTACCCGTCAAGCGCACACGTCACCAAAAGCGCGGTGGTGTGCACCCATTGGGCCGCCTTCGAATCGAAAGTCCTCCTGGGTGACTCGCTGCCTCGTGGTGGGCGCGTGACCACGCTCGCCCAGGCCGACGGCGACGGACCGAACATCGACGCCGTGGTCGCGGCCGCCGGCCGAAGCGCCTACGTGCGGTCGACCGGAGTCGTCGGCGGAACACCCGGCTCCCGGTTCCTCGTCGACGATTCAGGTGTGGTGTACGGCATCTACGACGAGGCCGCCGCGAAAAACGTTGGCCTGCCCGATCCCCCGGTGTCGGCGCCGTGGCCGGTCCTCGCGCATTTACCCCGCGGGCCCGAATTGCACAAGGACGCCGCATCCCTCGCGCGGGACGCTCTACCGCCGTCGTAGCCGGCCCGTCAATGCGGTCGCAGTGACCACGACGCCGACGCAGATCGCCGCCGCCGAGAAGACGAAGCCGACCGGTCGGGTGTCGGGGGCGGCGACGGATGTCGATACCGGCCGCGGCGTGACTCGGGCATATGACCCACCGGCACCAGGGTCACCGCTCACAGCCGCCACTGCGTCGATGACACCATGTCCGACAAAAGGATCCCAGCCGGAAGGCGGGCGTTGCGCGGTGTCCTCGATGCGCGCCATCACCTGTCGCGCGGTGAGGTGAGGCCAGCGTGATCGCACTAGCGCGGCGACACCGGCGACGACGGGCGCGGCGTAGCTGGTGCCCGATATCGGTGTGGTGCCGCCGGATTCGGGTAGCCGGTCGATCAGACCCTCGCCGTCGGGATCGAGCGACACGATCCCCTCCCCGCGGGCGGCGACGTCAACCCACGGGCCGGCCAACGTGAATCCAGACGGCTCGCCGTCCGGCCCGACCGAGCCGACGGTCAAGACCAGATCGTCGTACCACGGGGGACTCACCACCACCCGCACGGCGTCCCAGTTGGGTTGGCCCGGTGCGGCCGGATTTTGCTCGGGGCAGCGTCCCGGGCCGCCGACATTGCCAGCCGCGGCGACCACCACGACGTTCTTGACGTCCACCGCGTACGCCAACGCCGCACCCAACGCCCGGTCGTCCAGCGCATCGGCGACGCGCAGGCACGCGACCGACGAGACGTTGATCACCGTCGCACCCGAGTCGGCGGCCGTGCGTACCGCCTGCGCCAGCGTGTTCACGTCGCCGAACCCGGAAACCGACGCTGGATTAGCGGCGCGGAATTTGTTGCTGGACTGGCGGATACTCATGATGGTGGCGTCCGGGGCGACGCCGCCGAACCCGTCAGAGCCTTCTGTGGACGCCGCGCCGACGATGCCGGCGACGATGGTGCCATGGCCGTCACAGTCCTCGGTACCGTCGCCGCTGGACACATAATCTCCGCCGCCGACGAGGCGGGGCAGCATCCGATGGCGCGTCACACCGGTATCGATCACCGCGACGGTTTGACCCGAGCCCCGCGTCAACTGCCACACAGTCGTGAGCTCTTCGTCAACCGCTCCAGTAACTTTGGTTCCCGGCGCGGAACTGAAGCACGGTTCGAATTGCTCCGTCGGCTGCGGCGGCGCCGCGGGGCCCGGCTTCGGCAGCAGCAAGTCGTCGACCGGTGGCGGCACCACCGCCGACGCCGGCGGAGCTGCGAGCATCGGCAGCATCGTCAAGGCGACTGCGGCGCAATGCATCAACCGGTTCGTCATGTCACGTTCAGTCCTCGGACCAAGCCATAGACATCGGCGATCCAGCACGCCAACGGCAGCACGGCAGCCAGTGCCGGGTATTCGACGGCATCGACCGCGCGGCGCGCAACCGGGCTGGCCGACTGTAGGGACCCCGGGCGCAGGGCGGCCAGTCCGGCGCCGACAGCGGCAATCCCTGCCCAGCCGGCCGACATCGGCGACGACGCGACCAGAAGAACGAAACTCGCTGTGGCCGAAAGCAATCCGCCGATGACCAAGATGAGGCGACGATGCGCGTCGGCGTGGCTTCGTGACTGCAGAAGCAACACCACGGCCACGACCGCGGCGAAGGCAAGACCGCGGACCCACGACGGGCCGCCGCGCAGGCAGTCCGACACCACCACCGTAGATCCCGCTGCGGCGGCACCCGTGGAACCCGCGACCAGTCCCGTCAGTGTCTGATGGCCGTGCATCGCGCGGTCGTCGACCTCGCCTACCGTCGGCGCCGACGGGATGAGGCCGGCGACCAGGATCGCGAGCCTGGCCGCGACGGCGAGAATGCCGAGCGAGACGGTCACGAGGACGGCGCCCACGACAGAGGCAGACAGTGGCCACACCACAGCAGGAGCCGCGGCCACGGCCATTGCGGTGGCCAGCGTCGCAGCAGCCGTCAAAACCACTGTCCCACAGTTCGAGACGCCGATCAGCACCACCGCGGTCGCGGCGCCGACGGCAGCTGCGAGAAAGGCCTTGGCCGCCACGGGGCCCGGCGGGCCGACGACGTAGCCTGTCACCGCGGCAAGTGCCACGGCGACGCTCTGCAGCACCGCACACGGCAGCGCGGCGACTCGGAGGCGAGGAGCGACGACGGCCGCCGCCACCACCGCCGCGGCGATTACCGCAGCAGTCACGGCCTGTCCGCCGCCGCCCGGCCACGCCAGCGCCAGCACGCCGAGCCCGGCCATCCACACCGATACCGCTGCGCCGAGCGCCGTCGGTGTTCCGGTTGTCTGCCGCATTGCCGCGACTGTGAGGCACTGATCGCGGATGAGGGCTACCGGCGGGGGAGTGTCGGCGGCCGCCAACAACAGCAGGTCGCCGTCGTGAATACCGTTCTGCGCCAGAGTCGTCGACTCGTCCAGCGCAGCTTCGCCGATACGGGACAGAAGCCAACGCCGCGGCAAGCCGTCGTCGTCGTCGTCATTATCATCACCGACCACCTCGATGATCGACGGAATCAGCTGCGCCACCGGAAGTTCCGCGGGCAGCGCAACGTCGACCGCGACGGGCGGATCGGAGCACGTGTGAATCGACACCCGTCGTAGCGATCCCGCCATCACATCACCCCCATGCGTCACCGTAATCGAGGTCCGCCCAGAGGTGACGCAGTAATTTCGGCGCCTGTGGATGGAACCGAGCGCGGTCCGCCGACGTCCAACAACCGATGGACTTCATCCGCCAGACCCGAATTGCCGCGCCGGACCTGCCCGTGGGCGAGCTCGCGGTGGCGGCCCCGCCGGAGCTACCGCGGGCCGCGCCGGCGAACCCGCTCGCCCGGTTGTTGCCCATCGCGATGTTGGTGGCCGCCGCCGGGATGATGGCCCTGTACTTAAGCTCCGGCGCCACCATGGCGCGCAGCCCGATGTTCCTGTTCTTTCCCGTGATGATGCTGGTGTCGGCGCTGGGCACGGTGGCCTTCGGCGCGCGGGGGACCAATCGCACCGCCGAGATCAACCAGGCCCGGCGCGAATATCTGGTATATCTCGACGGTTTGACCGCGGCCGTCAACGCCGCCGCGGAGTGCCAACACCGGTCACTGCACTTCAGTCACCCGGATCCGGCGGCGTTGTGGACGCTCGCGGGCGGTCCGCGGATGTGGGAGCGTGTGCCCACAGACGCCAATTTCGGCCTCGTCAGGATCGGCACAGGGACGCAACCGCTTTCGATGCGGCTGCTGGCACCGGACCAAGAACCGGCCGCCGAGTGTGATCCCGTCACGTCGACGGCCTTGCAGCGCTTGCTCGATGCCGGATCCGCGGTACCCGGCCTGCCGATCACGGTGATGCTGCGTGATGCCGGCGTCGTGACGATCGACGGTGAGGCGTCGCAGGCGCGGGCCGTCCTGCGGGCCATCATCTGTCAGCTGGCGATGCTGCACAGCCCCGAACACCTGAAGATCGCTGCAGTCGTCAGCATTTCGGCAGGCGGCGAATGGGATTGGCTGAAGTGGCTGCCGCACCATCAGCATCCACACGCGGTCGATGCTGCGGGCCCGGTCCGGCTGACGTACCGGAGCCTGCAAGAAGCACGGCTGGACGATTCGGTCTGGACCGTCGTAGTCGTCGACGGCAGCGTGGTGACTGACGTTGATCCGGGAGTGACCGTGCTCAAGGTTGGGTCACCGTTATCCGGTGTGACGGTGCGAACCGATGCCGGCGCGCAACACGTCGCGGCGCCGGATGGCCTGACACGCGGTCAAGCGTTGGCGTGTGCACGGCGACTCGCCCGGTTCGAGCCCGCGATGACTTCGGTGGGTTCAGGGGTGTCGACGGACTGGCCGGAGTTGATGGGCATCGGCGACCTTGGGCGCATCGAGCCCGCCAGACTGTGGCGGTTGCGGGATGAAAGACGGCGGCTGAAGGTCCCGATCGGTGTCGCCGAGGACGGCACACCCGTCGAACTCGACCTCAAAGAGGCCGCACAGCAGGGCGTAGGCCCACACGGATTGTGCGTCGGGGCAACGGGATCCGGGAAATCCGAGTTCTTGCGCACACTGACGCTGGGACTCGTCGCCACCCACTCCCCGGAGGAGCTCAACCTCGTCTTGGTGGATTTCAAGGGCGGCGCCACCTTCCTCGGGCTGGAGCGCGCCGCGCATGTGTCCGCGGTGATCACCAACCTGGCCGACGAAGCCCACCTGGTGGCCAGGATGAAAGACGCGATCGCCGGTGAAATGAACCGCCGTCAGGAATTGCTCAGGGCCGCAGGCAACCTCGCTCACATCGCGGATTACCGAACTGCCCGGGCCCGAGGTGCTGCGCTCGCAGCGTTGCCCGCGCTGTTGATCGTGGTCGACGAGTTCTCGGAACTACTGCACCAACACCCCGACTTCGCCGAGTTGTTCCTCGCCGTCGGCCGGGTCGGGCGGTCACTCGGTATGCACCTGCTGCTTGCCAGCCAGCGGCTTGACGAGGGTCGGCTGCGTGGCCTGGAAACCCACCTGTCGTACCGGATCTGCTTGAAGACGTTCTCGCCCACCGAATCGCGGGCGGTGCTCGGCGTGCCCTGCGCATACGACCTGCCGAACGAACCCGGTGCCGCCTACCTGAAGACCGCATCCGGTGAGTTGATCCGGTTCCAAACCGCGTTCGTGTCCAAACAGTACGGCCACCGCGCCAGCACACCAAGCACCGTCAACTCGACGTCTGCGCAACGGTTCACCGCGGCGGCCGTCGGGCACGTGTCACCGCCGCCGGCGGATCGCCAGGCGGTCGTCGACCGCACCGTGCTCGATGCGGCACTGGACCGGCTGTCGGGTCACGGCACGCCGGCGCACCAGGTGTGGCTGCCACCACTGGCCGAGTCGCCGACCGTGGACGCGTTGCTCGCCCAGCCCAATACCGTTGCTCCACTGAGCGTCCCGGTCGGCATCATCGACCGCCCGTTTGACCAACGTCGCGAGCCGCTCGTCGTGGCGCTGGCCGGGCCGGGCGGAAATGTCGCGGTCGTCGGCGGCCCGGGGTCGGGCAAGTCGACGGCCCTGCGAACGCTGGTGACGGCGCTCGCCGCCACCCATGACCCCCGCGATGTTCAGATCTACTGCCTGGATTTCGGTGGTGGGGCGCTGTCGTCGTTGCGGCCGCTGCCCCACGTCGGATCGGTGGCCGGACGGGCCGACGCGGATCTGGTCCGCCGCACCGTGGCCGAGCTGGAAACGATTGTGCGGTCCCGTGAAGCGCGATTCCGCCAACAGGGCATCGACTCTGTGGCCGAGTACCGACGACGGCGCGCGGCCGACGATGAGTTCGGGGATGTGTTCCTCGTTATCGACGGCTGGGCGACGCTGCGCCAGGAGTTCGACGGACTGGAGACCGCTATCACCTCGCTTGCCGCGCAGGGCCTTTCGTACGGCGTCCATATCGTGATCGCCGCGTCGCGGTGGGCGGAGATCCGTCCGGCGCTGAAGGACCAGATCGGAACTCGCATCGAACTGCGGCTCGGCGATCCGGCGGAATCCGAGATGGATCGCAAGCGCGCCCGTCTGCTCGCAGATGCGCCGCCGGGGCGCGGCATCACCCGCGACGGGCATGAATTCGCGATCGCCCTGCCCCGATTGGACGGCCGCTCGACGACGGTCGGCCTCGCCGACGCGCTGACGGCCTGCGGCCATGCATTGCAGACCCGCTATCAGGGCCGGCGCGCGCCGCGGGTCGAGTTGCTGCCGACGCAGGTGCACATCCAGGCGATCGCCACCGCGGCCGGATCTCCAACCCAGCTGACCCTCGGCATCGGCGAACGCGAGTTGCGGCCCATCGCTGTGGATTTCGCCGAGCAGCACAGCATGATCGTGTTGGGCGAGGGTCAGTGCGGCAAGACGACGGTGCTGCGCACGCTGTGCCGCGAGCTTGTGCGGACCAACGACCCCGCCGCCGCCCAGCTGCTGATTGTCGATTACCGACGGACTCTTCTCGGCGTCGTCGAAACCGAGCACGTCATCGGCTACGCGATATCGGCCATTGCACTGGAATCTCAATTGCCTCGATTGCTCGACCGACTGCGGAGCCGGCTGCCGGGCGAAGACGTCACCCAGCAGCAGCTGCGGACCAGAAGTTGGTGGTCGGGACCCGAAATCTACGTGCTCGTCGATGATTACGACTTGGTCGCCGGTGTCACCGGTAACCCGCTGACACCGCTGCTCGACTACCTGCCGCACGCCAAGGACGTCGGCCTGCATCTCGTGGTGGCGCGTCGGTCCGGCGGCGCCGCGCGCGCGATGTTCGATCCGATCCTGGCGCGCATGCGCGATCTCGGGTGCATGGGTCTGCTGATGAGCACCAGCCCGGAGGAAGGTGTCCTGCTGGGGTCGGTCCGCCCATCGATACTGCCGCCGGGCCGTGGCACGCTCATCGCGCGGGCGCAACCGGAGCAGCTCGTCCAGGTTGCCTGGAGTGATCCACCGTGAGCGGCACCGTCGTCGAGGCCGGTCCGGTCTTGGTGCGCGGAATCGGGGATGTCCCTGCGGAACTGGCTGCGACGGCACTCGAATGCATCGATGACGAGATCGCATTGGTGGACGATCAGCCGGTCGCGGTCGCCGAACTCTGGTGTGAGGTCTTGCGAACGGCGGCTGTACTCGTCGTCCCGACATGGTGGACCGAGTCACGAGTCGACCGGGTCCGTGATGCCGCGCCACCCGATGTGACTGTGCTGACGCGGATCCAAGCTCTGGGAATGCAATCGCCTACGCCGACGATCGTGGAGATGGCGCCCGACCTCGTCGTCGTCGCACGGGATGGAGTCATCGACGCGGTCATCCCGCGAATTGGCGATGTCGCCGAGGCGGTGACCGCGGGAATCAACACCGCGGCATCGGTGCTCGTGGATGCACCCGTGGGCGTGGAGTGCACCGTCATCATCGAGCGGCTGCGTGCGGACGGCATTGCGGTCTGCGTTGCCGATTCTGGCTGGCCGTTGCGAGTAGTGCCCGAGAAGCGTCGTCCGACAATCGAATGGCACGACGAGAAACCCGTGCGTCAGCGCACACGGCGCGCGATGGCCGTGCTCGCAGGAACATTGGCCGCCGCCGCGGGAGCCGGCGGTGCATTCGTGGCGGGCAGTCGAGTTCCCGAGCAGGCCGATGTGCCGATGACGTTGTTGGTGGAAGGGCGGGTCGGGGTGATGGTGCCGGCGGCATGGACCGTACAGCGAATCACGTCGGGCCCGGGATCGGCACGGGTGCAGGTTGTTTCACCCGTGGACGCCCACACTGCCCTGCACATCACCCAATCCGCCATACCTGCGCAGGACATGCTGCACAAGGCGTTCAGTGAGCAGCCCGCTGGTGTGTTCGTCGACTTCAACCCAAACGACCGCCGTGCGGGCAGACCCGTCGCCACCTACCGGGAGGTTCGCGACGGACACACCATCGAGTGGGCGCTGATCCACGACGCCATCCGCATCGGCATCGGCTGCCAAGCCGCGCCGGGCAGCGAGCAGACGGTCAGGCACGCCTGCGAGCAGGCCGTTCGGTCCGCGCACGCAGTGTTCTAGAAATGCGTGGAACCGAAACGGTCTCGCCTGCGTCGAATCTTCATAGATCACACCCAAACCGGAAGGATCCCGATGACGTCACCCGCAGGTGGATCGCTCAACACCGATTTCGAACTGATGACCGCGGTCGCAGGCAAGATCGATGCCCGCAACGACGAGATCCGCGCGATGCTGCAGTCCTTCATCGGCCGGATGAGCGGTGTGCCGCCATCGGTGTGGGGAGGCGTCGCCGCCACCCGGTTCAAGGGTGTGGTCGACCGCTGGAACGCCGAGTCGCTGAAACTGCACGCTGCGCTGCAGCGCATCGCGGAAACCATCCGCCTCAATGAACAGACGCTGCGCGAGGCCGCGGAAACCCACTCGCACCAGATCGGTGCCATCGGCGGAAACCTGTAGGGGGCGTCATGGAGAACGTGTTGTCATACAACTTCGACGAGATCGAGTACACGGTGCGCCAAGAAATCCACGCCACCCACGCCCGGCTCAACGCTGCCCTGGACGACCTGCGGGCCCAGATCGCTCCGCTGCAGGAGATCTGGACGCGCGAGGCCGCCGAGGCGTACCGCATCGAGCAGGCCCGGTGGGAACAGGCGGCGGCGTCACTCAACGAGATCCTGTTCAGCCTGGGCAACGCGGTTCGTGACGGCGCCGACGACGTCGCGGCCACCGACCGCAGCGCCGCCAACGCCTGGGGCGCGTAACCACCCAAGACTCTGTGCCGTCCCGTCTGGAGGAGAGCCAACGGGACGGCACAGTACTGGGCTATCGTGGCGGCCACGCGCACAGCGCGGGGAGCGTGATCGCCGATGCCTGAGTCAAAGACCTCGGGCGGCCGGGTCGCAGCCGGGCCGCCGTCGTCGACGCTGCGTAAAGTCCACGAACTGTTCGTCGCCGGCCAACTCGACCTGACGTCGACGCCGCTACGGCCGATCATCGCCGACAGCTGGCGGCGCAGTCTGGCCATCGGCGTCGACCCGGATCGAGCGCAGGCCGCTTTCTCACCCCGCCTCGAGCAACTGCGCCAGACCCACCCGCTGGCGTCGGCGCTGCCCGTCATCCGCCGCCTGCTCGTCGACGACGCCACCGATTCCGGCGTCGTCGTCGCGGTAACCGCGGCCGACGGCACCCTGCTGTGGGTCGAAGGCGACCGCGCGGCCTGCCGTCGGGCCGAGGCGATGAACTTCGTCCCCGGCGCCGACTGGAGTGAGCGCAGCGCCGGAACCAACGCACCCGGCACCGCGCTGGCGTTGGACACCGAATTGCAGATCCGCGGCAGCGAGCACTTCTCCCGCATCGTCCAGTCCTGGACATGCACCGCGGTGCCGGTCCACGACCCCGACACCGGCGTGCTCCTCGGCGCGATCGACCTGACCGGCGGTACGCAGGTCGCCTCCTCACAGACGCTTGCGCTGGTGCGGGCCACCGCCGTGGCCGTCGAGAACCACCTGGCGCTACTTCGGCTGACTCAACCCGCCGTCGACCGCAAGGCTGCCGGCCGACTGACGGTGCTGGGCGCCGACCGCCCGCGCTGGCACGCCACCGACGATCAAGGCCGGCTGCACACCAGCACGCTGACCGGCCGGCACGCCGACATCCTGGTGCTGCTGAGCCGCCATCCCGAAGGCCTCAGCGCCGATCACCTCGCCATGCTGCTCGACGACAAGGACCTCGACGTGGTGACGATCCGCGCCGAGATGTCGCGGTTGCGCCGTGTCATCGGCGCCGAGTTCGTCGCCTCGCGGCCGTATCGCCTGCTGTCACCGATCGACAGCGATGTCGACGAGGTGTTCGATGCCCTGGAGAAGGGTGACGTCGACGCCGCTCTCACCCGCTACACCGGCGCCCTGCTGCCGCAATCGGTGTCGCCGGCGATCGCGCGGCTGCGGACCGAGCTGAGCGCCACCTTGCGCAACGCCGTCTTGGCGTCGGGAAACCTTGCGTTGCTTCGTCGTTGGCTCGATCTGCCCGAGGGGCGCGACGACCGGCACGGCTGGCGGTTGCTTCATGAGCAGGCACCGGCCGGTTCGGCGACCCGGGCGCAGGCGCACGGGCATCTGGCAGGGCTGGATTTCGACCTGGCCTAAGCGCTGGGCAGCGTGCAACCGTGTTGCAACCCCCGTCTACCTACCTTGAGTGACGACCGACACATCTACGTCGTCTCAAGGCAGGAGTAAGCGCCATGACCGTCTACGCACGACCCGGGGCCGAAGGCTCGGTGATGTCGTTCGAGCCCCGCTACGACAACTTCATCGGCGGCGAATGGGTGCCGCCCGTCGACGGCAAATACTTCGAGAACGCGAGCCCGGTGACGGGCCAGCCGTTCTGCGAGGTGGCCCGGTCGACCGAGGCCGACATCGAGAAGGCTCTCGACGCCGCGCACGCGGCGGCACCTGCATGGGGCAAGACCACGGCCGCCGAACGCGCGCTGATCCTGAACAAGATCGCCGACCGCATGGAGGAGAACCTCGAGTCGATCGCGGTCGCCGAGTCCTGGGACAACGGCAAGCCGGTGCGCGAAACACTGAACGCCGATATCCCGTTGGCGATAGACCATTTCCGTTACTTCGCCGGCGCGATCCGGGCCCAGGAGGGCTCGCTGTCGCAGATCGACGGCGACACTGTCGCCTACCACTTCCAGGAACCGCTCGGCGTCGTCGGCCAGATCATTCCCTGGAATTTCCCGATCCTGATGGCGACGTGGAAGTTGGCACCGGCGTTGGCCGCCGGCAATGCCGTGGTGCTCAAACCGGCCGAGCAGACGCCGGTCTCGATCCTGTATCTATTCTCGCTGATCGGTGATCTGCTGCCGCCCGGCGTGGTCAATGTGGTCAACGGCTTCGGCGTCGAGGCGGGTAAACCGCTGGCATCATCGAAACGCATCGCCAAGATCGCGTTCACCGGTGAGACGTCGACCGGCCGGCTGATCATGCAGTACGCCAGCCAGAATCTCATCCCGGTCACGCTGGAGCTCGGCGGCAAGAGCCCCAACATCTTCTTCGCCGATGTGCTGGCTGCCGCCGACGACTTCCAGGACAAGGCTCTGGAGGGGTTCACCATGTTCGCCCTCAATCAGGGCGAGGTGTGTACGTGCCCGTCGCGCAGCCTGATTCAGGCCGACATCTACGACGAGTTCCTGGAACTGGCCGCGATCCGCACCAAGGCGGTGCGCCAGGGTGATCCGCTGGACACCGAGACGATGATCGGCGCGCAGGCCTCCAACGATCAGCTCGAGAAGATCCTGTCCTATATCGAGATCGGCAAATCCGAAGGGGCCAAGGTCATTACGGGCGGCGAGCGCGCCGAACTGGGCGGTGAGCTGAACGGCGGGTTCTACGTGTCGCCGACGGTGTTCGAGGGCAACAACAAGATGCGCATCTTCCAGGAAGAGATCTTCGGCCCGGTCGTGGCTGTCACGTCCTTCAAGGACTACGACGACGCCATCGCGATCGCCAATGACACGCTGTACGGGCTTGGCGCCGGTGTGTGGAGTCGCGACGGCAATACCGCGTACCGAGCCGGGCGGGACATCAAGGCTGGCCGAGTGTGGACGAACTGCTACCACGCCTATCCAGCACATGCGGCGTTCGGCGGATACAAGCAGTCCGGCATCGGCCGGGAGAACCACAAGATGATGCTGGACCACTACCAGCAGACCAAGAACCTGCTGGTGTCCTACTCGAACAAGGCCCAGGGCTTCTTCTAGACAGCGATTTCGGCGCGCTGGGTTGCGGTGAGCGGGCTGTATCGAAATGGTTTCGCGCCGATT
>NZ_PIZU01000039.1 GCF_002838065.1 Mycobacterium hubeiense | reverse complement strand
GCCGCCATCATGCTCATCCTGAGTGCCGGTCAACACCCGGTCACGCTCCTCGAAGATAGTTGGGTACTTCTTGACCACCTTCGCCTCGAACAAGCTCTGGATTCGCTTCTTGGCTGCCGACGCGGCGGTGCTACTGGCGCGCTCGGCCGGCGTGACGTAGAAGTTCAGACTCGGGGAGCGTTCGTCCTCGATCTTCGTGAAGATCAGCTTGAGCAGCTCCCAGAATGCCTCGGTCTTTTGTTTCCCCTCGTGTGCAGCGATGAAATTGTGGCACCGCCGGAACGCGAACAGTAGGTTGTCGGCGGTCGCGACCTTCAAATCCTTGCGTTTTGGTCGCTGAACATCGTCCTCGGACTGGCCATACCCGGGGATATCGATGATTTCCTCGAACTCCCAGCCGCCCTTGCCATTCGACCGCTTCGCGTAGCAGAACTTCTCGTCGCCGTTGGTCCAGATGCCGTATTTGGCGTTGAGGCATGCCGCCATGTAGGACTGCAACTGACCGACACCCTCTGTGCGGTGAGTCGGCTTCACATCGGCGCGCTTGGTTTCGATCAATACGTGGCAGTTGGGCTGCGTGTGCGGCTGCCCGGCGCCGAACACGACGATGTCCACCCGCTTGCGGCTGGAGCCGACTTTGATCGGAAACTCAGGCTGGCAATCTTTCGGGGCGAACTTGTATTGGCGAACGAGCGCCTTCTCGATGTTCTGACGTACGTATTCCTCAGGGGTGTCGTTGACGAGCTTCCCTGTGAGGAAGTCCGCCACTTTCCCCTCGGGCACCGATCCAGCAACGGTTACGGTCGGAGCTGAGTCGGTCACGTCACATGCCTCTGACTTCCTGCCTAGTGTGAGATAGCTTCCCAAAGCCTATCGACGCCGCTTAACCGTGACCGGCAGACCCGCCGTCGCATCAAAGCCCGAGATGCTCGATGAGCTCACTCAGCTTTCAGTCCCTTGGTCGATGTACGCACGTCGGACGTCACACCCTCGCGTTACCGTCACAGACATGACTGACCTCACCGCACCCGATCCCGCCACCGAGCGGATGGCACGCTCTGCCGAGATCACCCGCCGCTCCAACATGTTTCGCGTGTACCGCGAAGCCGGGGTGTTGCAGGGCCTACTGATGGCCACCGTGGTGCACGAGAATGCCATCGACCCCGAAGTCGGTGCCGCCCTGTCCGCGATGAAGCAACTGCTGCCCTACGCGCAGGAGCGGTCGGTTGGTGACCTTATGCGTAGGGATACTCCGGAGTCGCGGGAGCTGTTGGATGCCGTGAAAGCGGCGATGGTGGAGTGGGACGCGAGGATGCGTCGGGACGACCCGGACGACGGCACTGCCGACCCATGAGCCCCCTGTCCTCCGTGGGCAGGATCGCCAATAAAGTCGCCTAACCGCCGTCCCCTTCTTCCGCGGCACACGGACCTCTATCGCGGAAAGAATCCCTGCGTGACGGATACTTCCCCCGCCCGGTGAAGGTTCAGATACAGGCCGCCCCTGCCGATTACGGAGTTTCATTTGGTGGCTCTTTGCTGAGAGATCTCAAGGTGTACAACTGGTTCACGGAAGTCAATTCGCGGTCAGACACCCCGACGGCCCCATCACAGTGTGTCGACAAGAGGGCTGCAACGGCCAGGTGCAGGGTGGGTGACGGTGCGCAACGCCAACATGCTTACCTGCCGCTATCGCGCCAGGTACCCGTGCTGTCATCGCGGCGGCGGATGAGATTGACCAGAACACCGCCGTCATACACTCAACGGCAACATTTCGTGACTGGGCTGACCGCTGCGCGCCAATACGCTTGACGGTATGCGGGAGCTCGCGNACTTGTTGTTCGTCCCGCGCGCCTACGGGGTGCGGGGCCCCTCCTCGGGTGCGCTGAACGGCGCCAACCGTTGTTCAGTTCCCGAGGAGGGGATGAGTGAAGTCTGCCGAGGAGATCATGGAAATTCTGGAAGCCTATGACTTGACCGGTTCGTTTCGTGATGCTGCGGAGCTGGCGGGGTGTTCGCATCACACCGTCGCCGAGTATGTGGCCGCGCGGGAGCGCGAACACAGGCTTGTCGAGCGCGCGACGGGCTTCGGTCAGCGACACCTCAACGAACTTGCCAGCGGTCACGTCACGAGTCTGCAACCAACCGACGACACAACGAACCTAAACAGCCATGCGCGAGTCGTCAGGTTGCGATCTCTTGTTCCATCTTCGGAGCAACGATGAGGCGGCTTGATCGCGCCTCGTCGTCCAAAGGGTCCTGAATGTTGAGCAGCCCCGGTCGAATATCGACATGATCGCCCGACGCGCCGTGCTGGCGCCGTCACGCGGCGCGCGCATCATCGTCCATGAGCGCTAGGCGGTCTTGACGAGACTGCCCCGGTTGATGCGGTCGAGAGCCTGGTTGGCCGCGCCGTTTCCGCCGATGAGGTCGTTGGCAACGCCGATCGCCGCCTTGACGAATCGGTGCCGCAGCCAATCGGCGACAGGCAAGGTGTCGGGATAGCGGTAGAGTTCGCGGGCCCACGGCGGCAGGAGGTCTCGTGCCGCCCATTCCAAAATGTTCCAGACAGGCCGTGCGATAAGCGGCATCGGTAACCCCTCGAATATTGCGATGCTGGCCAGCGTCTGCGCAGATACCGATAGCCGAGGCGCTACCTCGGCGAAGTACTTCTCCACGTCGGCAAGGGTTTCCGGAAGCTCGGTGGCGCCGAGTTCGCCTGCGATGCGGGCCCATTGGCGAAAGTACTCGTCGGCGCGTCGACCGCGAAGGGGCTTCGGGTGGTACTTCTGATGGGCGGCGAAGAACCCGAAAGCCAAGGTGGCGTAGGCGAATCGCAACGCGTCTGGATCGTTGGCCGCGTAGGGACGGCCGTCGGGCAGGGTGCCAACGACCGTCTTGTGCATCGCCGAGACGATCCTGCACGCTCGCTCGGCCGATACCGTCGAGCCGAACGTGCACGCCGACACGAACGCCGCCGAGCGGCCCAGCCGCGCGCTGAGCACATCCCAGCTCGGCTCCCCGCGGTAGATGACCGAATGTTCCACGGCCGCGGCGGCGAACGCCGGATGCAGCGGCTCCATGTACAGGCCCGCCCAACCGCCGAGCGCCGCCGACAGGTGGTTGTGGACGTACCAGATGGCCGAGTCCGGGCCGAACCATCCGGGGTCGCCAACGGGTTGGTCGTAGTCCACGTCGTGTAGATCCGCCCGGAACACCGCCTCGGCCACGCGGGTGGCTGCCGCTTTCACATATCTGTCGACCAGCACACTTCGACCGTATACGACCTATAGGTCGCATTCAAGGGTGTCCGGCAGAATCGGGGTGTGCACCGACGGCCACCGCAGCAGGCCCGCTCGCGGGAGATGGTGGCGCGCATCGTCGACGCCTGCGAGGACATCCTCATCGCCGACGGCTACGCCGCGGCGTCGACCAACCGCATCGCCGCGCAGGCCGGCATCAGCAAAGGCTCGTTGTACCAATACTTTCCGGACAAGGATGCCGTCGTGCTGGCGGTGCTGCGCCGCCTCGCCGACGCCGTGGCGGCCGACGTGCTGGGCCGGTTCGCCGATGCCTCCGATCTGGCGCCGCGGCAGGCCCTCGAATTCGCGGTCAGCACAATGCTCGACGTCGAACAGGCCAATCGGGCGCTGCTGCGGGTGGTGATGGAGGAAATGCCGCGGCTGGACGGATTCGACAAGATGCGCGAGCTGATCGACACGCTGGTCGGGGTCGCCGACGAGTATCTACGGGCCCACCGCGATCAACTGCGCGACGACGTCGACGTGGAAACCGCGTCGTGGCTGATTGTCGAAACCGCGTTACGAGTGTCGTTCCAGTACGTGCTGGCCGCGAAACCGCCTATGCCACAAGCACAATTCACCTCGGCCCTGGTCGACATGCTGGTGCGTTACTGCTTGGTCTGACCGTTACGGCTGCGCGTCGATGACGGCCTGCGGCACCGGGGCATCGGATGCCAGCGCCTCGAACAGGTGGGTGGCCGCGTCGCTGTCCCAGATCACGACGGCTCCGGAGTAGTCGCTGCCGGTGAACTCGCCGATCGGCACGGTGACGGTGGTGACGTCGCCGCGCAGCGACCATGCCAGCCGCGCCAGATCCCAGATGTGCGCGCCCGTGTCGACGGTGATCGCGTCGGTGGCCGAGTCCGCCATCGGATACCAGCGCAGCGGGTTGAGCAGCACCGCCGGGCTGGCCGCGCGGTGCATCAGCGCGGACATGAACTGCTTCTGGTTGAACATCCGGTCCAGGTCGGCGCGGGGCGTGGCCCGGGTGCGGACGTAGCCGAGCGCGTTGCGGCCGTCGAGCTTCTGGCAGCCGGCGGGCAGATCGATGCCGGCGAGCGGATCGCTGATCGGCTCCGGTGGGCACATCGTCACCCCGCCGACGGCGTCGACGAGGGAGGCGAAACCGTCGAACCCGATCTCGGCGTAGTGGTCCAGCCGCAAGCCGGTGGCCTGCTCGACCGTCTGGGCCAGCAGCGGCGCGCCGCCGAACACGAACGCCGCGTTGATCTTGTCTTCGCCGTAGCCGGGGATCGAGACGTAGGAGTCGCGCGGGATGGAGACCATCGTCGTCGGCGTGCCCGACCCGATCGCCGGGACGTGCACCAGCAGGATGGTGTCGGTGCGGCCGTTGCCGATGTCGCCGCCGGTGGCCAGCTCGGCCTGCTGCTCCGGCGTCAGGTGCTGGCGGCTGTCCGAACCGACCAGCAGCCAGGTGGTGCCCTTGCCCGCGGCGGGCCGTTCGGCGTAGTCGGCCAGCGCCGGAATGCGGTTCAACTGCGAATCGGCCCAGACGCCTGCGGCGACGACGCCGGCGACGAACACCAGCAGCAACGCCGCCACCATGGCGCCCCAGCGGCGTTTCCGCTTGGGTTTGCGCACCGCGACGGGTGGGCGCTGCTGTGGCGGGCGCGCCTGGCGGGGAGGCGGCGGGGGCGCCTGGCGACGAGGCGGGGGTGGCAGTGGCGGCGGTGTCGGCGGGTTGGGCGGCCAGGCGGGTCGGTAGCCGGGGTCGCGGCGGATCACCTGCGATGGCTCGCGCCGTGGCGGTGGGTGAACAGCAGGCCGACGCAGCCTCGGGTCCGGCGGGCGATTGCTGTTCACCTCAAAAATGTACGTGCTGCGGCTGGATAACTACTGCAACCAGCCCAGGTGTCCGGCCGCCAGCGAATAACCGGCGAACGCCACCGTGTCGATGACGCCGTGCGCGATCACCAGCGGCCACAGCCGGCCGGTGCGCTGCCAGACGTAGCCGAACACCAGGCCCATCGCAAAGTTGCCCAACCCGGCGCTCCAGCCTTGATACAGGTGATAGACGCCGCGCAGCGCGCTTGACGCCACCAGCGCGACGACGGGGTGCACGTGCAGCTGGCGCAGCCGGGTCAGCAGGAACCCGACCACGATGACTTCTTCGGCCCAACCGTTGGCGAACGCCATGCCGATCAGCACCGGGATCCGCCACCAGGTGTCGTTGAGCTCGGCGGGCACCACGGCCGCGCTCAGGCCGAGGGCCCGCGCGGCGACGTACAGCCCGATGCCGGGCAGGCCGATCAGTGCCGCCAGGCCGATGCCGCCCAGTACGTCGGAGCGCCAGCGCAGTCGGCCCAGCCCGATCTGTGACGGCCCGATTCCGCTGCGCCACAACAGGTACAGGCCCAGCGCACCCCAGGCGATCAGCTGCGCCAGCGATGCCAGGTTCAGCCCGAGGTCGATCAGGTCGAACGGCGAGCGGCGCGGATTGAGCGCCACCGTCTGGCCGGACAGGCCGAGCAGCACCGCTTCGATCAGGTTGAGCAGGGCCGTGTAGGCGCTGAGGGCGAATGTCACCGCCAGCACGACGGCGATCTCGATCTTCAGCGTGCGCCGCTGCGGATCGGTCAGCTCGTCGGGCGCACCCACCCGAGCTACGGTAGCGGGCGATCAGATCCGGCGCGCGCGCAATCCGTTGAGGAACGGGCAGCCCATCAGCACACGAATGGCCTGGCTGAGGCCGGTGATGTCGTCGACGGGTTTGGGGAACGGCAGCCGCACGTCGTGGTCGCCGTCCTCGTTCTCCACCCGCAGCTGCACGCCGTAGCGGTCCAGGCCCAGCGGCCGGATCCGGCCGCGGCGCAAGGCCATCGGTAGCCGGGTGGCCAGCCGGTCGACCACGTCGCGGTGGGCGGCCTCCATGTGCTGCAGCCAGCACGACTCCATGGTGCAGAACGGGTCGGGTTGCGCGCCGAGCAGTGTGCCGACACCGACGGACTCCGCCCCGGTGGAATCGGCGACGACGACGGACTCGATCTCAAGCCGCAGCAGCGCGTAGCGGGGGTCCTCGTCTTCAGACGCCGAATTGACTTGCAACAGAGCGGGATTGGGATGCTCGGTGGCGATCAGATCCAGCAGCGCCGGCACCTCGGCGGTCGGCACGTCGTGCAGCCGACCGCGGATCCACACCAGCGAGCGCACGGGTTCGCGCAGCGGCAGTGGGGCGTAATCCGTCATCTCCAACACCGCCTGCACCCCGGCAGGCCCGGCTGCCAGCACCATTCCGACGAGTTCACCGTCGACCGGCACGGTGAGGGCCAACGACCCGTCGTCGAACAGGTGGTGCACCGGGGTCGGGACGGGTTCGACGCCGTCCACGGCGAGCATCGCGCCGCCCCCGCGGGCGCACGCGCTGCGAATCCGCTCGGCTGTCGTCGGTGCTGCAACTGCCATCACGCCGCCTTTCACTAGGTGAGGTAAGCCTTACTTAACTATGGCGACGAGATCCGCGCAAGGCTTACCGTCTCGGCAGCCGGGGAGGCGTCAAATGACCGGATAGGGTTGAAACGTGCCGCGTATCGCCTTCCTCGGACCCGAGGGAACCTTCAGCGAAGCGGCGTTATTGCAGATGTCGGCCGACGGCATGGTGCCCGCGGCGGGATCGTCGAACCCGGTGGTTCCGGTGCCAACGGACAGCACCGCGGCCGCTCTGGCCGCCGTCCGCTCAGACGACGCCGACTTTGCCTGTGTGCCGATCGAGAACTCGATCGAGGGTTCGGTGCTGCCGACGCTGGACAGCTTGGCCACCGCAACCCCGCTGCAGATTTTCGCCGAGTTGACGCTGGACGTGGCGTTCACCATCGCGGTGGCGCCCGGCCGCAGCGCCGCCGACGTCCGCACCGTCGCGGCGTTTCCCGTGGCCGCCGCTCAGGTGCGGCAGTGGTTGGCAACGAATTTGCCCGATGCGCAGCTGGTACCGGCCAACTCGAACGCGGCGGCGGCACACGAGGTGGCCGAGGGCCGGGCCGACGCCGGCGTGAGCACCGCGCTGGCGGCGCAGCGGTGCGGGCTGACGGCGCTGGCGTCCGGCGTCGTCGATGAACCCAACGCGCGGACTCGCTTCGTGCTGGCCGGGCGGCCCGCCCCGCCGCCCGCACGCACCGGGGCCGACCGGACGTCGGTGGTGTTGCGGCTCGCCAACGTGCCCGGCGCGCTGGTGTCGGCACTGACCGAGCTCTCGATCCGCGACATCGACCTGACCCGCATCGAATCCCGGCCCACCCGAACCGAGTTGGGCACCTACATCTTTTTCCTCGACTGCGTCGGGCATATCGACGACGATGCGGTCGCCGCGGCACTCAAAGCGCTGCACCGTCGTTGTGCAGATGTGCGATATCTGGGTTCATGGCCGACAGGAGCGGCGGCGGGCGCGGCACCGCCCCGATTGGACGAGGCGTCACGCTGGCTGGCGCAGTTGCGGGAGGGAAGGCGGTGACCGGGCGGCTGGTGCTCGTCCGGCACGGGCAGTCCTACGGCAACGTGGAGCGGCGGCTCGACACCCGGCCGCCGGGCGCGGAGTTGACGGATCTGGGTCGCGATCAGGCCCGCTCGTTCGCCCGCGGCCTGTCGCGTCCCGCAGCGATGGTCGTGCACTCGGTCGCGCGGCGCGCCGAACAGACGGCCGCCGAGATCGCCGGCGAACTGCGCCTGGACACCCATCATTTCGAAGGCATCCACGAGGTGCAGGTGGGCGAGCTGGAGAACCGCAACGACGACGCGGCGATCGAGCAGTTCGAAGCCACTTATCAACGCTGGCATGAAGGCGAGCTCGGCTTGGCGATGCCCGGCGGGGAGACCGGCGAGCAGGTGCTCGACCGCTATCTGCCGGTGCTGACGCAGCTGCGCCTGCGCTACCTCGACGACCACGAGTTCCACGGCGACATCGTCGTGGTCAGCCACGGCGCCGCGATCCGCCTGGCCGCGGCGGTGCTGGCCGGTGTCGACTCGAGTTTCGCGCTGGACCATCATCTGGCCAACACCGAATCGGTGGTGCTGGCGCCGATCACCGACGGTCGCTGGAGCTGCGTGCAATGGGGCGCGCTGACGCCGCCGTTCTATCCCGAACCCGACGTGCACCCCGTCGAGGACGCGTTGCAGTCAGCCGACCCTATGGGCTGACGCGGTCAGTGTTTCGGCGGCCGCGCAGGTGCAGCCGATGGCGTCGCAGTCGATGCGGAACGCGTGCACCACTTCGGGGGTCACGCAGCTGTCTTCGGTGCATTCCGACCGAAAGCGGGTGTGGTGGATGACGGTGCCGTGGCAGTGCTCCAGGCCGGCACGACACTCCCGGCATTGGATGCTCATGGCCCGTTCATAGCACCGGCCAAGGACAAAGCGTGGATGCCGCGCGGCGTTGCGAGCGCTCATCCCCACCCCAGTTCGTGCAGCCGGTCGTCGTCGATCCCGAAGTGATGGGCGATTTCGTGGATGACGGTGATCGCCACCTCGTCGACGACATCGTCCTCGCTGTCGCAGACGTCCAGCAGCGCATCGCGGTAGATGGTGATGGTGTCGGGCAACGAACCCGCGTACGAGGAGTCGCGCTCGGTCAGCGCGATGCCCTGATACAGGCCGAGCAGGTCCGGTTCGTCGGGGTTGCGGTCCTCCACCAGGACGACGACGTTGTCGATCGCCGCCGCCAGTTCCTGCGGAATCTGATCGAGGGCATCCGACACCAACTCGTCGAACCGGTGCGGACTCATCCGCACGGGCACGCGGTTACGGCCCCGGCGGCGGTGGCGGCGGTGGCGCGGGTGCCGCTTCCGGAGGTGGTGGCGGAGCGGCGGGCGGCGGTGGTGGCGCCGCGGGCGCCGGCGGTGGAGGCGGAGGCGCCTCTGCAGGAGGCGGTGGCGGTGCCCCCGGGGCGGGCGGCGGTGCGGGCTCGGCCGGTGGCGGTGGGGCGTTGAGGATGGTGTTGCCCTGCGGCGGTGCGGTGGTGGCCGGTGCGGTGGCCTGGCCCGGCATGTGCTGGGTCTGCTGGTTGTCGTCGCTGTCGCTGTCGTCGTACTGGCTGCTTGATCCCGACTGGCTCGACCCGGACTGGCTGGAGCCGGACTGGCTCGACCCGGACTGGCTGGCCGAGCCCGAGGACGTGTCGACCGGCAGCGGGATGGGTGGCAGGTTGAGCCGTTCCTCGGGGATGTCCGGCGGCGGGACCGGCGGTTGACCGTTGATCATCAGCGGTCCCTTGGCGCTGTTGAGCAACGTGGACCAGCCGCCGTTGCCCAGCGTGGCCCCGATGCTGCAGGAGACCTGATGGCTGCCCGCCGCCCAACTGGGCAGCGAGACCGTGCTGTAGATCAGCGTCAGCGTGGTGTTGCGCAACTCCACCGGAGCGAGATACTCGTCCGTCAGCCTGGTGCAGGTTTCCTTGATGTAGGCGTCCTGCTCGGGCTCCGGCGGCAGGCCGCCGGGGAACTTCTCGGCCAGGTTGACCGAGCCGGTGACCTCCATGGCGTGCGGGGCGGCGCAGTCGACCGGGATGTCGGTGGGCTGATTGGTGGTCGGGTCGATGCCCAGGCAGGTGCCGGCCGGCCAGACCTTGGACTGATCGATGTCGGCGACCTTGCCCTTGAACGCCAGCTGCTGGTTGTTCGGCCCGGGCAGCTGCAGCCCGCACAGCATCCGCCGCTCACCCGACTGACGCCAGGCCTTGTCGCCGGACCACAGCATGCTGACGGTGAACCGACTGTTCGGGTCGTACTTGGCGCCGAGATAACGCCGCACCGCCGCGGTGCACTGCTCTTGGCTGATCTGCTGGATGCGGGCGGCCGACGGCGGCGCCGCATTGGGCCCGTACTCGCTGCCTGGGAACGTCCGCATATCGACAGACGAGGCGACCTCGAAGCGGTGCTCCTCGTTGCAGTCGACGATCTCGGCGGCGTCGGGGGTGCGGTCCGGCCAGTTCAGGCAGTCGCCGCTCTTGGCGTGGTCGAAGGTGTCGTTGCCGCGCGGACCGAGGGAGATCGAGCTGGCGGTCAGGCCGTTGGCCCCCTCACTGCGGGGCAGCGCGGTGATCAGGCCGGCGATGAGCAGGCCGCCGAGGGCGGTCAACAGCAGCGCCCGGCGCGTCGAGGTGGCCTGCAGGCTGTTCCACCACGGCATCGTCAGGGCGTTTCGGATTTTGGCCGTCTTGGGGGTTGCCGTCGTGTCCGTCGCCTCCGTCGCCTCCGTCGTCTCCGTCGTCTCGGAGGTCGGCGCGGACGACTCGTCGGCCGCCCCGTAGGGCAGCTCCTCGTAGTCCTTCTCGTAGGCCGTTTGGTCCTCGGAAACGTCCGACATCTGCTCCATTGTGACAGGCGTGTCCGACGCTGTGACAAGTGATGCACTTGTTACGTTGTGGGGTCCCGTATCGGGCGCCGGCGGGGTGGCGTATCGCCGTCCATTCACAGCCATGATGCAGAAATCGCGGACGAGAGTCGGCGAAGTAGTGTTGCGGCCGTGATCGACCTCAAGCTGCTGCGCGAGAACCCCGAGGTGGTGCGCGCGTCGCAACGGGCCCGCGGTGAGGACCCGGCGCTTGTTGACGCGCTGGTAGAGGCCGACGCCGCGCGGCGTGCGGCGGTGGCGGCCGCCGACAATCTGCGAGCCGAGCAGAAGGCCGCCAGCAAGAAGGTGGGCGCGGCCTCGCCCGAGGAGCGGCCGGCGTTACTCGAACGCGCCAAGGAGCTCGCCGAGCGGGTGAAGGCCGCCGAAGCTGCGCAGGCCGAAGCCGAAAAGGCCTTCACCGCAGCGCATATGGCGATCGGCAACGTGATCATCGACGGTGTACCGGCCGGTGGTGAGGACGACTATGTGGTGCTCGACAGCGTCGGTGAGCCCGCCGCGATCGAAAACCCAAAGGACCACCTGGAATTGGGCGAGTCACTGGGCCTGATCGACATGGAACGCGGGGCCAAGGTCTCGGGTTCGCGGTTCTATTTCCTCACCGGCGCCGGTGCCATGCTGCAGCTAGGGCTGATGCAGCTCGCAGCGCGGCTGGCCACCGAGAACGGCTTCACCCTCATCATCCCGCCGGTGCTGGTGCGCCCGGAAGTCATGTCGGGCACCGGCTTTCTCGGCGCGCATGCCGAAGAGGTGTACCGGCTGGAGGCCGACGACATGTATCTCGTCGGCACGTCCGAGGTGCCGCTGGCGGGCTATCACGCCAACGAGATCCTCGACCTGTCCGGCGGGCCGCTGCGCTATGCGGGTTGGTCGTCGTGCTTTCGCCGGGAAGCCGGCAGCCACGGCAAGGACACCCGCGGCATCATCCGGGTCCACCAGTTCGACAAGGTCGAGGGCTTTGTGTATTGCAAGCCCGACGAGGCCGAGGCCGAACACGACCGGCTGCTCGGCTGGCAGCGGCAGATGCTGGCGATGATCGAGGTGCCGTATCGGGTGATCGACGTTGCCGCAGGCGATCTCGGATCGTCGGCCGCGCGCAAGTACGACTGCGAGGCCTGGATCCCGACGCAGCAGACCTACCGCGAATTGACCTCGACATCGAACTGCACGACGTTTCAGGCGCGCCGGTTGGCCACCCGCTATCGCGACGAGAACGGCAAGCCGCAGATCGCCGCGACACTCAACGGGACGCTGGCCACCACGCGCTGGCTGGTGGCCATCCTGGAGAACCATCAGCAACCGGACGGGAGCGTGCGGGTGCCCGCCGCCCTTGTGCCGTTCGTCGGCAAGGAGGTGCTCGAGCCGTGATCGACATCGATCTCGCCGAACTGCGGAACTGGTTCGGCTTCGGGGTGGCGGGCAACTTCGCCGGTCACCTCGAACAGGCCGGGGAGGCAGGCGATTTCGTCAAAGTCGTGACGGAGGGGTATGCCCCGAAGGGCATCTTCCCGTGGTACGCGCCGGGTCGCGACGACTTCCTCGGCGAGTTCCCGTTGTCCAACGACTCCATCGTGCTGCCCGGAACCGTTGAGGGTGACGGACCGCTGAACCTGCAGATCGAACCGGAGGTCGGCGTCGCGTGCCGAGTGGTGTGGGAGGGCGACACCGTGGTGCGGCTGGAGCCGTTCGCTCTGGGCGCCTTCAACGACTGCTCGATCCGCCGACCGGGCGCCCCGAAGATCAGCTACAAGAAGAACTGGGGCGCCTCATCCAAAGGTGTTGCGCCGCAGTTCTTCGACATCAGTGATCTGACACCGGACGGGCCGACGGCGACGCTGCGGCTGGTGTGCTACCTGCGTGACAGCAGCGGTGAGGAACACGCGTACGGCATCGACAGCCCACTGGTCGGCTACTCCTACTACGGGGAAGTATTGCTGGACTGGATCGTGGAGCGGCTGGCCAACCAGAAGGGTTCGGCGGACACCCCGTTGGAGGACGTCGGCGCGTTGATGGTGGCCAGTGGGCACCCGCAAAATGTGTTGATCGGTATCGGGGCCACCAGGTACACGCCACTGGGTGAATCGACCTATCTGCGGCCCGGCGACGAGGCCATCGTCCGCGTCTACGACACCGAGACAGGCGCCGCTTCCGAACTGCGGCAGCTGGTTTCGTCGCGCTAGCTCCTCATCGCAGAGTCAACGCGCCACGTGCCGATGCGTCACGTGCCGAGCAACTCGTCGAGCTTGGCGACGAAGTCGTCGGGATCGGACGGTGTGAACGCCGGGCTGGGAAACGTCCCCGGCACGTCGAGGGTGATCAACGTCGACTTCAACGGCCGGCGCACATCCAGCGGCAGCCACCGCCGCAGATCAGAGCTACCCCAGATGCGGAACCGGTGCAGCCAGGTGCCCAGCGGTTTGGCGGTGTATCCGCGGATGTCGCGCAGCGGGATCACTTTCGACGTCCCAGATGGAAAGTGATAGCGGCGCAACGTGATCGCTTCGCGGTCCAGCTGGATCAGACCATCGTCGTAATACTGGCGTGGCGGGTTCATGCCCGCCCACAGCGCAGCTCGTGTCCCTTGGTTGTCAGGCATCGACCTGTCTCCAGATTCCATTGCCAGCCATGCAGATTGCACGTCAACGTCGTTCCGTCCACCACGCCGAACTTCGACAGGTCGGCTTTGAGATGCGGGCAGCGCCGCTGAATCTCCCAGCCGTCCAACGTGATCGACGCGGTGTCGTCGTGGGCTTCGGCGAACCAGCCATCGGCATAGGCGATGCGTTCGTCGGTCAAGCACTTGAAGAACGTGTAGAGGTACTCGTTGTAGCCGCCGACCCGCCAGGCCTTGAACCGGGTGGACAGGAAGATGGTGTTCACCCAGTCCGGTTCGTTGTCACGCAGCACCGTCCGCACCAACTCGGGAGCGATTTCGAAGCCGTAGCGGAACTTCTCGTCCGGAATCGGTTCGCGCACCACGCGTTTCGGAAAGTCCAGCACGACGGTCTCGGCACCCAGCCGCAATTCGACCGGGTAGCCGATGCCGTCACAGATCTGGTCACTTTGGCTCATGATCGGCTCGAACGCTGCCCGGAGCGGCTCCAGCAGCGAGTCCCCGCCGGCCGGCGCCCAGGAGGCCTTCTCCGCGGCCAGCACCGGTGCCATCCGCTGCGCGTACTCTTCGATGTAGTCGGCCTTGCCGGTGGTGAAGATCGTCTCGGGATCGTCGACCGGGTGCGTCAGCGAATTGAGTTGCGTGCCTGTGAAATCCGCTACGGACCCAGGGATCATCAACAGTCCGCCCTCGTGGCCGTGTGTGCGCATCTGGTCGAGGAACACGACCTGGTCGGGGAAGATGTTGGCCGGGTCGCCGTGGTCGTCGTTGAGGTCGCGCAGCTCGGGATCCAAGAAGCACGGTGGTCCCGCGGACGGGATCACCCAGGTGGCACCGACCTGTGCGATGTATTGGCGGCAGCGGTCCATCTGACGCTGCCGTTTCTGGGTGCCGAAGGCCTCTTTGGCGCGGGCCGGCATGTCGTAGACCATCGGGTACCAGATCGCGCCCGAGTATTGCAGCATGTGCACGTCGACGTGGCCGAAGTCGGCGTGCAGCACGTCCAGGTCCACCGGCCGCGCGTCATTCATGTTGAAACACACGGTTTCTCCGTCGTCGACCACCAGGCCGGAGTCGCCGATCGGACCGTCGGCCGGAGCCCGCAACGCGATGATCATCACGTCCAGGTCGCCCTTGGGGCCGCTGACGGTGTGCTTCACCGAATCCGTCGTCTCGAAGAAGCGGTGAAAACCTAGCTTCTCGAGTTCGCGCTGCAGATCGGGCACGGGGTAATCGGGCAGCAACACCACCGCTTCTTTGTTGACGTGCTCGCGCAGATTCTTCGGGTCGAAGTGGTCCTTGTGCAGGTGGGACACGTAGAGGTAGTCGACGTCGCCGAGGGCGTCCCAGTCCAACTGGCTGTTGTCTGGAAAGGGGAACCAGGACGCGAAATACGCCGGATTGACCCAGGGGTCGCACAAGATGCTTCCGGCCCTGGTGTCGATCCGGAAACCGGCGTGCCCAACGCTGGTGACCTGCACTAACAGTCCTCTTCTGGTGTCTCGTGGTTGTGGGCAAGCGTAACCGGAGATCCGTGACGCGCCGAAGCCCGCAGGTCAGGTGTCGGGCAACGCGGTCAGTCCTCGGCATCCCACAGCGCTCGGTAATAGTCGATGCGCGCCTGATCGGGTGCGATCCCGTAGGCGTCGAAGAACTCGGCTTCCCAGTCGCCCTCGTAGTTCCACCGCAGGGACAGGGTGGCGACGGCCAAGTCGGCCCAACGATCGGCGATACCGAGATCGCCGACGTCGACGTGCCCGCACCAGCTTCCGTCGTCGTCGATCAAGGTGTTCGGTGCGCAGGCGTCGCCATGGCACACCACCAGTCGGTCGATTGGCGGTGCAGCGGGCAGGCGGCGGCGGGCGGGCTCGGAAAGTGCGGTCAGTCGGTGGGGCACCGACCACGAAAAGGGGCACCGGTCGGCGGGCATCCGGTCATGCATCGCCCGCAGGCCGGTCGCGATGGCCCGCACCGCGGCCCTCGGCCGGGCGATCCAGTGCGGATCGGCCGCCGAGCGGCCGTTGATGCCCGCGGTATGCAGCCACTGCACCGGCCCGTCGCGGCCGACGTCGAGCACAACGGGCACCGTCAGGTACTGCGCGGCCCACCCGAGTTTGACGGCCTCGCGGTGCAGATCGACCGACGGATGCGGCGGCGATACCTTGACGAACTCGCGTCCGTCGCCGTGACCGATCTGGAACGTCAGGCCGCCGATCTCGTTGTTCCACACCGCCGATACGACGCGGCCGGCTGCGAGTCGGGTCACGACGGCCGGGACGGGCACCTCGCCGACGGGGATGGTCATCGGCTCCTGTCATACCGGCGCTGCGCCGGTTCGTCCAGGGGATTTATACGGGGGCACTAGGCTGACTGATTGTGGAACCGGTATATGGGACAGTCATCCAGTGTGCGCGCCTGGCATGGCGGCTGCAGGGTCTGACGTTCACGGTTACCGGCGTCGAGAACCTGCCCAAGACCGGCGGCGCGGTGGTGGCCATCAACCACACCAGCTACTTCGACTTCACGTTCGCCGGCTTGCCCGCCTACAAGCAGGGCTTGGGCCGCAAGGTGCGGTTCATGGCCAAGAAGGAAGTGTTCGACCACAAGATCACCGGGCCCATCATGCGCAGCCTGCGACACATCGAGGTGGACCGGGACAACGGCGCCGCCTCGTTCGAGCAGGCCTGTGAAGCGCTCAAGGCGGGCGAACTGGTGGGCGTCTATCCCGAGGCGACGATCAGCCGCAGCTTCGAGATCAAGGAGTTCAAGTCCGGCGCCGCCCGCATGGCGATCGCGGCCGATGTGCCGATCGTGCCCCACATCGTGTGGGGTGCCCAGCGGATCTGGACCAAGGGCCACCCCAAGAATCTGTATCGACCCAAGGTGCCGATCGCGGTGGCTGTCGGCGAGCCGATCGAACCCACGCTGCCGGCCAATGAGCTGACCGCGCTGCTGCATTCCCGCATGCAGCATCTGCTCGAGCGGGTGCAGGACAGCTACGGACCGCATCCGCCCGGCGAGTTCTGGGTGCCGCACCGACTCGGTGGCGGGGCGCCGTCGCTGGCCGAAGCCAACCGGATGGATGCCGAGGAGGCAGCGGAGAAGGCGGCGCGCCGCGCGGCCGGGCCCGAACCGACGGGCGCGCCGGGGTAGCCGAGATGGAACCGGTTTTCCGCACGCTGGAGACCACGGCCAAGGTGGTGCTCAGGGCCACCGGCAACAAGATCACCTTCCACGGCCTGGAGAACATCCCGACGACCGGGGGCGCGGTGATCGCGATCAACCACACCAGCTACGTGGACTGGCTGCCCGCCGCGTTGGCCGCGCACTATCGGGGCCGGCGGATGCGGTTCATGATCAAAACCGAGATGCAGGACGTCAAGGTCGTCAGGTTTCTCATCAAGCACACCGGGACCATTCCGGTGGATCGGCGCGCCGGCGCCGGTGCGTACGCGGTCGCGGTCGAGCGGCTGCGGGCGGGCGAACTCGTCGGCGTGTACCCCGAGGCGACGATCAGCCGCAGCTTCGAGCTGAAGGAATTCAAGACCGGCGCGGCTCGGATGGCGGCCGAAGCGGCGGTGCCGATCATCCCGCTGATCGTCTGGGGTGCCCAACGCCTATGGACCAAGGACCATCCAAGAAACTTGGGCCGCAACAAGATTCCGATGACGGTCGCAGTGGGCGCGCCCATGGATGGCGGCGGGTCCATCGAAGAGACCAATGCGGCGATGCGCGCGGCGATGACCGAGCTGCTGCACAAGGTGCAGGAGGAGTACCCGCACCCACCAGGCGCGTACTGGGTGCCGCGCCGGCTGGGCGGCAGCGCGCCGACCATGGACGAGGCCAAGGTGTTGGAGGAGATCGAGCTGGCGGAGCGGGCGCGCAAGCGCGCGGAGCGCGAAGCGAAGAGCCGGCGATGAGGGCTCCCCACACCGGCGGCACAGGGCAGCCGCGATGACATTGCCCGCGATGATTGCCAGTGATGTAGACGGCACCCTGCTCGACGACGACGAGAAGATCAGCACGCGCACCCGCGCCGCCGTGCATGCCGCCGTCGACTCCGGCGCGCAGTTCGTCCTCGCCACCGGTCGGCCGCCGCGATGGATCAAACCGGTCGTCGACGAACTCGGTTTGGCGCCGATGTCGGTGTGCGCCAACGGCGCAGTGATCTATGACCCGGCCACCGACCGGATCGTGTCGGCCCGCACGCTATCCGTCGATGTTCTGGGCGAGCTCGCCGAGATCGCCACCCGCGTCATCCCCGGCGCCGGATTGGCCGTGGAACGGGTGGGCAGCTCGGCCCATGACGCCGCGACGCCGCAGTTCGTCAGCTCGCCGGGCTACGAGCACGCGTGGCTCAACCCCGACAACACCGAGGTGTCCGTCGAAGACCTGCTCAGCGCGCCCGCGGTGAAGCTGCTCATCCGCAAGGCCGGCGCGGCCAGCGCCGACATGGCGGCGGTGTTGGCCAAACATGTTGGTCTGCAAGGCGATATCACCTACTCCACCAACAACGGGCTGATCGAGGTCGTGCCGTCGGGCATCAGCAAGGCCACCGGGGTGGAGGAGCTGGCTCGCCCGTTGGGCCTGACCGCCGACGACATCGTTGCGTTCGGCGATATGCCCAACGACATCCCGATGCTGCTGTGGTCCGGACACGGGGTCGCGATGGGCAATGCTCATCCCGAAGCCATGGCGGCCGCCGATGAGGTCACCGCCGACAACAACGACGATGGCCTGGCGCGCGTCCTCGAGCGCTGGTGGCTCTGACTCTCGCCGCTACGGCGTCACGGGGGTGAACCGCTCGAGCTGCACCGGCACCGCATCGTCCGGCGGGGGCGGCAGCTCCACCGGCACACCGTCGATGACGCGGGTCACCGTACCCTTTTCCCGGTCGAAGTTCAGCGTGCCGTGCTGGAAGTTCTGCTTGATCCACAGTGGCTCATGGATTTCCGCGCTGGTCGGTAGTCCGAGAGCCCCGCGTTCGAAGCCCAGCGAACCCCACGCCTGATAGATCGCGCCCGTTACGGGCTCGGCCCCGCTGTCCGGTGACCAGTAGACCGCGCCGTGTTCAAAGGTGACGTAGCGCGTCGATCCTGCGCCCGCCGCCTCGGGCGAGGTGGGTGCGCCGAGCGGGCTCTTCATGCCGCCCATGGACTCCCAGCGCGCGAAAATCGCGCCGCCACGCAATGATTCGGCCAGCTCCTCCGGTCCGGGCGGCTTGTTGAAGCGGGCGGCGATGTCGCGGATCTGGTCCATGGCCGCGTAGGCGGCGTTGCCGGGGCAGTCGGTGATGCCAGCGTCGCGGTGGGTGAAGATCGACGGGAATGTCGGCGTCGCACCGCGCGGGAACTTGGCGAATGAGCCACCCGCAGAAGTCAATACGACGGTGCCGCGGGGATCGACCCGGTCCAAGCCCAGCCGCCAGCCCAGCAGCCGACCGGTGGTGCGCAGCTGAATGGGCGTCGGCGGCACCACGTCGAAGTTACCGAGCATCGCCACGCCCCAGGTGTTGGTGTTGAACCCGCCCGTGTGAGAACCCTTGACCGGCTTGTCCATTCCGCCACCCCGGCCCTCGAAAACCTGGCCGTACTTGTCAACCAGTGCGTTGTACGCAAGGTCGCACCAGCCCAACGTTTGGGTGTGGTAGGCGTATATCGACCGCACGATGCCCGCCGAATCCTCCGGCGCGTAGTCGTTGCTACCGGCCGTATGGTGTACCACTCCGGCTCGGATTCCGTTGTCGTAGTGCGGATTTCCGCATCGCAGCGATTCGTCGGCGCCCCATTGCGCGCGGCTGATGATGTTGGGCGGCACGCCGGGGGCGTTGACGGCGTTCGGCATGGGTGTGGTGTCGATCGGCGCCTGCGGCGGGCTGATCAGCACGGCGTTGAGGTTCTGCCCGAACGGCTGCTCGACCGTGGCCGGCACATAACCCAGGTTGGGTTCATCCGACTGCGGGGGCGCCTCCGTCGTGGGCGCGCCGGCGGGACGGGTGACGGCGATCTGCACCGTGGTGGTCCGGCCGACGAACACCGGCTCGGTGCCACGCGGTCCGCCCGCTTCGGTCGCCTCAGGACCGACCCCTTCGAGGGTCTCGGCTTCGTACCAGGGCCCCCACGTGCCGTCGGCCTTCTTGGCGCGAATACGAGCCGATGTGCCGGTGAGGTCGGGTGCCGTCAGCGCCACCATGGAGAACGGCGTGTCCTGATGGATTTCCCGGATGGTTTCGCCGCCGCCGAGTCCGACCAGCGGCTGCTGTGCGAGCCGCGGCATCTCCGGTGCGGGCTTGTCACCTTCGCCCGGCAGACCGTTGACCGCCCACGGCAGGATCACGATTGTGGCCGCGATCGCGGTGTAGAGGATCGACGGCGCGGGACGTCGGCACAGCACGGGCTGATGTTACGTATGTGCCAGTTGTTACCAGTGTTTCGACACGGCAGATTGATGCACTAAATGACCGTCCCAACCTGCAACGGCACCGCAGAGGCTGCCAGGGTTGACCTCTGCGGTGCCGTTCGGTGACAGGACTACGGCGCGGGGGCCGGAGCGGGTGCCGGCGGCGCCGCCGGTGCGGGCGGTGCCGGCGGGGTGGTGCCGGACTTGATCGCCGACGTGATGGCCGGCATCACCATGCCCTTGAGCAGGTCGATCGCCTGGCCGGCGCCGAGCTGGTTGGCGGCATTGGACAGCTCGCCGATCAGCCCGCCGCCGCCGGTGCTCACCGGCGGTGCCGCGAGTGCCGGATCGCCCAGGATCGGGTAGGTACCCAATGCCGGATCCGCCCCGAGCGGCGCCGAGATCGGCACCTCGCCGGGCGCCGGCAGCGCGCCGGTCGAGATCGGCGTGGTGGCCAGCGCGGGGTCGGCGCCAATGGGCGGCGTGGTCAGACCGGGGGCTTCGCCGGCCGGGCTGGTCAGCGCCGGGTTGGTCAGCGCCGGGTTGGTCAAGCCGGGATCGGTCAGGCTCGGGGTGGTGGCCGCCGCCGGCGCATCGACGGCACCGGGTGTGGTCAACCCCGGTGTGGCCGCGGCCGGGTCGGTCAGGCCGGGTGCTGTGAGACTGGGCGACGTGAGACCAGGCGTGGTGAGACCGGGCGTGGTCAAATCAGGCGACGTCAGTCCCGGCGTGGTCAGGCCGGGCGAGGTCAAGCCTGGTGAGGTCAGCCCCGGCGAGGTCAGGCCAGGTGAAGTCAAGCCAGGTGAGGTCAGCCCGGGTGAGGTGAGGCCGGTACCCGTTCCGCCCAGCAGGCCGGTCGGCATCGGCGGCAGGTTAATGCCGAACTGGGACAGGCCCTGCGACAGTGCGGACAGCAGCTCACCAGGCAGGTCGGTGACCATCGCGGCTTGGACGAATTCGCGCTGTTGAGGCGCGGTCGCGGTGGACAGCCCGGAGACGGCCACCACGGCAACTGGACTTGCGACGGCCAGGGCGGCGACCGCGCTCATGGTTGTCGAGAGCTTGCGTCGACGTCGGTTCGGCACGGAAGTCTCCTCAATATATGGACTACGTGTGGTAGGTCGATATCGGTGTCAGCGGCTTCAATGCCGACGCCAACGACGTTACTGGTGTGACTAGTGAGGTAGAAGTGACGATATGGAATTGTGAGCTAATCGCGACCTGTAGGCGTTAGCGGATTCGGGTCGAGGGCGCTCGGTCGGATACCCTGACTGCCGATGACGTCCTTATCTCCCGGGGTCGCTGCGCGCCAGCGCACCGGTCATTTCGACCTCTTCGTCGTCGGTTCCGGATTTTTCGGCCTGACGATCGCCGAGCGCGTGGCGACGCAGCTCGACAAGCGCGTTCTCGTCATCGAACGACGCCCGCACATCGGCGGCAACGCCTACTCCGAGCCGGAGCCGCAGACCGGTATCGAGGTGCACAAGTACGGTGCGCACCTGTTCCACACCTCCAACAAGCGGGTGTGGGACTACGTGCGGCAGTTCACCGAGTTCACCAACTATCAGCACCGGGTATATGCCATGCACAACGGGCAGGCCTACCAATTCCCGATGGGCCTCGGCCTCGTGTCGCAATTCTTCGGCAAGTACTTCACTCCTGACGAGGCGCGCCAGCTGATCAAGGAGCAGTCTGCCGAGATCAAGACCGAAGAGGCGCAGAACCTCGAGGAGAAGGCCATCTCGCTGATCGGGCGCCCGCTCTATGAGGCGTTCGTCAAGGGCTACACCGCCAAGCAGTGGCAGACCGATCCGGTCGAGCTTCCTGCGGCCGTCATCAATCGCCTGCCAGTGCGCTACACCTTCGACAACCGGTACTTCAACGACACCTACGAGGGCCTACCGGTCGACGGGTACACCGCCTGGCTCGAGAACATGGCCGCCGATGACCGCATCGAGGTGCGGTTGAACACCGACTGGTTCGAGGTGCGCAACGAACTTCGCGCTGCGAACCCTGACGCCCCAGTGGTTTACACCGGGCCGCTGGACCGCTACTTCGACTACGCCGAGGGCAGGCTCGGTTGGCGCACACTGGATTTCGAAGTCGAAGTGGTTGACACCGGAGATTTCCAGGGCACCGCCGTGATGAACTACAACGACCTCGACGTGCCGTACACCCGCATCCACGAATTCCGCCATTTCCATCCCGAGCGGGACTACTACCCGACGGACAAGACAGTGATCATGCGGGAGTACTCGCGCTTCGCCGATGACGATGACGAGCCCTACTACCCGATCAACACCGAGGCCGACCGCAAGCTGCTGGCCGCCTACCGGTCTCGGGCCAAAGCCGAAACCGCTTCCGCCAAGGTGTTGTTCGGCGGACGGCTGGGCACTTATCAGTACCTGGATATGCACATGGCGATCGCCAGCGCACTGAACATGTACGAGAACGTCCTTGCGCCGCACCTGCGCGATGGTGCGCCGCTCCACGAAAACGAAAGCAGTACAGCATGAGTGACATCCCGTCCGGCGCTCTGGACGCCGGGGAATCCAGGGCGGTCAGTCTGCTGGCCAGGGTCATCCTGCCGCGCCCCGGCGAGCCGTTGGACGTCCGCAAGCTCTATATCGAGGAATCGACCACCAACGCGCGGCGTGCGCACGCCCCCAGCCGCACCGAGCTGGAGATCGGCGCCGAGTCCGAGGTGTCGTTTGCGACCTACTTCAACGCGTTCCCGGCCAGCTACTGGCGGCGCTGGTCGACGCTGGACTCGGTGGTGTTGCGCGTCGAGCTCACCGGAAGCGCTCGAATCGACGTCTATCGCACCAAGGCAACCGGCGCCCGCATCACCGTGGGCGGCGCTCCGGTCGGCGGGGAGCACGCGGTCACCGAGTTCGAGATCGACCTGTCACCGTTCGAGGACGGCGGGTGGATCTGGTTCGACATCACCACCGACTCGGCGGTCACCCTGCACAGCGCCGGCTGGTACGCGCCGCATCCGGCGCCGGGACGGGCCAATATCGCGGTGGGCATCCCGACCTTCAACCGCCCGGCGGACTGCGTCAACGCCCTGGCCGCGCTGACCTCGGATCCGTTGGTAGACCAGGTGATCGGCGCGGTGATCGTGTCCGATCAGGGCGCCAACAAGGTGGTCGACCACCCGGGCTTCGCCGACGCCGCCGCCGCGCTGGGCAACCGGTTGTCGATACACAATCAGCCCAACCTCGGTGGCTCCGGCGGCTACAGCCGGGTGATGTACGAGGCGCTGAAAAACACCGACTGTGAACAGATCCTGTTCATGGACGACGACATTCGCATCGAGCCCGACTCGATCCTGCGGGCGCTGGCGATGAACCGGTTCGCCAAATCACCGACGCTGGTCGGCGGCCAGATGCTCAACATGCAGGAGCCGTCACACCTGCACATCATGGGCGAGGTCGTCGACCGGGAGAACTTCATGTGGACGGCGGCGCCGTACACCGAGTACGACCACGACTTCGCGAAGTACCCGTTGAACGACGAGTCAGATCGCAGCAAGTTACTGCACCGTCGCATCGACGCCGACTACAACGGCTGGTGGATGTGCATGATCCCGCGGCAGGTGGCCGAGGAACTGGGTCAGCCGCTGCCGCTGTTCATCAAGTGGGACGACGCCGATTACGGTTTGCGCGCCGCCGAACACGGCTACGGCACCGTCACACTGCCCGGCGCGGCGATCTGGCACATGGCGTGGAGCGACAAGGATGATGCCATCGACTGGCAGGCGTACTTCCATTTGCGCAACCGGCTCGTGGTGGCGGCCATGCACTGGGACGGCAGTATCCGCGGGCTGATCGCCAGCCACTTCAAGGCGACAATCAAACACCTTCTCTGCCTTGAGTATTCGACTGTCGCCATCCAGAACAAGGCTATGGCCGACTTCCTCGCCGGGCCGGAGCACATCTTCTCCATCCTGGAGTCGGCACTGCCCGAGGTGCGCAAGATGCGCGAGGAGTACCCGGACGCCGTGGTGCTGCCCGGTGCCACCGCGTTGCCGGCGCCTTCGGAGCGGACCAGGATCCACAAGCCGCCGGTTTCGTTGCCCGCCATCGGATTCCGCCTCAGTCGCGGTGTGCTCCATCAGCTGCGTGCGCACAAGCCCGCACACCACGAACGTCCCCAGCTCAATGTCGCGACCCAGGACGCCCGCTGGTTCTTGCTGTGCAAGGTCGACGGGGTCACTGTGACGACTGCTGACGGTCGCGGCGTGGTCTACCGCAAGCGGGATCGGGCGAGAATGTTTGCGCTGCTGCGCGCCTCGTTGCGCCAGCAGCTGCGGTTGGCCCGCAAGTTCAACCGGATGCGCAAGGTCTACCGCGAAGCTCTGCCGGTGCTCTCCAGCAAGCAGAAGTGGGAGACGGTGCTTCTCGAGTCGGCCAATGCCTGAGAGCCCGCGCGGTGAGGAAGCCGCGTTGGTGGCCGTGCAGTCGGCCCTGGCCGGTAAGCCCGGTGTCCTCACCGGTGCGCGCGCCCTGTCGCATTTCGGTGAGCACAGCATCGGCTGGGTCGTCGTCGCCACCGTCGGCGCGCTGCTGCAGCCGCGCCGCCGCCGGGCCTGGTTGGCCGCGGGGGTCGGGGCCCTCGTGGCGCACGCCGCCGCCGTGTTGATCAAACGTGTGGTGCGACGGGAACGTCCACATCACCCGGCCGTGCGCATCAACGTCGGCACACCCAGCCGGCTGTCGTTCCCGTCGGCGCACGCAACGTCGACCACCGCCGCGTCGATGTTGCTGGCCCGCACCACGGGCGTGCCCCTGCCGGTCTTCCTCGTGCCACCGATGGCATTGTCGCGGTTGGTACTTGGCGTGCATTACCCCAGCGACGTGTTGACGGGCGTCGCGGTCGGGGCCGTCGTCGCCAAAGCGGTGGGCACCATCGCCGATCGGGCCGAGGCACACTGATGGGCATCGAGTGCAGCGCAACGGAGCGGAACAAGGATGAGTACAACCCACATGAGTGAGGAAGCGGCCCCGGTCGCAGGACCGCCCAAGAACCTGGCCTCGGGGATCGTCAAAGCGCTACGCCCCAGGCAGTGGGTCAAGAACGTGCTGGTTTTCGCCGCGCCGGTGGCCGCCCTCGGTGACGACAGGTATGCCTACGACTACCGCCAAGTTCTGGTCAACGTCCTTCTCGCGTTCATCGTGTTCAGCCTCGGCGCGTCGGCGGTGTATCTGATCAATGACGCGCGTGACGTCGAAGCCGACCGGGCCCATCCGACGAAGCGGTTCCGGCCGATCGCGGCGGGCGTAGTGCCCGAGTGGCTGGCGTACACGCTTGCGATCGGTCTGGCGGTCGCCTCGCTTGCCATCTCGTGGCTGGTGACCCCGAACCTCGCCCTGGTGATGGCCATCTACCTCGCCATCCAGCTCGCCTACTGCTTCGGACTCAAGCACCAACCGGTGATCGACATCTGCATCGTCTCGTCCGGCTTCTTGATCCGCGCCATCGCCGGCGGTGTCGCCGCGAATGTACCACTGTCGCAATGGTTCCTGCTGATGATGGCGTTCGGTTCGCTGTTCATGGCGGCCGGAAAACGCTATGCCGAGCTGCAGCTCGCCGAAAGGACGGGCGCGAAGATCCGCAAATCGCTGGAGAGCTACACCAGCTCCTATCTGCGCTTCGTGTGGACGATGTCGGCGACGGCGTTAGTGTTGTGCTACGGGCTATGGGCCTTCGAACGTGATGATTTCGGCGGCACCTCTTGGTTCGTGGTGTCGATGATTCCGTTTGTAATCGCGATCCTGCGCTACGCGGTGGATGTCGACGGCGGTATGGCCGGGGAGCCCGAAGAGATCGCGCTGCGCGACCGCGTGCTGCAGTTGCTGGCGGTGGCATGGATCGGAACCGTTGGTGCGGCCGTCGTTTTCGGCTGACGCGGTGAGGCCGTCGGCCGGCAACCTGGGAGCCTGGAGCCGCGGGGCCGGCGACATGGGAGCCTGGAGCCGCTGGGCCGGCGACATGGGAGCCCGGCTGGCCCGATGGCCCGCGTTCCCCTACGACGTCACCGTGCGGGTCAGCCTCTGGGTGAGCGTGCTGGTGGTCACGCTGCTGTTCGGTTGGGGGGCGTGGCAGCGGCGGTGGATCGCCGACGACGGACTGATCGTGCTGCGCACCGTCCGAAATCTGTTGGCGGGCAACGGCCCGGTCTTCAACGCCGGTGAACGGGTCGAGGCCAACACGTCCACGCTGTGGACCTATCTGATCTACCTCGGCGGACTCGTCGGCGGCCCGGTGCGCCTGGAGTATGTGGCGCTGGTGCTTGCCCTCGGGCTCAGCCTGCTCGGGATGGTGTTTGTCATGTTGGGCGCCGGCCGGTTATATGCGCCCAGCCTGCAGGGCCGGCGGGCGCTGCTGTTGCCTGCGGGAGCGCTGGTCTACATCGCGATCCCGCCAGCCCGCGACTTCGTCACCTCGGGGCTCGAAAACGGTTTGGTGCTCGCGTATTTGGGCCTGTTGTGGTGGATGATGGTCTGCTGGTCGCAGGCGTTGCGTGCATATCCGCGGCAACCCGCACAGGCGGCGGGACTCGCGCTGGCCCGACGCGGTGCGCCATCCGCCGGCCGGCCGGCCGTTGCCGAAGCGGCCCCCACCAACGTCGTCGGCCGGTTCTTCGACGCCGCACTGGCATTCGTGGCCGGACTGAGCGTGCTGGTGCGCCCCGAGCTGGCATTGATCGGCGGGCTGGCGCTGATCATGATGCTGATCGCGGCCCGAGGCTGGCGGCGGCGGGTGCTGATCATCGTCGCGGGCGGACTGCTTCCAGTCGGCTACCAGATCTTCCGAATGGGTTACTACGGCTTGCTGTTTCCCAATACCGCGCTGGCGAAGGATGCGTCGGGATCCAAATGGACGCAGGGCTTCGTCTATCTGGCCAACTTCAACGCGCCGTATCTGCTGTGGGTGCCGGCCGTGTTGTTGGCCGCGCTCGGCGCGGTGCTGCTGCTGACCCGCACCCGGCCGTGGTGGATCCGCCGCACCGCGCCGCAGGGCTACGGCTGGCTGGCGCGCACCATGCAAAGTCCGCCCGCGGTGGTGGTTTTCATTCTGGTGAGCGGGCTGCTGCAGGCGCTCTACTGGATTCGTCAAGGCGGCGATTTCATGCACGGCAGGGTGCTGCTCACACCGGTGTTCTGCCTGCTGGCGCCGATTGCGGTGATTCCGGTGGTGTTTCCCGACGGGACGAGGTTCACCCGCGAAACCGGCTATCTGCTCGCCGGCGCCACCAGCGCGCTGTGGCTGGCGCTGGTGGGATGGTCACTGTGGGCGGCGAATTCGCCAGGGATGGGTTACGACGCCACCCGCGTCACCTACTCCGGCATCGTCGACGAACGCCGGTTCTACGCCCAGGCCACCGGACATCCGCATCCGCTGACCGCCGCCGACTACCTGGACTATCCGCGGATGCGCGCGGTGCTCGTCGCGCTGAACAACACGCCTGAGGGCGCACTGCTGCTGCCGTCGGGCAATTACGACCAGTGGGATGTGGTGCCCGCGATTCCGCCACCTCCGGACGCGCCGCCCGAAGAACGCGAGAATCGCCCGCACACAGTGTTTTTCACAAATATGGGCATGCTGGGTATGAACGTGGGCCTGGATGTGCGGGTGGTCGATCAGATCGGTCTGATCAATCCGCTGGCCGCGCACACCGAGCGGCTGGAGGACGGGCGCATCGGCCACGACAAGAATCTGTTCCCGGACTGGGCGGTGGCCGACGGCCCGTTCCTCAAGACGCGCCCGTACATCCCGGCCTACCTCGACGAAGACTGGGTCGCCCAGGCGCAGGCCGCGCTGAAGTGTCCGGCCACCGACGCCATGCTCAACTCGGTGCGCGGGGAGCTGACCCCGCGGCGGTTCCTGTCAAACCTGGTGCACGCGTATGAGTTCACGCAGTACCGGATCGATCGGGTGCCGCTGTACGAACTGATCCGCTGCGGACTGGAAGTTCCTCCGTCCAGGGGCGCCCCTTACACTGGCTTGCCGGCCTCCGGCCCATAGCTCGGTAACGCCACAGAGATCTTGTGGCGATACCCAAGTCAGGTGTGTCGACACCGCGAGCCTGGACACGTGAACGGAGTTAAAGCAACGGATGGGTAAAAGCGTGTGGATGCGTCGTGCGATCAGCATGGTCGGCGCGGCGTTGATGCTTCCGGCGTTGGTGACGGTGGCGGGCGGTTCGGCGATCCCCACCGCGCAGGCGTTTTCGCGGCCGGGTCTGCCGGTGGAGTACCTCGACGTGTACTCGACGTCGATGGGCCGCGACATCCGGGTGCAGTTCCAACCGGGCGGGCCGAAAGCGGTGTACCTGCTCGACGGGCAGCGCGCCCAGGACGACTTCAACGGCTGGGACATCAATACCCCGGCGTTCGAGTGGTTCCACGAGTCGGGGATCTCGGTGGTCATGCCCGTCGGCGGCCAATCCAGCTTCTACACCGACTGGTATGCACCGTCGAGCTTCAACAACCAGACCTACACGTACAAGTGGGAAACCTTCCTGACCAGTGAGCTGCCGCAATATCTGGCCGAGCACAAGCAGATCTCGATGACCGGCAACGGCGTTGTGGGGCTGTCCATGTCGGGCAGCTCGGCGCTGATCCTGTCGGCCTACCACCCGGCGCAGTTCATCTACGCGGCGTCGCTGTCGGGCGGCTATATGAATCCGTCGGCGCTGTTCATGCAGCAGGCGATCCGGGTGTCGATGCTCGACGCGGGCGGCTACAACGTCGACAACATGTGGGGCCCGCCGTGGGACGGCGCATGGAAGCGCAACGACCCGGTCAAGCAGGCGTCGCGCATCGCCGCCAACAACACGCGGCTGTGGATCTACTGCGCGCCCGGCGGCACCACCTCCATCGACCAGGGCGCCGACCCGAATCTGCAGTTCAGCGCCGACGCGCTGGAGAAGATCGCCTACGACGGCAACAAGGACTTCCAGGAGGCCTACCTCAAGGCCGGCGGGAAGAACGCGACCTTCCATTTCCCACCGGCGGGCAACCACTCCTGGCCGTACTGGGGCCTGCAGCTACAGGCCCTCAAACCGGACCTGATCGCAACACTCAACGGCTGAGCGGCGACCAGGGAGGACGCACTTGGAAATGAAAGATCACACGCAAGTGTGGTTGACTACACCGGCACGGCAGCCCGAGAGGACTGCCGTGCGGCATACGACAGATGGGATAGAGGTTCTATGAAGTTCGTTGGGAAGATGCGCGGCGTCTGGTCGCGCCGGCTGCTGGTCGCGGCCATGGTTGCGGCCCTGTTGCCCGGCCTGATCGGCTTCGCTGGCGGCTCGGCGACTGCGGGGGCTTGGTCGAAACCGGGTATGCCGGTCGAGTATCTCGACGTTCCCTCGGCGGCGATGGGGCGCGACATCCGCGTGCAGTTCATGAGCGGCGGCGAAGGCGCGCCGGCCGTGTATCTGCTCGACGGTCTGCGTGCCCGCGACGACGCCAGCGGCTGGGACATCGAGTTGCCGACGTTCGAATACTTTGAGGGCAAGGGCCTGTCGGTCGTCATGCCCGTCGGTGGTCAGTCCAGCTTCTACGCCGACTGGCAGAAGCCGGCCCGCAACAAGGCCGGTGTCACCACCTACATGTGGGAGACGTTCCTGACCCAGGAGCTGCCCGCCTGGCTGCAGGCCAACAAGGGCGTCAAGCCGACCGGCAGCGCCGTGGTCGGCCTGTCGATGGCCGGTTCGGCCGCGCTGACGCTGGCGATCCACCACCCGCAGCAGTTCATCTACGCGTCGAGCCTGTCGGGCTTTTTGAACCTGTCCGAGGGCTGGTGGCCGATGCTGGTCGGGCTGGCCATGGGTGACGCAGGCGGCTTCAAGTCCGAGGACATGTGGGGCCCGTCGAGCGACCCGGCGTGGAAGCGCCACGACCCGATGGTCAACATCGACACGCTGGTGGCCAACAACACCCGCATCTGGATCTACTGCGGTGACGGTAAGCCCAGCGAGTTGGGTGGCGGCGACGTGCCGGCGAAGTTCCTGGAGGGGTTCACGTTGCGGACCAACAAGGCCTTCAAGGACAAGTACATCGCCGCGGGCGGTACCAACGGGGTGTTCAACTTCCCGTCCAACGGCACGCACGCCTGGGCCTACTGGGGTCAGCAGTTGCAGCAGATGATTCCGGACATCCAGCGCGTGGTTGGCGCTGCGGGCGCTGCGTAATCGCTCGAATCAACTAGTGCCGGCGGCGGCGATCCTCTCGGGGGTCGCCGCCGTCAGCCATTTCCGGCGCGGTGCCACGCGCTGATGTGGTTCACTACAACGCGGGTCGAGGCAGGAGGGGAAGCATGAGGCGTCCGGTGGGCAGGAGCGAAGGGACGCGGGCGAGGCATGGGTTGGTACGGGCGATCTTGACGGTGGTGCTGGCGGCTGGTCTGTGGACGGCCACGGCGCCGGTAGCCAAGGCCGACGTCGAATACCTCATGGTGCCCTCGGCGGCGATGGGACGCGACATCCCGGTTGCCTTCCAAGGCGGCGGCCCGCACATGGTCGTGCTGCTCGACGCCTTCAACGCCGCGCCCGATGTCAGCAACTGGGTGACCGCAGGCAACGCGATGAACACTCTCGCCGGCACCGGCATCTCAGTGGCCGCACCGGCCGGCGGTGCGTGGAGTCTCTACACCAATTGGGAGGCCGACGGCAGCAAGCAGTGGGAGACGTTCCTGGCCACCGAGCTGCCCGACTGGCTGGCCGCCAACAAGGGCCTGGCGCCGGGCGGCCACGGCATCGTCGGCGCCGCGCAGGGCGGCACCGGCGCCATGACAATCGCGACCTTCCACCCCGACCGGTACCGCTACGCCGGATCCCTGTCGGGGTTTCTGACCCCGTCGCACACCGTGATGAACGGCGCGATCACCGCCGGGCTGGCGCAATATGGCGGCGTGAACACCCACGCGATGTGGGGTGCAGCACAGTTGGGCCGGTGGAAATGGCATGACCCGGACGTGCACGTGCAGCTGATCGCCAACAACAACACCCGCATCTGGGTGTTCAGCCCGGCGACCACGACGTGTAGCGACCCGGCCGCGATGATCGGCTATTGCGATCAGGCCCAGGGCAGCAACCGGGCCTACTACCAGCACTATCGCTCCGTCGGCGGTCGCAACGGCCACTTCGACTTCCCGCCCAGTGGTAACCACGATTGGTCGACGTGGGGGCCGCAGCTGGCCGCCATGTCGGGCGAGCTGGTCGCCACGATCAAGTAGTCCGCGCGCGAATCGGCTGTACCGGGCCACATTTGGCCAGCCGGTACCTTGGAGGCGTGCAACACACGGTCCGACGGCATGCGTCCTCGGCTACCTCTTTATTGGTGGCCGCAGCGATGCTGCCGTTGACTGGCTGCCACGTCACCGACGACGTCATGGCCACGATCGGGTTACCGACGTCGGAAACCACACCGGCCGGTGCCAACGCGCAGGCAAACCTCCAGCCGCCGGCGATCGGGACGCCGCCGGCAGGCCAGCCCGGCCGGATCGCCGTCACCGATCAGCAGCGCGGCTATCTCGACGCGCTGGGCAGCGCCGGGATCCGGCCGTCCAGTGATCTGCTGGCGCTGTCCATCGGGTCGTACGTGTGCCAGGCGCGGGCTGCCAAGCAGACCGATCAGGAAGTGTGGGCGTATGTGCTGCCGCTGGTGCGCAACGACGTCAGCAGCACGCACCCCGCCTCGATGCCTCCGTCGGCGGAGGAGATCGATGCGGCGACCGCCGACTACATTCGCATCGCAACCGACCGACTCTGCTAGCAGGAGAACATGGCCAACAACAACCGGCGCAAACGCCGTCGCATCCTCGCCCTGATCGCCGCCGGGGCGATGGCCCTCGTGGTGGTGCTGGTCGTGGCCATCGTGATCGTGATCATGCGTCGGCCCGAAACGCCGCCCACCGCCGTCCCGCCGACCGCGGTGCCGCCGACGGCCGTGCCACCCACCACGAAGAAGCCGCGGCCGGAGTTCCAGGACGCCAGCTGCCCGGACGTGCAGCTGATCTCCATCCCGGGCACCTGGGAGTCCTCGGTGCACCTGGATCCGTTCAACCCGGTGCAGTTCCCGGCGGCGCTGCTGCTCAATGTCACCAATCCGATTCGCGATCAGTTCGGCACCGATCGGGTGGAGGTGTTCACGGTGCCCTACACCGCGCAGTTCCACAATCCGTTCTCCGCAGACGGGCAGATGTCCTACAACGACAGCCGCGCCGAGGGCACCCGTGCCGCGGTGAAGGCGATGACGGACATGAACAACCGCTGCCCGCTGACCAGTTATGTGCTGATCGGGTTCTCCCAAGGCGCGGTGATCGCCGGCGACATCGCCAGCGACATCGGCAACGGCCGTGGTCCCGTCGACGAAGACCTGGTGCTTGGTGTGACGTTGATCGCCGACGGCCGCCGGCAAGCTGGCGCCGGGCAAGACCTGCCACCCAACCCGCCGGGGCAGGGTGCCGAGATCACGTTGCACGAGGTGCCGACCTTGTCGTCGCTCGGTCTGACCATGACCGGACCGCGGCCGGGCGGATTCGGAATGCTCAACAACCGCACCTATCAGATCTGCGCGCCGGGCGACTTGGTCTGCGCCGCACCGGAATCGGCGTTCTCCATCGTGAATCTGCCCAAGACGTTGGAGACACTGGCCGGTGGGGCCGGCCAGCCGATCCACGCGATGTATGCCACACCGGACTTCTGGAATCTCGACGGCCAGTCAGCGACTCAGTGGACACTGGACTGGGCGCGAAACGTCATCGAAAACGCTCCGCACCCAAAGCACGGCTGAGTCACATCTGCGTCACAGTGATTTGGCCCGCGACAACCGGTCGCCTAACATTAAGAAAAAACTAAGAGTGGTTAGCCGCTGAGAGCACAAACGGCCTGATCAGGGTGTGTTCCGAAGCCGGTGAACGGGTGTCAATCCCGTGATCCGGCGGTGAACGGCAGCACCCCGGTACGATCTTCGGGGTTTGGGGTTCTGCGCGGTCGACCGACGACTGCGGCGACCCGAATAACGCGTGTTGACAAACAGACTTTGCGACGAGTGTGGTCTGACAGGAGAGTAAGAGATGCCGTTCCATAACCCGTTCCTCAAGGACGGTCAGATCAGGTTCCCGGAAAGAGCCTCTCTGGTCGGTCACATCGAGCGATGGGCCAAGGTGCGCGGCGACAAGCTCGCCTACCGGTTCCTGGACTTCTCGACGGAGCGGGACGGCGTCGCATGCGACTTGAACTGGGCTGATTTCGGCACCCGCAACCGCGCCGTCGGCGCCCGCCTGCAGCAGGTCACCGAGCCCGGTGACCGCGTCGCGATCCTGTGCCCGCAGAACCTGGAGTACCTCGTCGCCTTCTTCGGGGCTCTTTACGCAGGCCGGATCGCGGTGCCGCTGTTCGACCCCAGCGAGCCCGGCCATGTGGGTCGGCTGCACGCCGTCCTCGACGATTGCCAGCCGTCGGCGATCCTGACCACCACCGAATCCGCCGAGGGGGTGCGGAAGTTCTTCCGCAACCGACCGGCCAAGGAGCGTCCGCGCGTCATCGCCGTGGATGCGGTCCCCGACGAAGTGGGCGCGACCTGGATTCCGTACGACGCGGTCGACGAGACCACCATCGCCTACCTGCAGTACACCTCGGGTTCCACCCGCGTCCCCACGGGTGTGCAGATCACCCACCTGAACCTGGCCACCAATGTGGTGCAGGTGATCGAGGCGCTGGAGGGCGAGGAAGGCGACCGCGGCGTCACCTGGCTGCCGTTCTTCCACGACATGGGCCTGATCACCGCCATGATCTCGCCGCTGATCGGTCACTACGTGACGTTCATGACCCCTGCGGCCTTCGTCCGTCGACCTGGCCGCTGGATCCGCGAACTGGCCCGCAAGGAGGGCGACACCGGCGGCACCATCTCGGTCGCGCCGAACTTCGCGTTCGACCACGCCGCCGCGCGCGGGGTGCCCAAGGAGGGCGAGCCGCCGCTGGACCTCTCCAACGTCAAGGCCGTGCTCAATGGCAGCGAGCCGATCTCGGCCGCAACGGTGCGCCGCTTCAACGAGGCGTTCGGGCCGTTCGGCTTCAACCCCAAGGCCATCAAGCCGTCGTACGGGTTGGCCGAGGCCACGCTGTTCGTGTCGACCACGCCGGTGGGCGAGCCGCCGAAGATCGTCTACGTCGACCGCGACGAGCTGAACAACCACCGCTTCGTCGAGGTGCCCGAGGATTCGCCGAAGGCCGTCGCGCAGGCGTCGGCCGGCAAGATCGGGGTCGCCGAGTGGGCCACGATCGTCGACACCGAAACCGCGTCCGAACTGCCTGATGGGCACATCGGCGAGATCTGGCTGCACGGCCAGAACATGGGCACGGGGTACTGGAACAGAGAACGAGAGACGTCCGAAACTTTTCATAACATCCTCAAATCGCGGACCAACCCGTCGCACGCCGAGGGCGCGCCCGACGACGGAATGTGGGTCCGTACCGGCGACTACGGCACCTACTACGAGGGAGACCTCTACATCACGGGCCGAGTCAAGGACCTGGTGATCATCGACGGCCGCAACCACTACCCGCAGGATCTGGAGTACTCCGCGCAGGAGGCGAGCAAGGCGCTGCGCACCGGCTACGTCGCGGCGTTCTCGGTGCCGGCCAATCAGCTGCCGGACGAGGTGTTCGAGAATGCGCACTCGGGGCTCAAGCGCGATCCCGAGGACACCTCGGAGCAGCTGGTGATCGTCGCCGAGCGGGCGCCCGGCACGCACAAGCTCGACCCCGCGCCTATCGCCGACGACATCCGCGCCGCGATCGCGGTGCGCCACGGCGTCACCGTGCGCGATGTGCTTCTGACGGCGGCAGGCACGATTCCGCGGACCTCCAGCGGCAAGATCGGCCGCCGCGCCTGCCGCGCCGCCTACCTCGACGGCAGCCTGCGCAGCGGCAAGGTGGCGAACGCGTTCCCCGACCAGACGGACTGACGGCCGACCAGACAGCCCAGGCAAGCCGCCGCGGCGGTGAAAGTGAACGTTCAAAATGACTGAAACACAAAACGATTCGACAACCGACGAAGCGGCTGGCCAGGCGCCTGTGCAGCCCGCCCGCACGGACATGACCGTCGCCGAGATGCGCGAGTGGCTGCGCAACTGGGTAGCCAACGCCACCGGGCAGTCTCCGGACTCGATCGACGAGTCCGCACCGATGGTGGAGCTGGGTCTGTCCTCCCGCGACGCCGTCGCGATGGCCAGCGACATCGAGGACCTCACCGGGGTGACGCTGACGGCCACGGTGGCGTTCCGCCATCCGACGATCGAATCGTTGGCGACGGTCATCATCGAGGGCGAGCCGGAAGTCGAGCACATCGGCGATGACGAGGACTGGTCGCGCGAGCGCGAGGTCGACGACGTCGCAATCGTCGGCCTGTCCACCCGCTTCCCCGGAGACATGAACACCCCCGAGGAGACGTGGCAGGCGCTCCTGGAGGGCCGTGACGCCATCACCGATCTGCCCGAGGGGCGGTGGGAGGAGTTCCTCGGCGAGCCGCGCATCGCCGAACGCGTCGCCAAGGCGCGCACCCGCGGCGGCTACCTCTCCGACATCAAGGGTTTCGACGCCGAGTTCTTCGCGCTGTCGAAGATGGAGGCCGACAACCTCGACCCGCAGCAGCGGATGGCGCTGGAGTTGACGTGGGAGGCGTTGGAGCACGCCCGGATTCCGGCATCGAGCCTGCGCGGGGAAAAAGTCGGCGTGTACGTCGGCGCGTCCAATTTCGACTACAGCTACCTGAGTTTGTCCGATCCGAGCGTGGCGCACCCGTACGCCATCACCGGCAACTCGCACTCGATCATCGCCAACCGGGTGTCGTACTTCTACGACTTCCGCGGCCCGTCGATGACCGTCGACACGGCATGCTCGTCGTCGCTGGTCGCCGTCCACCAGGGTGTGCAGGCGCTGCGCGCAGGTGAGGCCGACGTGGTGCTGGCCGGCGGCGTCAACGCGTTGATCACCCCGCTGGTGACGGTCGGGTTCGACGAGGTCGGCGGGGTGCTGGCGCCCGACGGCCGGATCAAGTCGTTCTCTCAGGACGCCGACGGCTACGCCCGGTCCGAGGGCGGCGGCATGCTGGTGCTCAAGCGCCTCGCCGACGCCCGCCGCGACGGCGACGAGATCTTCGCGATCATCGCGGGCAGCGCGGTCAACCATGACGGCCGCTCCAACGGCCTGCTGGCGCCCAACCCGGATGCGCAGGCCGAGGTGCTGCGCAAGGCCTACAAGGACGCCGGCATCAACCCGCGCGACGTCGACTACATCGAGGCGCACGGCACCGGCACCATCCTCGGCGACCCGATCGAGGCCGACGCCCTGGGTCGCGTCGTGGGCAAGGGCCGTCCCGCCGACAAGCCCGCGCTGCTGGGTGCCGTGAAATCCAATGTGGGACACCTGGAGTCGGCCGCCGGTGCGGCCAGCCTGGCCAAGATGGCGCTGGCACTGCGCAACAACAAGATCCCGCCGTCGATCAACTACACCGGCCCCAACCCCTACATCGACTTCGAGGGGCAGCGACTCAAGGTGGCCGACACCGTCACCGACTGGCCGCGCTACAGCGGGCACGCCATCGCCGGTGTGTCGGGTTTCGGTTTCGGCGGCGCCAACGCACACCTGGTGCTGCGTGAGGTGCTGGCGTCGGATCTCGTGGAGCCCGAACCCGAACCGGCATCCGAGCCGGACAAGCCGGCGGCGTCCGACGCCGACGCGATCTATGTCGGCGGCGTGCGGATGGACGAGTACGGCGAGTTCATCCACGACGACGAGGACGAGGGGCCGGCCCACGCCGCCGAGGAGGAGCACGAACTTCCCGGGTTGACGGACGAGGCGTTGCGGCTGCTCGAGACCGCCCGCGAAGAGCTCGAGGCCGGCGAGCAGCCCACACCGGTTGTGCCGCTGGCGGTTTCGGCGTTTTTGACCTCACGCAAGAAGGCCGCCGCGGCCGAGTTGGCCGACTGGATCGACAGCCCCGAGGGCCGCGAGTCGTCGCTGGAGTCCATCGGGCGTTCGCTGTCGAGGCGCAACCACGGGCGCTCCCGCGCGGTGGTGCTGGCCCGCGATCACGACGAGGCGATCAAGGGGCTGCGCGCGCTGGCCGAGGGTAAGCAGAACCCCAACGTGTTCACCGCCGACGGTCCGGTCACCAACGGGCCGGTGTGGGTGCTGGCCGGTTTCGGAGCTCAGCACCGCAAGATGGGCAAGAGCCTGTACCTGCGCAACGAGACGTTCGCCGAGTGGATCAACAAGGTCGACGCGCTGGTCCAGGACGAGCGGGGGTATTCGGTCCTCGAGCTGATCCTGGACGACTCGATCGACTACACCGACGCGACCTGTGAATACCCCATCGAAGTGGTCCAGATGGTGATCTTCGCCATCCAGATCGCCCTCGGCGAGCTGCTCAAGGCGCATGGCGCGAAACCCGCTGCGGTGGTGGGCCAGTCACTCGGCGAGGCCGCGGCCGCGTACTTCTCCGGCGGGCTTTCGCTGGAGGACGCCACCCGCGCCATCTGCTCGCGCGCGCACCTGATGGGTGAGGGCGAGGCGATGCTGTTCGGCGAGTACATCCGGCTGATGGCGCTGGTGGAGTACTCCGCCGAGGAGATCAAGACGGTGTTCTCCGACTACCCGGATCTGGAGGTGTGCGTCTACGCCGCACCCAACCAGACGGTGATCGGCGGCCCGCCGGCGCAGGTGGACGCGATCATCGAGCGGTGCGAGAAGGAGGGCAAGTTCGCCCGCAAGTTCCAGACCAAGGGCGCCAGCCACACCCAGCAGATGGATCCGCTGCTCGGTGAGCTGGCCGCCGAACTGCAGGGCATCCAGCCGAGGCCGCTGACCACCGGCTACTTCTCAACGGTGCACGAGGGCAAATACATTCGGCCGGGCAGCGAGCCGATTCACGACGTCGAGTACTGGAAGAAGGGGCTGCGGCACAGCGTCTACTTCACCCAGGGCATCCGCAACGCCGTCGACAACGGACACACCACGTTCCTCGAACTCGCGCCGAATCCCGTGGCGCTCATGCAGGTTGGGTTGACGACGGCGGCCGCCGGCCTGCACGACGCGCAGCTGATCGCCACGCTGGCCCGCAAGCAGGACGAAGTCGACTCAATGATCACGACGATGGCGCAGCTGTTCGTCTACGGTCACGATCTGGACTTCCGCACGCTGTTCCCGCGCAAATCCCGCGGTCTGGCCGGGGCGCTCGACTTCGCGAACATCCCGCCGACCCGCTTCAAGCGCAAGCCGCACTGGTTGGACGCGCACTTCACCGGCGACAGCTCGGCGGTCATGCCGGGCAACCATGTCGCGATGCCCGACGGCCGCCACGTGTGGGAATTCGCACCGAAGGGTGCAGCGGATCTTGCTGCACTGGTGAAAGCCGCTGCGGCGCAGGTGCTTTCGGATGCCAAGCTGACGGCGTCGGAGCAGCGCGCGGTGCCTGCCGAAGGCGCGCGGTTGGTGACGACGCTGACGCGGCACCCCGGCGGCGCGACGGTGCAGGTGCACGCCCGCGTCGAGGAGTCGTTCACGTTGGTCTACGACGCGATTGTGTCGCGGGGCGGTGCGGCTTCGACGCTGCCGGTGGCCGTCGGCGCGGGTGTGGCGGTGGCCGAACAGGTTTCGGCCGCGCCCGCTGTCGAGGAGCCGGAGGAGCCCGAAGCAGAAATTCTGCAGGACCACCTCACCCAAGGCGCCAACCTGGGCGCGGGCTTTGCGAAATGGGACCCGAACTCCGGCGAGACCATCGGCCAGCGGCTGGGGACCATCGTCGGCGGCGCCATGGGTTACGAGCCCGAGGACCTGCCGTGGGAGGTGCCGCTGATCGAGCTGGGCCTCGACTCGCTGATGGCAGTGCGGATCAAGAACCGCGTCGAATACGACTTCGACCTGCCGCCCATCCAGCTCACCGCGGTGCGCGATGCCAACCTCTACGCCGTCGAGAAGCTCATCGCGTACGCGGTCGAGCACCGCGACGAGGTGGAGCAGCTGCACGAGCACCAGAAGACGATGACGCCCGAGGAGATCGCCGCCGAGCAGGCCAAGCTGGTCGAGGGCAAGTCCGCGGCCGAGCTGGTGGAAGCGGCGTCGGAGCTGACGTCGGAGGCGACGGACGTTTCGATTCCGCCGCCGCCTACGGATCCTTCGGGGCCGGGCATTCCGCCGCCGCCGACGGACCCGTCGGGCCCGAAGGCCGATGCCAAGCAGAGCGCGGCCGCCGCGGCCGCGCTGGGCCCACGCGCGGAGCGCAGGGGAGTATTGACTCAGGAGGCGGTCACCGAGGCGCTCGGCGCCGATGTGCCGCCGCGCGATGCGGCCGAACGCGTCACGTTCGCGACGTGGGCGATCGTCACCGGCAAGTCGCCGGGCGGCATCTTCAACGAGTTGCCGGCCCTGGATGACGAGACCGCGGAGAAGATGGCGCAGCGGCTGTCCGAACGCGCCGAGGGCACCATCACCGCCGACGATGTGAAGTCCGCGCCGACCATCGAGGCGCTGGCGACCACGGTGCGCGAGCACTTGGAGGAGGGCCAGGTCGACGGGTTCGTGCGCACCTTGCGGCCGCCGCAAGAGGGCTCGAACAAGGTGCCGGTCTTCGTGTTCCACCCGGCCGGCGGGTCGACGGTGGTCTACGAACCGCTTCTGAAGCGGCTGCCGCCGGACACGCCGGTGTACGGCATCGAGCGCGTCGAGGGCTCCATCGAGGAGCGCGCCGCGCAGTACGTGCCGAAACTGCTGGAGATGCACAAGGGGCCGTTCGTGCTGGCAGGCTGGTCGTTGGGCGGCGCGCTCGCGTACGCCTGCGCGATCGGGCTCAAGCAGGCCGGTGCCGACGTGCGCTTCGTCGGGCTGATCGACACCGTGCGCGCCGGCGAGGAGGTCCCGCAGACCAAGGAGGAGATCCGGGCGCGCTGGGATCGCTATGCGCGGTTCGCGGAGCGCACGTTCAACGTGCAGATCCCCGAGATCCCCTACGAGCAGCTCGAGGAGCTCGACGACGAGGGTCAGGTCAAGTTCGTGCTGGACGCGGTGAAGGAGAGCGGGGTGCAGATCCCCGGCGGCATCATCGAGCACCAGCGCACGTCGTACCTGGACAATCGCGCGCTCGACACCGCCGAAATCAAGCCGTACGACGGGCACGTCACGCTCTACATGGCCGACCGCTACCACGACGACGCCATCGTCTTCGAGCCGCGCTACGCGACCCGCAAGCCCGACGGCGGCTGGGGCGAGTTCGTGTCCGACCTCGAAGTCGTGCACATCGGCGGCGAGCACATCCAGGCGATCGACGAGCCCTACATCGCGAAGGTCGGCGCGCACATGAGTGAGGCGATCAACCGCATCGAGTCGGAGAGCGAGAGCAAGTGACCAATAAGACCACTGCCGAGCTGTTGGCCGAACTCCACGAAAAGCTGGAGCTGGCAAAGGAACCCGGTGGTGAGAAGGCCGCCGCCAAGCGCGACAAGAAGGGTATTCCCAGTGCGCGCGCCCGGATTCACGCCCTGCTCGATCCAGGCAGCTTCTTGGAGATCGGGGCGCTGTGCAAGACGCCGGGGGATCCCAACGCGTTGTATGGCGACGGAGTGGTCACCGGCCACGGACGCATCAACGGCCGACCGGTCGGCGTGTTCTCCCACGACCAGACGGTGTTCGGCGGCACGGTCGGAGAGATGTTCGGCCGCAAGGTCGCCCGGTTGATGGAGTGGGTGGCCATGGTCGGCTGCCCGATCATCGGCATCAACGACTCCGGTGGTGCGCGCATTCAGGACGCGGTGACGTCGCTGGCGTGGTACGCCGAACTGGGCCGCCGACACGAGCTGCTGCGCGGCATGGTGCCCGAGATCTCCATCATTCTTGGTAAATGTGCCGGGGGAGCGGTGTATTCGCCGATCCAGACCGACCTGGTGGTGGCGGTTCGCGACCAGGGCTACATGTTCGTGACCGGCCCCGACGTCATCAAGGACGTCACGGGTGAGGACGTCACGCTCGACGAGCTCGGCGGCGCCGACGCGCAGGCGAAATACGGCAACATCCATCAGGTCGTCGAGGACGAGGCCGCAGCGTTCCAGTACGTCCGCGATTACTTGAGCTTCTTGCCCGCCAACACTTTTGACGACCCGCCGATCGTCAACCCGGGCCTGGAGCCGGAGATCACGCCGCACGACCTCGAGCTGGATTCGATCGTGCCGGACTCCGACAACATGGCCTACGACATGCACGAGATCCTGCTGCGGATCTTCGATGACGGCGACGTGTTCGACGTCGCAGCCCAGCGCGGGCAGGCGATGATCACCGCGTTCGCGCGGGTCGACGGGCATCCGGTGGGCGTGATCGCCAACCAGCCGATGCACCTTTCCGGCGCAATCGACAACGAGGCGTCCGACAAGGCGGCCGGGTTCGTGCGATTCTGCGACTCCTACAACCTGCCTTTGGTTTTCGTCGTCGACACCCCCGGCTTCCTACCCGGCGTCGAGCAGGAGAAGAACGGCATCATCAAGCGCGGCGGCCGGTTCCTCAACGCCGTCGTCGAGGCCGACGTGCCGAAGGTCACCATCACGATCCGCAAGTCCTACGGCGGTGCGTATGCGGTGATGGGGTCCAAGCAGCTCTCTGCTGATTTGAACTTCGCATGGCCGACGGCGCGAATTGCGGTGATCGGCGCCGACGGCGCGGCACAGCTGTTGATGAAGCGCTTCCCCGATCCGCATGCGCCCGAGGCCCAGGCCGTCAAGCGCGAATTCATCAAGGGCTACAACGAGAACATGGCGATCCCGTGGATCGCCGCCGAGCGCGGCTTCATCGACGCGGTCATCCAGCCGCACGAGACGCGGTTGCTGCTGCGCAAGTCGCTACGGCTGTTGCGGGACAAGCAGAAGCAGGACCGCGTGCAGCGCAAGCACGGCCTGCTCCCGATTTAGCGGACTGCCCCCTCGCGGGCGGTGTAGAGCCCCGGCCGCGTCAGTAAATCACCGGCAAACGTGCGCGCCGGCGACGCGTTGGCGGTTGGATTAGGGGTATGTCGAACCACTTCACCGGGCTGAGCCTGGGACCGCCGTTGGGGGACCAGCGGCTGGACCTCTGCGACCTCTACGCCTTCCAGTCGCCCGCCGACCCCAAGAACACGGTGCTGATCCTCAACGCCAACCCGAACGCCGACGCGCTGCACCCCGACGCCATCTACCGGCTGGCCATCGACAACGACGGTGACCTGCGCAACGACATCGCGTTCAGTTTCGTCTACTCCGAGCCGCAGGACGGCCGCCAGACGGTCGACGTGTACCTCGCCGTCGGCGATGACGCCGAAGAGCCGGAGGCCGTCGGCTCGCAGATCTTCAAGGGCGTCGACGTATCGTTCGGCAAGGCGCCCAACATCGTCAGCTCCGGCAGCTTCACCGTCTTCGCCGGCGCGCGCAGCGACGCGTTTTTCTTCGACTACGACGGCATCAAGAACCTCTTCGACACCTCCGGTGGCCGCAACTTCACCGCGCCGCATCTCGGCGGCAAATCCCCGTGGACGGGCGTGGATTCGAACCTGAAAGCCAACGTCATGTCGATGGCCATCGAGATGCCGACGACGGCGTTGGGCGCCGATCCCGACGTCCGGATCTGGGGGCGGTGCAGCGTGCGACGCGACGGCAAGCTCATGCACGTCGACCGGGCGGGCCATCCGTCGGTCAGCAGCTTCTTCAACACCGACGAGACCAAGGAGGAGTACAACGCCGGCGAACCGATCTTCGACCGCGAGCGCTGGATCGGCATGTTCATCCACCTGATGGGCCACACCGGCGGCTACACGCGTGACGAGGCCATCGAGGCGATCGACAATGAAGGCACCCTGCCCGACATGCTCACCTACAACCCGTCGAAACCCGCCAAGTACCCCAACGGCCGGACGTTCGCCGATGACGTCATCAATTACCGGCTGGCGTTCCTCACCAAGGGCGAGTGCCCGCCGACCGGCCTGAGCCCGCATACGGACACCTTGAACGAGTTCCCGTATCTCGGCCCGCCCCACGACAACTAGGGATTTGGGCGTAGCTTCCCTTGTCTTTCGGGGACGCCTC
>NZ_PIZU01000038.1 GCF_002838065.1 Mycobacterium hubeiense | reverse complement strand
CACAAAACGAGGTGTGCACCAAACCCGGGATGCTTCACCCCTCGCAACGGCATCCGTTTGGCCATGAGCAATTCGAGCGACCTGCGCCCGACGCGATGACGAAGGAGACTAGGAGCATGGGGTCGACCTATGACGACAGAAACCCTTCGCCTAAGACTGCTGACCAATGACACGTGCGCTACACCCTGCAGTGGGGTGTTCAGCGCGACGGACGAACGGCCAGCCCTGCCGCGCCTACGCAACCCACGGTGGTACAACGTGCGTCAAGCACTGCGGCGCAGCCCCGTCAGGTGATTGCCGCTGCCAAGCGGCGGCTTGAGGCGATGGCCGTTGCGGCAGCAGGTCGGTTGGGGCACTTGGCGTTTGATGACGAAGTACCGCCGAACGTCGGCCTGGCTGCGGCCAACAGCATTCTTGACCGCAACGTGCCTTCGGCACAAAGCAGGCCGTCGAAGTCGAAGTTGGGGTGAAGCTGTACGAGCAAGTGATTCAAGGCATTGCGCGCGGCCTCACACGTGCCGTACGCGGCCTGCCTGACCCGCCAGCCCTGCCCGTCGCAGACGGCCAATTGATCGGAGCCGAAATCACGCCCGACACATTGGCGCACGACGGCAGGAGTTCTTGTCGGGCCGCGGTCGGTTTCACGAGCCGGGCCGCCGTAAACGACCTAAGCGGCAGCTGTCGCTATGACGTGCCGGGGCCATCCACGTGGAGCAAATTTCTACTTGGAGCACATGGACCGTGACGCCAGCGCCCTCGCTGGTGCCCACATACGTGCTGCCGTGGCAATCCCGCAACACCTGACTTGGGTCACAGATGGATCGGCTCGATGTGCCCGACGATTCGCAAGGCCGGAGACCACAACCTCACCGCCGCCGACCCACTACCCGACGACCTGTGCAACGACTCATCAAGATCCGCGAAGACGGTGCGCACGAACTTAAGCTAAGTAGGGGCCAAAATTGGATCTGGAAGACCGGTCGCGCAAGGGGTGGCCGCAATGCAGCTACCATCTTTGACGTGGGGCCAATAGCACTCAGGAGTCTTCTCGGTGATCTCGATCCAGCCGAGTGCAAGCTACACTGCGCCGTGTTCAACGGCACCGACCACCCAATCGACGTCCTGACGCGCTCATGGGACGAGTGGGTGAAGTGGAGCCGGTGGCGACCCGCCCGAAATGAGTTCAACCGACAGTTCATCTTCACGCTGGCCCGGGACCGCAACGACCCGTCTCTCTGGCTATTTGGCGGCGTTTTCGAAGTTAAGGCTCGTGGAGACAAGCCGAACGCCCACTCGTACAAGATCGCGTTGCGTGACGACCTCATGGGTCCGTTGATCCAGCGCCTGTGGGTGAGGTTTCGCCCGACCGGTCGAGCCATCCGACTCAACATGGACACCTATCTCGACGACATCGAGGTGGTGTCCGTTTCCAAGCTTCCGTACACGGGTGAGCCATTTCCTGGGCACGACCGGATCAATCACACGTTTGGTGCATTAGAGACTGCAGTTACGCAAGAGTGGAATGACTGGCGCGGCGCCCTGCAATACATGAAGGGCGTGTACGTGATCCATGACATCTCGACTGGTCGGGCCTACGTAGGTGCGGCCTACGGTGACACCGGGATCTGGGCCCGGCTGCGCCAGTATGTCGATGGCCTGCACGGCAACAACGTCGCACTCAAGGAGCTAGTGGGGCAGAAGGGGCCTGAATACGCTCGGTCCAACCTCCGATTTGCGCTGCTGGAGTTTTGGTCTATGCGCACCCCCGACAATGAAGTCCTGGACCGGGAATCGTATTGGAAGGACGTTCTTCTGACCCGACAGTTCGGCCTCAACAAGAACTAGATGATCACGCCGGCGGCCCGCAGGAACCAGGGTTGCGCCATCAAAGGCCATCCCAACGCCAGGACACATCCTTGCAGTTCAACGCCCCGATTGGTCATATGTCATCAAAAGCAGCGAGTAGTCAAAACGCCAAGTGCGGCGTCCTAAAATCCGCACCATGTCGGTCGAGTGCGACCGCAGGCACTGGCATTCCCACCCGCATTGACGCCACTGGGCATCAATTGATCTCCCCGAAATTGGCCCGCAACCCCGAGCGCATCCGTTAGCCTCCCTAAGTTCGACGCACAAGGGGGCGGGGGAGCATGACGCGAGTTGCAGTGTGGGTTGGTGCCGGAGTATTCACGGCCGGGCTATCGGCGGCCGTGCTCGCGGGAGCGGGAACCGCCAACGCCGATGAGGACGGCTCATCGAAGCAGGAGGCGAAGGCGTCGTCGTCGCAGAACGACACTCAACGGCCCAACCGGAACAGGGGTCCGGCGAAGCAACAGCGGGCGAAAGCCGAAGCCGCCGACACCACAACCGCAGAAAAGTCGGCCGAGAAGACCGACAACGCCCAACAACGGACAGCGAAGTCCGCGGAATCCAACCGGCCAGCGCGCGAGGTCGCCGATTCCGTTCGGGTAAAGGCGCGCAAAGCGATTGAGGATTCCCGCCGCGACGTCCGAAACGCGGTACGCGAGATGGGCGACGCCGCTCGCAGTGCTGTCAGCGATGTCGCCGAGAGCGCAACACGCAATGTCACCGAGAGCGCACCGCGCATCGCCGAAGTCCGGGTTCGCCCGCCGATCAGCATCCGATCCGCGCTGACCAAGCCAAGTGAGCCCGTGGATTCACTTGCGTCGCAACCGGAACCGGCTACCGAACAGCGCGCCACTGTGGGCAAGACACTCCGCGAAGCCCTGACGCCGCCGACCCCGGCCCAGGACGATCCCGTCGAGGCCATCCACGACGTGCTGCGGACCCTCGGAGCAATCGTCCTCAATCCCGAGCCGCAGGACTATCCGAAACCGCTGTCGCTCGTCGGCGATGTCGTGTTCGACACCCTCGCCACGCTGGAACGGGCCGTTGGCGGCGACCCCGTCGTCCCGCCGGAACTGCGCGACAAGGTGGAGGTCAGCACGTCCACTCTCGTCATCTCCGAGGGCCACGAAGTCGAATCCAACTGGTACTTCCCCAACACCGAGGAGGGTGAACCCGCGCCCACCCGGCTGATCTATCTGCAGCACGGCTTCCTGGCGAATGGGCCGCTCTACAGCTACACCGCGTCCTATCTAGCCGACCAGACCAACAGCATCGTCGTCACCACCACCTACACGTCGAACCCGTTCGAGGCCGACGGCATGTGGCTGGGCGGCGACAACCTGCACGAGGCGGTCGCGCAGCTGTTCCTCGATCCTGAGCGTACGGCCCTGAATGCCAGCATGGACACCGCGGAACTCAAGGCCGGCCGGGCCGAGAACGTCGATGTGCCACTGCAGTTCGTCCTCGTCGGGCACTCGTTGGGCGGTGGCTTCGCGCCCGGAGTCGCCGGCTACTACGCCGAGGGGCTCACCCGCCGGCGCGAGCAGGGTCTGGACGCGCCCAATCACCTTGCCGGCGTGGTGATTTACGATGCGGTGCCGATGGGGTCGATCATCCCCGATGCCATGGAGCGGCTGGACGAATTGGAGACGAACGGGACCGCCGACCCCAGCGACGACGACCCGAACGACTACATCCCGATCTACGAGATCGGCGCCCCGCTGAATTACCTCAACGTGTTCAGCGACGTCAACGACCAGCTGACCGAGGCCAGGCCGGGGCAGTTCACCGGGGTGGTGCTCGAAGACGGCGTGCACATGGACCCGATGCAGGGCGGCAACCCGCTGATCCAGGTCGCTGCGTACGTCATCGCCGGATTCCCGCAGCCGCAGAACCCGCTGGCCGTCCGCGAGCTGTCGGCCGGATGGATCAACGACATGTTCGACGAGAAGATCGATCCCGCCACCGGGGCCTGCACCAGCGACTGCGCGGGACAGTACGGCGACGGCGACGACTCGTTCACCATCACCACGCCCGAGGGTGACGCGGTGGCGGTGCTCATCGGCTCCCAACGGGCCAAGGACCTCACCTCATTGCGAGCCATCAGCGTCACCGACTTCATCTCCGCGATCCCGGCCGGCGTGCTCAACGGCCTGCAGACCACCTGCGACCTGTTCACCGGAGGCAAATGCTCGGTCTGACGGTACGCACACTGTGTCCATGATCTTATCGGCGAACGTTTGCCGCTTGCTATCCCACAGCGGCCACAAGAAGCCGATATAGAACGCGGTGTCGATGAAGAAGTGGACGACCTGGCGAACCAGAGAGTTTTCGAATCCGATCGGCTCCCAGGTCTTTTCGCCGACAACTTTGAATTTCAGCACCGACTTGCCGACGCTTGAGCCGGTCCTGCCCTGTCGGTATCCCCAGTTCCAGACGCAGAAAGCCAACGCCAAGGGATAGCACGCCAGCGCAAGGATGAGGGCAATCGCGAGCAGGCTCTCCCCGTTCGACGAGTTGGTGGCGATTTGGCCGATCACTCCGCCGACGCCGAGCGCCAACGTCAATCTCATTGTGCACGCTGCTCGTTCGGTGCGGGTCGGGTCAATCCACGAAGGGCGATCATGAGGTTAGTGCGGGCATCATTCCGGCAGCGGTTCTTGCCGTGGCGGCTATCGGTTTCGCGAGCCCCGCTGCCGCAGACGATTTCAACGGCAGCTATCGCTATGAGGTCGACGGTCCATCGGAGTGGAGGGCGCCAGCATCTTCCCGTTGCTGCCGCCGGATCCGCCCATGTTCCCGCCGGCAGAGGAAGCGACCCTGCCCGACGTCACATTCCTGACCTGCGGAGCGCCCGGATCAGCCGCCGAATGCGCGAGAATCGTTTCGTGACACAACTTTAGCCCTGTTGTACGACGTTCGAGTCACCGGCGTTGGCCACCCGTGGCGTCCCCGAGTGGTATGTGACCCGATTACCCGTCCCGGACACGGCGATCGTATCGGCCGAGTCGACGCTGATCGCATGGTCAAAACCCGACACCGCGACGCTCGCGCAGTGCCCCGTGATCTCGAGCGTGTGGGAGAGACCGCTGATGATCACCGAGCCGCCGTCGCACGCGATCCTCTTGCGTGCGCCGACGCCCGTGACGATCACCGATCCGCCCGGCGGCGCACTCTCGACCGTCGGCACCGGCACTTCCCTCGTCCACGTGCTCGGGCTGCCAGAGTCCGCCTCTCGGGTTACGGGCGAACCGCCCTCCGAACTCCCCGCCGACACCATGTAGACGGTGCCGGCCACCGCGATTGAGCCGGCCGCGACCAACGCGAACACCAGCCACCAACCGCGAAAGTCCCGGGACGCCGCGTCGGCGTGACCCGTCCCCAATTCGGATGCGCGCGCAACGTCGACAAGAGGGCGCTCCAATTCCCGGACGCGGGCCTCGGGGTCGTCGTGAGAGTCCATGCACCGATACTCGCACGGCCGCGGCTAACCGGCCGATCGTGTCCAGAACGACGCAGATCGCACGGTCGGTACGGCTGGCGCTCAACCTTGGTAAACGTCAATATTCACCGGCACGGTATCGGGCAAAAGAGTTGGCGCATAGCGCATCCCGCCACCGATCACCGGCCTCGAAACACACGTAACATGGATGGTAGTTGGGGGCGCTTCGGGTCGCGCCGCACCGCTGGCGATGCGGCCCGACTTACCGCGAGAGGAAGGGATTTTCGTTGCCCCAGACACGGCCATGGATCGGCGACCCGATCTGGCTCGCCGACGTGCTGCGCGCCGAGGGCGTCGACCTCGTCGAGTACCCCGGCTGGCGTAACCGTGGCCACGGCGATTTCAAGGACATCCGCGGTGTCATGGTGCACCACACCGGGTCTGACCACGCCAGCGCCGCATCGATCGCCAATGGCCGACCCGATCTCGCCGGGCCACTTTCGCAGCTGCACATCGCCCGCGACGGCACCGTCACCGTCGTCGCGCTCGGCGTCGCGTGGCACGCGGGCGTCGGCATGTACCCGTGGCTGCCCGCCAACATGGGCAATTGGCACCTGATCGGCATCGAGTGCGCCAACAGCGGAACCAGTCCCACCGCACCCCATCGCACGAATTGGCCTGACGCACAGTACTTTGCGCTCGTCCGCTGCTGCGCGGCGATCAATCGCCGACTCGCGCAGAACTCCAGCCGCACCATCGGTCACAAGGAGTATGCCGGTCGGGCGCAAGGCAAATGGGATCCCGGCGCCATCGACATGGACATCCTGCGTGCTGACATTCAGGCCAGGATCGGCATCATCCCGCATCCTGCCCCGACGCCCCGCCCGCCGGTCCCCGTCGGCCAGTACGCCGACATCCTGCTGTTCCGCGGATCGGAGGGCCCGCAGGTCGCCGAACTACAGCGGCGGCTCAAGTACGGCTATGCGGCATACGCCGGGCATCTGGTGGTCGACGGGATCTTCGGGCCCCAAACCGAGGCCGCCGTCAGGGAATTCCAGCGCCGCACCCGGGGTCTGAAAGTGGACGGCATCGTCGGCCCGGCGACCGCCGCTGCGCTGCGGCTGAATGTCGTGCAACCCCAGCTATTGGTTGCCGCAGAAAGTTGAACAGCGCGGTTCATCCGCGCGCTACACGCGAGTCCAACTAAAGCCGCCCGACCGCGAATGCCGCTGCCTCCCCGGCCATTCCATTCACGGTGTACAGCCCGTGCGCAAAGCTCGGTCCGCCCGCAGGCGCACCGTTGCAGATGGTGTCCTCCGGAACGCACAGCTTCAGCGTCTTGTCGGTGTACGACGGCCCGATCACGATGGGCGGCGCGCCGATGTCGCGCATGAACTGATCGGACGGCAACCCGAACAGCACCACCGCGGCGACGTGCCGGCTCACCTCATCCGGCATGGGATCGGGGATGTACTGCATGTACTCGGGCGGCACTTCCTCCGGTACGTCGGCGGCGGTGACATAGCCGGCGACAACCGCGCCCTGCGAGTACCCGCCGATCACGATCCTGGTGTCCGGGCAGTTCGCGGCCGTGGCCTCGACATGGCTGGCCGCATCTCGGATTCCGTCGACGACGGTCCGCGCGAATTGGATGCGATCGCCGAAGTCGCCGCTGGCCGGGTAGTTCACCGGATACACCGAGACCGTTCTCGGCGCGGCCTGTGCACGCAGCGCGTCGACGAACGCCTGTCCCGTCGCACCGACCCCCGGCGGCTCGTAGGTACCCCGAGCGAAGACCAGTTCGACGTCAGGGCACGGTTGCGCAGACGCGGTGGGTATGGGTACGCCGAACAACGCCCAGCTCACCGCGACCGCAACACCGAGGATCAATTTGACCAAACGCATCTCAACTCCCACCGATTCGCAACCCCGACCTATCGACGGGCAGGGAGTACCCAAAACTCGGCAAATCAAAATCCCCCGACGTTATGGGGCTGATCTGCGGTCAAATCAGCGGCATCGTCAAAATGCGCGAGCTACGCCCGAGTTCGCCGCGGCACGATCATCACCGGCACCGGCGAATGCCGCAGGATCTTCGACGCGGCCGAACCGAGGAACACCTGCGCGGTCTGCGCGGCGGCGCCAGATCCGAGCACCAGCATGTCGCCGGCTGCCCAGGGCACACTTTCGACGGCCTCGCGCCAATCGTGACCGCTGCCGACCACCACGTCGACGTCGGGAACGGCCATGCGCTCACGAACAGCGTTGAGCTGCTTGACGATATCGTCGTACATTCGCCGCGACCACTGTTCGACGACCAGATCCTCCGCGGAGCGTTCGATCGAGCCGCCGAACATCGTCACCGGCCGCACGGTGAACGACACCATCCGCAACGACACCGACCATTCCTTCGCCAACTCCGCGACCGCGGGGACCAGCCCGTTGATGTCGGCGTCGCCGCCGTACGCGGCCGTCAGCCGGCGCAGTGGACCCTGCTGCAGCGCGTACCCACGCGGCGCGATCGCCACCGGCACCTCCACGGTGTGCACCAGTCGTTCGGTGACGCTGCCCAATGCCACCCGGCCCAGCAGACCTGACGACGACGATCCGACCGCCACCAAAGAGACCGCATGCGCCGTCGCCAACTCGATCAAACCCGTTGGGATAGAAGTCGATTGGTGCACCACGGTCGATATCTCGAGGTCTTCGGGCAACTGACCCGCCGCGCGGTCCAATGCTTCTGCCGCCTGCGATGTCACATACCGCAGATATTCGTCCTCGACCGGATCGCCGCGCGGCGGCCACGGCCGCTCGACTATCGCTGCCGCGACGACCTTTTCGCCTGTGCCACGCGCGATCTGGGCCGCCAGGTTGATCGGTGCGCTGCCGTGCCGGCTCGCGCTGAATCCGGCGAGGATCGTCATGGCACGGGTTCCTCCGTTTGTAGCCGCGACACCACATGGGTGACCGGCACGTCGTACCGTTCACGGGCGCGGTCCACCACATCGAATCGGTGCCACACCGATTCTTCGGGCGGCAGCGTCGAGATCACGATCTGATCGGGATGGAACGATTCGACGGCCGACGCCAATGCCCGCAGCGGTCGATAGTCGCCCAATTCGCCGTTCGCGTCGAGGTTTTCGGAGCGCAGGATGCTCAGCGTGTGGTCCAGCCGTCGCTGCGCGGCCTCCTGGGTTGCCTCTGCGATATCCAGCGGTCCGTGGGTGGACGCGACGCCGGTGTCGATCGGGCTGGCCGGCACCACCACACGGTAGGTGGTCTCCTGGTCCGCGCCGATCCGGCGGAGCTCGTCGAGCAGCTCGGCCGAGCCGACCGTCTGATTGGCCAGCACCAGCACGCGATGGGGGCGGCCCGTCGGCGCGGCGCCCTCGACGACGGGCCGGCGATTGACGTACCACCGGTTCAAGAAGTACAGCCCGACGACGACGGCCCACGACAGCAGGCTCAGCACCAGTTGCGAACGGACATTCGCCTGAAGGCCCATCTGAATCAGGATCGCCACGATCCCGCCCGCGGTGATGATCGACAGGACCGGGAACAGCCACATCTTCACCTTCAGCTCGGAATCCGGGGTGCGCCGGCGCAATATGATTTGCGAGACCGCGATGAGCAGGTAGACGAACAGGATCACCGCGCCGCTGGAGTTCAGCAGGAACGCAAAGATGGTGTCCGGCGAGATCGCTGCGGCAATGACGCACAAGAAGCCGACGACCGAGGACGCGAGTATCGCGATCGCCGGCACCCCGCGCCGGGTCACCTGGACCAGCTGCGCGGGCGCTTCCCGCCGAGCGGCGAGGACGAACAACATCCGCGACGCGGTGTACATACCCGAGTTCAGACAGCTCAGCACCGCCGTCAACACCACCGCGTTCATGATGTGGTCGGCGTACGGAATGCCCATCTCCGTGAATGCGGAGACAAAGGGGGATGCGCCGGCTTCCTCGTCGTTCCACGGCAGGATGACGGCCAGCAGGAACGTGGACCCGACGAAGAACACCGCGATGCGGGTGATCACCGAGTTGGCCGCCTTGGCCACCGCTCGCTCCGGGTCCGCCGATTCCGCGGCGGCGATTGTCGCGATCTCCGCGCCGACCATCGAGAAGATCACCGTGACCACACCCACCGTGACCGCCATGACACCCATCGGGAAGAACCCGCCGTGGCTCCACAGGTTGGAGAAGTCCATCGCCTTGTCGGGCCACAGCCCGAGCACGAACAGCCCACCGAGGGCTATGAACACCACGATCGCGGCCACCTTGATGCCGGCGAACCAGAACTCGAACTCACCGAAGGACGACACCGAGAACAAGTTCGTCGCGGTCATCAAGATCATCAGGATCAGGGAGCAGAACCACAGCGGGATGTCGATCCAGTACTGGATGATCTTCGCGCCCGCGATCGCCTCGAAGCCCACGACGATCACCCAGAAGTACCAGTACAACCAGCCGACCGAGAAACCCGCCCAGTTGCCCATCGCGGCGCGCGAGTAGTCCGCGAACGATCCGGTCGACGGGTTCGCGACGGCCATCTCGGCCAGCATCCGCATCACCATGATGATCAGCACGCCGGCAAGCGCGTACGTGAGGAATGCGCCAGGGCCGGTGTCGCCGATGACGACGCCGGAGCCGACGAACAGGCCGGCGCCGATGACGCCGCCGATGGCGATCATGCGCAGCTGCCGCTGGCTCAGCGCCTTTTTCAGTGTTGGTGTTCCAGCCATCGCCGGCTCCTGCCCGAAGTGATCTGCGTCACATTTGAACGTATGCCCCCGTGGCGTGGCGGGGTGGCCGAATGAGCGGCGAATTTGTCCCGAAAGTTGGTCGTGCGGTTCAGACAACAGTCGGACGGGGCGTATACAACCCGGCGAGGACGGCCAGCCGCAGGCTGAGCGTCAGCTCGAAGCGGGTCTCACCGTCACTGAGGTGGCTGCCGATCGCCTCGGCGAGCTTGTCCAGCCGGTAGTACAGCGTCGACCGATGCAGGTGCAGCTCGCGAGCGGTCTTGCGGGCGTCGCCGCCGTTGGTGAGATACACGTCGAGCGTGTGGACCAGATCGCCCCGGTCGTGCTCGAGCAGGCCGACGATGCCGGGGTGCACCAATGCGGCCAGATCATCGGGGTAACTCTCGGCCAGTAGCGCGGGATCGGTTTGGCGGCAACGGGAACGGGCCGTGAACGCGCGGTGGCCAGCGAATGCGAACCGGGGCCGAGGCGGTGGACATGACGATGCGTCGGGCGGGGCGCCGGGACCGGCTTGTGCAACATGTGGAGTTTGCTGGCGTGTCTGGATGTGATTTACCGCTCATTTTTCGCGGCAATGCTAAGAATCGCGCATTTGTGACACGTTCCGTGGTGAACGAAATTCGATAGCGAGACAGTCATATATGCAGCTAGACAGCATGCTCATGCTTGCTGAGATGAGTTGCTAGCGCAATAGCCAAGAGTTTCCTAAGCGCACTCTGAGAGCTTCTCGCGGCTGGTTCGCGATTCGTCATTGCGCCGTCGCGGAGCCCGAATTTTCGTCGCTAGACTCGACCCGGATCGCGCCAGACGGGCGCGAATAGAGCTGAACTCAAGTGCCGGCACGAGCCAGGCCGGCGGAGGTACCCCATGAACATGGCAAATGCCGCCCTGCCCACCGAATGTGCCGTCGCGGTCGAGTGCGGACCCGTCGGCGACTTCGGCGTCGATGCCGACGGCGGCAAGATCGTCGTGACCAACCCCGCCGACCACAGTGTTTTGGTGCTCAACCGCGACACCCTGGCCGTCGAGGGATCCATCGCGGTGCCGCAGCCGTTCGCCGCACTCGTCGCCGACGATCGCGCCTACGTCACCGCCGCGACCGAGGGCACCGACGGCGTCGCGGTCCTCGACACCAACACGATGAGCGTGATCGCGACCTACCCGCTGGCGTTCAGCATCACCGCGCTGGCGATCAGCCCCGACGGCAAGCGGGTCTATGCCGGCCGGACCGGCACGGACCGCGTCGACATCGCGGTCATCGACACCACCGCGGAGCGGGTCGGCACCATCGACATCGCCCACGGGCCGGGCATCAGCGCCGACGCCGTGCGGGTGGATCCGCTCGGCCGGCGCCTGTACGTCGCGACCACCGATGCGCGCGGCAGCCAGCTGGTCATCGTCGACATCGAAACGGCCCAGGTCGAGGGCAGCGTGTGGATCGGGTCGCCGATCCGCGACCTCGCGCTCGGCGCGGACGCCACCGCATACGTGCTGAGCTCGGATCGGGCGCATGGCGGCATCGTCGACGTCGTCGACCTGGCCGCCAAGCGGATCACCGACACCGTCACGCTCGGCGGTGCGCCCACGCAGCTGGTTCTCAGCACCGATGGTGCGCGCGTGTACGTCGTCGACTACGACCGCGTTGTGGTGTTGTGCGCGTTGACAAATGAGCTTCTCGAGACCGTCCAGGTCGGCGCCCGGCCGTCGTGCGTCGCGGCCACGCGGGACCGCCTGTATGTTGCCGACTACTCCGGTGGGATCAGCGTGTTCTCCGTCTCGACCGAGTCGCCGATGCTCTACTCGCAGTTCCTCGCGACGGATCCCATCGCGGTGCCCGAACTGGTGACTTCGGCGTAGCTGGTCGCGGTGAGCGCGACCCTACGCGCCGAAATCGCACGCTAGCGGGTGCAGTCCAGCGTCACCGAGATCGACTGACTGACGATCCTCGGGATCAGCACCGAATTGTCGCGATCGCCCGGCCCGATGTAGGGCACCAGCTGCGTGATGGTCTTCGGATTGCGGACATTGGTCACGACGCACTCATTGATCGGCGCGGTGCCGATCCGGTCGATGTTGACCGTGTAGCCCTCGCCCTGCAGCCGATTGATCAGCTCCTGCGGTGTCTCCGCCGACGCGAGGCCCGCAGGCGCGGCGATCACCCCGCCCGCCACTGCGGCCGCAGCGGCCAGCGCCCATGTAGTACGCATAACCGCGCCTCCCGTCGTTTGCACCGTCAATGATCCTCCAGATACATCGTCGTGGCGACTCATTTCGTTCCCGGCGTCCCGACCGTTCACTAGCATCGGGCCGATGCAAAGCACCATGCAGAACGTCCCGCTGACCATCACGGCCATCCTGCGTCACGCCTGCACCGTCAACGGCGATCGCACCGTCACCACCGCGACGGGTCAGGGCGGCTATCGCAGTATCACCTACCGCGAGCTCGGGGAGCAGGCGGCGCGGCTGGCCAACGGGCTGCGCCGCCTCGGCATCACCGGCGACCAGCGTGTCGGCACCTTCATGTGGAACAACGCCGAACACATGGCCGCCTACCTCGCCGCCCCCGCGATGGGCGCGGTGCTGCACACCCTCAACATCCGGCTGTCGCCCGATCAGATCGCCTACATCGCCAACGAGGCGGAGGATCAAGTGATCGTCGCGGATCTGTCGTTGACCGCTGCGTTGGCGCCGGTGTTGCCGCTGCTGGACACCGTGCACACGGTGATCGCCGTGGGGGAGGGCGATCTGGAGCCATTGAGCTCGTCGGGTAAAACGGTGCTGCGCTACGACGAGGTGCTGGCCGCCGAATCGCCGACGTTCGACTGGCCTGAGCTGGATGAGAACTCCGCGGCCGCAATGTGTTACACCAGCGGCACCACAGGAAACCCGAAAGGTGTTGTCTACAGTCATCGTTCGAGCTATCTGCATTCGTTGACGGTGTGCACCGCCAATGCGCTGGACGTGGGATTCACCGACTCGGTGCTGCCGATCGTGCCGATGTTTCACGCGAACGCGTGGGGGTTGCCCTACGGCGCGATGATGGCCGGTGCCGCCCTGGTGCTGCCCGACCGGTTCATGGACGCGCCGTCGCTGATCGACCTGATCGAAACGCAGCGCCCGACGATCGCCGGTGCGGTGCCGACGATCTGGAACGACGTCCTGCATTGTCTGGAAAAGAATCCGGGACATGACATTTCGTCGCTGCGATTGGTCGCCTGCGGCGGATCGGCGGTGCCGCTGTCGCTGATGAAGGAGTTCGAGGAGCGCCACGGCGTGCGGATCCAGCAGGCGTGGGGGATGACGGAGACCTCGCCGCTGGCCACCGTGGCGTGGCCCGCGCCGGGCATCACCGGCGATCAGTATTGGGCGCTGCGCGCTACCCAGGGCCGACCGATGTGCGGGGTCCAGACGCGCATCGTCGACGACGAGGGCAACCCGCTGCCGCACGACGGCAAGGCCGTCGGCGAACTCGAGGTACGCGGCCCGTGGATCACCGGCGGCTATTACCGCGGCAAGGACGACTCCAAGTTCGACAACGGCTGGTTGCGCACCGGCGACGTGGGCCGCATCGACGAGCTCGGCTACGTCACGTTGACCGACCGCGCCAAGGACGTCATCAAGTCCGGCGGGGAATGGATCTCGTCGGTCGAGCTGGAAAACCACCTCATCGCCCACCCGGCGGTGCTGGAGGCCGCCGTCGTGGGCGTGCCCGACGACCGTTGGCAGGAGCGCCCGCTGGCGGTGGTGGTGCTGCACGAAGGCGCCTCGGCAACGCCGGACGAGTTGCGAGAGTTCCTGGCGGACAAGGTGGTTCGCTGGTGGCTACCCGAACGGTGGGCGTTCGTCGACCAGGTGCCGCGCACCAGCGTCGGCAAGTACGACAAGAAGACCATCCGCGCCCGCCACGCCGAAGGCGCCTACGAGGTAATCACCCTCGACTAGCGCGAGCAGACGCAGAATCGCACTGCGGGCGCCTGAATCGTGCGATTCTGCGTCTGCTCGCGATGGGAGATCTACCGCTCGGCGCGCTGGTAGGCGGTGACGACGGCCGCGCCGCCGAGGCCGATGTTGTGCTGCAGCGCGGCGTTGACGTCGGGCACCTGCCGCTTGTCGGCGGTGCCACGCAGCTGCCACGTCAACTCCGCGCACTGCGCCAAACCCGTTGCGCCCAAAGGATGCCCCTTCGAGATCAGCCCGCCGGACGGGTTGACCACCCAGCGACCGCCGTAAGTGGTGTCGTTGTTGTCGATCAGCTTCGGCGCCTCGCCCTCACCGCACAGCCCCAGCGCTTCGTACAGCAGCAACTCATTGGCCGAGAAGCAGTCGTGCAGCTCGATGACCTGGAAATCGGACGGCCCCAGTCCGCACTGGTCGTAAACCTGGCGCGCCGCTTGGACATTCATGTCGTAGCCGATCAGGTTCTTGGCACTGCCGTCGAACGTCGACTCGAAGTCGGTCGTCATCGCCTGACCGACGATTTCGACTGCCTGCCCGGCCAATCCGTGCTTGTCGACGAATGCCTCGCTGGCCAGGATCGCGGCGCCCGAGCCGTCGGACGTCGGTGAGCACTGCAGCTTGGTCACCGGATCGGAGATCATCTTCGCCGCCATGATGTCCTCGAGCGTGTAAGACTCCTGGAACTGGGCGTACGGGTTGTTCACCGAATGCTTGTGGTTCTTGTACCCGATCTTCGCGAAATGCTCTGCGGTGGAGCCGTGTTGGCGCATGTGCTCGCGTCCCGCGGCGGCGAACATCCACGGCGCGACGGGCATCGCGAACTCGTCGATCTCGGCCATCGCCTTGACGTGGCGGCCCATCGGCGATTCACGGTCGCTGGCGCCGCCCTGCAGCGAGCCGGGCTGCATTTTCTCGAAACCCAACGCGATCGCACAGTCGGCCAGCCCGCCGCGGATTGACTGCGCCGCAAGGTACAACGCCGTCGAACCAGTGGAGCAGTTGTTGTTCACGTTGACGATCGGAATGCCGGTCATGCCCAGCTCGTAGAGCGCCCGCTGCCCCGACGTCGAGTCGCCCGTGCAGTAGCCGACGTAGCCCTGCTGCACCTGCGAGTACTCGATGCCCGCATCCTCAAGCGCTTTGGTGCCGGACTCCTTGGCCATCTGTGGATAGTCCCAGCCCTCGCGGCGGCCCGGCTTCTCGAACTTCGTCATCCCCACGCCCACGACGAAAACCTTGTTCGGCATAACGCACATCCCTTCGCTGTCCTGCGATCGACAGAAACATACGCGCGGGCGGGTGTCTAGAGCGGGGTCATTCTTCAGGCGTATTTCAGCCACCATTTGTGCAGGTCGTCGATGCTGGGGCCCTGCGCGTCGGCCAGCAGCAGCGCCGAATCTTTGGTCCAGATGAGGTCTGGGCGGCCCTGGTATGTGCCGCACGCGATCGAGCCCTCCGCCTTGGTCGGCGTCGCGTTGTAGTGCCAGCTGGTCGGAGAGTCGACCGCGCTGCCCGGGCAGCGCTGCAGCTGCGAGTTCTCCTTGATGGCCTCGTTGAAGTGGTTGGCCAGCGTCGCGAGGTCGGGGAACAGCGAGTAGCGCGCGGCGGCCGGCCCACCCGGCGCCGAGCTCTTGCCGCAGTCGACGGTGGCCAGCGCGCCGGGTGCCGGCGGGCGGATCGATTTGCACGCGTCGTCTGCATAGCTCTTGGGCAACAACGCAAGTAGCCGCGAATCGGGGCTGTCCGCGGGCACCTCGGCGGCCTCGGTGGCGGTCACCGGCGAGCCCGCGTCGGACGCGTCGCGCCCGGCCAGCCACCAGATGCCGAACGCGCCGAACAGCGCGACGACGACCGCCCCCGCGGCCAGGATCGCCACCCACGGGGTGCGATTGCGGCGAACCGGCGGCGGCGTGGGCGCCACATACTGTGGCGCAAACACCGGCGCGGCCGGTACCGCGGGGCGCGGCAGGACCGTCGTCGCTCGATCGGCCAATGCGGCCTCGGCCGCCGCCGCCATCTCACCGGCGCTGGCGTAGCGATCGGCAGGCTTCTTGGCCATCCCGCGCGCGATCACCGCATCGAAGGCCGTGGGGACGCCCGGCCGCACCTGGCTCGGCCGAGGCGGAGGTTCCATCAGATGCGACGTGATGACGACGCTGACACTGTCGCCGGGGAAGGGCTGCGAGCCGGTGAGGCATTCATGCAGCACGCAGGTCAGCGCGTAGAGGTCGGCGCGATAGGTCACCTCGTCCTTGGTGAACCGTTCCGGCGCCATGTACGCGTACGTGCCGACGGCGGTGCCCAGTTCGGTGATGTGTTGGTCGGTGGCGGCGTTGGCGATGCCGAAGTCGACCAGGTAGGCGAAGTCGTCTCGGGTGATCAGGATGTTCTCGGGTTTGACGTCGCGATGCATCACGCCGCTTTCGTGCGCGGCGTCCAGCGCGGAGGCGATCTGGCGGATGATCGTCACCGCCCGCGCGGGTTTCATGGGTCCGTACTGTTTGAGCAAGCTGCGCAGATCAATGCCGTCGATCAGTCGCATGTCGACGTAGAGCAGTCCGTCGATCTCGCCGTAGTCGTGGATCGGCACCACGTGCGGCTCCTGCAGACGACCCGCGGAGTGCGCCTCGCGTTGCAGCCGGGTGCGGAACACCGGGTCGTGAGACATCTTCTCCGGCAAGAGTTTCAGCGCGACGATGCGGTCCTTGACGGTGTCCTCCGCTTCGTAGACTTCGCCCATCCCACCGCGGCCGATCAACCGCCGCAAGCGATATGGTCCGAAGTCCGAGCCTGCCCGTGAATCCTCGTCGGTGCCGCTCATACGCCGTCGCCTCCAGCTAACACCGTAACGCTTAAAGCGGCGCCGTCGGCTGGATCAGTGGTGTAGACCTACATAGAACGTGTTCTAGTTCGAAAGGTATGGGCATGGTGTTGCGTGTCGTGCAGTGGGCCACCGGCGGCGTCGGTGTCGCCGCGATCAAGGGCGTGCTCGAACACCCCGACCTCGAGCTGGCCGGCTGCTGGGTGCACTCGCCGGACAAGGCAGGCAAGGACGTCGGCGAGATCATCGGAACCGACGCTCTCGGTGTCACCGCGACCAACAGCGTCGACGACATCCTGGCGCTGGATGCCGACGCGGTGATCTACGCCCCGCTGCTGCCCAACCCCGACGAGGTGGCCGCACTGCTACGGTCCGGCAAGAACGTCGTGACGCCGCTCGGCTGGTTCTATCCCGGCGAGAAGGACGCGCCACTGCGCGCTGCGGCCCTGGAGGGCAATGCCACGCTGCACGGCACCGGCATCGCCCCCGGCGGCATCAGTGAGAAATTTCCGCTGCTGCTGTCGGTGATGACGACCGGCGTGACTTTCGTTCGCGCCGAGGAGTTTTCCGATCTGCGCACCTACAACGCCCCAGACGTGTTGCGCTACGTGATGGGTTTCGGCGACACGCCCGAAAAGGCGTTGTCCGGTCCGATGCAGAAGCTGCTGGACGGTGGCTTCATTCAGGCCGTGAAGATGGTCGTCGACAAAGTCGGATTCAATGCCGATCCGAAAATCCGCACCTCCCAAGAGATTGCAGTCGCTACCGCGCCAATCGATTCGCCGATGGGCGCGATCCAGCCGGGACAGGTCGCCGGCAGGCGCTTCCACTGGGAGGCGCTGGTGGGCGACGAGGTCGTTGTGCGAGTCACCGTCAACTGGCTGATGGGTCAGGAAAACCTCGATCCCGCATGGACTTTCGGTCCGGCAGGCGAGCGCTACGAAATGGAGGTTCGCGGTAACCCTGACTTCACCGTCACCGTGAAGGGCTTCCAACCCGAAAGCGTCGAAGCCGGTTTGAAGAGCAACCCGGGAATCGTCGCGACAGCGGCGCACTGCGTGAACTCCGTTCCGGCGGTGTGCGCGGCCGAGCCCGGTATCGCCACCTACTTCGACCTGCCGCTGTTCAGCGGTAAGTCCGCGCCAGCGCTTCGCTCGGCCTAGGGCTACTGCAGGTCCTCTACTCCTTGTTCGACGAAATTGCGCTGATGGCTGTGATTTCCGCGAAACCGCAACCGTGGGTGCAATCTCAACGAGGAGGATCGGGTTCATGTGCCGATTGTTCGCACTGCATGCCGGTCGGCGGGTGGTGACCGCCACCTTCTGGCTGTTGGAGGCACCGGACAATCTCGCCGAGCAGAGCCGGCGCAACCCGGATGGCACCGGGCTGGGGGTGTTCGACAGCGACGGTCAGCCGGTAGTACGCAAACAGCCGATCGCCGCGTGGCATGACGCTGCTTTCGCCACTGAGGCCCACGACATGACCGGGACGACGTTCGTCGCGCACGTGCGGTACGCATCGACCGGTGCCCTCGACGCCGTGAACACTCACCCCTTCCTGCAGGACGGGCGGATCTTCGCGCACAACGGTGTGGTCGAGGGCCTCGACGTGCTCGACGCCCGACTGCATGAACTGGGCGTCGACGGCCTGGTGGCCGGCCAAACCGACTCCGAGCGGGTCTTCGCGCTGATCACCGCCACGATCCGCGCTACCGACGATGTCGGCGCAGGCATTGTCGAGGCGGTCGGCTGGCTGGCCGACCACGTTCCGATCTATGCCGTCAACCTGGTGTTGAGCACGGCCACCGACGTATGGGCGCTGCGCTACCCCGACACCCATGCGCTGTACATGCTCGACCGCCGTGACGTCGCGCACACGCGGCTGCGGATGCGCACCCCTGGTATCAGCGCGCATTCCGACGACCTGACGACCGAGCCTTCGGTGGTTTTCGCCAGCGAGCCGATGGACGACGACCGTTGGCAGCTCGTGCGATCCGGTGAGCTGGTCCACGTCAACGCGGACCTGCAGGTCACGAAAAAGCTCGCGTTCGTACAGCCACCTCGCCATCAGTTACGCGTACAAGATCTGACGCCCGAAGCCGCCGCATCGCAGCACCCGTGAGCGCGCTGGCACACTCGAAGCCCGTGACTACCAAACATGCACTGGTGCTCGCGGGCGGCGGCATCGCGGGAATCGCCTGGGAGACCGGCATTCTGCGGGGAATCGCCGACGAATCGCCGGAGACGGCGAAAGCCCTGTTGGAATCCGACGTGCTGGTGGGCACGTCAGCCGGCTCCACGGTGGCCGCCCAGCTGAGTAGCGGGCTGGACCTCGACGCGCTCTACGAGCGACAGATCGCGGCGTCCTCGGTCGAGATCAACCCCCGCATCGGCGTCGACGAGATCACCGAGATGTTCGTCGCCGCGATGATGGAGCCGAACACGTCCACCGCCCAGAAGCTGCAGCGCATCGGCGAGATCGCGCTGTCCACCCCGACCGTCGACGAGTCCGTGCGCCGCGACGTGATCGCGCGCCGACTGCCGTCGCACGACTGGCCGGACCGGGTCCTTCGCATCTCGGCGATCGACACCGCCACCGGCGAACTCGTCGTCTTCGATGCGGACTCCGGCGTCGGCCTGGTCGACGCGGTCGCCGCCAGCTGCGCGGTGCCCGGCGTCTGGCCGCCGGTGACCATCGACGGCCGCCGCTACATGGACGGCGGCATCGGCAGCAGCGTCAACATGGTGCTGGCCGGCGACTGCGGCACCGCGGTGGCGCTGGTGCCGTCGGGCCGCTCGGCGCCGTCACCGTTCGGCGCGGGTGTGGCCAAGGAAATCGAAGCCTGCGGCGGCCGGGCCTTCGGGGTGTTCGCCGACGACGAGTCGCTGGACGCATTCGGCGCCAATCCGCTCGATCCGGCGTGCCGGGTGCCGTCGGCGCTGGCCGGTCGGGAGCAGGGCCGACGCGAGGCCGCCGCCGTCGCGCAATTTCTTGCCGGCTGAGTCAGCCTTCCGGAGCGGGCGTCTCGGTGGTGTCCCTGGCATCGAGCACCGCAGCCGCCAAATCATGGCCGACGTCGATGACCTCGGCGGCGCGGTGGAAATCCAGGCTGCGGCAGACGGTGCGGGGCACTTCGATCAGCACGTCGGGCGGGTAGCCGGCCAGCGTGTGGCGCGCCAGCGCGGCCTGCGCGATATCGATGGTGCGGTTCATCACGTCGAAGCTGCGCAGCTTCGGCAGCGGCATCTCCTTGGCGGCGTCGACGAGCTCCTCGTCGCTGTCCCCGTCGGGGTTGCCGCCGAACCGGCTCAACATGGACCGCGCAGTCGGCGTGTCCAGCACGGCGCGGGCGGCGGGGCTGTCCAGGTTGTCGAGCATTGACGCGGTGCTGCGCCACATCCGGCTGAGCCACTCGGCCCTCGCCCGAGGCTCGGCGTCGACGGGCTCCTCGCGGCCGCCCGCCTCGCTCCCGGCCAGGCTGACCGCGATGGTGAGGTCGGCGTTGACGGCGGCGATCGGCGCCATCGGCAACGGATCGAGGATGCCTCCGTCGGCCAGCAATCGGCCGTCGAGCACATGCGGGGCGATGACGCCCGGGATCGCGATCGACGCGCGGATCGCCGCGTCGAGCGGACCGCGCTGCAGCCACACCGACTTGCCGGCGATCAGGTCCGTCGACACGGCGGTGTAGGGGATCGGCAGCTGCTCGATGGTGACGTCGCCGACGATCTCGCGGACGGCGTCGAGGATCTTCTCCGCCCGCAGCACCCCGGCCGCGGTGATCGACGGGTCGAGCAGCCGCAGCACCGCGCGTTGGGTCAATGACTTTGCCCAGTCGGCGAATTCGTCGAGTTTGCCCGCCGCCTGCAACCCGCCGACGAGCGCGCCCATCGACGACCCCGCGATCCCGACGATGTCGTAGCCGCGGGCTCGCAGCTCGTTGATCACCCCGATGTGGGCGTAGCCGCGCGCGCCACCGCTGCCCAGGGCAAGCGCGACGCGAGTGCCAGCCATGGGCCTATTCTCGCGCGACGGCCGCCGCGACGGTGTCGAAGTAGCGGCCCTGCGCCTCCACTTCTGCCCACCACGGCCAGCGTCGGGCCATGTCATGCACGCCGGGGCGCATCGCGGCGTAGCGCACCTCGATACCGGCGTCGGCCAAGGCGGATTCCATGTCTCGCCACCCGTCCAGCACCGTCGTGCTCACCCGCGGCAACCGGGACAGATCCAGCACCACGGCCGTCGGCCGAGGATCCTGCTCAGTGGCCAGACGCTGCACCGCCGCGGTGTTGGTCCGCAGATTCGCGGCGTACAAACCGATTTGGAACCGCAGCACCAGCGGGTCGGCCGGCACCACCGCTGCGTCCGGATCGGCGGCCCGGCCATCGATCAGCGCTACGACGTGCGATTGGTTGAGTTCCCGCAACACCAGATAGAGCGTCAGCAACACGCCCACGGCGACGGCAGGCAACAGCCCGACCGTCAGCCCGAACACCGCGACGATCACTGCGAGCGTGAACTCCACCTTGTCGAACCGGTACAGCCGGGCCAGCGCCCCGATATCGACCAGACCCAGCACCGCCACCACCACCATCGCGCCGAGCGTGGCCTGCGGCAGGTTGCTGAGCACCGGCGCCAAAAACAGTGCCACGAAGACCGCCAGCAGGGCGGTCACCAGCCCGGACACCTGGGTCCGCGCACCGGCACGCAAATTCATCCCGGTTTGCGAGAAGCCGCCCGCCGGAGGCAGGCTGTGGAAGAACGAACCGAGAACTGCCGCAAGGCCATTGGCGGACAGCTCCCTGTCGGCGTCGATCGGTGGTTCGTCGGCACGCCGAACACCGCGAGCCACCGCCGCAGTCTCCAGAAACGCCATCAACGCAATGGCCAGCGCGCCCGGAACAAGCTGGCCGATATGATCGAGGGCCGGTAAACCGGGCAGCGGAATACCCTGCGGCACTTCAGGTATCAGCGCAACGCCCATCGACGGCAGCCCGCCGAAGGCCGCCAACCCAATACCCAGCACCACCACGACCAGCGGGCCGGGCACCAGCGGGGCAAACCTACCGATCAGCAACAGCAGCGTGACGCTGACGATCGATACGGCCACGGTCACCAGGTTGGCGTCGCCGATTTGACGCACCGCCGACCACAGCATCCCGAAGAACCCGGTGGCCGACGGATTCTCGGTAACGCCCAGCAGTTTGGGCAACTGCGCCACCGCGACGGTGAGCCCGACGCCGACCTTGATCCCGGTCAGCGTTGCTTCGCTGACATTCTCGATGACCGAGCCGAGCCGCAGCAACCGGGCGATCAACAGGAAAACACCGACCAGCAGGGTCAGCGTGATCAGGTGCGATTGCGCGTCGGGCGAGCCCGCCGCGATGCCCGCGCCGATCATCGTCGAGGCGGTCAGCGTGGCGATCGTCGACGTGGTGGTGACGCTCGCGGTGCGTGAACATCCGATGAACGCGTACACCACCAGCGGCACCATGCAGGTGTAAAGCCCAATCTGCACGGGCATTTTCGCCACCGTCGCGTAGGCCATTGCCTGCGGAATCACGACAGCACCGGTAGCGAGTCCGGCCAGCACGTCGGTGCGCAACCACGGGCGTCGATAGGGAGAAATCGCCGGGCTCAGGACCTTCACTGCGCAAGTATCGCCCGGCGCGCGCCCCACAATGGCAAGGTTGTTCAGCGTGACCGCACCATCGAAGCTGCGAAGCGCAATGAAGGGTCTCGGGCGCCCGCGACCCCGTGACGCGGTTTCCGGCCTGGTGACCGGACTGTTCTCCATACCCGAGGGCATGGCCTACGCGAGCATCGGCGGGTTTAATCCCGTTGCGGGGCTTTATGCGGGCATGGTGCCCGGCATCATCGGCTCGCTGTTCGCGCGCACCGTGTTGATGGTGACAACGTTGACCAGCGCCATCGCGCTGACCTCGCGCAGCGTGCTGGACGACGCCGGCCTCGATCCGACTGACCCGGCCAATATCGCCGCGCTGGCCATCGTCGTCGGCGCGGTGATGCTGCTCTTCGGGCTGCTGCGGTTCGGCGCGATCATGAACTTCGTCTCCAATGCGGTGATGACCGGCTTTTCGACCGGCATCGCCCTGCAGATCATCGCCGGGGTGCTGCACGACGCCACCGGCTATCGGCCCGAGAGCGGCAACACCATCGGCAAGTTCATCGACGCGTTCGCGCATGTCGGGCAGTGGGAAGTCGCCGCGGTGGCTGTCGCGCTGGGCACCGTTGCGGTGTGGGCGGTGTTCCACTTCATCAAACCGCTGGAATCTTTCGCCATTCTGATCGCACTCGTGGTGGTCACCGCGGTGGTGGCGATCGCGAGGATCGAGGTCGAGACCGTCGGCAATATCGCGTCCATCGCGAATTCGCTTCCCCCGCTGACCCTTCCGAACGTCGGCGCCATGCCGGAGTTGGTGATCGGCGGTGTGGCGGTCGCCCTGGTCGCGCTCGCTCAGGCCGCCGGCATCTCAGCGGCGGTGCCCAACCCCGACGGCAGCCGCAGCAACATGAACGGGGACTTCATGGCGCAGGGCGCGGCCAACGTCACCGGCGGGCTCTTCGGGGCGCTGCCCACCGGCGGGTCGTTGTCGCGAACCGGCGTCGCCACTTCTGCGGGGGCGCAGACCCGCTGGGCGGGCATCTTCGCCGGCATCTGGCTTCTGCTGCTGGTGCTGCTGGTCGGCTCGGTGGCCGAGATCATTCCGATGCCGGTGATCGGCGGGCTGATTCTGGTGATCGGGATCGAGCTGGTGACCGGGCGATGGGCGGACATCAAGATGGTGTTCCGGGTTGCGCCGCTGTCCGCCATCGCGATGGTGATCACCTTCCTGGCGACCACCCAACTGCCGCTGCACATCGCGATCTTCATCGGTGTCGTCACGTCGCTGGTGCTCTACTGCGTCAAGGCCTCGCAGGCGGCTCAATTGGTGGCGCTGCAGCCTAGCGACGGCGGATGGCGGATCGCGCCGGTGCCGGACCGCGTCGCAGACAACGATGTGACCGTGCTGCACTACCAGGGCGTCGGGCTGTTCGCCGAGGTGGCCCGTATCGACGAGGAATGGCCCAAAGTGGACGGCTCGCGCAACGCCGTCGTCGTACTCAGTCTGCGTGCCCTGCCCGACGTGCCGTCGTCGGTGGCGATCAAGGCATTGCGCCGGTGGGCCGACGGCCTGAAATCCCACAACGGCCGGCTGTACATCGCGGGGGTGGACTCGGCCACCGCCGAGATCTTCCAACGGGGCGGCATCACCGACATCGTCGGCGAGGACGGCATCGTGCCGGGGACCGATGTGGCTTTCGAAGCCGTCGACACCGCCGCAGCCCGCGGCCGGGAGTGGATCGCCGCGCAGGGTGGCTCGGACGCCTCATAGCCTCGACGCCTCGAGTGTGCGCCCACAGCGTCCAGTGTGCGCCCACCGCGTCGCGCCGCGAGAAATCCCGCAGCCAGCGCACATTCGACGCAGCCAAGGCCCACTCGCATGGGCATCGCCGACATTGCGCCCAGCGTGATTCTTAGCCGCAGAGCTCGTCGGCGGCCGCCTGCACCGCGACGATCACCGCGGCCTGCCGGGCCGGCGACAACTGCGCCCACGGCTCGTTGAAGGTCGCGGGCCCAGGGGTCGCGTCGGGCGCCTGCAGCGTCTGCAGATACGGCTCGATCTGCGATTTGCGGTCACCGCCCTGCTGGTCCATCCAGTCCTTGGCGGCCTTGCAGGCCTGGAAGTACTCGTCTTCGGTGGAGTCGGCGTCCGCGCCGATGGCCGTCGTCACACCGCCGGGGGAGACCTCGACCGCGCCAGGTGCCGGCTTGTGCGTCTCGGACGTCTGGGTGGTGGTGGCCGGGGCCGGTGTCGGCTCGCTGTCAGTCCCCGTAGAGCAGGCCGCGAGGACCGCACAAGCCGCAGTGAGGGTGCCGAGGAGGTACCTGCGCATGCCGACAATCTATGCAACACTGGCGGCCGTGACGCAGCGGACCGGGTTTAGGGAGTGTTGTCGGGCCTGAGAGTGCCCGCCCCTATCCGTCCGTTCTCTGGAGTCCGTCCATGGTTTCCACTCTTTCTGCCGCGTTGCCCGCTGCTGTTTCGGCGCCCACCCGGCTGCGGCTGCCCGATCTGATGCAGGCGACCGACCGCGGTGCCGACGACGTGCTGTCCGGCCGCTATGACCGGCTGCTGCCCGCCGGCGGCCTGCCCACCGACGATCGCTGGTTCACAAGGCTTTACGGTGACGACGAACTCGACGTCTGGTTGATCAGTTGGGTGCCCGAGCGCGCGACCGAACTGCACGACCACGGCGGCTCGCTCGGCGCGCTGACGGTGGTTTCCGGTGCGCTGGCCGAAACCCGTTGGGACGGTGCGGCGTTGCGACGCCGACGGCTGGTGGCCGGCGATCAGGCCGGCTTTCCGCTCGGGTGGGTGCACGATGTGGTCTGGGCGCCCGACCCGGCGCCGTGGCCGACGCTCAGCGTGCACGCCTATTCGCCGCCGTTGACGGCGATGTCCTACTACCAGGTGACAGAGCGAAACACGCTGCGCCGCAAGCGCACCGAGCTGACTGACGCACCGGAGGGAAACTGAAATGCCCAGCCGCATCGATGCCCTACTCGAAGCCGCCCGCACCCGCCTGCGTCGCCTGGATGCGCAGGAGGTTCCCGCGGCGCTGGCCCGTGGCGCGGTGCTCGTCGACATCCGCCCTGCCGCGCAGCGCGCACGGGAGGGCGTCGTCCCCGACGCGCTGGTGATCGAACGCAATGTGCTGGAGTGGCGCTGCGATCCGACGTCGGATGCCCGGCTGCGGCAGGCCGTCGACGACGACGTCGAGTGGGTGCTGCTGTGCTCGCAGGGCTACACCTCGAGCCTGGCCGCGGCCTCGCTGCTCGATCTCGGGCTGCACCGGGCCACCGACGTCATCGGCGGGTATCACGCACTGAAAGCTGTGCTGGCGCAGGTGAATTCGCTAACCCGTTAGTCGTCGGGATGCAGGATGGGCCGCAGCTTCTCCGTCTTCGCCGGTGTCCAGCCCGGCGGCTGCAACACCGCCGCCCACCCGTTGGCCACGTCTTTGACGTAGACGTGGCCGTGGCCGTCGGGTACGTCGACCGCCACCGCCATGTCGGCGGAGACCTGCAGGAACGTCACCACCGGGATCCACTGCATGCGCGGCGATACGTCGTAACCGCGTGGCTCCTTCAGCCAATCCGGTTCGGCGAACAGCAGATCCGGGTTCCACCACGCGATCGGATCGGAGGCGTGTTGTAAATACACCGCCCGCGGTGTGGCCCACGGTTCCTCGGGCCGGCCGAGGTTCTCCGGCCGTGCGACAAACCGGACGTTCTCACCTTTGTCGTAGATCGGCAGCCACATGGGTGACCCGGCGTCGCGGGTGCGGGTCAGTTCGGTCCAGATGGTGTTGTTGAACGTCGGCCCGCTGAACAATGCGCCGTCGGTGCGGGCCACCAGGTTGTTGAGCGCCAGGAACGGCGCCTCGCCGCCGAACGAACCCAGGCTCTCGCCGAACACCACGACCTTGGGCCGCTGCGCCTCGGGCATTTCGCGCACCAGCGCGTCGACCGCTTCGAACAACGCCTGCCCGGCCTGGCGCGCATTCTCCTTGTCCACCAAGAACGACAGCCAGCTCGGCAGGAACGAGTACTGCATCGACACGATCGCGGTGTCGCCGTTGTACATGTACTCCAACGCCGACGCTTCGGCCTCGTTGATCCAGCCGGTGCCGGTGGTGGTCGCGACGGCGACCACGTCGCGGTCCAGCCCACCGGTGCGCACCAGCTCCCTGGCCGCCAATTCGGCGGTGGCCTTGATGCCGTCGGCGGAATTCAGTCCGGCGTAGGCGCGGATGGGCTCCACCGCGGGCGCTCCGTTGAATGCGGACAGCTCCTCGACCGTCGGGCCGGCCGCGACGAAGATGCGGCCCTGATGACCGAGCGACTCCCAACTGACAAGGGATTCCGGGCCGCCCGAGCGCAGCCGTGACGTCGGCGCCGGGAAGTCCGGGTCGGTCTCGTCGTTCACCGTCTCGAAGGTGTTGTTCAGGGTGCTCATTGCGAACCGGACCACCACACCGTTGAGCAAAGCAATGCTCAATGCGACCAGCAGCACCACCACGACGACCGCCGAAACCCGCGGCGGGGCAAAGCGATTGAGCTGACGGGTCAAATATCGCACCAGCTTGCCGACCGCCTGTCCGATTTCGACGAGCACGAACAGCACGACGATCGACAGCACCGCGGTGAGCGGATGGTCCCAGAACCCCAGCCGCGGCACGCCCATGAGGTCGCGGACGTCGTCCTGCCAGACGTGGAACCAGACGATCATGCCGATGGTGCCGAGAATGCCCACCACGACGAGCGCGAGCCACGCCCACCGCGGCGCGGGCGGGCTGGTGTCCTTGGACCGCATGTAACGCACCAGCCAGACGCCGAAGACGCCGAGGCCGTAGCCGATCGCGCCGGCTGCCCCGCTGACCAGTCCCTGGAACAGCGGCCCGCGCGGCAGCAGCGACGGCGTCAGCGAGAACCAGAGGAACACCAGACCGACGGCGGTGCCGAAGAAGGTGTAATGCCGCACCCACCACGCTTCGGCGGCGGGCGTTGTTTCGGGCGGTACTTCTTCGGTTGTTTCGAGGGCGCCGGTCACGGAAGAACTTTAGCGGTGGGTGAAGTTCGGTGGCCGTTTCTCAGTGAAGGCGTTCATGCCCTCGGTCTGGTCGTCGGTGGCGAACGCCGAGTGGAACAGCCTGCGCTCGTAGAGCAGACCCTCGGCGAGCGTGGTTTCGAACGCACGGTTGACGGCCTCCTTGGCCATCCGCGACGCCGACAGCGACATGCCGGCAATGGTCTTGGCGACCGCGTTGGCCTCGTCGAGCAGCTTGTCGGCGGGTACGACGCGGGACACCAGGCCGGCGCGTTCGGCTTCCTCGGCGTCCATGTTGCGTCCGGTCAGGATCAGATCCATCGCCTTCGCCTTGCCGATGGCGCGGGTCAGCCGCTGGGAACCGCCCATGCCGGGCAGCACGCCGAGCTTGATCTCGGGCTGGCCGAATTTCGCGGTGTCGGCGGCGATCAGCAGATCGCACATCATCGCCAGCTCGCAGCCACCACCGAGGGCATATCCGGCGACCGCGGCGATCGTGGGGGTGCGGGTGGCGGCGAATTTCGACCACTGGGCGAAGAAATCGGCCGCGAAGACGTCGGCGAAGCGCAGGCTCGCCATCTCCTTGATGTCGGCGCCCGCGGCGAACGCCTTCTCGTTGCCGGTGATGATGATCGCGCCGACACCTGGGTCCGCGTCGAATTCGGCTGCGGCGGTGGTGACTTCGTTCATCACCTGGCTGTTAAGCGCGTTGAGCGCCTTGGGCCGGTTCAGGGTGATGGTGGCGACGCGCTCGTCGCGCGTGACGAGGATGGTCTCGTAGTTCTGGGTCATGGCAGCTCCAATTCGCGGTCGGCCGGCGCGAAGTAGGCATCCACGTCGGCGGGGGTGACGTCCGCCAGCGATGCCGGCGACCATTTCGGGTTGCGGTCCTTGTCGATCACCTGCGCCCGGATGCCCTCGACGAGGTCAGGGGAGCGCAGCGCCGCGCACGACGTCCGATACTCCTGGCGCAGTGCGTCTTCCAGCGTGTCGAGCTTGGCGGCGCGGCGCACGGCCTCCAATGCGACGCACACCGCGATGGGCGAGCGGGTGGCGATGAGGTCGGCGGCCTCGTTGGCCGGCTTTTGGTCGCGTCCGCGCAGGGCGGCGACGATGTCGGCGACGGTGTCGCCGGCGTAACATTCGTCGATCCAATCTCGTTGCGCCGCAAGCTGACTGGCGGGCGGCTCGACGGCGTACTTGGCCAGCGCCGCGTCGAGCCCGTCGGCGACAATGGCGTCGGTGAGCTCGCCCAGCTTCTCGTGGGGGACGTAGTGGTCGGCGAATCCCATGGCGATGGCGTCGGCGCCGTCGAACGGGGCGCCGGTCAGCGCGGCGTGCAGGCCGAGCAAGCCGGGCGCGCGTGCGAGCAGATAGGTGCCGCCGACGTCGGGGATAAATCCGATACCGACTTCGGGCATGGCCATCTTGGTGGTGTCGGTGACGATGCGCTCGCGGGCGTGCGCGCCGACGCCGACGCCGCCGCCCATCACGATGCCGTCCATCAATGCCACATACGGCTTGGGGTAGCGGGCGATCTCGGCGTTGAGCAGGTACTCGTCGTACCAGAACTGGCGCGCTTCGGACCCGTCGGCCTGCGCGCTGTGGTAGATCGCGACGATGTCACCGCCCGCGCACAGGCCGCGCTCACCCGCGCCGCGCAGCAAGACGGTGTGGACGCGCTCGTCGCGCTCCCACTCGGTGAGTGCCTCCGCCAGCGCGGTGACCATGCCGTGGGTCAGCGAATTGATCGCCTTCGGCCTGTTCAGGGTCACGAGGCCGACGCCGTTCTCGACAGTTACTAGGATGTCCTCGTTTTTTTCGGTCACGGGTATGCAATGTAGAACGTCGCCCGTCTGCGGTGCTCGCCAGGTAATGTTTTGCCTCGATATGCGCTGGCGGGAACTACGTCAGCGATGCTGTTCGTTGAGAAATTGTTCGTCAGTGGGCGAGCAACAGCACATGGAGAGGATCCGACGGTGCGCGAGACCAGCAACCCGGTATTTCGCTCCCTGCCAAAGCAGGGCGGATACGCAACATTTGGTACCGGAGCCGCCGGCTACGGTGCCCAGCAAGTTCATGCTCAGCCATATGTAACTCCCGAGCAGACCGGCGTCGCCCGGCCGATGACGATCGACGACGTCGTCACCAAGACCGGCATCACGCTGGCCGTGCTGTCTGCCGTTGCGGTGGCGTCGTACTTCCTGGTCGCTCAAAACCTGTCGCTGGCGATGCCGTTCACCCTGGTGGGCGCGCTCGGTGGCTTGGCTTTGGTGTTGATCGCCACGTTCGGCCGGAAGCAGGACAACCCGGCGATTGTGCTCAGCTACGCCGCGCTCGAGGGCCTGTTCCTCGGAGCGTTCTCGTTCATCCTGGCCAACGTCGTGGTGTCGGGCGCCAACGCCGGAGCGTTGATCAGCCAGGCGGTGCTCGGCACGATCGGCGTGTTCTTCGGCATGCTCGTCGTCTACAAGACCGGCGCCATCCGCGTGACGCCGAAGTTCACCCGCATGATCGTCGCGGGCCTGTTCGGCGTGCTCGTGCTGATGCTCGGCAACTTCGTGCTGGCGATGTTCGGCGTCGGCGGCGGTGAGGGCCTGGGCCTGCGTAGCGGTGGCGCGCTGGCGATCATCTTCTCGCTGGTGTGCATCGGCCTGGCGGCGTTCTCGTTCCTGATCGACTTCGACGCCGCCGACCAGATGATCCGCGCCGGCGCTCCGGAGAAGGCCGCGTGGGGCGTTGCCCTGGGCCTGACCGTGACGCTGGTCTGGCTGTACATCGAAATCCTGCGACTGCTCAGTTACTTCCAGAGCGAATAGCCGCAGCAACGAAAAAGCCCGGGCCACGGCCCGGGCTTTTTCGTTGACTTTTTCGCCGAGACTGCGTACAGATCGCGATTTATCCACAGCTCGCGATCTCAGTGCAGTGTCGGGGGGCTGGGGTCGGCGATGCTGGATCGGTGGGGGATCACCAACCGTTCATCGGCAGTGTAGCGATCGCGAACGGACTGCTGAAGAAACATCAACTGCGGGCCCATTTCCGGGCATTGTTTCCTGACGTCTACATAGCCGAAGACGTAGCACTGACGCTCGGGACCCGCGCCCACGCAGGCTGGCTATGGTCGCGCAGACAAGGCGTGATCGCGGGATTGACAGCGTCGGCGATGCACGGCGCGCAATGGGTGGACGACCTGCTGCCGATCGAACTGGTGTGGTCAAACGCCCGGGCCCCGCGCGGATTGCGGACTCACGACTGGACGCTTTACACAGAAGAGCGTTGCTTGGTCGCTAGCCTGCCGGTCACTACCGTCGAGCGCACGGCATTCGACATTGGTCGCCGGGGTCGTCTCGACGAGGCGGTCGCTCGCCTCGACGCGTTGGGCAATGCCACCGGCTTCAAGATCGATGATGTTTTGGCGGTCGCGGAGCGTCATCCCGGCGCGCGCGGTTTGCGCCAATTGCGGGCTGGGCTTGACCTCTACGACGCCGGCGCGGAGTCTCCGAAGGAAACATGGTTGCGGCTCTTGCTAATTCGCGCAGGTTATCCACGCCCGCAAACGCAAATCCCGGTGTGGAGTCCCGACGGACGGCGCAAGTACCGCATTGATATGGGTTGGGCGGACATAAAAGTGGGCGTCGAGTACGAGGGAGATCACCATCGGGTCGACAAGCCCCGATACGACTACGACATCACTCGATACGAGGACCTGAACTTTCTCCGATGGAAGATGATTCGAGTCGTCGGCCGCGACCGAGAACCTGCAATTCTTGCCCGCGTGGAACGCGCATGGGCCTCGAGACTGCGGTGAGATCGCGATTTTTCGAAAATTCGCGATCTGTACGCAGTCTCGGCGACTGATGATTGTGGAACGCTGGCTACGCCAGTCGTTCCACGATCATCGCCATGCCCTGGCCGCCGCCCACACACATGGTCTCGAGCCCGAACGTCTTGTCGTGGGTCTGCAGATTGTTCAGCAGCGTGGCCGTGATCCGCGCACCCGTCATGCCGAACGGGTGACCCAGCGCGATCGCGCCGCCGGACACATTCAACCGATCCTCGTCGATGCCCAGCTCGCGCGCCGAGCCCAGCACCTGCACCGCGAACGCCTCGTTGATCTCGAACAGGTCGATATCGCCGATCGACATGCCGGCATTGGCCAGCGCCTTGCGCGTCGCCTCGATCGGCCCCAGGCCCATGATCTCCGGCGACAGCCCGGAAACGCCTGTCGCGACAATGCGCGCCAACGGCGTCAGCCCCAGCGCCTTGGCCTTCTCATCGCTCATCACGATCACCGCCGCGGCGCCGTCGTTCAGCGGGCAGGCATTGCCCGCCGTCACCGTGCCGTTCGGCCGGAACACCGGCTTGAGCTGGCTGATCTTCTCGTAGGTGGTCCCCGGCCGCGGGCCGTCGTCCTTCGACACCACCGACCCGTCGGGCAGGGTCACCGGCGAGATCTCCCGCTCGAAGAAGCCGCTGTTGATGGCCTCCTCGGCACGGTTCTGCGACCGCACCCCCCAGTGGTCCTGGTCCTCACGGCTGATGCCGGTGAGCAGTGCGACGTTCTCGGCGGTCTGGCCCATCGCGATGTACACATCGGGCAGCAGGCCGTCCTCGCGCGGGTCGTGCCATTCGTCGGCGCCGGCCGCCGCCTGATCCGAGCGCGCCATCGCGTCGGCGAACTTCGGATTCTTGGTGTCGGGCATGCCATCTGAGGTGCCCTTGCCGAACCGCGAAACCGTCTCCACGCCAGCGGAAATGAACGCGCTGCCTTCGCCGGCCTTGATCGCGTGGAACGCCATCCGGGTGGTCTGCAGCGACGACGAGCAGTACCGGTTGACGGTGGTGCCGGGCAAGAAGTCGTAACCCAGCTCGACTGCCACGGCCCGGCCGATGTTGAAACCCGCCTCGCCGCCGGGCTGCCCGCAACCCATCATCAGGTCGTCGATCTCGCGGGGATCCAGCGCGGGCACCTTGTCCAGCGCGGCGCGCACCATCTGCGCGGCCAGGTCGTCGGGCCGCATGTCGACCAGCGACCCCTTGGCGGCGCGGCCGATAGGCGAACGCGCGGTCGAGACGATGACGGCTTCAGGCATGACGGCTCCTAGGGCTTGCGAAAAATCTAGGAACGAACCTAGCTGGCGGGCGCGACGACGGGCGCGGGGACCCTCCCCTACACCACAGGTGCGGGGACCCCAGTCGAGCGCCGCCACAGCCGGCTCAAGCCGACCCGGTCCAGCAGCGACGACGTGTCGGGGATGCGCGATGTGAACGGCGACTCGGTCTCGTCGTCGCCGTGGCACTCGCCCAGCGCATTGCACAACGCGGGCAGCAGCTGCTCGGCCGCCAATGCGTATCCGGCCGCCGACGGGTGAAACATGTCGTCGGAGAACAGGATCTCCGGCGCCTTGAGGAATTCCCGCGACACCAGATCCGCCAGCGGCACCGGCACCCCGCCCGCCGCACGCACGGCCGCCGCCTGGGCGCGCGCCAGCCGCAGACCTCGGCTGCGCGCCACCCAGCGCAAGGGCTGCGGGATTGCGGTGATCACGCCGAAATCGGGGCACGTCCCGACGACGACGACGGCGCCGGCGTCCCGAAGCCGTCGCACCGCTCGGCCCAGCCGGCGCGCCGACGGCCCGATGCCGTTGGGTTTGGTGATGTCGTTGGCGCCGACCATGATCACCGCTGCATCCGGCGGCGGGCCCGCGACGAACATCGCGTCGACCTGGCCCGACAAACCTTTCGACGTCGCGCCGACAATGGCCTTGGTGCTCAACCGAATTCGCTTACCGGAGTGCTCGGCCAGCCCGCGCGCGATCAACACCCCGGGCACCTCGTCGGCAGTTCGGCAGCCGTAGCCCGTGGCGGTCGAGTCGCCGAAGATCATCAGATGCAGGTCGAACGGCACGCCGCGATACCACCGCTCCACTGGGCCACCACCTGGGCTGTAGACGCCGTCGGCGCGAGGTGGGATGTCCCAGGCTTTCGGGATGACGCGACGGGCCTGGTCGGCTTGGCCGCTCAGCAGGTTGCGGGCCCCGACGTAGGCGGAGCCTGTCGAGGCGAGCGTGGCCGCGGCCGCCAAAGCGATGGTGCGGACGCGGGGAGCGCGACTGCGTGAGCCCACGCCGCCATTTTATGTGCGAGTTTGGGGCCTCTCAGCGTGGCGAAGCCGATTCAGCGGTCACGGTGCGGTATCAACTCCGGTATCTCTGAGAGGCAGTCCGGTATCGAATCAGATTCATTGATTGTTGTACGAGCTAAGAGTGTCAAGCTAAGTTACCCGGGTTGGCTGAACGACCCGGCACACCCAGGTACTACAACGGCGTAGGAAGTGGTGGCGATGACCGCACCGAGCAAGGTGTCAAGATCACCTCGTGCTGGTATCAGCGCAGCTAGAGGGCATAAATCACGCAGATTTCCGGTCAGTGACGGCGCGCCCGTAGAGGTCGTCGAGGACGGTCCCAGCGTCGCGGCCAGGGTTGCCTCATTAGCTGCGCTATTGACAATTCGGCCAACTCTGGCTATTGGCAGCTACGCTCCCCGGCTGCCCTGGCCGTGGGGTCTGGTGGACTTTGCGGCCCGCCTTTTACGGCCCACTCCGGGAAGTGTCCGGGCCACCATCGCGTTGCCGAACTGCACTGCGCAGCTGGTCCGCGCCGCTGGCGTGTTGCCTGCGGATGGCAAGCGCAGCGTTGTGCTCTACATGCACGGCGGGGCGTTCCTCACGTGTGGTGTTCACACCCACGGCCGGCTCGTCGACACCCTGTCGAAGTTCGCCGACAGCCCCGTGCTCGTCGTCAACTACCGGATGATCCCCAAGCACTCGGTCGGTACCGCGCTCGACGACTGCTACGACGCCTACCAGTGGCTGCGGCTGAAGGGCTACGACCCCGACCAGATCGTGCTGGCCGGCGATTCGGCGGGCGGATACTTGGCGCTCGCGTTGGCCCAGCGGCTGCAGTACGAGGGCTACGCGGGTGAGACGCCCGCGGCCGTCGTCACCATGTCCCCGCTGTTCGAAATCGACAACGAGACCCGGGCGAACCACCCGAACATCCGCACCGACGCGATGTTCCCGCCCAAGGCCTTCGACGCCCTGGTGGAGCTGGTGCAGGAGGCGGCCGAGCGCACCACCGTCAACGGCGAAGCCGAAGAGGTCTACGAGCCGCTGGACCACGTCGAGCCTGGGTTGCCGCGGACTCTGATCCACGTCTCCGGCTCCGAGGCGCTGGTGAGCGACGCCCGCAAGGCAGCCCACATGCTCGCCGCCGCGGGCGTGCCCGTCGAGCTGCGGGTGTGGCCGGGTCAGATGCACGTCTTCCAGATCGCCGGCGCCGCGGTGCCCGAGGCGACGCGCTCGCTGCGGCAGATCGGCGAGTACATCCGCGAGGCCACCTGGTAGGCGTTTTGTGGGCCTGAGACCATGGATACATGCGGATCGCCCGGCACGTCAGTGAGCTCATCGGCAACACCCCTCTGGTGCAGCTGAACTCGGTTGTTCCCGACGGCGCGGGCACCGTCGCCGCCAAGATCGAATACCTCAACCCGGGCGGCAGCGCCAAGGACCGCATCGCGGTCAAGATGATCGACGCCGCAGAAGCCAGCGGTGAGCTGCGCCCCGGCGGCACCATCGTCGAACCCACCTCCGGCAACACCGGCGTCGGGCTGGCCCTGGTGGCGCAGCAGCGCGGCTACAAATGCATCTTCGTCTGCCCGGACAAGGTCAGCGAGGACAAGCAAAATGTGTTGCGCGCCTACGGCGCTGACGTCGTGGTGTGCCCGACGGCGGTGCCCCCCGACCACCCGGACAGCTACTACAGCGTCTCCAACCGGCTGGTCACCGAGATCGACGGCGCATGGAAGCCCGACCAGTACTCCAACCCGATGGGACCGGCCAGCCACTACGAGACGACCGGCCCGGAGATCTGGAACGACACCGACGGCAAGGTGACGCATTTCGTGGCCGGCGTCGGCACCGGCGGCACCATCACCGGCGCGGGCCGCTACCTCAAAGAGGTCTCCGGCGGGCGTGTCCGCGTCATCGGCGCCGACCCCGAAGGATCGGTGTACTCCGGCGGCACCGGACGGCCGTATCTGGTCGAGGGCGTCGGCGAAGACTTCTGGCCGTCCGCGTACGACCCGACCGTGCCCGATGAAATCATCGCGGTCTCCGATGCCGACTCGTTCGAGATGACCCGGCGGCTGGCCCGCGAGGAGGCGCTGCTGGTCGGCGGATCATGCGGGATGGCCGTGGTGGCGGCGAACAAGGTGGCCCTCGAAGCCGGCCCCGACGCGTTGGTGGTGGTGCTGCTGCCCGACGGCGGACGCGGTTATCTCTCAAAGGTTTTCAACGACGCGTGGATGTCGTCGTACGGCTTCCTGCGCAGCAGGCTGGACGGCTCCGTCGAGGAGTCGACGGTCGGGGATGTGTTGCGCGGCAAGTCCGGTGCGCTTCCGGACCTGGTGCACACCCATCCGTCGGAGACCGTGCGCGACGCGATCGGCATCCTGCGTGAGTACGGCGTATCGCAGATGCCGGTGGTCGGTGCCGAGCCGCCGGTGATGGCCGGTGAGGTGGCCGGCAGCGTGTCCGAACGCGAGTTGCTCTCAGCCGTATTCGAGGGCAGGGCAAAGCTGGCCGACGCCGTCGCGCAGCACATGAGCCCGCCGCTTCCGCTGATCGGCGCCGGCGAGCTGGTGAGCACCGCGGCGAAGGCGTTGCGCGAATCCGACGCGGTGATGGTCGTCGAGGACGGTAAGCCGATCGGCGTGATCACCCGCCATGATCTGCTCGGATTCCTGTCGGAGGGCAACACCCGCCGGTAATCGGCGGCGGAATTCCTGGCGCCTGGCGGCGGACGACTTCGGGCGAGATCCCCTGCTGACAGCGACTTCTCAGGTAGGGTAAGCACGCTCGTTCCCAGCTAACTTCATCACTGGAAGGCGTCCATGACCGATCAACCGCCCCCGCCTCCTCCCGGCGGTTATCCGCCGCCACCACCGCCGCAGGGCGGTGCGTATCCACCTCCGCCGTCAGGGCAGGCCGCGGGATTCCCGCCCGCTCAGGCGCCCCAGGCGCTGCCGACAGAGGCCTACACCCCGTGGCTCACCCGCGTGTTGGCGTTCCTCATCGACATGATCCCGGTGTTCATTCTCGAGGCCATCGGCTGGGGGATGCTCGCCGGCACACGTGAAACGGTCTGCGTCGCAGACACATCGGGCTACGACCTCGGTGAGTTCTGCGCCGAAGGCGCGTCCACTCTGGGCCTGGTGTCGTTCTACATCTGTATGGCGATCGCGCTGGCCTACCTGATCTGGAACTACGGCTACCGACAGGGCACCACCGGCTCGAGCATCGGCAAGTCGGTCATGAAGTGCAAGATCATTAGCGAAAAGACCGGGCAGCCAATTGGATTCGGCCCGTCGGTAGTGCGTCAGCTGCTCTACATGGTGGCTGGCCTGTTCTTCGGCATCGTCTGGCTCATCGCCGTGCTGTTCCCGCTGTGGGATGCCAAGCGTCAGACTCTGGTGGACAAGATCGTGACCACCGTCTGCGTGCCGCTGTAGGGAGGTCGTCGTGACCGATCAACCCCCGCAGGGCGGGTACCCGCCGCCGCCTCCACCGGGCGGGTACCCACCACCGCCGCCGGGTTTCCCGGGCTATCCACCGCCCGCGCCGGTGCTGCCGAAAGAGGCGTACACGCCGTGGATTACCCGCGTCGGCGGATACATCGTCGACATCCTGCCCGCGGCGGTCATCGCCGGTATCGGCATGGGCATCGCGTTCGGCACCGCCGACAATCAATGCCTGACCAACGGCGGGGAGTACGACTACGGCGTCTATTGCACGTCGAACTTCTCGGCCATCGGCATCATCGCCTACGTGTTGTCCTACCTGCTGGTGCTGGCCTACTGGGTGTGGAACTGGGGCTATCGGCAGGGCACCACCGGGCAGAGCATCGGCAAGTCCGTGATGAAGTTCCAGGTGGTCAGTGAAAGAACCTGGCAACCAATTGGTTTCGGGTTGTCGATTGTGCGGCAGCTGGCTCACATCATCGACGCGATCATCTGCTACATCGGCTTCCTGTTCCCGCTGTGGGACGCCAAGCGCCAGACGCTGGCCGACAAGATCATGTCGACGGTCTGTGTGCCGCTGGCGCCGCCGCCGCAGCAGTGACGAGGCTCAGCGGAAAGCGCTGACGCCCGTCAGCGCTTCACCGATCACCAACTGGTGCACCTCGGAGGTGCCCTCGTAGGTCAGCACCGACTCCAGGTTGTTGGCGTGCCGCAGCACCGGGTACTCCAGCGTGATCCCGTTGGCGCCCAATAGCGTTCGGCACTCCCGGGCGATCTTGAGCGACTCTCGCACGTTGTTGAGCTTGCCGACGCTGACCTGTTCGGGGCGGATGCGTCCGTCGTCCTTGAGCCGGCCCAGATGCAAAGCCAGCAACTGCGCCTTACTCAGTTCGACGGCCATGTCGGCGATCTTGGCTTGCGTCAGCTGATATCCGGCCAGCGGCTTGTCGAACACCTCGCGCACCCCGACATAGTCCAGTGTGGTCTGCAGGCAGTCGCGGGCCGCGCCGACAGCGCCGAACACAATCCCGAACCGCGCTTCGGACAAGCAGCTCAGCGGTCCGGACAACCCCCGCGCGCCGGGCAGCTGTGCGTCGGCGGGCAGGCGGACGTCGTCGAGGTGCAATTCGGAGGTGTTCGACGCCCGCAGCGACAGTTTGTGCTTCATCTCCCGGCCGGTGAAGCCCGTCGTGTCGGTAGGCACTACGAAGCCGAGAATCCCTTCTTCGGCCCGCGCCCACACGATGGCGATGTCGGCGACCGAGCCGTTGGTGATCCACATCTTGGAGCCGTTGAGACTCCAGTCGGAGCCGTCGCGGCGTGCCGTCGTGCGCATCCCCGCCGGGTTCGACCCGAAATCCGGTTCGGTCAGCCCGAAGCAGCCGATCACGTCGCCGGTGGCCATCGCCGGTAGCCACTGCGTGCGCTGCTCCTCGCTGCCGTGCTTGTAGATCGCGAACATCGCCAGCGAGCCCTGCACCGACACCAGGCTGCGCAGCCCGCTGTCCACGGCCTCGAGCTCCTGGCACACCAGCCCGTAGGCGGTGGCGGTCGAGCCGCCGCAGCCGTACCCCTTCAGATGCATGCCCAAAAGCCCCAGCTTGCCGAGATCGGACGCCAGCTCGCGAACCGGAACTTCGCCGGCCTCGAACCAGTCCGCGACATGCGGGCGCAGCCGCTGCTCACCGAATCGCCGCACCGTCTGGCGCAGTTCAATGTCCTCCGGCGTCAGCAGGGTGTCGAGGTCGAGCAGGTCTTCGATACGCGTGGACATGCCCTATGTCTACACCTGGCTACGCTGATCCGGATGAGTGACTACAAAGGCCTGGCGACCAAGGCCATCCACGCCGGTTTCCGGCCGGATCCGGGCACCGGCGCCGTCAACGCCCCCATCTATGCCAGCTCGACGTTCGCCCAGGACGGCGTCGGCGGATTGCGGGGCGGCTACGAGTACGCCCGCACCGGCAACCCCACGCGCGCCGCGCTGGAGGCGTCGCTGGCCGCGGTGGAGGAGGCGGCGTTCGGGCGGGCGTTCTCCTCCGGAATGGCGGCCACCGACTGCGCGCTGCGCGCGATACTGCGGCCCGGCGACCACGTGGTGATCCCCGACGACGCCTACGGCGGCACCTTCCGGCTCGTCGACAAGGTCTTCACGCAGTGGGGGATCAGCTACACGCCCGTGGCGCTGTCGGACCTCGACGCTGTGCGGGTGGCGATCACGTCGCGCACCAGGCTGATCTGGGTGGAGACGCCGACCAACCCGCTGCTGTCAATCGCCGATATCGGTGCGATCGCCCAGATCGCGGCGACGTCGAACTCGAAGGTGTTGGTGGACAACACGTTTGCTTCCCCGGCGTTGCAGCAGCCGCTCCTGTTGGGTGCCGACATCGTGCTGCATTCGACGACGAAGTACATCGGCGGGCATTCCGATGTGGTGGGCGGCGCGCTGCTGACCAACGACGAGGAACTCGACGCCAAGTTCGGCTTCCTGCAGAACGGCGCCGGCGCGGTGCCGGGGCCGTTCGACGCGTATCTGACCATGCGTGGGCTCAAGACGCTGGTGCTGCGCATGCAGCGGCACAGCGAGAACGCCGCGCTGGTCGCGGAGTTTCTCGACGGGCATCCGGCGATCGAGAAGGTGCTCTACCCCGGGCTGCCCAGCCATCCCGGCCATGACGTCGCCGCCAAGCAGATGAGCGGGTTCGGTGGGATGGTCTCGGTGCGGCTGCGGGGCGGGATCCAAGCCGCACGCGATTTATGCGCCCGCACAAAGGTTTTCATTCTCGCCGAGTCGCTGGGCGGGGTCGAGTCGTTGATCGAGCATCCCGGTGCGATGACGCACGCGTCGACGGCGGGCTCGCAGCTGGAGGTGCCCGATGATCTGGTGCGGCTGTCGGTGGGCATCGAAGACGTCGCCGACCTGCTGGCCGACCTTGACCAAGCGCTAGGCTCTTGACGTCTCACTGCTTGGCGGTCAAAGGTCACATCAGCGCTGACCGCACCACCGCCGTCGTCATCGCAAGGTTCATCTCCGGCAGCGCCATCGATTCCTCGTCAACCCAACTGCCGGTGGAGATTTCGGTCGCGCGGGCGTGCACATATCGCCAGCCGCGATCGTTGAGGCTCAGCAGCGCACCCAGCCCGTCGACGGCATGCAGCAGCGAGATGATCGCCGCTGTCGGTGGCGTCGGGGACTGCCCGTCGAACAACGCCGACAGCAACGCCGAGCGGGCCGCACTCACCCGGTCCCGGTTGGTCAGCGGCCAGGCATATGGACGGCTGAAACGCTTGGACTGCAAGCGAACACGTCGAATCTGACCCGTCGCCTCGAGGTAGGAGATCAAATTGTCCTGGGTGTGCTTGCGCAGCTTGGCCAGGGCCGTCTCCGGCTTCAGCGGACGTCGCAGCAGCAGTTGAAACGCCGGCTCGACGACGGGATCCATCGGTCCGGGCGCCGCCAGCGCCACCAGCATCCCCGCCTCAATCGGTTCCCCCGCCATCGCGGGCCGAATCCGGCATGCGTGCGCGAGGTCCAGCAGCACGGCCGCGGTCAGCACCCGCTCGCGGCGTGGTCGATCCAGACCGGGCTGTGCGGATGCGTTGTCCAGCAACAGCAGAAACAGGTCCTCGGCGATCTGCGCCATACGCGGGACTGTAACCCGCGCCAAAACCCGCCCGCGTCAGGAGTGGTAGGGCTCGGCCTTGACCAGCGTCACCTTGACGGTGTTGCCGTTGGGCACCGTGTACGTGCGGGTCTCGCCTTCCTTGGCGTCGATCAGCGCGCCGCCCAGCGGGGAGTTCGGCGAGTACACCTCGAGCTTGCCGTCGGACACGCCCTCCTGGCGGGTGGCGATCAGGAACGTCTCGGTGTCCTTCTTGTTGTCGTTGTAGTAGACCGTGACGACCGAGCCGGGCAGCGCGACGCCGGACTGCTTGGGCGCCTCGCCCACCTTGGCGTTGTTCAGCAGCTCCTGCAGCTGGCGGATGCGGGCCTCCTGCTGGCCCTGCTCCTCGCGGGCGGCGTGGTAGCCGCCGTTCTCGCGCAGGTCGCCCTCTTCGCGGCGGTCGTTGATCTCGGCGGCGATGACCGGTCGGTTGGCGATCAGCTGATCGAGTTCTGCCTTCAGCCGGTCGTATGCCTCCTGGGTCAGCCAGGTGACCTGTGTGTCGGTCATGTCGTCGCGCTCCTGTCGTCGTCTCGCGCTTTTCGCGTAAGAAGTCTCATGCCGTCGCTGCTGGGGAACTGGGTTGCATGTATTGCCGCAAACGAGGCGCCTATTCGCGCGCTAATGCAGCAATACACGGTCCCAGCAGGAACCGTGTATCGCACCATGCTACCACCGCGCAGCCAGCGGGTTTTTACGCGACGGCAGCCCGCCGTTTGCTGTGCGTTAGGGCGCCACCAGGTACGACGGCACGTCGGTGCCGCAGCCGTAGACGTCGCCGACAACCGGCGGGCGGGTGGATTTGACGATCGTCGTCACCTGCACCGTGGCCTGCGACGACGGCGGCACCAGCACCTCCCGACGCCCGGTTTCGCCGCCGTCGATGGAGCGGGCCCGCACGATGCACACCGCGGGCCGCGACGGGTCGTCGCGCGTGACGCTGATCGTCACCTCTACGGTTTCGTCGTCGATGAGCCGGTACGCGCCGAGTTCGCCCTCGACTTCGCTGCTGCCCAGCCTCTGCGCGCCGACGATCGCGATGGTCAGGCCCGCCGCGGCCGCCAGGACGGCCAGCCCGACGACGATCCAGCGGCGGGTTCGCCGCGACAGTCGTTGTTGCCCGTAGCGGGCGGCGGGGCGCTCGATCATCAGGACTGGAACTATAGAGCGGGACAACACCCGGCAAGGCATAGGTAAGGCGACCCCGTAGTTGGATAAGACGAAATGAGTGAACTGCGGTTGATGGCGGTGCATGCCCACCCGGACGACGAGTCCAGCAAGGGCGCCGCCACTATGGCCCGTTACGCCGACGAAGGCGTGCGGGTGCTGGTCGTGACGCTGACCGGCGGCGAACGCGGCGACATCCTCAATCCGGCCATGGACCTGCCCGAGGTCCACGGCCGGATGGCCGAGATCCGCCGCGACGAGATGGCCAAGGCCGCCGAGATCCTCGGCGTCGAGCATCACTGGCTGGGCTTCGTGGACTCCGGGCTGCCGGAGGGCGATCCGCCGCCGCCGCTGCCCGAGGGCTGCTTCGCGGTGGTGCCGCTGGAGCAGCCGACCGAGGCGCTGGTGAAGGTGGTCCGCGAATTCAAACCGCACGTGATGACCACCTACGACGAGAACGGCGGCTACCCGCACCCCGACCACATCCGCTGCCATCAGGTGTCGGTCGCGGCCTACGAAGCCGCCGCTGATTACCGGATGTTCCCCGACGCCGGCGAGCCGTGGGCGGTCTCGAAGCTGTACTACAACCACGGCTTCCTGCGCCAGCGGATGCAACTGCTGCAGGACGAGTTCGCCAAGCACGGCCAGCAGGGTCCGTTCGAAAAGTGGCTCAAGCATTGGGATCCCGAGCACGACGTGTTCGCCAAACGGGTGACCACCCGCATCGAATGCGCCAAGTACTTCGCCCAGCGTGACGATGCGCTGCGTGCCCACGCCACCCAGATCGACCCGACGGGCGATTTCTTCCACGCGCCGATCGAGTGGCAGCAACGGTTGTGGCCCACCGAGGAATTCGAACTGGCCCGTTCGCGGGTTCCGGTGTCCCTACCCGAAACCGACCTGTTCGCGGGGATCGAGCCATGACCGATGCTCTGATGCTCGCCGTCACCCTGCTGGCCGAGGACCAACGCCGCGGGCCGGACTTCGGCAAGGCCAGCCCGTTCGGGCTGGTCATCGTGGTGCTGCTGCTCATCGGCACGTTCCTGCTGGTCTGGTCGATGAACCGGCATCTGCGCAACCTGCCGGAATCCTTCGACCGCGACCATCCCGAGCCCGATCAGGCCGTCGACGAGGGCACGGTCGAGCCCGATGACACGAGACCCAAGAATGAGCCCGGCGGGTAACACCCTCGGCGGGGCCACCAGCCCGTATCTGCGCCAGCACGCCGACAATCCGGTGCACTGGCGGCAGTGGACGCCCGAGGCGCTGGCCGAGGCGGCGCAGCGCGACGTGCCGATTCTGTTGTCGATCGGATACGCCGCCTGCCACTGGTGCCACGTGATGGCCCACGAGTCGTTCGAGGACGACGACGTCGCCGCGTTGATGAACGACCGCTTCGTCTGCATCAAGGTCGACCGCGAGGAGCGGCCCGACATCGACGCCGTCTACATGACCGCCACCGTCGCGCTGACCGGGCAGGGCGGTTGGCCGATGACCTGCTTCCTGACTCCCGACGGGCGGCCGTTCTTCTGCGGCACGTACTACCCGAAATCGAACTTCCTGCAGCTGCTCGAGGCCGTCTCCGAGACCTGGCGTAGCCGCCGTTCCGAAGTCGAGGCGGCGTCCGACAAGATCGCCGCCGAACTGCAGTCGATGGCCTCGGGCCTGCCCGGCGGCGGGCCGCCGGTGGTGGCGGCGTTATGCGATCACGCCGTGGCAACCGTGCTGCGCGACGAGGACGTCGAACGCGGCGGGTTCGGCGGTGCACCGAAATTCCCGCCGTCGGCGTTGCTCGAGGCACTGCTGCGCGCTCACGAACGCACCGGCGACGTGCTTCCGTTGGAAGCGGTGGAGCGCACCTGCACGGCGATGGCCCGCGGCGGGATCTACGACCAGCTGGCCGGCGGATTCGCCCGCTACAGCGTCGACGCGTCGTGGGTGGTGCCGCACTTCGAGAAGATGCTCTACGACAATGCGCTGCTGCTGCGGGTGTACGCGCACTGGGCGCGACGGACGTCGAACCCGTTGGCGCGCAAGGTGGCTGGGGAGACGGCCCGGTTCCTCATCTCTGACTTGGGCGCCGACGGCATGTTCACGTCCTCGCTGGACGCCGACGCCGACGGCCGCGAGGGCCTGACCTACGTCTGGACGCCCGCGCAGCTGCGTGAGGTGCTGGGCGACGACGACGGGCGTTGGGCCGCTTCGGTTTTCAATGTCACCGATAGCGGCACCTTCGAGCACGGCAGCTCGGTGCTCCAACTCCTGGCCGATCCTTCCGATGCTGAGCGGTTCGAGCGGGTGCGCACGACGCTGCTGGCCGCCCGGCTGAGACGGCCCCAGCCGGGCCGTGACGACAAGGTCATCACCGCCTGGAACGGCTTGGCCATCACGGCGTTGGCCGAGGCCAGCGTCGCGTTGGATGCGCCCGAATTGCTGGCTGCCGCAACGGGTTGCGCCCGCCGGCTTCTGGATCTTCATCTCGTCGACGGGCGGTTGCGCCGCGCCAGCCTCGGCGGTCGCGTCGGCGACAGCGCCGCCATCCTGGAGGACCACGCGGCGTTGGCCACCGGCCTGTTGACGCTGTACCAGCTCACCGGCGAGGCGTCCTGGCTGTCGCCGACCACCGGGCTGATCGACATCGCGCTGGATCACTTCGCCGACCCCGACCGCCCCGGCAGGTGGTTCGACACCGCCGACGACGCCGAGCGGCTGATGATGCGGCCCGCCGATCCGCTCGACGGCGCCACCCCGTCGGGGGCATCGCTGATCGCGGAGGCCCTGCAGATTGCCGCGCACCTGACCGGCAGCGAACGCTACGCCGCTACCGCCGACGCCACGCTGGCGACTGCGACGCCGATCCTCGCCAAGGTGCCACGCTCGGGCGGACATTGGCTGGCCGTCGCCGAGGCCGCGGTGCGCGGACCCCTTCAGATCGCGGTGGCCTGCGATCCCGCCGACTCGCAGCTGCTGGCCGCCGCGCGCCGATTGGCGCCCGGCGGCGCCATCGTCGTCGGCGGCGCGGTGAACTCGTCGCCGCTGCTGGCCGACCGTGACCGCGTCGGCGGTGCCGACGCGGCCTACGTCTGCCGTGGCAAGGTGTGCGATCTGCCCGTCACCACCGTCGGGGAACTCGCCGACGCGCTGGGCGCGGCCGTGTAGCCTCGCGGCCATGCATTCGTTCGATCAGCCACGGAGGCCCGTGGCTGAGCAGATCACCCAGACCGTCAACCGCTACCTCGAGCTGGTCGCCAAGGGCGACGCGGACGGCGTCGCCGACCTCTACGCCGACGACGCCACCGTCGAGGATCCCGTCGGGGGAGAGGTGCACATCGGCCGCACGGCGATACGCGGTTTCTACAACGCGATCGAAAACGCCAAGGCCCAAACCGAAGTCGTGACGTTGCGGGCGCTCGGCAACGAAGCGGCCTACTTCTGGGCGCTCACCATCGACCTCGGCGACGCGGGCCGGATGCGCATCGAGATCATCAGCGTGATGACGTTCGACGACGAGGGCAAGATCGCGTCGATGAAGGCCTACTGGGGCCCGGAGAACGTCACCCAGCTCTAGACGATTTGGGCGCGCTGAGTCGCGCTGAGCGGGCTGTTGCGAAATGTGGGGCTTGA
>NZ_PIZU01000037.1 GCF_002838065.1 Mycobacterium hubeiense | reverse complement strand
GCAACAGCCCGTCAGCGCGACCAACTACGCCGAAATCGCAAAGAGGTAGGAGCCCGCGGTGATCGGCTTGTCATCGGCGCCCTCGTCGTGCAGCACCGCGCGAACAGCGACGGTCCCGTCGGCGCCCGTCATCGGCTCGCACTCCACCCGGAACGGGCCGACCTTGCCGCGGGACATGAACATCACGTGCGAGGACACGCCCTGCAGGCGATCGGTTCCAGCGACGCCGGACGCCGCGTCCAGCGCCGCCGTCTCCAGGATGACGAACTGCGGCCCGATGTGCAGGGCGGCATCCGGAGACGCCACGTCGACTGTGAGTTCCGGTAGGGCCCAGCGATTGTCGGCACGCCGGCTGCCGCCGAACACCTGCCACAGCGGCGGCAGATCCGGCGAGTCGACCACCTCGATCGGATTGAGCGGCATCTTCTGCAGCCCTTCCGGCGGTACTCCGATGCTGATGCCCTGGCCCTCGTTCAGCGCCAGCACGCGGTCCGGATTGTCGGCGTCGACGATCCGCGACCGGCTGTAGGCCATCTGCCTGCCCTGCTTGAGCACCTCGGAGCGGATCTCGATGCGGCGCACGTCGCGGCCCGGATCGAGGATCTGACAGGAGTGGACGACGGGGTTGGGCACCGCCTCCAGATCGGACACCCCGCCGCTGTCGGGTGACGCAATCCCCAAGACCGCCAGCAGTATTCCGCCGGTGGCGTTGCGTATGTCGTGGCGAAGGGTGACGGTGTCATCGACCGGTCCGAGGTCCATGGATGCGTAGCTTCGGCCGATGTAGCGGTAGCTCAGCAGCCCGCCCCAGCGTCGACGCAACTCGGCGGCATAGGCTTCCGGGTCGTTGGCTAGTTCTCGAATATCTTGCGGCACAGTGCCTCTCCTGATCGTCACGGCATGATGACCGTGCGGCTCACCGGCTCTGCTGCGGCCTGCCTGCTGCTCAACCCGCGCTGTAGGGCGTGCAACAGCGCGTCACGGGTCTCCCGCGGGTCGATGAGGTCGTCGAACCCGAGGTGGCCCGCGGACCGGAACGACGCCTCCACCTCCGCCTTTCGCAGCTTGGCCTCCAGGTCCTCGCCGGCGTGCGAGGCCCGGCTCAGCGCGGCCGCGCTCATCGCGCCCATCGTCGCGCCCGGATAGGCGAACGTCGCGTTCTGGTTGTCGAAGCCGAGCAGCGACATGACCATCGACCCGAAGCCGTAGGCCTTGCGCAACGTCACGTGTAGCTTGATCGTCGTGGCCGCCGTCTGCGCAGCGAACATCCGTGCGCCGCTTCGCAATACGCCGCTGCGCTCGGATCGGCTGCCGGGCAGCATGCCGGGATTGTCGGCCAAGAACACGATCGGAAGGTGGAACGAGTCGGCCACCGTGATGAAGTGTGCGGCCTTGTCCGCGGCGTCGGCGTCGATCGACCCGGCCAGCACCTTGGGCTGGTTGGCGACGACCGCGACGGGGTGGCCGCCGAGATGGGCGAGCGCGCAGATGATGGCCTGCCCGAACTTCGGCTGGACTTCGAACCAGTCCGGCCGGTCGAACACCACGTCGAGTACGGCGCGCATGTCGTAGACGCGACGGCGATCGCGGGCCACGATGTCGAGCAGTTCGGGTGTCGGCCGCGGTTCGGCCGCCTCGTCGTGCGGAAGGGAGGACGGATACGACCATGCGCTCGGCGGGAAATAGGACAGGTAGCGCCGGATGTCGGCCAGTACGGCTTCGTCGTCGTCGCCGATGTTGTGGATCACCCCGCTGGCCAGGGCGACATCGGGTCCGCCGAGGTCCTCCTTCGAAATCTCTTCGCCTGTAGACTCTTTCACCACTGGCGGGCCTGCGGTGAAGATCGCACCCTGGCGGCTCATGATCGTCCAGTCGCATACCGGTGCCACCAGCGCGCCGTGACCCGCCGACGGGCCGAGCACCGCCGACACCGTCGGCACCCGACCGGAACACTGCGCCTGGGCGAGCAAGTCGGTGGGAGATCTGCCGTAATGCTCACCGCTGGGCCGGAATCCGGCGCCCTCCAGCAGCATCACCAGCGGGATTTTGTCTCGCAGCGCCAATTCGGCGAGCCGGTAGCGCTTGGCGTTACCGCCGGGCCCGATGCTGCCGGCCAACGTGGTGAAGTCCTCGGCGCCGACCATCACGGGTGAGCCGTTGATGTAGCCGGAGCCGGTGACGATGCCGTCGGCCGCGACCTCACCGCCGACCAGCGTGCCGAACTCGGATAATGTGCCGGGGTCGAGCAGACGCTCGAGCCGGGCGCGCGCGTCGAGCTTGCCGCTGCCGCGGTGCTTGGCCAGCCGTTCCCGCCCGCCCATCGCCCGTGCACGCTGACGCCGCAGCTCGAGGTCTTCGAGCGTTTCCTTCCAGTCCTGCTCGTTCGTCATGCGCCATCCCTATCGTCGAAAGGCGATCGTCGCACCGGCATGGTCACAGCGCGAGCACGCTTAGGTGGAGGATTCGAGCCACTATTTGACTCAAATCCTCCACCTAGTGGGTTTCCGATGTTCACGTTGACCATACTGAATTGCTTACTGTAGCGTCCTCTTCCATGAGTGACCGCGCCGGCCTCAAGGTCGACGGGGCTGTCTCCAGCGCGCTCGCCGACGTCGCGGAAGCGGCGTCCACGCTCGAGCGACGCGGCTACGACTGCTGCTGGACGGCCGAGGTGAACCACGACCCGTTCCTGCCGCTGGTGTTGGCCGCCGAGCACACCACGACCATCGAATTGGGCACCAGCATCGCTGTCGCTTTCGCACGCAATCCGATGACGGTGGCCAATGTCGCGTGGGATCTGCAGGCGTATTCGAACGGCCGGTTCATCCTGGGACTCGGCTCGCAGGTGCAGCCCCACATCGAGAAGCGATTCAGCATGCCGTGGAGTCGGCCGGTGACGCGCATGCGTGAATTCGTGCTGGCGCTGCGGGCGATCTGGTCCTGCTGGCAGGACGGCACCAAGCTGGCCTTCGAAGGCGACTTCTACACCCACAAGCTGATGACGCCGATGTTCACGCCGCCGCCTCTGGAGCACCCCGTCCCGAAGGTGTTCGTGGCGGCGGTTGGCGAGGCGATGACCGAAATGTGCGGCGAAGTCGCCGACGGTCTGCTCGCGCATGCATTCACCACCAAACGCTATTTCGAGGAGGTGACGACGCCGGCGTTGCTGCGCGGGATGGCGCGATCTGGCCGCCGGCGCAGCGACTTTGCGCTGTCCGCACCGATTTTCGTGGTGACCGGACGCGACGACGACGAACTGGCCGCCGCCGCCGTCGGCACCCGCAAGCAGATCGCCTTCTACGGGTCGACTCCCGCGTATCGCAAGGTGCTCGAGCTGCACGGTTGGAGCGATCTGCAGAGCGAACTGCACCGGCTGAGCCTGCTGGGGGAGTGGGATGCGATGGGTGCGCTGATCGACGACGAGATCCTACGGGAGTTCGCCGTCGTCGCGCCGCTCGACGACGTGGCGAGCAAGATCCGCCAGCGATGCGACGGCGTGATCGACCGTGTGCTAGTGGGCTTTCCGTCCACGCTTTCCGATGCCACCGTGACAGCCATACTGAAGGAGATCCGTCAATGAGCACGCGCATGATGGACGAGGCCGCCAAGGTGTTCGCCGACCCGAAGGCGTACACCGATGAGCCGAAACTTCATGCCGCGCTTACGCATCTGCGTGCCAACGCGCCCGTCTCGTGGGTGGAGGTGCCAGAGTACCGGCCGTTCTGGGCCATCACCAAACACGCCGACATCATGGACATCGAAAGGGCGAACACGCTTTTCACAAACTCCCCGCGGCCGGTGCTGGTGACCGCGGAGGCCGACGAGCTGCAGGCCGGCACCGGGGTGCGGACGCTGATCCACATGGACGATCCGCAGCATCGCGTGGTGCGGGCGATCGGCGCCGACTGGTTCCGGCCGAAGGCCATGCGCGCGTTGAAGACTCGCGCCGACGAGCTGGCCAAGGTCCACGTCGACAAGATGGCGGAAATCGGACCCGAGTGCGACTTCGTACAACAGGTCGCGGTGAACTACCCGCTGTACATGATCATGTCGCTGCTGGGCGTGCCCGAATCGGACTTTCCCCTGATGCTGCGGCTCACCCAGGAGCTGTTCGGCAGCGACGACGACGAGTTCAAGCGCGGCGCCGACCAGGCCGAGCAGATGTCGGCGCTGCTGGAGATGTTCCAGTACTTCAGCGCGCTGACCACGTCGCGGCGGGAAAACCCCACGGAGGACCTGGCTTCGGCGATCGCCAACGCGAAGATCGACGGTGAGCCGCTGTCGGACATCGACACCGTGTCCTACTACGCGATCATTGCCGCCGCCGGCCACGACACCACGAGCGCAACGATTTCCGGTGGCATGCTGGCCCTGATCGAGAACCCCGACCAGCACGCGAAGCTGCGCGCAGACCTGGGCCTGATGCCGTTGGCGACCGAGGAGATGGTCCGCTGGGTGACGCCGGTCAAGGAGTTCATGCGCACCGCCACCGACGACACCACGGTGCGCGGCGTCCCCATCAAAGCCGGCGAATCGGTGCTGCTGTCCTACGTGTCGGCTAACCGCGACGAGGACGTGTTCGACGACCCGTTCACCTTCGACATCGCGCGGGATCCCAACAAGCACATCGCATTCGGCTACGGCGTGCACTTCTGCCTCGGTGCGGCGCTGGCTCGGCTGGAGGTCAACAGCTTCTTCGCCGAGCTGCTACCGCGCCTGAAATCCATCGAACTCGCGGGTCAACCGGAGTATGTGGCGACGACGTTCGTCGGCGGGCTCAAGCACCTGCCGGTGCGCTACTCGCTGCGCTGACCGCGAGCAAACAGCTAGCAGCAGCGCGCCGGGTTCGCCTCGACGGCGGCGTGGCGCATCCTCCAGTACTCACGCTCGGACATCACCGGCTCGCCGGGATGGGTGCGACGGCGGCGCTCGACGTAGCGGCGGTAGTGGTTATCGCCCATCAATGAGCTGACGTACCAACCGATCTGGCGTGCGATTGTGGCAGCGCGTCCCATTCCTTTTGCACCTCCCGTTCTGTCTTCGTGGGAATCAAGCCCGACGGAGCGAACAACTTCGACGGCACGGGCTCGTCTTCGGTCAGCGCGGTGCCTCCGCCGCGCAGCACCCGCCAAATCATGATCAGCCCGGCGCCGAACACGATGACCACCATCAACGCGAACACGATCGACAGCGTGCCCTGAATGAACGTGTTGCGAATGACGGCCTCGATCTCATCGACGTTCTTGGCCGAGCCGAACGTCGTCTTGCCGGCGTCCAGCGCATCGCGGTACTGGAAGTGCGACGTCCAGAAGCCGACCCGCGGGTCGCCGGAGAAGATCTTCTGCCACGATGCCGTCAGCGTCACCACCAGGTCCCACAGCAGCGGAATGCCGGGTATCCACAGCCATTTCAGGTAGCCCTTTTTCACCACCACCACCGAAACGATGGTCAGCGCGATGGCGGCCAACAGCTGGTTGGCGATACCGAACAGCGGGAACAGCGAATTGATGCCACCGAGCGGATCGGTGATGCCCATCAGCAGGATGCTGCCCCACAGCCCGACCACAGCCAGGCTGCACGCCCACACACCCGGTCGCCAGCTGACGTCCTTCAGCTTGCGCATCGGCCCGCCGAGGTTGGACAGCCCGTCGGAGAGCATGAACCGGGCCACGCGGGTACCGGCGTCGACCGTCGTCAGGATGAACAACGCCTCGAACATGATCGCGAAGTGATACCAGAACGCCTTCATGCCCGAACCGCCGAACACCATCGCCAACACCTCCGACATACCGACGGCCAACGTCGGCGCCCCGCCGGTACGCGAAATGATCGACTCCTCACCGACATCGCGGGCGGCCTGCTCGATCTGCGCCGGGGTGATCGGATCACCGGTGAGCGGCAGATTGTTGACGTACTCGGCGGCCGTCTCGGCGGTGCCGCCCGTCGCGGCAACCGGGGCGTTCATGGTGAAGTACAGATGCTGGTTGAGAATGGCCGCGGTGATCAGCGCCATGATGCCGACGAACGATTCGGTGGCCATGCCGCCGTAGCCGATCAGCCGCATCTGGCTTTCCTTCTCCAGCATCTTCGGCGTGGTGCCCGACGAGATCAGCGAATGGAAGCCCGACAGCGCACCGCATGCGATCGTGATGAACAGGAACGGGAACAGCGAGCCGGCGAATACCGGGCCCTGACCGCTGCCGGCGAATTCGGAGATCGCCGGTGCCTGCATGACCGGGCGGGCGATCAGCACGCCGATCGCCAGCAGGGCGATGGTGCCGACCTTCATGAACGTCGACAGGTAGTCGCGCGGCGCGAGCAGCAACCACACCGGCAGCACCGACGCGGCGAACCCGTAGATGATCAGGCACCAGCCGAGCACGACCGGGGACAGACCGAACCACGATGCACCCCAAGATGTTTCGGCGACCCAGCCGCCGGCGACGACGGCGAGCAGCAGCAGTGCGACGCCGATCGCCGACACCTCCGACACCCGTCCGGGGCGCAGGTAGCGCAGGTAGACACCCATGAAGATCGCGATCGGGATGGTCATCGCCAGCGAGAAGACGCCCCACGGGCTTTGCGCGAGCGCCTGCACCACCACCAGCGCCAGCACCGCCAGCAGGATCATCATGATCGTGATGATTCCGATGATGGCGGCCGCGCCACCGACGGCGCCCAACTCGTCGCGCACCATCTGACCGAGCGAACGGCCCCGCCGCCTGCTGGAGATCCACAGCACGAGATAGTCCTGCACGCAGCCGGACAACACCGCGCCGATGATGATCCAGATCGTGCCGGGCAGATAACCCATCTGCATGGCCAGCACCGGACCGACCAACGGCCCCGCACCGGCAATGGCCGCGAAATGATGGCCGAACAACACCCGCCGGTCGGTCGGCATGTAGTCGGTGTCGTTCTCGAAAACCTCGGCGGGCGTGGCGTTGTCGTCGCGCGGGCGGACGATCTTCATCTCGATCAGCCGGGCGTAGAACCGGAACGCGATCACATAGGTGCAGATAGCGGCGAGGACGAACCACACCGCGTTGACCGTCTCACCGCGTACGAACGCGACGATGGCCCACGAAATCGCGCCGACCAGGGCGATGATCCCGAAGATGATCCTGTGCCGGGTGCTGATTGGCGAGCGGTCGATGATCGCGACGGGGGGCAAATCCTTGTCGGTGCGGATGTAGGTGACGTCGCCTTTGGTTTCCTCGATGCGTTCTGCGGCGGTGGGAGTTGCCATGCGGAGATCTTTTCATCCGGCCATATCTGCGCGCCGCGAAACCGTGTTATGCGCCGCGTTCATAGAGCGCGCGGACGGTGTCGATGCTGTCGGCATCGGCGGGGCTCTTGTCGTCGCGGTAGCGGATTACCCGCGCGAAACGTAGCGCCATCCCACCGGGATAGCGCGACGACGTCTGCACGCCGTCGAACGCGATTTCGACGACCTGCTCGGGGCGCAGCTTGACCACGTAGCCATCGGTGGGACCGTCGGCTAACTCCAAGAACCTGCTGGTCTGCCACTCCAGCATCGCGTCGGTCATGCCCTTGAACGTCTTGCCCAGCATGATGAATTCGCCTGTCGCGGGGTCCCGGGCACCGAGATGAATGTTGGACAGTTTGCCGGTGCGACGGCCGCTGCCCCACTCGACCGCGAGTACCACGAGGTCGAGGGTGTGCACCGGCTTGACCTTCAACCAGGCTGCGCCGCGGCGGCCTGCCTCGTACGGTGCGGAGGGCGACTTCGCCATCACACCCTCATGGCCGGCGGCCAGCGTGGCCTCCAGGAAGCGTTGTGCGGCTTCGGGATCCGCGGTGACGAGCCGGTCTACGCGATGCGCCTGCGGCACCGAGTTGTCGAGTGCGGCCAGCCGCTCGACGGTCGGCAGGTCCAGCAGATCGGTGCCGTCGAGGTGCAGCAGGTCGAAGAAGAACACCGACAGCGGTTGGGCGGCACCGGGTGATTTGCTGCCGAAGCGTGATGCGGTGACCTGGAAGCGATGCGGCCGTCCGTCGGGTCGCAGCGCAATCGCCTCCGCGTCGGCGATCAGGCTGGTGACCGGGAGAGCGAGTGCGGCGTCCACGATTTCCGGCAGCCGCGCGGTGACGTCGTCGAGGCTGCGGGTGTAGATCGACACGTCATCGCCGCTGCGGTGGATCTGCACGCGCGCGCCGTCCAGCTTGGCTTCGAAAATTCCTGTCCCGCCGAGACGTTCGAGCGCATCGGCGACGCCGGTGGCGGTCTGGGCGAGCATCGGACCCACCGGGCGCCCGACCGTCAACGTGAACTGCTGCAGCGCCGCCTCGCCGCCGGTGAGAGCGGCGGCTGCGACCGCCGGTAGGTCGCCGGCCAGCATCGCCGCGCGTCGGACGTCGGCGGCGGGCACACCGCCGGCCTTGGCGACCGCGTCGGCCATCACCCCGATCAGCGCGCCCTGACGTAGCTCCCCGGTGATCAGGCGTCGCAGGAAGGTCTGCTCGAGGTCGGTGGCGACGGCGAACAATCCGGCGACCAGCTCGGCGCGATGCGCCTGGGATCCCTTGCCGGTGACCGCGCCGATCTCGGAGAGCGCGGCGTCGACCTGCCGCACGGTGAGCGACGGGTCGTCGGCCGGCGCCGGTAACGAGCGCAGCGACGCCCAGCCGACGCCGATCTGGCGCTGCGGCAGTTCGCCGGACAGCCACGACACCACGACGGCCACCAGATGCGGGTCCCCCTCGGCGCCGGCGCGGGTCAGCAGGTCGGCGATGCGGGCGATCTTGGCCAGCCGCGCCGACGTTGCGCCGACCTCGGCGGACATGGCGGCAACGTCGACAAGCAGCACGGGGTCAGCCTCGCACGGGCCTCTGACATCTGGGTCAGGTGACGGTGAACGAGACGGTGTGCCAGCCGGTGGCGCCGTCGGGAATCGGGTCGGCGCGTTCGGGGGTCTGCACCGCGCCGGTGTTGTCGGTCGCCCGCACGGTGATGGTGTGCGGGCCAGGTGCCGCGGCGCGCCACGGGAAGCTCCACAGCCGCCAGGTGTCGTTGGAATAGCTCGCACCGAGTTCGGCGGGCCGCCAGTCGCCTTGCCCTCCAGGACCATCGACGCGGATCTCGACCGCGCGCACGCCGCGGTTCTGCGCCCATGCCACACCACCGAACACGACGGCGCCGCGGGCCACCCGCTGGCCGCTGCGCGGGACGTCGATGCGCGACTGCGTCTTGATGGGCGCGCGCGGCGCCCAGCCCAGCCGCGTCCAGTAGGCCTGGGCCCGGTCGAATCGGGTGAGCTCGAGGTCGACGACCCACTTGGTCGCCGACACGTAGCCGTACAGGCCGGGAACCACCAGCCGCGCCGGGTAACCGTGTTCGGTCGGCAGCGGCTCCCCGTTCATCCCGATGGCCAGCAAGGAATCCCGATCGTCGGTCAGCGCCTCGACGGGCGTGCCGACGGTGAACCCGTCGATCGATGTGGACAACACCATGTCGGCGTCGCGGTGAACACCGGCGTCGGCCAACACGTCCCGCACCCGGTAGCCGGTCCAGGTGGCGTTCGAAATCAGCTCGCCGCCAATGGGATTGGATACGCACGTCAGCGTGATCATCTTCTCGACGACCTCGAACTGCTGCAGATCCTCGAAGCGATACGTGATCTCGCGGTCGGTCATGCCGTGGATCGTGAGCTGCCAGTCGGCGCGGCTCAGCTGCGGCACGGACAGCGCCGTGTCGATCCGGTAGAAGTCGGCGTTGGGTGTGACGAAGGGCGGCAGCGCAACGCCTTTCGGTTGCACCGTCGGCGGGACCGGCGCGGCGTCGACGTCGGGACTCGGCAACGCGAAGGCGGAACGGTCGCCGGCCACCGACGACAGCAGGCGCGTCAGCACCACACCGGCCACCCCGGACAGCGCACCAGCGCCGATGAACCCCAGCGTCACCAACGACAGGCGCCGGCCGCGGTCGGTTTCCGGTGCGTCGGTGAAGCGGCCCGATACGAGCAGACGCAACACCGCGACGCCGCACACGGTTCCCACCAGCGTCGGCACGATGTCCAACGCCGACGCGCCGGCGCGTGACAAGACGGCTGCGGAGCCGGCTATGCCCGCCGCGACGATGGCGATGCTGCCCACCGGCCGCCGACGCGTCTCCCACATCGCGGTGAGCGCGGCGATCACCGCGATCACCACGACCACGAGAATCGATAGCACCAGTTTGTCGGCCATTCCGAAGGTCTGGATGGCCCATTCCTTCACCGGGCCGGGGGTGAGGTCGATGACCGTCGACCCGACCGCCGTGCGAGCATCGGCCTGTGGGCCGAACGGCACGGCGAGCAGTCCGGTGACTCCGAGCGCTACTGCCGCGGCCGCGACGCCGGCCCACGCCCGGGTGCTACGCGCCGTCATGTCGCCAAGCTACTCGTCCACCGGACCTGAAAGCCTTACCGAAATGCCGATCAGATAGGTTGCTTGACGGTCCCACCACAGTCTTGAAAGGGAGCTAGATGGAGATCGAGGGGAAGAAGGCCGTCATTGTCGGCGGTGCATCCGGATTCGGGCGGGCAACCGCTGAGGCGCTGGCCAAACGCGGCGCCGGCGTCGCCATCCTGGACCGGCCGCAGTCGAAGGGCAAGGAAGTGGCCGACGAGATCGGCGGCTCGTTCTATCCGGTCGACGTGACCGACTTCGCGGGCACCGAAGAGGTGCTGGCGCAGGCCGTGGACGGCTTGGGCGGCCTGCACATCGCGGTGACCACTGCGGGCGGCGGGTCGGCGATGCGCACCCTCACCAAGGAGGGGCCGCACGATCTGGACATCTTCCGCCAGGTGCAGGACCTCAACACCGTCGGTACGTTCAACGTCAGCCGGCTGGCGGCGTTCCACATGAGCAAGAACGAGCCCGAGGATGAAGAGCGCGGCGTCATCATCAACACGTCGTCGATCGCCGCCTTCGAAGGCCAGATCGGTCAGATCGCCTACACCGCCTCCAAGGCCGCGATCGCCGGCATGTGCCTGACCATGGCGCGTGATCTGGGCAGCCTGGGCATCCGGGTGCTGGCGATCGCGCCGAGCCTGTTCGCCACCGGTCTGACCGAAGGCATCCCCGACGAGTTCGCGAACATCCTCACCAAGGATGCGGCATTCCCGAAGCGGCTGGGCCGCCCGGAGGAGTACGCCAAGCTGGCGGTCGCGATCGTGGAGAACCCGATGCTCAACGGCCAGTGCATCCGATTGGACGCCGGCCAGCGATTCGCCCCCAAGTAGAGGTGATTTCGGCGCGCTGGGTCGCGCTGGGTCGCGCTCAGCGCGACCGCGCGCGCCGAAATCGCTCACGCGGGACGGGGTACCGCCGCCAGCGCGCCCTGACCGATCCACTTGGGCACGGCGCGTCGCACGTCGGCGGGCCCGGATATCGCGACGCTGCCGTCGAGCAGCGCGTGCGACCAGCTCACGTCGCCACGCCAGATGCGGGTCAGCGTGCGCAGGCTGGTCTTCACCGTGGCCGCCACTTCGTGGCCCGGGTCGAAATCGCAGATATCCGCCTCGCCGTCGGCCACCACGAGCCACCATCGCGACGCCTTGGGCGCCACGCCGTCGAGGTGGAACGCCAGCGTGGTGCGGGTTCGGGGCCACGCCTCGATGGGGATGGAGCGGCGGATGTCCCACATCAACAAGTGCGGGTCGAGGTCCTCATCGCCGAGTTCGCCGATCCAACGCACGCCCCATTTGCCCAGGGCGTCGACCACCTCGGCCAGTTCCTGCCCGCACGGCGTCAGCGAATACGTTGTGCGGCCGTCGATTTCGGTGCGTTCGATGACGCCGGCCCGGGCCAGCGACTTCAGCCGCTTGGACAGCAGCGCCGGCGACATCTTCGGCACGCCACGGCGCAGATCGTTGAAATGCCGACTGCCCAGCAGCAATTCCCGCACGACGAGCAGCGTCCAGCGCTCGTCGAGCAGTTCCATCGCCTTGGCCACCGGACAGAATTGGCCATATCCGGACATGCGCGCACCTCCGCATCGTCCTAGTACAGATCCAGAACCAGTGTAGGTACAGATTTGCTACTAGAGGCGCCTGTTCGCCGGCGAGACGATTGCCTCACCTGCGAAGAAGGAGCCGTCGATGAACGCTGTCGTACAAGACCGCGAACTGGAGGCCAAGCATCGCGCGCTGTGGGCGCTGGGTGACTACCGCACCATCGCCGCCGAAATCGTCGCGCCGCTGGGGCCGGAGTTGGTCGCCGCCGCCGGTATCAAACCCGGCGATCGAGTGCTCGACGTGGCCGCCGGCACCGGCAACGCCGCGATTCCCGCCGCGGCCGCCGGCGCCAGCGTCGTCGCCAGCGACCTGTGCCCCGAACTGCTCGAGCAGGGCCGCCGCCTGGCCGACGAGCGCGGCGTCACGCTGGACTGGAACGAGGCCAACGCCGAGGCGCTGCCGTTCGGCGACGGCGAGTTCGACGCGGTGCTGTCCTGTATCGGGGTGATGTTCGCCCCGCATCACCAGCAGTCCGCCGACGAACTGGTGCGGGTGTGCCGACCGGGCGGCACCATCGGCCTGATCAGTTGGACGCCAGAGGGTTTCATCGGGCAGCTGTTCGCCACGATGAAGCCCTATATGCCTGCGCCGCCGCCCGGCGTGTCCCCGCCGCCGTTGTGGGGCAGCGAGGATCACGTGCGGGCACTGCTGGGGGAGCGGGTCACCGACATCACCACCGAGCGTCGCACGCTGACCGTGAGCCGCTTCAGCGACGGCCCGGCGTTCCGTGACTACTTCAAGGCCAACTACGGTCCCACCATCACGGCGTATCGCGCCATCGGCGAGGACCCGCAGCGGGTCGCCGCACTGGACGCCGCCCTCGCCGCGCTCGCCGACGATGCACTACACGGCGGGTCGACGATGGAGTGGGAATACCTGTTGTTGGTGGCGCGCAAGCGCTGAAGATCGGCTGGCAATATGTCTGCATGCCCGACGATGTGCTGCCCACGCTGAGCGATAAGGATCAGGAAGCGCTGCAGCGCTGGGTGCAACAGCAGGGCCTCGGGTCGACGGTCAGCGATGTCGAACCACTGACCGGCGGCTCACAGAACATCGTCGTGCGGTTGCGCGTCGACGGCCGCCCGATGGTGCTGCGGCGCCCGCCCGCACATCCGCGCCCGACCAGCGACAAGACCATGCTGCGCGAGATCGCGGTGTTGCGCACACTCGCCGGAACCCCGGTGCCGCATCCGGGTTTCATCGCCGGCTGCGAGGATCTCGACGTGCTCGGTGTGGTCTTCTACCTGATGGAAGAGGTCGACGGTTTCAATCCCGGCAACGAGATGGCCGAGCCGTATGTGCGCGATGCCGGCATGCGCCATCAAGTGGGGCTGTCGTATGCCGCCAGCCTCGCAAAGCTCGGCAACGTGGTCTGGGAGGGCAGCCCGCTCGCCGCGCTCAAACGGCCGGGATCGTTTCTGGCGCGCCAGGTTCCGCAATTTCTGCGGCTGCTCGAAAGCTATCGGCACGACAACTATGCCCCCGAGTCGTTTCCCGCTGTCACCGAGTTGGCGCAGTGGCTGGAGGCCAACCGGCCGCCCGATCGCGAGCCCGGCGTCATGCACGGCGACGCGCACCTCAACAACGTGCTATTGCGCCGGGACACACCGGAATTGGCCGCCTTTATCGACTGGGAGATGTGCACCGTCGGTGACCCGCTGCTGGACCTGGGCTGGATGCTGATCTGCTGGCCGCTCGATCCCAACCCGATCAATGCCGGCTCACAATTGGCGGCGCTGGGCGGCCTGGCCAGCCGGCGGGAGCTGCTCGACGCCTATCTGGAGGCCGGCGGACGCGAAACCTCAAGCCTGGACTGGTATCTGGCGATGGCCTGTTTCAAGCTCGGCATCGTCATCGAGGGCACTTGGTCGCGCTACCTGGCCGGGCAGGCCAGCGCCGAAGCCGGGGAGCGGCTGCATGCGTCGGCGGAGAACTTGATCGAGCTGGGCACGCGGGTTGCCAAGGGCGACAACCCGTTCGAGTGATGCCGTCCGGGTGTGTCAGCACGCGTTGCTGTCAGACGACGGCTTGACACGCAGATGCGCGGTGAGAAGCAGGTTGTCGGCGCGGGCCCGCACACCGCTGGAGAGGTCGAGCCGACAGGTGAAGTCTTCGACAATTTGCTCGGCCAGCCGGCGCAGCTTGGTGTTGGTCTCTTGTGAGCGCCAGACCAGGATGTCGAACGCCTGCTCGCAGGAGATGCTGTAGACCACCATCAAGATGCCCTTGGCCTGCTCGATGATCGCGCGGTGCGCGGTGAAATCGGCAATGGCCACGTGGACGGCCGCGTCGTCGGCGGAGTCGAGGTCGACGACTCGTTCGCACCCTTGGAGCCCTGTGCCGCGGTTGCTCACAGTAGATATGACGATGTCACCAGCAGTCGTGCCATGACAGCCTGCCAGCGAAAATGTGCAACCCCGGACTATCCAGAAAGCGAAATCAAAACGTTTGCATCCTCGGCGGGGCAGGGTCTAGCATCGCGGACGTGCCAAGGCGACTCGTAGTAGCAACCCGCAGCGGGGTCTGATCTCGACCGACCCCTCGCTGTGGGTCGTTGCTACTTCGTCGGTCACTTCCTCTATCACGAGAAGACCGGCACATGTTCTCCACTTCGGCAACACAATCGACCAGACCGTCCGCGGCTCGCTGTCGGCCCCCGTTTGCAGCGCCGCTGCCGCGCGGTCTGCGCCAGGAGGCCGACGCGATGTCCTGGGAATCGTTCCTCGACCAGTACGCGCCGACGTCGGGCCCCTTACGGCTGGGCCAATGGGAGTGCATCGACGGGCGACGCGGCACCCGGCTGGGTCCGCAGGCCCGCACTTATCGGGCCACTCTGGCCATCGGCGATCGCATCAGCACCTCGACCGCGGCGGCCACTGGACCGATCGCGGCCCTGACCGAGATGCTCTACGAGCGCGGCATCGCCGTCGAAACGACGTCGTTTCACCAGATCTGCGCCGGCGAGCACACCGCGACGTTCATCCGCGGTTCGGACGGCATCCGCGCCGAATGGGCGATGGGACTCGCGGATGACCCGACGGAATCGGCACTACGCGCCGTGATTGCCTGCGCGAACCGCCTGCTGACGGCCTGACCCGCGAAATGGAATTCCCGGTCGTCAATCTCGCGATTTGACGACCGGGAATTCCATTTCGGCGCAGCCTCCGCGACGCTAACGCAGCGGCCGCAGCACGATCGGCATGCCGTCCATCGGCACCGGCATACCGCCGTAATCCCACTTCGCCTTGTAGCCGGGGCGGGGCAGTTCGAGCCGGTACTTGCGCAGTAGCCGGTGCATGATCGTCTTCACCTCGAGCTGGCCGAAGACCATGCCGATGCACTTGTGCGCGCCGCCGCCGAACGGCGTGAACGCGTAGCGGTGGCGCTTGTGCTCGTTGCGCGGTTCGGCGAACCGGTCCGGGTCGAACTTCTCGGGGTCGGTCCAGATCTCGGGCAGCCGGTGATTCATGCCGGGGTAGGCGATGACGTTGGTGCCCTTGGGCAGGTAGTGGCCAACCAGTTCGGTGTCGCGCACGGTCCGCCGCATCGCCCACTGCACCGGAGTGACCAGCCGGATCGACTCGTTCATCACCAGATCGAGCGTCTCGAGCTTCTCCAGCGCCTCGATGTCCAGCGGGCCGTCGCCGAGCCGGTCGGACTCGTCGCGGCAGCGGTCCTGCCACTGTTGGTTCTCGGCCAGGTAGTACGACATCGTCGTCGCCGTCGAGGTCGACGTGTCGTGCGCGGCCATCATCAGGAAGATCATGTGGTTGACGATGTCCTCGTCGGAGAACGAGTTGCCATCCTCGTCCTCGGTCTGGCACAGCACGGTCAGCAGATCCGAGCCGTCCTTGCCGCGACGCTCCTTGACGCGCTGTTCGAAGTAGTTCTCCAGGTACTCGCGCGCCTTGAGGCCGCGCCACCAGGTAAACGGCGGCACGCCGGTGCGGATGATGGCGTTGCCGGCGCGGGTCGTGATGGTGAACGCCTTGTTCACCTTGGTGACCAGCTCTTGGTCGGTGCCGGGTTCGTGACCCATGAACACCATCGACGCGATGTCGAGCGTCAGCTCCTTCATCGCCGGGTAGAGCAGGAAGCGCGCGTCGTTGGGCACCCAGTCGTTGGCGATCACCTGGGAGACGACCTTGTCGACCTGCTCGGTGTAGCCGACGAGCCGGCTGCGGGTGAACGCCTCCTGCATGATCCGGCGGTGGTACATGTGCTCGTCGAAGTCCAGCAGCATCAGCCCGCGGTGGAAGAACGGCCCGATGACGGGAATCCAGCCTTCCTGCGAGTACTCCTTGTTGCGGTTGGAGTAGATGGCCTGCGCCGCGTCGGGGCCGAGCGCCGCGACGGCGGGCAGCCACGGCGAGTCGCCGTACACAAGCGGGCCCTGCGTTTTGTACAGGTGCAGGAAGTAGTCCGGCCCGCCGCGCATCATTTCGATCATGTGGCCGAGAATCGGCAGCCCGGCATCACCCATGACCGGCTTGAGCCCGCTGCCGGCCGGCGGATCAGCGAGCTTCTTCGGCGGAAACGTGGTTTGCAGTAAGCGCTTCTCGACCAGTCCCAGCCCGGGGAAGTTGGTGATCGACGGGGTGAACCGTCGCTTGGCCTGATCGAGCAGGTAGTCCTTGGTGCTGATGGTCGGCATCGACGCTCCCTGAAGCCCAATAAATGACTGTGAGTGACTGTGGCTGTTGTCACTCCTATCTTCATCCTGGATGGCAGACTTGACGCATGTCAAGTTTTGTTCTGGTGTGGCGTGATGCGAAGGTCTAGTGCCATGACCGCAGAGTCCGCTGTTCCCGACGCTCGCCGCAGTCGAGGCGACCGGCAACGCGACGCCATCGTGACCGCGGTGCGAGAGTTACTGCACGAGCGCTCGTTTGCCGATCTGTCCGTGAGCACCATCAGCGAGCGGGCCGGTGTCGCGCGGTCGGGCTTCTACTTCTACTTCGATTCGAAGTACGCCGTACTGGCGGTGATCCTGGCGGACGCCAGTGATCTGCTCGACAGCCTGACCCACCACTTCGCCCCGCGTGAGCCGGGGGAGAAGCCCGCGGACTTCGCGAGGCGCATGGTCGGCAGCGCCGCCGCGGTGTACGCCAACGACGATCCGGTGTTGAGCGCCTGCGCCGCCGCACGCAACACGGACGCGCAGATCCGGGAGATGATGGACGACTTCTACGACGCCATCATCGACAAGCTGGTGGCGCTGCTGGAGCAGGATCCCGACGCGCAGCCGATCTCCGACGATCTGCCGGCTCTGGTGCGCACACTGGCGGCCACGACGACGATGACGCTCACCCACGACAGCGCGTTCGTCGGCCGCGGCACCGATCCCAAACGTGCCGTCGACGCCCTGGAGCGGCTGTGGGTGGCCGCGATCTGGGGCGCATCGCATCTGCGAAACGCTTAGCAGCGGTACGGTAAGTTACCGGCATGGCGCAGAGGGGCGGGTTCGCCGGTAAACGTTGTTTCATCACCGGGGCCGCCAGCGGCATCGGGCGTGCGACCGCGCTGAAACTGGCCGCCGAGGGCGCCGAGTTGTATCTGACCGACCGCGACGCCGACGGATTGGCGGCGACGGTCGACGACGCCCGCGCATTGGGGGCGACAGTCGCCGAGCATCGGGCCCTGGACATCTCGGACTTCGACGCGGTCGCCGACTTCGCCGCCGACATCCACACCGCGCATCCGGCGATGGACGTGGTGATGAACATCGCCGGCGTATCGGCCTGGGGCACAGTCGATCAGCTCACCCATCAGCATTGGCGCTCGATGATCGACATCAACCTGATGGGCCCGATCCACGTCATCGAGGAGTTCCTGCCGCCGATGGTGGCCGCGGGCCGCGGTGGGCATCTGGTCAATGTGTCCTCGGCGGCCGGGCTGGTGGCGCTGCCGTGGCACAGTGCTTACAGCGCAAGCAAATACGGGTTGCGCGGACTCTCCGAAGTGCTGCGGTTCGACCTGGCCCGCCATCGCATCGGTGTGTCGGTCGTGGTGCCCGGCGCGGTGAAAACCGGTCTGGTGCAAACGGTTCAGATCGCGGGCGTGGACCGTGAGGACCCCAGGGTGCAGAAGTGGGTGGATCGCTTTGCCGGACATGCCGTCTCACCGGAGAAGGCCGCCGACAAGATCCTCGCCGGCGTGCGCAAGAACCGCTTCCTGATCTACACGTCGGCCGACATCCGCGCGCTGTACGCCTTCAAGCGTGTCGCGTGGTGGCCCTACAGTGTGGCGATGCGTCAGGTCAACGTGCTGTTCACCCGGGCGTTGCGTCCATCGCGCTAGCGTTTGCCCCACTCCCACGGCGGGGTGGTGAGCAGGCCGAGTCCGACGACCTTCGTCTCGCCGAAGTCCTTGTACAGTCCGACCTCCACGGCGTCGCCATCGCCTTCGACTGCTTCGGCGAGGGGTGCGGTGTCGAGGAACTCCAGCATGGCCCGCGAGTGGGTGACCACCACGACCTGGGTCTGCGCTGCGGCTGTGCGGATCAACGTCGCCAGCGGCCGCACCAGGTCAGGATGCAGCGACGTCTCCGGCTCGTTCAACACCATCAGCGACGGCGGTTGCGGGCTGAGCAATGCGGCAGCCCAGAGCAGGAATCGCAATGTGCCGTCCGACAATTCGGCAGAGCGCAGCGGCCGCAGCATGCCGCGCTGTTGGAGTTGCACGTCGAAGAGGCCGTCGTGGACGGCCACCGACACCGTGGCCCCGTCGAAGGCGTCGGCCACCGAGCGTTGCAGGTCGTCGAAGCCGGCCTCGATGATCGTCTGGATCGCGGCGGCCAGGTCGCTGCCGTCGTCGGACAACACCGGCGTGCGGGTGCCGACCTGGGGCCGCCGCGCGGGCGCATCGGCGTCGACGCGGAAGCCGTCGTAGAACCGCCAGCCGCGCAGCCGGTCCCGAACGGCGGCGAGTTCGGGATGTGCTCCCGGATGGGCATATTCGGCGAGGACGCTGCGATATGCGGGCAGCGAGCGGGTGAGCTCGTCGAAACCCCGACCGGATTCGGAACTGGCCTCGGCGAACTCGCGCGTGCGGCGCACCAGCGTCGAACCGGCCCGCTGTACGGGTCCGACGAACACCGCTTCCTGTTTGATCTCCGGGTCCAGCCCGAACAGCGAGTTGTGCCCGGCCATCTGCGGTAGGCCGAGATCGACCAGATAACCGAAATCGTCTGAGGCGAAGCCGAGTTCGAGCGAAACCGGTCGGCCGCGGACGGTGCCCTCGACCTTGCCGGTGCGACGGGCACCGCTGGGTTGCTCGGGACCGGCCCACAACACCGACTGCACGCCACCTTCGCGGGCCAGCGAGCCGATCACCTCACCGCGTCCGCAGTCCGCCAGCAGGCGCAGTGCGCGGTACACCGACGACTTGCCGGTGCCGTTGGCACCCGTGATGACGGTGAGCCGACGCAACGGCAGGATCACCTCGCGCAATGAGCGGTATCCACGGATGGCGACGGTCTGCAGCATCGTCAGTAGCCGCCCGGTGGTGGTGCGAGCTCGAGCCGGACACCCAAAAGCCGGACAGGCCGGTCGAATTCGAACAGCTCGAACACCCGCAGTGCCGCAGCGGTGATGACGGCCTGGTCGGTGCTGGGCTCGTCGAGTTTGCGGATCTTGGTGCGGGTGTAGAAGGTGTTGGTCCGCAGGGTGACGGCCACGCGGGTCACGATGCGGTCCTGTGCCACCACCTCGGCGAGCGCCCGCTGCGCCAATTCCGTTACGGCGGTCGTCATCTCGCCGCGATCGGTCAGGTCGCGGGGAAAGGTGACGACGTGGCTGCGGGATCGCGGCACCCACGGTTCGGCGCTGACGTTAGTATCACCGCCGCCCTTGGCCAGCAACAGGATCCACAGTCCCGTCGTCGGCCCGAACGCCGACGTGAGGGTGGTGGCGTCGGTGGCGGCGAGATCGGCGACGGTGGTGATACCCATTCCGGCAAGCTTTTTGGCGGTCTTGGGGCCGACACCCCACAGCGCGTCGACCGGACGGTCGCCCATCACGGCCATCCAGTTCTCATCGGTGAGCATGAAGACGCCGGCCGGCTTGCCGAATCCGGTAGCGACCTTGGCGCGCTGTTTGTTGTCGCTGATGCCCACCGAACACGACAGACCGGTTTCGGCCGCGATAACGGTGCGGATTCGCTCGGCCAGCTCGACCGGATCGTCAACCTCCGCACCGAGATACGCCTCGTCCCAGCCCCACACCTCCACGGGGTGACCGAAATCGCGAAGCAGGCTCATCACTTCTTCGGAGGCCTCGTCGTAGGCGGCGGTGTCCAGCGGCAGAAACGTCGCATCCGGGCACTTGCGCGCCGCGGTGCGCAGCGCCATGCCCGCGTGCACACCGAACTCCCGCGCCGGGTAGGACGCGCACGTGACGACCTTGCGGGGCTCGGTCGGATCCCCATTACCGCCGACAATGATTGGCAGGCCAGCGAGTTCGGGATGGCGGCGCACTTCGACCGCCGCCTGGAACTGGTCGAGATCGACGTGCAGGACCCAGCGACTCATTGCCCGCACAGCTTGCGGGCCACGCTCTCCCACGCGTCGCCCAGCGCATCGAGGGTCAGCCCACGATCACTCAGTTGATGTTCGATGTAGTCGGCGTCCAACAGCGCGAGCAGGGCATCGGCCTGCGCGTCGAGATCGCCGGTGGTGCCCGCCGCCTCGAGCAGCATGCGCACATGGGCGTGGTGCAGCGTGGCCGGCGGGCTGAACCGCAGCTGCGGGTCCCGGTTCGCGTCGGACAGCAGTGCGTGGTGGGTGTGGACGAATGCCAGTCGGTCCCGCCCGTAGGCCAGGAGCCGTCGCAGCGGGGGAGCGCCGGGCCCGAGTGGTGGCGGGCCGAACATGAACGCCTGCTGATGGGCGCGCTCGTCCTCATCGAGCAGCACCATCATCAGGCCCGACCGGCTGCCGAATCGGCGAAACAGCGTGCCCTTGCCGACGCCGGCGGCCGCGGCAATATCGTCGGTGCTGACCGCCTCGGCGCCCCGCTCGGCGATGAGCCGCCGCGCGGCGTCCAGCAGCAGCGTGCGATTGCGGGCGGCGTCGCCTCGCTCATGTGGTGCGGCATCGGACACCGGCAGCCCGGTCAGCCGGTCGATGGCGCTCACCTCTGCACTTTAACTCAGCCGGAATAAATCGGACCATGGTCCGGTTAGCTCGTGCGAAGATCCACACCACGCGATCGAAAGGGAAACTCGGAGATGCCGGAAAGCTCGGAAACTGAAGTTCTGGTCTTGGTGGGCAGCCTGCGCGCGGGCTCGGTGAATCGGCAGATCGCCGAACTTGCCATCCAGGAAGCCCCCGAAGGCGTGCGGCTGCGGCTGTTCGACCGGCTCGGTGAGCGGCCGTTCTACAACGAGGACAGCGACAACGATCAGGTGGCCGAGCCGGGGCGGGCGCTGCGGCAGGTGGCCGGCGAAGCCGACGCCGCGCTCGTCGTCACTCCCGAATACAACGGCAGCATCCCCGGTGTGCTCAAGAACGCCATCGACTGGCTGTCGCGGCCCTTCGGCAACAGCGCGCTCAAGGACAAGCCGCTGGCCGTGATCGGCGCGGCGCTGGGCCGGTACGGCGGCGTGTGGGCGCATGACGAGACCCGCAAGTCGTTCGGCATCGCCGGGCCGCGGGTGATCGAGGACGTCAAGCTCTCGGTGCCGGTGGCGACCCTCGACGGCAAGCACCCGCGCGAGAACGCCGAACTGGTCGCCAATCTGCGCGATGTGATCGGCAAGCTGGCCGCCGAAGTGGGCAATCCCGTCGCGGTCTAAGTCCACACGCGCTCGCGCCAGCGCCATGCGTTGTCGTGGAGGAATTCGGTCAGTGGGCGAGGCGGTCTGCCGAGTAGGCGTTCGACGTCGTCGGTGATCTGCTGATTCTGACCCAGTTTGGTCAGCGTGTAGACCGCCGACATGAAACCGATGGTGTCCCAACCGACTCCGCGGCGACGCAGGCGCCGGGCGAACGCAATCAGGCTCGGGTTGGTGTACTCGATCGGATAGCCGAGCTCGGCCGTCAGCGCCGCGGCGACATCGGTCATCGTCAGCGCCTCGGGGCCGGTGAGGTGATACGTGGCGTTGCGGTGCGCCTCGGGATCGGTGAGCGCGAGGGCGGCGACGGCGGCGGCGTCGCGGGCGTCGATGAACGTGGTGCGGCCGTTGCCGGCCGGAATGAACAGCTCACCGCGCTCGGCGATGTTCTCACCGTGTGTGGAGATCTTGCGATGCAGGTTTTGCATGAAGAAGCTGCATCGCAACACCGTCCAGCTCATCGTGCTGGAGCGCAGCGCGCGCTCCACCTTGTAATGAGGTATGAACCACGCGCGGTCGGCGCCGAACACCGACACGTAGACGACGTGACGGCAACCGGCGTCCTGGGCGGCCTCGACGAACGGGATGATCGCCTGCCGGGCGGCCCGGTTTCCCGGCAGCGGAAACAACAGGAACAGCGCGTCGACGCCCGCCAAGGCGGGCTGCCACGTCGAGCGGTCGAAGAAGTCCAGCCTCGCCACGTCCGCCGTGCCGGTGCTCGGCAGCTGGTCGGGATGGCGACTCGCGATGCGCCACGCGGGGCCGTCCGCCCGGCGGTCGAGCAGGTCGACGAGTTCATGACCGACATTGCCCGTCGGCCCGGTGATCAGCAGCATGAGGCAGTAGTAGCACGGTTTGCTGCTCGCCGTGACGGGTCGGGGATGTCGGTGCCCGGTGGTAGACCTGAAGCCATCACGGCGACACGGCTGCGGCTGTGTCGCGCGACACGCCGTTCACAAATCCATCACTAGGCTTACGACCAGGGAATTTCAAAAATGTTATTCAGAACATCTGGTATCCCTTCGCAATGTCGGCCACTAGGTGTAGTGTTTTGAACACCGACAGACCCCCGGCGGTACACGTACCTTCCAGGGTCGGCCGGAGCCCAGAATCCGGCGGAGTCGGCTTCAAAGACCCACCGGGTGAGCGGTCCCGGACGGCCGGAATTTCGAGGGCCTTCGGGTCGCTGAACCACAGCGATGAGCAGTACCTGACCCGTTGCCAGTCCATGTCTAGTTCGCAGAGGAGCAGCACGACGTGACCGTCACCGTCTACACCAAGCCCGCATGCGTGCAGTGCAACGCCACCTACAAGGCGCTGGACAAGCAGGGCATCGCCTACGAGAAGGTCGACATCAGCCTGGACAGCGAGGCCCGCGACTACGTCATGGCGCTTGGCTACCTGCAGGCCCCGGTCGTGGTGGCCGGTAACGAGCACTGGTCGGGTTTCCGTCCCGATCGCATCAAGGCGCTGGCGGGCGCCGGCGCGCTCACCGCATAACCAGAAGCAGTAATTGGAGGCCGTCGTGAATCCGGGCCCGAGTGATCACACCCTGGTGTACTTCTCCAGCGTTTCGGAGAACACGCACCGCTTCGTGCAGAAGCTGGGGTTGCCCGCGATCCGGATTCCGCTGCACGGCCGCATCGAGGTCGACCTGCCGTACGTGTTGGTGCTGCCCACGTACGGCGGTGGACGGGCCACCCCGGACATCAACGACGGTGGCTATGTCCCCAAACAGGTCATCGCGTTCTTGAACAACGAGCACAACCGGTCGCTGCTGCGCGGCGTCATCGCCGCGGGCAACAACAACTTCGGCGCCGAATTCGCGTATGCGGGTGAAGTGGTATCCCGCAAGTGCGGCGTTCCGTATCTCTATCGCTTCGAACTGATGGGAACCCCGGACGACGTCGAAGCCGTCCGCGCGGGTCTAGCCAACTTCTGGAAGGACCAGACGTGCCACCAACCGTCACAGCTTCAGAGTCTGTAACCGCTGCGCCCGCCACGCATTCTGCGCCGGGGGCCGGCGAGGCGGATTACCACGCGCTCAACGCGATGCTGAATCTGTATGACGCCGACGGCAAGATTCAGTTCGACAAGGACCGCGAGGCGGCGCACGCCTACTTCCGGCAGCACGTCAACCAGAACACGGTGTTCTTCCACGACGTCGACGAGAAGCTGGATTACCTGATCCAGGAGAACTATTACGAGCGTGAGGTTCTCGACCAGTACTCACGCAACTTCGTCAAGAGTCTGATCGACCGCGCCTACGCCAAGAAGTTCCGCTTCCCGACGTTCTTGGGCGCGTTCAAGTACTACACCAGCTACACGCTGAAAACCTTTGACGGCAAACGGTATCTGGAGCGGTTCGAGGACCGGGTCGTGATGGTGGCGCTGACGCTGGCCGCCGGCGACACGGGTTTGGCCGAGAAACTCGTCGACGAGATCATGGACGGCCGGTTCCAGCCGGCCACTCCGACGTTCCTCAACTCGGGCAAAAAGCAACGCGGAGAGCCAGTGAGTTGCTTCCCGGCAGGGACGCCAGTCGACACACCAGATGGGCCAAAGGCGATCGAGACTTTGCAGGCGGGCGACCGGGTGCTCTCGCACGACGGATCCTTCTCCGTGGTTGAGTCCGTCGTCGAGAATCCCAATGATCAAGCCCTGGTGTCAATCTCGCACTTCGGCCACAAAGAGCCGATCCTGTGCACACCCGAGCATCCGATCCTGGTGTGGACTAGTCGCGAGGTCGATACGCTCATCGACAGCGATGGTGCGGACCCGTTCAACGGATTCGTTTGGCTCGCGGCGAAGGACATTCATCCTTCGGACTTCATCGTGACGGCGGCGCCGCTGGAGGGACGCGAGCGACGTGTCTACGACTTGATGGAGTACGTCGGCGCGGGCGAGTACGAAGAGGTCGATGGCCTCATCCGCAAAGTGAATGCCGACAAGAAGCACCGCAGCAAGCAGCGTCACCGCATCAAGTTCGTCGCGGTGAATCGCTATGTCGAGGAGTCGTACGACCTCGGTCTCATCCTGGGGTGGTACATCGCCGAAGGGCATGTGTCCAAGCGCTCGACAGACACGACCACGCCCAACGGCATCCACTTCACGCTCGGCTCACACGAACTCGAGTACCAACACGAATTGGCGGCGGCATTCAAGCGAGTTTTCGCGGCCGATCTCTCGGTCAACCAAAGCTTCTCGGACCAATCGGTGCGCATGATCTGCAACAGCAAGGTCGTTGCGTCGCTGTTCCTTTCCATGGTGGGCACGGGTTACCACAACAAGCGGCTATCTCACGACGTCTTGACGGCCGATGAGGAATTCCAGCGTGGTTTGTTGCACGGCCTGTTCCGCGGGGACGGCTGCAGCACAACCGGCGGGATGGTGCTCGACTTGGTCAACCCCGAACTCGTCGATCAGGTGCAGCTCCTTCTGCGCAGGCAGGGCATCGTCTCCAGGGTGCGTCAGTACGTCAACCAAGCACGGAACGTGACGGGGCAGGTGTTCGTCCCCGGGTTGCCCGGCGCCAACGAGGATTTCATCTTCGACGTCGGTAAGAACCTGCACAACTACGTCGGTGCGAAAGGAACGTCGCGCACCACATACCAAGTCGTGCACGGACGGCATGTGTACGGAATCCGCGGGCTAAAGCGTACGCAGGACGTCCCGGAGAAGGTGTACAACCTTCACGTCGAGGGCACGCACACCTACACGATTCGCGGCACGGTCGTCCACAATTGCTTCCTCCTTCGCATCGAGGACAACATGGAGTCGATCGGCCGCTCCATCAATTCGGCTCTGCAACTGTCCAAGCGCGGCGGCGGAGTTGCATTGCTGCTCAGTAACATTCGTGAGCACGGCGCGCCGATCAAGAACATCGAGAACCAGAGCTCGGGCGTCATCCCGATCATGAAGCTGCTCGAGGATTCGTTCTCCTATGCCAACCAGCTCGGCGCGCGCCAAGGCGCAGGCGCGGTGTACCTGCACGCCCATCACCCAGACATCTATCGGTTCCTCGACACCAAGCGCGAGAACGCCGACGAGAAGATCCGCATCAAGACGCTGAGCCTGGGCGTGGTCATTCCGGACATCACATTCGAGCTGGCGAAGAAGAACGAGGACATGTACCTGTTCTCGCCGTACGACGTCGAGCGCGTTTACGGGCTGCCGTTCGCCGACATCTCGGTGACCGAGAAGTACTACGAGATGCTGGACAACCCGCGGATCCGCAAGACAAAGATCAAGGCGCGCGAGTTCTTCCAGACGCTGGCCGAGCTGCAGTTCGAGTCGGGCTACCCGTACATCATGTTCGAAGACACGGTGAACCGGGCCAACCCGATTGACGGCAAGATCACCCACAGCAACCTGTGCTCGGAGATCCTGCAGGTCTCGACGCCGTCGGTGTTCAACGAGGATCTGAGCTACGCCCAAGTGGGCAAGGACATTTCGTGCAACCTGGGCTCACTGAACATCGCCAAGGCGATGGATTCACCGGACTTCGCGCAGACCATCGAGGTGGCGATTCGCGCGTTGACGGCCGTGTCCGACCAGACGCACATCTACTCCGTGCCGTCGATCGAGCAGGGCAACAACGATTCGCACGCAATCGGTTTGGGCCAGATGAACCTGCACGGGTACCTGGCTCGTGAGCGCATCTTCTACGGCTCCGAAGAGGGCATCGACTTCACCAACATCTACTTCTACACGGTGTGCTATCACGCGATTCGGGCGTCGAACAAGATCGCGATCGAGCGCGGGACGCACTTCAAGGGTTTCGAGAAGTCGAAGTATGCGAGCGGTGAGTTCTTCGACAAGTACACCGAGCAGGTGTGGGAGCCCAAGACCGACAAGGTGAAGCAGCTGTTCGCCAACGCCGGCATTCACATTCCGACGCAAGAGGATTGGCGACGGCTCAAGGAGTCGGTGCAGAAGCACGGCATCTACAACCAGAACCTGCAGGCGGTGCCGCCGACCGGGTCGATCTCCTACATCAACCACTCGACCAGCTCGATCCACCCGATCGTGAGCAAGATCGAGATCCGCAAGGAAGGCAAGATCGGGCGGGTGTACTACCCGGCGCCGTACATGACCAACGACAACCTCGAGTACTACGAGGATGCCTACGAGATCGGCTACGAGAAGATCATCGATACCTACGCCGCGGCCACCCAGCACGTGGATCAGGGGTTGAGCCTGACGCTGTTCTTCAAGGACACCGCCACCACCCGCGACGTCAACAAGGCGCAGATCTACGCCTGGCGCAAGGGGATCAAGACGCTGTATTACATCCGGCTGCGGCAGATGGCGCTGGAGGGCACCGAGGTGGAGGGCTGCGTCAGCTGCATGCTGTAGCGGGCGGGCGTCGGGCCTTCGTCGATGAGAGTTTCCTTATTAAGTGCATTGGGGCCAGCGCGCTTCTAGGCTTGACTCATGGTTGATAAGAAGCAGGGCTTTGACCCCAAGAAGGGCGGCAAGTTCGAGCCGACCACGAAGGCTCAACCGGCCCCCGGCCCCAAAGTGGGCGACCACAAGAAGAGGTAGCGACCAGGCTCCACAGCGCCTGCTATTGGCCCGCGGATGTGATGAACCGCTGGGTTCGGAGTGAGTTGTGTGGCTGCCGCTCGTGGGCCGCAGAGGTCGGCCGGCCGGCGCGCGACCCGGTCACTCCTCGAGCGCGTAGGCCACCGCGTCACGGAGACCCAGCGAGCGGCCCACTTCGTTGGCAGCCTCGTATGCCTGCGCGTCGAGCGCCTCACGGGCCCGGCGCTCGCATTCTTCATGGAAGGCAGGCAGATTCGGGAACAGGAATACGTAATTGCCTACGCCGCGACCGACCGCTTGCGCGGCGCCCATCAGCACAACGGCTCGCTCCGCCCTGCCCTCGTCGGCGGCGAGCCAGGCCAGCGCCTCTAAGTACGTCGCCGCGGTTCGCCTATCGTCCAGGCGTTGGGCCAGCCGGAGGCCCTCGTTGAAGGTGTTGGCGGCGTGTTCGCCGTCGCCCTCAAGCCAGGTTTCGAGGCCGATGCCCACCAACGCCCATGTGCGATAAACCGATTCGCCGTGCGACTCCGCCAGCTCGCACACCCTTCTGTTCCACGAAAGCGCCTCTGTCACATCCCCCCGCATTTCGTGCGCACGCGCCAGCAACAGCAGTGCGGAAGCACGAACGGTGAGGTCGCCACACGCGTCGACGGCCTCACCAAGGCGCCTGCATGCGCGATCAGCGTCGCCACCCAACATGGCGGCGAACCCGTCGGCGATGGCAACGAGCGCGTGTGCCTGGGGATCGGCCAGCTGGCCCGTCATGCGGTCGGCGACCTCCTGTGCCTCCCGTGCCCGAGCCGCCGCTTCCTGCACGTCGCCCTGGAGGCTGGCCAGCACGCTGGCGTAGTAGATCGCCTCCAGCCGTTCATATGTCGGTTCGGGCGGCGTGCGCGCCAACGCCTGGTCGAGCCAGCGCCGTCCCTCCCCAACCAGTCCATGCGAGATCCAGAACGGGCTCAGGTTCGTCGCCACCCGGGGCGCGACCTCGGGTGATTGGGTCAGGCTGTACTCAACCGCCTCACGCAGATTCGGCATCTCCTGATCCAGGCGCTCGATCCACTCGATCTGCCGGGCGCTGAACCACTCGTCGGCGGCGTCGCGCGTCAATCGCTGGTACCAATCCAGATGTCGGCGGCGCAATTCAGGATATTCACTAGTCGTCTTGAGCTTCTCGCGGCCGTAATCGCGCAACGTTTCGAGCAGCCGGAAACGCACCACGTCGAGCGACTCCGTGCGAATCAGAATGGATTTGTCGACCAGCGCGGTCAGCAGATCGTCGACATCTTCTGGGGCAAGGTCGCCGCCGCAAATGTCTTCGGCGGCTTCGAGTTCAAAGCTGCCGGCGAACACCGAGAGTCGGACCCACAGTTGCTGTTCGGCGGGCGTGCACAGGTCATAACTCCAGCCGACGCTCCAGGCCAGGGTCTGCTGCCGTGCCGGCGCGCCGCGGCTGCCGCGGGTCAGCACCGCGTACCGGTCGGCCAGCCGATCCAGCAGCTGGGCGGGCGACATCACCCGCAACCGCGCAGCGGCCAGTTCAATCGCCAGCGGTAACCCATCCAGGCGTGAGCAGATCTGGGCGACCGTCGCCTTGTTGTCTTCAGTGAGGTGAAATCCCGGCACCGCGGCGGCCGCACGCTCGGCGAACAACGCCACCGCATCGAATCCGGGCAACCCACCCAGCGTCGGTTCCGGGTCGACGTCGGGAAATGCCAACGGGGACAATCGCAGCACCGTTTCCCCGCCTATGCCGAGGGCCTCGCGGCTGGTCGCGAGGATCCGCAGATCCGGGCAGGCCCGCAGGAGTGTCTCCGCCAGCTTGGCCGCCGCGTCGACCACATGCTCACAGTTGTCGAGCACCAAAAGCAGGTGGCGGGTGCACAGGAAGTCGATCAGCACCTCTTCCAGGGGTTTGGCCGGCTCGTCGCGCAAATCCAACCCCGCGGCGACCACATCCATCAGCGACGACGCATCACGTAGTTCACCCAGTTCGACCAGCCGCACGCCGTCGGGAAACTCCGCGGCCACCTCGGTCGCTGCCCGCAGTGCCAGCCGGGTCTTGCCGACCCCACCGATCCCCGTCAACGTGACCAGCCGAGACGTCGTCAGCAAATTCTTCACTTCGGCGAGCTCATCACGGCGACCGATGAAGCTGGTCAGCTCCAGCGGGATGTTGCTGAGCGTGCGGCGGGCGCGGACCGAAGCTGTTGCCCGCCGCTGCGGGTGCTCTGGCTCCGTTTCGGTACGCGTCGCCATCTCGTCGACGGGGAAGCCGTGCCGCGACTGGAGCCGGCGGAGTTGTTCACCGAGCTCCAGCGGCGACGGGCGGTCCTGCGGGTCGCGGGACATCGCCGCTTCGATGGCGGCGGCGACGTCGTCGGAGATCCCGCTCTCGCGCAGATCGGGTGCGGACTCGGTGGCGATGCGCAGAAACTGTGCGACCACCTGCTCGCCGCTGCGGCGCTCGTAGGCGGCGTGACCGGTGAGCGCGCAGAACAAGGTGGCACCAAGCCCATACACGTCGGATGCCTGGGTGGGCGGATCGCCACTGAGGATCTCGGGTGCGGTGAATGCCGGTGAGCCCGTGAAGGTTCCGGTCGCCGTCTTGAAGCCGCCGGTGATGTGGGCGATGCCGAAGTCGGTCAATGCCGGCTCGCCGTAGTCGGTGTAGAGAATGTTGGCGGGCTTGATGTCGCGATGCAGGATCCCGACGCCGTGCGCAGTCGCCAAAGCGCCGGCCATCTTCACGCCGAGCCGCAGCACCTCGTCGAGCGGCAGCGGCCCGACCCGGCGGATCCGCGCCTCCAGCGAACCGCGACGGTGATACTGCATCACCAAATACGGGTAGCCACTGGCTGTTTCGCCGACCTGCAGCACGCCCACTATGTTGGGATGCCCCGTCAGCCGGCCCATCGCGCGCTGCTCCCGCAGGAACCGCTCGCGGTTCTCCTCGAGGTCCGCGGTGAGCACCTTGACCGCCACCGTGCGGTCGAGGTCGACCTGAGTGCACCGATATACGATCCCGAAGCCGCCTCGTCCGATCTCCTCGGCGTCATCGAATCCGGCCGCAGTCAACTCCGAAACGATGGCGGGGCCAACGTCGCGTTGCGTCTGAGTCGGATCGCTCTTCATCATCGGCTACCTGCGATAGGGCCGAGCATAGTCCCGCAGCGAAGCGCGGGGGGCCTAGTCGCGCGCTGCCGGCTGGCGGTCACGACCGCAGGGGCGAGTGTGCGGTTTCATACGCGTGCCGCGGCCTGTCTCGTATGAATCCGCACACTCGGCGGCACGCGCGGCCGGGCCGACGAAACCTACTTCTTGACCGTGTGCTGCGGGCCCTGTGCCTTCTTGTACAACGCCCGCAGCATCCGGTCGCGGAAGGCGGCGTTGTCGATCAGCTTGATGCCGGCGTTCGCCACGCGCGGATAGCCGAGCAGCTTGTGGAAGTAGCGGCCGCGCCGATACTCGCGGCCCCATGCCTCTTCCATCCGCAGCGCGTAATTCGTGAAGTCGTCCGGCCCGCCGTTGGTCAGCGCCGCGATTGCGCACTCGCCGGCGGCCAGCCCGGATTCCAACGCCTTGGAGATGCCCGCGCCCGACGCCGGCTTACCCGCACCGAGTGAGTCGCCGGTGAACAGGACGCCCGGGCGCCACGGCGGCCACGCGGTGAAACCCATCGGCAACCGCCACGCCCGCACGCTCTTGTTCTTCTTGAGCTCCTCGATCGCCGGCAGCTCCCACTCGGGTGGCAGTGTCCGCAGGAACTCGCCGAGGAACTGGGTCGCGTTGATGGACTGCCAGTTCTTGTAGCTGTTGACGTAGCCAAGCCCGATGTTGAACCGTCCGCCGCCCATCGGGAACACCCAGCCGTAGCCGGGCAGCTGATCGCCCTGGAACTCCAGCTTCAGATAGATGTCCAGCGAGTCGGAGTCCGGACGGTTGGCGTACATCTCCGAGCGGATCGCGATCGCCGAGTAGCCGTTGTACTCCGAATCGATCTTCAGCGCCCGCTTGATCGGGGAGTAGGCGCCGTCGGCGGCGATCACCGCGTCGCCGTACACCTTCTCGCCACTCTTCAGCGTCACACCCACGACGCGGTCGTTCTCGACGATGGGCCCGGTCACCTCGGCGGACTGGCGCACGGAGGCCCCCGCCGATTCGGCGTGTTTGAGCAGCAGCGTGTCGAGCTCGGTGCGGCTGACGGTGTGGCCGTGGTCGGGCATCCCGGGACGACGGGGGAACGACAGCTCCCACTCGCTGGGACTGAACACGGTGACCCGGTTGACGCGATGGAACTTCGCGACCTCGTCGGTCAACCCCATCTTCTGCAGATAGCTGACCGCCCGCGCGGTCAGGCCGTCGCCGCACGGTTTATCGCGCGGAAACTCGGCCTTGTCCAGGACGACCACCTTGGCGCCGGTCTGAGCCGCCTGCCATGCGGCCGCCGAGCCGGATGGCCCGCCACCTGCGATGACCAGGTCGTATCGCTGCGTCATGAGCCTCGTCTCATCGATTGACTGTCCGAGCGATACTACCGAAGGCGGCCGCTGCCAGCGCGGCGGGCGAGGACGACGAATCCCCCGACGATCGCGCCTTTGCGGCGGGTCTGACCAGGTCAGGGCGTCTGGGCGGTAGAGTGATCGCGTGCGGCGAGGGTCAAGGCCACGTGCCAGTGGCGAAAAGGGCGGCAAGGTGGACGCCCGCAGCGAACGCTGGCGCGAGCATCGGAAGAAGGTGCGCTCGGAGATCGTCGACGCCGCGTTCCGCGCGATCGACCGGCTCGGGCCGGAGCTGAGCCTGCGCGAGATCGCCGAGGAAGCCGGCACGGCCAAACCGAAGATCTACCGCCATTTCACCGATAAGTCCGACCTGTTCCAGGCGATCGGCGAGCGGCTGCGTGACATGCTCTGGGCGGCGATCTTCCCGTCGATCAACCTCTCGAAAGACCCTGCCCGCGAGGTCATCCGCCGCAGCGTCGAACAGTACGTCCAACTCGTCGACGAGCATCCCAACGTCATCCGGTTCCTGATCCAGGGTCGGTTCGCCGAACAGAGCGAGTCGACGATGCGCGCGCTCAACGAGGGCCGCGAGATCACGCTCGCGATGGCCGACATGTTCGACAACGAGCTTCGCGAAATGGAACTCGACGCCGCCGCCCTGGAACTGGCGGCCTACGCGGCATTCGGCTCGGTCGCCTCGGCCACGGACTGGTGGCTCGGGCCCGAGGAGGACAGCCCGCGCCGCATGCCGCCCGAGGAGTTCGTCGCGCATCTGACGACGATCATGGTCGGCTCCATCAACGGCACCTGCGAACTGCTCGGAATCAAGATCGATCCGGATCTGCCGCTGCACGAAGGCGTGCGCCGCCGCGAACACGTCGCCTGATCCAGGCCGAGACGCCGCGCACGGTAACGTATCCAGTACCGGCGTTCCCAGGAAGGTGAGACCATGACCGTTGCCCAGGAAGCGGCCCAGAACACCACACAGAAGCCCGTACACACCCGTGCGCTAATCATCGGGACGGGATTCTCGGGCCTGGGCATGGGCATCGCCCTGCAGAAGCAGGGTGTCGAGTTCCTGATCCTGGAGAAGGCCGACGACGTCGGCGGCACCTGGCGCGACAACAGCTACCCCGGCTGCGCCTGCGACGTGCCGTCGCACCTGTACTCGTTCTCCTTCGAACCGAAGGCCACCTGGAGCAAGCTGTTCTCGCCTCAGCCCGAGATCTGGGACTACCTCAAGGGCGTCACCGACAAGTACGGGCTGCGCCGCTACATCAGGTTCAATTCGCTTGTCGACCGCGCACATTGGGACGAGGACGAGTGCCGCTGGCACGTCTTCACCGCCGACGGGCAGGAGTACGTCGCCCAGTTCCTGATCTCCGGGGCCGGCGCGCTGCACATCCCGTTGGTCCCCGAATTCGAAGGCCGCGACGAATTCCATGGCGTCGCTTTCCATTCCGCGGAGTGGGACCACAGCGTCGACCTCACCGGCAAGCGGGTCGCGGTCATCGGTACCGGCGCCAGCGCGATCCAGATCGTGCCGGAGATCGTCAAGCAGGTCAGCGAACTGCAGCTGTACCAGCGCACCCCGCCCTGGGTGGTGCCGCGGCCCAACGGCCCGTTCCCCGAAGGGCTCAAGCGCGCATTTGCGTCTATCCCGGGCCTACGCCTGGCGGTGCGGGGCGGAATCTATTGGTGGCTGGAGGGTCTCGGATTCGCGATGACCCGACAGCCCGCGCTGCTGCGGGCGGTGGAGCTGGTGGCTCGGGCCAACATCCGCCGCAACGTTCCCGACAAGCAACTGCGTCGTCGGCTCACTCCGAACTACCGGGCCGGCTGCAAGCGAATCCTCTACTCGCCCAACTACTATCAGGCCGTCGCGAAGCCGAACGTCGAGCTGGTGACCGATCGCATCTCCCGGATCACGCCCGACGGGATCGAAACCGCTGACGGGGTCGAACGCAAAGCGGACGTGATCGTGTACGCCACCGGCTTCCACGTCACCGACTCCTACACCTACGTCGACGTCAAGGGGCCGGGCGGTGAGGACCTGGTCGATCGCTGGAATCGCGAAGGCGTGGTGGCGCATCGGGGCGTGGCCGTCGCCGACATGCCGAATCTGTTTTTCCTGCTGGGCCCCAACACCGGTCTCGGGCACACGTCCGTCGTGTTCATGATCGAATCGCAGATCCGCTACGTCGCCCAGGCGATCGCGGCCGTCGACAAGCGCGGGGCCAAGGCGCTGGCGCCCACCCGCGCGGCCCAGAACGAGAGCAACGCCGAACTGCAGAACGAACTCGCCGGCAGCGTCTGGAACACCGGCGGATGCCGCAGCTGGTACCTCGACGAGCACGGCGTCAACCGGACGTTGTGGAGCGGGATGACCTGGCAGTACTGGCGTGCCACCCGCAAGCTGAACCCCGAGGAGTACGCCTTCTACGGGGTCAACGGAGACAAGGCAGACGACACGCGAACACAAGGTGTTGCGGTCCACTAGCTTGTCGGCCCCCAGGGGTAGTGTTTGAAGTACGACCTGGCAAACACACTTCTGCGGCGAAATGAGGTTCTGGTGACCGAAGGAATGAAGCTGATCGACCGCGTCTCGGCCATCAACTGGAATCGCCTGCAGGATGAGAAAGACGCCGAGGTCTGGCACCGGCTGACCGGAAACTTCTGGCTGCCCGAGAAGGTGCCGGTGTCCAACGACATCCAGTCGTGGAACACGCTCACCGACCATGAGAAGCAGATGACGATGCGGGTCTTCACCGGCCTGACGCTGCTCGACACCATCCAGGGCACCGTCGGCGCCGTCAGCCTGATCCCCGATGCGCTCACCCCGCACGAGGAGGCCGTCTACACCAACATCGCGTTCATGGAATCGGTGCACGCCAAGAGCTACAGCAACATCTTCTCGACGCTGTGCTCGACGGCCGAGATCGACGAGGCCTTCCGCTGGTCGGAGGAGAACCCCAACCTGCAGCGCAAGGCCGAGATCGTCATGGAGTACTACAAGGGTGACGAGCCGCTCAAGCGCAAGGTGGCCTCCACGCTGCTGGAGAGCTTCCTGTTCTACTCCGGGTTCTACCTGCCGATGTACTGGTCCAGCCGCGCCAAGCTGACCAACACCGCCGACATGATCCGGCTGATCATCCGCGACGAGGCGGTGCACGGCTACTACATCGGCTACAAGTACCAGCGCGGCCTGGCGATGGAGGACGACGCCAAGCGGCAGGAGCTCAAGGACTACACCTACGAGCTGCTGTTCGAGCTGTACGACAACGAGGTCGAGTACACCCAGGATCTCTACGACGAGGTCGGCCTCACCGAGGACGTCAAGAAGTTCCTGCGCTATAACGCCAACAAGGCGCTGATGAACCTCGGCTATGAGGCGCTGTTCCCGCGCGATGAGACCGATGTGAACCCGGCGATCCTGTCGGCGTTGTCACCGAATGCCGATGAGAATCATGACTTCTTCTCCGGCTCGGGCTCGAGCTACGTCATCGGCAAGGCCGTCAACACCGAAGACGAGGACTGGGACTTCTAAGCCGTGTCGGCGGGGCAGGCCGGCTTCCCGACGCCGGCCGCCACCGGGACATCTCGCATGGCCCGCACGCGGATGCGCGCGCCGCGGTGCGGCTCCAGGATGACGTGGCGGACCCGCTGGCGTTCGGCGGGCGCCGTGGTGGTGTCCAGTTCGACGCGGCGCAGGATTTCCCGTAGCACCACCCGCATCTCGACCATCGCGAACGTGGCACCCAGGCATCGGCGGTTGCCGCCGCCGAACGGCAGCCACGTCGTCGGACTCAGCGTCGCGCCGACCATGCGGTCCGGGTCGAACATCTCCGGCTCGGGGTACTGCTCCGCGCTAGCGTGCACCAGACCGATGCCCGGCACCACCATGACGCCCGCGGGCAGGTGGTAGCCGGCGAGGTCGACCGGCTTCGTGAGGACGCGACCCACGTCGAAGACCACGGGACGAATCCGCAAGGCCTCCTTGGCCACTGCATCGAGGTACTCGTCGCCCGCCGGATCGCCCGCGGCGCTGGCCTCGGCTCCCCGCACCGCCTTGTCGAGGATCGCCGGATGACGGGTGAGCCGCTCCAGCGCCCACGACAGCCCGGTGGCGGTGGTGTCATGGCCCGCAACGAGCAGCGTCATCAGCTGGTCGCGCAGTTCCCGATCGGTCATCGTGCGGCCGTCGTCGTCGGCGGCGCGGACCAGCATCGCCAGCACATCGGTACGCTCCGCGAGCCCGGGATCGCTTCGGCGGTCGGCGATTTCGGCGAACAGCAGCCGGTCGGCCTCCTCGATGCGTTTGCGAATCGGTTGCCAGGGCAGGCGACGCTGGAGATTCGGGCTGGCGATCGCCAGTGACGCGAACGGCCCGAGGCGCAGCAGCCTCGGCATGACGTCGCGCAGCGCGGCGAGCCGGTCCGGGTCGCTGGCGCCGATGACGGTCCGCAGGATCACCTCGAGGGTGATCTGCGACATGCGCGGCGCGACGGGGAAGTCCCTACCCACCGGCCACGTCGCGATGTTGGCCGCCGCGATCTCGGCCATGGTGGTGGTCTGACGGGCGACGGCGTTGCGCTTGAACGGCGCGAGCATCAGGCGGCGCCGATCGGCATGCACCTCGTCGTCGACCACCAGTACGGAGCTGTCGCCGAGTAGCCCTTTGAGCATCGAATTGGCTTCGCCCGCATGGAAAATGCCCGGATCGCCGGCGAACACCTCTTTGATGTCGGCGGGGTCGGCCAGATACACCATCGGGGGCACCATCGACATGCGCAGGGTGAACACCTTTCCGTACCGGCGGCGGCAGGTCGCGATGAAATGCGGCCAGTAGCGCGCCAGCAGCACAGCCTGGACCGGTTTGGGCAGTGGTGGTCCGGGCGGCAGCTTCGCGTCCATATGCCCAGCCTACGAGCGCAGCGGCGGTGAACGACGGGCAAATGGCCGACGAACTGTGCAACCGCAGGTGGCGAAGGCGGTCCACAGCAAGGACACTGGGCGGCGTGACCGCCACGTCGCTGCTGGCTTCGGTGCTGAACTGGCTGCGCGCCGGCTATCCCGAGGGCGTTCCCGGCGCCGACCGAGTGCCGTTGCTGGCGCTGTTGCGCGCCACCCCGCTGACCGAGGATCAGATCAAAGAGGTGGTGCGCAACATCACCGCCGACGGGTCACCGGCGATGGCCGCGATCGACCGCGACGAGATCGCCGAGTTCATCAAGGATGTGACGCATCACGACGCCGGCCCGGAGAACATCAAACGGGTGGCTGCCCGGCTGGCTGCCGGTGGCTGGCCGCTGGCGGGCGTCGACGACACGGCGATCTAGCCGCGCAGGGACGACGTGTCGATGACGAATCGGTACCGCACGTCGCTGGCCAGCACTCGTTCGTACGCCTCGTTGACGTAATCCGGTGCGATGACCTCGATTTCGGGGCGCACGTCGTGCTCGGCGCAGAAGTTCAGCATCTCCTGCGTCTCGGCGATACCGCCGATCAACGACCCGGACAGGCTGCGCCGCTTGAAGATCAGCGGGCCGGCAGCGACCTGCATCGGGTGCTCGGGCATGCCCAGCTCGACCAGCGTGCCGTCGAGGTCGAGCAGGCTCAGATACGCGCTCAGGTCCAGGTTCGCCGAGACGGTGTTGAGGATCAGGTCGAATGAGTTCTGCAGCGTCTTGAACGTATCCGGATCCGACGTCGCGTAATACGCGTCAGCGCCCAGCCGCAGGCCGTCCTCCATCTTCTTCAACGACTGGCTCAGCACTGTCACCTCGGCGCCCATCGCCTTGGCGAGTTTGACGGCGAGGTGGCCCAGCCCGCCGAGGCCGATGACCGCGACGCGGGTGCCCGGTCCCGCATTCCAGTGCCGCAGCGGCGAATACGTGGTGATGCCCGCACACAGCAGGGGAGCGGCCGCCTCCAATGGAAGGTTGTCCGGGATGGCCAGCACGTAGTTCTCGTCGACGACGATGGCGCCGCTGTAGCCGCCCTGCGTGGGTTCGCCGTCACGGCCCACCGAGTTGTAGGTGCCCGTCATGCCACGCACGCAGTACTGCTCTTCACCGGCCCGGCAACTGGCGCACTCGCGGCAGGAGTCGACGAAACAGCCCACGCCGACGCGGTCGCCCACCTTGTACTTGGTGACCTCGGAGCCGACCTCGGTCACGATGCCGGCGATCTCATGGCCCGGCACGATCGGATAGGTGGGCTGGCCCCACTCCGCCCGCACGGTGTGGATGTCGGAGTGGCAGATGCCCGCGAAGTGGATGTCGAAGGCGACGTCATGCGGCCCGACGTCGCGACGGGTGATGGTGGTGGGGGTCAGCGGTGCGGTCGCCGATGTCGCGGCGTATGCGGAAACAGTCTTGCTCATGCGAAAACCTTAGGTTAGCTAACGGAAGTTTTGCCGCAACGATGCGGCCATCAGGCACAACGGCCTGACGTACGGGCATTAGTCCCGTCTCGGGTGTGATGTACGTCGGGCCGGGCGGTCGACGACCCTATTGGGGCTCTGACTGTGCGGTTTCATACGCGGCGCGCCGCGCGGTGCGTATGTAACTGCACAGTCGCGGAGAGGGGGGCCTATCGACGAACGCGCTACAGGCCCGGCGCGCGGAAGGCCCCGTTGAACGACACCCGTTCGTATCGCACCAGCCCAGCCTGCTGATACGGGTCGGCCTCGATCAGCGCGTCGGCGTCGTCGGCGCTCATATCGCCGCTGATCAGCTCCGCGCCGGACTGGTCTTCCACCCGGCCGGCCAGCAGAATGCGTCCGGCGTCGACCTCGCCCTTCAGCCAGTCGAGATGCGCGGGACGCGTCTTGTCGATGACGTCGAGCGGCTGCAGGTAGGTCAGCGTGAGGACGTGGAACACCCGCGCAACGCTAATTGATCGGGGCGTTGACCCAGCGCAGGTCGTCCAATATTCCGCGGGCGGCGACGATGCCCTGGCCGGTCTGCCAGACCTCGTTGTTGACCACGAACACGCGGTTGTCCCGGTTGGCGGACAGGTCCTTCCACGCGTCGCTGTTCATCACCTCGGGGGCGCGGTCCTTGGCCGCCGCCGACGCGAACGACAGGTAGACGATGTCGCCGTCGGCGATCGAGAAGTTGGGCGGGTTCTCCAAATCGGTGGTGTCGATCTCGACAAACGGTTGATCGGTAAACCGTTGTGCCGCAGGACGATCCAGGCCGACGGCGGCCAGCACGCTGCCGGGGAAGTTCTCCGCGCCGTACACCCGCAGCGTCGACTCGGTCATCTGGATCACCGACGCTTGGAAGTGCGTCGCGTCGTTCTCGGCGCCGGTCTTGTCGGCGGCGGCCTCGAAGCCCTCGATCAATTCGTCGGCGGCGTCGGGGCGACCGGTGGCCGCCCCGACGGTGCGCAGATTGTCCCGCCAGCCCGCACCGGGCGCGCCGGTGAACACCGTCGGTGCAATCGCCGACAGCGCCGGGTAGGCGTCCGGCGTCAATGCCTGCGAGCCGAGGATCAGGTCGGGCGAGGCGGCTTCGATCGCGGCGAGATCCGGAGCGCTGCGCGTGCCCGCCGGCGGCAGGTCGTGGATGACGGTGCCGAGATAGGACGGCTGGCGATCCGAGCCGTCGGGCAGCGCGGCGGCCACGATGCGCGACTGCAGCCCCAGGGCACACAACGCGTCGAGTTGGTCGCCCGCCAGCACCACGATGCGCTGCGGGTCCTCGCGTACCTCCGTGGTGCCCGCGGCGTGGCGCACCTCGCGCGATCCCCGGTCGACGGGCGCTGGATCCGGCGCGCAGGATTCGTCGGGCCTGCGCTGATTGCCCAGCACGCCGGCGCCCGCGATCTTGGTGGTGCTGGTGATGACCGACTGCCCGGCGGCGGTCGACGACGGGGTTGGATCCGTTGACCCGCAGCCGGTGGCCAGCGTGATGATCAGGGCGGTGATTATGGCGGCCGCGCCGGCCAGCTGTGCTATCCGCGGTCGGTTGATCGGCACGGCGCCGACGGTAACATCCGGGCACTTCGCAGCTGGTGAAGCAACCTCGTGCATCGTTTACGACGGTTTGTAGGACCCAGGCTTGCTGGGCCCCGGTCGGGAGATAGGATTCGGGGCGAACCGTTCGGGTTTGTCCCGATGAACCTTTGGAGGACCTCTTGGTAGCCGAAGCGCCCCCAATCGGAGAACTCGAGGCACGGCGTCCGTTTCCGGCGCGGCTCGGTCCCAAGGGCAATCTGGTCTACAAGCTGATCACCACCACCGATCACAAGCTGATCGGGATCATGTACTGCGTCGCCTGCTTCATCTTCTTCTTCATCGGCGGGCTGATGGCGCTGTTCATGCGCACCGAGCTGGCGATGCCGGGGCTGCAGTTCCTGTCCAACGAGCAGTTCAACCAGCTGTTCACCATGCACGGCACGGTGATGCTGCTGTTCTATGCGACGCCCATCGTGTTCGGGTTCGCCAACCTGGTGCTGCCGCTGCAGATCGGCGCCCCCGACGTGGCCTTCCCGCGGCTCAACGCCTTCAGCTTCTGGCTGTTCCTGTTCGGCGCGATGATCGCGATCGCCGGCTTCATCACTCCCGGCGGTGCCGCCGACTTCGGCTGGACGGCCTACTCGCCGCTGACCGACGCCATCCACTCGCCGGGCGCCGGTGGCGATCTGTGGATCATGGGCCTGGCCGTCGGCGGTCTGGGCACCATCCTCGGTGGCGTCAACATGATCACCACGGTGGTCTGCATGCGTGCGCCGGGCATGACGATGTTCCGGATGCCGATCTTCACCTGGAACATCCTGGTGACGTCGATCCTGGTGCTGCTGGTCTTCCCGCTGCTGACCGCCGCGCTCTTCGGCCTCGCGGCTGACCGCCNCATCCTCGGTGGCGTCAACATGATCACCACGGTGGTCTGCATGCGTGCGCCGGGCATGACGATGTTCCGGATGCCGATCTTCACCTGGAACATCCTGGTGACGTCGATCCTGGTGCTGCTGGTCTTCCCGCTGCTGACCGCCGCGCTCTTCGGCCTCGCGGCTGACCGCCATCTGGGCGCGCACATCTACGACCCGGCCAACGGCGGTGTGTTGTTGTGGCAGCACCTGTTCTGGTTCTTCGGCCACCCCGAGGTGTACATCATCGCGTTGCCGTTCTTCGGCATCGTCACCGAGATCTTCCCGGTGTTCTCCCGCAAGCCGATCTTCGGTTACACCACGCTGATCTACGCGACGCTGTCCATCGCGGCGCTGTCGGTCGCTGTGTGGGCGCACCACATGTATGCGACGGGTGCGGTGCTGCTGCCGTTCTTCTCGTTCATGACGTTCCTCATCGCGGTGCCGACGGGTATCAAGTTCTTCAACTGGATCGGCACGATGTGGAAGGGCCAGTTGACATTTGAGACACCCATGCTGTTCTCGGTGGGCTTCCTGGTGACCTTCCTGCTCGGTGGTCTGTCCGGCGTGCTGCTGGCCAGTCCGCCGCTGGACTTCCACGTCACCGACTCGTATTTCGTGGTGGCGCACTTCCACTACGTGCTGTTCGGCACCATCGTGTTCGCCACCTATGCCGGTATCTACTTCTGGTTCCCGAAGATGACGGGCCGGCTGCTCGACGAGCGGTTGGGCAAGCTGCACTTCTGGCTGACATTCATCGGCTTCCACACCACGTTCCTGGTGCAGCACTGGCTCGGCGACGAGGGTATGCCGCGCCGCTACGCCGACTACCTGCCCACCGACGGGTTCACCACGTTGAACGTGGTGTCGACGATCGGCGCGTTCATCCTCGGCCTGTCGACCCTGCCGTTCACCTGGAACGTGTTCAAGAGCTGGCGCTACGGCGAGCCGGTGACCGTCGACGATCCGTGGGGTTACGGCAACTCGCTGGAGTGGGCGACCAGTTGCCCGCCGCCGCGGCACAACTTCACCGAGCTGCCCCGGATCCGTTCGGAGCGACCGGCATTCGAGCTGCACTATCCGCATATGGTGCCGCGAATGCGTGCCGAGGCACACGTCGGCCGCGATCACCATCACGAGCTCGAGCCGGCGGACCAATCCAGCTGATGGCCCGTCGCGGCATTCGGGGGTGAGCGCCACGCCGAAGGTGTCGGTACTCATCACCGTCACTGGAGTCGATCAACCTGGCGTCACGTCAGCGCTGTTCGAGGTGCTGTCCCGGCACAAGGTTGAGCTGCTCAACGTCGAACAGGTCGTCATCCGCGGCCGATTGACGCTGGGCGTTCTGGTCGCCGCACCGCCCGAGGTGGCCGACGGGTCCGCGCTGCGTGACGACGTGGAAGCCGCCATCCACGGCGTCGGCCTGGACGTGACGATCGAGCGTAGCGACGACCTGCCCGTGATGCATGAGCCGTCGACGCACACCATCGTGGTGTTGGGCCGTCCGATCACGGCCGAGGCATTCGGCGCGGTGGCACGTGAAGTGGCGACGCTCGGCGTGAACATCGACTTCATCCGCGGCGTCTCCGACTATCCGGTGACGGGGCTGGAACTGCGGGTTTCGGTGCCACCCGGCGCCGCCTACGAGCAGCTGCAGGCCGCGATGGCCCGGGTGTCCGTCGACTTGGGTGTCGATATCGCCCTCGAGGATTACAGCCTGTCGCGACGGACCAAGCGGCTCATCGTCTTTGACGTGGACTCAACGCTGATCCAGGGCGAGGTCATCGAGATGTTGGCCGAGCGCGTCGGCGCGCAGGCGGCGGTGGCCGAGGTCACCGAGGCGGCGATGCGTGGTGAACTCGACTTCGCCGAGTCGCTGCACCGCCGGGTCGCGACGCTGGCCGGGTTGCCTGCGTCGGTGCTCGACGAGGTGGCCGACCAGATCGAGTTGACGCCCGGCGCGCGTACGACGATCCGGACGCTGCGGCGCTTGGGGTTTCACTGCGGCATCGTGTCCGGCGGGTTCCGCCAGGTGATCGAGCCGCTTGCGCATGAACTGATGATGGACTTCGTCGCCGCCAACGAGCTGGAAATCGTCGATGGCAAGCTGACCGGGCGGGTGATCGGCCCGATCATCGACAGGCCCGGAAAAGCCAAGGCGCTGCGGGATTTTGCGCAGCAGGCCGGGGTGCCGATGGAGCAGACGGTGGCGGTCGGCGACGGCGCCAACGACATCGACATGCTCGCCGCAGCTGGGCTGGGCGTGGCGTTCAACGCCAAGCCCGCATTGCGCGAAGTCGCCGACGCGTCGCTAAACCACCCGTATCTGGACACCGTGCTGTTCATCCTCGGCGTTACCCGCGGCGAGATCGAGGCCGCCGACGCGGTCGACGGAGTATTGCGCCGCGTCGAAATCCCTGACGACTAACTAGCGCGAGCAGACGTAAAACTGCCTCTTTTCGGCCGAAATTGGGCAGTTTTACGTCTGCTCGGCCGGCAACTAGACCACCACGGCCGTCGGCTCTGGCGCGGCCGCCGAACCGGTGATGCTGTGCCACGCCCGCGCGAGCAGTTCCACCGCCTCGGTGAGCTGATCCTCCGGCAGCGCGTACGGCACCCGCACGAACCGCTCCAGGGTGCCGTCGACGCCGAACCGCGGGCCTGCGGGCAGATCGAGCCCGAGCCGGGACGCGGCCGCCGACAGTGCGGTGCTCATCGGCGCGGGCAGTCGCACCCACAACGACATGCCGCCCACACCCGAACCCGGCTGCCAGTCGGGTAGATGGCGCCGCAGCAGCGACTGCAGCACGGCGCGACGGGCGCGCAGGATCTCGCGGCGCTCGGGCAGGATCTCATGGCGACGCGCGAGAAGCCTTGCCGCCGCGCATTGTTCGAGCACCGGCGTGCCCATGTCGATCGACGGCCGCAGAGCGGCGATGGTGGCAATCGTCGCGCGCTCGGCGCGAATCCAGCCGACCCTTAGCCCGCCCCAGAACGACTTCGACATCGAACCGACGGTCAGCACAAGGTCTTTTCGTGTGGTCATCTCGGCGGCCATCGGCGGCGGCATCGGCTCGTCCAGCCACATGTCGAGGATGGTCTCGTCGATGACGGTGCGGGTGCGTGTCTCGGCGATGATGCGCGCCAAGCGCTTTCGATCGCTCGTCGGCATCGTCAATCCCGTCGGGTTCTGGTTGTCGGGGATGAAGTACGCCAGGTTCGGTGCCAACTGATTCACCGCGGCCTGCACCGCGTCGAGTTCCCAGCCGTCCTCGGTCATCGCCACCGGGACGGGCCGGGCCCCCGCAGTGGTGATGGCCGACAACGCGCCGTGATATGTCGGCTGCTCCACCAAGACCCGGTCGCCGGGCTGCACATACGTGGTCAGGATCAAGCCGATCGCATGCAGCGCGCCCGTCGTCACCAGCACTTCGTCGGGGGCGGTGGGAAGGCCACGCTCGCAATATCTTTCGGCGACGGCCTCCCGCATCGCGCTCACCCCGACGAGCTCATGGCCGGGCTCGTGAAGATACGGCGTCACGTCGCGGGTGGCATCGGTGAACGCCTCCATCACCGCGGCAGCGGGTGCGGACAGCGCCGCCGCGGCCAGACTCACCGTCGGCGGCATCGGCTCCGCGCGGGCCGCCGGCGCGACCGGCAGGGCGGTGGTACTGCGCGCCCCGCGGCGGGCGTGCAGATACCCGTCGTCGCGCAGCTGCGTGTAGGCGGCGGTGACGGTGGTGCGTGAAACCCGCAGCGCATCGGCGAGCGCCCGCTCACTGGGCAGGCGCGCACCCACGGGGACGCGCCCGTCGATGATCAGCAGCCGGATCGCGTCGGCCAGGCCCTGATAGGCCGGACCACTGCGACTGGACGTGCGCCAGTTCCCGAGCTCGCGAGCCAAAAGGTCCACATCGAGCGCTCTGGCTGCCATTCCTGTCGTCATTTGCAAGCCAGTATGCGCTGACTGGCTATTGAGAAGCAAGCCAGTTGGTCGTAATTATCGGGTCATGAGCACGAACTGGACATCAAGACTCGGTCGCGAACTCGCCAAGCTGTTCAGCTGGCAGGCGCCTGCGGGTTGCAGCGACTACATCGATCGCGACGCCGAACGCATGGCCCGCGACCTCGAACTGATCAAGCTGCGCTTCCCGCATCACTCGTGACCGGCGCAGTGCTGCGCGGCACCGCGCTGCTCGTCGGGCTGAGCGGCTACGGCTTCTCGATGGCGATGATGGTGCGCGCCGGGCTCGGCCTCGACCCCTGGGATGTGTTTCACCAGGGTCTGGCCCGCCACACCGGCATGACCATCGGCATCGCATCGGCGGTCGTGGGTGTGGCGGTGCTGGTGGCGTGGATTCCGCTGCGCAACAGGCCCGGCATCGGCACCGTCGCCAACGTCATCGTCATCGCGATCACGGTCGACGCGGGCATGGCGATCCTGGACGCGCCGACCTCGATGCCGGTGCGCATCGCGATGATGGTCGCCGCCGTCGTGCTCAACGCGTTCAGCACGGTGCTCTACGTCGGCGCCGGGCTGGGGCCGGGCCCGCGTGACGGATTGATGACGGGGCTGGTGGTGCGCACCGGGTTGTCGGTGCGGCTGATCCGCACGTCGATCGAGGCGACCGTGCTGGTCGTCGGTTGGCTGTTGGGTGGGACGGTCGGGGTGGGCACGGTGGTGTACGCCTTCGGCATCGGCCCGCTGGTGCAGATGTTTCTGCGCATCACACCGACGCGGATCCTGGCGGTCAGCGGCTGGGGCGATTTGGGCGTAAATGGTCGCGCTCACCGCAACCGAGCGCGCCGAAATCGCGACACTACGATGGTCGGGTGCCCCTGCGCGGAGAAGACGCTGCCGACCCCGACTTGCTGATCGACTTCGCCAACGTCTCTTTGCGGCGCGGCAACCAGCTGCTGGTCGGACCCGTCACGTGGTCGGTGGAGCTCGACGAGCGGTGGGTCGTCATCGGGCCCAACGGGGCCGGTAAGACGTCGCTGCTGCGCATCGCGGCGGCGCTGGAGTACCCGTCGTCGGGCACCGCGTACGTCCTCGGCGAGAAGCTGGGCCGGGTGGACATGTCGGAACTGCGCTCCCGGGTGGGGCTGAGCAGTTCGGCGCTGTCGCAGCGGGTACCGGACGACGAGGTGGTCCGCGATCTCGTGCTGTCGGCCAGCTATGCGGTGCTCGGGCGCTGGCGTGAGGAATACGAGGACGTCGACTACGACCAGGCCATCGACATGCTGGAAAGCGTCGGCGCCGAGCATCTCGCCGAACGCACCTACGGGACATTGTCCGAAGGCGAGCGCAAGCGCGTGCTCATCGCGCGGTCGATGATGACCGACCCCGAACTGCTGCTGCTCGACGAGCCCGCCGCCGGGCTGGACCTCGGCGGCCGCGAAGAACTCCTGGCGCGACTGGAGGACCTGGCGCTCGACCCCGACGCCCCGGCGCTGGTGCTGGTCACCCACCACGTCGAGGAGATACCGCGCGGCTTCTCCCACTGCATGATCCTGTCCGAGGGCGGGGTCGTCGACGCCGGCCTGCTGCCCGATGTGCTGACGGCCGAGAATCTGTCGAAGGCGTTCGGCCAGTCGATCGTGCTCGAGGTTTCCGACGGGCGCTACTTCGCACGACGGGCCAGGAGCCGGGCGGCGCACAGGAGGCGAGAATGACTGAGCAACCCCTGACTCCGCGCCCGGCGGCCACCGTGATGCTGATCCGCGACACCGCCGAGGGGATCAAAGTCTTTCTCATGCGGCGGCATTCGGCGATGGAGTTCGTCGCCGGGGTGATGGTGTTTCCCGGCGGCGGGGTCGACGACCGCGACCGCAACGCCGACATCGCCTGGGCCGGACCGGGTCCCGACTGGTGGGCCGACCGCTTCGGCGTCGACGCCGGCTTGGCCGAGGCGCTGGTGTGCGCGGCGGCTCGTGAGACGTTCGAAGAGTCCGGCGTGCTGTTCGCCGGGGCAGCCGACGATCCTGACGTGCTTGTCGACGACGCCTCCGTCTACCGCGACGCGCGACTGGCGTTGGCGAACAAATCGCTGTCCTTCGCGGATTTTCTGCGCACCGAAAAGTTGGTGCTGCGCGCCGATCTGCTGCGCCCGTGGGCCAATTGGGTGACGCCGGAGGAGGAGCGCACCCGTCGCTACGACACCTATTTCTTTGTCGGGGCGCTGCCGGAAGGTCAGCGCGCCGACGGCGACAACACCGAGACCGACCAGGCCGACTGGGTGACACCTGCGGCGGCGCTTGACGATTTCGCCGCCGGCCGCACCTTCCTGCTGCCGCCGACGTGGACCCAGCTGGACTCGCTCAACGGCCGCACGGTCGCCGAGGTGCTGGCGGTGGACCGTCAGATCGTCGCGGTGCAGCCGCATCTGGCGGTCGAGGGCGGCAACTGGGAGATCGAGTTCTTCGACAGCGACCGCTACAACGCGGCCCGCAACCACCGGGCACCATGAGCGAGTTCGTCAGCATCGTCAGCAGCGATGAGCAGCCCGGCATCGGCACGCTGCTGCTCTCGCGGCCGCCGACCAACGCGATGACTCGGCAGCTCTACCGCGAAATCGTGGCTGCCGCAGAGGAACTCGGGCAACGTGACGACATCGCCGCGGTGATCGTGTTCGGCGGGCACGAGATCTTCTCCGCGGGCGACGACATGCCGGAAATGCGCACCTTGAATCCCGAGGAAGCCGTCGCGGCCGAGCAGGTGTGCCGGCGCGCCGTCGACGCGTTGGCTGCGATTCCGAAACCGACCGTCGCCGCCATCACCGGCTACGCGCTGGGCGCCGGGATGACGCTGGCGTTGGCCGCGGACTGGCGGGTCAGCGGCGACAACGTCAAGTTCGGCGCCACGGAAATCCTCGCCGAACGGACGCCGGGTGGGGGAGGCACCGCCCGGCTGGCCCGCGCGATCGGCGCGAGCAAGGCCAAGGACCTGGTGTTCAGCGGACGCTTCGTGAGCGCCAAGGAAGCGCTGGCGCTCGGGCTGATCGACGAGATGGTCGCACCGGACCACGTCTATGACGCCGCTCTGGCCTGGGTGCGCCGTTTCGTGGACCATCCGCCGCAGGTACTGGCCGCCGCCAAGGCTGCGATCGACGCCGACCGTTAGGCTGCCCTCGTGGTGTGTCCTGGAAGCTGGATCAGGCTTGCGGG
>NZ_PIZU01000036.1 GCF_002838065.1 Mycobacterium hubeiense | reverse complement strand
AACGCCGCCATCATGCTCATCCTGAGTGCCGGTCAACAGTGTCGGGTTGCTCATCGGGCATCCAGTGCGATACACCGTGGAGGGCCTCGAAGCGATATTCGCCGCTGACGTAACGTTCGCAGCTTTGGGCGGCCTTGCGAAGGATGTACTTGTCGGCGTCGCTCCACACAAACATCGTCGGAACAGTCACGTGCCCAACTCGGCCTGACAAAAGGACAGCCCGATACCAGTTGAGCGCTGCTGCATACGCTCCCGGTTGCGCCATGGCGTGGGCGTCGCGGTCAGCACGCTCTATCGTCTGACCGCCGGCTTGCAACATTCTGGACAACCTCGTGCCGTTGCCGTCTCGGCCCAGATAGAACAGCTCGGGAAGGACCGGCAGTTGATAGAAATACAGGTACCACGACGCCAATGCTTGCCGGCTTGTCAGCATTGATCTTTGCAGCGCGCTGGGATGCGGACCCGACAGCGCCGAGAGCGTCCTGAGACGGTCGCCACGACTGGCCGCGAAACTCCATGCCACCAACGCACCCAGTCGTGCCCGACAAGATGGACCCGCTCTGCGCCGCTTTCGTCGATCAGGGCGTCGACATCGGCTACGAGCTCAGACATTCGATAGTCCCAGCGACGCGCCGGGCGGGCGCCGGGTGAGTGGCCGCGCTGGTTTGGGGCCAAGCAACGATACCCATGCTCTGTTAGACGAGGGATGACGGCGTCCCAGGCCGAATTGCTCTGTGGGTGCCCATGCAACAGGACGACCACCTGCCCATCGGCTGGCCCGGCGTCGCTCACCTCGAACACGTGCTGGCCGTGTCGGAACTGCTCCACGGCTTCATCATCGGTCACACGCCCCGCCGCTGGCGCGGATTGGTCGTCGGCGCCCGATTTGCGCAGGTGATGGGCCGGCGGGAAGCCGGCGCGCCGATAAGGTGACCGTATCGTCCCGTTCCACGGGATAGACGTCGGCGCCGCTTCAGCGCGGACTGCTAACCAACACGCATCTGTTGAACACGCACCGTTACCAGTTGAAGGTAGCGAGTGGTATTTGATGAGAGAACCTGCACCCCTTGGCGATTGGCTGATTTTCTCGGCGGATCTGCTGCCGCTGCAACCCGCCGGGCCAGCACAGAGCAGCATAGCTGAGGAAGGATACGAGAGATCCTGCCGGGAGGTGAAACCTTGAGCGAACCATGGCTTTCTGACCAATGCGTTGAGTGGACCGTTAGGTCCCCAACGGATCCGAAGGCGCCCGCTGGCTGGCCTTTGGAACCACCCACCCCTCTCGTCCCGGACCCCGATAATACGTCACAGTGACGAATTGCACTGAGTTGCAAGGGCTATTCATTAGCACGTCAGGCGCTCTACGTCAGCCTGGAGAAGATCGACCCGCGGCTGATCGAGGCGTCCAAAGACCTCTACTCCTCCAATACGCGCAGCTTCACGAAAGTGATTCTGCCGCTGTCGATGCCCGGCGTGCTGGCGGGCAGCCTGCTGGTGTTCATCCCGGCATCCGGCGATTTCATCAACGCCGAGTATCTCGGAAGTACGCAGACCACGATGATCGGCAACGTGATTCAGCAGCAGTTCCTGGTGGTGAAGGACTATCCGGCCGCCGCAGCGCTAAGCCTGGTGTTGATGGCGATCATCCTCGTCGGCGTGCTGCTCTACACGCGGGCCCTGGGCACGGAGGACCTGGTATGACGACCCAGGCCATGATCGAGACGGCGATCGAGCCCACGAAACCCAAGCGCGTCAAGGGCTTTCCCCGGTACGGGGATCTGGTACTGCGGATCATCGCCGGACTGGTGTTGTTGTACCTGTTCTTGCCGATCTTCGTGATCGTGTTGTTCTCGTTCAACGCACCCAAAGGCAAGTTCAACTACACCTGGCAGGGCTTCACCCTCGACAACTGGGCCGACCCGTTCAAATATCCGGCGCTGACAGACGCGATGAAATTGAGCCTCAACATCGCGGCGGTCTCGACGGCCATCGCCGTGGTGTTGGGTTCGCTGGTCGCGATAGCACTGGTGCGGCAACGGTTTCGGGGCGATCGAGCCGTCGACACGTTTCTGATACTGCCGCTGACGGCACCCGAGGTGGTGATGGGCGCGTCGCTGCTGGTGCTGTTCCTGGACCTGGGCTGGGCGACGGGCTATACCACCATCTTGATCGCCCACGTGGCGTTCGAGATCAGTTTCATCGCCATGACCGTACGGGCCCGGGTGCGCGGATTCGACTGGACATTGGAAGACGCGTCGATGGACCTGGGCGCCAGCCCCACCCGCACCTTCTTCAAAGTGACGCTGCCGCTTATCGTTCCGGGCATTGTCGCGGCGGCAATGCTGTCGTTCGCGCTGTCGCTGGACGACTTCATCATCACCTATTTCGTCAGCGGGTCGACGGTCACCTACCCGCTGTATGTGAACGCAGCCGTCAAGGCCGCGGTGCCGCCGCAGATCAATGTGCTGGCGACCGCGATACTCGTCGTCAGCCTGATCCTGCTGGCGGCGGGAACGCTGTACCGGCGCAAGCGAATTGCGGTCTAGTCCAGCTTGACCCTTACCGACACGCGACCTCGGTCGTCGCGGTTGGCGACAGCATGGCCGCTGCGGTCCTGTCCGTCCAGGTCCACCAGCGTGATCGGCGCACCGGCGCCGAGGAAGTTACGCCACCAGTTCTTGGAGTCGGGCGCCATCACGTGGATGGTGACGTCCTTGCCCGAACGCTTGATACTGACCGGCGTTTCGAACGTCTGCCCGGACCGGCGGCCGACGTAACGCACGACGACCAAGCTGTCGGCGATGAACCGGCCCAGCACCGGCGCGTTGCGCAGTCCGACCGCTGCGGCGTTGAACCATCGAACGAACGGTGTACCGAATATTCCGCGTGCCATTTCCGCGAGGATAGCGGTGTCGGCGGCGCTTCACCTGGCGCAGAAATGCGCAGGCTCAGCCGACCTCGACGGGCACCGGCGTGGCGCGGGCACCGGTGCGGGCCGCGCCGATGCCTGCGGCGACCACGAAGCAGATGCCGACCACGCCGAACGGACCCGGCACCTGCTGCAGCATGACCAGGCCGACGAGCAATGCGAAGGCCGGTTCCAGCGCCATCAGCGTGCCGAACGCGGCCGTCGTCAACCGCCGTAGCGCCATCATCTCCAGCGCGAACGGCACCATCGGCAACAGGATCCCCAGCCCGATCCCGATGAGCAGGATCTCGGGCGTCATTCGAGGCAACACCAGCGGGCCGACGACGACGGTGGCGAGCAGACCGGCGACGGGCATCGACACCGCCAGCCCGTTGATCCCGGCCACTTCGTCGCCGACGCGCTGGGTGAGCAGGATGTAGCTCGCCCAGCAGACCGCCGCGGCGAGGGCGTACGCCACCCCGATCGGGTCGACGGCACCGGCCCACGGCTGCGTCAACAACACGACACCCACCGCGGCGAGTCCGGGCCACACCACGCGGTGGCAACCCTTACCGTGCGCGACGGCGACTCCGAGCGGGCCCAGGAACTCCAGCGCGCTGGCCGTGCCCAGCGGGATGCGCGCGACCGCGGCCATGAACAACAGCGTGATGGCCGCGGTGACCACACCGAGCAGCACGCACACCGCGAAGGTTCTCTTGGTGAACGCCGTGGCCCGCGGCCGGACCAGCACCAGGAACAACAGGCCCGCCCAGGCCAATCGCAGCCACGCCGCGCCCTCGACGCCGATGTCGTCGATCAAACCGATGGCCACCGCGAGACCGGTCTGCACACACAACATGGACGCCATCGCCATGATTGCTCCGGTGCGCGCCTGCGAGGTCATCCCTGCATTGAACGGCAGTCAATCGTTCGCGTCCACGTGATATCTATGGACATACCGTTCAGGAATACCGAACAGTCAGTCGAACTGTCCGCGGTCCGGCGAGCGGTCGGGAAACGGGTCGTTGGAGAAGTCGATCTGCGCGGCCGGGTTGCTGATGGCCGTGACCAGACCCGATCCGAAGGCGCCGGCGTGATCGAACAAGGTCGCGGCGCCCACCGCGATGCCGTCGGCCACCCAGTGCGCATCGGCCTGCACGCCGATCCACTCGTCGAGCGGTAAGCGGGCCAGCGCCACGGTGAGATCGCCGTTGATGTAGCCGACGCCGGCGGTGCCCAGGTTGGTCACCAGGCTGGTGCCCTCGGCGGCCATCGCGGCCCGCACGAACGGCGAGTTGTCCTGACCGTCGATGACGTCGACGGTGCGGTTGATGAATCGCTTGCGGGTGGTGTTCTGGTGGTCGACGATGGCGCTGCTCCAGCCCGCGCCGTCGCTGCCGATGTAGACCCGATGCGACTCTTCAAGGTTGGCCGGCGGCGTGAAATCCGTTGTGGATACCCATTCTTCGCCGCGAGGCGGTTCGGCGCGCCGGTACTGCACCAGCGTGGCGCGGGCCACCGTCACACCGTCCTGCACAATCTCGCATTCGGAATTGCGGACCCGCCGGCCGTCGCGCGCCAGCCCGGTCTTGACCGTCGTCGGCACTCCCCTGGCCGCCTTGAACAGGTCGACGGTCAGGCGGGCCGGCATGAACTCGGGCAGCCCGTACGCCGTCTCCAGGGTGCGGGCGGCGAGACCCACCACCGCCGGACCGTTGAGATGGTCCTCACCCCAGTGGCTCTGCGCGTATCGCGTCGGCAGGAAGCGATCCTCGTCGATCTGGGTGAAATGCGCAGGACGTGCGGTCATCCGCGCATCGTCGCACAGCACAATCGAGGGGTGGACACCCGACGGCTGCAGTTGCTGCTCTCCCTCTCCCGACTGGGTTCGATGCGCGCGGTCGCCGAAGCGCACCACCTGACCACGTCGACGGTCTCGCAGCAGATCGCCGCGCTGGCCGCCGAGACCGGGACCCGGCTGATCGAACCGGACGGCCGACGGGTGCGGCTGACACCGGCCGGGCGTCGGCTGGCCGATCACGCGGTGACGATCTTGGCCGCCGTCGACGCGGCCCGCCTCGACCTGGATCCGGATGCCGAGCCGGCGGGCACGGTGCGGGTCGGTGGTTTCGCGACGGGCATCCGGGTGTCGCTGCTGCCGAACGTCGCCGAACTGTCGCGGCGCTATCCGAAGGTCGATTTCGTCATCAGCGAGTACGAACCGCTGGAGGCCTTCGCCCTGCTGACCGATGACGATTTGGACCTCGCGCTGACCTACGACTACAACCTGGCGCCGGCCGCGCCCGGGCCGGTGCTCGAAACCGTTGCGCTGTGGTCGATTCCGTGGGGTCTTGGCGTTCCGGCGGACACGGCCGACGGGCCCGTCCATGTCGCGTCGTACACCGAAGCGACGTGGATTGTCAACTACCGCAACACCGCCGACGAAGACGCGGTTCGCACACTGGCCGCGATGGCGGGCTTCACCCCGCGGATCGCCCATCAGATCGACAGCCTGGATCTGGTCGAGGATTTGATTCTCGCGGGCTACGGGGTCGGGTTGTTGCCGATCGGCCGACCGACCTGCCGAGGGGTGAAGGTGCTACCGCTGGCCGACGCCAATCCGGTGCTGACCGCTTACGCGGTGACCCGCAAGGGCCGCTCGACGTGGCCGCCGCTACGGGTAGTGCTGGATCAACTGCGGCCGCCGACGACCACCTTGCCACACCCCGAGTGGCCGCGACCGGTTCCATAGATCAAGCGATGCGAGCGCGGGTATCCGTCGACCAGAGGTACGCGCAGTCCGGGCATTGCAGGTGTAGCAAAGTGCCGGTATTGCTCAGCAGGTACTGCCAGTGAGTGCCGCAATTGCGGCGATTCTGGCAATGGGAGCAACGACGGTGGTGCTCACACGCCGGACACGCGAGCCAGGCCCGGCGAGCGCGGTCTGCGGTGGGATCAATCGGTAGCACGTGTCGCCGTCCGATCGGGCAGCACGCCGGCGCTGACCAGCTCGTCGTAGATGCGCTGCTGCTCGGCGTCCAGACCGGAATACAGCAGGTCGTACGCCTTTTCCTCGTCGGCCAACACCGCGATCGGATCCCACTCATCGCCGAGGGCCGCCAGCACTGCGCTGCGGCGGCGCTGTTCATCCAGCGTCAGGTCGTAGGCGAGCTCGAGATCGGACATCGCGTAAGGGTGCCCTAACTCGGCAGGTCCGAACAATGACCTACGTCACGTTCTCCACCGGACATTCGTCACATTCGGCCGGCCAACCACTGCTGTTGGCGCCGAACGAATCCGGCGTCGACGACCGCGCCGTGTCCGGGTACGTACACCGCGTCCGCTCCGCCGAATTCCAGCACCGCGTCCAGCGTGGCGGGCCAAGCCGCCACGTCGGAGTCGTCGTCGATCACCGGATCTCCGGACTCCTCGACTAAATCGCCGCAGAGCACCACACGCGCATCCGGCACCACGACGATCAGATCGTGGTTGGTGTGCCCGCGTCCGGGGTGGACGACGTTGACGGAGCGGTCGCCGAGATCGATCACGGCGTGGCGGATCAGGTGCTCGGGTGTACGCAGCGCGGCGATCGCACGGTCGATCTCGGCGGCGTCCGCGCCGTGCCGTATCGCGTCCGCGCGCAGGTGCTCCTTTTTCGTGGCCGCGACTTCCGGTGCACCGTAGACCACCGCCTCGTCGAACGCCGAGCTGCCGAGAATGTGGTCGAAGTGGTTGTGCGTCAACACGATATGGCTGACTGCATGGCCCGCCAGCTCGCCGACGTCGCGGTCGATAGCTCTAGCTTCGGCCAACGTGGTGCCCGTATCGACCAACAGCACTCCGGCGGCGCCCTGCACCAACCCGACGGTGACGTCGAGAAACGGCAGACGACAGCGGAACACCCCGTCGCCCAACCGTTCCCAGTCGACGTTCACTGCCCGAGCGTCAATGGTTGCGCGGCCCGATACTGCTCCAGCACCTGCGGCGTCGGGTCTGCTTCGTACGTCGCCGTCACGCCGAAAGACCACGGCGGCGGCGAATCCCGTTGTGACAGCGTCCACGCCGCCTGCCGGGCAGCGCCCAGTGCCACGTACTCGGCGGGGATCGGCACATGCACCGCCTTGATCCAGATAGCCGGGGCGATCCGGCGCACCGCTTCCGAGCGGGCGCCTCCGCCGACGAGGATGACGCGTTCGACGTCAATGCCCTGCGCGGAGATTGCCTCCATGCAGTAAGCCATCGAGGCCAGCAGTCCCTCGACGGCCGCCCGGGCCACGTTGGCGGAGGTGAGGTTTCGCGTCGTCACGCCGTGCAGCGCGCCGACCGCCTCGGGCAGATTCGGTGAGCGCTCCCCCTCGAAATAGGGCACCACCGTGAGCCCTTCGGCCCCTGCGGGCGCCGACAGCGCCAACCGGTCCAGCTCGTCGAAGTCCACCGACAGCATGCGAGCCACCGCCGCGAGCACGGGCGCCCCGTTGAGTGTGCACACCAACGGCAACTGCCGGCCGGTGGCGTCGGCGAAGCCGGCGACGAGGCCCTCGGGATCATGCGGCGCCGTATCCCCAACCGCGCTCACCACGCCGGAGGTGCCCAGCGAGACGATGCAGTCGCCCGGGCCGGCGCCCAGGCCCAACGCTGCGGCCGCGTTGTCCCCTGCCCCAGGACCGAGCACCGCGCCCGCCGCGGTCTGTCCCGCCGCCTCGTGCGGACCGAGCACCGTCGGCAGCAGCGGTCGCCGGCCCCGCATCGCCAGCTCCAGCAGGTCCGGTTGGTAGGTATCGGTCGCCGACGAGAAGTATCCGGTGCCGCTGGCGTCGCTGCGGTCGGTGCGCAGCTCGGCGATGTCGGTCGAGCCGGCCAACCGCCACGTCAACCAGTCGTGCGGCAGGCACACCGCCGCCGTCGCGTCGGCATGTGCCGGCTCCTCGTCAGCCAGCCAGCGCAGTTTCGTTGCGGTGATGGACGCGACGGGCACCACCCCGATCCGGTCGGCCCACGCGCCGGGGCCGCCTAACTCCGCGACGAGCTGCGCCGCGGCACTGCTGGAGCGAGTGTCGTTCCACAGCAACGCATCTCGCACAACGCTGCCCGCAGCGTCGAGGCACACCATGCCGTGTTGCTGGGCACCCACCGCCACCGCCGCGACGTCGTCGAACCCACCCGCGGAGGATATGCTCGTCTCCAGCGCGCTCCACCAGTGCCGTGGGTCGACCTCGGTGCCGTCCGGATGGGGCGTCGACCCCGAGCGGATGATCTCACCGGTATCCGCCTCGCAAACGAGGACCTTGCACGACTGGGTGGACGAGTCGATGCCCGCAACGAGCGCCACTCTCCCAGCCTATTCGCGATGAGTTCGCCGCCGCGATCGTTTCGCCGCGGCATCACGTTGCTGAAGTACTCGGCGGGATAATGCGACTGCTGTAAGAATCGGTGGGTGGACGACGAGCGCCCTGCGGCGCCCAAACGCTGGGATCCGGACCGCAACGAAACGGAAACCGAACGGCTGGACCGTAATTGGGCGAGCCTGCTGCAGGAGCTTCGGGTCGCGCAAACCGGCGTCACACTGCTCACCGGGTTTCTGTTGACCCTGCCGTTCACGGATGGCTTCGAGGAGATCGACAACGTCATGCGCGTGGTCTAGCGGCGTGCCAGCGATGGTTGTCTGCCCATGCGGGCAGTTAATCAAGGCCGCCCGACACCGCTGCGGCCGCCTCGTCGATGATGGCGCGCATGGCGCGCTCAGCGGCGGCTTCATCGCGGAGCCGGATCGCGCGGGCGACCTCGTCGTGCAACTCGATCGCCTCCGGATTCGGCGTCTCCGGCATCATGCCGTGGTGCGTGCGTCCGGCCAGCACCTCGGCGACCACGCCGTTGAGTGCCCGGAACATCTCGTTACCGCTGGCCTCCAGCAGAGTTTGGTGAAAGACCTTGTCGGCCAGCAGGTAGGCCTCTAGATCGCCGGAGCGGCCGTGCATCACCATGTCCGACACGGCAGCGGCCAGAATGCGGCACTGGTGCGGGTCGGCGCGTCGGGCGGCCAACGCTGCGGCCGCCGGTTCGAATCCGCGTCGCAGCTCCGATAGCGACGCCAATTGTGCTGCGCGGTCGCCGGATTCGAGCCGCCACCGAATCAGCCTGGGGTCGAACACGTTCCACTTCTCGGGCGGCTGAATCGTGATGCCGACGCGACGGCGCGACGCGAGCATGCCCATGGACTCGAGTACGCGAATCGCCTCACGCGCGACACTGCGCGACACGCCGTGTGCCGCACTGACGCCCTCCAGGTTGAGCACGTGTCCGGGCGCGTATTCGCCCGACACGATGGCGGTGCCGAGCGCGGTGAGCAGATTCTCGTGCAAGGCGCCGACGATTGGTTCCGCAACCACCTATACATCTTGTCATAGCTTTGCCGACACCACGTAAAACCAGATCTTTGCGCTATACGGTTGCAATAATATGACTTTTAATGAATGATGTGTGACGGCAGACACAACTGGTTAGGTGGAATGAATGGGGTCACCAATCGTCGTCATGGGCGTTTCGGGGTCTGGGAAGTCGACGGTGGGCGCGGCGCTGGCGCAGCGGCTGCGTGTCCCGTTCGGTGACGCCGACGACTTCCATCCGCCCGCCAACATCGCGAAGATGACCGCGGGGGAGCCGCTCAACGATGACGACCGCTATCCCTGGCTGGAGGCGATCGGGGAGTGGCTCGCCGAGCATCACGACGGCGGAGTGATGAGTTGCTCTGCGCTCAAACGCCCGTACCGCGACCAATTGCGCCGCCACTGTCCCGACGTCGAATTCCTGCACCTGTCCGGCTCGATGGACGTGATCGCCCGCCGACAGGCCAGTCGCCCAGGACATTTCATGCCGGCCTCACTGCTGAAGTCGCAATTCGACACCCTCGAACCGCTCGATGCCGATGAACACGGTGTCGTCGTCGACGTCGACCAGAACATCGACGCGATCGTCGAGGCGTACCTATCCGCCACAGGCACAACCGAACAGGAGAACCGATGACAACGGGCCGAGCACTGACCGCAAGGAGCTCTCGTGGAAGCAATTGAGCCGGCATATGGCGCAGGCACCCTGCTGCTGATCGCAGCGGCGGCAGTCGCAGTTCTTCTGTTCCTGATCATGAAGGTGAAGATGCACGCCTTCGTGGCGCTCGTGCTGGTGAGCGTGCTGACGGCATTGGCCGCCGGCATCCCCGTCGGTGACGTGCCGGAAGCGCTGGCCTTCGGATTCTCCAACACGATCGGCGCGGTCGCGCTGCTCGTCGGCTTCGGCGTCATGATCGGCCGACTGCTTGAGGTCACCGGCGGCGCCCAGGTGCTCGCCGACACCCTCATCGGCAGGTTCGGCGAGAAACGGGCGCCGTTCGCGCTTGGCGTTGCCGCGCTGCTTTTCGGCTTCCCGATCTTCTTCGACGCCGGGCTGGTCGTGTTCCTGCCGATCATCATGACGGTCGCGCGGCGCTTCGGCGGATCTCTCCTGCTGTATGCGCTGCCGGCCGCCGGAGCGTTCGCCGCCATGCACGCGTTGGTGCCGCCGCACCCTGGACCTGTCGCCGCTGCCGAAGCACTCGAGGGCAGTATCGGCCTCACCCTGCTCGTCGGCGTCCCGATTGCGGTGGTGTCGTGGTACGTGGGTGCGTTTCTCGTCTCACAGGTGTTGGGCCGCCGCGTCCACGTCGACATCCCCGAAGCATTGTTCGGTCACATCAACGGTGGGCGCGACAGCGAAACGGAGGCGACCGAGGAAGCCGACGGCGCCGGCGGTGCGGCACGCACCGTCACTCGCACCGCGCCATCCTTCGCGACGGTCCTTGGTGTGCTGCTTCTGCCGTTCGTGTTGATCTCGTTCAACACTGTGCTCGGCACCCTCATCGCCGCAGGCGTCATCGGAGAGGACGCCACCTGGGCGCAGTACTTCATGCTGCTCGGAAACACCAGCGTCGCACTGCTTATCACAGTGCTCGTGGCCACTGTTGTGTTGGGGTTGAGAGATCGCTCGCTGGCCGACGTGACCACCATTCTCGACCAAGCACTGGGCCCGATCTGCTCGATCATCCTGATCACCGGTGCCGGTGGCATGTTCGGTGGTGTGTTGCGGTTGAGCGGCATCGGGGATGCGCTCAGCGATTCACTGGCAAATCTCGGAATGTCTTTGATAGTGCAGGCTTTCATCATCGCCACCGTGCTTCGCGTCGCGCAGGGTTCGGCCACCGTCGCGTTGACGACGACCGCCGGCCTGCTCAGCGCCGCCGCCGCCGAAGCTGCCCTGAGCAATTTCCAGATCACCCTTCTGGTGATCGCGATCGCCGCCGGCGCGACCGTACTCTCACATGTCAATGACTCCGGGTTCTGGCTCGTCAGCCGGTTTTTCGGGATGGACGTGAAGACGACGCTCAAGACCTGGACGGTCATGGAGACGACGCTCGGCCTCACCGCATTCGTGATCAGCCTGGCCTTGTGGGCCGTCGCTTGACCGGTCGCTAACCCTTGATCACCTGGGTGCCGCCGGCAAGTTCGTCGTGCTTGCCCTGTTTGGTCGGACTGCCGCTGATCGTCACGGCGATGACGATGTAGGCGATGAAGGCCAGCAGGCCGCCGACGTAGGGCACGATCGACAACAGCGTGAAGGCGTTGCGAATCGCGGACTGCTTGGCGGTGGGCCGGGGCGCTCCGCCGGGGCCGAGGACTCGCATGCCCAACAACTTCTTGCCGGGCGTCCACCCCTGGGCCACCTCGAACGCGACGAAGTAAATGAACATCAGCAGACCGGAGAACAGGCCCGTCACCCAGATGTTGGTCAGGACGTCGAGGAAGAAGGCGAGAAAGAAGCCGACGATTCCGACGATGACGCCGTCGATGAGTCGCGCGAAAAATCGCAGGCCGAGGCCGCCGGGTTCCTGGTGACCGAACGGTGGCGGCGGATAACCGCCGGGTTGACCGTACGGTCCAGGTTGAGGTGGGTAATCGCCCGTTGTCATGACGCCGAATCTACCGGCCGACCCCGATTCCCTCAGCTGAACAAACGGCGACGCTGTTTCACTTGTGCCCGTGCGGTACCCGCGACATGTTCGGCGCGTTCTCGCGCGGCTTCGGCCAGCACCGGTGCGCGTTCACGAGCCACCTCGGCGAGCTCCACGCCGCGTTCGCGCGCCACTTCGGCCAGTTCGGCGCCGCGCTCACGGGCGGCCTCGGCGAGCACAGGGGCGCGTTCCCGCGCGATCTCAGCGAACTCGGCGCCGCGTTCGCGGGCCACGTGCGCGAGTTCACGACCGCGCTCGGCGCCGATGTGCAGGCCATGGCCCACTTTCTCGGCGAGTGCGGTGTCGGTGAGCGTGCCGCCCGTGGCCGCGCCGATGGGCAGTGCGGCGGTGACGGCCTCGGCCGCCTTGTGCGCCGCCCGGCGACCGCGCCACCCCAGCGACGGCTTGCCCTCCGTGTCGACGGCGGCGATGATCAACCCGCCGATGAGGCTGACGTCGGTCAGGAAGGCGCGCCGTTCGTCGGCTTTGCGCGCGGGGTCGGATTCATTCCAAAACATATGGCCGCCAAGGCACGACGCTCAACGCCAACGCCGCCGAAGCGACTCGCGGCAGCTTGCCGGTGGCCAGCAGCAGGCCGCCACCGATCTGCACCGCGGCGTTGACCCTCGCGACGGTCTCCGCGTTGGACGGAACCTTGGTGCCGACCGGATCGGGCAGCTTGCTCAGGCCCTCGAGCGCCGGACGGGCCGCATCCGCCGCGGGTTTGGGGCTGCGCAGCGCATCCACGCCTCGTCCGATGAAGACCGCTGACAACATGGGGCGCGCAATTCTTCGGATCAACATGGACGCTGTGTTCCCGCGCCGACGTCGGCGCAAACCCGATTACGCGCGGTCGTCGGTGAAACGTTCGCGCAACGGCAGCACGACCCAGAACGTCGCCAGTGCGACCAGCGTGGCACCGCCGGCGACCCAGGCCGCGAGTTGTCCCACCACCATGCCGAAGATCAACGTCGCCACACCGGCCAGCGCCATTCCGAGCAGCAGCAGTCCGGCGAGGGTGTGAGAGTGCGACGCCGCCACCAGCGGGCCGAGGCGATGCCGGCGAAACAGCAGTCGGTGCATTCCGACTGGCGCGATCAGCAACACCGTCGAGCCGATCGAGCATGCGACGGTGACGCGCCTGCCCGCGGCCGCGCACCTCGACACGGTAGGCCTGCAGCGGTTCGACCGGGTCGAGATCGAGCTCGACGCTGTCGGTGCCGTCGAAGTCAAGCACCGCGACCGTGGGCATGTCCGGCCCGCACAGCAGCGCGGTGATCCAGGTGGTGTCCTCGTTCGGCATCAGCCCGAGCCGGATCCAGCCGCCGAGCCGCTGCTGCGGGTCGACGAAGTCGAAGTACCAGCTCTCGTTCCACAACGGTTCGTCGGTGGCCGCGTGGGCGCCCTCGTCGTCGAGCGACGGCTGAAGTGGTTCGGGTGCAAGGGCTTCCGGCAAGATCGCCAGCGCGTCAGTGTCCAGTACATGCCGGCAGTGCCGCTCCAGCATGGTCATGAACATCTGGTCGCCGCGCTCGGTGCGTTCCACCAGCATCGAGGAGACGATCGCCATCATCACGCCGAAGAAGCTCTGCCGACGGACCCCCTCGCGCACATCGTCGAGGCTCAGCGGCGTATCCGGCCCGAGGGCGTCGTGATAGGCGCGCAACAGCGCGTCATAGTGGCCGCGGCGCCGCTGCACCGGTAGCGCGCAGCCCAGGAAGTACGCGACGTCGGTCAGCGCCGGGCCCCACGTGACGGTCTGCCAATCCACCACGGTCAGCGGGCGGTCGGCACCGGGTTCGCCGAACAACATGTTGTCCAGCCGGTAATCGCCGTGCACGAGGCCGTGTATCCGCTCGGACGCCCCTTCGGCGGCCAGATAGGCATCGAAGCTGCCCACCAGCCGCTCGCAGACCTCACGCTGCTCGGGGGTGATCAGATCGGCGTAGCGCTCGGCGAATCCCGCGGAGAGCCCGGCGACGAGTGCCTGGTTCAGCGGCGCCTCGCGGTTGAGCCACTCCGCCTGCGCCATCGCGGCGTTGCCCAGCAACGGGCCGTGCACCCGGCCGAGCTGTGACAGTGCGAGCGTGGCCTGTTCCACTGTGGCACCGCGGATCTCGTCGCCCACGACCGCCGGTGCCGCGTCGCCGAGCAGCAGGTCGAACGCCCCGGTCTCGGGGTCAAACGCGGCGTGATAGCACGGCGCGACGGGGCCTTGCAAACCAGGTGCCACATCGGTGTAGAACCGGACCTCGCGTTCGTAGAGCCCCAGCGCCAGCCCGGTCTGCCGGCTGCTCGGATCGGTGGCAGCGACCTTGAGCACCACCGACTTCGGCCCCTGCCCGCCGTCGGCATAGGTGAGTGTGACGCGGTAGCACTCGCTCATTTGCCCGGTGCCGATGCGTTCGAAAGCGAAGTCGCTGACCGTGGTATCCAGCGCGGTGGTCAGCCATTCGGCGGTCAGATCCGACGGCCGCTCGATCACGTCAGTGGTGCGCACTGGTCGCCGGTGTATGTGCCCCGGGGACATCCAGGGAGGGGTTGCGGTCGAAGAAGCCAAAGGGCTTGAGCCAGAACGACACGATGTCCACGGGCATCACGGGCCAGTCCTCGGGCCGGGTGATGTGGTGGATGCCGAACACGTACCACAGCACCACATCGGTGTTCTCGATTGACCTGTTGGCCTTGGTCCATTGCGCCAAGCCGGTGTCGGTCGCCGACTGGTTGACGAATTCGCCTGCCGGCCAGCGTTCGTCCGGGTGGTTCGGCGTCACCCATAAGGTGTGCTCGATGACGTTGGCGCGCTGCACCACCGGGGACGCGGAATCGAACATCGCCGGAATCGCGCCCGAGGGAACCAATTTGTACGACGGATGCGTGCCCAACCCGTTGACGGTGTTGGTGTTCACCACCTTCCACGACCGCTGGGTCTGGTAACTCACGTCCTGCTTACCCTCCTGCTCGGTGCGCAGCGGGACATTGCGCACCACCAGCGACAGCCCGTGCGGGTTGTCCGGACCCATCGGCTCGGCGTACGACTCGGTCATGTACACCGTGTTATCACGTCCGTCGACATCCAAGTCGAGGCGGGCCACCAGAAAGTGTTGGTGGAACGGCGCATACGTGCGTTCGTCGACCAGGGTGCCGTTGGGGTGCGGTTGGCCCTCGGCCAGCGGCGTGGTCACCATGATGCCTGTGGCCCGGATCTCGCATTCGATGTTGCCGTCCTGATAGAACCGCCAGTAGATGAGGTACTCGTAATTGGCGACGGTGACGTGCGAGGACACCGTCAGCCGCCGCATCCGGCGCACTTCGGCACCGATGTCATGGTCGACGTGCTTCCACAGCACCGCGTTGTCTTCCTCGTGGATGCACACGGCGTTGGGAATGGTGTACGGCTCGCCCTTGCTGTTATGCAATACCGCGTCCAGATAACGGATTTCGCCGAGGCAATCGCACCCGAGCTCCAGCGAGGTGGTCATGAACCCCAGGCCCCACTCACCGATGTCGAAGGCGGTGCGCCGGTAGTGATCCTCGGTCGGGTCCCGGTAGGGCACGATCATCTCCGCGAGCGAAATCCGGTGCGCCACCGAACGTGTGCGCTCACCGCCGCGATAGGTGATCGTGTGCAGGGTCATCCCCTCGCGGTGGTTGAAACCTATTCGGACAGACCAGTTCTGCCATTGCAGCAGGTTGCCGTCCAGCGTGAACGACGGGCCGTGGGGCTGGGTGATGTGCAAGGGCGTGAGCTGATCGCGCCGCCACCCCGCCCGGATCCGTTCGGGAATGTGCTTGGGCACATACTCGCCCATGACATTCGGCGGCTCGATGCCACCGTTGTCCTCGATCCGCAGCAGCTCCATGGTGTTCAAATCCACGACGCAGTGCAGACCGCTGATCGGATGCGCGTAGGGATTGGTGCCGGGCCCCTCCTTGAGCCAGGTGTCCGACCAGCCGAGGCGACGGTCGCGAAACTCCGGCGGTGCCACCGCATCACCGTAGGTCCAGGTGTCCATGAACACGCGGTCGATGTCGGTGATGCCGCGTTTCGCCAGCGCGGCAATGACATCCGGGTGCGCACGCAGCAGCTGGTCGCATTCGACGAACTCGTCGACGGTGAAGTTGGCCTGCACCCCGGGAACGTGCTCGAACGATTCGACACCGTTGTCGGTCAACGACACCACGCCCTTGTAGGTGGCATTGGTGTCGCGGTGCAGACAGATGACGGCCGCGCGCCGCGGCGGCGTCGCTCCCCCGTCGTCGAACGCGGCGAGTTCGGCCTTGCCGGGCTCCAACAGTTCGACCGAGGCGTACCGCCATCCCTCGCCCACACCGTGGTCGCGCCGGAGAATGGCCGCCACCGTCGTGAATTCGTCGGCTGACAGCGGATCCAGCGGGTAGCTCACCCGATTACGCAATCACATCCGCCGCCGCCGCGCAGGCGATTTCGGTGCTACCGGGAGGCCAGCGTGAACCCTTCCCAGGCGCGTCGACGCTCGGCCCGCGGATCGAGTTCGAGGCGCGGATGGCGATCGAACACCATCACCACGCGCTGCTCCTCGGCGTAGGGCGGCCAGCCTTCGCCAGGCACCCCGGTCCGGCTGAACGCCCGCCACCGCGACTGCACATCGTTGCTGACCCGCCGCGCCGAGCGGCGGTCGGCCGCCGCGGTGAGCACCGCGCCCAATCCGGTGCGGTAGGTGTCGAAGACCGCCAAGAGTTCCATCGCGTGGGTCGCGCCCAGCCCCGACCAGCGCAGCGTGCGCGGGGCGTAGTCATACCGGTACATGTAGGTCGGGGCGTGGCGGCTGTGCGCCTCGGCGATCTGCCAGGCGGCGGTGCCGAAAGCGAAGTCGCCGCCGAGTTGCAGGCACGCGTCGCGGCTCGGGTAGCCCGGGTAGGCCCCGGTGATCCGGTCGCGGGCGTCGGCGTCGGCGGCCGCCAGCAGCGGCTCGATCTTGTCCTCGGTCATCGGCAGGAGCGGCAGGAACCGGGTGAACAACCGGCCCTCTTCGTCGTTGTTGCCGACGATCAACGGCACCCGGTGCGCTTTGCCTTCGCGCATCGCCTCGACGGGGTCGGTGGGCAGGTACTCGGTGCCGTACGCGGGGCCGACCGCGAAGGCGCCAGGCATTTCCGTCGCGCCCCGATACAGCAGCCGGTCCACCGCGTTGACCAGGTCCGCCGGCCGCGCCGACATCAGCGCGGCGGCACCGTCTTGCGGTCGGGCGCCCAACAGTTCGACGAAACGGGTGGCGAACTCCGCGGCAAGTTCCGCGGGACGGACCAGCCCGCTGGCGGGGCTCTGCGAAATGGCCTGCGCGAACAGGCCCTTGGCCTGCGGCACCGCGAGCAGCGTGGCCACCGCGTGCGCACCGGCGCTTTCGCCGAAGATCGTCACGTTGTGCGGATCCCCGCCGAACACCTCGATGTTGTCGCGCACCCACTGCAGAGCCAGCACCAGGTCCTGCAGGAACAGGTTGCCGTCGATCGGGTGCTCCGGCGTGGACAGCGAGGACAGGTCCATACAGCCCAGCGCGCCGAGCCGATAGTTCACCGAGACGTACACGCAGCCGCGCCGCGCCAGGGCGGCGCCGTCGTAAATCGGTGTCGCCGAGCTGCCGAGGATGTAACCGCCGCCGTGGATGAAGAACATCACCGGCAGCGGCCCCGGCGGCGGCGACTCCGGTGTGACGACATTGAGGGTGAGGCAGTCCTCGCTCATCGGCTGGTACTTGCCGACACCCAGGATGGTGTACTTGCGCTGCTGGGGTGCGCAGTTGCCGACGCTGTGGCAGTAGCGAACGCCGGGCCAGGGCTCCGCGGGGCGCGGCGAACGGAACCGCAGCGGGCCCACGGGCGGACGGGCGTACGGGATGGAGCGCCATCGGTGCACGCCGTCGCGGGTGAACCCTTCGATCGTTCCCGTGCTGATGGTCGCGCGGACGGTACGTTCGTGCATCTTCCGACGGTAACGAACCTCAGCGAACATCGGTGTCACCGGCCGCGCCTGGCCGGGCCTCGCGTGTCGGGCGGCTAGCCTGGCCGGTATGCGGATTGCTGTGCTGATCGCGGCGTCTGTCCTGGTGGCGGGGTGTTCGCAAACCACGGGTGGGGATGCCGAGCAGACCGGCCCGACGCTGACCGTGCCCCCTACGACGCGTACCCTGCCTGCCACGCCGACTGCGACCTCTGCCACGCCGACGCGGCCTCCCCAGGCCGGCGCGCCGATGCGCGCCGTCATCGACTGGGTGGAGGCGGGCGCCCCCGCCGAGGTCGGCAACTACCACGTCGCGATGCGCGAGGGCACGACCACGCAGCTGGGTGACGACGTCGCGTTTCGCACCGAGGCCGGCACCAACTGCATGACCGATTCCGATGCCGGCGGCGCGCTGGCCTGCCTGGTGGATTTGACCAATCCGCCGCCGCGGCCGGCCGACGTGTACGGCGAATGGAAGGGCGGCTGGGTCGACTTCGCCGGCCCGACGCTGGAAGTGGGCTCCGCCCATGGTGATCCGGGCCGGTTCACCGCGGGCACCGGTGAAGAGCTGCCGTACGGGCAGGCGCTGGCGTTCGGTGACTACCGCTGCCGCGCCGACCCGTCGGGCCTGATTTGTGTGAACTACGCCCACCAGTCCGGGGCCCGCTTCACCGATGCCGGCATCCAGCCCTTCGGGTGCCTGCAAAGCGTGACGCCGCCGCCGGGCATCGGCAAGAAGTTCAGCTGCTGACCGTCGCCTCGTGGCCCGGGTAGGCGTGCACAATCGCCGAGCCCAGCTTCGGAACTGCATGCGCGAGTTCATGTTCGGCACTGTGCGCAACCCTGTGCGCGTCGGCAAGACTCAGGTCCGGATCGACGTCGAGCTCGGCGTCTGCCTCGAGGCGATGCCCGACCCAGCGCATCCGCACCCGCCGCACCGCCCGCACGCCGGGCTGACGGGCCAGCACCTGGTGCGCCGTGTCCACCAGTTCCGGGTCGACGCGATCCAGCAGCCTGCCGAACACGTCGCGGGCCGCGACCACCAGCACCACACCGATGGCCCCCGCGATCAGCAGACCGACGATCGGGTCGGCCATCGGGAAGCCCGCTGCCACTCCGACGGCACCGGCCACCACCGCCAGCGACGTCAAACCGTCTGCGCGGGCGTGCATTCCGTCGGCCCGCAGTGCCGCCGAGCCGATGCGTTTGCCGACCCGGATGCGGTATACCGCGACGATCTCGTTGCCGATGAAGCCCAGAATCCCGGCCGCCGCGACCCAGCTCAGGTGTGACAGCGGGACGGGGTCGACGAGCCTGCGCACTGCTTCGACGGCCGCGATCACCGCGGACAGCGCGATCACCGCCACGACGAACAGCCCGGCCAGATCTTCCACCCGGCCGAAGCCGTAGGTGTAGCGGCGGGTCGCCGCGCGGCGGCTCACCACGAACGCGATCCACAGCGGCACCGCCGTCAACGCGTCGGAGAAGTTGTGCACGGTGTCGGCGAACAGCGCCACCGAACCCGACAGGGCCACGACGATCAGCTGGGCAGCTGCGGTGATCCCGAGCACCACCAGGCTGATCTTGACGGCGCGGATGCCCTCGGCGCTGTCGTCATAAACGTCATGGTGGAATCCGCCCATCAGCCCACCTCCTCGTGCAGCACCCGCAGCTCGTTGTCATCCAGGTGGTGGGCCGGGACCCCGCCGGCGGCGTGCTCGGCGTTGTACACGGCGTCGGTGACAAGTTGGCGCACGTGGTCGTTCTCCAGCCGGTAAAACACTTGGGTGCCGTCGCGGCGGGTGCGAACCAGCCGCGCCATCCGCAGTTTGGCCAGGTGTTGGGACACCGACGGCGCCGGCTTGCCGACCCGGGCGGCCAGGTCGTTGACCGACATTTCGCGGTCGGCCAGCGCCCAGAGCAGCTGCACGCGCGTCGCGTCGGCCAGCATCCGAAACACCTCGACAACCAGGTCGGCCTGATCGTCGGCGAGCCGCCGGCCGCAAACCTGCTTATCTGCATTCATACGCAGATAGTAGCTCAGGCGACGCCATTCTGCTTCAGCAGCGGCAGCACCCCCTCGACGAACCAGTACGCCTCCTCCAGGTGCGGGTAGCCCGACAGGATGAACTCGTCGAACCCCAGCGAGTGGTACTCGTAGATCAGGTTGGCGACTTCCTCGTGGCTGCCGACCAGCGCGGTGCCCGCCCCGCCGCGGATCAGTCCGACACCGGCCCACAGGTTGGGGTAGATCTCCAGCTGATCTGTCCGCCCGCCGTGCAACGCGGTCATCCGGCGCTGCCCTTCGGATTCCGACTTCTTGTGCAGCTCCGTGACTTTCGCGATCTGTTCAGGCGTCAGCTCGGCCAGCAGCTCGTCGGCGACCGCCCACGCCGGGTGTTGGAGGCCGGCACCGCGACGAGAGTGGTCACGGTGAGCTGACGTTACGGACGGCGCCGTCGTCGATGAAGGGTTTGGCTCCCGCTGGGAAAAAAACGAAGACCCCGCCGGGGTGACGACCGAAATCGTCACCCCGGCAGGGCCGTTGAGCGAGGTGTCAGAGGCGGAAGTTGCCGTTGACGACGACCAGCGTCACCGGGTGGCCGTTGATGGTGGAGGTGAACCCGCGGTCCTGAAGCCGGACGATCTGCTGGGCCTGCTGCAGCTGGCGCTTGTTGCGCACCTCGTTGCGGAACTGATCGTCGCGCAGCTGCTGCAGTTCGGCTTGGGTGATGTCGCTGCCGCGCAGGCCGTTGTTCTGCACGCCGGTGGCCGACCCGTCCGCACGCATCACCCACGATGCGCGCACGCCCTCGAACTCCGCGGTGTACATACCCGCGGGAGCCGGGACCGCGGGCGCGGTGAAGTGGTACGGCACGCCGTTCATGGTGAGGTCGCCGACGACGTCCTTGCCGTTGAAGGACGCCTTAAGGGTGTCGCGGAAGCGTCCGGTGATGTCGATCGTGCCGTCGCTCTGGTTGCCGAAGAACCAGGCCTCGTCGTCGATGCCGTTGCACGCGTAGGCGGCGACTTCGGTGCCGTCGACGGCGATGCCGATGGTCATCGTCTTGCCGTTGGGCGACGGCATATCGGCGATGTATTTGGCCGACTGCGGGAACGGCGCCGCGGTCGCGGTCGTCGGCGCGGTTTCGGGGGCGGGCGTCGTCTCGGTGGACGTGCCGCCGTTGCAGGCTGACAGAGTGCCCAGGGTGATCAAGGCGCTGATACCCACGAGCAGGGTGCGGGTGTGCTTTCTCATGTGACCAGCATGAATGCCCGAACGGGCGCGCACATGAAGAATGTGTGGAGATTGCGTGGAGAACTCGGGTGCCTGGTTCACTCGGCCAGAAAGGCGCGGACTTCCTCGAGGAACACCTGCCACGCGGGTTCGGTGGCGGTCAGCAGGTGGTTGTTGCTGGACAGTGCCACCAGCCGGGAGTCCGGGATCAGGGTCGCCAGCTCCTCACCGAATCGCATCGGCACCCGGTGGTCGTCGCGCGAGTGCATGATCAGCGTCGGGCATACGACGTCGCGCGCCTGCTCGCGCACATCGATGCGGCCGAACTCATCGAGGAAGCGCACCGCGTTCTCCGGCGAGGTCGTGCGGCGCTGCAGCTGGTCGAAGGCCGCCCAGTCGGCGCGGGTGCCGTCGGGCAGGAACTGTGCGGCGAACACCTGGCGAAACACTGGGTCGTCGCGGCCCCAACCGACCCGGGCCAGCTCCAGATCCAGTGCGGCAGCGCGCTTTTCCTCCTCGCCGACCGCACGCACCGCGCGTCCACGCGCGTACGCGCCGCACAGCACCAGCCGGCTCACCCGATCCGGATGACGGGCGGCGTAGGCGACGGCGACGGCCCCGCCCTGCGATACTCCGAGCAGCGGGAAACGCTTCAGCCCGAGTGCCTCGACCACCGACTCGAGATCTGCCACCCAGTCGTCGAATGTGAAATCGCCTGCCTCCCAGTCGGAAAGACCGCAGCCGCGCTCGTCGTAGCGGATGAAGGTGTAGTCGCGTGAGAGGTCGCGCACCCAATGCCGCCACACCGGGCTTTCGATGTCATAGCCGAGGTGGGTCATCCAGTTCGCGGCCCGCACCAGCGGCGGTCCCTCCCCCGCCACCGCGTAGGCGAGCCGAACGCCGTCACCGGCACGACAGAACGCGATGTGTTGGCGCGGCACGGGAGGTTCGGGCAGCGCTGGCGGCTCGGGGGCGGCCACCTCGTCGATGACGGTTCCGACGAATTGGTATCCGCGGCCGCGGACGGTCCTGATGTAGCGCTGCGACTCGCCGTCGTCGCGAAGTGCCTTGCGCGCGGCCTTGATCCGGCTCGTCAGCGCCGCCTCACCGACGAAGCGTCCGCCCCACACCGAGTCGAACAGCTCTTCTTTGGTGACGACCCGGTCGTGATTGCCGACCAAGTGGGTGAGCACATCGAATACCTGCGGTTCGACACGGATCACGTCGACGCCGTCGCGCAACTCGTATCGCCCCGTATCCAGCACGAAATCGTCGAAGCGCCACACAGGCATGGGCAATGGTAAGGCCTAGCGCCAGCCGTCGGCCGCCTTCGCCGCACGCATCAGCGCGTCGCACAACTGCCGCAGCTCGGCGGCGTCGGCGCCCTCTTCCACGGCGGTCGCGACGTCCTCGGCGGCGCATCTGACTTGGTAGACGCGGTCGGACAGCTGGGCGGCCTCGTCGGCGGACAACACCACCGCATCGGGTGCCAGCGAGGTGCCCTTGACCATCGCCCGCTGCTCATAGGCGCGCTGGCGGCAGGACTGGCGGCAGTACTGGCGGCGCCGGCCCATCTCGGTATCGGCCACCTCGCGGCCGCACCACCTGCAGGGTTGAGGAGTCTTACGCCGTGCCACGGATGCGACTCTAAACCGCGATGCGCCCGATCCCCGGTATCATCAGCGGTCGAGTCGGGAACTGCGCGCGGGTTTGCCGCGTTGTTACTCCGGCAAGATTTTCTGATGAGGAGTGTTGACGATGGCTGATCGCGTCCTGAGAGGCAGTCGCCTCGGAGCCGTGAGCTACGAGACCGACCGCAACCACGACTTGGCGCCGCGTCAGGTCGCTCGCTACCGCACGGAGAACGGCGAGGAATTCGACGTCCCGTTCGCCGACGACGCCGAGATCCCCGGCACCTGGCTGTGCCGCAACGGCATGGAAGGCACCCTGATCGAGGGTGACGTGCCGGAGCCCAAGAAGGTCAAGCCGCCGCGCACCCACTGGGACATGCTGCTGGAGCGTCGTTCGATCGAGGAACTCGAGGAGCTTCTCAAAGAGCGCCTCGAGCTCATCAAGTCGAAGCGTCGCGGCAGCTGACGCCTTAGCGCACCACGCCGCGGGCGCGATCCAGGCGCCCGCGGAAACCCCATTCCGCGACCTTGTACATGGCTTCGCGGATGTTGGAGCCGCTCATCTTGGAGACGCCCAGCTCCCGCTCGGTGAACGTGATCGGCACCTCGACGACGGTGAAGCCATTGTTGATCGCGCGCCAGGTCAGGTCGATCTGGAAGCAGTAGCCCTTCGACTCGACCGCGGCCAGGTCGATCTTCTCCAGCACTTCGCGGCGGTACGCGCGGTAGCCGGCGGTGATGTCGTGAATGCCCACGCCCAGCAGCAGCCGTGAGTAGGTGTTGGCCGTCTTCGACAGCACCAGGCGCCGCCACGGCCAGTTGCGGACCGTCCCACCCTCGACGTAGCGCGACCCGATGGCCAGATCGGCCCCGGCGTCGACGGCGTCGAGCAGACGGTGCAGTTGCTCGGGTGCGTGGCTACCGTCGGCGTCCATTTCCACCAGCACCGAATACTCGCGATTCAGGCCCCAGGCAAAGGCGGCGAGGTAGGCCGCACCGAGTCCGTCCTTGCTTGTGCGGTGCATGACGTGCACGCGGTCGGGGTCGGCCAGCGCCAGCTCGTTAGCCAGTTCTCCGGTGCCGTCGGGGCTGCCGTCGTCGACGATCAGCACGTGCACGTCGGGGCGCGCGGCATGCACGCGTCCGAGGATCAACGGCAGGTTCTCCCGCTCGTTGTAGGTCGGGATGATGACCAGAGTGCGCTCACTCGGGCTACTCATGTGGCTCCTTTGTGTCGGTCGCCGGTCCTGACTCGCCGACCCCTAAATGATCTTGGCACGAACCCTCCATTGTGCATGATCGCGGCGACTACCGCCGCAACGCCGAGGGCGACCAGCAAACCCTGCACAATCGGACCCCATCGCGTCGCGGGGGTCAGCTGCGTTTTCAGTCGGATCTGGGCGTCGAGGTAGGCCGGTTCGAAGAAGCCGGTGCGGGCCAGCGTGCGGCCGTCCGGTGCGATCACCGCGCTGATCCCGGTGGTGCCCGCCACCACGACATAGCGGTTGTGCTCCACGGCACGCAGTTTGGCGAACATCAGGTGCTGGCTGCTCATATGCTCGCCAAACGTGGCGTTGTTCGTCGGGACCGCCAACATTTGCGCGCCGCTGCGCACCGACTCGCGGGCCGCCCGGTCGAAGATCACCTCCCAGCACGTGGTGACGCCGACGGGTACGCCTGCGACGTCGACCACGCCGTCGCCGGTGCCCGGCACGAAGTATCCGGCCCGCTCCGCGTAGGGCGAGAGGTGTTGGAAGAAGCTGCGCCACGGCAGGTATTCGCCGAACGGCTGCACGATCTGCTTGTCGTGCCGGTCGCCGGGCCCGTCGGCGGGATCCCAGACGATCACCGAGTTGGTGGAAACGGGGTTGTCGCGGCTGTAGCCGGGCCCGGCGAGGACGGCGCCGACGAGAATGGGCGCATTGATCGCCCGCGCCGCGGCGGTGATCTGTTCGGCCGCGTCCGGGTTGGCCAAGGGATCGATGTCGGACGAGTTCTCCGGCCAGATCACGAACAGCGGTTGCGCGGCTTTGCCCGCGCGCACGTCCTCGGCGAGGCGCATGGTCTCGCGCACGTGGTTGTCGAGTACGGCGCGGCGCTGGGCGTTGAAGTCCAGGCCGAGCCGCGGCACGTTGCCCTGCACGACGGCGACGGTGACGGCCGGGTCGTCCTCGGCACCCAGGCCCGAATGCCGGACCTGCGGCCAGATCACCGCCGTGCCCAACAGCACTGCGGTGATGCACAGCCCGGGGATCACGACGGCAGGCGGCCTACCGGTGTCTTCGCCGTTTCGCCACCACTTCAGCGTTTCCACCGCGATTGCCGCCAGGCTGAATCCGGTGAGCACCACCGCGAACGACAGCAGCGGCTCTCCTCCCAGCTTCGCGATGGCCAGCAGCGGCCCGTCGACCTGCCCGAAACCGACGTTGCCCCAAGGGAATCCACCAAATGGCACGGTGGACTTGGCCCACTCGACGGCAATCCAGACAGCGGCGAAGGCGATCGGCCAGCCCGGCAGCCGTCGTACCACGACCGCCAGCAGGCCGAACAGCGCCGGGAAAACCGACTCGACGGCCACCAGCACCAGATACGGAAAGGTGCCGACGAACTCGCCGGTCCACGGCAACAGCGGGACGTAGAACGTCAGGCCGAACAGGTATCCGTAGCCGAATCCGCCTGCCAGCGTGGTGGATTCGCGCGTCAGCACCCAGGCGAGCAAGGCGAACGCCGCGATCGCGGCGTACCACCAGCCGAACGGCGGGAAACTCGCGCACAGGAGTATTCCGGCGACGATCGTCGCACTCAGTTGGGGCAGCCGGTCCACTAAAGCCTGCCCGAAGCGGCCGGCCCGTGAAGGTTGGGGCTCCGAGTCGGCCGACTCCTCGTCGTCGATGACGGCGGGAATGATCTCGGTGTCGTCGGCACGCCGTTTAGCCATGGAGCACGACACCTCGGTGGACCGTCTGCCGGCATCGCGGCAGCGGTGCGCCGGGCTCGAGCCGCGGCAGCGCCGGCACCCTCGAACGCGGGTCGGTCGACCAGCGCTGCACCGAGTCGGCCGGCGCGCTGACCTCGACTTCATCGGCATCCCAGATCGCGTACGAGGCCGGTGCGCCCGGCACGAGGGTCCCCGTCTCGCCGTCGCGGATCCCTCCGGCCCGCCATCCGCCACGAGTTGCCGCGGCGAAGGCCGCGCGCACCGACAGAGAACTGCCCGGGGTGTGATGGTGGCTGGCCGCCCGCACGGTCTCCCACGGGTTCATGCTGGTCACCGGCGTATCCGAGCCGAATGCGAGTGGCACGCCTGCCGATGCTAACAGCGAGAACGGGTTGAGCTGCCCGGCTCGGTCAGGCCCGAGGCGCTGCGCGTACATCCCGTCCGGGCCGCCCCACAGCGCGTCGAAGGTGGGCTGCATGCTCGCGACCACGCCCCAGGAGCCGAGGCGGGCGGCCTGCTCGGCGGTGATCATCTCGACGTGCTCGAGCCGGTGGCCGCAGCGGGCGAGGGCGGGCGCGCCGAATCGCTCGACGGTATCGGCCATGGCGTCGACGACCGCGGTGACGGCGGCGTCGCCGATGACGTGGAAACCCGCGGGGACGCCCGCCTCGGTGCAGGCGTGCAGGTGGCCGGCGATGGCGTCGGGGTCGAGATAGGTGGCGCCGCAGGTGTGGGGCGCGTCGGTGTAGGGCTCGTGCAGCCACGCGGTGCGCGACCCGAGTGCACCGTCGACGAACAGGTCGCCGGCCAACCCGCGGGCGCCGGTGGTGGCGATCAGGTCGCGGGCTTGGTGAGCGGTTGTGACGGGTTGGCCCCAGTAGCCGATGACGTCGACGCCGTGGTCGATGCGGTTGATCGCCAGCCAGTCGTCGAGGCCGCCGATGTCGGGGCCTGCGCATTCGTGGACCGCGACGATGCCCAGGCTCGCGGCCTTGTCCAGGGCGCCGAGGCGGGCCTGCTGAAGTTGCTTGGGGGTCAGTCTGTTTCGCGCCGCGGCGCGGATCAGGTGGTGGGCGTCGGCGGTGAGGGGCCGCTGCGGGTCGAATCCCGCGGCGTTGGTGAGGCCCGCCGTGTCCCGGCGCAACGCGGTGGAGGCCGCCGCCGAGTGCACGTCGATGCGGGCCAGGTAGGCGGGCCGGTTGCCGAGCACGCGGTCGAGGTCGTCGGTGGTGGGCGGGGTGTTTTCCGGCCAGGCGGACTCGTCCCAGCCGTGCGCCCAGATCGGGCCGTCGGGGTGGTTCTGTGCGAAGTCGGCGAGAAGTTGCAGGCAGTGCTGGAGCGAGGTGGCCTGTCGCAGGTCGAGTCCGGTGAGGCTGAGCCCGGTGGCGGTGAGGTGGACGTGGCTGTCGACGAACGCGGGGGCGACGAAGCCGCCGTCGAGGTCGACGATCTGCGCGTCGGGATACTGGGCGCGCCCGACGGTGTCACTGCCGAGCCAGGTCACGACGCTGTCGGGGCCTTCGCTGACCGCCATCGCGGTGGCGTCGGGCATGGCCGGGCTGTGCACCCGGCCATTGAGCAGGAGCGTCGTCAAGCGTGGTCGGGGTGTCGCGGCAGCCGCTGGGGTTCCACATCCGTCACGTCTGTCACGTCCATGACTTCACCGTCGATGTAATCGCCACGCCCCGCACGGTAGCGGGTGGCTCCGGCGGCAGCGACGGTGATCACCGGAACCCGTCGGGCAACCAGCACGGTGAGCAGCGGCCGGGCAGCGGCCCGCGACGGCGGCAGCAACAGCAGCGCGCCGAGCACGGAGCTGGCGATGCCGGGTATGACGACGAGCACGGTCCCCAGCGCGACGAGCGCGCTGTCGGTGATCGCACCGTGCGCCGTCGCGGCGGTCAACCCGGTCCGCAGCTGGCGGATATGGCGCTTGACCTGCGATCCCGCCAGCACGATGCCCACCACGAACGTCGCCATCACGGCCAGCACCGTCCAGCCGACGCCGACGGTGGACACCAGCGCGACGAGCACGGCGAGCTCGATCACGGCGTAGAGCAGAAACAGCCGCATAGCCATGTGATGCCAACGCGTCGCAGCCCGCTTGGGTTCCGCGTCAACTTCTGCGCCCACGTGAAACTGAGCCTGACGGGTTGACTTAGGCGGGCTTCAACTCGAGGCCGACGTTGTTCTTCATGCCGCCGCGCAGCTTGCTGAACAGATTGAACGTCTTGCCGATCAATCCGTACCGCTTACCGATCGCGTCGTAGACGGCGCCGTTGTGGGATTTGTCGAGGACCGTCGCGATCGCCTCGACGGCCTCCCCTTTCGGGTTGCCCCGCATATCGCATTCGGCGATCGTCACGCGCGGGGTGTTGCGAATCCGCTTGACCTTCCACGATTTCTCCTGGGTGATCACCAGCAGACGTCCGTCCCCGTCGGGTGCAGCCCAAATCGGCGTGGGCTTGGGCCGGCCGTCTTTGGTGAATGTGGTCAGCAGGATGTACTCGGACTTGGCGACGTCGGCGAAGGTGACAGGCACATGGTCAATCTACTTGCCGTTGACTCTGCATCCATGGCGCAAAAGTTCGAGTACCCAACGCCCTCAGCGCAGAGTCAACGCGTCTAACCCTCGAGTTCGCCTTCGGTCTCCAGCAGCACCTGGCGCAGCCCGTCCAGCGTCGCCGTCTCGGGTTGCGCCCACATTCCGCGACCGGCCGCCTCGAGCAACCGCTCGGCCATCCCGTGCAATGCCCAGGGATTCGACTCGGCCATGAACTTGCGGTTCTCGTCGTCGAGGACGTACTCCTGCGACAGCCGCTCGTACATCCAATCGGCCATCACACCGGCGGTCGCGTCGTAACCGAACAGATAGTCCACCGTGGCGGCCATTTCGAAGGCGCCCTTGTAGCCGTGCCGCCGCATCGCCGCCATCCAGCGCGGGTTGACCACGCGCGCCCGGAACACCCGATTGGTCTCCTCGGACAGCGTGCGCGTGCGCACCGCATCGGGGCGGGTGTTGTCACCGATGTAGGCCGCCGGCGCCTTACCGGTCAGCGCCCGCACGGTGGCCACCATGCCGCCGTGGTACTGGAAGTAGTCGTCGGAATCGGCGATGTCGTGTTCACGGGTGTCGGTGTTCTTGGCTGCCACCGCGATTCGGCGGTACTGACGGTTCATATCGTCGGCGGCCGGCGCGCCGTCCAACCCGCGGCCGTAGGCGAAACCGCCCCACGCGGTGTACACCTGCGCCAGATCGGCGTCGTCCCGCCAGTTGCGGCTGTCGATCAGCTGCAACAACCCCGCCCCGTACGTCCCCGGCTTCGAGCCGAAAATCCTTGTGGTGGCTCGTCGTTCATCGCCATGCTGGGCCAGATCGGCCTGCGCGTGGGCGCGCACGTAGTTGTCGTCGGCGGGTTCGTCCAGTCCCGCGACGAGGCGCACCGCATCGTCGAGCATGGTGACCACGTGCGGGAACGCGTCGCGGAAGAACCCGGAGATCCGCACCGTGACATCGATCCGGGGCCGGCCCAGCTCCGACAGTGAGATGGGCTCCAGGTTGACGACGCGCCGCGACGCGTCGTCCCAGACCGGCCGAACACCCAGCAGCGCAAGAACTTCGGCGATATCGTCGCCGGCGGTGCGCATCGCCGAGGTCCCCCACACCGACAGCCCGACCGACTGCGGCCAGCGACCGTAATCGGCGCGGTAGCGCTCCAGCAGCGAGTCCGCCATCGCCACGCCGGTTTCCCAGGCCAACCGTGACGGCACCGCCTTGGGGTCGACGGAGTAGAAGTTGCGCCCGGTGGGCAACACGTTGACCAGCCCCCGCAGCGGCGACCCGGACGGGCCCGCCGCGATGAACCGGCCGTCCAGCGCCCGCAGAATCTGGTCGATCTCCGAGGAGGTGCCCGCCAGCCGCGGCACCACTTCGGTCGCGGCGAATCGCAGAATGGCCGCCACGTCGGCATTTTCGGTGAGCCGCTCCACCGCAGCGGGATCCCACCCGGTTTCCTGCAGCGCCGCGACCAATTGGCGCGCAGCGGATTCCGCGGCGTCAACGGCGTCGCGTTCGTCGGGACCGTCCTCGGCCAGACCGAGGGCTTGGCGCAACCCGGGCACCGTCTGCTCGCCGCCGAACAGCTGGCGTGCCCGCAGGATGGCCAGCACCAGATCGAGTTCACCTTCGCCGGTGGGCTTTTGGCCCAGCACGTGCAACCCGTCGCGGATCTGCACATCCTTGATCTCGCACAGCCATCCGTCGACGTGCAGCAGCATGTCGTCGAACGAGTCTTCGTCGGGCCGCTCTGAAAGGCCGAGGTCGTGATCCATCTTCGCCGCCCGCATCAACGTCCAGATCTGCTGGCGGATCGCCGGCAGCTTGCCGGGATCGAGCGCGGCGACGTTCGCGTGCTCGTCGAGAAGCTGCTCCAACCGCGCGATGTCGCCGTACGTTTCGGCGCGCGCCATCGGCGGAATCAGATGGTCGACGAGCGTGGCGTGGGCTCGGCGTTTGGCTTGCGTGCCCTCCCCCGGGTCGTTGACTAGAAACGGGTAGATCAGCGGTATATCGCCCAGCGCGGCGTCGGGGCCGCAGGCCGCCGACATGCCCAGCGTTTTTCCGGGCAGCCATTCGAGGTTGCCGTGCTTTCCGAGGTGGACCACCGCGTCGGCCCGAAAACCGTTACGCAGCCAGTGATATGCCGCCAGATAGTGGTGGCTGGGCGGTAGGTCCGGGTCGTGGTAGATGGCCACGGGATTCTCGCCGAAGCCCCGCGGCGGCTGCACCATCAGCACCAGGTTGCCGGCTTGTATTGCGGCGATGACGATGTCGCCGTCGTCCACGAAAAGCTCGCCCGGCGGCGGACCCCAGTGCTTGACCACCGCGTCCGTCAACGACGACGGCAGCGTGGCGAACCAGGCCCGATACTCCGCGGCGGACACCCGAATCGGATTGCCCGCGAGCTGCCCGTCGGTCAGCCAGTCGGGGTCCTGCCCGCCCCGTTCGATCAGCGCGTGCACCAGCGCGTCACCGTCACCCGCGTCCACTCCCGGTATGTCACCGATCGCATAACCCGCGTCGCGCATCGCACGCAGCAGCGCGACGGCGCTGGCCGGCGTGTCCAAGCCGACGGCGTTGCCGATGCGGGCGTGTTTGGTCGGATACGCGGAAAACACCACGGCGACCCGTTTTTCGGCGGCGGGCACCGCCCGCAGGCGGGCGTGGCGCACCGCGAGCCCGGCGACGCGGGCACAGCGCTCCGCATCGGGCACATACGAGATCAGGCCTTCGGAGTCAATCTCCTTGAACGAGAACGGAACCGTGATGATGCGGCCGTCGAACTCCGGCACCGCCACCTGGCTGGCCACGTCGAGCGGTGAGAGCCCATCGTCGTTGTCCACCCACTGGGAACGCGAGCTCGTCAGGCACAGGCCCTGCAGGATCGGGATGTCCAAAGCGGCCAGATGCGCGACGTTCCAGGTGTCGTCGCTGCCGCCCGCCGTCGCCGTGGACGGGACCGCGCCGCCCGCGGCGAGCACGGTGGTCACCATCGCGTCGGCGGACTCGAGCAGCTTGAGCATCGCGGGTTCGGCGGTGCGCAGCGACGCGCAGAACACCGGCAGCGGCCGCCCGCCGGCATCCTCGATCGCCCTGCACAACCCCTCCACGTAGCCGGTGTTGCCGGCCAGCTGCTGGGCCCGGTAGTACAGCACCGCGATCGTCGGACCGTCGACGTCGGCCGCCGCGCGGTCCAAGACACCCCAGCTCGGCGTGGACACCGGCGGCGCGAACCCGAACCCCGTCATCAGCAGGGTGTCGGACAGAAACGCGTACAGGTTCCGCAGATTCTCGACGCCCCCCTGCGCCAGATAGATATGCGTCTGCAGGGCCACCCCGGCCGGCGTCGTGGAATGCCCCATCAGCTCGGCGTCGGGCGTGAGCTCGCCGCTGACCACCACGGCCGGCACGCCGCGCGCGACGACGGTGTCGATGCCGTCCTGCCAGGCGCGGTAGCCGCCGAGGATGCGGACCACGGCGACGTCGGCGCCGTCCAGCAGCTCGTCGAGCTCGCCGGGAACCAGTCGCGACGGGTTCGCCCACCGATAGCCCGCCCCGCTGGCGCGCGCGGTGATCAGGTCGGTGTCGGATGTCGACAGAAGCAGAACGGAGGGACGAGAGGACGAAGCCACCCACCATTCGTACCGCACGCGCGATGCGGCGGACGGACTAGCGTGGTCACTGTGGGCGCCACGTTCGTGACCGGCTCGCCGCACCCGTCCCTGCGCGGCGTGGTGCTGCGCTACGAGGGATTCGCCCAAAAGACGCCCGGACCCGTCGTCATCCGCGAATTGCCCGGCACCTTTGTGCCGGTGATCATCGACCTGGACGCGGGCTGGACGGTCGCCGACGGCCGCCGGCCGCAGTCGCAGATCAGGCTCGATTCGTTTGTCGCGGGGCTGACCGACGGGCCGGTCCTCGTCGGGCACGGCGGGTCGGCGCGCTGTCTGCAGATCGACTTGACCGTGCTCGGGGCGCGGCGGCTGCTCGGCGTCCCGATGAACGAGTTGGCCAATCTGTCGGTGCCCTTGGAGGACGTGCTCGGCCGGACGGCGGTGCAGTTCGTGCAGCGAGTCGGCGAGGCACCCGATTGGCCGACGCGCTTCTCGCTCATCGACGAGGCGATCCAGAGCCGTCTCGCGCAGGCACCGATCGTCGAGCCCGACATTGCGTGGTCGATTCGGCAGGTGGTGGACAGCGGTGGCACGACACCGATCGCGCATCTGGCCGACGAACTCGGGTGGAGTCACCGCAAGCTGATCGCGCGTTTCCGCGATGTGGTGGGACTACCGCCGAAGCGGGTCGCGCGGATCGCCCGCTTCGAGCGGCTGACGGCGATGCTGGCCGACGGCGCGGCGCTCGACTGGGCTGGCGCGGCCACGGAATGCGGCTATTTCGACCAGGCGCACCTGGCGCGGGAAGTGCGCGACCTCGCCGGCCTCACCCCCACCGAACTGCGGGCGGCCGGCGTAAATTTCGTCCAAGACGAGGCCATGCTCCCCGCCTAGCATCGGGCGTATGACCGAGACGATGACTATCAACGGGGCGTTTCCGATCGTCCCCTACAAGAACCCGCGCGAAGGGATCGCTTGGCTCGAGCGGACTTTCGGTGCGGTGGCGACCGCCGTGCACCCGCCGGATCCGGAGCTGCCGCTGGAGCATGCCGAGGTGAAGGTCGGCACCGGGCTGGTGATGATCAACGACGCCGAACGCGACGGCGGCAGCCCCTTCAACATGCCCGACCCGGTGCTGCTGTACGTGGTGGTCGACGATCCCGATGCGCTGCACGACCGCGCGGTCTCGGCCGGCGCCGACATCGTGATGGGGCTGACCGACCAGGATTACGGCTCACGCGACTTCGCGGTCCGCGATCCGCACGGCAACGTGTGGAGTTTCGGGACGTACCGACCCAGCCTGGGCTGAGGCGCGTGGCCTACCGGGTGTGGGGCCCCCAATTGCCGTACCAGCTGGCCGGATAGGACGGGGCCACCGCTGCGATGAGCAGCAGCGCCAGGGTCAGTGCGATCAGTGCGAACATCGTCGTTTCCTTTCGTGATGCCCGGCTGTTGTACATACGTGCAACAATCGCAATGTACGACCGAATGTGCCCCGCGCGAACAACTTGTGCGTGACGGAACACTGCCCGGATCCTGTGACCGCGGTCACATCCGACTGGTCAGGTACGGCCGCAGCGCCAGCAGGTAGATCGCAACCGCCGCGAGTGGTGCCGCCAACGGCAGCCACGGCAGCTGCACGGGCACCGCCGCGACGATCAGCGTCACGGTGGTGAAGCCAACGGCGCCAACCACACTCGGCCACGTCGTGGTGTCGACCGCCGAGGCGCCGACGGCGTGGCGCACCAGGATGTATGCCGCGGCCGACAGCCCGGACACCGCGACCAGCAGCGGCGATGGGTCCGATATCGCGATCGCCAGGACGGTGAGCAACACCGCGAGCGTGGCCGCTGACCGAACCCGCAGGCCGGCGATCACCGCGATCCCCGCCGACGCGGTCACCACCAGCCCGGCCCCGTCCGCCGGGGCAGCGACCGCGGCCACCATCAGCAGGCCGAACACCGTCGAGAACACGAGTGTCATGCCCGGCGCCTCCGCACCCGCCGACGGCGATCCGGCACCAACTGCATCGGTTGGTCCAACGGCGTGTCGGACCGCCACGACACCACGTCGACGCCGATCGTGCTCATATCGCGGTACATCGCCGACCGCTGCAGCGCCCACATCCTCGCGATGAGCGGATCGGGCTGGTTCTCGAAAGGTGCGCTGTCGAGGACGTCGACAGCGACCACGGTGTGCCCGCGCCGGCACAGGTCGATCAGCGCGAGCGCGAACTCGGTGGACAGCAATGTCGAGAACGCGATCACCACCGCACCGGGCGGGACGGCAGCGCGGGGCGCCAATGTGCCTGTGGTGGTTTCGAATCCGCTGCCGGCGCCCAGCACGGCGTCCAGCACCCGGTAGAACTGCCGTCGGCCGATGTCGACGCCCAGCCAGCGGGGCGCTCGGCCGCCGAGTGCGACGATGCCGGCACGGTCGCCGGCGCGCAGTGCGCTCTGCACCACCTGGGCGGCGCCGCGCGCGGTGCGCTCGGTGGCCGCTGTGGCCGGACCCGGCGGCTGTTCGCTGATGTCGATCAACACCACGACGTCGGCACCGCGGTCGGTCAACCGCTCGGTCACGTGCAGGCGGCCGCGGCGCGCGCTGACCGGCCAATTGATGGTGCGCAGTTGGTCGCCGGGCACGTAGGACCGCACGTCGGCGTACTCGACACCGGGCCCGATGTGACGAGTGAGATGGGTGCCGAGCCGATCAGGCAGCTCGGTGCGCGGTATCGCTGTCGATTGCGGTGCGGCCAAAGGAAATACGTACACCTCGGCGGCATCCACCGTCGCCGTCCCGGTCAGCAGTCCGCCGTAGGCCAGCGCCTCGACGCGGGCCCGGACCGGGTAGCGGCCCCACCGTGGCGCAGACGCCGTCACCGATTTGCGCAGCCGCGCACCGTCGTCGGCAACGTCGAGCTGCATGCCCTCTACGGCGGTGACCGTGAGGTCAAGGCCCACATCGCCGGCCTCGGCGGTGGCCCAGACGCATAGTTGCACCTGCTCGGATTCGAAGCACCGCACCGCGGCGGGCTCCCCGTGTACCTCGACTTTCGATGGCGGTCGCTGCCAGCCGATCGAACACAGCACACCGAGCAGCGGTGCCGCAAAGATGACGAGCTGCCAGCGCGATCCGATCAAGCCGGCCGCCAGCGCCGCCGCCGCGCACGTCGCGATCGCCGCCGTGAGATGCGATGGCCGCCAGGTGAATTCGGCCTGCACGCACCTGTTCTCGATCATTTCGCTCGCGGAACCGGCAGGCGGCGCAACAGTTCCGCCATGACGTCCGAACCGTGGATGCTGCGCACCCACATCTCGGGCCGCAGGCTGATCCGGTGCGCCATCGCCGCGACCGCCAGCGTCTTGACGTCCTCGGGGATGACGTAGTCGCGGCCCTGCAAAAGCGCACGCGCCCTTGCGAGTTGAACCAGGTCGAGTTCGGCTCGCGGGCTCGCGCCGACCGCCACCTGCGGATGGTGGCGAGTGGCCGTCGCCAGCGACACCACGTAATGCAGGACATCCTCGTGCACGGTCACCTGTTCGACCGATTCGCGCATGGCCAGGAAATCCTGCGCGTCCACCACCTGGTGCACGACCGGCTCGGCCGAACCGCGCTCAAGGCGCCGGCGCAGCATCGCCGTTTCATCCTGCTCCGAGAGGTAGTTGAGCTCCAGCCTGATCGCGAAGCGATCCAGTTGCGCTTCCGGCAGCGGATAGGTGCCCTCGTACTCGATCGGGTTGTCGGTGGCCAGCACCACAAAAGGCTCGGGCAGCCGGTGGGTTTCACCGTCGATGCTCACCTGGCGCTCGGCCATTGCCTCGAGCAACGCCGCCTGGGTTTTCGGTGGGGTGCGGTTGATCTCGTCTGCCATCAGTAGATTGGTGAAGATCGGCCCGGGCCGGAACTCGAAACGACCCGACTGCATGTCGTAGACGGTCGAGCCCAGCAGATCGGCGGGCAGCAGGTCCGGCGTGAACTGCACACGAGTGAATTTCAGCCCGAGCGCCGCGGCGAACGACCGCGCGATCAGGGTTTTACCCAGGCCGGGAAGATCCTCGATCAGCACGTGGCCGCGGGCAAGCAGGGTGATCAGAATGAGCGTGAGCGCGGAGCGTTTCCCGACCACCACCCGCTCGATCTCGTCGAGTACCGCCTCGGCGTGGGCCGTGGTGGTGGTGGCCGGCAGCCCGGCCGGCATCGTCATAGGAGCTCCAGTCGCCGCAGAATCTCGTTGAGTACCTCTCGCCCCGGTCCGGGGACGTTGCCGCCCTTGCGCGCGACGTTGTTCGGATCAACCCACTGCCACAGCTGCGGGCCGAACAGCATCCGGCCGGTGGCGTCGAATGCGGCCGGATCCTTGTGCTGCCGTTGGCCCGTCGCCGACGCGAATTCGCGTGCCAGCCGCGGCCGCAGGTGCCGATCCCAGTCGGTGCGGGTGGACTCGGCTCGGCTGACCAGTGTTTCGGTGTGAGACACCCAGCGCTGTAACAGCTCTGCGGGGTCGTTGGACTTCGGCTCGTCCGGCTCGCCGGTGTCGGCGCTGCTCAGAAACCAGCGCACACCCAGCAGCAGCATCGCCACCGCGGCGCCGGACGCCCACAGCACCGCCCGACGGTCGGGCGCGAAGATCGCGCAGACTTCTACGACCACCACCAGCAGGATCCCCGCAACCACGCGTTTGTTCATGCGACACTTCGCAATTCCGTGAGAACTCGCTCGAGGACACGCACCGCGACGTCGCGGTGTCCCTCGTTCATCACATGCGGGCTGAACCGGGCCTCGGCGAATAGATCGACCAATTCGGTGGCGCTGTCGGCGTGCAGCGCATGGTGTTCGACGGCGCGGGCCAGTACCTCTGAGGGCGTGTCGGAGTCCTGCGGCACGGCTCCCGGCGCGTTGGCGAGTGCGCGTTCCATCGCGGCGTAACACGCGATGATCGCCTCGCGCGGCTCCCTGCTCAGGTCGCCGATCTCAGCGAGGCCCAGTTCAGCTGCGCGCGCGAGCGATTCGGATGCGGGTTTGGCAGGCTCGGCCCGGAAGCGATTGTCGACGGGCGTATTGTGCGGGCGCGCAAGCCACTTCCTGCGAGCGTCGAGAACCGCTCCGACGGCAATCAACAACACCATGACGACGGTGGCCACGGCCAGGTAGATGAATGCATCCCCGCTCTGTTCCGGCGGGGGTTCGGGCATCTCTTCCGGCGCCGTGGCGGGGGCATCGCGGGGCGTCGTCGGACTCGCCGGCCTCGCCGCCTCGGGGTCGTCCATGGGTAACGGCACGTTGAACCGGGACAGCACCATGACCAGCAGCAGCCATGCGAGCAGGGCGCCGAGCCCGATCAGCAGGATGCGCCAGCCGGGCCGGCCAAGTTCGCGGCGCAGCGACGCGGGTGCCTCGTGCACGGCAGCGGGCCTGGGCGCCGTGCGACGCGATGTGAGGGCGGCGAACACAACGATCGACAACGACACGATCAGCAACGCCAGCACCGCGATTGAGCTGCCCGGCGAGCTTGTCGTTTCCTCGGCGGGCTCGCGGGCGGCCGGCGGCAGGTAACCGCGCAGCGCGATGCCCGCCACGACCAAGAGCACGACCACGGCGACCACACGCCCTGTCGCCTTGTCGATACTGGGCATCGCACACCACTCGATACGGCCGCGCGCCGCGGATGCGACGTCCGCGCTTGATTTCATCCTCGCACGAATCCCCGGGCCCAAGCGGCTAAGTGGAGGATTGAAGCCACCATTTGACTCGAATCCTCCATCTACGCGGCCGCGGCCGTCTCCTCAGGCGCTGCGGACGTCGAAGTGGGCCGGCTCGGGGTTGCGCAGCAATTCGCGGTGGCGTTCCGGAGTCCAGGGAAACAACTCGGGCAGACCGTCGCGACCGATATACCAGCTCGAACAGCCTGTCACCCAAATAGTCTGCGGCATAGCCGCTTTCATCTGCTCGTTATAGTCCTTGGTGGCCGCTTCGGTGGGCGCGGCGGCGGTGATTCGACCGTCGCGGATCTGGTTGATCCACCAGATCGCGTAATCGGCCTGATCCTCGGCGATCGTTATCAACGACTGATTGCCGATCGGCGAATGCGGGCCCATCAGCATGAACAGGTTCGGGAATCCCGGCACTGCGACCGACCGATACGCCGTCGGGCCGTCGGCCCAGGCCTCCTCCAACGTCAGCCCGTTCTCCCCGATGATCTGCATCGGCCGCACGTAGGCGCGGGCGTCGAAACCGGTTGCCAGCACCAGCACGTCCAGCTCGTGCAGGGTGCCGTCGGCGGTGACGACCCCGCGCGGTTCAACCGCCTCGATCGCGTCGGTGATCACCTCGACGCCGGGCCGCTGGACGGCTGGGTAGAAGTGCCCGGCCAGCACTTGGCGCTTACACATCGCCTGGTAATTCGGGGTGAGTTTGCGGCGCAACTCGGCGTCGCGCACCGAAAGCCGCAGATTCCATCGGCATGCCGTCTGGACCAGCCGCCGTTGCCAGCACGGCTGCACAGTGGCCCTGCCGAGTAACTGGCGGATGTAGAACCCCCAGCCGCGGTAGCCCACCTCGTTCAGTTTCGGCCACCGCCGCAACGCGGCCCGCGTCAGCGGCGAGTACCGCAGGTTGGGCGTCGGGAAGATCCACTGCGCGGTGCGCTGAAAGACCTTGAGCGCGCGGACCTTTCCGCCCAGCTCTGCGGTGATCTGAACGCCGGTCGAGCCGGTGCCGATCAGCCCGATTCGCTTGTCCGGCAATGAGACTGAGTGATCCCAGCGGGCCGAGTGGAACATCGGCCCGGCGAACGTCTCCAGCCCGGGGATGTCGGGATACCGCGGTAGCCGCAGCACACCCGTCGCTGTGATGAGGACGTCGAACGACTCCTCCTCGCCGGATCCGGTGTCGATAAACCAGCGCCCGTCGACGAACCGCGCCGCACGCACTTCGGTGCCGAACCTGATGTGGGGCCTGATGCCGAGGTCCTCGGCGACCCGGCGGAAGTACGCCTGGATCTCCGGGCCGGGCGACAACAGCCGCGACCATTCCGGATTCGGCCGGAACGAATACGTGTAGTAGCGCGACGGCACGTCGCAGGTCAGCCCCGGATAGGTGTTGTCCCGCCAGGTGCCGCCGACATCATCGGCCTGCTCGAATACGGTGTAGTTTTCGATGCCGGCGTCCTGCAGCTTGGCCGCCATGCACAGCCCGGACATCCCGGCGCCGATGACGGCGATCTGCAGTTGCCTCCGCTGTGCAGTCACCGGCACCTCCGAACGCTCAGAGCCGACCCATCTCCCGTGACATCGCTGAATGCTCAAGATAGGCCAGCCGTGACGGCTTATCGTGGCGAATCGGCTTATCCGCCGTCGGCGTCACGAACACGTCGTGCACGGACTGCGCGACCGCGGTGAGCGCGTCGGACAGGCGCCGGGTAACGGTCTTGCGTGGCAACGGAATGGCCGCCGCGGTGGCAAAGCGCACCTGCTGCTCGGTGATGACCACCGGTGTCGACGTCGTGGCGGGCGTGAGCGCCGCTTTCTGGGCTGTCGATGCCGAAATCAGTTCGGTCATATCAACTCTCCTCTGTCCGGCCCCGGCTAACCTGGGACCGCCATGGGGAGAAGTTACGGCCGGCCACCGGCTATCTCACGCGTAGTGCACTACCTGTTTCTGTGGCTAACACGCACACCTTTTGACGACCAAGTCAGCCCGCAGAAGTGCAGATCTGGCAAACAAGCACCTGAGTGCCGCCGGGCGACGCCATGCCTGTCGGCCCTAGACTTGCCGACGGACCGATGACCCGTACCCGAGACCACGACGCCTGCCCCGGCGCGCTCACCGTGCACCGGGCCGCTGATGGCGCGCTCGCCAGGATTCGGCTCCCCGGAGGGGTCCTCACCGCGGATCAGCTCGGGGCCCTCGCCCGCGTAGCAGCCGAATTCGGTTCCGGCACAATGGAATTGACATCCCGAGCCAATGTGCAGATCCGGGGCATCGGCGGTGACGAGGCCGCGAGTGCCGTCGCCGACGCCATCGCCGCTGCCGGTCTGCTGCCGTCCGCGACGCACGAACGTGTCCGCAACATCGTGGCGTCGCCGCTGTCGGGCCGCGCCGGTGGCGTCGCCGACATCCGCGACTGGGTGCATCGCCTCGACGCCGCGATCCAAGCCGGGCCGGCGCTCGCCCAACTGCCCGGCCGGTTCTGGTTCGGCATCGACGACGGCCGCGGCGACGTCTCCGGCCTGGCTGCCGACGTCGGCGTTCACGTGCTCGACGACGACACGGTCGCCCTGCTGCTCGCCGGCCGCGACACCGGCGTCCGCCTGCAGCCAGCCGACGTGGTGGCAGCCATGACGTCCGTCGCGGCGCGGTTCGCCGCCATCCGCGGAAAAGCTTGGCGGATAGCCGAACTCACCGACACCGGCCCGTTGCTGACAGGCCTGGCACGCACAGCAGATGCCGGGTCGACGTGGCCGCCTGTTACCCACCCACCCGTCGGCTGGATACCGCAGGCCGACGGACGGGTGGCGCTGGGCGCCGCCATGCCGCTCGGGCTGTTGCCGGCCCGCGTGGCGGAGTACCTCGCGGCGATCGAGGCGCCGATGGTGATCACGCCCTGGCGTTCGGTGCTGGTGTGCGACCTCGCCGAGGGCGTCGCCGACGCCGCGCTGCGGGTGCTGGCGCCGATGGGCTTGGTGTTCGACGAGACCTCGCCGTGGCTGGGCATCAGCGCGTGCACCGGCAGTCCCGGCTGCGAGCATTCGATGGCCGACGTGCGGGCCGACGCCGCCCGCGCGGTAACGACACCGGCCGCTGCGCACCGGCATTTCGTCGGGTGCGAACGGGCCTGCGGCAGCCCGCGCGGCGCCCAGGTGCTGATCGCGACCGGCGACGGTTACCGGCTGCGCACGCCGTAGGGTTATCGCGTGCTGGACTACGTGCGCGACGCCGCCGAGATCTATCGGCAGTCGTTTGCGACGATCCGCGCCGAGGCGGATCTGTCACGCTTCCCCGCCGACGTCGCTCGCGTGGTGGTGCGGCTGATCCACACCTGCGGGCAGGTCGACGTCGCCGAATACGTCGCCTACAGCGAGGACGTCGTCGCCAAGACCCACGCCGCCCTGGCCGCCGGAGCACCCGTGCTGTGTGACTCGTCGATGGTCGCCGCGGGCATCACCCGCTCACGGCTGCCCGCCGCAAACGAGGTGGTGTCGCTGGTTGCCGACGAGCGCGCGCCCGAACTGGCCGCCCGTCGCGAGACGACGCGGTCCGCGGCCGCTGTCGAACTGTGGGCCGACCGGCTGGGCGGTGCGGTGCTGGCCATCGGCAACGCACCCACCGCGTTGTTCCGGCTGCTGGAGCTTGTCGACGACGGCGTGCCCGCGCCCGCCGCGGTGCTCGGCGGCCCCGTCGGGTTCGTGGGCTCCGCGCAGTCCAAACAGGAACTGATCGACCGGCCGCGAGGCATGAGCTACCTGGTGGTGACGGGCCGGCGCGGCGGCAGCGCGATGGCGGCGGCCGCGGTCAATGCGATCGCGAGCGCGGCCGAATGAGGGGCACGCTCTACGGTGTCGGGCTCGGGCCCGGTGATCCCGAACTGGTCACCGTCAAGGCCGCCCGGGTGATCGGCGAGGCCGACGTGGTCGCCTACCACAGCGCCCGGCACGGCCGCAGCATCGCACGCAGCATCGCCGAACCGTACTTGCGGCCCGGGCAGATCGAAGAGCACCTGGTGTATCCGGTGACCACCGAGACCACCGACCATCCCCGCGGGTACGCAGGCGCCATCGAGGACTTCTACCGCGAGTCGGCCGAGCGCATCGCCGCCCACCTCGAGGCGGGTCGCGACGTCGCGCTGCTGGCCGAGGGCGACCCACTGTTCTACAGCTCGTATATGCATATGCACACCCGGCTGACGGAACGCTTCAACGCCGTCACCGTGCCCGGTGTGACGTCGGTGAGCGCGGCCTCGGCGGCCACCGGCACCCCGCTGGTGCAGGGCGACGAAGTGCTGACCATCCTGCCGGGAACCTTGCCCGTCGACGAGCTCAAGCGCCGGCTCGCCGACACCGACGCCGCCGTGGTGCTCAAGCTGGGGCGCTCGTATCCCGCTGTGCGGGAAGCGCTTTCGTCGACCGGTCGGCTGGATGAGGCGTTCTATGTGGAACGGGCCAGCACCCCGCAGCAACGGGTGCTGGCGGCCGGCGACGTCGACGACGCGAAGGTGCCGTACTTCTCGCTGGCGATGATCCCCGGCACCCGGCGCGCCGCAGCGCCCGCCGGCAGCGTCGCGGTCGTGGGGCTGGGGCCGGGCGACACCGACTGGATGACGCCGCAGAGCCGCCGCGAGCTGGCCGCGGCCACCGACCTGATCGGTTACGGGCCCTACCTGGACCGCATCGGCGTCCGGGACGGGCAGCGCCGTCATCCCAGCGACAACACCGACGAACCCGCCCGCGCCCGGCTGGCCTGCACGCTGGCCGAACAGGGCCGCGCAGTCGCGGTGGTGTCCTCGGGCGACCCCGGCGTGTTCGCGATGGCCACCGCCGTGCTCGAGGAGGCCAAGCAGTGGCCCGGCGTGGCGGTGCGGGTGATCCCCGCAATGACGGCGGCCCAGGCCGTCGCCAGCCGGGTCGGCGCGCCGCTCGGCCACGACTACGCGGTGATCTCGCTGTCCGACCGGCTCAAGCCGTGGGACGTCATCGCGAAACGGCTGACCGCCGCGGCACAGGCCGATCTGGTGCTGGCGATCTACAACCCCGCATCGAAGACGCGGACATGGCAGGTCGGCGCGATGCGCGATCTGCTGCTCGAGCATCGGGACCCGGGCACTCCGGTGGTGATCGGCCGTGACGTGTCGGGCCCGCGTGAACAGGTCAAGGTGGTGCGGCTGGCCGACCTGGAACCCGGCGAGGTCGACATGCGGTGCCTGCTCATCATCGGGTCATCGCAGACGCAGTGGTACTCCGCGGACTCGACGGACCGAGTCTTCACGCCGCGGCGCTACCCGGGGTAGCCTTCTGACTGCTGTCGATGAGCGTTGACAGCTGTCAGCTCGAGCGGAGGTCGCGTGGCGCAGGCAATGCCGGTTCGATCCCCCACCGACCGTCGCCAACCCCAGCGCAGCGACCAGCGCCGCACCGCCATCCTCGAGGCGCTCAACGAGCATCTGAGGAATACGGGATTCGACGCGCTGAACATCGCCGAGGTGGCGCGACAGGCCGGCGTCGGACGGTCGGCCTTCTACTTCTATTTCGAGAACAAGGCCGCCGCGGTGGCCGCCCTGCTCGAACCCATGCACGACGCGGTGTTCGCGGCCAACGAGATTCTGGCCGACACCGGCGAGCCACCGCGCAAGCGGATCCGTGACACGCTCGAGGCGGTGCTGCGGACCGGCGAGCAGCATCGCTACCTGTTCCAAGCCATGCTCGAGGCGCGCGGCGCCAGCAGTGCGGTGCGAGACATGTGGGACAACGCGCGAGAGTCCTTCGTCCCGGCGGTGTCGGCTGTGATCGCCGCCGAACGCGCCAGCGGGCGCGCACCGGATGGACCGCATCCGGATGTACTCGCAAGCCTGCTACTGGAATTCAACGATCGACTGCTGGAGCGGTTCATCCTCGGTGGACCACTGGACCGCGATCAGCTGCTGGAAGGTGCGGAGGCGGTGTGGATGGGAACGATCTACGGGGCGACGGCATGAGTATCCCGCGCCGGCCCGCCGATGTGACGCCGCAGTGGCTGGGGTCGGTGCTGGATCGCGACATCCGAGAGGTCACCGTGCAACCGATCGGCACCGGGCAGACCGGAGCGACGTATCGCGTATCGGTGACCTACGCGGACGATTCAGCAGACCTGCCTGCCACATTCGCGCTCAAACTGCCCGCGCAGGACGACGCCGTGCGCGAGCGAGTGGCACTCGGATACCGCTCGGAAGTCGAGTTCTACACCGTTGTCGCCGATCGGATGCGCATCCCCGTACCGCGCTGCTTTCACAGCGAGATCTCCGACGACGGCGCCGATTTCGCGTTGCTGCTGGCCGATATGGCGCCCGCGGTGCAGGGCGATCAAATCGCGGGCTGCAGTCCGGCCGAGGCCCGGCTGGCGGTGGACGCGCTGGCCGGACTTCACGGGCCCAGCTGGTGCGATCCGGCCTGGATGCAGTTGCCCTGCATCGTGATGCCGAAACCGGGTGACGAAGCCGCGGCGAAGGGGCTTGGTGACGTCGCACGGATGGCAGCGGAGATCACCGTCGACAAACTCGGTGAGGCCATCAGTGTCGAAGACCGCGAAACCCTCACCGCCGCAATGGGGATGGTGACGCCGTGGCTGATGGCCGAACCGGACAGGTTCGCACTGATGCACGGCGACTATCGGCTCGACAACATGCTGTTCGATCCGGATCGCACCCGAATCACCGTGGTGGACTGGCAGACGCTCGGGGTCGGCCTTGCCGGCCGGGATCTCGCATACTTCACCGCCACCAGCCTGCTCCCGGAAGTGCGGTCGACGATCGAGAAGGATCTGGTGGGGCACTACCACCGCGCGCTGTCCACGTACGTCGCGGACTACGACGCCGAAACGTGTTGGCGCGACTACCGCCTTGGTGTCCTGCAGGCTCCGCTGCTCACCACTCTGGGTTTCGCATTCGCATCGTCCACCGAGCGGGGTGACGAAATGATCGCGACCATGGTTCACCGAGGCTGCCGGGCTATCCGCGAGTTGGGCTCCCTGGACATGATCGCCTGACCCAGTCGGCGGCCTCCTCGACCGTGTGCACCGTGTGCACACCGGGCGGCAGGGGCGGGCGGTCCACCATCACCACCGGCACGCCCAGCGTCGCGGCGGCCTGCAGTTTCGGCTGGGTCATCTCGCCGCCGCTGTTCTTGGTGACCAGCGCGTTGATCCTGTGCTCGCGCAACAGGTTCAGCTCGCCGTCGTAGTGATAGGGCCCCCGCGACAGCAAAAGTTCGTGCCGCGGCGGCAGGGCGTCGCTGTCGGGCTCGGTGACCGCGCGTATCAGGAACCAGGCGTCGACGTCCTTGAACACACTGACACCGGATCGACCGGTGGTGAGAAAAACCCGCGAATACCCGTGGCGTGCCACGGTTTCGGCGGCCTCCACATCCGAACGCACCACGATCGCGTCCCCGGACGGCCAGGCCGGACGGGCCAGCACCAGGTGCGGCAGACCTAGCTCGGCGCAGATCTGCGCTCCATGCGTGGTGATGGTGGCCGCGAACGGGTGGGTGGCATCGACAACGGCGTCAATGCGGTTGTCGCGCAACCATCGCCGCATGCCGTCGACTCCACCGAATCCGCCGATCCGTACCTCGCCCACCGGAAGAGCCGGATCGGGTACCCGCCCGGCCAGCGAACTGACCACATCCACCTCGGGATGCAGTGCCGCCGCCAAGGCGCGCGCCTCGCCGGTGCCGCCGAGCAGCAGGACGCGCATCAGTGCCGGCTTCCGCGGCGTCGCCCCGATGAATACAGGTAGCTGTCCGAAAAGCCTTCCGCGGCGAGCACCTCGCCGACGACGATGACGGCGGTGCGGGTGATATCGGCGGCACCCATCTCTTCCGCCAGGTCGGTGAGCGTGCAGCGCAGCACCTGTTGTTGCGGCCAGCTGGCGAATGCGACCACGGCGCAGGGCGTTTCGGGCCGATACCCGCCGGAGAGCAGCTGCGGCACGATCGCGTCGACCTGCGCCGCGGCCAGATGCAGCACCAGCGTGGCCCCCGGCGCGGCCAACTTCTCCAGTTCCTCGCCGGGTGGCATCGCGGTCGACAGCGTCGCCACCCGGGTCAGCGTGACGGTCTGCGCGACACCGGGAACGGTCAGTTCCCGCCCGAGCGCCGCGGCGGCGGCCGCGAATGCCGGTACCCCCGGCACGATGTCGTAGTCGATGCCGAGGACGTCCAGACGGCGGCACTGTTCGGCCAGCGCACTGTAGAGCGACGGGTCACCGGAGTGCAGCCGGGCCACATCCAGGCCGGCGGCGTGGGCATCTGCGATTTCGGTGACGATCTGGTCCAGCGTCAGCGGTCCGGTGTCGACGACGCGGGCATCCGGCGGGCACAGCGCCAGCAGATCGTCGGGCATGATCGAGCCGGCATACAGGCAGACCGGGCAACGGCTCAGCAACCGCTGCCCGCGCACGGTGATCAGATCGGCGGCGCCCGGGCCGGCACCGATGAAGTAGACGGTCACGGCTTGACCACGATCCATTGCGTGACCGGCATCGCCGGTCGCCAACCGGTGAACCCGCCCAAAGGTTCGCCGCGGTAGTGCTGGTAGCGCCGCAGTTCACCGGTGATCCGCGTATTCCACTGCATCAACACCATTTCCGATTCTGCGGTGACGGCATTGGCGACCAGGCGGCCACCGGCGGGTAACCGCTCGAAGCATCGCTCGACGAGGTCGGGCTGAGTCACACCGCCCCCGATGAAAACCACATCAGGGACAGAAGCCCCGTCGAAGCACTCCGGCGCCGATCCGCGCACGTCGATGTCCACACCGAAAGCCCTTGCGTTGGCCGCGATCCTGGCGCGGCGCTGCTCGTCACGTTCGAAAGCGACCGCGGCACAGCCTGACCCGCTGCGGCACCATTCGACCGCGATGCTGCCCGAGCCGGCCCCGACGTCCCACAGCAGCGCACCGGGCCGGGGCGCCAACGCCGCCAACGTGACCGCGCGCATCGGCTGTTTGGTGAGCTGCCCGTCGTGGGCCAGTGCGTCGTCGGGCAGCGTCTGCAGCATCCGGTCGTCCGGCAGGTACTCGACCGCGATGACGTTGAGGGCGTCGACGTCGTCGGGCGGGTTGGCCGCCCAGTCTCTGGCGATGCCGTCGCGGCGGCGCTCACGAGGCCCGCCCAGCTGTTCGAGCACGCTGAGCCGGGAGTCGCCGCGGTCGGTCTCGAGCAGCAGCCGCGCCAGCTCAGCAGGGGTAGAACTATTGCGGGACAACACGATTGCTCGACCACCGCGGCGTACGGCGAGATGCGGGGCGCGGGTCACCACGCTGATCACCTCGGTGTCCGGCACGGACCACCCCAGCCGCGCGCACGCCAGCGTCACACACGACACGTGCGGCAGCACCGTCACGGCGGCGGCACCGAACAGCCGCACCAACGTGGCGCCGATGCCGTGCATCATCGGATCGCCCGACGCGACGACGTGCACGGTGCCGGTCGCCTGACGCAGCGCGATCTCGAGGTCGGGCAGCATCGGTGACGGGAACTCGACACGCTGCGCGGTGACGGTGTCGTCGAGCAGGTCGAGTTGGCGCTTCGATCCGTAAACGGTTGTGGCAGAGACGAGTTCGTCTCGCGACGTCTGCGCCAGCCCCGCCATGCCGTCGGCCCCGATCCCGACCACCACGATGCGCGGGCTCATCGCGGCATCCTGCGCCAGACGAACTGTGGCATCAACCGTGCCGCGAACGCGACCGCCCCCAGCCGCCGCGGCACCCACACGCTGCGTCGCTGGCGAGCCAGCGCCCGAGCCGTGGCCTCGGCCACCCGCGCCGGCGTGATCGACATGGGCGCAGGCGCCATACCTTGCGTCATCCGGCCGATGACGAATCCGGGTCGCACGATGAGCAGCCGCACACCCGAGCCGTGCAGCGCGTCGGCCAGCCCGCTGGCGAAGCCGTCCAGCCCGGCCTTGGCCGAGCCGTACACGTAGTTGGCGCGACGGACCCGCGCCCCCGCGATCGACGAGAAGACCACGATCGCGCCGCGGCCGGCCGTGCGCATGGTGGACGCCAGCACGGTCAGCAGGCTGACCTGCGCGACGTAGTCGGTGTGCACGATCGCCACGGCGTGGGCCGGATCGGTTTCGGCGCGGGCCTGATCGCCGAGGATGCCGAACGCCAGCACCGCGGTGCTGATCGGCCCGTGCTCGGCGACGATCGACTCGACCAGCGGGCCGTGCGAGGCGAGGTCGTCGGCGTCGAACTCATAGGTATGCACGGCGGCGGCCCCGGCCGCGCGGACTGCGGCGACCTGCTCGTCGAGCCGATCGGCGCCGCGGGCCGCGAGCAGCACCGTCGCACCGGGAGCCAGGCGCGTGGCGAGCTCGGTGCCGATTTCGCTGCGGCCGCCGAAAATCACGACGAGCCCGCCGTCCGTGTCCTTCACGGCTGCGATTATTCACTGCGCTACCGTGTGCACTGATGGCGAAGGCAACCACCCGGCTCACCAACGATGCGTTGGCGTTTCTGACCGAGCGGCATCTGGCCATGCTCACCACCCTGCGCGGCGACGGCTCTCCGCATGTGGTGGCCGTCGGATTCACGTTCGATCCGAAGACCCACATCGCGCGGGTGATCACCACCGGGGGTTCGCAGAAGGCGGTGAACGCGCAGGAACGCGGGATCGCGGTGCTGAGCCAGGTCGACGGCGCGCGCTGGTTGTCGCTGGAAGGCAAGGCGACGGTGGACACCGATGCCGACGCGGTCCGTGACGCCGAGCTGCGCTACGCCCAGCGCTACCGCACGCCGCGGGTGAATCCCCGCCGCGTGGTGATCGAGGTGCGCGTCGAGCGGGTGCTCGGGTCGTCGGATCTGCTGGACCGCGGCGAGGATTAGACCACCATCAGCTCGTGCGGGCGGTTGTTGACGGGCAATGCGCCGTCGGCGGTCACGATGACGATGTCCTCGATGCGGGCACCCCACCGACCCGGAAAGTAGATCCCCGGCTCGATGCTGAACGCCATCCCTTCCTCGAGCGGCAGATCGTTGCCCGCGACGATGTAGGGCTCCTCGTGCACCGACAGCCCGATGCCGTGTCCGGTGCGATGCACGAACGCGTCGGCCAGCCCCTCGGCGGCCAGCACGTCGCGCGCGGCGGCGTCCACCTGCGCGGCTGTGACGCCCGGGCGCACCGCCTCGACCGCGGCCCGTTGCGCCCGCTGCAGCACCGAGTAGCGGTGCGCCACCTGTAGGTCCGGCTCGCCGATGCTGTACGTGCGCGTCGAATCGGAGTGGTAGCCAGGCTCATAGGCCCCGCCGATGTCCACCACGACGATGTCGCCGGCGCGCAGCTCGCGGTCGGAGCACTCATGATGCGGGTCGGCGCCGTGCGGGCCAGAGCCGACGATGATGAACGCGACCTCCGAATGCCCTTCGGCGACAATTGCTTCGGCGATGTCGGCGGCGACATCGGCCTCGGTGCGACCCGGCACCAGGAACTCCGGCACCCGCTGATGCACCCGGTCGATCGCCTCGCCCGCCTTGCGCAAAGCGTCGATCTCGGCGGCGTCCTTGATCATGCGCAGCCGCCGCAGCACGTCGGTGGCCAGCACCGGGACCGCCCCGAGCACATCGGCCAAGGGCAGCAGGTGCAACGCGGGCATGGAGTCGGTCACCGCGGTCTTGTTCACCCCGCCGCCCAGCGCAGCGGCCACCAACCGGTACGGGTCGTCACCGTCCACCCAATCCCGCACGGCCACACCCAGTTCGGTGATCGCCGACTCTTTCAGCGACGCCAACTCCAGCCGTGGCACGACGATGGCCGGATCACCTTCTGCGGGCAGCACCAGCGCGGTCAGCCGTTCGAAGGTCTGCGCTCGCGACCCGACCAGGTAGCGCAGGTCGTATCCGGGTGTGATCACCAACCCGGCCAGCCCGGCCTGCGCGGTGGCCGTTGCGGCCGCCTGCAACCGCCGGGCATAGACATCGGTGCTGAATCGGCTGGGACTCATTGGTAGTCAGGGGCGCGGTGTCGGCAAGGCAGA
>NZ_PIZU01000035.1 GCF_002838065.1 Mycobacterium hubeiense | reverse complement strand
GACCGTCACCCAAGTTCCACGAGACTCGGGACATGCTCACGAGGCTCGCGAGCAGAACATAGGTGCTGCGCTCGACAGGCGGCGGCACATAGCGCGTCCACCACCGCTTGAACGCCGGGCGTGCCATCACGCTGTGCTGCACGGCGAACAGGGTCAGAAGCGACACATTGATGATCAGCGCCTGCCAGAGCGGCGCGGCGACAGCATTGTCCACACTTCGCGGCACGACGATGTCGCCGACGAACCCGATCGCGTAGAGGAACACCGCCAGGAACAAGACGTAGCTGGCGACGCCGTAACCGACGGCGAGAAGACGATTCACATACTGCATGACGTATGGTCGCCCACTTTGGTTCACCGGCGCATGGGGCATTTGCCTCATTCAGTAATCCCAAACCCGCTGCTTTCTTTCTGCACCTGAACCGCGATGCACAAGCGTCACCTTTTGCCCATGGTTGGCAAGCAGCGACGAGACGGCGCTGCCGTTCACCGGGCGGCGAAACCGCCACTCCGTCTTCGGTGCGGACTTCGAGCGGACCGAGAACCGCGAAGTACGTCACGGGTTGCCACCTGGCCGACGACGCCGCCTGACGCACAGCATGCGCTGATCGAATCGTCGCCTGTCAGCAGATCCCGCGGATAATGAAGTGCCGACGGACGGAGGCTCATCATGGACATCCAGAGCGGCGATTTCGAGTACGACGAAGCCCATGACGCGATGGGCACGTCGCAAGGAGCATCCCCCACCCCGACGCGGGATGAGAAGCCGCCGAAAGTGGTCCTCGACCCGGGCGGGGACTACGGGTACGACGAAGCTCACGATTTCGGCGCGTAGCGTCGCGCTACCCTCGACCCCATGACCTGGCGATGTTGACCTGAACGTCTAGACCACTGCAAGCCTCATCGCCGGTTGGCCGGCGTTCTCTACGCATACCTGTTTCTTGACGACTTCGTCCTGCTGTACCCCGTCTACACGCTGCTGTTCAGCGATACCGGGTTATCCGTATGGCAGATCTCGTCGCTGCTTGTCACCTGGTCGGTGTCGAGCCTGGCCTTCGAGGTGCCCTCCGGCGCCTGGGCCGACGCAACGTCACGACGCCGCCTGCTGATCGGCGGACCCCTGCTGACGGCTGTCGCGTTCGCGCTATGGGTCGGCTCGCCCGGCTACTGCATGTTCGCGCTGGGCTTCCTGCTGTGGGGATTGAAGGGCGCGTTGACGTCCGGGGCGCTCGAGGCGTTGGTGTACGACGAGCTTGCCGTGCTGGGCGCGACGGACCGCTACGCGACGTTGATGGGCCGCGGCAACGTGGCCGGGGTGCTGGCAGCGATGTTCGCCGGGGCCGCCGCCGCACCGGCGCTGGTCGCCGGCGGATTCGTTGCGGTCGGCGCGGCCAGCGTCGCGGTGTCGGTGCTGGCCGCAGGCGTCGCAATGCTGTTCCCCGAGAACAAGATTGGGCACGCTGAGCCAGGTCTGAGCTGGGCCGACGCGGTGAGTGCGGGTGTCGCCGAGGCTCGGCGATCCCGGACGGTGTTGGCCGCGGTCGTGCTCGTCGCGGTCATCGCCTCGGTGTGGGGTGCACTTGACGAGTACACGCCGCTGTTGATCGACAGCACCGGTGTGTCGGCCGCCGAAGTCGCGCTGTTGATGGTGGTGGTCTGGGCGGGCGCCGCGGCGGGCGGGCTGCTCGCCGGACCGGCCGGCCGACTCGGCGATAGCGGGCTGTCGTTGCTGGTTGTCTGCGGCGCCGTTTTGATGTCTGTCGGTGCGCTTGCCGGGCACCCGGCCGGTGTGGTGGCCCTTGCCGTCGCGTTCGGTGTCTTCCAGCTGGCCACCGTCGTCGCCGATGCCCGCCTGCAGCACAGCATCTCGGGCTCCGCCCGGGCCACCGTGACGTCGCTCGCTGGGATGACGACGGACGTCGCCACCCTGATGGTGTGCGGCAGCTACGCGGCGCTGGCCGACGCGGGCGGGCACAGTGGCGCGTTCGCGGTGCTGACGCTGCCCTATCTCGCGGTGGCGGCCTGGCTGGTTTATCGCCAAGACAGATCGGGCACGCCACCTGTATGTCCGTAACAGCATTTCAGGACCTGCCGCTGGCTGACCGCGACCGCGAGTGGGATGGGGACGCCGCCGAGAAGCGGGTGCGCAAGTGGGCCGACGCCGAGGACGAGCCCAACGAGAAATACCGCGACGCCCATGTCTGGTACGACAGCGACAACAAGGACAACTTCACCGCCTACAAGCTGCTGATCGCCGACGCAGTTAGCCTCGGTTAGATTGCGGGCGTGACCCGCTCCCCCGCGGGCCGGTTCGCGCCGAGCCCGTCGGCCGATCTGCACATCGGCAACCTGCGCACCGCGGTGCTGGCGTGGCTGTTCGCGCGGTCGACGGGTCGGCGCTTCCTGGTGCGCATCGACGACCTCGACGACCGCACCCACACCCACATCGCCGACCGCCAGCTCGAGGACCTCGCCGCCATCGGTGTGACGTGGGACGAGCCGCCGGAGTGGCAGTCGCAGCATCCGCAGCGCTACGACTCGGTGATCGCTGAGCTGAAGGAGCGCGGGCTGCTGTACGAATGCTATTGCAGCAGAAGGGATATCCAGCAGGCACCGCGAGCGCCTCATGCCCCGCAGGGCGCCTATCCGGGCACCTGCCGCCAGCTCACCGAGGCTGAGCGTCGGCAGCGGCGCGACGAGACCGGCCGACCGCCCGCCTTGCGACTGCGCACCGACGCGATCGCCTACACCGTCCACGATGTGCTGCACGGTGACTACATGGGCATCGTCGACGATTTCGTGGTGCGCCGCGGCGACGGGGTCGCGGCGTACAACCTCGCCGTCGTGGTCGACGACGTGGCACAAGGCATCGACCAAGTGGTGCGTGGCGACGACCTACTGCCGTCCTCGCCGCGGCAGGCCTACCTCGCGAGGCTGCTGGGCTATCCGGAGCCGACCTACGCGCACGTCGCCTTGGTGCTCAACGAGGACGGCGCGCGGCTGGCCAAACGCGACGGCGCCGTCACGCTCGCCGAGATTGGCGTCGAGCGGGCTGTTGAGCAGATCAGCGCGTCGCTGGGCTGGCCGGCATCGAGCCTGGACGAGATGCTGGCGCAGTTCGACCCGGCGCAGTTGCCGAAGCACCCCTGGGTGTACACCTTGACGGGTTGATTACTCGCACCAGACGCGAGTGATCAACCCGTCAACCCAGTCACCGGTGAGCGGCCGTTGGCTGCCCGCGTCGCGGCCGCCAGCAGCTCGTCGCGGAACTGCGGGTGGGCGATCGCCGCGAGCGCCTCGCCGCGCTCCTGGACGGTCTTGCCCTCCAGCTCTGCGGCGCCGTACTCGGTGACGATCACGTCGACGTGGTGGCGCGGCGTCGTGATGACGGCGCCGGGCCCGAACCACGGCAGGATCCGCGACTGCAGCGCACCGTCTTTGGCGAACGTCGAAGGCAGGCAGATCAGCGAGCGGTCCGACAGCTCGAGCCCCACGCCTGCCACGAAGTCCTCGGCGCCGCCGACGCCGCTGAACTGGTCGCCGGCGATGGTGTCGGCGACCACCTGGCCGTGGATGTCGACCGCAAGCGCGCCGTTGATCGACACCATGTCGCTGTTGGCGCCGATCACCTCCGGTGCGTTGACGACCTCAACGGGCAGGAACGCGACGTCGGAGTTGCCGTCGAGCCATTCGTAGAGTTCCGTCGAGCCGAACGCGAACGTCGTCACGCTCACCCCGTCGTACTGGCCCTTGTGGGCGTTGGTGACCTTGCCCGCGCGGTGCAGCCGCATGCAGCCGTCGGTGAACATCTCGCTGTGCAGCCCGAAGTCGTGGCCGTCGCCCTCGGCCAGCAGGGTGGCGATCTGGCTGGGGATGGAGCCGATGCCGGTCTGCAGCGTCGCACCCGACGGGATGAACGCAACGGCATGGCGCGCGATCGCTTTGTCGACGTCGTTGGGGGGCGCTTCGGGCAGCGCCACCGGCCCGTCGGTCGAGTGCACCAGCACGTCGATCTCGTCGACGTGCAGCGCGTGGCGATGCTCCTGCCACCCGACGGTTCGCGGGTAGGCGTCGGACACCTCGACGACCAGCAGCCGTTCGGGGTCGGCGCCGGCGCGGCGCAGCTCGCCAACCGTGCCGCCGGCATGCAAGGACAGGGAGCACCAGCCGTCGGCGTCGGGCGGGGCCGCGACGGTCGTCATCACCCGCGGCGCCTGGCGCTCCAGCAGCGGGCCGAAGCGACGGAAGTCCGCGGGCGCGAACTCGATGTTGGCGCCGCTGTCCCGTAGCGCCCGCTCCAAGGGACCGTAGAAACCCGACAGGTAATGAACGCCCGGCCGCGAGAACAGTTCGGTGCCGACGGCGAGCAGCGCGCCGTAGACACCCAGATCGGTCCAGTCGGTGCGCTCACCCAGCGCGCGCAGAAACGCCGGCGGCTGGCCGGGGCCCAGCGGGATGCCCAGCGTGTCATCGGTGGCCAGGCGCGCAGCGGCCTGCTCGGCGGTGAGCTCGGTTGGCATGTCGTTCATCCTGCACGATTACGGCCTACGCCGAAATCGCGAAGGAGGCCATACCGCGCAGCGTCAGGTTGGGCTTGTACACCGGCTCACCGGCGATCCGCGCCTGCGGGAAGCGCGCGGTCACCGCCGACAGCGCGACCGCGGCCTCCAGGCGCGCCAGCGGCGCGCCGAGGCAGAAGTGTGGGCCTTTGCCAAAGCCCAGGTGCCGGATAGTTTCCCGGTCGGGATCGAATTCGTCTGGACGATCGTTCGCCGCCGGGTCGTGATGCGCCGCGGCCAGCAGCAGCATCATGCCGTCACCTTTGGCGACAGTGGTCTGGCCAATTGTCATGTCATCGGCGGCAATTCGCGCCACCAGCTGCACCGGCGGGTCGTAACGCATCGTCTCCTCGACCACCGCCGAGACCCGAGATGGATTGCGGCCCAGCGCTGTCCACTGCAACGGATGACGCAGCATCGCCAGGATCGCGTTGGCGATCAGGTTCACCGTGGTCTCATGCCCGGCGATGAGCAGCAGGTTGCACGTCGAGACGATTTCCTCCTCGGTGAGCTGATCCCCGGACTCCTCGACATGAATCAGGCCCGACATCAGATCTTCGCCCGGATTCTTGCGGCGTTGCGCGATCAGCCCGTGAAGGTACTCGCGCAGCCACAGCCCCGCTTTCATCTGCTCGGCGAAGTCGTCGGGCGTCTCGCCGGTCAACGAGATGAATGGGTCGAGCGCCTTGGCCAACAACGCTGACGCCCAACTGAATTGGGGCTCGTCCTCGAGAGGAACGCCGAGCAGCCGGCAGATCACCGCCACCGGAAGCGGGTAGGCGAGATCGGCGATCACATCGAACTGACCGTCGGCGGCCAGCTTGTCCAGCAGCGAGTCCACCAGCGCGGTGATGTCCGGCTCCAGCGCCTTGACCACCTTGGGCGCAAACGCCTTGCTGACCAGCTTGCGCAGCCGGGTGTGGTCGGGCGGATCGAGGAACAAAAAGCTCGGCGTCCAGAGCTGCCGCGGCGCGTTGTCGTCCGCGATCTGCTGCTGGGCCAGCGTCGACTTGAGCCGGTCGTTGGCCGACGATGGATGCCGCAGCACGTCATCGCAGTCCTGGAACGACGAGAACACCGTGAGGTGCCCTTCGGGCAGCCGCAGCGGCCCGTGCTCACGGATCTGGGCGTAAGCCGGATAGGGGTCGGGCCGGTTGGCCGGATCGATCAGCTGCAGCAGCAGCGTCTGCGACTCTGTGGTCGTCATCTACTTATTGTGCACGCGTCGAGTAGTACCGGCCCAAGACGTGTGCCCGCAGCTCGTCGAACTCGCCGACCTTGATGGCGGCCCGGATCTGATCGACGAGGCGAATGACGAAGCGCTCGTTGTGGATGGTGGCCAGCGTGGAGGCCAGGATCTCCTTCGCCTTGAACAGATGATGCAGGTAGGCGCGGGTGTAGTGGCTGCATGTGTAACAGTCGCAGTCCTCGTCGATCGGGGTGAAATCGCGGCGGTACCGCGAACCGGTGATGTTGTAGCGGCCCGTCGCCGAATACACCGCCGCGTTGCGGGCGACGCGCGACGGCGAGACGCAATCAAAGGTGTCGGCGCCCGCGGCGACCGCGTCGAACAAGTCGTCGGGTTCGCTGATGCCCAGCAGGTGGCGCGGTTTGTCCGCAGGCAGTTCGCTGCTCACCCAGCCGACGATGGTGGCCAGGTTCTGCTTCTCCAGCGCCCCGCCGATGCCGTAGCCGTCGAAGCCGCGGCCGTCGTCGTCCACGATCGTGGTCAGCCCGCGGGCGGCGCCGCGCCGTAGATCCTCGTACTGCGCGCCCTGCACCACACCGAACAATGCCTGCGGCGCCTTGTCGGGACGTTGCGCGGCCAGGCGCCGGTGTTCGGCCAGGCAACGCACCGCCCACGCGTGCGTGCGTCGCACCGACTCTTCTTGGTAGCCACGGGTATTGACCAATGTGGTCAGCTCGTCGAAGCAGAAGATGATGTCGGCGCCCAGCTGATGCTGGATGCCGATCGACACCTCCGGGGTGAAGCGATGCGTCGACCCGTTCAGGTGCGACCGGAACGTCACCCCGTCGTCGTCGACAACGGCCAGGCGCTCCTTGCCCTCGGCGATGATGTCGTCGGCCTGGACTCGTTCGGTGTCCATCGCCAGCACCTTGCGAAAGCCCGCCCCCAGCGAGAGCACCTGGAATCCGCCGCTGTCGGTGAACGTCGGGCCGGGCCAGTTCATGAACGCGCCCAGGCCGCCGGCGGCCTCGACGACGTCCGGGCCCGGCTGCAGATACAGGTGGTAGGCGTTGGCCAGAACTGCCTGCGCCCCAAGTTCTTTCATGGTTTCGGGTAGCACGGCCTTGACGGTGGCCTGGGTGCCCACGGCGATGAACGCCGGAGTGTGGATGTCGCCGTGCGGGGTGCGGATGACCCCCGCCCGTCCGAGCCGTCCGGGCAGCTCCGCCTCGACGGTGAAGAACGGCTCGCTCATGGGATGTATTCAACCGGACGACGACCGGATTATTTTGCTGACCCTGTCGCACCGCATACTCGATGGTCGTGACCCCGCGAAACTTCCTCATCCCTGGCTGTGCGGCCCTGCTCGCAGCCCTCGTCGGCTGCTCGTCGCCGGAGCCCGAGGCCCCCGCCCCGGCCCAGCCCGGTGAGACCAATGTGACGTTGGGCGGCAAGGACGTCGGTCCGACCAGCGACGTCAGCTGTGCGACAGAGGGCGGGCGGACGATCATCACCATCGAGGGCGGGCAGACCACGACTGTCAACCTCACCGATGAGAAGCCCCCGGTGGTCAAGTCGGTGAGCATCGGCGAGGCGGGCTCCGGCGGCCCGTCGTTGCTGTACGCCGAGGGTGTCTCCGCGACGCCGGCCAGCGCCACCCGCGACGGAAACCGCTACACCGTCAGCGGAACCGGGATGGGCACCGACGCCGCCAACCCGATGGTTCCCGTAGAGACTCCGTTCGAAATTGTGGTCACCTGCCCCTAGCGTGCGGGCTACATTTCTTCCGTGCGTCACGCCGGTCCCGTCCTTGCCGCGCTCGTCCTCGGCGGGCTGACGGGCTGTTCGTCGTCCCCGCCGCCGACGGCGGAGCCTCGGGCTTGCTGGTGGCCGGCACCGCGCAGGTGCGGATCAACGATCAGGACATGGGCATCACCGAAGCGGTGCGATGCATGCCGGCCGGCGTGTTGACCACCATCGAGACCGGGGATCAGACCTCGGGCGTGACGGCCCTGGTGTCCAACAAGGACGAGCTCACCGCCGAATCGGTGAGCATCAACAATGTCGGCGGCTTCACCGGCAGCTACAACGCCGGCCTGGGGGACACCGCGACGGTCACGATGATCGGCCGTACCTACGAAATCGCCGGGACAGCAAACGGTTTCGACACCGCGAAGCCAAGCTTCCGCACCACCGGCACGTTCTCGATCAAGGTGTCGTGCTGACACTGCGACTTCGCGATATTGCATCGCGGCAGTGAAAGTTCGAGAAGAGGCCTGCCGGAGCGCAATTTCGTCACTCGTTTTCAAGCAAACCCCTGACCATGGCTGAGCAGGGCACCATACTGCTGGGGATGGTCCGCCGATCTTGACGGACCACGTGAAAAAAGGAGAACAGTGGTGAAGCGTGGGTTCCTGGTCGCCGTAGGCGGCGCAGCGATTGTTATCGCCGGCCTGTCGGGCTGTTCGTCGTCGGAAGAGAAGGCCGAGTCTCCGGCCACCACCGCGGAGGCAACCACCGAGGCCGAGGCGGGCACCGCCACTGCCGAAGCGGGCGCGAGTGAAACCAAGGTCACCATCGACGGCCAAGACCAAAACGTCCAGGGCACCGTCGTGTGCAGCGCAATGGGCGGCAACATGAACATCGCCATCGGCGACGCCGCCACCGGCATCGCCGCCGTGGTGAGCGAGGGCGATTCGCCCGCGGTCCGCTCGGTCGGGCTGGGCAACGTCAACGGCGTGACACTGGGCTTCCAGGAGGGCGCCGGCCAGGGCGAGGCCAAGGCCGAGAAGGACGGTGACACCTACCGGATCTCGGGCACCGCGACGGGTGTGGACATGGCCAACCCCATGCAGCCCGTCAACAAGCCGTTCGAGATCGAGGTCACCTGCCCGTAGTAATCCCGTTCGACTGGCGGCGGCGTCCCGGTGGGGCGCCGCCGTTGTCGTATCAGGCGGGCAGTCGGTAGCCGGCCGCCGACTGGCGCAGCTGCCAGATCTGCGCCGGACACAACTCGTTGACGGCCTGGTTGATCAGGTAGCCGCCCTGGTAGTAGTCCGTGGTGTGGAAGTCGGCCTTCACCTGGTCGACCAGCTGCGCGTACGGCATCTTGGCCGCCACCCGGTCGCAGATGCTGTAGCCGTAACCCAATGCCGCCTCGGCGTTTGGGAAGTTGTAGCCCGGCCGGACATGGACGTTCACCAGATAGGCGACGTGATCGGCGTGCGCCGCTGGCGCGAATGCCAGAGCGCCCGCCGTTGCCAGCAGGCCGGCCAGCGCCGTTTTCATATTCATAACGTTAGGGAGCCTAGTGGATTCACGGTCGGGTAGCGTGCGATCCGCGCGGTTGCGACCGCCGTGAGGAGGACAGGTGGCGAAGCATCGCAAGGCCGCACCCCGGCGGGCCGTTCCCGGCGTGCTTGTCGGCGCGACGGCCGGCATGTCGGCGGTGTTGGTCTTTTCCGCGGATGCGTCTGCGGCGACGACGCTCCCGCAGGCCGACACCGTCATCGGCGTCGGCGGCTGGCGCAATCCGACCGGCGACCGGATCCCGGACAAGTTCCAGGGTCAATTGGTGCCAGATGGCGCCACCTTCGTACCAGTGGAATATCCCGCCGAGCTGCCCGTCGACCCGAGCGTGACAGAGGGCGTGCCGACGCTGCGCACCGCCATCGACGACACCGGCGGCACGAAGCTCGTCGTCGGCTATTCCGAGGGCTCGCTGGTCGCCGAACAGGTCAAGCGCGACTTTGGCGCCGACGGTGGTCCGCCGCCCGATGAGCTCCAATTCCTGTTCATCGCAGCGCCTTTCGTGCCCAACGGCGGGATCTATGCCCGGTTCCCGGAGCTGGCCATCCCGGGTTCACCAGCACCGGCGCGGCGGCGCCGTCGCCCTACGACGAGACGTTTGTGACACTGGAGTACGACGCGATCGGCGACTTCCCCGCCTATGCGAATCCGCTGTCACTCGCCAACGCCGCGGCGGGGCTGGTCTATGTCCACGGCGATCAGGGGCCGGACAACGTCGACCTGGCCACCGCGGACACCGTGTCCAAGACCGTCACCAAGCCCGGCGAAGGCACCGACACCTACATCCTGGTGCGCGCCGAGCATCTGCCGCTGCTGCAGCCCGTGCGCGACGTGTCGACGGCACTGGGCACCACGGCGTTGACCGAACCCGTGCTCGGCGCCGTCGAGCCGACATTGCGCCTGGGCGTCGACATGGGCTACACCGACCGCACCTACCAGAACGCCGACAAGCCGACGAGGTTCTCGTTGGTCACCCCGCCGTCGCGCGTGGTGCAGACCGCGGCGGCGCTGCCCGGCGCGGTGGCCGAGGGACGCGAGAATCTGCGCAACGGCGCAGCCGCATTGGGCAAGACATCGCACACCGCACGGACCGACGGAAACAAGGCGACCCCGACAACCCGTGCGGGTACGCAGCGGGGCAAGGCTGTGCGCGCGGCGATCAACAAGGTGTTGCGGGCCAAACCGGCGCCGTCGTCGTCGACGAATGACGACGCGTCGACATCCGATGACAGCGACTGACACATTCCGGCGTCGGGACGGGCGTCTGCTGACAGACTGACCTTGACGGGCAACTGGTGCGCGCGGTCTGATCGGAGTCTGTAATGAGCACACGCAAGCGACTGAGCCCGCTCGACATGATGTTTCTCTATGGCGAGACATCGAATTCGAAGATGCACGTCGCAGCGCTGTTGCCGTTCACGCCGCCGAAGGACGCGCTCGCCGACTATCTGCGTCGGCTCATCGACGATGCGCGCGGCCATGAGGTCGTCGCCCCGTGGAACCGCAAACTCGCGCATCACCGGTTGCAGTACAGCCCGATCCACAGTTGGGTCGTCGACGACAATTTCGACTTCGACTACCACGTGCGCCGTTCGGCGCTGGCCAGTCCCGGTGACGAACGCGAGCTCGGCATCCTCATCTCCCGGCTGCACAGCAATCATCTCGATCTGAGCCGCCCGCCGTGGGAGCTGCACATCATCGAGGGCCTCGAAGGCGGCCGCTTCGCGATGTACATGAAGATCCACCACTCGCTGCTCGACGGCTACACCGGGATGAAGGCCCTCGCCCGCAGCCTGTCCACAGATCCCGACGACGACGACACGCGGCTGTTCTTCAACGTGCCCATCCCGACGCGTGCCCGCCCCGAAGCGTCGCCGTCGAACCCCCTCCTCGGCGCCATCGGCGGAGTGGGCAGCGCGCTGACCGGAGGCGTCGGCGCGGCCGTAGGCCTCGGCCGTGCCCTGGTGAACACGCAGATCCGCCGCGACGGGGACTACGCGCGACTCGCCAACTCCGCGCAGGCGCCGCACAGCATTCTCAACGCCCACATCAGCCGCAACCGGCGCTTCGCCACCCAGCAGTACTCCATCGCGCGGCTCAAGGCGTTGGGCGCCGCCCACGACGCCACCCTCAACGATGTGGCGCTGTCGGTCATCGCCGGCGGGCTGCGCCGCTTTCTGCAGGAGCTCGACGAACTTCCGGACCAGTCGCTCGTCGCGTTCCTGCCGGTGAACATCCGGCCCAAAGACGACGAGGGCGGCGGTAATGCCGTCGGAGCCATACTTGTCGCGATGGGTACCGACATCGCCGACCCCGTCGAGCGCCTCACCAACATCAGCGCGGCCACCCGCGTATCCAAGGCGCAGCTGCAGACGATGTCACCTACCGCGATCATGGCCTACAGCGCCGCGCTGCTCGCGCCCGCCGCGAGCCAGATCGCCGGCGCGGTCACCGGTATCCGGCCGCCGTGGCCGTACGCGTTCAACATCTGCGTGAGCAATGTGCCGGGCCCACGAGAAACGTTGTACCTCAGAGGAAGTCGGCTGGAAGCCACCTACCCCGTATCGATCCCTATGCACGGAATGGCACTGAACATCACGTTGCAGAGCTACGCAGACACCATGAACTTCGGCTTCGTCGGCTGCCGTGACAAGCTGCCGCATCTGCAGCGGCTCGCGGTCTACACGGGCCAGGCACTCGACGAGCTCGAGGCCGCGACGCCGGCCCCCGCTCGGAGGTCTCGCCGATGAGGGCGGCGCGGCGGTTCTCGTCGCCCCAGTATTACTGGCTGACAGCGTTCATCGCGGCGCGCGGCGCCCAGACCACGACGTGCCGGGTGTTCGCGGCGATCATCGTCGGCCTCGGCGTGATTCCGCTGCTGATGATCGGCAGCTCGGTGGGCCCGCAGAGCGTGCAGGGGCAAGTGGTCGCGGTCGCGGTGTTCGCGTGCAGTCTGGTGTTGGCGGCGGTGTGGCTGCGCCATTGCTGGCCGACGCCGATACAGTCGCTGGCGTGCGTGGTAGTGGGCACCCTGTGCATCGCGGCCGGTTGCCTGATCCCGGCGAACCCCGTGGTCGGCATGCTCGGGACGACGACGTTTGCGGTGCCCGGCGCGTACATCGTGTGCTTCCACACCGCCCGGCTGCTGACGTTCGCCTGGGCGGTGGCGGCGGCGACGATCGCTGTGCTCGGTGTGCGACTGGCGGCCACCGATGTGTCCGTCGCGGTGGCGGCGGCGGTTCTCGTCGCGCTGATCAACGTCTTCATCGTGTTCTGCTGCCGGATGGTGATGCGACTGGTCAACTCCGACAGCCGCCGCACCGAGATCGAGCCGCTGACCGGGCTGCTCAACCGCGAGGCGTTCTACCAGGAGGCCGCGACGCTGCTGGCCTCCCGCAGCCGCGACGACGACCGCCACCTCGTCGTCGCCGTGGTCAACATCGACAGCTTCGCGCTGCGCACCGATATGGCCGGCGAGCGCGCCGGCAATCACGCGCGGGTCAGCGTCGGTCAGGTGCTGCGCGAAAACGTCCGGCACAACGCGGTTCTCGCCCATGTCGCCGACGACGAGTTCTTGATCGCCGACACGTTCACCCACGACGACCCGTCGCCGCTCGTGGAACGGGTCCGCGGCGCCATCACCACCACGCGTTCGGGGCTGACCGCGAGCATCGGTGTGGTGTGCACGCCGCTGCAGCCGCTGACCGCGCACCCGCCGCATGAGGTGCTCGACGAGGTGATCAGCATTGCCAGCACCGCAACGTCGGAGGCGCGGCGGGCCGGTGGCAATCAGGGCCGCTACGTCAGGCGTCCCAAGCTCGCGGTGCTCGGCGATTACGGCACCGACAACTGATCGATTACGGCCATATGTGAGCCACGTCTCCCTACGCTATGGCCATGAGACTCATGGCTGCAGTTGCGTTGGGTTGCGGTGTGGTGGCCGCACCGATGATCGTTGCCGGCACCGCGTCGGCCTCACCCATGACGTGTGACGGAGCGGGCTGCGTCACCTACATCCATCGCGACGCGGCCGAAGGCGCGCCATGCGAGCCGAACACCCGCTACAACTTCGGCCTCGATGCGTCGGGCAACACGTTGGCGTGCAGCTCCAGCCGCAAGTGGATCTCATCGCCACCGCTGGTGGGCATCCGCGTCGCGGGAACACAGTGCGGTGGCGAGACGGGCATGGCGCAGGCGCCCGACGGCTTGCCGTTGAGCTGCACCGGCGGGTTCTGGCGGCCCGACTGGCGGGCCGCCGTCTACTGAGGAGCGCGTGAGTGCTCAAGGTGGAGGATTGAGGTCAAATGGTGGCTTGAATCCTCCACCTAATGCATCTCGCGAAGGAAAAGTTGGCGGTGGCGGAGGGATTTGAACCCTCGGACGGGGGTTACCCGTCACACGCTTTCGAGGCGTGCTCCTTAGGCCGCTCGGACACGCCACCGTGTGGCAGCTTACCGAACGACCCCTGACTCAATCGAATCGCTTCCGCTCGAAGAACGCCTCCAACGGCGCCGCGCACTCCGCGGCCAGCACGCCGCCGCGCACCTGCGGCCGGTGCGTGAGCCGCCGGTCGCGCACCACGTCCCACAGCGATCCGACCGCACCGGTCTTGGGTTCCCACGCCCCGAACACCAGCCGCGCCACGCGTGCCATCACCAATGCGCCGGCGCACATCGTGCACGGTTCGACGGTGACCGCCAGCGTCGTGCCTTCCAGCCGCCACCCGTCGCCCAGCACCGCGGCGGCCGCCCGCATCGCCAGGATCTCCGCGTGCGCCGTCGGATCCCCAAGCGCCTCACGCATATTCGCCGCGCGCGCCAGCTCGCTACCGTCGGGCCCCACCACCACCGCGCCGACGGGCACATCGTCGGGACCCGCCGCACCGGCGGCGTCCAGGGCTGCGCGAATCAGGTCTTCGTCTGTCACCGATCGAGGCGGTCGAGCACTGCCGCGAGTTCGTCGGCAAAGCCCATCTCACGGGCGATCCGGCCGAGTTGTTCGTCGGCGTAGAGGTCCGTCTCGGCGATGATCACGCCCAGCACGTCCTCGTGCAGACCGATATCGGCGAGCAGCGACAGATCGCCCTCTTCGAACGGTTCGGCGTCGTCGAGCTCATCGGGATCGAGGTCGGCGTCCAGCTTTTCCAGCGCTTCGGCGGCGATGTCGTAGTCCAGCGCCGCGGTGGCGTCCGAGAGCAGCAGCCGGGTGCCCGACGGCGCGGGCCGCACGATGATGAAGAACTCGTCATCGATGTCGAGCAAGCCGAAAACCGCGCCGGCGCTGCGCAATTCACGCAGCTCCGTCTCCGCCGCGGTCAAACTACGCAGAGCGGCGCGGCGCATCGGCGAGCAGCGCCACTTACCGTCCTCGCGCACGACGGCGACACCGAAGCCGTCTGGAATGTCGACGGCCTGGTCTTTCGCCGGTGCACGCTGTGCTCCCATGTCGCCATACGGTAGTCGCCGACCAGGACCTTTGACCAGGAATCGACTCCGGGCTGGCGGCGGCGGGTATCGCTTGATGTGCCAACCTTGGGGTGTGACAAAGACGCCCGTATGCGTGGTGGGTCTGGGCCTGGTCGGCGGCTCGGTGATGCGCGCGGCCGCGGCTGCCGGGCGTGAGGTCTTCGGGTACAACCGGTCGGTGGAGGCCGCCCAGGGGGCCCGGTTCGACGGGTTCGACGCCACCGAGAACATCGAGCAAGCCTTGGCCCGCGCGGCCGACAGCGAGGCGTTGATCGTGCTGGCGGTGCCGATGCCGGCGCTGCCCATCATGCTGGGCCACATTCGCGAGCACGCCCCCGATTGCCCGCTCACCGACGTCACCAGTGTCAAACGTGCGGTCTTGGCGGAGGTCGAGAATTTCGGCCTGCTCGAGCGATTCGTCGGCGGACACCCGATGGCCGGCACCGCCCACTCGGGCTGGGCGGCGGGCAATGCGCGGCTGTTCGTCGGGGCGCCGTGGGTGATCAGCGTCGACGACCACGTCGATGCCGACGTGTGGACGATGGTGATGGAGCTGGCGCTGGACTGCGGCGCGGTCGTCGTCCCGGCCCGCTCCGACGAACACGACGCCGCCGCGGCCAGCATCTCGCACCTGCCGCACCTGCTCGCCGAGGCGCTCGCGGTCACCGCGGGTGAGGTGCCGCTGGCGTTCGCGCTGGCCGCGGGGTCGTTCCGCGACGGCACCCGGGTGGCGGCCACCGCGCCGGATCTGGTTCGGGCCATGTGCGAGGCGAACTCCGAACAGCTGCTGCCCGCGCTGGACCGCACCATCGAACTGCTCGGCCATGCCCGCGAGGCGCTGGCCTCCAACGACTCCGTCGCCGACCTCATCGAGGCCGGCCACGCCGCCCGGATGCGCTACGACAGCTTCGGCCGACCCGAGATCATCACCATCACCATCGGTGCGCCGGACTGGCGCGAGGAGCTCGCCGCCGCGGGCCGTGCGGGCGGGGTGATCAGATCCGCTCTGCCAGTCCTGGGTAGTCGAGGATGAAGCCGTCCTTGTCGACGGTCACGGTGGTCTCGGCGACCGGGGAGTGCAGCTTGATCCCGGCTGTCAGATCGGGACCCGCGCTGCTGTAGCTGATCGTCGCGGGGTCGACGGACAGCTCCGGCAGCCGCACGTAGACCACCGGAATGGTGATGGTGTCGGTGCGCTCGTAGATGCCCGTGCGGCGGATCGGCAGCGCGTTGAAGAACGGGCTGAAGATCACGTCGACGTCCAGCGCCCCGTCGAAGGCTGCCCGTTTGGCCTGGTTCTGGTGGTCCTGCACCAGCCACATGTTCTCTTCGTCGCGGGCGATCGAGAGCTGGCGTTCCCGCTCGGCCAACGTGACGGTCAGGGACAGTCGCTTGGTGGCTCCGGTCTCGTCGGTCACCAAGTCGTACGAGGCGGAGAAGGCCGGATGCGACGTGGTGGCCGCGGCCACGATGCGGCCGTAAGCCTTGATGCGATTGCCCGACAACTGCACCCGTACCGATTCCATCCTCGGCACATCGTGCGCCCGCCAGGTCAAGACCGCCGGCCAGGCGCTTTTGGTCGCATCAGAGCGGACTGCTTCACTCACCCTTCCACCGTAGGCGACGACCGCGCTCTGGCGTAGCGGGCTCCCGCAGGTGATTTCAATTCCAGCGCCACCTCGTCGCCGAGCAGAGGTTGAGGCATCCGCGCGCCCCCGAGACGCCCGGTGCCCGGCATCGACAACCACACCGCCAGCGCCAGCGCGGCGTCCAGAAGCAGCGCCAGCGCGGTGACCATCAGCGCGCCCACCAATGCGATGTGGAACTGTCGCACCTTGATGCCGTCGATGAGGTAGCGGCCCAACCCGCCGAGGCTCGCATAGGCGGCGACGGTGGCGGTGGCCACCACCTGCAGCGTGGCGGTGCGCAGCCCGCCGAGAATCAGCGGCATGGCGTTGGGCACCTCCACCCGCAGCAGGACCCGGGACTCGGTCATGCCCATCGACCGTGCGGCGTCGACGACGGCGCGGTCCACGTTGGCGATGCCGGAGTAGGTGCCGGCCAACAGCGGCGGGATGCCGAGCAGCATCAGCGCGATGGTGGGCGGCACCAAGCCCAGACCCCACAGCAGCACGCCGAGCAGCAGCACACCCAGGGTGGGCAGTGCCCGCAGCGCGTTCACCGCGGTGACGACGAAGAAGGTGCCGCGGCCGGTGTGGCCGATGAGCAGCCCGATGGGTATCGCGACCAATGCCGAAAACGCCACGGCCACAACGGTGTACTGCAGGTGTTCGCCGATGCGGGCGGCCAGCCCGGCCGGGCCGCCCCAGTTGTCGGCGGTGAAGATGTAGGCCAGCGCCTGCTGTAAGAAGTTCATGCCGCCGCCCTCGCCCACGGTGTGATGGCTCGGCCGGCGAGCATGATGAGCGCGTCGATGACGACCGCCAGCACGAAGATCGCGATGATGCCGGCGATGATCTGGTCGCTCTTGTTCGCCTGGTAGCCCTCGGTGAACCAGGTGCCCAGCCCGCCGATGCCGATCACCGAACCGACCGCCACCATCGAGATGTTGGTGACGGCGACGACGCGCAAACCGGCGACGAGCACCGGGATCGACAGCGGCAGTTCTACTTTCAACATCCGGGTGAGCGGTTTGTAGCCGACGGCGGTGGCGGCGTCACGCACCGGCTCAGGCACCGCGTCGAGCGCCTCGGGCACGGCCCGCACCAGCAGCGCCGTCGTGTACAGCGTCAGCGCGACGATGACGTTGGCCTCGTCGAGGATTCGGGTCGGGATGATCAGCGGCAGCACCACGAACAGTGCCAGCGACGGAATGGTGAAGATGATGCTGGCGGTGACGGTGGTCAGCCGCCGCAGCGCCGTGGTGCGCTGCGCGAAAGCGCCCAGCGGAACGGCGATCAGCAGTCCCAGGATGATCGGCACCAGCGACAGCCGCAGGTGGATCAGCACCAGCGTCCACGCGTCGTCGAGATTGTTCAGCAGATAGCGCATGCTATTGCTGCCGCTGTTTCTTCAACGCCGCCAACACATCTTCGGCGAGGATGCCGCCGACCACGCGCCCGTCGTCGTCGACGGCCACCCCTAACCCCGACGGCGACGACAATGCGGAATCCAGCGCCTGGCGCAGCGAGTCCTCGGGGCGGAACAGTGAGCCGCCCGCGATCGTGCTGTCGTACAAGGACTTACCGTCGCGGTGCAGCGTCACGCCGTCGGCGTTGATCCACGCGTACGGCGTGCCGTCGGGTTTGTTGACCAGCACCCAGTCTTTCGGGCCCAGGGTGAGGCCGTCGATCTCGGGTTCGGCGACGGAGCGAATGTCGTGCAGCGGCAGGCCGGTTGCGTGGCGGAACTGCAGTCCGCGGTAGCCGCGGTCGGCGCCGATGAAGCCGGCGACGAAATCGTTGGCGGGGTTGGACAGCAGCCGTGCGGGTTGGTCGTACTGCTGCAGCACGCCGCCGCGGCCGAACACCGCGACCTTGTCGCCGATCTTGATCGCCTCGTCGATGTCGTGGGTGACGAACACGATCGTCTTGTGCAATTCGCTTTGCAGCCGCAGGATTTCGGTCTGCAGCTCCTCGCGCACGACCGGGTCGACGGCGCTGAACGGCTCGTCCATCAGCAGGATCGGCGGGTCGGCGGCCAATGCTCGTGCCACGCCGACGCGCTGTTGCTGACCGCCGGACAGTTGCGCCGGATACCGGTTGGCCAATTGCGGGTCCAGGCCGACACGCTCCATGACCTGCAGCGCGGCCTTGCGGGCGGTGCGACGGGATTCGCCCTTGAGCACCGGCACGGTGGCGACGTTATCGACGACCCGCTGATGTGGCATCAGGCCCGCGCTCTGGATGACGTAGCCGATGCCGAGCCGCAGTTTGACGGGGTCGACCTTGGTGACGTCGTTGCCGTCGACCGTGAGCGTGCCCGCGGTGGGGTCGATCATCCGGTTGATCATTCGCATCGAGGTGGTCTTGCCGCAGCCGGACGGGCCGACGAAGACCGTCAGCGTGCCGTCGGGCACCTCGAGCGTGAGATCGTCGACGGCGACGGTGCCGTCGGGATATCTCTTGGTGACGTGATCGAAACTGATCATTTGCTGATGGGCTGGTCGAAGCCGTTGTCCTGCACCCAGTTACGCGCCGCCTCGTCCGGGTCGACGCCGGTGTTGCCGGACACCGCGGTGTTCAGTTCGATGAGACCCTGCGTGGTCAGCTTGGCCGAGACGGCGTCGAGCACCGTCTTGAGCAGATCGGATTTCTTCTGCGAGCTGACCAGTGGCACCACATTGGCGGCGGGGAAGTTGTTCTTCGGGTCCTCGAGCACGACGAGGTTGTGCTGCGGGATGGCCGGCGACGTGCTGAAGATGTTGGCGGCGGTGACGGTGCCGTCGACCAGGGCGCGCACGGTGGCGGGGCCGCCGCCGTCGCTGATTGCGATGAAGTTGTTGGGCGCGATGTCCAGGCCGTAGTCGGCTTTGAGTCCCGGCAGGCCCTCCGCGCGGTTCAGGAACTCCGACGGGGCACCGAATTTCACCTCCGGCGAGTGCTTTGCGAGGTCCGCGATGGACTTGAGGTTCCACTTCCGCGCCGTCTCCTGGCTGACCGCGACGGTGTCTTTGTCCTCTGCCGGTGAGGGCGTGAGGATCGACAAATCGCCGGGTAGTGCCCGTGTGAGTGCCAGTTCGACCGCGTCCGGGGCGGTGACCTTGGCGTCTGGGTCGAAGTACTGCAACAGGTTTCCGGTGTATTCGGGGATCAGGTCGATCGAATGGTCCTTGACCGCCGGAATGTAGGTTTCGCGGCTGCCGATGCCGAATTGCCGGCTGACGGTGAAGCCGTTGGCCTCCAACGCCTGCGCGTAGATCTCGGCGATGATCTTCGATTCCGGGAAGTCCGCGGAGCCGACGATGATCGACTTCAGATCACCCGAGATGGTGCCGCCGCCGAGGGGGTTGGAACTCCCGCAGCCCGCGGTTATCAAGACAAGTGCGGCTGCGAGGACTGTCAGTGCTCGGTTCATGTCGGACGTCCTTCCGGCGTCACCAGCCTGCCGCGACCCTAGCGAGATGTGCGGCCGGATGCCGCGGTTTAGCTCACCGTTAACTGGTCAACGCGCCCGTCGAAGCGCCCGTCGACGAACCGGAAGAACCGCCCACTGGCGGTGGCTGGGGCGGCGATCCCTGCGATCCGGACGCCCTGGGATGCCGGTGATGCAGGCCCCCGAGGAGCTGGATAACTGAGTCGACACGCAGTCAGGTGGTTTCGTTCTTCCGCCAGTTGGGCAAAGATGGACCCATGAGCAGCGATCCGTCCGTATCGCCCGATCAACCGATATCACCGGGACCTGACGAGCCCACGTCCGTGCCAGCGCAGCAAGCCAAGCCGGAAGTCGAATCCCCGGTGAAGTTCACCCGTGCCGCGGCGCTGTGGTCTGCGGTGATCGCGGGCATGCTGGTGTTGATCGTGCTGCTGATCTTCATCGCGCAGAACACCGACTCGGCGCAGTTCGCGTTCCTCGGCTGGCACTGGAGCCTGCCGCTGGGCGTGGCAATCCTCGGTGCCGCGGTATGCGGCGGCTTGCTGACGGTCCTGGCCGGCACCGCGCGCATCTACCAGCTGCGCCGCGCCGCGAAGCGCAACATCACGCTGCGGCAGTAGCCGCCTTCGGGAGTGTGAACTCACTGCGAAATTCCGGCCGATTTTTCGCAGTGGCTTCACGTTCGTGAAGGGGTGCTAGTCGGCGGCCTCCCGAATCTGCTGCGCCACCACGTCGGGATGGGTGTACGGGATCATGTGGCTGCCGTCGACGGTGATCAGTTCGCTGTTCGGCGAGGTTTCCGCCAGCCGTCCGGCATGTTCATGCGGCACCAATTCGTCCTCGGTGGCCGCAAGCTGAACCGACGGCACGTCGATCTCCGGCACGTTGTCGTCGACCCACTGCATCGTGTCGCCGAATTCGAGTTGCTCACTGGCGAAGGCCTCGAGGTTGCCGGGCGTGAGCGTCACCGCCACCAGCCGGGCGGCGTACGTCGGGTCGATGTCACCGGGTGCGAACGCGTGCTGCGCCCCGAAGTGCGCCGACAGCCGGTTGGCGATATTGCCGTAGGTACGGTTGACCACCGACTTGATCACCGGCAGCTGGCTGAACCGGATGTAGCGGGCCAGCATGGTGTCTGACGTGTTGGCGCGCATGCCACCGGCACCGGGCGCAATCAGGATCATCTTCGCGACGTCTTGCGGATAGCGGCGCGCCAGGCCGAGTGCCAGTGTGCCGCCGAAGGAATGGCCGACGACGACCGCAGGCGCCAGCTTGCGCTGGGTGAGGAAGTCGTGCACCACATCGATCTGCTCCTGGAACGGCACCACTCCGCCCGTCGACCAACCGAAGCCCGGCCGGTCGATCGCGGCCACATGCAGGCCACCCAGGTGAGGCATCAGCGGGTCGAAATCCTTGTGCGTGCCCGGCAATCCGTGCAGCAGCAGCACGGGGGTACCACGACCTGACTGCTCGACATAGTGAATGTTCTTGCTGCGCAGCGAGATGTACTCGCCGTCGGCCGGCGGCATCGGTGGCAGCTTCATGACGGTGTTCACTACCACGACGATCGCCACCACCACCGCCAGCGAGAAGACGCAGANCTGCTCGACATAGTGAATGTTCTTGCTGCGCAGCGAGATGTACTCGCCGTCGGCCGGCGGCATCGGTGGCAGCTTCATGACGGTGTTCACTACCACGACGATCGCCACCACCACCGCCAGCGAGAAGACGCAGAATCGCACGAATCGGCGCGATTTCGTGCGATTCTGCGACTGCTCGACGGACCTGGCCACGGGCTCGGCCACTAGCTCATGTGCTCCAGGCCCGCGGCGATCAGCGGGGCCACCGCCTCACCGACCTTCGTCGCGACATCGGGAGACCCGCTGCCCATGCGGCCGCGGTAGTCGATGCCCGCCGCGATGATCGCCGCCTTGAAATACGCCAGCGCCATGTAGAAGTCCCAGTGCGCCAACGGTTGTCCGGAGGCCAGCGAATAGCGGTGCGCGAGATCGTCGGCCGACGGCATCAGCGGCGAGGACCACGCCGCGTGCATCTCGAGTATGAGGTCGAACCGGGAGTCGCGGTACACGCACATCAATGCCGCGTCAGACAGCGGGTCACCGAGCGTGGACATTTCCCAATCCAGCACCGCGCGCACCTTCGTCGCATCGTCGGCATCCAGGATTGTGTTGTCGATGCGATAATCGCCGTGCACGATCGAGGCGCGAGTCTGCGGCGGAATCGCCTCTCCCAGAAGGGAATGCAGCCGCTTCACGTCGGCGTCACGGAGATCGTCGGGCAGCCGGACCAGCTCCCATTGCGAGCCCCACCGCCGCACCTGCCGCTCCAAATAACCCGCGGGCTTGCCGAAGTCGGACAGCCCGACCGCGTCCGGGTCGACGGCGTGCAGGTCGGCCAGCACGCGGATCAGGGCGTCGACGCAGTCGGAGATGGCGTCCTTGTCGCCGATCGTCTCCAGATCGTCGGCCATGCGCACCACCCGGCCCGCCACGTGCTCGACCATCTGGAACGGCACGCCGAGCACCGAGTCGTCGTTGCTCATCGTCACCGCGCGGGCCACCGGCACCGGCGTATCGGCCAGCGCGGCCACCACCCGGTACTCGCGGGCCATATCGTGCGCCGACGGCGTCAGCCCGTGCAGCGGCGGCCGTCGCAGCACCCATTTCGACGCGTCGTCGGACACCAGAAACGTCAGGTTGGACCGCCCGCCGGAGATCAGCTCGGCCCGCAGCTCACCGGTGCGGGGAATGCCTTCGGCCTTCAGGTGACGATCCAGTGCGGCCAGGTCGAGTCCGTCAAGTGCCATGCGATGTGTTTACCACCGCTGGTTTCGCGGCAGCAGATCCCATACATGCTCGGTGCCGTTGACGCTCGCCACCGCCAGTCGCCCGCTCCGCGAGGACAGCAGCCGGGTGATCGACGCATAGTCGACGTGAAACGACAGCAGCCGTGCGGTGCCGAGGATCTGGTGCAGCAGCACGTTGATCACCCCGCCGTGGCTGAACACCGCGACGGTGTCCTCGTGGTCGGCGCCGGCCACCAGATCGTCGACCGCGGCGCTGATCCTGGCCTTGAACGCGGCCTCGTCGACCCCGCTGGGCAGGTGCCCGTTGGCCAGCCGGGCCAACTCCTCCGGGTTCTCCGCGGCGATCTGCTCGATCGGGATGTATACCGGCAGGTCGCGGTCGTACTCGGCGAAGCGGTCGTCGATCTCGATGCTCAGCCCAAGCTTGTCGGCGACGGGCTGCGCGGTCTGGACGGCGCGACGTTGCGGGCTGCTCACCAGCCGGGTGATCGGGAAGCGATCCAGCGCCGCGGGCAGCCGCTGGGCCTGCTTCACGCCTTCCTCGGACAAGTCGGGATCGGAGCCCTCACCATGCGAGGTACGCAGGGGCAGCGCATGTCGGACCAAAAGCAATTGCACCGTGACACCATATTGCCCGTGCGCGCATTCGCCTGCCCGGTGTGCCTCAACTACACGCCGTTCGAGGCGGACCGGTGCGGCACCTGCGACGCGCAGCTGGGGCTGCACCCGCCCACCATGACCATGCTGGCGGTGGACAACGACACGGCGACCGTGGACAGCCGGCGCTGGGTGCGCTGCACGCAGGCCAAGACCATCGCCCGCGAGAAGCTGGTTCCGACGGCAGCGGCGCTGCGCCGGCTGGTGTATCAGCTGCTGGACATCGGGCTGCCCGCGGAGCCGTTCTGGCGGCGCAACGGCGGGTTGGCGTTCGACTTGGTGTCCAGCTACACCATGCATCCGTGGGAGGACTTCGCGGAGTGCTTCGCCCACTACCTGCACATCACCGACACCATCGACACGACGCGTGAAGCCGGCATGGTGCTGCACGCGGACCGGGTGCGGTTCTCGTTCCCCCATGACATGGCTCCTCTCGAGTGCTACGACGACGTGCCCGTCGAACACCTGCTGTTCGACTGGAATTGGCTGTCGATGTTCTTCAACCGCGTGAACGCCGCGATGGGCAAAGGCCCGCTCTATCCGTTCGAGATTCCACCACCCGTCGTCGCCAAGCTCGTTTTCGTGCATCGGGTGATCCGGGATACCGCGAGGAGCCGCTGAAATGGGTTATGCCGATTCACTATTCGACCTCACCGACCGCGTGGTGCTCGTCACCGGCGGCAGCCGGGGGCTCGGGCGCGAGATGGCGTTCGCCGCCGCGCAATGTGGGGCCGACGTGATCATCGCCAGCCGCAACCTGGAGTCGTGCGTGGTGACGGCCGAGGAGATCGCGGCGTCGACGGGCCGAGCGGCGTTCCCGTATCAGGTGCATGTCGGGCGGTGGGAGCAACTCGACGGTCTCGTACAGGCGGCCTATGACCGCTTCGGCAAGGTCGACGTGCTGGTGAACAACGCCGGCATGTCGCCGCTGTACGACTCGCTGACGTCGGTGTCGGAGAAGCTGTTCGATGCGGTGGTCAACCTCAATCTCAAGGGGCCGTTTCGGCTTTCGGCGTTGGTCGGTGAGCGGATGGTGGCCGACGGCGGCGGGTCGATCATCAACGTCAGCTCCAGCGGGTCGCTGCGCCCGGCGCCGGACATGCTGCCGTACGCGGCGGCCAAGGCGGGGCTCAACGCGCTGACCGAAGGTCTGGCGAAGGCCTATGGGCCGACGGTGCGGGTGAACACGTTGATGGCCGGGCCGTTCCTCACCGATATCAGCAAATCGTGGGGTCTGGAGCAGGCAACTACGAACCCGTTCGCTCATCTGTCGTTGAAGCGGGCCGGAAACCCACCCGAAATCATCGGCGCCGCACTGTATCTGATGTCCGATGCGTCCAGCTACACGACGGGCGCGATCCTGCGGGTTGACGGCGGCCTGCCCTGACTTGCCTGCGACGTCAGGTGTGGCGGGCGCGCTCCTCGTAATCCCGTCGCTTCTCGCGGTCGACGCCCTCATCGAAGATCTGGTCGAAACCCAGCCTGTGGCGCATTGATTCGAAGACGCGCAGCGGGATGAATCTGCTTGTTACGGTTGTAATCAGCCCGGCACCGCGGGTCACCGCCATGCGGGGCTTCGGCTTGCGGATCAGCCGGACGATGCCGGCTGCGATGTCGTCGGGATCGGCCTTGCCGACGCCGCGTCCGCTCACTCCGTCGATCATCCGGGTGTTCACCAGCGTGGGCAGCACCGCCGATACGTCCACGCCGGTGCCCTGCAGTTCCAGTCGCACGACGTCGGTGAAACCGAGCACCGCGCATTTGGAGGCGCAGTAGGTCGCAATGCCGGGCATCGGGCTCACCGCTCCCAGCGATGCGATGTTGATGACGTGCCCCTTGCGGCGCTTGACCATTCGCGCGGCGGCAAGTTTGGTGCCGAGCATGACGCCGTAGGTGTTGATGGCGAGCGTGCGCTGGGTCACCTCATCGGGTTCGTCGACGAATCGTCCTGTCGGGCAGATGCCGGCGTTGTTCACCAGGACGTCGATCGGGCCGAGCTGCCGTTCGACCTGATCGAGAAAAGCCTCGAAGGAGTCGCGATCGCTGACGTCCAGCTTCGCGTACACGTCCAGACCGAGTTCGGTGCCGGCTTGTTTGACGGCCGCTTCGTCGATGTCGCCGATCGCGACCTTGGCGCCGAGTCTTTGCAGGGCCGCGGCGGTGGCGTAGCCGATGCCGCGAGCTCCGCCGGTGACGACCACGACCTTGCCGTCGAACGAGACCACACGTGCCATGTGCGCGGAGATTACTCGGACATGGCCTCCGCGATCCGGCTTATCTCGTCATCTCCTCGACCTTTGGCGACGGTGGCATCGACGTACCGCTGAAACGCCTTCAGTGCACCGGAGTCGACGCCGGCCTGGTGCGACGCGGCGATCAGATGGCGCAGCGACGCCGCCACCGAGGAGACCGGGGCGCTGGTGTCGTCGTGGCGATCATGTTCTATCCGCTCGGCGACCTCCTCGAAGATCGGCGGAAGGATGCCGACGATCCCATGGGCATGCGGCAGCAACTCGCTGGGCTTGACGCCGTTGGCCTGTGCGACGTTGAGCGCATGCAGGAACCCGCTGACCGATGTCCAGAACAGGTCCAGCAGCGCCATGTCATAACTGGCGGCTCGCCCGTAGTCCTCACCGAGCCAGGTCGTCGTCGCGAGCGCGGCGAAGACGTCTCGATGGGTATCGAAGATGTCGCGTGGGCCCGCGAAAAGGATGCTGGCGCTTGGTGTTCCGATGGTCGATGTCGGCGTCATGATGGCGCCGTCCAGATAGCCGCCGCCGAGGTCCGCGACGAGCTTGGCGGTACTGCGCGCATTGTCGGGCGTATCGGAGGTCAGGCCGACGATGGAGTGGTCGGCGACGGCTTGCCCCGCCGCTTCCAATACCGCGTCCACGACGGGGTGGTCGACGACGTTGACGAGCGTGATGTCGCCGGCGGCGACCGCCTCGCCAGGCGATGACGCCCAGGCCGCGCCGCGGGCGCGAAGTGCATCCGCCTTGGCGGGGGTTCGGTTCCACACCGTGGTGCGAAAGCCGGCGTCAAGGAGGGCGCCTGCGAGCGCTTGCCCCATCGGGCCGAGGCCGAGGACACTGATCGTTGTCATGGCACCATCGTTGACGTGGCGCGGAGTATTCGACAAGTACCCACTATTTAGTGCGATACTTCCCTTCAGGAAACTATTGAGCGTGAGCTGCAAGGGAGTACTGCAGTGAGCCAGTTGGGAAAGTACACCTGCGGGCTGGACGCCGCGTTCGCGGTGGTCGACGGCAAGTGGAAGCCGCTGATCCTGTGGGAGCTACAGAGCGGCCCGAAGCGGTTCAACGCGCTGCATCGCAGCCTGCCGGGCGTCTCGCAGAAGATGCTGACCCAACACCTCAAGGAGTTGCAGCGCCACGGCGTGGTGCACCGCGAGAGCTATCACGAGGTGCCGCCGAGGGTGGAGTATTCGATGACCGAGGCGGGCCAGCAGCTACTGGAAGCGCTGGAGCCGCTTGGCGATTGGGCCACCAAGCACATCGACCTGATCTGTGCGGCGGAGGCAGGCTGACCGGTTCCGCGAGACTGTAGTTATCGAGAGGTTTTTCGAGTGGAGGCCTCGACAACTACAGTCTCGCGGCGGGGAGACAGCCGGCGTCAGCCGCCGTGCTCGGCCAGCCACCGCTCGGCCCGTCGCGTCGAAGCCCGCGATAGCCACGCGTCCTGGATCAACTCGGTCAGCTCGGTCTTGCCGATGGCGCCGATTTCACTGCCCCGCACCAACACCGACGGATGGCCGTCGAAACGTTCGGTGGTGAAGAACGGCGACTTGGGGTCCTGGATGAGGGCCAGCTTGTCGCTCTCCGACTCGACCCAGATCATGACGACGTCTGAATAGCGTTCACCCGTATCCGGATCGGCGGCGTCGGGCTGGGGCGTGCGGAAGAACACGAACGACTTGCCGCCCACCTGGTAGATCGGATTGCCCTTGGGGCCTTCGATGCGCTTGACGTGCGGCATGGAAGCGGCGATCTCGTGCACGTCGCTGACCCGGGCCGGCCGATCACGCATGGCGCTCCAGCCGGTGCAGGACGACGTCGGACAGCGTTGCGTTGTCGACCGTCGCCGTCATGTAGGTGCAGTACGGCTGACGGCGCCGATCGGTCGGCGATCCCGGATTGAGCAGTCGCAGACCGGTTTTCGCGGTGGTGTCCCACGGGATATGGCTGTGCCCGAACACCAGCACGTCGGTGTCGGGATACTCCCGAGCCATCCGCGCTTCACGTCCCGTCGCGGCGCCCGTCTCGTGGACGACGGTGAATCGCAGGCCACCCAGCGTGGCGTCGGCCCGTTCAGGCAGGCGCCGCCGCAGCTCGACGCCGTCGTTGTTGCCCCAGCACGCCACCAGCCGCTTCGCCCTGGCTTCGAGCGTGTCGAGCAGCGACGGCTCCACCCAGTCCCCGGCATGCAGCACCACGTCGGCACGCGCCACCTCTTCCCAGACCTGCGGCGGCAGATCGCGGGAGCGCTTGGGCACGTGAGTGTCGGCGATCAGCAGCAGCCGCATGTTCAGCCCTGCTGCAACAGCTCGGCCATCTTCGGCATCACCGTCTGCAGGGCCTTGAACGGCCGCAGCATGACCTTGAACGAGGTGATCTGCTCGTCGTCGTTCCAGGCGATCATGTCGACGCCGTTCACATGGATGCCGTCGATGTCGGCGGTGAACTCCAACACCGCCGAACGGTCGGCGAACCACTGGCCCACATAGCGGAAGTCCTCGCCGCCGAACAGCTTTGCCGCGGCGGTGAGGTAGGCGAGGGTGGTGGCCTTGCCCTCCTGCGGGGTGAACACCGCGGGCGAGTAGAACACCGCGTCGTCGGCCAGCAAGCTCTCGAGTTCCTCGGGGCGGTCGCCTTCGACGACGTCGATCCAGCGCTGAATAACGGGTGGGGTCATACCCCCATCTTGCCGGTTATGCGCCGCGTGATCGGACCGGCCACAGCCGCAGCCTGCGATTGACCGCCCTGACTGGTGCGGTGAGCCTGCCCGCCTCGTAGTCGGCCAGCAGACTGGCCACGGTCTTTTCTGCGCACGTGCGATTGGTGCCGATGCCGCCCGTCGAGCCTCGCTTGATCCAGCCCGTCGCGTACACGCCGGGCACCACCCGCCCGTCCACGGTGGGGATGGTCGCGGTGTCCGGGTCGAACGGAACCCCGTCGATGGCCGACCCGCGAAAGCCGATCGAACGCAAGATGAGGCCCGTCTCGAGGAGCTCTCCGTTGCTCAGTCGAATACCGGTGACCACGTCGGCGCCAACAATCTCCGCCGGAGAGAGATTGAACCGCAGGACAATTCGCTTGTTGCCCGGTGTCGGTGCTTTGGCGGCCAGATCTCGCAGCAGGTCGAGTTTGCGACCCTCGCCTGACGGCACCTCTGCCGGATCGACGATCACGTCGAGACCCGGAATGCGGGTCAACGCATACAGTTCGGGCGTCGTGAAAGCGGCATGTTCCGGACCGCGACGGCCGACGATCACAACTTCGTCGATGCCGCTTCGCCTCAGCGCATCCAAGGCCGGCTTGGCGATATCGGTGTCCGCCAATGCATCCGGATCGGCAGAGAGGATGCGTGCCAAATCCAAGGCAACGTTGCCGTTGCCGATGACGACCGCTCGTCGCCCCGACAGATCGGGCGCCAGCCCGACGTGGTCGGGGTGGCCGTTGTACCAGCCGACGAACGACATCGCCCCCACCACACCGGGCAGGTCCTCACCGGGAATGCCGAGCCGACGTTCACCGCCGGCACCGTGCGCGTAGATGACGGCGTGGTGGTCGCGAAGCAGGTCGTCGTGGCTGACGTGTGCCCCGACCTCGACGCCGAGGTGCAGTTGAAACCGCTTCTGCTGTCCTGGAGTCCAACGGAATTGGCTCGCCACCGATTTGGTGGCGGGATGGTCGGGTGCGACGCCGTAGCGAATCAGGCCGTGCGGGACGGCCAGCCGTTCGTACATGTCGACGTGCACACCGGGGTGACGCAGCAGTTCCTTGGCCGCGTAGTAGCCGGCCGCCCCGGACCCGACGACCGCGACGCGCAAACCGTCGGCGCTCACGCGCACCACGCTGGGCGGCGTCCGCGGTTGCCACGCGGGAGGTTGCGGATTGTCCTGGTAGTAGGCCGCACTGGTGTCGCGATACCACTGGTCGTCCGCGTTCAGTTTGTTGTCGGGCAGGATCGCGTCGACCGGACAGGCATCGGCACACGCGCCGCAGTCGATGCAGGTGTCCGGGTCGATGTAGAGCATCTCCGCCGTGCCGAAACCGGGTTCGTCCGGCGTGGGGTGGATACAGCCCACCGGGCAGACGACGACGCACGACGCGTCGTTACAGCAGTTCTGCGTGATCACATATGACAACGGTTGATCCTCAACGGGTTTCGAATGCTGCGAGCTCAGCCATCAGCGGCAACGGATACGGCGAGACGCCCTCGCCGACGATGTGCGAGCCGCCCCACGGGTCATGATCGACCAGCACCGCGGCCACCGCTTCGTTGTTACCGATGCGGATGGTCACCGGCTGATTGAGATTTCGGTGCAGCCCGGCCAGTGCCGGCGACGGCAGAACCCGCCCCGACCAGCGCACCGTGCTGTCGACGGGCTGGAATACCGCCAGCAGGTGAACGTCCACGCCCACGTCGATGCCGTCGAGCCCGGTCAGCATTGCCGGTCCGCGGTAGTCGTCGTCGCCCTCTCGGTCTTCGGCGCGGGTGTACTCGAAGTCGGCCAGCGCCGGCGGCGGGTTCAGCCGGTTCAGCCCGCTGTCGACATTGCGGCTGAACTGCGCGTGGACGTGCGGCTTGACCTCGACCCTGGTGCATTGGCGCTGCCACAGTGCCTTCAGGCATTCCACGACGTAGGCCCCGGCATTCCGGTCGGTGACCGTGAAGTAGTTCGGGAAGCCGTGCCGTGCCACGCCCAGATACGGGTGCACGCCGAACCGGGCCTCGGCATCCGCGAGGGTCAGTCGTCCGACGCGCGTCCCGGCGGGCTGCGGCACGGAGTCGATCAGCACTCGCGCGGCGAGGTCTTCGATCAGCCAGCGGTCCGCGTCGACATCGAACACTGCCGTCTCAGCGGCGTCGAGTGCCACCACGTCGAGTGGTGCCTCGATCAAACCTGGTACCGCCGAACCGATTACGGCGACATCAACGAGCCGAGTCACTCGAGAAACCCGTACCGCCGCCACATCCGGCGCGAGAATCGGCCCATCATCCCGATGTCCTCGAAGAACTCATAGAGCCCGCGGAATGATTCCCGCCGAATGGCATTGACCGGCTCGTTGGCCCGCGCCTGCCGCATCGCCTCGCCGACGTCGAGCCCGCACCGGCGGTACACCTCCTTGTCGTAGAAGATGCGCCGCAGCACGAAGGCCGCAATTCCGTTGAGCTCCCGAGCCAGCCGGCGCTCGTACCACCGCGAGTGCGCAAGACGACGCAGCACGCCCTCGCGCGCATACCGGATGTGACGCGCCTCTTCGGCCACGTGAATGCGCATGACCTGCTGCATGATTGGCTGCAAGTCAGGGTGACGCGCGTACTTGCGCTGCAGATCGTCGAGCAGCTCTTCGCCGCACAGCGCGGCACCCCACAGCAGCAGTCCCTTGTAGAGCGACGGCAGCCGCTGCACGGTCCACGCCTCGAGCTTGGACAGCCGGTAGGGCCGGGCGCCGATCGCGCTGACGGTGCGACCGAACATGATCATGTGCCGGGTCTCATCGCCGATCTCGGTCAGCGCATAGTGCACATTGCGCGACGTCGGGTCCTGGTAGAGCATCGCGCGCAGCAGTCCCTGGTTCAGGGTGTTCTCGAACCACACCGCGCGGCTGAGCATGTTGGCCGCCTCTTGACGCGAGAGTTCGACGCGCTGGGCGTGCGTCATCTGTTCCCACAGCGGGGTGCCGTACAGCGAAATCGTTTCCGGCGGTAGGTAAAACAGGTCGGGATCTTGCGGCGCATCCCAGTCGATATCGATCGCCGAGTTGTACGACCGGCGCATCGACCCGCCGATCAACCGATCGGCCATCTCCTGACGCCGGACCTCATGGGGTTGGGACATCACGGTCATGAATGGAAGGTTAGACAGTTATTGTCTTACTGTCTATCGTAGAATCGTCGGTGTGAAGAGACGGCCCGTGACCAGCGTCGTATCGGGCGACACGCGCGAGCGGATCCTGGACGCGGCGCTGCAGCTGGCCGCCATCACCGGCCTGCGCAAGTTCTCGATGGAGGAGATCGCCCGTCAGGCCAAGATCGGCCGGGCCACGCTGTACCTCTACTTCAAGGGCCGCGACGCGCTGATCAGCGCGCTCGTGCAAACCGAACTGGCCCGGTATTTCGCCGGGATCCAGGCGGTCATCGACAGGTACGACGACGCCGACGAGCGGCTGATCCACGGGTTCGCAGAGGCGTATCGACTGCTACGCCATCACCCAGCGTTGACGACGGTGTTGCGGGTCAACCCGGAGATCCTGCTGCCGTACCTCATCGCCGAGGACAGCCTGGCGCTGAACCTGGCCCGCGGATTCGTCGACTCGGCGATCCGCGACGAGGACATGCCGGATGCTGTTCGCGCTCAGTTCGCAGAGCACGTCGCCCGGGCGATCCACTCGCTGATCCTCATTCCGGGCGGCGTGCTGGGCCTCGATGAGCCCGGCGGGCCGGAGGAATACGCCCGTCGCTTCCTCATTCCGGTGCTGCAGGACCTGACGGCGAAAGCCTTCGAGCGTTAGGTGGAGGATTTAGGTCAATATGTGGCTTCAATCCTCTACCTAAGAGCGATCGCCACCGAGCAATAGAGCGCGCCCGGAGAGACTCGAACTCCCAACCTTCTGATCCGTAGTCAGATGCTCTATCCGTTGAGCTACGGGCGCATGTGTTCAGTTGTGTGGCGGAGGCGAGAGGATTTGAACCTCCGGTCCCCGGTAAGAGGACAACTCATTAGCAGTGAGTCCCATTCGGCCGCTCTGGCACGCCTCCTGAACAACCTGAGGGTACCGGACCCAAGCTCGGGCCTCGGAACCGCCGAGGGCACAGCGTACACAGCCTCACATATGCTGGCCAAGTGACTGCCCGGCTGCGCCCCGAATTGGCTGATCTGCCTGCGTATACCCCGGGCAAGACGGTCCCCGGCGCAATCAAGATCGCCAGCAACGAGACGGTCTACGGGCCGCTGCCCAGCGTGCGCGCGGCGATCGAAAAGGCCACCGACACCATCAACCGCTATCCCGACAACGGCTACGCCGAACTCAGGGATCACCTGGCCAAACACGTCGGCTTTCCGCCGGAGCAGATCTCCGTCGGCTGCGGGTCGGTCAGCCTGTGCCAGCAACTCATCCAGATCACCTCCGCCCCCGGAGACGAGGTGCTCTACGGCTGGCGCAGCTTTGAGATCTACCCCTTGCAGGTGCGTACCGCCGGCGCCACCCCTGTCCAGGTCCCGCTGCGCGACTACACCTTCGACCTCGACGCGATGCTGGCTGCGATCACCGACCGCACGCGGCTGATCTTTGTCTGCAACCCCAACAACCCGACCAGCACGGTCGTCGAACCCGACAAGCTCGCCGAGTTCGTCAACGCCGTCCCGGACGACATCCTCATCGCCCTCGACGAGGCCTACGTCGAATACATCCGCGACGGGATGGCACCGGACAGTTTCGGTCTGGTCCGCAATCACAGCAATGTCGTTGTGCTGCGGACGTTTTCGAAGGCTTACGGGCTCGCAGGACTTCGGGTCGGTTACGCCATCGCCGATCCCGACATCATCACCGCGTTGGGCAAGGTCTATGTGCCGTTCAGCGCAACCAGCATCTCGCAGGCCGCGGCCATCGCCTCGCTGGAGGCCGCCGACGAACTACTCGCCCGCACCGACGCCGTTGTCGCCGAACGGATCCGGGTCAGCAAGGCGCTGACGGACGCCGGCTACACCCTGCCGCCGTCGCAGGCCAACTTCGTCTGGCTGCCGTTGGCCGACCGCACTCTCGACTTCGTGCAGGACGCCGCGAGCGCGCGCATCGTGGTGCGGCCCTACGGCATGGACGGCGTGCGCGTCACCATTGGCGCACCGCACGAGAACGACGCCTTCATCGAATTCGCCCGACGCTGGATAGGACACCAATGAGCGACGCACGTGAGACCTTCACCGAACTCAAGCTGCGGGACCAGATCCCCGACGCCGAACTCGACGAGTTCTGGGCCACGCTGGAACCCGTCACCATCGACTTCATGATCGGCGAGTGGAAGGGCGGTGAGTTCAACACCGGCCACAAAGCCAACGGCTTCATGAAACGCCTCAACTGGTTCGGCAAGACGTTCAACTCGCCCACCGACGCCAAGCCGCTGGTGTGCCTGGACGCCGACGGCAACAAGTTCTCCAACACAAAGGCGATGAAAGGCGAGGCCAGCCTCTGGATGGAGGAGTTCCGGGGCGAGGTGACGGCGACGATGGTCTACGACGGCCGGCCGGTGCACGACCACTTCAAGAAGGTCGACGACAACACCGTCATGGGCATCATGAACGGCAAGGCCGCCCTCGACGGCGACCGCTACCTCTACTTCTATCTGGAACGCGTCTAGGCACCGCGCACGCGAGGGCGGTCAAGCGCCTATCGTTGCTGAGATGAGGACGCATCTCCGAGTGACGGCGGCCGCACTGGTCTGCCTGGGGCTGGTCACCGGTTGCGTTCGCACGACAACAGGCACCGTCGCACAGACGACCGAGCCCGGCCCGCCGCTGACGACAAGCCGGCCGACGCCCACCGCGCTGCCCGATCTGCCGATCCCGTTCCCGCTGCCGACCCGCAGAACCGATGTCCCCGAAGTGCCCGCGCCGCCGAATGCCCTGACGATGAAGTGCAGCGAGTTCAACGAGCTCGACGAGGCCACCAAACTCGCGGTGATTCGCGCGATCCTGGCCGCGCAGGAGAACCCGCTGGGCCCCAACGGCGAACTGGTCGGGCAGCTCATGGTTGATCCGCTGTGCCAATTCCTGCCCGACGCCACCGTGAACGAGGTGCTGCTGGGCGGCTCGCCGCCATAGGGCACTAGCCTTCTGGCCATGGCTGATGCATACGAGTCCCTCACCGTCGACGTCGACGGCCACGTCGCGCGGGTCACGCTGACCGGCCCGGGCAAGGGCAACGCCATGGGGCCGGCGTTCTGGGCGGAGCTGCCCGAGGTGTTCACCAAGCTGGACGCCGATCCCGACGTACGCGCCATCGTGCTCACCGGCTCCGGGAAAAACTTCAGCTACGGCCTGGATGTGGCCGCGATGGGTGACACGCTTTCGCCGATGCTCGCCGACGGTGCACTGGCCCGGCCGCGCGCCGAGTTTCACGCCCGGCTCAAGCGGATGCAGCAGTCCATCACCACCGTCGCCGACGTTCGCCCGCCGACGATCGCATCCGTGCACGGCTGGTGCATCGGCGGCGGCGTCGACCTGATCAGCGCCGTGGACATCCGCTACGCCAGCGCCGACGCCAAGTTCTCGGTCCGCGAGGTCAAGCTCGCCATCGTGGCCGACGTCGGCAGCCTGGCCCGGCTGCCGCTGATCCTGAACGACGGGCATCTGCGCGAATTGGCGTTGACGGGCAAGGACATTGACGCTGCCCACGCCGAGAAGATCGGCTTGGTCAACGACGTCTACGACTCCCCCGAAGCATCGCTGGAGGCGGCGCACGCCACCGCCGCCGAGATCGCGGCCAATCCACCGCTGGTGGTCCAGGGCATCAAGGATGTGCTCGACGAGCAGCGCACCGCGCAGGTCGCGGCCAGTCTGCGCTATGTGGCGGCGTGGAATTCGGCGTTCCTGCCATCGAAGGACCTCACCGAGGGCATCTCGGCGATGTTCGCCAAGCGCCCGCCCAACTTCACCGGGGAATAGGCGTCCAGCCGAGATCGGCCTTGGCCTTGGCGTTGGACATCGGCAGCCAGGCCCGCCCGAACGCCGCCGCGGGATACGACGCGACGAGCCCAACGAGCTTGTGCGAGATCGGCCATGGCCGTGGCCAGCCCAGCTGCTTGTTCAGTTCTCGCACATAATCGCCGAACGACTGCGGCCGGTCGTCGACGATGTTGTAGATCTGTCCGGGCCTACCGCATTCCACCGCATCCGCCGTCGCGCGCGCCACGTCGTCGATGTGCACCCAGGACAGGATTCCGGTGCCGGTCATCGCAGGCATCGCCCACCACTTCGCAAGGCGCCGGAACAAGTCGTCGTGCGTCACACCCGGCCCGTAGAAAACGCCGTAGCGCAACACGATTCCGCCCGCCGACAGCACCGTCTGCTCCATACCGCGCAGGGCGCCGAGGAATCCCGCGCCCTTCGGCGGCGGCGGGCCGGGATACGGGTCGCTCTCGTCCATCAGCGCCGGCCCGGTAGTGCCGTAGCCGTAGGCGAAGATCACCGACTCGGCGACGATCCGCCGGACGCCGGCGCGTTGGGCCGCAGCCACCAGATTCGGCGCGCCGATGCTCCACAGCTTCGTAGCGGGCTCAAAGTCCTTGGGCCGCTTGGGCCCCCACTTCGGCAGCGTGGTCAGCAGGCTGACCACCGCGTCCGGCGCGAACTCGGCGACCACAGCGTCGATCTGGGCGCTGTCGAACACGTCGGCCACCACCGGCTCGGCGCCTGCCGCGGAGATCTCCGTCGTCTTCGACGGCGAGCGGGTCAGCCCGATCACCTCGTGCCCGCGGGCGTGCAACTCACGCAGCAGCGGAAGACCGGGAACGCTCGTCGCACCGGCCACCAACACCCGCATCAGCGCGCCTCTCGCTGGTCGATCACGCTGTAGCGCAACGCAATCGCCAAGAACGCGGTGCCGACAATCAGCCCTGCGAATTCCAGCAGTCCCACAGCTTCACCTGCCGCGTGGTCGAAATCCACGATGTGGCTGACCGCATGGATCGCCCAGTGCAGCGTGGCGAACGCCAGCGCAGGTACCCGCCACGTCGTCCACCGCGCAGCAGCCAGCAACAACAGGCCGAGCGGAAGTTCGAATGAGGCGTTGTCGAAGATGTAGTGGTCGTTGCGGGTGCCGAACGCCCCCAAGGTGTCGAAGAACGCTCCCGGCGCCGCCAGCATGAAGACGCCCAGTGCGACGGAGAACCCACCGAAGACGAACAGCACCACGTCGACGAACCGTGCGCGGGTAGGCGTCGTGGTGGTAGGCATACCGTCACGCTAATCGGCGAATGGGCACCGACTAGGCTCCACTCTTGTGGGAATCTTGGGTACCACTTCGGGGCCGGAACTGCTGATAGAACTCGACCGGAAGCGCCCCCAGCCGCTACACCGCCAGCTCGCCGACCGGCTGCGCGACGCGGTCCGCTCCGGCCGGCTGGCGCCCGGCACCCGGATGCCGTCCACCCGCGCACTCGCGGCCGACTTGGGCGTGTCGAGAAGGCTCGTCGTCGATACCTACGGGCAGCTCGTCGCCGAAGGCTTCCTGGTGAGTCGGCACGGCTCGGGAACCCGGGTGGCGCAGGTCGACGCGGTGCGGTTGCCGCCCCCGCCCGACGCCGCGCCGCCGCCACGCTACGAGTTCGACTTCACCCCGGGCACCCCTGACCTCGCCGCGTTTCCCCGCGACACCTGGCTGCGCGCGTTGCGGCAGGGCCTGACCGAGGCGCCGTCCGAGTCGTTCGGCTACGCCGCCCCGCAGGGCCTCGCGACCACCCGCACCGCGCTATCGGACTATCTGCGCCGCACCCGCGGCGTGCAGGCCGACCCGGAACACATCGTGCTGTGCAGTGGCGTCACCCAGGGCGTCGGCTTGATCGCCCAGCTGCTGCGACGACGCGGCACCCTGCCGCTGGCGATGGAGGAGCCCTGCTTCTGGCTGCACCGGATGGTGGTGCGACACAACGGGATCGATCCCGTAGGGGTTCGAGTCGATGACGACGGCTTGGACGTCGCGGCGCTCGAGCGGAGTGAAGCGAAGGCGGTGTTGACCACACCCGCGCATCAGTCCCCGACGGGCGTCGTCCTGGCTCCGGCGCGCCGGGCCGCGCTGCTCGATTGGGCGCGCGCGGGCAATCTCGTCATCGAGGACGACTATGACGCCGAATATCGTTACGACCGAGCCCCTGTCGGCGCGTTGCAGAGCTTGGCGCCCGACCGGGTGATCTATCTGGGCTCGGCGAGCAAGACGCTTGCTCCGGGGCTGCGGCTGGGCTGGATGGTGCTGCCCGCCGATCTGGTGGGCGCGGCGATCAGGCTCAAGGGCCTGGCCGACGCCGGCAGCTCGGCAATGGATCAGATCGCCTTGGCCGCGCTGTTGACGTCCGGCGGCTACGACCGCCACCTCCGTCAGATGCGCAAGCGTTACGTACGACGACGAAATGCCTTGCTGCAGGCCCTGGCTCGGCATCTGCCACACGCGCAGGTGCTGGGCGCGGCCGCCGGTGTTCAGCTCACCGTCCGCTTCCCGGACGGCTATCCGGTCGACGATCTCGTCCGGCGCGCTGCGGCGCTGGGCGTGCGCGTCGAACCGCTGGCGCCGTGCTACGCCGAAACATCCACAGCACCAGCGGGTTTGATCCTCGGCTATGCGAATCTCACCGAATCGCAGATCGTCGCGGGTGTTCAGGCTTTGAGCCGCGCCAGTGCCTCGTCCACGCAGTCCGACCAGGGTGTGCCCTCAAGCAAGTGCGCCCCGCCACCACCGCCGTCCGCGCTGGAGGCAACGAGGTCCGGTTCCAGGGTGGCGAGCAGCTTCAGCGTCGACGCCAGCGCTTCGGCATCGCTGAACTGCGGGAGATAGCCGGCGTTCCAGCGACCGTCCTCGCCGACATAGAGGGTGTCGCCGGTGAACAGGTAGCGCATTCCGTCCGCACCCGGCACCAGGTAGCAGATGCTGCCCTCGGTGTGACCCGGTGTGGGGATGACCTCGATGCCCAGATCGTCGACGTGCCTGTCCTCAAGCGGCACATGCACCGTCGCGAACTTGCTGACTTGGGGCACCTCGACCGCGGACGCGTACAACCGCGCGCCGAAGCGTTCGGCGACCGCGGCCAGCGTCGGCCCGGCCTCGTCCTGATGTGAAAGGTATTGCCGCGCAACGCCGCCCAGCTTCTGGAGATCGTCGAACTCCGCGTCGTTGCCGGGCGAGTAGAACAGCACGTTCTGCCCGCTGGGTGGCGTCCACAGGTACGAGTGTGTGGTCAGTCCGGGAAAGGGTGAGTAGCTCTGGGTTTCCCAGAGATCTTGTCGAATCTGTCGCATACACCCACGGTGCAACCTCAAGCGCGCTTCAGGTCAAGAGGCAGGTTTGTGGAACGTGTAGATCCGGTACTGCACGAAGCCGAGCTTGGACAGCCATTTCATCCATCGCGTGCCCACGACCATCGTCTTCTGAAGATCCTCTGACCCTTGCTCACGGCAGAACTTGAGGATGAAGGGGTAGGTCGGCAGCGTGTTCTTGCGGATATTGCGGTTGGCCTCCAGCCGGAGCCCCGCACGCTTGCCCATGGACTTGTAGGACCGCAGCGGTACGCTCCCGAGCGTCCCGTAGGACTTCGCGATCCGGGTGCGAATCACCCACCAGAACGGGGTCTTGCCGAAGAACATCATGGTCGGCACGAAGTCGGACACCGCGAGGTAGCCGCCCGGCTTGAGCACCCGCGCGGCCTCGGCGAGGAACTTCTCACGCGATGGGAAGTGGAAGATGCATTCGACGGCCAGGACGCGGTCGAAGGAGTTGTCCTCGAACGGCAGCTGGCAGGCGTCGGCTTCCACCCAGCCGATCTTGTTGCCGTTGGTGGCCTTGATCTGGGCCTCGGCGGCGGCGAGTTGGCGCGCGTCGATGTTCAGACCCGTGAGGTCCATGTTGGAGTGTGTGGCATTGATCTGCTGGATGGTTCCACCGAATCCGCATCCGGCATCCAGCAGCTTCTGCCCGTCGGCAACCTTGCCGGCCTTGAACAGCTCGACGTTCATGCGCTCCATGGCCGCGACGTAGTCGGCCCGGGTGCCGTCGGCGGTCTTGGGGTTCTCCCAATAGCCCCAGTGCACCTGGCTTTCCCATAGCTGGCCGGCTTCGCCGCCGTCCTGCCGTTCGTTGATGAGCAGGTCGAAGTAGGGAAGCTCAGCCATTCGCGGACGGTAGCACGTCAAAGGGTGGGCATGAACTCGGCGAGCGCAAGGATCATCAACACCACCAACGCCAACCCGATCAGCCCACCGACGGGAATCATGATCACGCACACCGCCAGCCAGACGAAAAACCTCGGCCATTCGAATGGTTGGTTGGCCATCACGCCGCCGCGACGTTCCTTCAGAGCGTGGTAGATAGCCCACACTGCTGTTCCGGCGGCGGCAACCGCGATGATCCGCGGTCCCACGGGCGTCGCCACCAGGGCGATGCCCGCCATGGCCACCGCGGCCACAATGCGCGCCCACACCGTCGTCCGAACCTCGGCAAGCCTCGCCACCGTTGGGTTTTCGAAGTTTCGATTCGGCTCGCCCCGGTAGTGCGGCAGCCGGCCCTCGATACCCAGTACCCGCCAGATCCACCGGGACCAGATGGTCCGAATACCGAGAGAGTCCGCCACCCGTCGGGCGTCCGCGGCCGACTCCGCCAACATCTGACGCGAGCGTTCACTTCGCCAGTAGGCGGCCTTGAAGGTCCGGCGGGGTATGCCGAATTGCCGCGCAAATGACCGTGGCGGAGTGAATTCCCCCATCAGCCAACGGAAGAAAAGTGGATACAGGATCGCGTAACAGGCTCGTTTCAGGCGTCCCGAATGTTGTACGCGCTCGGTCAGGTAGTCATCGGCAAATGTAATGTGGCGGGCTTCTTCAGCCAAATGAATATAGGTGATCTTGTTCAGCAACGGAGGTATCCGTGCCGCCTCCCGCTGCAGGAGTGTCTGCTTGAAATGACCGGGCTGTTCACCACAAAGCGCACCGATGAACAACATGATCTTGAGGTAACCGCTGATGAAACCCACGATCGGACCCAAGATCCGCGACAGCCGCCGCATGCCAGGCACATCTTGACCGTTTCGGTTGATGAACTCCTGGAACATCTGAATGTGGTTACATTCGTCGGTGAGCTCATGCATGACATACCGGAACACTGGATCAGAATTGCGTAGCTTTCCGGCGTAATGCACCGCGCCGCGAATCAATATCATCTCGAACTGAATCGCGACCTTGAACTCGTTGGCGGTGATCCAGCGGCCCATGTCCACACGCTTTTGCAGCGGTTGTTCGGCATACCAATCGGTGGCCGCGAGCGGGTTCGTAACAGGATGTAGCTGCCACCGCGGGTCGGCCGTGTCCAAGGCGTTCTCGGGCGCGTCCCAGTCGATATCGAGATATGGATCGAAACGCAGACGGTTAGTCGCACGAGAGAGGGCCTCCACCTTGTCGAGGTAAAGGTCCTCTTGTGTGCCGTCCGCGTCGTCGATCGTTGTCATTTTCCGATCCACTGGGTCGAATTGTTTGATGAGGGTACCAATTTATGAGCATTCGGCAAGGCCCCCGCGCCGTTTCCCCCACCGGCGCGCTTAAACCCCCACCGCCATCGAGCGGTGCGCATGTGAATGCCACCGACCACTGCGGTGGCGGAGGGATTTGAACCCCCGGACGGTTTTAGCCGTCTCTCGCTTTCAAGGCGAGTGCATTAGGCCGCTCTGCCACGCCACCGCCGAACAGCGTACGTGCTGTCAGACGCGGCCTAGCTTCGCGGCCGTAGATCCCGTCTTCAGCCCGACGCTGATCCGGCGACAGTTCTCCCCCATCGCGGCGATCTGCGGCCGCGACAGCCGGCCCAAGAAGTGCGTGCGCACCCCTTCGGCGTAGGTCACCATCGCCTTACGGACCAGGACCCGGCCGTCATCGGTGATGGTGGCCAGCACGCCGCGGCCATCGTCGGGGCTGGCACCGCGACGCACGAGGTTCTGCATCTCCAGCCGTCGGATCTGCCGGGTGACCCGACTCGGCAGCGACATCAGTTCATCGGCGAGGTCGCCCATACGGGCGGATCCGGTAGCGGACTTGTCCAGCATGTCCAGCAGACGCACATCGTTGAGGGTCAGATGATGTTCGTCCACCAGCGACCTGTTCAGGGTCGCGTACATCCGCAGAGCCGAGTCGAGGTAGTTGTGCCACGACCGCTGCTCAGCGATGTCAAGCCCGGGCATTTCACTTGCGGTTCGCCCGGCGATTATCCCCGCCATCGGCCAATGGTCGCATGCGATGATTGCTCAGGGGCGAAAATTGGCCGAGTCTTCGCAGCGTACTAGCGTTATTTGAATGCATGCGATCTTGGCTGAGGGCCCGAATAAATTGACCTGGCGGGAAATTTCCGACGTCGTACCGCACCCCGGAGAGGTGCTCATCAAGGTCAGCGCCGCCGGCGTCAACCGTGCGGACCTGCTGCAAGCGGCCGGTAAGTATCCCCCTCCGCCGGGTGCCAGCGACATCATCGGACTCGAGGTTTCCGGGACGATCGCCGGGCTCGGCGACGGCGTAGAGGCGTGGTCCGTCGGGCAACCTGTCTGCGCCCTGCTGGCCGGCGGCGGCTACGCCGAGTACGTTGCGGTGCCCGCCGGCCAGGTCATGCCGATCCCCGACACCGTCGACCTGCATCACGCCGCGGGGCTGCCGGAGGTGTCCTGCACGGTGTGGTCCAACCTGGTGATGACGGCGCACTTGGCGCCCGGTGAGCTGGTGTTGATCCACGGCGGCGCCAGCGGCGTCGGCACGCACGCCATCCAGGTCGCCCGCGCCCTCGGCGCCCGGGTCGCGGTCACGGCGGGCTCGCCGACCAAGCTGGAGCTCTGCGCGGAGCTCGGAGCCGAGATCACCATCGCGTACCGCGACGAGGACTTCGTGGAGCGGGTACGCGCCGAGGGCGGCGCCGACGTGATCCTCGACATCATGGGAGCCTCCTACCTGGACCGCAATATCGATGCTCTGGCACCGGACGGTCGCATCGTCGTCATCGGCATGCAGGGCGGCGTCAAGGGCGAGCTCAATCTGGGCAAGCTCATCGCCAAGCGCGCGGCGGTGATCGGCACGGCGCTGCGCGGCCGGCCGGTCAGCGGCCCCGGCGGCAAGAGCGAGATCGCCGCGGCGGTCGTCGACAATGTGTGGCCGCTGATCGCCGACGGTCAGGTGCGCCCGGTCATCGGCGCGGAGTTCCCCATTCAGCAGGCGCAGGCCGCCCACGAGCTTTTGGCCTCAGGCGATGTCTCGGGGAAAGTGCTTCTGCGCGTGAGGGATTAGCGTCAGCCCAGCGATGCCAGCGCACGCACGAGCTGGTCCACTTCCGACATCGTGGTGTAGTGGGCCAGGCCCACGGTGACCGCGCCGCCGATGTCGTTGACGCCGATGACGTCGAGGACCCGGGAACTGGCGTTGGAGATCGCCAGAATGCCGTTGTCGGCCAGCCGCTGCACCACCCGCTCGGCGGGCACTTCGCGAACGACGAAGGACAGCACGGGAATTCGCGCCTCGGGCCGGCCGATCACCATGACCAGGGGCAGCGACCGCAACGACACCAACAGGTAGTCGAACAACCGGTTCAGGTACGACTCCGCCGATTGCATTGACAGCGAAAGCCTTTCGCGCCGGGTTCCCGACGCCGACTCGTCGAGCGAGGCCAGATACTCGACGCTGGCCACCACGCCGGCGAGCAATCCGAACTGATGCACGCCGATTTCCAGCCGCGCAGGCCCGGTGGCGTGCGGGTTCAGCGAAACCGAGCTGAACGAGTCGATCATCGCCGGGTCCCGGAACACCAGCGCCCCGATCGGCGGGCCGCCCCACGCAATCGCGTTCAGCGCCACCACGTCGGCGTCGATCTCGTCGATGTCGATCAGCCGGTACGGTGCGGCCGCCGAATGGTCCACCACCACCAGCCCGCCGACATCGTGCACCATCTTGGACACCACCCGCAGATCGGTCAGCGTGCCCAACGTCGAGGAGGCCGAGGCGATCGCCACCAACCGAGTGGGCTGCGTGATGAGGCCTTCCCACTGCCAAGCCGGCAGTTCGCCGGTTTCAATGTCGACTTCGGCCCACTTCACTTTGGCGCCATAGCGATTCGCGGCGCGCAGCCACGGCGCGATGTTCGCCTCGTCGTCCAGCCGGGTGACCACGAGTTCGTAACCGAGGCCCACCCGCGACGACGACGCGTCGGCCAGCGACGTCAACAGCACCGCGCGATCCGCACCGAGCACCACCCCCGCCGGATCGGCATTGACCAGATCCGCCACCGCCTGGCGGGCCGCGCTCAGCACCGTGGCGCTACGTCGCGCCGACGGGTGCGGGCCAACGGTGGTGGACATCGACCCGCGGAACGCGGTGGATACCGTTGTTGCTACCGACTCTGGCAAGAGCATGCCGTTTTGCGCATCGAAGTGCACCCAGCCATCGCCCAGTGACGGGTGCAATCCACGCACCCGGGCGACGTCGTATGCCATGCCAGCCACCTTAGAGCGTCCGTGAATTCCGTAAACCGACACGAATTTTGCCGGTACCCGACCTCGCGTTTTCGCTGCGGACGCGGTGCTCGGACCGGGTCACCTGGGCAGCCATACTAGTCCAGTGGGCTTGGGCTTCGGGGTGCTAATTGCACTGTTGTTGCTGGTGGTCCCGGGAGCAATCGTCGCACGCACTGCTCGGCTACCGTGGCCCGCCGCAGTGGCCGTCGGTCCAGCCTTGACCTACGGGGTCGTCGCGTTGGCCATCGTGCCGTTCGGTGCACTCGGAATTCCCTGGAATGCGTGGACGGCGTTGTTTGCTGTCGCCCTAGTGTTTTTGGGCGCATTGGGTTTGCGGAGAGTGCTGGCCCGCTACCGCGATCCGGACGCGGAGCGGCGTGCCATCGCGACCCCGCCCGCTATTGCGGTGGCCGCCGGTGTCGTGTTGGGCGCGGGCCTGATCCTGCTGGCGGCGATACGGGGCATCCCGGATTGGCAGTCGATCCCGAGTACGTGGGATTCGGTCTGGCACGCCAACACCGTCCGGTTCATCCTCGAAACCGGCCAGGCCTCCCCAACCCATATGGGCGAGCTCCGCAACGTCGAGACCCGCGAGGCGCTGTTCTATCCGTCCACGTTTCATGCGCTCGCCGCGGTGCTCAGTCAGTTGACCGGGGCGGCGCCCACCACCACATACACCGTCAGCTCGGTCGCGGCGGCGGTTTGGCTGTTCCCCGTGAGCGCCGCCACGCTGACCTGGCATCTGCTGCGCAGCCGCACCGATGACGCTTCCCCGGTCGCTTCGCTCGTGCCCTCCGATGAGTGGCGCGCGGCCGGCGCAGCGGCCACCGCGGCAGCGCTGTCGGCGTCGTTCACGGCGATCCCCTACGTCGAGTTCGACACCGCATCCATGCCGAACCTGACCGCCTACGGCATGGCGGTGCCGACCTTGGTGCTGACCGCTTCCACGCTGCGCCATCGCGACCGCATTCCACTGGCGGTGCTGGCCCTGTTCGGGGTGTTCTCGGTGCACATCACCGGCGGCGTGGTGACGGTGGTGTTCATCGCGGCGTGGTGGTTGTGCGACGCGCTGTGGCGTCCCGTCCGGGGACGGCTGGCCGATTTCACGGTCCTGCTCGCCGTCGGCTTGCCCACGGCGGCGCTGCTGCTACCGCAGTTCGTCGGCGTGCTGCGGCAGGCCGAGATCATCGCCGGGCACTCGTTTGTCACCCATGAGGGCAAAAAGCGCGGCCTGCTCGACGCCGTGCTGCAGCACACCCGTCACCTCAACGACTTCCCGATTCAGTGGGTGCTCCTCGCCGCCGCCGCGGTCGGCGCGGTAATCCTCGTGGTGAAGCGGATCTGGTGGCCGCTGGCGGTGTGGCTGCTGCTGGTGGTGGCGATCGTGCATTCGTCCGCGCCGTTCGGCGGGCCTATTGGGACACTCACCGGACTGTTCAGCGACCTGTTCTACAGCGATCCGCGCAGGCTCTCGGCGGTGGTGACGCTGCTGCTCACCGCCGCGGCGGGGATCGCCGTGTTCACGGTGGTGGGGGCGGTGGTGGGACGGTGGCGGGTGGTGACGACCGCGGCGCTGGTGACGGTCAGCGTCGGCGCCGCACTGCTCTACCTGCCGCGGCACGAGTTCCTTTTCGGCGAGAAGTACGACTCGGTGATGGTCGACGACAAGGATCTGGAGGCGTTCGCGTATTTGGCCACCTTGCCCGATGCGCGCAACACGATCATCGGCGACGCAAACACCGACGGCACCGCATGGATGTATGCGGTCGCAGGGCTGCACCCGCTGTGGACGCACTACGACTACCCCGTCCAGCAGGGGCCCGGCTATCACCGGTTTATCTTCTGGGCGTACGCCGACGACGCAGATCACGACCCACGCGTCGCCGAGGCCGTGCGAGCACTCGGTATCCGCTACGTGCTGACCAGCACACCGGTGGTCCGCGGGTTCGCGATGCCCGACGGACTAGTGTCGCTAGAGACGTCGCGGTCGTGGGAAAAAATCTTCGACAACGGCGAAGCCCGCATATATAGGTGGCGCGAGGAAACGTAAGAGGGATGACTGCAAACACAGACGACGACAACATCGAGATCATCGGCGGCAACGGCCGCAGCACGGCTGAGGAGGAATCCGACGATAAGTCGCTGACCGACCTCATCGAACAGCCGGCGAAGGTGATGCGCATCGGCACGATGATCAAGCAGCTGCTGGAAGAAGTGCGTGCGGCGCCGCTGGACGACGCCTCGCGCAATCGGCTGCGCGATATCCACAAGACCAGCATCCGTGAACTCGAGGACGGGCTGGCACCCGAACTGCGCGAGGAACTCGAGCGCCTGACGCTGCCATTCACTGATGACGCCGTGCCGTCGGACGCGGAGCTGCGAATCGCGCAGGCCCAGCTGGTCGGCTGGCTGGAGGGGTTGTTCCACGGCATCCAGACCGCGCTGTTCGCCCAGCAGATGGCCGCCCGCGCCCAGTTGGAGCAGATGCGCCAGCTCCCGCCCGGCACGGTCGCGCCCGGTCAGCGCGGCCCCGCGCACCCCGGCACCGGGCAGTACCTGTAGGTCACCCGTGGTCGCTCCGCACATCGAGACGCACAACGCGTGGGTGGAATTTCCCATCTTCGACGCCAAGACGCGCTCGTTGAAGAAGGCGTTCCTCGGCAAGGCCGGCGGGGCGATTGGGCGCAACGCGTCCAACGTCGTCGTCATCGAGGCGCTGCGCGACATCACCATGTCGCTGGAGCTGGGCGACCGGGTCGGCCTCGTCGGGCACAACGGGGCGGGCAAGTCGACGCTGCTGCGGCTGCTGTCGGGCATCTACGAACCGACCCGCGGCTCGGCCACCGTAACGGGCCGGGTGGCGCCGGTGTTCGACCTCGGCGTCGGTATGGACCCGGAGATCTCCGGCTTCGAAAACATCATCATCCGTGGGCTTTTCCTCGGACAGACGCGCAAACAGATGCTGGCCAAGGTCGATGAGATCGCCGAGTTCACCGAGCTCGGCGAGTACCTGTCGATGCCATTGCGCACCTACTCCACCGGCATGCGGGTTCGGCTGGCGATGGGCGTGGTCACCAGCATCGACCCTGAGATCCTGCTGCTCGACGAGGGCATCGGGGCGGTGGACGCCGACTTCTTGAAGAAGGCGCAGTCGCGGTTGCAGAGCCTGGTCGAGCGGTCCGGCATCTTGGTATTCGCAAGTCACTCAAACGAATTCCTGGCGCGGCTGTGTAAGACGGCGATGTGGATCGACCACGGCACCATCAAGATGACCGGCGGTATCGAGGAGGTCGTGCGGGCCTACGAAGGTGAAGAGGCCGCGCGTCACGTGCGGGAGGTGCTCGAGGAGCACCGAGGCGACTGGTCGCCGACAGAGGAGCACCGAGGCGATTGGTCGGCGACGGGCACCAATGCCTGAGTCTGTCTACGCGGTCGTCGTCACGCATCGGCGTCCCGATGAACTGGCCAAGTCGCTGGACGCGGTGGTGAGCCAGTCCCGCCGGCCGGACCACCTGATCGTCGTCGACAACGACAACGACTCTCGCGTCGCCGAGCTGGTGGGCAGCCAACCCGTGCCGACGACGTACCTCGGCTCACGCCGAAACCTGGGTGGCGCAGGCGGTTTCGCGTTGGGGATGCTGCACGCGCTGGCGCTGGGTGCGGACTGGTTGTGGCTCGCCGACGACGACGGTCGCCCAGGCGGGCCGGACACGCTGGCCACCCTGCTGGAGTGCGCTTTGCGCCACGGATTGGCCGAGGTGTCGCCGATGGTGTGCAATCTCGACGATCCGCAGCGGCTGGCGTTCCCGCTGCGGCGAGGCCTGGTGTGGCGGCGGCATGTTTCGGAGTTACGCACCGAAGGCTCTGGCGATCTATTGCCGGGCATCGCGTCATTGTTCAACGGGGCGCTGTTTCGGGCCTCGACGGTGGAGGCGGTGGGGGTGCCGGATCTGCGGTTGTTCGTCCGAGGCGACGAGGTGGAGTTGCACCGGCGGCTGGTACGCTCCGGCCTGCCGTTCGGAACTTGTTTGACGGCAACGTATTTGCATCCGTGTGGCACCGCCGAGTTCAAACCGATTCTGGGCGGCCGGATGCACACGCAGTATCCCGACGACGCCACCAAGCGGTTCTTCACGTACCGCAATCGCGGATATCTGTTGTCGCAGCCAGGTTTACGCAAGCTGCTGCCGCAGGAGTGGCTGCGCTTCGGTTGGTACTTCCTGGTGTCACAGCGTGATCCCGCGGGCCTGCGTGAGTGGATTCGGTTGCGGCGGTTGGGCCGTGAGGAGAAGTTCGGGAGGCCCTCGTGACGTTCACCGACGCCGCCGCGCAGTCGCGGACGATGGGCCGGGCCTGGCGTGATCTGGTCGACGGGTTCGGCAAGCGCGAGCTGTGGCTGCATCTGGGGTGGCAGGACATCAAGCAGCGGTACCGCAGGTCAGTGTTGGGTCCGTTCTGGATCACCATCGCGACGGGTGCGACGGCGGTCGCGATGGGGCTGCTGTACTCGAAGCTGTTCAAGCTTCCGCTGGAAGAGCATCTGCCGTACGTCACGCTCGGGCTGATCGTCTGGAATTTGATCAACGCGGCCATTCTCGAGGGTGCCGACGTGTTCGTCGCGAACGAGGGTTTGATCAAGCAACTGCCGACGCCGTTGAGTGTGCACGTCTATCGGCTGGTGTGGCGGCAGATGATCCTGTTCGCGCACAACATCATCATCTTCGTGATCATCGCGATGATCTATCCCAAGCCATGGAAGTGGACCGACCTGGCGGTCATCCCGGCGCTGGGGCTGCTGGTACTCAACTGCGTGTGGGTGTCGCTGTGCTTCGGGATCCTCGCGACGCGCTACCGCGACATCGGCCCGCTGCTGGCGTCGGTGGTGCAGCTGCTGTTCTTCATGACGCCGATCATCTGGAACGAGGCGACGCTGCAGCAGCAGGGCGCGGGCTCGTACGCGAAGATCGTCGAGCTCAACCCGTTGCTGCACTACCTCGACATCGTGCGGGCGCCCTTGTTGGGCGCCGACCAGGAGTTACGGCACTGGGTTGTGGTGCTGGTGCTGACGGCGATCGGGTGGATACTGGCCGCCTTTGCCATGCGGCAGTACCGGGCGCGAGTGCCGTACTGGGTGTAGCGCCTGCTCCCTGCGCGCTCGAAATCGACGAAATGGCTGCTGTGAGCCCATGTTTCACAGCTATAGCGTCGGTTTCGAGGAGTCACTGCGGCGCAGTGCCGAACACGAAGTAGCGACCGGAGATCTCCATCGCCGTGATCCGCACATAGTGCGGCTTCTCGTGGGCCGTCCACGGCAGCAGCTGCGCACGCTCGGCGTCGGCAATTTCGTTGGGCGTGTGCAGCAGTTCTGCGGTGCCGCGCACGATCACGCTCCAGCCGCTGATGAGATTGTGGTCATCGGCTTCAAAAAGCACATGATCGCTCATCAGCGACGCAGCCAGTTTGGTGCCCGGCGCGGTCCGGAACAACACGCTGCGGCGTTGCACCACGAAATTGACCGGGAAGATCTCGAGCCGGGTGCCGATCGCGGTGACGAACCGGCCGATCGCCACGCTCGAGAGCAGTCGCCAGCTCTCGTCCTCGCCGAGAATCGACACCGTTTCCTCGGTCGGCATGGGCCAACACTATCGCCGCGGCACTTTGCCGGCGGTTCGCCCGTTATGCAGACATGAGCATCCCGCCATACGAACCCCCGAAGTCCGCTCCGTCGCACGGCGGCGGAAACACGCTGCTGTGTCCGAAGTGCGCCGGTGTGATGAAGACTTACGAGCGCATGGGCGTCCACCTCGAGCAATGCGACACCTGCCGCGGCATCTTCCTGGATTTCGGTGAGCTCGAAGCGCTCACGCAGATGGAGAACCGGTTCGTCCAGGCGGCACCGCCGCCGCCCCCGCCCGCACAGCCCGGCTACGGCTATGGGCCCGGCTGGGGGCATCGCGGCAACAAGTACTACCGCAAGCAGGGCTTCGGCCGGCTGTTCTTCTCCAGCTGAGCCCGGCCGCGAGATTGCATCGAGGTAGGGAAAGTTCGAGTACGGGCCTGCCGGAATGCAATTTCGCGGGGCAACGCTAAGGCATCCGCGCGCACGCCGCCAGCAACATCTCGTCGGTCGGCTCGCTGGCGGCGGCATGCACGACGGCCGCTCGGGCGAACGGCTCCAACACCGGCCACGGGTCACCCTCCGGCAGCGCCACGCCTCCGGCATCGCGATACGCGTCGAGGAACGTCGTCCAGTCCTCGTCGGGAATGAGCCCCGCCGCCCATAAACCGGCCGGGCGGGCCAGGTCCCAGGCAGGGTCGCCGACGCCGAAGTCATCGATGTCGATGAGCACCCACGGGGCCTGCGCTGACGTGCGGCCGAGCTGGCCGAGATGCCAATCGCCATGCACCAGCGTCGTCGGCCGGTCCGGCGATCCCGCCCGCCAGACCGCGTCCGGCAATCCGGCAGCCGCGCGCCGAACGACCGGGTCACCACTTCGCAAACTGTCGACGGCGCGGCGCAGCCGCTGCGGCCAACCGTGCGGCGGCATGCGTCGCGGTACAGATTCGCGGTGCAGGCTGGCCAGCAGCCGCGCAGACTCCGCCCATGGCAGGTGATCTGGTTGCGGCACCACGGTTTTTACCTTCGGCCAGCGGGTCCGCCACCGCACGCCGACGGGGTCGGGGTCGACGCTCAGCGGCGACAAGAGGCAACCCACATGCGACGCGACCCACAGCCGCACCCGCAATGCCCGCGGGTCGGTGCCCGGCCGGTGCAGTTTGTAGACGACGTCGCCGTCGACGACGATCTCTGCACCGGACCGGGTCTGCACCACCCCATCCTCTGCGATTTCGGCGCAGCGGGTCGCGCTCACGGGCTGTTGCGAAATGTGGGGCTTGA